>DATJSL010000011.1:0-697633 GCA_035504115.1 Steroidobacteraceae bacterium | reverse complement strand
GCCCTCGGTGGTGTCGAGCTTGGGCTTGTTGGTGATGTAGCGCAGCACGCCCGCCTCGGCCCCGGAGCCGAACAGGGTGCCCTGGGGACCTTCGAGCACTTCGATGCGCTCGATGTCGGCGGCGTACACGTCGAGGTTGCGGCCGGGCAGCGCCCCTGACTGCTCGTCGAGATAGACGGCTACGTTCGGGATGGGTCCCGTCGTGCCGGTGCCTTGCTGGCCGGTGACGCCCACCGACAGGCCGCGCATGAAGATGCTGCTCTGACCGGGGCCGAGATTTGCGGAAGTCACGTTGGGCGTGTACTTCTGCAGGTCATCGAAGGTGGAAACGTTGAGCTGTTTGAGCGTGTCGCCGGTCAATGCCTGGATCGTGATGGGCACGTCCTGAGCGTTCTCCACACGCCGCTGCGCCGTCACGGTGATCTCTTGAATCGTGTCCGACGTGGTGTCGGTGCCGGACGTGTCCTGGCCGGTGGCGGTGGCGGCATGTGCCAGCCCGCCCGCAGAGCCGCTCAGAATCGCCGCGATCGCGTAAGACAGCTTCGAGTTCATGCTTCCCATCCCCTTAACCCCTGTTGTGCGGCTCGAGCCCCCCTCAAGGCCAGGGGCTACCATGAAATTGTAATAATTGGAGAATACGCATGGCGGCCGCCGAACGGAAGGCTTATTTTGTTGTTATCAAGCATCGGGGCATGCTGAATTTAGATTCAGCCATGCAAAAATTGGATTTGCGCCCCTCGCGCGGCTCGCTATGAGTGCTCGGGTCCGAGCCGCGCGGGGAATCCTGGAGCACGAAGCGGGGTGCCCACGGCGTCCTCGAGCAGCTTGACGATCATCGAGGACCAGGCATTGCCGCCGTAGCGCGCACGCCCCTCGATGAAGGTCTGTTCCATCACCGCGGCGAGGCGCAGCGGCACGCCGAAGCGGCGCGCGAACTGGACCGCGAAGCCGGCGTCCTTGCAGGCCAAATCCATCGTAAAACCAATGTCGTAGCTGCCGTTCAAGATCACCTGGCTCTCGGTCTCGTGCACGAAGCTGTTGCCCGAGCTGGCGGCGATGGCGTCGAATGCCGCGCGCAGATTCACGCCCCCCTTCGCGCACAGCATCAGAGCCTCCCCGGCCGCGATCAGGTGGATGAAGGCGAGCATGTTGGTGACCACCTTGGTGACCGCTGCCTGCTCGATGCCGCCGAGGTGAATGACCCGACCGCCCATGGCCTCGAGGGCCGGTCGATGGCTCTCGAACAGCTGTTGCGCCCCGCCAACGAGCACGGTGATCTCGCCCGCTTCGGCGCGATGTACCCCGCCGGTCACCGGACAGGCGAGGGTGCCGACGCCCGCGGCGGCGGCGCGCGCGGCGAGCGTCTCGATCTGCTCGAAGTCGCTGGTGCTCATCTCGATCCAGGTGCTGCCGGGACGCATGACCGCGAGCGCCTCCTCGAGCACGGCCGCGGTCGCTCCCGGGGAGGGCAGGCAAGTGATCAGCGTCTCGCTCTGCCGCGCGAGCTCGCTTATCGAAGGCACCCAGCGGGCGCCTGCCGCGAGCGGCCCGGCGGCTGCGTCCCGCTGCAAGTCGAAGACGCCGAGCTCGAATCCGCCACGTGCGAGCTGGGCGGCGAGATGCCGGCCGAGGTGGCCCAATCCGATGAAGCCGTAGCGCATGCGCGAACTCCTCCAGGCTCAGCCGAGCGGGCGGCTTGCCATCTCCAGGTGCAGCGGTCCCTTCCCCTCGTAGGGATGGGCGCGCGCAACGGCCTCGTCGAGCTCCACCCCGAGCCCGGGTGCGGTGGGGGGTATCACATAGCCCGCCTCCCAGCGGATGGGTGTCTTCAGGATCTTGGCGTGGAAGCCGCCCCACTGCTGGATGCTTTCGAGGATCAAAAAGTTCGGCGTGCAGGTCGCCAGCTGAATGTTGGCCGCGCCGACCACGGGCCCGCAATAAAGATGGGGCGCGATCTGTGCGTAGTGCACCTCGGCGAGCGCGGCGACCTTCTTCGCTTCGAGCAAGCCGCCGACGCGCCCCAGGTTCATCTGCAGGATGTTCGCGGCGCCGCTGGAGAGGACGCGCGCAAACTCGTATTTCGTGGTCAGCCGCTCGCCCGTGGCAATCGGGATGCTGGTGCCGCGCGCCACCAGCGCCATGTGCTCCGGCATCTCGGGCGGCACCGGCTCCTCGAACCAGAGCGGATCATAGGGCTCGAGCCGCTTGGCGAGCCGCAGGGCGCCGGAGGGCGTGAACTGCCCGTGCGTGCCCACCAGCAGGTCGGCCGAGCCGCCGACCGCCTCGCGCACCAGCCGCACCAGCCGCACGGTGCGCTCGAGCTGCTCCTGCGTGGGCTGGCGCGGGTCGTAAGCCGAGTATCCGCCGGTCGGATCGAACTTCAGGCCGGTGAATCCGAGCTTGGCATACTCGGCCGCGCGCGCGGCGGAGCGCTCCGGATCGAGATAGAAATCCTCGCCCTCGCCCTCGGCAGGATAGAGATACGTATAGGAGCGCAGCCGCTCGTGCACTTTCCCCCCGAGCAGCTGATACACCGGCTGCCCGACGGCCTTGCCGATGATGTCCCAGCAGGCCATTTCCAGCCCGCTCACGACGCTCATGAGCGACAGGTCCGGCCGCAGGGTGAAACCCGATCCATGACTCTCGCGCCACATCGCCTCGATGTGAAAGGGATCGCGGCCGTGGAAACGGCGCGCGAAGACGTCCAAGATCATGGACTCGATCACATGCGGGCCGAAGGTTGCGGCATAGACCTCGCCGACGCCCTCCACGCCACAGGCCGTCCTGAGCTTCAAGAAGACGAAATATCGGCCGCCGTAGCCCGGCGGCGGATTGCCCACCACGAATACCTGGACGCTGTCGAGTTTCATGCCTGCCTGTCCTTGTGTCCTTGGTTCGAGTCAGCCTGCCGCGATCAGATCGGCGCCCTTCTGCGCGACCATGAGCGTGGGCGCGTTCGTGTTGGCGGACGTGACCGTCGGAAACACGGACGCATCCACCACGCGCAGGCTTTGCATTCCATGCACACGCAGCGCCGCATCGACGACGCAGCCCTGCGGGCGCGGACCCATGCGGCAGGTTCCCACGGGATGGTAGACGGTCGCGGCGCGGGCGCGAAAGTCCGCGATCAGATCCGCCTCGCTCATGCGCGCAAGATCCGGCGCGATGGGCTCGCGTATCAGGCTGCGGATCGCGCGGGTGCCTGCGATGGCCTGAATCAGCCGCCCGCCGTGCGCCACGTCGGCGACGTCCTTGTCCGTCGACAGATAATTGGGGGCGATCCAGGGCGGGGCGCGAAAATCGCCGCCGGCGATGTCGATGCGGCCGGTGCTGGTCGGCCGGGTCGGCTGAAAGCACAGGTAAAATCCCGAGAAGGCGTCGACCTTGATGCGCGTGCGGGTCGCGTCGCCCGCCCCGTAGGTGACCGGATTGAAGTACAGCTGCACATCGGGCCGGGTAGCGTTGGGGTCGGCGCGCAGGAAGCCGCCGAACTGATTGACGCTCAAGCTCATCGGCCCGCGCCGCGCGAGCAGGTAACGGAGCCCCGCGATCATCTGGCGCCACGGCGAGTGCAGCTCATCGTTGAGCGTCGGTCGCGACGCCTTGAAGGAGTAGACCACGGCCAGATGATCCTGCAGATTTGCGCCCACCGCGGGATTGTCGAGTATGGTCTCGATGCCGTGGCTGCTCAGCAATGCGCCCGGCCCTATGCCCGAGAGCTGCAGGATCTGCGGGGAATTCACGCTGCCCGCGCACACGATCACTTCCCGATCGGCGCGGGCGAAACATCGCTCGGTGCCGCGAAAGAACTCCACGCCCGTCGCGCGCCGTCCTTCGCAAACCAGCTTGCTCACCCATGCGCCCGTCTCGAGCTTGACGTTGCCGCGCTTCAAGGCCGGCCGCAAGAACGCATCGGCCGCCGACCAGCGCCGGCCGTTGCGGATGCAGAGCTGATAGCAGCCGAAGCCCTCGGGAGCGGGCCCGTTGAAATCGTCGGTCACGGGAAGCCCCAGCTCGGCCGCGGCCTCGAGCCACTGCCGGCGCATGGGATGCAGGTACGGCGTCACATCCTTGACGTCGAGCGGCCCGTCGCCGCGGACTCGTCCGTCGGACGCCACGCGCCGCTCGGATCGCTCGAAGTATGGGCGCACCTCGTCCCAGCCCCAGCCGGGGTTGCCGAGGGCGCGCCAGTCGTCGAAATCCGCCGGCATGCCGCGGCAATGGACCAGCGCGTTGATGGAGCTCGATCCCCCGACCACGCGTCCGCGCGGCCAGTACATGCCGCGCCCGTTCAGACCGGGACTGCCGCGGGCCTGATATTTCCAGTTGACGCGCGCGTCGGCGAAGGTGAAGCCGTAGCCGATCGGGACCTTGATCCAGAAGCGCGCATCGGAGCCGCCGGCCTCGAGGATGAGCACGCGGTTGCGCGCGTCGCAGGACAGCCGCTCGGCGAGGACGCATCCTGCGGTCCCGGCGCCCACGATGACGTAGTCGAAACTCTCCACCGGCCGCAGCTTAACCCTCCGGCCGCGGCACGCTATGCCATTTAGCGATTCGCCCATGTCATTTTTAGAGGCGCAGCCGCTTTGCTCCGGGCGCGCAGCGCGCCGCGGCGGGGCCGTGGGCGCGCGCCGGCACGGCCGGCGTCGCATAACGGTTTCGAACCATGTATGGTGCGCAAAAGCGGCCCATGCGGGGTTCACGTTTGAGCAGCACCACCATCGACGTCACTCAAGCCGAATCGCCCACATCGATGGTGCGCTGGTACGTGCTCATCCTCACGTGCCTGATCTACGCCATCAACATCGCCGACCGTTATGTCGTCTCGACGGTGCTCGAGCCGATCCGCCTCGAGCTGCATCTGAGCGACAAGGGGGTCGCGTTCCTCACCGGCACGCCGCTTGCGCTGTTTTACGTCACGTTCGGCATTCCGATCTCCTGGCTCGCGGATCGGATGAACCGGCGCAACATCCTCGCCATCTCGCTCATCGTGTGGTCGGGATTCACCATCATGTGCGGCCGCTCGCGCAACTATCTGGAGTTCCTGCTCGGACGCGTCGGGGTGGGCGTGGGCGAGGCGGGCGGCACGCCGCCGTCGACCGCCATCGTGTCGGATTATTTTCCCGCGGACCGGCGGCCGATGGCGATGACGGTGCTGGCGCTGGGAGCGCCGATCGGTGCGTATCTAGGGGCCGATTTTGCCGGCCATGTGGCGCATCTGTATAGCTGGCGCGCCGCGTTCATCGCGCTCGGCCTGCCCGGGCTCATCGCCGGCCTGCTGGTCTATCTGACCGTCCGGGAACCGGTGCGCGGGCGTCTCGACGGGGTGCTCGACGAGCTGCGTCCTTCGCTGTGGCAATCGCTGCGATTTCTGTGGCATCAGAAGGCCGCTTTCCACGTCGTGGTGGGCGGCGGCCTGTGTGCACTGTGGGGATGGGGGCTCATCTGGTGGACGCCGACCTTCTTGCAGCGCGCCTATGACCTCGACGTCGGCCAGGCAGGCGCCGTCACCGGCAACATCCATCTGATCGGCGGATCGCTCGCCACGGTCGGTACCGCGTGGATCCTGTCGCGCCCGCCGATGGCCGATCCACGGCGCGTGGTGTGGCTGCTTGCCGCGGGTATCGCGTTCGCCACGATCCCCTCGATCATCGCCTACTGGACGCATTCGCTGCTGCTGTGCAAGCTGATGTTCTGGCTGTTCATACCGGCGATCTATTTCTACATCGGTCCTTGTTTCGGGCTGCTGAACAACCTCTCACCCTGCCACATGCGCAACATGTTCATCGCAATCTCGCTGCTGGTGGCGAACATCCTGAACATCGTGGTGGCGCCGCAGGCCGTGGGCGCGCTGAGCGACTGGTTCGCGGGCCCGCACGGAGTCGACGCCGCCTCGCTGCGCTCGGCCCTGCTGATCCTCGCGCCGAGCGGATTCTGGGCGGCCTACCACCTGTGGCTCGCCTCGCGCAGCATCATCGAGGACCAGAAGCGCGCCATCGGATACACCAAGGCGTGGGCGCCCTGAGGCAGCGCATGACCAGAAACACCATGGACCGACGCTGGTTGCCGCTCAACGCGCTGCGCGCCTTCGAGGGCGTGGCGCAGCATCTGAGCTTCACGGCCGCGGCGAACGCGCTGCTGATCTCGCAAAGCGCGCTGTCGCGGCACGTCATCGCGCTCGAGAAGCTCATCGGCGTGCAGCTGTTCGAGCGGCGCCCGCACGCGCTGGTGCTGACCAAGGCCGGCCAGCATCTGCTCACCGCCGTGATGAAGTCCTTCGACCGATTGGAGTACGCGCTCGACGACATCGGCAACGAGGGGGCGAGCACGATGCGCACCCTGCGGGTGCAGATGCCGCCTACCTTCGCGGCGCACCTGGCGGTGCCGATCCTGCGGGACTTTCGCCACACGGCTCCCGATGTGGAAATCGATCTGGTGAGTCCCTACGGGGTCGGGCCGCCGCTCAACGAGGTGGACGTCGCGGTGGTGTACTCCAAGCCCACGGTCACCGACCTGGTGCGCGACCTGCTCTGGCCGGTGCGTCAGAGCCTGCTGTGCCACCCGAGCGTGGCGGAGCGCCACAAGGGCAAGGGTCTTGCGGAGTTCATCGAGTCGAACGAGCTGATCCACGTGCGCCTGTCCGACCTGCCGCGCCACTACCTGTGGGCGCAGTTCGCGCGCCACGCCGGTCTGCACTCGCTCAACGTCGAGCGCGGGCTGGTTTTCGATACCGCGCTGCTCGCGGTGCAGTACGCGCTGAGCGGCGAAGGCGTCGCGCTCATCGACAACTACCTGTTCGGCGATCACATCCGCTCGGGACGGCTGATCAGCCCGTTCGGCAACATCCTGGACGACGGCTTCGGCTACTACCTGGTCACGCATCCGGAAGGTCTCGGGGATACGGCCATCGCCTTGTTCCGCTCGTGGCTGATCGAGCGCTTCGGCAACCCGCGGGACGCGGCGGCCCCCAACCTCCATCTGGCGGTCTCCAACGAATGAGCGGCCGGCCCGATGATCATTGCAATAATCTCGAGTTGAGAATTCGATGAAAAGTCATGCACAAGTTGTGGTGATCGGCGGCGGCGTCGTCGGCACGAGCGTTCTGTATCACTTGACGAAAGCCGGCTGGAAGGACGTGCTGCTGATCGAGCGCGCGGAGCTCACCTCGGGCTCGACCTGGCATGCGGCGGGCGGCATGCATACCGTCAACGGCGACCCGAACGTCGCCAAGCTGCAGCAATATACCATCCAGCTCTACAAGGAGATCGAGCAGATCTCGGGCCAGTCGTGCGGCGTGCACATCACCGGCGGGGTGATGCTGGCCGGCACGCCCGAGCGGCTCGATTGGCTCAAGATGACCAAGGCGCGCGGCCGGTATCTGAAGATGGAGCTGGAGATCATCTCGGTCGACGAGGCGGCGAAGCTCTTTCCGCTCATGGACAAGAAGCATTTCGTCGGCGCCATGTACGATCCGATCGAGGGACACGTGGACCCGTACGGGGTGACGCATGCGTATGCGAAATCCGCGCAGATCGGCGGCGCGCAGATCGTGCGCCACACACGGGTGACGGACCTCAAGGCGCGCGCCGACGGATCCTGGGACGTGATCACCGACCAGGGCAACGTGTGCGCCGAGCACGTGGTGAACGCCGCGGGCCTGTGGGCGCGCGAGGTGGGCCGCATGGTGGGGCTCGAGCTCCCCGTGCTCGCCATGGAGCACCAGTATCTGATCACGGGCGACATGCCGCAGCTCGCCGGCAAGAAGGAGCAGCTGCACGCCATCGACTTCGAGGGAGAGATTTATCTGCGCCAGGAGCGCGGCGGCATGCTCATGGGCACCTACGAGCGCGCGGGAGTGCCCTGGTCGGCGACGGCGACTCCATGGGATTTCGGGCAGGATCTGTTGCCGAACGACCTGGAGCGCATCGCACCGAGCCTCGCCGTGGGCTTCGAGCATTTTCCGGCGCTCGAGGCGGCGGGCATCAAGAAGGTCGTGAACGGGCCGTTCACGTTCTCGCCCGACGGCAATCCGCTGGTCGGCCCGGTCAAGGGCCTGAGGAATTTCTGGGTGGCCTGCGGCGTGATGGCCGGCTTCAGCCAGGGTGGAGGCGTCGGCCTGGCGCTGTCGCGCTGGATGGTGGACGGTGATCCGGGCGCGGACGTGTGGGGCATGGACGTGGCGCGCTACGGCGACTGGGCGACGCTCGCCTACACCAACGCCAAGGTTCGCGAGAATTATTCGCGCCGCTTCAGCATCCGCTTTCCGAACGAGGAGCTGCCCGCCGCGCGTCCGCTGCGCACGACGCCGATCTACCAGAAGCTCGAGGCCGAGAATGCGGTGTTCGGCGATTACTGCGCACTCGAGCATCCGTTGTGGTTCGCGCCCACGGCGCAGGAGGCTCGCGACGAGGTGAGCTTCCGCCGCTCCAACGCGCACGAGCACGTGGCCGCGGAGTGCCGCGCGGTGCGCGATGCGGTCGGGCTGCTGGAGATCTCCAACTACGGCAAGTTCGAGGTGCGCGGAGCGCAGGCGGCGGAGTGGCTCGGACGCACCATGGCGAACCGCGTACCCGCGGTCGGCCGCATCGCGCTCACGCCCATGCTGAACGAGAGAGGCAAGCTGATCGGCGACTTCACCCTCTGCCGCCTGTCGCACGAGCAGTTCTTCGTGATCGGCACCTACGCGGCGGAGAATTACTACCTGCGCTGGTTCGAGCGCCATGCGCCCCCGGCGGGCGTGAGCATTCGTCCCTGCGCGATGGAATATACCGGCCTGTCGATCGCCGGTCCCCGCTCGCGCGCACTGCTGCAGAGCCTGGTGCGCGACGATCTGAGCAGCGCGGGATTTCCGTTCATGTCGTTCCGGCGCATCGAGGTCGGCATGGTGCCTGCGTACGTGGGCCGGCTGTCCTTCACCGGGGCGCTCGGCTTCGAGCTCTGGGTCACCTCGGAGTATCAGCGCGCCTTGTACGACCTGCTGACCCGCGCGGGTCGCGAGTACGGGCTCAAGCTGTTCGGAGGCCGGGCGCTCAACGCCATGCGCATCGAGAAAGCCTTCGGTACCTGGGCGCGGGAGTTTCGTCCCATCTATGGGCCGCTCGAGGCGGGCCTCGGACGCTTCGTCGCTCTCGACAAGCCGGAGTTCGTCGGCCGCGCCGCCGCCATGCAGGAGCGCGCGCAAGGCGGGGCGCTGCGCCTTCAGTGCTTCAAGGTCGAAGCGCGCGATGCCGACGCGATCGGCGATGAGCCGATCTGGCACGAGGGCAGGCCCGTCGGGTGGGTGACCTCGGGCGCCTACGGTCACCGCGTGGGCGCATCGCTGGCATTGGGCTATGTGCCGGCGCAGCTGGCCGGCGCCGCCGCCGGGTTCGAGATCGAGATCATCGGCGAGCGCCGCCCGGCGGTTCGATTGAACGAGCCGCCCTTCGACCCGAGCGGCGCCTCGATGCGCGCGTAAGCATCGGCGCCCGATGCGCCGCTTGCGCCGCGCGGCTATAATCCGCCCGCCGGGCACCTCGATCGCTCGAGCGGAGAATTGCATGCTGGGCACAGCCGAAGCACCGGGCTACAACGGCCTCACCGAGCTCGCGGAAGGGTTGTCGGCGGACGCTTATTTCGATCCGCTGCACTACGAGCGCGAGCTGCAGCGCATCTGGTACCGCAACTGGATCTATGCCGGACGCTCGAGCGAGATCGCGGCCAAGCGCGCCTTCAGAACCTTCGAGATCGGCGATCAGAGGATCCTGCTGGTGCGCGATGAGGCGGGCGAGCTGCACGGCTTTCACAATACCTGCAGACACCGCGGCGCGCAGCTCTGCCGGGAGAGCGAAGGCATGCTGCGCTCGGGCGCGATCATCTGCCCCTATCATGCCTGGGCGTATGATCTGCACGGCCGGCTGCTGCGCACCTCATCGAAGAGGCATGCCCAGGGCTTCGATATCGCGGACTATCCGCTCTACCGGGTCAAGGTGCTGGAATGGCGGGGATTCATCTTCGTGTCCCTGAGCGGGAGCCCGCCTGCCCTGGAGAGCCAGTTCGATCTGCCGCTCAACCGGCTCGACGCCTGGCCCCTCGATCATCTGCTCGTCGGCCACGTCCTCACGAAGACGATCGAGAGCAACTGGAAGATCTTCTGGGAGAACTACAACGAGTGCCTGCACTGCCCGGGCGTGCATCCGAAGCTCTCGAGCCTGGTGCCGATCTTCGGCCGTGGCCTTCTGGAAGAGCGCGACGATCCCGAATGGAGCCAGCACGCGGCGGATCCCGACCCTCGCTACAAGGGCGGCCTGCGCGAGGGCGCGGCCACCTGGTCCGCGGACGGCCTGTCGACCGGCGTCGCGTTCTCTGGCCTGAGCGAGCCGGACCGCAAGCTGGGCCACGTCTACCTGACGGGCCTGCCTTCGATGTTCGTCGTCGGGCACGTCGATTATGTGCGGGTGGTGCGGCTGCGGCCTCTGGGGCCGGAGCGCACCGAGATGCGCGTCGAGTACCTGTTCTCGCGCGAGACGCTGGCAAGCCCTGCCTTCGACATGGGCAAGGTGGTCGAATTCACCAATCTGGTGATGAGCGAGGATGCCGAGATCTGTGAGCTCAACCAGCGGGGCCTGCATGCCGAGCCGCACGTGCGCGGTGTGATCATGCCCGAGGAGTACATCATTCGACAGTTTCATCGCTGGGTCAGCTCCGAACTGGCGCGTGTCTAGGGGTCTGCGCGGGCCTGGCGCGGCGCTGCTTGCCGCCGCCGCGTTGGCTAGCGCCTGCGGCGCGCCCTCCAGCCCGGGACCCGCCGATCACGCCGGCGCAAGAGCGCGCGAATCGGAGCCGGCGGCCGCCGCACAACTCAACATCTACAACTGGGCCGATTACATCGGGCACCACACCATCGAGGAATTCGAGCGCGCGACCCACATCAAGGTCGTCTATGAGACCTTCGACTCCAACGAGACGCTGGAAGCGACCCTCATGGTGGGCCATTCGGGCTACGACATCGTCAGCACCACCACCGCCTTCTACGGACGGCAGATCAAGGCGGGCGCCTATCTGCCGCTCGACAAGAGCAAGCTTCCCAACTTGCACAACATCGACCCGGCCGTCATGGCGATCCAGGCGCAGGTCGATCCCGGCAACCGCTATGCCGTGCCCTACCTGCATGCCATGAACGGTTTCGCGTACAACGTCGAGGAGATCAAGCGGCGCATGCCCGATGCGCCGACCGACAGTCTCGCCATGCTGTTCGATCCCGCAGTGATCGCGAAGTTCGCGGACTGCGGCGTGACCTTTCTCGACTCCCCGGAGGACGTGATCCAGCTGGCGCTCGCCTACCTGCATCGAGATCCGAATTCCCAGAGCCTCGAGGATCTGGACGCCGCCGAGCGGACGGTGCTGGCCGTGCGGCCGTACATCCGCACCTTCGACTCGAACGACTACTGGCATCAGCTGGCGTCCAAGGACGTGTGTCTCTCGATCGCCTGGTCGAGCGACTATTTCGTCGCGCAGTCTCTGGCGCGTGAGGACGGCACCGGCGTGAAGCTGGCATTCACGCTGCCGAAGGAGGGCTCGAACATCACCTACAATGCCTTTCTCATCCCGGCCTCCGCACCGCATCCCGGCGCCGCGCTCGCGTTCCTGAACTTCATTCTCGATCCGAAGGTGATTGCCGAGATCACCAACGACATCCATTACGGGAACGACAATCTGGCCGCGCGCCCCTTCGTCAATCCGGCCATTCTGAGCGACCCCTCGATCTATCCGCCGCCGGCCCTGCGGTCGCGGCTGTACCTGCCGAAGGAGCTGGCGCCGGATTACGACCGGGCGCGCACGCGAGCCTGGACGCGCATCAAAACGGGGCAGTGACCTCGTCCTCGACGCCCCCGACCGCGTCCTCAACGACCGTTGAATGCCAGCTCGCGTCCGGCTGCCCGCCTGGCGGCGGGTGCCACGCACAGATCGTTGTTTCGAAGGCTTTTTTTCGCGTTTCTGCGACCTGGCGCAAGCTTCTCCGGCGCCTGGAAATGTTAACTTGCGCCCCCATACAGAGGAGACCGCCGCGCGGTGCGGCGGATAGCTGGAGTAAAGGAGAACTCACATGGTGAGCCTGGTCGCCCGATGGGGCCACAACGTATTGCTGGTGGGGGCGGGTTTCTTGGTCATTGCGGTCCTTTCCCTGGCCCAATGAGCCGACGCCTCGAGCGCCGCAGAGCGCAGAGCTCGATTGCCATGCGTTATCGCGAGGCGTTATCGCGAGGTATCGCCGCGCGTTAGCGCATCGGCTGAGGGAGTTGCCGGCGGGGCGGCTTCGAGATCCGCCGGCGTGATGTGCTTGGACTTTCTCAGCACCAAGCCGTAATAGCACACGTAGTAGCCGATCAAGACGAAGAATATTCCCACCGTGAGGGGGCTCCTGACCATCCCGGCGGGCGCGCCTGCAGCCCCGCCATTGGCAGCTGCGCCGGGCGCGGCGAGCGCTCCGCCGGATGAGAGCTGTGCGAGGCGGTACACGAGCCGCCCGACGAACACGAGCGACACCGCGATGCCCGTATAGGTGTGCGGCACGTAATAGAGCCGTCCGTCCTGGCTCAGAAATCGCGTGCGGCTCGCGCCCCACAGAGCCAGTGCAATGCCGACGAGGACGCCAGCGAGCTCGCCCAGGGCAAGCGCACTCGAGCGCAGCGCCACGGGAACGAGCGTCGCACCGAGCACCAGAAAGATCGCGATGCGTATGCTCATGCGCCGCGGACGCAGCGGCTGACGTCCGAAATTTCGCCGGAAGCGCCGGTACAGCGCGAGCGGAATCAACAGCGCGAACAGCCAGGGGAGGATTCGTGAGTAGTCGGGCGGCATTTGCCCGATACTACACCGGGATGAAGCAGCAAAGCGCGCCATCGGCGGCGCCTGCCGAGCTCAGGCGGGGCGTGGGCATGTGGGCGGCGATCGCCGTCAACGTGTCGAACATGATCGGCGCCGGCGTCTTTCTCAAGACGCGCGTCATGACGTGCAACGTCGGCAGCGCCCGGATGGTGATGGCGGTGTGGGTCGCCGCCGGCTTGCTGTCCCTGGCAGGCACGTTCTGCTATTCGGAGGTCGCGGCGCTCCTGCCGGAGGCGGGAGGCGATTACATCTACTTGCGGCGCGCCTACGGGCGCATCGTCGGATTCATGTTCGGCTGGATGGCATTTGCCGTGTTTCGCACCGGCTCCCAGGCGGCGCTCGCCGTGGGCCTCGCCATCTTCGCGAATGTGGCTCTCGGCGGGGCGCTTGCGCGCTGGCATGCCGTCGAGGTGCATGTTCTGACCCTGCCGGTCGAGCTGAGCGGCGTCACCCTGGTGGCGCTCGCGGCGATCTGGACCGTGACGCTCATCAACTGCGCCAGCGTCACGATGGGCGGCTGGACCGCGCTCGCGGTCACGATCGCGAAGGTCGCGCTGGTCCTCGCGATCGGCATCGCGGCGTTCCTCCTCGCCCCCGGCGATTGGAGCCACTTCGGGCAGTCGGGGCTCGGCGGAACGTGCGAGGGCGTGGCGCCGAGCGCCCGCGGAGGCATCGCGGGCTTCGGCGCCGCGATGCTCGGAGCGCTGTGGGCCTACGACGGCTGGAACAACGTCGCTCCGCTCGCCGGCGAGATCCGCGATCCGCAGCGCAACCTGCCGCGCGCCTTCATCGGCGGCACGATCGCGGTCGCGCTGCTGTACTTGTTCGTGAATGCCGCTTATTACTTCGCGCTCAGTCCCGTGCGCATCGCGAGCGTGGCGCCGAGCTCCTCGGTGGCGACGGAGGTCATGAAGCAATTCTTGGGTCCGCTGGCGGTATCGCTCACCGCGGTCGCCATGGTGGTCTCATCGTTCGGCTCGTTGCACTCGAGCGTGCTGTCGAATTCGCGCATTCCCTTCGCGATGGCGCGCGATGGCCTTTTCTTCCGAGCGCTCGCCAGGCTCTCGCCGCGATCGAACGTGCCGGTGCGCGCGCTGCTCGCGCAGGGCGCGTGGGCGAGCCTGCTCGCCATCTCCGGGACCTACGACACGCTCACCGACTCGGTCATTTTCGCCTCCTGGCTGTTCTACGGACTGGTGGCGGGCGCCCTGTTCCTGCTGCGCCGTTCGATGCCCGAGGCGCCGCGCGCCTACCGGGCACCGGGTTATCCGCTCATCCCGATCGTGTTTCTGCTCGCGACCGCGGGGCTCCTCATCAACACCTTCGTCGCGACTCCGCGCCAGGCGCTGCAGGGAGTCGTGATGCTGCTGCTCGGCTTGCCGTTGTACGAGTACTGGGCGCGCGGTCGCAAAGCCGCGCCGTCTCGACTCGGGTAGGAGAGCCCCTACAGGGGATATCGCGGCCTCCCGGCTTTGGCGGCGGCCGCCTTCGCGTAGTCTTGCACCACGATAAACCGAAGCGACAACGAACGCGGGAGATAACACGTGTCAATAAGTACCATCTTGCTCATCCTGCTGGTTCTTCTGCTCATCGGCGCTTTGCCCGCTTGGCCATACAGCTCCGGTTGGGGTTACTACCCTTCGGGCGGGCTTGGCCTGGTCGTGATCGTCCTCCTGGTCCTGGTGGTCGCCGGGCGCATCTGACAGCCGCGATCGCGCCGCGCGCGGGCCATCTTCGGCCCGTCCTCAGGGCGGCGGGCTCGCCGATATCAGCGCGAGCGCCGCGACCGCCCGACGTTCGTCCCAGATCACGTAGATACCGCTCCCCACCACGATGGCGGCACCCGCCATCAGGCTCTTCGAGGGTGTCGCCGACCAGAACACCCAGTCGATGGCGAACGCCCACAGGATGGAGGTGTACTCGAAAGGGGCCACCACCGAAGGTGGGGCACGGCGGAATGCGTCGGTGATCCAGTACTGCCCGAGTGCGCCGGCGATGCCCACGGCGGCGAGCCAGGGCCATTTGGCCAGGGTCACCGGGTGCCAATCGAAGACGGCGAGCGCGCCGGAGCCCAGACCGACCAGAGCCAGGTTCCAAAATACCATCCCCAGGCTGGAGTTGCGCGGGCCGAGCGATCTCACGGTCAAAGCGCTGAGCGAGTAGCAGATGGTCGCCGCCGCGGCCGCGGCAGCGGCGGCAAAGGAAGCGAACCCCTTGTTCCAGGGGTGCAAGATCACCAGCACGCCGCTCATGCCCACCGCGATCGCGAGCCAGCGGCGCGCGCTCACCCGCTCACCGTGCATCGGTACCGAAAGCGCCGTCATCAACAGCGGAGCCGCCATGAACAGCGAATAGGTCTGCGCCATGGTGAGGCGATGCACCGCATAGACGAAGGCGGCCAGCATGCCGATACCGAGCGCTCCGCGGCACGCATGCAGCAGCGGCTGCCCGCCGCGCAGCTGCGTCCAGGAACGCCGGGCGGCGATCGCGGCCACCAGGAACACCAGGGAGGAGAGGCAGCGCATGCAGGCGACCTGCAGCGGTCCATAGTCGGACGATAGGCGCTTGAGCGATGCATCCATGATGGAGAAGGCAAAGACCGCGGCGATCATGGAAGCGATGCCGCGCAGTCGCTCTTCGGCCGGCGCACGGGCCGGCGCCGCAACGGAGAACGTGGGACTGCGCATGGTCAGCGCGTGATTGTAGCCCATTGCGGGCGGGCGTCGGGGCAGGTCCGCGCCGGGATGGCGCTAACGGCGGCCGCTTGCGCGCGGACCTGAATGGCGCAAGCGGTCTCGAACAGATACAGGCGCAGGAAGGCCTCGGCCGGCGAGGCGCCGACGGTCAGCAGGCCGTGATTCCTGAGCAGCAGAAATGCCTTGCGGCCGAGGTCGGCAACCAGGCGCGGCTGCGCTCTGCGCCGACACCGCCACCCCGTTGAGCGAATGCACGTGCATGACACACACCGCGTCAGCACGCGCCGCGTGGATGCAGCCGTGAATGGTGAAGCCCGCGGGGTTCACCTCTACCCCCCGGACGCAGTCGCGAGAAGCGAATCGCTGAAACGCGCCAGGTGAAACTCCGCATCGCCGAACGTCATGTCGATCACGGTGAGCCGCTTGAAGTAGTGGCTCACGATGTGCTCATCCACCATCCCCATGGCACCGTGCAGCTGCACCGCCTGCTGTCCCACGAAACGCGCAGCGTGTCCCACGTAGGCTTTGGCGGCGGTGATCGCGCGGCGGCGAATGGCGGGGTCGGGGTCCTGCGCGTGCAGTGCCGCGATGAGCGACATGGAGCGCGCCTGCTCCTCGGCAATGTACATGTCCGCCATGCGATGCTGCAGGCTCTGAAACGCGCCGATGGGCACGCCGAATTGCTTGCGCGTCTTGAGGTATTCGAGCGTGGTCCGATTGAGCATGCCGATGACGCCGAGCGCCTCGGCGCACGAGGCGGCGGCGGCCTGGTCGATGGCCCGCTGCAGCGGCTCGAGACCTGCCCCCGCGCAGCCGAGGAGCGAGGCCTCATCGACCCGCACGTCGCTGAGCCGCAGGTCGCCGGCCCGGCCGCCGGATTGCGTCGGGTAGGGCAGGAGCTCGAGTCCCGCCGCATCGCGCGGCACCAGAAACAGGGACAGCCCGCGCCCCGCTGCGCCGTTGCCGGCCGAGACGATGAACCAATCCGCCGACGGCGCATCGAGAACCACGCTCTTGTGCCCCGACAGACGCCATCCGCCGGCGGCGGGGACGGCCGTGCAGGCCGGATGATCGAGATCGAAGCGCCCCGCGGCCTCGTAGGCGGCGAGCGCCAGCTTCAACCTGCCGGCGCCGATCTCGGGCAGCAGGCGCGATCGGTGCGCATCCGACCCCGCGTCGCGGATCAGCCCGCCGCACAGCACCACGGTGCTCGCAAACGGCTCGAGCACGAGGCCGCGGCCGAGTTGCTCCATCACGATCAGGAGGTCGACCGCCGTGCCGCCCATGCCGCCGAACCGCTCGGGAAAGGGCAGGGCGAGGATGCCGAGGTCGGCAAACTGCCGCCAGACATCCGCCGAGAACCCCTGTGCCGAGCGGGCGAGGTCGCGGCGGCGCTCGAAGTCGTAGTGTCTGGAGAGGTAGCGCTGCAGTGTCTCCTGCAGCGCAAGCTGCTCCTCGGTGTAGCGAAAGTCCACGGCGCAGCCCCTCCGCTCTACAGGCCCAGAATCGTCTTGGAAATGATGTTCTTCTGAATCTCGGTCGACCCCGCATAGATCGTGGTCTTGCGCTGGTTGAAATAATGCCCCGTGAGGGGCGGCGCGTAGTCGGGGTAATGCGCGGCGAGCAGCGGATCCGCCGCCCAGTCGCTCTCGAGCGCCTCGCGCAGATACGGGATCGCGTCGTGACCCAGCATGTGCATCTTGAGCTCGGCGATGCGCTGCAGGATCTCCGATCCCTTGATCTTCAAGAGCGAGACCTCCGGTCCGGGAGGCCGCGATTCATGCGCGAAGGCGGTCAGCACCCGCAGGTTCGTGATCTCGAGCGCCATCAGCTCGAGCTCGACCTGCGCGATGCGATCTCGAACGCGGGCATCCTCGATCAGCGGCCGGCCGTTGGCGCGATGCGCCGCGGCGATCTGCTTCAGGCCGTGCAGCCCGCGCTTGCAATGCCCGATGCCGGCGTTGTTGGTGCGCTCGTGGCCGAGCAGGAACTTGGCGTAGGTCCAGCCCTTGTGCTCCTCGCCGACGAGATTCTCGAGCGGCACGCGCACGTCCCGAAAGAAGATGTCGTTGATCTCGTGCTCGCCTTCCATGGTGATGATGGGGCGCACCTCGATTCCCGGCGTCTTCATGTCGATGAGCAGGAAGGAGATGCCTTGCTGCGGGCGCAGGTCGCTGCGCGTGCGCACCAGACAGAAGATCCAGTCCGCGTACTGGCCGAGCGTGTTCCAGGTCTTCTGGCCGTTGACGAGGTAATGATCGCCCTGGCGCATGGCGGTGGTTCGCAGGGACGCCAGATCGGATCCGGAGCCCGGCTCGGAGTAGCCCTGGCACCACCAGTGCTCGCCGCAGACGATGCGCGGCAGGAAGTACGCCTGCTGGGCGGCATTGCCGAAGGTCATGAGCACGGGGGCCACCATGCGCAGCGAGAAGGGAAGCTGCGGGGGAGCACCGGCGAGCGCGCCTTCTTCCTCGAAGATATGCTGCTGCACCACGCTCCAGCCGGCGCCGCCGAAGGCCTTCGGCCACAGGCCGGCACCCCAGCCGCGCGCATGCAGGATCTTCTGCCAGCGCACCATGTCCTCCTTGCGCAGCCGGCGGCCGAGCCGCATCTTGTCGCGAATATCGGCGGGCAGGTGCGCCTCGAGAAACGCGCGTACCTCCGCGCGAAAGGATTGCTCTTCGGCGCTGTAGCATAGATCCATGATGACTCCCCCGGCACTCAGCTCGAAAACGCGGCTTCCCGTTCCTGGAGCTCGCGCCACTGGATCTTGCCGCTCCCGGACTTCGGCAGCGAGTCGACGAACTCAACGATGCGCGGCGCCTTGTACACGGCCATGTTCTGCCGGCACCAGGCGATGAGCGCCTGCTCATCGAGCTGGCCGCGCCACTGCGGCCGCAACACGACCACGGCCTTGACGGTCTCGCCGCGGTGAGGGTCCGGTTTACCGATGACGCAGGCCTCGAGCACCGCAGGGTGCTGATACATCAGCGTCTCGACCTCGCTCGGCCAGACCTTGTACCCGGACGCATTGATCATGCGCTTCAGCCGATCGACCATGAAGAAGTAGCCTTCCTCGTCGATGCGGCCGAGATCGCCGGTGCGCAGGAAGCGCTTGCCATCGAGCTCGACGAAGGCCTCGCGCGTGGCCTCGGGCCTGTTCCAGTATCCGAGAAACAGCTGCGGGCCGTGCGTGACTATCTCGCCGACCTCGCCTGCCGCCAGCTCCGCGAGGGTCAGCGGATCGATGATGCGCGAGTCGACATCGAAGATCGGGATGCCGAGGCATTGCGCCTTGGCCCGGCCCGGCGGATTGATATGGGTCGCCGCGATCGTCTCGGACAAGCCGTAGCCTTCGTAGTAGACGATGCCGCGCCCCGCCAGTCGATTGGCGACGGCGGCCGGCATGGCGGCGCCCCCTCCGCTCAGCTGCCGGATGGACGACAGATCGTAGCGGTCGATGTCGGGATTGGAGAAGAAGTCCTGGACCATGGTCGGCACCGCGGTCCAGCTTCTCACCCGGTAGCGCTGCACGCATTCGGCCGCCGCGACGCGGTCCCAGCGCGGCAGCAAGATCACGGTGCAACCCGTGTAGATGGGTCCGTTCATGCTGCCTTGCATGCCCGTCACGTGAAAGAAGGGCGCGAGGGCCAGCAGCGTCATTTCCGGCTGCACGTTGAACCAGCGCATGGACGCGACCAGCGTATGCATGGCGCTGCGGTGCGTGTGCATGCATCCTCTGGGTTCCCCGGTCGTACCGGAGGTGTAGGGCATGACGCACAGATCGTCCGGCCCGGTCGTGAGCGGCGAGGGATCGCGGCGCGCCGTGAGCACATCGCGCCACAGGGCCACGGGCCCTGCGCCGAGCGCGAGCGCGGGCGCGCTCACGAATTCGGGCACGCAAAGATCGGTGGGGACCTTCAGATAATCCGAGTAGGCCGCCACGATCACATGGTCGAGAGCCTCGCCCATGAGCGGCTCGAGGCGCGGATAGAGCTCCTGTGCGACGACGGCGGTGCGGGTGCCCGCATCCTGCGCACAGCGCAGGATCTCGCCCGTGAGGCACATGGGATTGAGCGGTATCACCACCGCGTTGGCGCGCAGAATCCCATAATAGGCTATGACGAACTGCGGGCTGTTCTGCATGAGGAGCAGCACCCGATCGCCTCTCTGCACCGCGCACTCGTGCTCGAGATGAGCGGCGATGCGCTCGGCCTCGTGCAGCAGCTCGGCATAGCTGATCGGTGTGTCGTAGTAGACGAGGCAGGGCTTGTCCGGGTAGCGGTGCGCCGACACCTCGGCGTTGTAGAAGACGCTGGTCGCCGGCAGCGCGAGGTGGCGCGGGGCATTCTCCGGCCAGAAGTTCAGATGCGCGGCCATCGTCACGGCCCCGAGCTTACGAGAAAGACGCCGCGCCGATGCGCTGCAGACGCCAAGATCTTGACCGCCGGCGCCAACCGGGCAACCGTTGCCGGTGCGCGGGCGCTCATCCGCCGCCGGCGAGCAAGTGCTCCAGCTCGTCGGCCGACACCAGGCCCGCCCGCACGCGCCCGTCGGCAAAGACGATGGTGGGCGTGCCGTCGATCTTGAGCTTCTCGCCCAGGGCGAGATTGCGATCCACCGGGTTGGCGCACTTGGCGGCGGGCGGATCGATGCCCTTGAGCATCTTGTCGCTCCATGCCTTTTGCCGGTCGCTCGAGCACCACACGCCGAGCGCGTGCTCGTAGGCGTGGGGGTGAATGCTCGTCAGCGGGTAGAGAAAAACGTGCAGCGTGACGTCGTTGACCTTCGGTAGCTCCTCCTCGAGCTTCTTGCAGTAGGGACAGTCCGGATCCTCGAACAGATACAGCTGGCGCCTGCCGTTCCCGCGCACCACATCGAAGGCATCGCTGAGGGGCAATTGCTTGACGTCGATGCGGGTGAGCGACTCGATTCGCCGCTCGGTGAGGTCCTCGTGCGTGTCGAGATCAAAGAGGTGACCGTTGAACAGGTGCTTGCCGCTCGAATCGCTGTAGATGATGCGATTTCCGTCCATCTGCACCTCGAGCACTCCTTGCACGCCGCTCGGCGAGATGGCCTGGATCGTGTATTCGGGCAGCGCCTTGGCGAGCTTCTTGGCGAGCTCGGCATACTGAGGCGCAATCGCGGGCCTGGGCTGCGATTCGGGGACGGCCGGCGGCGGCGCAGGAGCCGCGCCGGCCGCGGCCTGCGCGGCGCGCGCTGCGGCGAAAGTGCAGGCGAGCAGGGCCAGCGGGACGAGGGCACCTCGCAGCCGGGAGGAGAAATTCTCGGGGGAGCAATGAAGCATGCGGCAATCTTCCTTCGGAGAGAACGACTTAGAGTGCTGATGTGGAGATTCGTTTCTACCACGATGGTGCAATGAGCGCTGATCGATAGTTCGCGCGGCCGCTTTGGCTTAATATTGCCCGCTGGTCAAACCGGGGAGACGTGCATCGTGAGTCTATTCGGCCAGGGAAATGACCTGAATCGCCAGTTCATTGCGCGCCCGGATGAGGCGAAGGCGGCCATATTATACAAGTGGCCCGACCTCACCATCCGCAAGTTCACGCAGGTCACCGTCGAGCCCGATGAGACCGCGCTGTTCATCAAGGACGGCAAGGTGGCGGGGGTCCTGCCGCAGGGCCGCTCGAGGCTCGACGGAGCGTTGATTCCGTTTCTCGGGGATCTCGTGGACTGGGCCAGCGGCGGCAACATGTACCGGGCGGAGCTCTACTTCGTGGGCACCCGCGAGTTCGTGAGTCTGCCGTTCGGCGGCCCCATCGACAACATCGAGGACCCCGAAACCGGGCTCGCCGTGGGACTGCGCGTTTTCGGGGAGTACGCCCTCAAGGTCAAGGACCCGGGCACGTTGATCCTGACGCTGGTCGGAACACGTCAGGCCTCGAACGACCTGGTGACCGACTGGTGCCGGGAGCAGATCCTCAAGGCGCTGCGCACGGGGGTCGTGCGCAAGCTGACCGCCGAGAAATGGCCGGTACTCGGCATCGCCGCGCGCACGGGCGAGATCGAGACGGCGCTGCTCGCCGACGTGCAGGCGGCGCTCACCCCGTACGGGGTGGGCATCACGCGCCTCGGCAACGTCACCATCAGCCTCACGCCGGAAGACGAGCAGACCTTGAAAGGGTTGCGCAAGGACAGCGCCTACACGCGCCTTGCGGGCGGCTTTCGCGAGTATGGCGTGGGGGCTGCGCTGAAGGGTATCGGCGAGGGAGCCGCCGCAGGCGGCGGGAGCGGCCCGGCGGCGTTCGGAGTCGGCATGGGTCTCGGCGGGCTGGTCGGTGGAATCGGTCTGAGCTCGCCGGGTACGGCGCCCGGCGGCGGCGGCGCAGCCGGCTTTGCGCCGCCTGGAGGCGGTGCCGGACCGGCCGGGACGGCGGCCGCGCCGGCCTCCGCAGCGGGCTCGAGCTGTCCGAGCTGCCATGCATCGAACCCGCCCGGGGCGCGGTTTTGCAGCAGCTGCGGAACAGCGATGGCGGTGCCCAAGGCGCTTCATTGCACGCAGTGTGGAGCGGCGGCCGCGCCGGGCGCCAAGTTCTGCGCCAGTTGCGGGAGCGCGCTCGGCGCATGAGGCGGCTTGCCGCGGCGGCCGTGCTGGCCTTCTGCGGCGCGGGGGAGGCGCTCGGCCGAGCGGGCGGCGGCGGTCATGCCGGCGGCGGCGGCCATGCGGGCGGATTCTCCTTGGGGCACTCGTTTCATTCCGGCAGCTCGGGCGGCGGCGGCGGAGGACTGCTCGCATTGCTCGTCATCGCGCTCATTCTGTATTTCATCTATCGGCGAATGGCGAGCGGCGGCACCGGGGCATCAGCTCCGTCGCCCTCGACCCAGACCGCAGTCATGAGCGCGCTCGGCGCCGTGCTCGGCGGTTCTGCCGCCCGCGATACGATGTCCGCCGGTGCCGGCGCAGGGAGCGGCGCGGGGGCGTGGGACGGCGCGGCGGATCTGCGGCCCGTGATCGATCAAATCCGCGCTCGAGATCCGGGCTTCGAGCTCGAGGTCTTCCTGCAGCGCGCGGAGATGACCTTCTTTCTGGTGAAGCGCGGCATGCAGCGAAATGACGCCGCGGCGGTCCGCCCCTATCTGAGCGATGCGGTGTTCGAGGCAGTGTCGCGCGGGATGGCGGCGGCCAAGACGATGCACCAGCATGCATTGCTCGAGAGCTTGAACGTGCGCGCGGTGCACGTACAGAGCGGCGCCTGCGATGCGGCCAGCCAGCGGATCGAGGTGCATTTCGATCTGGTCTATCGCGCGAAGACCCTCAGCGACTCCAATCAAGTGGTGGCGGATGAAGGAGCCGACCGGCGCCACGGCGAGCGGTGGACATTCTTCCGCCACGCGCTGGCGCGGACCCCGGTGAACGGCGGGGTGGTGGCGGCGCGCTGTCCCACCTGTGGAGCGGAGCTCAACCTCAACCTCGATGGTACCTGCGCGCACTGCCGCGCGAGCATCACGAGCGGGGGCGTCGATTGGGTCGTCGCCGATGTGCGCAACGCGCCGTTCATGGGCTATTCGGGCGACGCCTCGCCGGCGGTTGCCGCCGCGTCGGTCGGGCAGGGGGTGGCGGCGCTGCGGGGCGCCGATCCGGGCTTCTCCATGGACGGATTTCTGATCCGGGTGAAGGCGGCCTTCCTCGCGCTGCAGGACGCGTGGTGCCGCCAGAATCTGGACGCCGGACGCGCCTTCCTCAGTCCCGGGGCTTATTTCACCTGGCGCGCGCAGCTCGAGACGCTCGCCGCCGAGGGCCGGCGCAACGTGATGGAGCACCTCGCCGTGCAGCGGCTCGAGCCGGTGCTCATCGTGCACGGGCGCGTATTCGACGATCTGACCGTCCGGATCACGGCCTCGGCCGCGGATTTCGAGATCGACAAAGACGGCAGGATCGTGTTCGGAGATCGCACGCCGCGCGGGTTCAGCGAGGACTGGACGTTTCAACGCTCGGTGGGCGTTGCGAGCGCGCAGAAGCCGGGGACCCTGGAGAGCACCTGTCCCAACTGCGGCGCGCCCGTCGCGCTCACGCAAATCGGCGAGTGCCGCTATTGCAAGGCTGCCGTCACCAGCGGCAAGTTCGACTGGGTCGTGTCGCGCATCGAGCAGGACGATGCATGCACCGGGCAGGCCGCCTCGATGCCGAGCGCCGGCACGGAGCTTGCGCTGCAGGTCGGCGGCGCGATCGTCGGCGGCTTGCTGAGCAGCTTGCTTTCGGGCAGCTCCTCGGGGAAATCCAACGACTGGAATTGAGCCCGGATCGGCTCGGGGGCGGCGGATCGGGTCAGGGTCTGGCGGCGCGTGCGCGAGGGCGGTGATCGCGGCGAGCTTGCTCGCGGCGCAGCCGCTCACGCACGATGACGGACGGACCGGTGTAACCTGCCTCATCATCGCTCGGATACGGCGCCGGCTCGTCCATTGCCGGACTCGGCGGGTAGTACCCGGTCCGCGGCGGCCGATCGTAGCCGGCGGGCGCGCTCGAGGCCATGAGGTTGAGCTCGCTCAAGTGACGCACCGATGCGTGAGCACCGCACCGAGTGTCGGAGAAAACGCGCTGACCATCGACCTGGCATTCCCAGACTTGTCCCGGCGGCAGCTGCTTGCGCGCATTCGGCGCGACCGGGGCCGGCGCCGGCGCCACGTCGCTCGCGGCGGCGGCGGCGGCGCCGACGGCGAGCATGGCACCCAAGATCCAGGGCAGCAGATCGATATCCTTGGCCATGGGGCATTGTACGTGAGACGTGAGGTCGCAGCAGCCGATCCGCACCGCAGGCGAAGCAGGTTAACATATGTCCTCGAAAGGCCGCCTCGGACGCGAGCTCGAATGCGGTAGCCACGATCCAAAGGGAGGCAAGAACCGTTGAGCCTCGGAGTGCTCCTGGTGGTGCTGTTCGGCGCACTACTGCACGCGAGCTGGAATCTGCTCATCAAGTCGGGCGCGAATCGGCAGGCGACGACGGCGCTGGTCTACATCAGCGCCGGGGCGCTTTCCGCTTGCGCGCTGCCCTTCCTGCCGCGACCGGATCCTGCGAGCTGGCCCTACCTGCTCGCATCGACTCTCACCGAGCTGCTCTATGGCGTCGTGCTGGCGGCGGCTTATCGGGTCGGGGATCTGAGCCATGCCTATCCGCTGATGCGCGGCACGGCGCCCCTGCTGGTCGCCATCGCCAGCACGCTGCTCGCGGGCGAGCCTCTGCCGCGCTCGGTGGGCATCGGCGTCGCGGTCATGTCGACCGCGATTTTCTCGCTCATTCTCGATGCACGCTCGCGGCGCCAATCCTCCGCCGCAACGGCGCTCGCCCTGCTCAATGCCGGGCTGATCGCGACCTATACCGTCATCGACGGGGTGGGGAGCCGCAAATCCGGCCACGCCGTGGCCTACAGCCTGTGGCTGTCGACATTCATCGCCGTGCCCTGGCTCGTGGCGGCGCTCGAGCGCTTTCGTGCGCAGCGCTGGGCAGTGCTGCGTGCCGAGCTGCGATCCGGGGTCCTGGGAGGGGCATGCTCGCTGGCATCCTACACGATGGCACTGTGGGCCATGACGCGCGCGCCGATCGCTGCGGTCGCCGCGGTGCGCGAGAGCTCGATCGTATTCGGGACGGTGCTCGGCGCGCTGATCCTGCATGAGCGCGTGAGCTGGGTCCGTGCTGCGGCCGTGACGGCGATCGCGGGGGGCGTGTGGGTCATCGGGTATTGAGATCGTGACGACACGGCGGGTTTTCGTGCAGCTCCTGACGGCGCTCGGCACCGCGGGCCTTGCTCGCCCGGGAAGATCCGCGGCGCTCGAGCCCGGAACGCAGGGCGTGGTTGGAACGCAGGGCGCGGCGGGCGCGCAGAGCGGCGTCGATGACATGCAGCTCATGTCCGATGTCATGGTGCGCATGCGCGACGGGGTGCTGCTTGCGACCGACATCTATCGACCGGCGCGCGGCGGGGTGCCGCTTCCGGGCGCCTATCCGGTGATCCTGGAGCGCACCCCCTACGGCAAAACCATCGTCAGCCGCTCGGAGCTGTCGGTGCGCGAACCGACGCCCAAGAGCCGCGCCGAGGTGGCGCGCTATTTCGTCGCGCGCGGCTACATCGTGATCTACCAGGACTGCCGCGGGCGCTATCGATCGCAAGGCGAGTTCGTCAAGTACCTGAGCGATGGGCTGGACGGTTACGACGCCTGCGATTGGATCGTACGGCAGCCGTGGTGCAACGGGAAAATCGGCACCATGGGCCTGTCCTATGCCGCGCACACGCAGGCCGCGCTCGCCTGCGCCGGCGCGCCGGGCATCGCCGCTCTGTTCATCGACAGCGGCGGCTTCTCCAATGCCTATCAGGACGGCATCCGGCAGGGCGGAGCGTTCGAGCTCAAGCAGGTGACCTGGGCATACCGCGCCGCGCTGGAAAGCCCGGCCGTGAGCAGCGATCCCATTCGTCTGAAGGCGATGCGCGGGATCGACATCCGCGCATGGTTTGCCCGCATGCCCTGGAAACGGGGTCATTCCCCCTTGAGCCTCGCGCCCGACTATGAGTCCTACGTATACGATCAATGGCAGCACGGCAGCTTCGATGCGTTCTGGAAGCAACTCGGAATCTACGCTCAGGGCTTCTACGATCGGTTCAGCGATGCGCCGATGATGTTCATGTCCGCCTGGTACGATCCGTACCCGCGCTCGGCCACCGACAACTACACGGGCCTGTCGAGGCGCAAGAAAGGGCCGGTCAGGCTGATTCTCGGTCCCTGGACGCATGGCGACCGATCGCTCAGCTACGCCGGCGATGTCGATTTCGGGGCGGCGGCCACCCTCGATGGGAACCTGGCGGCCGATTTCCTGGCGCTGCGGCTGCGCTGGTTCGACGCCTGGCTGAAGGGCGTCGACAACGGCGTCGCTGCCGAGCCGGCCGTGCGCATCTTCGTCATGGGCGGCGGCAGCGGCCGGCGCAACGCCGCAGGACGCATGGATCACGGCGGCCGCTGGCGGGGGGAGCGTGACTGGCCGCCCCCGGACCTCGAGTCAACGCCCTACTATCTGCATGCCGACGGCCGTCTTGCGCGCGACCCGCCGGCAGCCGGACAGGATCCCATTTCCTATGATTTCGACCCGGATCGCCCGGTCCCAAGCATCGGCGGCACGATCACCTCGGGCGAGCCCGTGATGCGCGGCGGCGCGTACGATCAGCGCGAGGGTCCGCGCTTCTTCGGATGCCGGGAGCCCTATTTGCCGCTGTCCGCGCGCGCCGACGTGCTGGTATTCGAGACGGCCCCCCTGCGCGAGGATCTCGAGCTGACGGGACCGATCGTGGCCAAGCTGTGGGTGGCCTCGAGCGCCCCGGATACCGACTTCACCATCAAGCTGATCGATGTCTATCCGCCGAACGAGGACTATCCCGACGGATTCGCCATGAACCTCACCGACGGGATCATGCGCCTGCGCTATCGACGATCCTGGGAACGGCCGCAGCTGCTGCGCCCCGCGGAGATTGCCGCGATCGAGGTGAGCGCCTTCCCCACGGCGAATCTTTTCAAGCGCGACCACAAGATCCGGCTCGATGTCTCCTCGAGCAATTTCCCGCATTTCGACGTCAACCCGAATACCGGCGCAGCGGAGGGAACCGGGCTCACCCGCAGCATCGCGCGCAACACGCTGTACCTCGATGAGAGCCGCCCCTCGCACGTGATCCTGCCCATCGTGCCCCGGCGGGCCTGAGCCGGCCGCGCGGCGCGGCGGAATTGTGCGAGGCTGTGACCGTGTTCATCGCTTTTGACGCTGTGCTGAGCGAGTCTGCAGCGCCGCCCTGCCCGGCGCATCACCTCCATTTCGCATCGCATGCATTCAAGACCTGCTCCATCCAACGTTCGCGCAAGCGCGGCGATCGCCTCGATGCATTGGGGCGAGCTCGAGAAGCTCATCGGGCGGGCGTTTCGGCGGCGCGGCTTCATCGTCACGGGATTCGGCGCAGGCGGATCGCAGGGGGGCGGGGATCTGGCGTTGATGAGGAACGGCGAGCGATTCCTGGTTCAGTGCAGGCACTGGCGCAAGCAGCAGGTGGACGTGACCATGCTGCGCGAGCTGAGCGAGGTGTTGCGCGCCGTGGGCGCCCGCGCCGGCTACGTGATCACGGCGGGTGAGTTCAGCCGCGAGGCGCGCGAGTTTGCACGCAGCGCGCGTCGGGATCCCATCGCCCGGCTGGAGCTCATCGACGGAGATTCACTGCTCGCCCTGATCCATGGGCCACCCATCCAGCTCGAGCGAATCGCCTGAGCGCAGTCGCGGCGCGGGTCGCCCGCCGGCACCGCGCGCCGGCAACTACTTGGAGCCGCGCCCCTTGCGGGCAGGGCGTTTGCGGGCCGGCCGGTGCCGGCGCAGCACGGCGAAGGCCTGCCCGAGATCGGCGATCAGGTCGCGCGTGTCCTCCAGGCCGACATTGAACCGCAGCAGCGTCTGATCGGGCACCCCGCCGAGCCGCTTCGGGACCTCATAGCGCATCACCAGGCTCGTCACACCGCCCCAGCTGTAGCCGATCTTGAACAAATGCAGCGCGTCCATGAACGCGATCACCGCCTTGCGCGTCACCCGCGGGTCGAGGATCACCGAAAAAAGGCCCGAGGAGCCGGTGAAGTCGCGGTGCCAAAGATCGTAGCCCGGGCAGTTTGGCAGCGCCGGGTGCAGCATCGTGGCGACCTCGTCCTGCTGCGACATCCATGCCGCGACCGTCAGGCAATTGTGCTCGGCCTGACTCAAGCGAACCGCGAGCGTTTGCAGCCCGCGCAGCGCGAGACTGCAGTCGTCGGGCGAGGCACTCATGCCGAGCAGCTGATGGGCCTCTCCCAGCTTCAAGAAATGAGCGCGCTGGCGCGTCGTGACCGAGCCCAGCAGCACATCGCTGTGGCCGCCGACGTACTTGGTCAGCGCCTGCATGGTGAGGTCGACGCCATGCTTGAACGCGTCGAAATGAATTCCGGCGCTATAGGTGTTGTCGAGCGCGGTGGTCACACCGCGTGCGCGCGCCGCGGCGGTGATCGCGGGCACGTCCTGGATCTCCATGGTGACCGAGCCGGGACTCTCGCACCAGATGAGCTGCGTGTTGGGTTGGATCAGGGCGCAGATGCCGGCGCCGATCAGCGGGTCGTAATAGTCGACGGCGATGCCGAGGCGCGTGAGCAGCCGATCGGCGAGGTGGCGGTTCGAGCTGTAGATGCTCTGCGGCATCAGCAGGTGTCCTCCGGAGCTGAGGAATGCCAGCTGGATGAGCGTGATGGCCGCCTGTCCTCCCGGCGCGATGAAGCAATGCGTGCCGCCCTCGAGCTCCGCAATGCGCGCGGACAGCTCCAGCACCGTCGGCGTGCCGTACTGGCCATAGCGATAGGGGTATCGGCTCTGGTCCCAGTGATCGAACACGTCGGCGGCGCGCAGCAGCGTCGTGGAAGCCCGATAGACGGGAACGCTCAACGACCGAAACCCTTGCGGGACCGTCCCGGAGGGGTGGATGAGCTGCGAGCGCAGCTTGAGTTTCGGCGCGTCAGCCAATGGGCCGCTTCCCTCAGTAGGCCACGCCGCGCGGGCGGGCCGCGCGGCTCGAGGAGTCCATGGATCAAGGGTAAACGCTCCGCTCGCCCGGCGGAACTGCGCCGTGCGAATTTGCGGGTGCGCCGCCTTCACTCGCTGCGCAAGATCATGCGGCTCGCCCCGGGGAGCCTCGCATCCGGCTGCCGCACCGGCGCGTCCCCCACGGCCTGTATTCTGATGCAATATTGCATGAAGATGCTGTCTTGCGGGGAGACCCCGTGCCGGCGCGCGCCGGGCTTGTCGCCAAGTTGCCGCTCGGCAGCATGGCCATGGGTTTCAGCGCGGCTGCACGCCGCGGGTATCATCCAGTGAGGTGCTCGATGCGAATGCTCGTGGTGGGCGCCGGCGCGACCGGCGGATTCTTCGGCGCGCGGCTCGCTCAGGCGGGTCGCGACGTCACTTTCCTGGTGCGGCCGCAGCGAGCGGTGAGGCTGCGCGAGCAGGGCTTGCGGATCGTGAGTCCGCATGGCAATGCGACGCTGCGTCCGAGACTGATCAGCGCCGGTGAGATCGAGGCTCCGTTCGAGGCCGTGCTGCTCACGGTGAAGGCGTTCGACCTGGAGGGAGCAATGCGAGACTTTGCCGCCGCCGTCGGAGCGCACACGCTCATCTTGCCCGTCCTCAACGGTATGAAGCACATGGATGAGCTCGCGGCGCGGTTCGGCCGCGGCAGCGTCGCAGGCTGCGCGGCCAAGGTGTCCACCGTGGTCGACGACGAGGGTCGCATCGTGCAGCTGGCGCCCTTTCAGGACCTCGCCTACGGCGAGATGGATGGCAGCCGCTCGGCGCGCATCGAAGCGCTCGATGAGTTCATGCGCGGCGCGGGTTTCGACGCCCGGCTCTCGCCCAACATCGCGCTCGAGATGTGGGAAAAGTGGGCATTGCTGGCAACCCTGGGCGGCATCACCTGCCTGATGCGCGGCACTCTCGGCGAGATCGAGGCGGTACCGGGCGGCGTGCCATTCATGTCGAGATTCTTCGAGGAAGTCACCTCCATCATCGGCAAGATCGGCATGGGGGTGAGCGCGGCGTTTTACGCCCAGGGGCGCGCGCTGCTGGCGGCCTCGAAAGGCTCCTCGCTCACCTCCTCGATGTACCGGGACCTCGCCGCCCATCGCGCGATCGAGGCCGATCAGATTCTCGGCGACCTGCTCGAGCGAGGCGACAAGGCGGGCTGCTCGGCGCCGCTGGTCGCGGCGGCGTATGCGAATCTGTGCGTGTACCAGCGTGCGCGATCGCCCGCCAGCGTCTAGAATCCACGAGAACAAAGAGCAGCCAAGAGCTTTGGGGGATACAACGTGACCACCTCGCGTCTACTCGCCACGACGATCAGTGCGATGGCCATCGTGTCATGGGCCGGTGCAGGGAGCGCCCGGGCGGCTCCCGCCGCCGATCAGGCCCCCGCCGTCTCGGATTCCTCGGCCGAGCCGCATTCCCTGCCGCAGGACGGCTTCTTCTCCTCCATCAAGCAGAACTTGCGAGAGGGCGAGGAAGAGGTGGTGCGCGGTCACTTCGACCTAGGGTCCCCGCCGAACGAGCATCGATATTACTGTCTGGTGGATCCGAAGACCGGACGCCGCGAGCCCAACGGCGTGGTGGGCGACCCGGTTCCCCGTCCGGATGGCATGACCGGCATCAAGATCAGCGCCGTGTCCATGTACACTTGCGCCAAGGCGGAGCAGAAAGGCTATCTCGTATCCACGGGTTACGTGCTGAGGCTGCACAAGAACAGCGGCGCCTCGGCTCCGCCGGCGTCGATGAGCGCGGCATCGTCGCCGACGCCGGCGCCGCCCGCCGCGCCGCCGCAAGCCGCGGCGGCGGCAACCGCTCCCGCGCTCGCGGCCGCGCCGCCAACACCTGCGACGGCGCCGCCAACACCTGCGACGGCGCCGCCAGCTCCTTCCGCAGCGGCCCCGGCGCCCGCCGCCGCACGCTCCGGGCGCATCGATGTGGCCGGCATCGAGCTTGGCATGTCGCCCGATGAAGTGCGCCGCGTGCTCAAGTCCAAGGGTCTGCGCAGCTACAAGGAATGGACCGAGACCTTGAGCTACTGGGACGGCGCCAAGGGTGGCATGCAGCCGATCCCCAACGGTCGCTTCGTGAACGTGATTGCGGCCTGGACGGCGCCGGCCGCCGCCGCGGCCGGGGATGATTTCGACACGGACGGAGAATCCTTCGAGGTCATGTTCACCCCCGTTCCCGGCAAGGAACAGGCGATGGCCATCATTCACTCTCAGGGCTTCTCTGCGTCCAACGCGATTCGCGAGACGGTTCTGCAGCAGGGCCTGCTCGACAAGTACGGCGGGTACGTCGCTGCGGGCGACCTTCCGCAGTCGGTCACCTGGCGGTTCCAGAGCGACGGCAGCGTGCAGGTGGGTGATGCCTGCGGCCGCCGCGCCACGTTCGCAGGGCTCGGCGGCCTGGGCGTGTCGAGTGTGCCGCGGGAGAATCTCGCCCTCACGAATACACCCGACCAGCTGCAACGTCAGGTCGATCGCTGCGGCGTGGCCACCGTGACCGAAGATCATTTCACGCTCAACGGCGGCGCGCTTGCGGCGCAGCGGCTGGTCACACGCTTCACCGTGACCGCCTACAGCCCGGCGATCGCCTCGCGGGGCGCTCGATCGGCGGTCAGGCTGCTGCAGGCCGCCGGGGCCGGCCAGACGAGCGCCCCGCCCAAAGACGCCAAGGCGCCCGACTTGTAGCGGCCGCAGCTCCCGGGCACCAATCAGGTGCACCACGGCGGCGAGTAGGCGATCTCCTGCACAGGGCTCTGGCGGGCCGCCGATGGCATTGCGTGGGCGCGCTGTCTACTGTGATCCCCGTAATGGGGCGGGAAGGGTGACCATGGGCCAACGCCGGGTGCACGTTTGCGGATCGTGATGGTGGTCGAGCCGGACGTGCTGGTCCGGATGGTGATCGCCGAGTATCTGCGTGATTGCGGGTACAAGGTGATCGAGGGCGTCAGCGCCAAGGATGTATGGGCCGTGCTCGATGGCGGCCGCGCTCCGGATGTGCTCCTGGTGGATGTGAAGCTCTCCGGGAAGGAGGATGGCTTCATGGTCGCGAAGCGCGTCCGACAGACACGTAAGGACATCGATGTTATGTTGACGTCGGGAGTTGCGAGCACGGTTCAACAATCACACGAGCTGTGCGAGGAGGGGCCGATCCAGAAGCCCTATGACCCCAAGGATGTGGAAGCTCGGATCAGAATTTTGCTGGAGCGTCGCCGCGCGGCAAAGAAGTCGTGAGGAGATCTTGGGATGGAGCAGCCTGTCCCTGCCACGCAGGAGATCGGTGAGAAACGAACGACGATCCTTCTGGTGGAGGACGAATTGCTGCTGCGCTGGCCCGCGGCGGAGTATCTGCGCGATGCGGGGCATCGGGTGATCGAGGCGGCCACGGTGGGCGAGGCGATCGCAGTGCTGTCGAGCGTGCGCATCGACATCGTTTTCTCGGACGTGAACCTCGGGGACGAGCAAAGCGGACATGAGCTTGCGCAGTGGCTGGGCCTGCATCGTCCGGGAGTGCCGCTGCTGCTCACCTCGGCCGATGGGACGGCCCGCGATTTGACCTCGATGGCGCCCATACGCAGGTTCCTGCCGAAGCCCTACGATCTGGCGCAGGTGGCGAAAACTCTCAAAGAGATGCTGGCATCGAAGTAGCACGTGCGCGCGAAGCTCTATTGCATCGCACTGATCGCTTGCTGGGCGCTGGGCCGGTCGGCGGCGTCCGATCGCGAGGCACCGGTGACGCGTGCGGATCTTCTGGGCGCCTGGCGGCTCGTCGCCACGACCTACTCAGGTCCCGACGGGAGCCACAGCGATCCGTTCTATCAGCCGCACTCGATCGGCCTCATCGAGTACGACGCCTCGGGGTGGATGAGCGTGCAGATATCGGCGCCGCACCGTGAGGGCGTGGCCGTGGCGGCTGCACGGGTATCTGCGCGGGGCGATGCGCAGGAGTCGCGCGCGAAGGCGGCCGCATTCGACAGCTATTACGCCTACTTCGGCACCTGGGATTTCGATCCCGCGACCTCGACCGTCACGCATCACGTCTCCGTCGCTCTCATTCCCGACGAGATCGGGCTCGACTACGCGCAGAGCGTCCGCTTCGATCATGGAAGGCTGGTGCTCACCACCCGCAGCGGCGTGCAGGGTCGGGAGACCGTGCGCACCAAGACCTGGGAGCGGACCGCAAGCGCGCCGGATAGGACCCACAGCCCGCACGGCCGCTGAACGGCCGTATGCCTCCCGGCGATGCCGCTTCTAGCCGCGCACCAGGCCGCGCAGGCGGCGCAGATCCTGGTGCCGGCTCGCGATGTCCGGGCGGTCGGCGGCGAGCCGCAGATCCCGCAGCACCTCGAGCGAGCGCAGCAGCACCGGCAAGGGCGGTCCGCTGGCGGTGATTCCCTGCAGGCCCCGCGCATCGAGGTCGACGGCGGGTGCGGCGATGAATCGCTGCACCAGGCCGTCATGATGCTGAGCCGCGGATCGTCCGAACAGCTCGCACACCTCGAGGTATGCCCGAGCATTTCGCTGGAACCAGTCGGCGCCGGCATATTCTTCCGCCAGACCGAGCAGCTCATCGAGAAGACTCGTGCGGGTCATGCAATCGCGCAGCCGCTGCTGATCGGCGGGAATCATGAAGGACATCTTGTCCACCAGCAGCTGGGCGTAGTAAGGATCGTTCGCCCGGCACAGCCCCAGCAGCAGGTCGATCTCGTTGATACCGGCAAAATCGCCGGCGTTGGCGCCGCGATATTCCTGACGGCCGACCCGATAGGGCTTGTAATACGGTCGCACGCAATAGAAGAAACGCTCGACATCGAGCTCGCGCATGAGGCGATCATTGAACCGCATGACGTCGCGCAGCGCCGTCCTGGCCTCATCGAACATGACGTCGGCGACCGGGCTGGATACGCCCAGATTGACGATACGCCCGAGCGCATCCGCCGCGCGCTGCAGGGAGAGAATGCCGCGGGTGTTCTCGTCGATGAACAGGAACTCATCGGCGAGCGAGGTGAAGCTCTTGCGGATCCCGGCGCGGGCCTTGTTGTGGGTGGACAGATGGGCGGTCGAGAATCTCGGCGCCATCCCGAGCGAGGAGCCGATGTGCAGAGCGAGCGAAGAGGCCTCGATGAACGGCGAGCGCTCCTCGCGCGCCGGATTGGTGAGCTCATGGCGGCGCAACGCCGCCAGGTACATGCCGACGCTGCCGAGCAGGCCGAATGCGCTGTCGAAGCCGTCACCGGTGTTGCCTTCCGCGAGGAGCTGGACCACGTGGACGCGCCCCTCGTCGCGCAGCGCCGCCTTGATCGGCTCACCGCGTCCGCCGACGGCGGCGCGGTCGGCTTGCGCAAAGTACAGCTCCTCGAGCTCGGTATTCATCTCGACGAAGGAGGTGCGTATCCATTGCTCGAACGCTTCGGCGCGGCGGCTCATTGCGGCACTGCGCGCCGGGCGATCCTGCGGTTGCAAGCATTCATGTGGAACACCGGGGTCTGTTCTTTGCCTCGCGAAGATGAGCGATATTATCAGGCGCGCGGGCTTGCCGCGACGCGGCGCGAATGGTGAAATCACGGACAAGCACGCACGCAACGGCGCCGCGAAGTTCACGTTCAGGGGACCATGAGTATTCCGAAGCTCGATTGGAACAAGGTCTTTGAGTTCGCGTGGCGCATCCTGGTATTCATCGTCGCGATCGGGATCATCATCGTCGTCTCGAGCAACTGGACGCGCTGGGAGGGCGGCGAGGGCTGGCAGACGACCAACGATGCCTATCTGCAGGCGGATCTCACGCCCATCGCCGCCAAGGTCTCGGGCTACGTGCGCGAGCTGCCGATCCAGGATTTCGAGCGCGTGCACAAGGGGCAGGTGCTCGCGCAGCTGATCGAGGCCGATTACATCGCGGCGGTCGCGCAGGCGAGCGCGAGCGTGGCCTCGGCGCAGGCTCAGGCGCGGGTGCTCAGGGCGCAGCGCGAGCGGCAGCTCGCGACCATTCAAGCGGCCCGCGCCGTGGTCGCCCAGACCCGCGCCGCGAGCGAGCAGAACGAGCGCGACCTCGCGCGCCAGCGCCGCCTGCTGCAAACCGGCTCTTCCTCGATCGAGGCAAGCGAGAAACTCGAGACGCTGCACGCGCAGCTCGCGGCGCAGCTCACCCAGGATCGCGCCCAGGCGCTCGGCGCGGAGCGCGATCTTGCGGTGCTTCAGGCTCAGCTCGGCCAGGCCGAGGCGGCGATCGCGGCGGCGCATGCCGCGCTCGATGCGGCCAACCTCAATCTGGGCTACACCACCATCACGGCGCCGCAAGACGGGGTTCTCGGACAGCGCCAGGTCAAGCCGGGGCAGCTGGTGGGGGTGGGCAGTCAGATCACGACGCTCACGCCGCTGCCGCATGTCTGGGTGATCGCGAACTACAAGGAAACGCAGCTCACCCACATGGCCGTCGGGCAGGCGGCGAGGATCTCGGTGGACACCTTTCCCGGCCGCACCCTGCGCGGTCACGTGCTCGCCTTCGCGCCGGCGTCCGGCGCGGAATTCGCGTTGCTGCCGCCGGACAACGCCACGGGCAACTTCACCAAGGTGGTGCAGCGGATCGCGGTGAAGATCGTCATCGACGACGCGGACGGTCTTGCCGACCGACTGACTCCCGGCATGTCCGTGGAAGCGAAGGTCGACGCCAGGGACGCGCGGCGCCGATGAGCGCGGCGGCTGCCACTTCGCCATCGCCCGCCGGCGCCGCGCCGCCGGGTGCGCCCGCGCCGCCGCCGCCCGCCGCCCAGCCTCCCGTGCCGACCTCGATTCCCTGGCTCGGGCTGCTCGCAGTGCTGATGGGCACCTTCATCTCGACCTTGAACGGAAGGCTTTCGACCTTCGGCCTGGCCGATATCCGCGGCGCCGTGAGCGCCGGATTCGACGAGGGCGCGTGGATCACCACGGCGCAGACCGTCGCCCAGATGTTCATCACGCTGCCCGCGCTGTGGTTGGGCACCACCTACGGTCCGCGCCGAGTCCTCACAGGGGCATCGATCGCGTTCGCGGTCATCTCCCTGCTCACGCCGTATTCGGCATCGCTCCCCATGCTGCTCAGCATGCAATTCCTCGGCGGGCTCGCCTCGGGATTCTTCATCCCGCTGACCTTGAGCTTCATTTTGATCAACACGCCGCCGAAGTACTGGGCCTTCGGCATCGCGATCTACGCACTCAATCTGGAGCTCTCGCTCAACATCTCGGCCTCGCTCGAGGGCTGGTACGTCGAGCATCACTCCTGGCGCTGGATCTTCTGGCAGAACGTGCCGCTCGCCTTGATCATGTCGCTGTGCCTGCGGCTCGGGGTTCCGGCGAAGCGGCCGCCGACACAGCCGCCCCGGGATATCTTCGGGCTGCTGTCGGGCGGCGCAGGCCTGGCGCTGATATACGCGGCCCTCGACCAGGGCAATCGGCTCGACTGGCTGAACTCGGGGCTGATATGGGGGCTTCTGTCGAGCGGGGTGGTGCTGCTCGCGGCCTTCTTCCTGCACGAGTCGGTGACGCCGCGGCCGCTGCTCAACTTGAGAGTGGTGTTCGCCTCGCCGATGCCGAGCCAGTTCATGCTCATCGCGTTCTTGCGGCTCACCATTCTCTCGACCGCTTACCTCATTCCGCTCTATCTGGGGTCCGTACGCGGATACCGCGCGCTCGAGGTCGGCGACACGCTGGTCTGGATCGCGGTGCCACAGCTCGTTCTGTGTCCGCTGGCGGCCCTCATGCTGCGTCGATCCGATGCGCGGCTCGTGGCCTCGATCGGCTTCATCTTCGTGAGCGTCGCCTGCCTGATGGCGGCTTACAACCTCACCCCCATCTGGGGCTCCTACCAGTTCCTGCCCTCCTCATTCCTGCAAGCGCTGGGGCAGAGCTTCGCGCTTTCCGGCGTCATCTTCTTCGGCATATTGCACTTGCGGCCGCAGGACGCGCTCACGTTCGGCGCGGTGCTGCAAACGGCCCGGCTCATGGGCGGGGAGATCGGCACGGCGTTCATCGGTACGCTGGCCCGCGTGCGCGAGCAGGTCGCATCCAATCTGATCGGCCAGCACGTGCAGGGGGGCGACCCGAGGGTGCTGGAGCGGCTGCGCTTTTACGGCGCGCTGACGACCCGAGTGGCCGACCCCGAAGGGGCGATGCGCCGCGGCGAGGCCGTGCTCGGCAACGTCGTGCGGGGCGCGGCGACCACCCAGGCGGTGATGGATGGATTCGTCGCCGTGGGGCTCTTGACCGCGGTCGCGCTCCTGGTGGTGGTATTTCGAGCGGCCGCCCCCGAAGGTCCTGCATCCGCGGCACCTCTGTTTCCCGTGCGCCGCCCCTCGGGTGCGCCATGAGCCGCATGCGGCGCGCCGCCGCCGCGGGGCTCGCTTGTGTGCTGGCCGCCGGCTGTCGCGTGGGCCCGAACTACCACGCGCCGGCGCTGCCGAAGCACGCCGAAGCGCCGCTCATCGCCGCAGATGCGACCCAGGAGAGCAGCGCGGCGCCACCGGACGCGTGGTGGCGGCTGTACAGTGACGTCCGCCTCGATGCGCTGATTCGAGAGGCCCTCGAGGCCAATCGCGACCTGGCGGCGGCCGACGCGAATCTCTCCGCCGCGCGCGCCCAATTATCGGCCGTGCATGCCGCCCGCTACCCGGCGACCGAGCTATTGGCGGGCGGGATCTACGGCCGCGATGCCATCACCGATGAGATCCTCGAGCTCGGCGATCATCGACCGCAGACCATCTGGCTGTTCGAGGATATCTTCCACGTCGCCTACGAGGTCGACCTGTTCGGCCGCGTTCATCGAGCCATCGAAGCGGCGAATGCCGACGCGGACGCCGTGGCCGCGGCACGCGACAGCGTGCGGGTCGTGGTGGCCGCGGAGACGGCCCGCGCCTACGCCGCCGTCTGCGCTCTCGGCGAACAGCTCGGCGTCGCGCATCATTCCGTCGAGGTGGTGTCGCGTGAGGAGCGGATCACCGCCGAGCGCTACGCGGCCGGCGGCGACTCCGAATACGACGTGGAGCGCGCGCAAGCGCTGGTCGCACAGGTGCGCGCGAGCATTCCGCAGCTCGAGGGCGCGCGCCGCGCGGCGCTGCTCGACCTGGCGGCCCTGCTCGGACGAACGCCCGCCGACGCGCCGACCGAGGTCGAATCGTGCGTCGTACCGCCGCGGCTGGTCGCGCTCATCCCGGTGGGCGACGGCGCCGCTCTCATCAGGCGCCGTCCCGACGTCCGTCAGGCCGAGCGGCGCCTCGCCGCGGCGACGGCGCAGATCGGCGTGGCGACATCCGATCTATATCCGACCATCAGCCTGGTGGGTCTGTACGGCGGCGCTGCCACCCAGATCTCGCAGCTTCCCAGCAACATCGGGGTCACCTGGGGGGTCGGACCCTCGATCAGCTGGAATTTCCTCAATCAGGCGGCGGCGCGCGCGCGCGTTCGGCAGGCCAAGGCCTCGCAAGCGGCGGCACTTGCCGCATTCGATTCGGTGGTGCTCGGCGCGCTCAAGGAAACGGAGCAAGCGCTCGCCGCTTATGGCGCGGCGCTCGACAATCGTCAGGCCCTCGCCGAGGCGCAGCAGAGGATTCACCGCTCATACGACATCGCGCACAACGAGTACCGCGCCGGGTCGCTGAGCAATCTGGACCTGCTCACCACGGAGCAATCTCTGGTCGCCCTCGACGCCGCCGTGGCCTCGGCCGATGCCGCCCTGGTGCAGGATCAGATCGCCGTGTTCAAGGCGCTCGGCGGGGGCTGGCGCAAGGCGCCGCGGGATTCGCATTCCGCGCCTTGACCGCCGCTCTCACAGCTTGCGCCGTTCGGCCACCTCCCGCGCCGTCACGGTGCCCTGCTTGCCGCCGAAGTGCGCAACCACGTAGTTCGCGAGCGCAGCCACCTCCGTGTCCGAGTAGGCGTCGCCAAAAGCCGGCATGTACACATCGGCATCCCCGACCCGCATCCTCGCGCCCTGGAGGATCACTTCGGTGGCGTTCTGGGCGCTCGGGTCGTTGACGGTGCGCATGCCTTGGAGCGCTGCATAGGGGGTTTCCCGGCCCTGGCCATTCCACTGATGGCAGCTCGCGCACGCCCCCTCGAACAGCTTGAGCCCCTGCGGCTCGGCGCGCAGCTCCTCGGCGTTCGGCAACAGCGGGCTCGAGGCGGCGAGCGCGGGTGGCTGCGCGTCGACGCTGATCGGGTGGCTGCCCTCGCGAGCCGGCACGGTGCGCAGGTAAGCGAGCAGCGCACTCGCATCGGCCGGGCTCAGGAATTGCAAGCTATGCGCCACTGCCTCGAGCATCGGCCCCCCCGCGGATGCGTGCCCGGGGGCGTGTCCGGTGCCGAAGTAAGCGAGGATGTCGGCATCGGACCAGCCGCCGATGCCGTGCTTGGAGTCCGAGGTGATGTTGTAGGCGCGCCAGCCCTGCAGCTCCTCGCCGGCGAGCTCGCGGCCGTGCTCGAGCCCGAACCCGATATTGCGGGGCGTATGGCATTCGCCGCAGTGCCCGAGCGCGGTCGCGAGGTAGGCGCCGCTGTTCCACTGCGGCGATTTCGAGGGGTCGGGAATGAAGCGTTGGCTCTTGAAGAAAGCCGCATTCCAGAACGCCATCGCCCAGCGTTGATTGAACGGGAAGGCGAGCTGATTGGGCCGGTTCGGCCGGCTGACGGGCGGCACCGTCCACAAATAAGCCTTGATGGCGAGCACGTCGTCGCGGCTCAACAGGGTGTACGAGGTATACGGAAACGCGGGATACAGGTGCCGGCCGTCCTTGCGTATGCCCTGGCGCACCGCTCGCACGAACTCATCGTCCGTGTAGGCGCCGATGCCCGTGGCCGTATCCGGCGTGATGTTGCTCGAATAGATGGTGCCGAAGGGCAGCTTGAAGGCGACGCCGCCGGCGAACGGCTTGCCGGAGCCACCCACCGTATGGCAGGCGATGCAATCGGCCGCCTTTGCCAGGTACTGTCCGCGGGCGACGAGCGCAGCTTGCGGGGGCGCCCCGGCAATGGCCGGAGCGGTACCCGCGGATCGATCGGGGCGGCTCAGCAGGGCGAGCGCGACGGCCCCGATGGCGACGAGCAGCGCAATGACGATGACGATACGTTTCACTAGCGCACCTTCCAAGCGGATTCTGCGCCATCGTTGCCGAAAAGCGAAGTGCCGCGGCGGCGCCCGGCGCGCAGCGCGGGCTGCGCCACGCCCCGGGCCAGCCCGTGGCATGATGCCGCCATGAGCATCGCACCTCGGAACGGCGCCGTCTCATCCGCCGGGCGCGGCCTGCGAGGCTTCGGGGAGTCGGCCGGCGATGCGGCCCACGCCGACGCGCCGGATCTGCGCTTGTTCGTATTCGCGCTGTTCTTCATCTTCGGCGGCATCACCAGTCTCAACGACGTGGTGATCCCGAAGCTCAAGGGCCTGTTCACGCTCAAATACGGCGAGGTGATGCTGGTCCAGTCGGCGTTTTTCGCCGCCTATTTCGTCTTCTCCGTTCCGGCGGCCGTGCTGGTCCGACGCGTGGGCTACATGCGCGGTGCCGTGATCGGACTGCTGCTCATGGCCGCGGGGTGCGTGCTGTTCGTGCCGGCCTCTGCCGCAGGCGTGTTCGCGACCTTCCTGGCGGCGCTGTTCGTGCTCGCCGCAGGCATCACCGTGATCCAGGTCGTGGCCAACCCGCTCATATCCGTGCTCGGGCCGCCGGCGACCGCGCATAGCCGGCTCACCTTCGCACAGGCGTTCAATTCCCTCGGCACGACCGTCTTTCCATACATCGGATCGATTCTGATCCTCGGGTCGATATCGAATGTGGATCCCTCGCGGCTCAGCGGTGCGGCGCTCACGGCGTTCAGAGCGCAGGAGAGTCATCTCATCGTGCGGGTATACATCGGCCTCGCGGCGGCGATTGTGGCGGTGGCCGCCGTGGTCTTCATGCGCCGCGACCGGCTGGCGGAGGTGGCGGACGTGGATCACTCGGTACTGGGTCATCCACTGGGGTTGCTGCGCCGGCCGCGCTTCGGCTACGGCGTGCTGTGCATTTTCCTCTACGTCGGCGCCGAGGTGGCGATCGGCTCGCTGATCGTGAGCTATCTCATGCAGAGCGAGGTCCTCGGGCTCGGCGCCGAAGCAGCCGGCAAGCACGTGCCGTTCTACTGGGGTGGGGCGATGGTCGGCCGCTTCATCGGCGCGTACTTGCTGCGGCTCATCTCCCCCGGAAAGCTGCTCGCGTTCAACGCTGCCGTCGTGCTCGCGCTGCTGCTCACCTCGGCCAATTCGAGCGGAGCGGCCGCGGGCTGGTCGCTGCTGGCCGTGGGCCTGTTCAACTCCATCATGTTTCCGACCATATTCTCGCTCGCGAGCGAGGGACTGGGTGCGCGCGCCAAGCAAGGATCGGGGCTGCTGAGCATGGCCATCGTCGGCGGGGCGATCGTGCCGTTCATCGCGGGCCACGTCGCGGACTGGCGCGGCTTGCAATTCGCGCTATGGGTACCGGCGGTCTGCTATGCGGGAATACTCGGCTTCGGAGCATATGCGCGCCGGCCGCTCGCCGGGGGTGCCTAGCGGCTAGGGGACTGCCCGCGGTTGCGCGCAATCGCTTTCCGCCGCCCCGATACGGTCGAGATTCAAGCCGGTGGTCTCGATGCGATACATCCATGTCACGATCGCGCCGAGCACCGACGAGAGAACCAGCCCATAGAGCAGCCAGCGCGTGCCGATGGTGACGAGCAGGATGGGAAACAGGAATGCGGTCGCCACCGCACCGATCTTGGCAAAGGCGGCGGCAAAACCCGCTCCCTTGCCGCGGATTGCCGTGGGGAACACTTCCCCCGCGAGCAGATAGGTCTGCGCATTGGGCCCGACGTTGGTCATGAAATTGAACAACATGAAGCCGGCGAAGATCAGCACGATCTTCAGCCCGCCGCTGAAATCGACGGAGAGCGAAGCGAGAAACAGCCCAACCGCACAACCCAGGAAGCCGTAGATCTGCAACCGTATCCGTCCGAGCTTGTCGGCCAGCATCACGGCAAAGGCGATTCCGACGATGAGCAGCGTCGTGATCATCGCGTCTCCCTTGGCCGCCAGGGTGGCATTGGAGATCAGATCGCTCATGCTGCGCACGTGTTCGGCCTTCTGGCCGATGGCGGCGGCCAGGATCGTCGGCGTGAAGATGCCGATGCCGTAGGTGCTGAGGTCCTGCAGGAACCAAGGGACCGAGGCGAGAATGGTCGCGCGCCGGTAGCGCTTGTTGAACAGCGACAGGAACGAGCCCCCGCCGTGCTCGGCATGCCCAGCGGGTCGCTCCTGCGACAGCAGGATGTTTTGCGGATATTGCGGCCGGCGATGCAGCAGGCGACTTGCCGCGTGCTGGGCACGCTCGGTGGCGCCGCGAGTGTGCAGCCAGTTGGCGCTCTCGGTCACGTAGAAACGCCCGATCGTGACCAGCAGTGCCGGCACCACCGCGGTGGCAAACATCCAGCGCCACGCATCGAGATTCGGGACCGCGACCAGGACCGCGTAGCCGACTGCCGTGCCACCCAGGGCGCCGATCGCCTGAAAGGCGAATGCGGCCAGGACCAGGCGTCCGCGGCTGGTGCTGGGGATGTTCTCGGAGATGATCATGTGCGCGGTCGGGTAGTCGCAGCCGAGCGCAATGCCCAGCCCAAACAGACAGAAGATCAGGGAAATGAAGCTGGTACAGAACACCGCCGCGCCGAGGAAGGCGGTGAATATGATCATCTCCACGATGAACATCGACTTGCGTCCGAAGTAATCGGAAAGGCTCCCCAGGCCGACCGCGCCGATCAGGATTCCGCCGAGCGTGGCCGCGGTCACGAAGCCGTGCTCGGCCGGAGCGATCTCGAATTCGCGCGCGATCAGCGGCAGCGCGACACCGGTCATGAAAACCACGAATCCTTCGAAGAATTTGCCGGCGGCGGCCAGCATCCAGATGCGCCGCTGCATGGCCGTCATCGGAAAGGAGTGAATCGGCGTGCCGTCCGCCCAGATCGGCCGCTCGTCGATGTAGTCCTGCACGGTACGAGCCTGGTCCGGCACGCTGTTGGCAACACTCGGCATGGCGATACTCCTTCGAGAGTGCCTCGGCGCAGCGGACGGTGCCGGGCGCTTCGAGGCCCCCTGAGCTATTGAATCTTGGCGATCTGGATCTCACTGCGCGCGCGAATGGCCGTCGGCAGCGCGATGAAATGCACCGGATCGAGAAAGCTGCCGGAGCTGCCGCCCTGCGGCGAGATGCACCACAGCAAGAACTTGCCGATGGCCGCCGCGAGCTGCGGGTCCGCTTGCCGGTCGGAGACGACGGCGTATTCGTAGTTGATCAGCGGATACGAGTTGGCCCCGGGAGCAAACACCAGCGTCAGCCGCTCGTCGGGGGGCGTGCGCGGTGTCAGCGCGGCGGCGGCCGCCGTGATGGTATCCGGATTCGGGAGCAGGAAATTGCCGCTCTGGTTTTGCAGCATGGCGGCGATCAATCCGGCCTGACTTGCCCGATCCGCAAAGCTCGCTCCCAGGTAACCGACCGAGTACGGCGTGCGCGCGATCGTCTGCACCATCCCCTCGTTGCCCGTGGCCGTCAGGCTCCCGGGCACCGACGGCCAGGGGACATTCGTTCCATAGCCGATGCTGTCCCTCCAGGCGGGAGCCGAGAAAGTCAGGAATTGCGTGAAGATGAACGTGTCGCCCGAGCTGTCCGCCCGGCGCACCGGCACGATCGCCTGGTGCGGCAGCCGCAGGCCTCGATTGAGCGCGGCGATTGGCGCCGCATCCCACGCATGGATCTTCCCCGAATAGATGTCGGCCAGCACCGGCCCGCTCAGCTTCAGCGCGGCACCGCGCAGCTCGGGCAGGTTCACCTCCACGGTCTGTGCCGAGATGCACAGCGGTATGTTGAGGATGTTGGGGTTGGCCATCGCCTGGTTGTCGGACATGTAGGCGTCCGATGTGCCGATCTGCACTCGCCTCGCGATCGCCTGTGCGATGCCGGCCCCCGAGTCGGTGGCGCCGGCCGTCATCTGCGCACTGGGATCGACCTTCGCGTATGCCGCCACCCAGGCCTCGAACAACGGATAGATCAACGTGGATCCCGTCTCGGAGACGCTCAGAGCCGGGGCATCGGCTGCGGCAAGCGACAGCAGCGCGACTCCCGCGAGGAGCGCAATGCCTCTGGTCCGATGAGCCGTGCCGGTGCAGTGAGTATCGATGGCACACCCCCTCTGTGCAGCTGGGGCGCGCATCGCCGCCCGGACGGGTCACACCCAACGCTCGAGCCGACACTAGCAGACCCACCATGACGAGATGATGACACGCTTCAGGCGATCCAGTTCCGTGCGCCGCGGCGCGCGCGCGTTGCGGGGGCAGATGTTTCCCTTGGGAGCTTGCGGGGTTTAGAGTTCGTGGCAGCCGTCGCGGGAACCCCTGGGCCCGCGCGGTTGACCGACAGGTATGAGCAACTGCACGAGGTGACACGTGGAAGCGAGGAAATTGTCGAAACCGCAGCCGCTGCCGTTCGAGCTATCGCTGCGCATCCGCCATCCGTCGATGGATCCCGCGGATCTGTCGCGCGAGCTGGCGCTCGAGGCGAAACACTCTTTTCGCGCCGGCGATCCGCGGGCGTTGCAGGGCGAGAACACGTCCGCCGTGCACGCCGAGAGCTATTGGCTCGGGACGTTGGATCCGACTTCGTGGCCGGCGGATCCCTGGCTCTCCGAGAAGCACGACCTCGAGGTCGCGGTGCGCGAGGCCCGCAACGCGATGACGCGCGATCTGGGCTGGGCGCTTGCGCTCAGCGCACGGCGCTTGTTGCGCGCCAAGAGCTTGTTCGAGCGCATTCGCGAGGACGGCGGCCAGGTGGGCATGCTGATCGGGGTATCCCCGGCGGCCGTGCAGAGCTTCAGCTTGATGCCCGACGTCAGCCGGCTGTTCAGCGACCTCGGGATCACGCTCGAGTTCGATCTGGAGCGATAGGCCTCGGGCAATTCGCGGCCTGAGCCTCTCATGACCACCCAAGCCTGGACCTTGCAAAGCTACGACAAGAACGCCGATTCGTCACCGACGGGGCACTGGACGGCCGACTACGTGCGCCTGCGCTTCGGTGCGCTGCTGACGGCGGCGGCCGGGGCGCTGCGGATGTCGAATGGAGCCTGAAAGCGTCTCTGCGCGTTACAAGTGGCTGGCGCTTTCCAATACCACCATCGGGGTGCTGCTCGCGACCATCGACTCATCGATCATGCTGATCGCGATGCCGGCGATCTTTCGCGGCATCCGGCTCGATCCGCTCGAGCCCGCCAACACGTTCTATCTGCTTTGGATGATCCTCGGCTTTCAGGTCGTGAGCAGCGTCCTGGTCGTGAGTCTCGGACGTCTCGGGGACATATTCGGGCGGGTGAAGATGTACAACCTCGGATTCGTCATCTACACGGTCGCCTCGCTGCTGCTGACGCTCGATCCTCTCGCGGGGCAGGCCGGAGCCGCCTGGCTGATCGTCGGCCGGCTCTTTCAGGGCGTCGGCGCCGCGTTTCTGGTGGGAACCTCACCGGCGATTCTGGCGGACGCCTTCCCTTCGAATCAGCGAGGCCTGGCGTTGGGCATCAACAACGTCGCCGGCATCAGCGGATCGTTCATCGGCTTGATTCTCGGTGGAGCGCTCGCCGCGATCCATTGGCGTCTCGTGTTCCTGGTCTCGGTCCCGTTCGGCCTGTTTGGAACGATCTGGTCCTATCTGAAGCTCAGGGAGCTCGGTCAGCGCCACCTCGCCAGAATCGACTGGACCGGAAACATCACCTTTGCCGCCGGGCTGGTCTTGCTCATGATCGGCATAACCTACGGCATCGAACCCGCGAATGGCCACCCGATGGGATGGGCAAGCGCACCGGTGATCACGTTGCTCGCGGCGGGCGCGGCGTCGCTGACCGCATTCGTCATGGTCGAGATGCGCGTGGCCGAGCCGATGTTCAGGCTGAGCCTGTTCAAGATCAAGGCGTTCAGCTCCGGCACGCTGTCGACCTTTCTGTCGGCCATCGGCCGCGGCGGATTGATGTTCATGCTCATCATCTGGTTGCAGGGAATCTGGCTTCCGCTGCACGGCTATGGCTTCGAGCAGACCCCGCTCTGGGCGGGCATTTTCATGCTGCCCCTGACGGCGGGGTTCCTGCTCGCGGGTCCGTTGTGCGGGTATCTGTCCGACCGGCTGGGCGCGCGCCATCTCGCCACGGCGGGCATGATCGGAGCGGCGGTGAGCTTCATCCTGCTGCTGGCGTTGCCGATCGACTTCAACTACGGCGCATTCGCCGCGATTCTTCTGTTCAACGGCATGTCCATGGGCGCCTTCGCGGCGCCCAATCGGGCCGCGGTCATGAACAGCCTGCCCGCTCGCGACCGCGGAGCGGGGGGCGGCATGAATGCGACGTTTCAAAATTCCGCCCAGGTGCTCTCGATCGGCATTTTCTTCACGCTCATGATCATCGGACTCTCGATGACCCTGTCGACCACCTTGACGCATCGTCTGATGCAACATGGCGTGCCGGGCGCAGTGGCGCGGCGCATCGGGGCTTTGCCGCCGGTGTCGGTGCTGTTCGCCGCATTCCTGGGCTACAACCCGATCCAGACACTGGTCGGCTCGCACGTCCTGGGCATGCTTTCGGCCGCCGATCGCAGCGAGCTGACCGGCCAGTCCTTTTTCGCGAACCTGATCTCGGCACCCTTTCACGCGGGCCTCACCGAGGCGTTCATATTCGCGGCGCTCGTCTGCTTGATCGCAGCGGCGGCATCCTGGTCGCGCGGAGAGCGGTACGTGCACGATGAACGCTGAGATGATGTGCGAGCGACGCCTGGGATCATCCACCGGGCGGTGAACGCGCTCGCGAGCGCAAGGCCGCCCGGTGTCTCCCGACACCGGGCGTTGCCGCCGGGTCGGCGCTGCGCGCCGCCATCAACCTGCAGTTTTGGTGGGACTATCCGGGACGGATTCCCCCACTCGAAAGGTAAAGAGCGTGCCACCCTGCGGTATATGATTCAGGCCGGCGGCCTTGGTCATCGCCGTGGCACCGATCGCACCGAACTTGTCATTGAGATCGAGACCGGCGGTTACCGGTAGCCCGATCCAGCCGCCGATTCCCGACCATACCGACACATACTCCTTGCCCTTGACCGAATACGCGATCGGGTTTCCGATGATGCCGGAGGAGAGCTTGCGCGACCACAGGATGTGGCCGGTGGAACGGTCGACAGCACGGAAATCTCCGCCCAGGCTTCCGTAGAACACCAGCCCACCGGCAGTTACCAGACTGCCACTCCAGTTCGGATATTGGTCGGGGATCTCCCATTCGGTCTTGCCGGTGAGCACGTTGAATTTCTTGAACTTGCCGGTCACTCCCGGCTTCTCCGGATACATGAATACGTTGGCAAACACGTACACCGTGCCCTGCTGCATGGAGGAGCGGGTTTGTGGATTGTCCTCCATGCACCAGTTATTGGTCGGCACATAGAAGTTCGATGGATCGTTGGGATCGACCGCCACCGGCTGCTCGTCCTTCCCACCCATCGCGGACGGACATGCTTGCGTGTTGTCGCCGACTTTCAACGGCGCGTGCTCATAGACCTTGACCGGCCGGTCCGTCTTCATGTCGATCTTCTCGGCCCAGTTGACGGTGACGTATTTGTGCGCTCGCAGCAGCGTCCCATCGGTGCGATCCAGAACGTAGGCGAAGCCGTTGCGGTCGAAGTGCACCAGGCACTTGCGCATCTTGCCGTCCACCTCCATGTCCACGAGCACCGGCGAGTTGATCCCGTCATAGTCCCACTGATCGAACGGGGTCATCTGGTAGGCCCACGCCGCCTCGCCGGTATCGACGTTGCGGGCGAATATGGTCATCGACCAGTGGTTGTCGGACTTGCCGTCATTGCAATGCTCCTGAGTGACCGGCGGGTTGCAGCGATACGACGGCGACCACAATCCGGGGTTTCCCGTGCCGTAGTACACCAGGTGCAGCTCCGGATCGTAGGCGTACCAGCCCCACGCCGCGCCGCCGCCGCGCTTCCACTCATCCCCCGGGTAGCTGCTGATCCCGATGTCCTTGCCCGCGGTGCCATACTGCGGGTGTTTCCTGTTGGTCTCCTTCGTCACGCACACATCCTTGTCGCTGCCCGTCGAGTAGCAGTGCCAGGCCACCGAGCCGTCGGAGAGGTTCAAGGCAAATAGCGCTCCGCGCGCGCCGAACTCGTCGCCGCCGAAACCGATGATCACCTTGTCGTGGGCGATGATCGGCGCCGGGGTGAGAGTCTCGCCATGCTCGGGATAGGCGGTCCTGACCACCCAGTCTTGCTTGCCGGTCGCCGCATCGAGCGCGATCACGTAGCCGTCCAGCGTGCCGAACACCAGCTTGCCGTCCGCATAGGAGAGCCCGCGATTGACGGTGTCGCAGCAGGCGCGGGGAACAGCCGATTCGTCGCGGCCGCTCGTCTTCACGTAGCTCCATACCTGGACCGGATGATCCGGATCACTCAGGTCAAGCGCCTGCACGATATTCGGCCAACCGCTCTCGAGGAACATCATCGGTTTGCCGCCCACATCCTCGATCACCAGGGGCTGCCCCTCGTGTCCGCGCAGCGTGCCGCTCGACTGCGACCACACCATCTGAAGATCTCGGACGTTCCCCGTGTTGATCTCCCTCAGCGCGCTATAGCGCGTCAAGTTCAAATTGCCCGCCGGAGCACCCCATTGATTCGGGTCTTTGAAGCGCTGGAATTCCTCCGTGTCCGACGATTGAGCCATCGCTACCCCGCACACCGCCACGAGTGCGGTGGCCGCAATCATTGCAGACCATCGGTAATTCGACTTGAGCACGTTCATCTCGGTTCCTCCTTCTGCTGACCGCCACGACATTGAGCCTATCGAAAGCAGCTCTCGACAGGTGGCGGGCGCAGGCAGCGCCAGCCAGAGTGCGAGCACGAAGGAGAGTCGAGGGAGGAGCGCCCAGAAGGAGCCGGACCGCACGAAGTAAGGTCGCCACGGTCACGGCGCACGCGAGAATGCCGATCGCCCGGAACAGCAGCGCAAGCCCGGCGATGCGCCTATCAACGGCAAGCACGGCAGTGCTGCTCGATGATCGATGATTCACGTGCGGTCGCTCATTGCTTGCGGACCAAAGCGGGTGAAGGAGTGTCCGCGCGCGCCTCCTGCGGCGCCAGATTCCTTCCCGCCGAGATGAGGTAGGAAATCGATGGCAGGTGACGTAGGAATGCGCTGTAGGTATGACCGATCCGGCGGATCACGCACGAGTGACCGAGCTCACGAACGAATTCACGGCCGAGCTGCATTCAGGCAATCCCTCACAGGCCAGCTGCGGGGATTCACTCAAGTCTGGCGCCGATCGCGTGGCTCTTGCGGCGGCGGCCGCCTCGTTGTGATCCAGACGGTGGTCGAACAGCCGCGTTACCAGCAGAATTTGCGCGGGGCTGCAGCTCACGCAGCCGGACAGTCTGTTGCAATGATCTGCGCCGACGAACCCTGGCTTTCCATCATCGACGCTTTGCAGTCCGCGTCGGTGGGCATGCAGCGATGGGAGCCGGCCCTGCACGCGCTCGCGGAGGCCACCGGCTCGCGCTCTGCTCAACTCACCGGTGTGGAGTCGAACGCCTCGGTGCTCTTCAATATCGTCACCAACATCGATCCACTCGCTCACGAGAGCTTTCCGCAAACCGCACACATCGATCCCCGCATCCGGATGGCGACCGAAGTGCCGGTGCTGCAAGTGATCGCCGATGCGGACTTCATCACGCTCGAACGAGCGAGCGGCGATCCCATCTACCTGGAGTCCCTGCGCCGGCTCGACATTCCGTTCGCCTGTCTCACGCTGCTGGAGAGAAGGGAAGAGAGTCTCATCGTGCTTGCGGTACACCGCTCGCAGGCGCAAGGACATATCACGCCCGAGCAGCGCCGCACTTTCCAGGCACTGGCTCCCCATGTTCGCAGCGCCGTGCGCACCCATATGGCACTGGAGAGTCGGGGCGCGGCCGTCCTGACCGGAGCGATGGAAACGCTCTCGATCCCCGTCTACATATGCAATCGCGACGGGCGCGTCATCATGCTGACCGCGGCCGCAGAGGCGCTGCTCAGCAGCGATGGCAGGCTGCAGCTCAAGGGTGGGAGGCTGAAAGCATGCGAGCCGGATGACTCGGATGGGCTCAGCGATGCAATCGAGAGGGCACTCCTCGGACAGCTGCCGCCCGCAATACCGACCGTCCGCACGGTGATCGTGCGCGGCCGAGATCGCGCAGCTCCTCCGCTCGTGCTGGAGGTTTTTCCCGTCCCATCCCAGTTCAACCAGTTGCAGTTTGAACCGCGGGTGCTGGTGGTCGCGCGCCGAGCGAGAGACGCGAATGCGCGCCGGGCCGTGCTGCTGCAATCGATGTACGACCTGACGTCAGCCGAAACCGAGATCGCTCAACTTCTCGCGGAAGGACAGGGAGCGGAGCTGATCTCGGCGAATCGCTGCGTCTCGGTCGGAACCGTTCGCGCGCAAATCAAGGCGATCATGAGCAAGCTGGGGGTGGGCCGCCAGATAGAACTGGTCGTGCGTCTCGGTCAGTTGTAGCAAAAGGCGGAAATAAATCACATTTCGAGCTGCCGCCACCGCAAGGCGCGCATCAGCCGGCGCCCGCGCACAGGGCCATGACGAAGACCCATCGAATCTGTGATGCCTCGCAATCCGCGTATACCAAATGGGCAATGCGCCTGAAGCGCTCGCTCGAATAATCTGTCTGCGGCCCGGTGAGTGCGATCACCCATCGGATTGACGCACGCAGAAGTGAGAGTTGCACCTCGCTTCCGCGCAGGTTCATACCGATTGCTCGTGTCGATAATTACTGGAGACTGCAATGATGAAATTTGGTACCTCCGCTCTTCTCGCACTCGCCGTGGCAGTTGCCGCATCCGCGCCCGGTCGCGCCGACGAGTCAGCGGTGCGGCTGACATATTCCGACCTCAACTTGAAATCCATCGAGGGCGCGCGCCATTTGTACAGCCGCATCTACACCGCGGCCAACTACGCCTGCGGCGCCTCGGACACGGACATGGACGTCATCGTCCGGTTCGGCCCGAGTCGATGCGTCAAGGAGGCCATCGCGCGGGCGGTGCGTAATTTGAACAGCCCGCAACTCAGCCGCGTCTATATCGAGCGAAATGGCGCGGACGTGGCCTCGTCCTTCGGCATCCGAGGCGAGAGCACGCTGGTCGCCAGCAAGTAAATTGGTCATCGGCACCGACCCGGCGAGAGCCTGACGGCTCTCGCCGGGCGGGCGCTGGGTGGCCTTCGATGCTCCGGCACGGCCGTCGCGCCTGCCCATCCTTCAAAGCAGAACAAAATCCGCACCCGAAGCGCGGCCGTCAATCGGCGCGCACACGATCGCCATCAGTCGACCCGCAACTTTTCCTCTCCTGCCGTGTTCTGGTAAGCATGGGGTGGGCGCATACAATGGGCCGGCCGCAGACAGGAGAAACCTAGATGAGCAAGTCGTTGTTGATGATTGCGATGTTGCTGCCGGGCGCACTCTTACCGCTCGACGCCACTGCTCACGGCTGCCTCAAGGGCGCTGCGGTAGGCGGAGTCGCGGGTCACCTGGCAGGTCATCATGCCGTGGCAGGCGCGGCGGTAGGCTGCGTGGTCGGCCATCATCGCGCCAAGGTGAAAGAGAGAGAGGCGCAGAAGAACGCCTCGCAGGCACGGGCCGCGGCAAAACAGGGTGCGCCGTCGCATTGAGTCTGGCGGGTGAGGCTCGCTTGCGCACTGGGTGTCGCTTGCGCGCTGAGCCTCGTGCGCCCATCGGGCGCCGCGTGCCTCGAGAGCCCGCCCGAACCGCCGCAGGTGCTCTTCAAGGATCTGTTCGTGGCCGTGCAGACGCAGCGCATATTCCCGGACGGCAAGGAGTTCGCCGACGCCGTGCCGACCAGCGATCCGGCGCGAATACTGGCGGCGTATCAGCGGGGCAAGCCGCGGTCGGCGGCGCAGCTCAGGGCTTTCGTGCAGGCGCACTTCCTCCTGCCGCCCCCGATCGTCATGCCGACCGCACCCGCCGCACGCCTGCCCATTGCCGATCACATCGACAGGCTGTGGAGCGAGCTGACGCGCTCGGCCCCTCGAACGCCGTGCTATTCCTCGGCGCTTGCGCTGCCGAAGCCCTATGTGGTCCCCGGGGGGCGCTTCCGGGAGATGTATTACTGGGACTCGTATTTCGCCATGCTCGGACTCGCCGTGAGCCGCCGGGACGATCTGGTCGAGGATATGTTGGGCGATTTTGCGTATCTCATCGACACCTACGGGCACGTCCCCAACGGCACCCGTACCTATTACCTCAGCCGATCTCAGCCTCCGTTCTTCTTCGCCATGGTGGGCCTGCTGACCCCGCAGGATCCGGCCGCCTCGTTCGCGCGCTACCTGCCCGAGCTCGAGCGGGAGTACGCGTATTGGATGGACGGTGCGGTCGGCCTGAAGCCGGGATCCGCCCACCGCCGCGTGGTGGCGCTGCCCGACGGCTCGATCCTCAATCGCTACTGGGACGATCGGGATACCCCGCGCGATGAGTCGTACGCGCAAGACGCCGAGCTCGCAAGCCGCAGCCGGCGTCCCGCGAGCGAGCTGTTTCGGGACATCCGGGCGGCGGCCGAGAGCGGCTGGGATTTCGGCTCCCGCTGGCTCGCCGATCCGCGCGATCGGGCCAGCATCGATACCACGCAGATCGTCCCGAGCGACCTGAACAGCCTGTTGTTCGGACTGGAGAGGGCCATCGGGGAGGGCTGCGGGCGTCGGGCGGACGGGCGCTGCGCACATGAGTTTGCGGGCCGCGCGGCGGCTCGCCGTGCAGCGATCGATCGCTATCTATGGGATCCCCGACAGGGCGTCTACATGGACTATCGCTGGACGCGCCGCGAGCGCACGGCGCGCCTGTCGGCGGCGACGCTTTATCCTTTGTTCGTGGCGCTGGCCTCGCAGCAGCAGGCCGACGCGGTGACTCGCGTCGCGGTGCGGCAGCTGTTGAAACCCGGCGGCATCGTGACGACGCTCATCCGGACCGGTGAGCAGTGGGACGCGCCGAACGGCTGGGCACCGCTGCAGTGGCTCGCGGTCTCCGGATTGCGCCGCTATGGCCACGACGCGCTCGCGCAGATCATTGCGTGCCGCTTCATGGTGACCGTGAACGGCGTCTACCGGCAAAGCGGCAAGCTGGTGGAAAAATACGACGTGATGCGCACCGGCCGCCCGGGCGGGGGCGGCGAATATCCGACGCAGGATGGATTCGGCTGGACCAACGGTGTGGTGCGCGAGCTCGAGAGGCTGTATCCCGCCGACGCATCCTACTCGAGCGAGGCGCAGTGTCCGAGCGATCTGGCCGCGGGGCCGGGGCGGCCGGATAGCGCCCACTCGGCCGGCCGCTTGCGCTAGGCTTTTGGGCGCGCGGCGCTATCGCGAATGACGTTCGCGAGCAGGACATCGACGAGGGTGCCCTGGCCGGATACAGCGCCTGCAACGATGTCCGGCACGAGTTTCACGCCGCCCTTGGCGAGCGCCTCGGCGACTTGCACCATGGCGTAATTGCCCGACTCCATCGAGGCGATCTTCAGCTTCATCACCTCGGCCTCGGCGCCGCCCACCGCGCGCGTCTTGGAGGCTTCGGCATCGCCCACGGTTCGCACGACCGTCGCGTCCGCTTCCGCATTGACCTTCTTCGCCTGCGCTTGACCCTCGGCGGACTTGACGCTCGCCTGCGCGTTGAAATCGGCGATCGCCACCTGGCGCTCGGCATCGACCACCTTGGCTTGTGTCGCCGCGAGGGCCATCGCCTGCTCGAGCTGCTGCCGCACGACTTGCGCCTGGCGCTGGGTGTCGTAGGTGACGCGTTCCTGCTCGGCGATCTTGCGGTCGGTCAGGGTCTTCATGAGTTCGTCCGGCGGCACGATGTCCCCGATCAGCGTGTCCACCGCGCCGACGTTGTACTCCTTGAGCGCGGCCGAGATCGCATCGCGCGCCTCGCCCTGGCGAACCGATCGATTGCGCAGGAAGTCGATGATGTCGGACCCCTGCGCCGCGTTCCTGAAGTAGTTGCCGATGGTCGGCTCCAACACCTGGGTGACCAGCGCAGACATATCGCCGAAGCGGGCGATGACCTTCGGTGCGTCATTGCGTGGAATGTGAATAATCTGCGACACGTCCAGATTGAACTTGAAACCGTCGGCCGATCGTACGGTGATGGTCGACAGGTTCTTGTCGAGCTGGTGCGCTTCGGTCTTGCCCGTCGCCCAGTTGAGCACGACATTCGCCGTGGGCACGTTGGTCACCTTGTGGGTATAGGGGTTGATCGGATACTTGCCGGGATCGAGCGGGTCGACCCAGACCCCTTTCTCTCCCTTGCTCACGAGATTGCCGTGCTGGAACGTATCGCCGGTGACATCCTTCCCCTCGCGTCCGACGAAGGCGATCACCACCCCGACATGGGCGATCGGCACCTCGATCATGTCAACGATCTCCACGGTCGCGAAGCGCGGGTTGATGAAGTAGCGTCCGCCCAGCAGCACCTGCTCCTGCAGACCCTTGCTTCCCTTGGCATCGACGAATGCCTGGGGGCTCTGAAACATGTTGTGACCGGGCACCATCGGACCTGCGATCTCGCCCGATTCGAGCGGATGACCCTCGCGGGTCGTCACGATGCCCACCTTGTTCTCGGGGACGTCGACGACGTCCGCCAACTGCACGGAGAACAGAGCCGGATTGATCCGGTAGGTTCCCGGAGCGATGACGGCCATCTGCGCGCCGCGCTCGCCACCGCCGTCGATGAACGCCTGGGCGTCCTGGAAGGAATCGCAGTCGACCTGCCGCGCGATCACGCGGCCCGCTGCAAGCGGCTTGCCGTCGCGCGCCTCCACCACGCCGATCTTGCCGGGCGGAACGACCAGGGCATCGCTCAGGCCGACGTTGAAGAGCAGCGTGTTGATGCGGTAAGTGCCGGGCGGAATGAGGGCCATCTGCGGTCCGCGTTCGCCGCCATTCTCGAGGAAGGCACGCGCGTCCTGAAAGGAATCGCAGGTGACCTGCCGCGCCACGATCCGCCCGCCCGGCAGCGGCTTGCCGTCGCAGGCCTCGACGCAACCGACCCGTCCCTGAGGCACCGTGAAGAACGGCACGATCTCGATGTCGTATTGCCAGGGCCAGAGTCCCACGTGCAGTCCCGGAGCCAGGGTGTCCGCCTGATACCCCGCCTCGCCGTGCAGCGCAATGATCTTGCCGTCGGGGAGACGGCGGTTCTTGCCGACGAGCGCGAATTTCTTGGTGGCGACGCCGATGCTGCTGTCCGGGACGACGACGACCCCGAAGAGCCGCAGCAGCTGCCGGTACAGAATGATGCACCCCACCGCGATGACCAGCCCCGCGATCAGGAGCCAATGCTGATTCACATACGCCATGCCCGCCGATCCTCCTGGAAACCCTCGAGCTCGAGGGGGCAACCCGCCTGCGAAACGCAGTCATCCACCGAGTCAGGTGCCATTGTGTATCAGGGACGCATGAATTAGTCGTCTGTCGGAATATTCGCGCCGATTTGACATTTTGGGGACGCGTGCGCTGGGGCTGCCGCGTCGTGCCAGGCGCCTCGATTTCGGACCCCTCCCGAGGAAACCTTAAAACACCGCGTTATGTGCCCATAACGCTTGCGACTAAGTGGATCCTTGCGGCCGCGCTATGATCGCTCGAGGGCACGCGCCGACTGCGGCGTGCGCCGTCCAAGGTGCGGCTAGCAGAGGCGTCGAACGGCGAAGTGGTGGGCAACGGCTTCAAATCGGCGCTGGTGCGCTGGCTCTCGGACGTCGATCAGCTCGAGGATCGCGAGGCGCTCGGCAAGATCAGCCGTGGGTTCGAGTCGCTGTCCGCGGCGCAGCGAGTCGAGCGCGCCAAAGAGCTGCTCCCCGGCGCTCACGTGCTCACCTCGAGCTTCGGCGCTCAGGCCGCCGTCATGCTGCACTTGGTGAACGAGGTGATTCCGGGCATTCCGGTGATCTTGATCGACACCGGGTACCTGTTCCCCGAGACTTACCGGTTCATCGACGACTTGACCGAGCGCCTCGATCTGAACCTGAAGGTGGTGCGCTCGGATGCATCGCCCGCCTGGCAGGAGTCGCGCTTCGGGAAGCTCTGGGACCAGGGCTTGCCGGGCATCGAGCTGTACAACCGCATGAACAAGCAAGAGCCGCTGGAGCGGGCCATGGGCGAGCTGGACGCCGCGACCTGGTTCGCAGGGTTGCGCCGGGCGCAGGCACAGTCGCGCGCCGAGACGGCGCCGATCGAGCTCAAGCGCGGGCGCTACAAGGTGCACCCCATTTTCGATTGGTCCGATCGGGATGTCGGGCGATACCTGCAAAAGCACAGCCTGCCTTATCACCCTCTGTGGGAGAAGGGCTATCTGTCCATTGGAGATTGGCACACGACGCGCTCGCTGGCCGATGTCGAGAGCGTGGAGGAGCTGCGCTTCTTCGGCCTGAAACGCGAGTGCGGCCTGCACGAGGACTGACTCAACGGCCGAACAGCATGCGCTCGCTCACCACGGCCAACATGACCGCAATGAGCGTGCGGGTGAGCGGCGCAGGGAGCCGCACCGTGAGGCGCGACGCGAGCAGCACTCCGGGGATCGAGCCCATCAGCAGGCACGCGAGGATGCGCAAGTCCACATGCCCGAGCGCTGCGTGGCCCGCGGCGGCCATGATGGTGATCGGTAGCGCATGAGCGATATCGGTGGCGACCAGCCGGTCGGAGGTGAGCCGCAATGGATAGAGGGCCAGCAGAGCGACCACTCCGAGAGCACCCGCGCCGACCGAGGTCAACGCGACGCCGGCGCCGAGAAGCGCACCGGCGGCCACCGTCAAAGGCAGCTTGTAACGCTCCGCGTTCGCAAGCCACGCTGCCGTGAATTTGAGGCCGAGGCGCCGCAGCGGATTGTGCAATAGCATTGCGATCGCGGCGATCGCGAGGATCACCGCCAGGCAGCGCGCGATGACCTGATCGGTTGCCCCCGGCGTTCGACGTGCCAGCCAGAACCCCAGGATCACGGTGGCCGAGGCGGGCACACTGCCCATGGCAAGCCGGCCGACGATGCGCCAATCGACTCGCCGGCTGAAGCCGAAGGAGGCGGTCGCCGCAAGCTTGGTGATGGCGGAGAACATCAAATCCGTGCCCACGGCGATCCACGGGGGCTGAGCGAATACCAGCACCAGGATGGGCGTCATCAGGGAGCCACCGCCCACACCGGTCAGGCCGACCAACGTGCCGATGAGCAAGCCAGCGACGGCATAGAAGAAAGGATGGGAGAAGGGCATGGTGTTTCGCCAGCCGCCAATCATCCCGGCCGGCAAGGCGCTTGTCCTCTGCCCGCGAGGCATAAGCTTTTGCGATTCCATTATCTCCTCGGTGGGCGCGGCAGACCCGCGGGGGTATGGGGCTGTCGCGGGCAGCGCCCGACGGGGCTGATTACCTTATGTTAGTTATTGAAAAGATTTGTAACACACGGATCTATCAGTAGATCTCTGGTAGTACATGAGCTCTCGATGGACCTCGACCGCGGACCCCGGCTACGGCGTCGCTCGTGTCAGCATGCACCTACCACGCATGCGGTTGTTTCGGACTGTGCGCGGGACGCCGCCGCTCGTAGCGTTCGCAACATCGGGGTCCCAGGAGCTGCGCATGGCCAAGAAACCGGTTCTTCATCCAAGCCGCGAGGGACCCAGTCACTCGGACAAGCATCCCGACAAGCAGGAGAAGAAGGCCCTCGAGGAAATGAGGAAGCCGACGGTGTCCAAGCCGGGCGGGTTCAAGAACCAGCCGGACGATCCGACCAATCCGAACGAGGCCATCGAAAGGACCCGGCAAAAACTGCGGCCGTGACTCGCCCCTGCGCAAGAGATTTCGCCAAATCAAAGACATCGTCGTCGAATCGCTCACCGCGTGGCTGGCCCACAGCGCCTCGAGCATGGGCGCGGCGATCGCGTTTTACACCCTCTTCTCCGTCGCGCCCATCTTGATCATCGCCCTGGCGGTTGCCGGCTATTTGTTCGGTCCCCATGCCGCGGAGCGAGAGCTCATTGCGCAATTGCGCGATCTCACCGGCAGCGCGGGCGCGGATGCGCTGCGCAGCGTGCTCGCGAGCGCCCAGTACAGCAACAGAAGGGGTATGGCCGCCGTCGCCGGGGTCCTGACCCTGATCATCGGCGCCACCAGCGTGTTCGGCGAGCTGCAGCGCTCGCTCGATGTGATCTGGGGCTCGACGGGACGCAAGTCGGATGCGCCGTGGTGGGATCTGTTGCGCAGGCGCCTGCTGTCCTTCGGCATGGTCCTGGGTGTCGGTTTCTTGCTGCTGGTGTCGCTCATCGCGAGCGCCATGCTCGCCGCCTTCGGCGGCTGGCTGCAGGCGCGCTTTGCGGGCGTGGAGCTGATCCTGCCGCTGCTCGACGTGGCGGTGAGCTTCGCAATGACGGTGCTGCTCTTCGCCATGATCTACAAGTACATCCCGCGCGAGAGCATCGCCTGGCGCGATGTCTGGGTGGGGGCGGCCGTCACAGCCTTCCTGTTTGCCGTGGGCAAGCTGTTGATCGGAATTTACCTCGGCAGGAGCTCGTTCAGCGGCGCCTATGGCGCGGCCGGATCGCTGGTGGTGCTGCTGATGTGGGTGTATTACTCCGCACAGATATTTCTTCTCGGCGCGGAGTTCACGCGCGCCTTCGCTTATTCGCGCGGCTCGCACGTCGCGTCCGCCGGAGCCGTCGATGCCGCTGCCCATTGAGCAATATGCCCTGATCGGCGACTGCCACACCGCCGCCCTGGTCGGGTCGGATGGCTCGATCGATTGGCTTTGCTTCCCGCGGTTCGACTCGGGCGCGTGCTTCGCGGCGCTGCTCGGTGGCCCAGAACACGGGCGCTGGAGCATCGCTCCGGCCGGCCCCGTACGGCAGGCGCGGCGCCGCTACCGGGATGGGACCCTCATTCTCGAGACGCAGTTCGAGACTGCCGAGGGCTGCGTACGCGTGACCGATTTCATGCCAGCCTCACTGACGCGCTGGGATGTCGTGCGAATCATCGAGGGCGTGAGCGGCCGTGTGAGCATGCACCTCGAGCTGATCGTGCGTTTCGATTATGGCTCGATCGTTCCCTGGGTGCAGCGCAAGGGGAACGTACTGCTCATGACGGCCGGTCCCGACACGCTCGAGCTGTCCGGCTCGGTCGACGTCGAGGGTGAGGACATGAAGACGGTTGCGGATTTCACCGTTGCCGCGGGGGAGCGCCAATGGTTCTCGCTCAATTACCGCTACTCGCACCTCGACACCCTGCCTCCCGTCGATGCGTTCGCCGAGCTCCAGGAAGCCGACGCGGTCTGGCGCAAGTGGACCGGGCGCAGCAAGATCGAGAGCCGCTGGCGCGAGCCGGTGATCCGCTCCCTCATCACGCTCAAGGCGCTGCAATACCGGCCGAGCGGCGGAATGATCGCCGCACCGACCACCTCGTTGCCGGAGCAGCCGGGAGGCGTGCGCAATTGGGATTACCGCTTCTGCTGGTTGCGCGACGCGACCTTCACGCTGAACGCGCTATTGCTGGCGGGCTACATCAGGGAGGCCACGCAATGGCGCGAATGGCTCCTGCGCGCGGTGGCCGGATCGCCCAAGGATCTGCAGATCCTGTACGGCGTGACCGGCGTGCGCCGCCTGGACGAGTACCAGATCCCCTGGCTTCCGGGCTATCAGGGCGCCGCGCCGGTGCGTGTCGGCAACGCCGCCTCCAGGCAATTCCAGCTCGATGTGTACGGCGAGGTGATGGATACATTGCACCTCGCGCGCGTGACCGGATTGGACCCCGAGCCCGCGGCATGGAGCCTGCAGACGGCGCTGCTCGAGTTCCTCGAGTCGCACTGGCACCTGCCCGACGACGGCATCTGGGAGATTCGTGGTCCGCAGCGACACTTCACGCACTCGAAGATCATGGCGTGGGTGGCCTTCGATCGCGTGATCAAGGACGCCGAGCGCGATGGGCTCGAGGGCCCGCTCGATCGCTGGAAGAGCACCCGCGATGAGATTCACGCCGAGGTATGCGGGAAGGCGTTCGACGCCAAGCGCGGCTCGTTCGTCCAGGCGTACGGATCGCGGCAGCTCGATGCGAGCCTGCTGCTCATTCCGCAGGTCGGATTCTTGCCGCCGGACGATGCGCGCGTGCTCGGGACCATCGACGCGATCGAGAACGATCTCGTGGTCGAAGGTCTGGTGTTGCGCTACTCCACGGAGTCTGGCATCGATGCGCTGCCCTCGGGCGAGGGCGCCTTCTTGCCATGCTCGTTCTGGCTGGCGGATTGTTATGCGCTCACCGGCAGGCGGGAGCAGGCCGAAGCGCTGTTCGAGCGGCTGCTGGCGCTGCGCAACGACGTGGGTTTGTTCGCCGAGGAGTACGATCCCCGCAACAAGCGCATGCTGGGGAATTTCCCCCAGGCCCTGACGCACATGGCGCTCGTGAACACCGCCCGTCTGCTGGCGATGCCCGAGCATCGAGCGAAGTCCGCCGTCGAGCAAGGAGAGCGGCCGACCACCGCCTCGGCGCCCGCGACGCCGAGCAGCTCCGAACGGATTGAGAATCGTTCTCAGAAATGAGGCCCCGGCGCATCGAAGCGCGCGGGTTGACGGGACGTTTCCCCGGTTTTGATTTAGTATCTGCAGCCCCGATGCGATTTGATTCTCTCACCGATAGGATTACAACGATGCAACACAAAATCTCTCGTCGCGCGATGGTCAAGAGCGGTCTGATCGCCGGCGCGCTGGTTCCGGCGATCGGATTGATCGGAAATGCGGCCTACGCCGACACGCTGACGCCCCTGAGCCCCGATGATCCGACCGCCAAGGCGCTTTCATTCACCACGGATGCGAGCAAAGTGAGTGCGGCCGCCAATCCCACTTACAAGCCGGGCCAGAAGTGCGGCACCTGCGCGCAATATCAAGGCAAGCCGGGAGCCGCGAGCGGCGGCTGCAACATCTTCGTGGGACACAGCGTTCCCGTGGGCGGCTGGTGCAAGGTGTGGGCGCAAAAGACCTGAGCCGAGGAGACGCAAGAGCTCACGGCGCGGCACTCTCGGGCAGGCGCGAGATGAAATCGGCGACCGCGCTCCTGTCGTTCGCCGACAGGCCGCTCACGGCGGAAATCACGCGAGGATCGATGTCCGGGGGGTGGCCGGCAGCGAAGCCTCGGAGCTGCTCGACCAGATAAGTGAAGTTCTGCGCCTCGATCGAGGGGACCGGACCTTCCGCGCGTCCCTCACCGAGGTTGCCGTGGCAGTGCGAGCACGCGCTGGCATATATCTCGCGGCCCCGTCCCAGGCGGTATCCGTCGCCGTGCTCGCCGTGGGGATCGGGGCGCTGCTCGGCCAGATAGAAGCTGAGGTCATGAAGCGATTGGGGATCGGCGATATCGTCCGCGCTCAGCACCCTGTGCATCCGGGGGGCGTTGCGCTCGAGAGTCGCGAATTGCGCCAACTGCATGAGCAGGTACCGCTCCTGCTGTCCGGCGAGCTTCGGAAATTGCCGCTCGCCCGTGCCGCTGCCGCGTGCCCGGTGACAACGCTCGCAATGGCGCGCGTAAAGCGCTGCGCCGCGCTTGGCGTCAGGCGTCGTGGCGAATGCGCGGGCCTCGAGGCTCGCGGCCGACTCCTCCACGGCGCGGGTCGTGGCCGACCCCAGGAGGGCGAGGCTCAACAGCGCGAGAAGGGTTCCAGTCTTGGCGGCTGGCATGCGCTCTCTCCGGCGCTACTCGCGGTCGCAGATCCGGTGAGCCCGGTCGGGCGCAAGGACTCGCAGCAGCCCGAGCGGATGCGATCAGTCTTCATTGCGCAAGGTCAAATGCATCTTCACCAGATGCGCGACCGAGCGAGCGCCCATCTTCTCCATGACCTTGGCGCGATGGATCTCCACGGTGCGCTCGCTCAGTCCCAGGTCGATCGCGATCACCTTGTTGGCGCTGCCCTCGACGATCAAGTCCATCACTTGCCGCTCGCGCGGCGTCAGGGATTCGAGCCGGCTCGCGATCTCGGAGCGGCGCGCCGCGGTGCTGCGATTTTCGGCGTCCTGCTTCAGCGCGTGGTTGATGCGATCGAGCAGCTCCTGATCCCGAAAAGGCTTCTGCAGGAACTCGAAGGCACCGTCCTTCATCGCCTGCACGGCCATGGGTACATCGCCGTGTCCGGTGATGAAGATCACGGGGAGCATCGAGCCCATGCGATTGAGCTGCTGCTGTACCTCCAGCCCGCTCATTTCGGGCATCCGGATGTCGAGCACCAGGCAGCCTTGGGCGTCCGCCGTGTAGCGCGCCAGGAACTCGCTCGGGCGCGAGAAGACGCTGGTCTTGTAGCCGACGGTGCTCAACAGCGTGTCCAGCGCGCGGCGCATGCCGTCGTCGTCGTCGACCACGTAGACCGTGGGTGTCGGGCTCTTGTCGCCTGGCTTCATCATCGTCGCTCCGCCGAGCATGTCAGTGGTGCAAGTGTGCCGCAATCCGGGCGGCGAGCTCACCCCGGGATTTCACCTAGGCCCCTACGCGGCTGCCTCGAGGCTGCGGGCATGGTTCATCATATCCGGTGGGCGTCGGATACGCACAATCCCTGATCCCGGCCCCGGCCCGGCTGCTGTGATACTTCGGCCAACTTGGGCCATCTGGGTTCGCAATGATGAAAGGGTGGATTCTCGTCTGGGCGATGTGCGTGCTGCCGGGCGCCGCCGCGCCGGCCTCGGAGGAAAGCGTCGACCGGCTCACTCAGGCCGCCCTCGATCTCGATGCGCACCCGCAACTCGGGGCGGCGGTGTACCGGCAGTCCTGTGCGCGCTGCCATGGCGCGCAGGCGCAGGGCGACGGCAGCGCCGCGATCCCCGCCCTGGCAGCTCAACGCTTCAGATACCTCGTGCGGCAGCTCGCCAACTTCGCGGGGCAGGAGCGCGATGGGGCCACCATGCAGCGGGTCCTCGCCGGCCACGGAGGTCTGCAGGCACCGCAGACCTGGGTCGATGTGGCGGCTTACCTGAACAATCTGCCGATGAAGGCGCCGGCCGGCACCGGGACCGGCGCTCGGGTGGCGCTCGGACGAGGCATCTTTCATGAGCAGTGTGCGGCCTGTCATCACGCCGATGGGCACGGTGACGATGAGGGCTTCGTGCCTTCCTTGAGAAACCAGCAGTACACGTATCTGGCCAGCCAGCTCGTGAAGCTCGCCGACGGCAGCCGCCACAACGTGGACGAGGATCTGGTGCGGTTCTGGCGCAGCCTGGACGAGGATGACGTGCTCGCAACGGCGGACTATCTCTCCCGCCTGCGGGGTCCCGGCGAGGTTCACAAGATCATGCGCCGCGACGGGACCGTCGTCGACTGAGGCGCGGAGCGTCGCCGACCAGGATGCCCCCCGCTCAGAGCGTCCGAGACGCGCGCACCATCGTGCGATCTTGCGTATCCAGGCTGGTGCTCATGCCGAGCCAGCGCGCAAGATCGATCATCGGCTGGTTCGAGGCCATGATGAGGGCGTGAAATGCGCCGACTCCGTGGGCGCGAGCGTACTCGATCAGAAGCAGCGAGAGTGTCGCCGCCACGCCGCGCGCCTGCCACTCGTCGAGCACGGCGACGGCAAATTCCTTGCTCGGGGTCCCGTCATCGGCATAGCGCGCAACGCCGATGATCCGCTCCTCCTGACCGAGGACCGCCACGAAAGCCATGTCGCGCAGATAATCGACGTGCACGAGATGCTCGAGCAGATCGGGCGAGGGATCTCGCATGCTGATCATCATGCGCCGGTAGCGGGCTTCGGGACTGAGAGTGCGAATGAAGGCGCGGTCGCGGTCTGCGTCGTCCTCGCGAATCGGGCGGATGCGATAGCTCTCGCCGTCGCGCGTGATCGCGGCACGCTCCCAGCCCCGGGGATAGCCAGCCATGATTGCGGCAATCGGCTCTGTGGCCTCAGTGCATCATGAGGACCGGGACATTCGCGTGCTCGAGGAGCGACCGCGTGACGCCGCCGAACACGATCTCGCGCAGCCGGCTGTGCCCGAAGGCGCCCACGACCAGCAGGTCGGCGCGCAGCTCCGCGGCCTCCCTCGCGAGCTGATAGGGCGGATGCTCGTTGCCCGTCTCGATGAGCTTGATCTCGGCCGTGATTCCATGCCACTCGAGCTGCCGTGCGAGGTGCTCGAGCCCGGCACCGCTCCCCGATCCCTCACCGGCGAGATGGAGCAGCACCACCTCGTGCGCTTGCTCGAGGAGCGGCCAGGCGGATCCGAGCGCGCGTGCCGCCTCGGGTGTCTCCTTCCATCCAACGACGATACGGCCGGTGACCGTCTGCGGCGGGAAGTCGGGGGCAATCACGATGGGTCGCCCGCATCCGACCAGCAGGTCCTGCATCAAGGATCCGGGCATGTAGTCGATGTGCGAGGGTCGACCGAGAACGATCAGGTCAGCATGTCGGCCGCGCAGCAGGAGCCGCTCCCGGGCGCCGTCGCGCTCCTGCAGGTAGGCGGCGGACACACCCGTCCTCGCGCAGGGTGCGTCGAGCTTGTCGATGCAATTCTCGCGGCAGAAGGATTGCACCTGCAACTCGGCCTTGCAGGAGCGCTCCTCTTCGCGTTGCCGCAGCAGTTCCCAGGCCACCGGCAGGGCGTCGCCGACGCAGAACTCGGCTTGGGGCGCGTGCGCCGCGGCCTCGATCTCGGACAGGCGCACATGATAGAAGTCGAGGTGCGCCGACAGGGGTCGGGCCAGCGCCAGAGCGGTGGCGAGAACTCGCTCGTCGGTGGAGGTGCCGCTGACGGGTACCAAGATCGTCTTCATGGCGCTTTGCGCCGGCGGGTGGCGGAGGCCTTGCCCTTGCGGCCCGTACCGGGTTTCACGACCAGCACATCACAGGTCACCTCGTCCAGCACCCGCTCGGCGGTGTTGCCGATGATCAGCCGCCGCAGGGCGGATCGTGAAATGGCGCCGATCACGAGCATCTGCGCGCCGATCGATCGTGTGATCGCGGGCAGCTCGAAGGTAGGATCTCCCGGGAGCAGGTGGGTGAGGCGCGCAGCGATGCCGAATCTCGCATTGAGCGCCTTGAAGCGGCGGCGCACGGTGGCGCGATGAGCGTTTTCCTGAGGCAGCGGAACCGGAAAGGCCGCAGGAGCGAAGGCGGCGTCGGCAACGAAGCCGACCAGGGGGGTGTAGACGTGCACGCTGTGCAGCGCGACCCCGAGAAGCTTCGCGACGGCGCGGCCGGCTTCGGCGATGCGCGCGTCCAGCGATGCCGGCTTGTCGTTCCTGTGCCAGGGATCGAGCGCCGCCAGCACCGGCCGTCGGCCGGCGCGCACCGCTCGCTTGACGATCAGGAGCGGAACCGGACAGTGTCTGATCAGCTCGTAATCGCTCTGCGATAAAAGCCAGCGGGACAAGCGTCGATGCTGGTGCGCCTCGATCGCGACCAGGCTCGCAGGCGCCTGCTTCAGGCGCCGAGCGATGCTGTCGGTCAAGGAGTCGTCCATGACCACGGTGCAGGTCACCTTGATCCCGCGCCGCCGCAGGGGAGCCGCCAGCTTTTCGAGCTCGGATTGGCGATTCTGCGCGATCGCTCGATTGATCTGCAGCAGCGCCGCGATGGGTACGGCCTGGATGCCGGATTCGGGCCGCACCACGCTCAGCAGCTCCACCTGAGCGTGGGCGAGGTGTGCGAGATCACCTGCGCGGCGAGTGACTTTGGTAGCTGATCCGTCGGCGACGGCGACCAGGATGCGGCGAATGTTCAACGGCATGGAGAATCCCCGTGATGTGTACTAGGGCGGGCGCTCGACATCGCCTCATCGCGCGGGCGACCCTGCGCGGCGCGCCGGGCTCGCAGCTCGATCAACTGGCGCTTGGCGTTGTCGACGACGTCGCGCAGAGCGCCGTGGAGGTTGCGACGTGCATGCTCCGGGCGGTGCTGGTTATCGGCATGGATCTGGGCGCGCGGCACGCTGATGCAGAGCTTGACCAGAAAGCTCGGCGGGCCGTCCGGCCGCGCGCGTTTGGCCTCGATGGTCAAATGGCAGGCCGCGATCCGGTCGTTGTATCGCGACAGGCGTCGGATCGAGGCCCGCGCGCGGGCCTCGAGAGCGTTCGATCGATCGGTGTGCCTGAACGTGACCGTGATGTCCGGGGAATGCATATCAACCCTCGAGCCGCCTTGTGAGCCATCATGGCCGAGAATGCGATCGGGGCGAAATGCGTACTTCTGCGTGTCTCGCTTCGCTGCGCGCGGCCCCTTCAGGCGCCGCTGTGCGGCAGTCGGAACCAGAAGCGGCACCCGCCGCTCGCCAGATTCTCGAATCCTATCGCACCCTGGTGGGCTTCCAGTATGGAGTGGCTGGACGCAAGTCCCAGGCCGGTGCCCCGTGATTTGGTGGTGTAGAAGGGCTTGAACAGACGCTGTTGCGCATCGGCGGGAACCCCGGGACCCGAATCCATCACGCTCGTCTCGACGGTATAGCGGTCGTGATTCACCATGACGCGTACCAGCGGCTTGGAGGGCGAGCCGGGGGCGGACTCGAAACCGTTTTGTACCAGAGAAAACAGCACGTGCTGGATCTTCGCGCGGTCGATGTTCAGGGCCGGCGCGGCCGAGGTCGGCCCGAAGTCGAGCTCGAGCCGGCCGTCACAGCGCTTGGAAAGCAGGTGCAGTGCGGGCTCGAGCTCGGCGATCAAATCGTGCATGTAGCAGCGCGCAGGCTTCATGTCCTCTTGATTGAACAGGCGGCGAATCCTGCGGATACCCTCGCCGGCATTGAGGGCCTCCTGATTGATCTGCTCGAACACCTCGAGCGCGCGACTCACCATCGGTTGCGGCCGATCGAGCATGCGCGTGCCGGCCTGGGCGAAGGTGGCGATGGCGCCGAGGGGCTGGTTGAGCTCATGTGCGATGCCGCTCGCCATCTCGGCGAGCGCGACCCCCCGGGTGATGTCGATGACCTGGCTCAAGATCGCCTCGGGTCCGCTGAAATTGGGCGCCGTCCTGTCCAAAAATCACCTCCGCTCGTCCCGTCTCTCGCCATTGTTCGCCGAATCGAGCGGCAAGCATACTCAGGGGAAACGCGTAGTCGTCCCCCGGCCAGGGCCGCCGCCCGCTTGTGGGCATGTAGCAATTACAATATGCTTTTTTACGGGTACCGCTCCGCAGGCAAACCCGCCCTCGAATGCAGAACTTCCACCCCATCGCCCAGTTGCTGTTGCAATTCTCGCCCGACGCCCTGATCGTCGTCGATTGCCGGGGGCAAATCCAGTTTGCCAACGAGACCACCCGCGAGCTGTTTGGCTACACCGAAGCGCAGCTGCTGGGAAAGCCCATGGATTTCCTGGTTCCGCCGCGCTTTCGCGTGCGTCACGCGGGGCATGTGTCCAGCTACATGCGCAGCCCGAGCAATCGGGAAATGGGCGCGCGCTTGAGCGATCTGTTCGCACTTCGCGCCGACGGCTCGGAGTTCCCCGCGGGCATACGCCTCGCCCCCTTCAAATCGGGCGATGAGACCTTCATTGCGGCCTCGATTCGCGACATGACCGAGCGGCGGGTGATCAGCGATGCGCTGATCGCTGCGCGCGAGGAGGCGGACCGAGCGAACCGCGCCAAGAGCCGCTTCCTGGCGACTGCCAGTCACGACTTGCGCCAACCCCTGCAGACGGTGCGCATGATCAATGCATCGCTCCTCAAGCTCACGGAGGCCCATCCCCAGATCCACGAGCTGTTGCTGCGGCAGGAGACGGCGATCGACGGCGCGAGCCGGCTTCTCAACGCGCTTCTGGACATCAGTCGGCTGGAATCGGGTGCCGTCGAGCCGCTGCTCTCGCCTGTGCCGCTGGCGGGGGCCTATGCGGAGCTCCGACAGGAATTCGAGCCCGCCGCCCATGCCAAGAATCTGCACATGGCCTTCCCGGAGTCTGGCAACGTGATCTTGACCGACAAGATCCTGTTCATGCAGATGCTCCAGAATCTCATCGGCAACGCGCTGAAATACACCGAGAGGGGCCATGTGCGGGTGGTGGAGACGATCGAGGGCGATGCACTGATGCTGTCGATCGAGGACTCGGGCGTCGGGATTCCAGAGGGCAAGCTGGACCGGATCTTCGACGAATACTATCAAGTCGGCCACCAGGGGACGCAGCGTCTGGGCGTCGGACTGGGGCTCGCCATCGTGCGCGAGGTGGCGCGCATACTGGGTTATTCGGTGTCGGTGTTCTCCAGCCTGGGCAAAGGCACCCAGGTGCGCGTGCGCATTCCCGCCCAGACGCTGGTGACCGATGCACCGCGCGGCGAGCTGCCGCGTGAGCATGCGCCGCCTTCCGCGCCGCAGGCGGGTTGCCGGATAGTGCTGCTCGAGGACAACGATTCGGTACGCAAGGCCACGGAGCTCTTTCTGAGCCTGGAGGGCTACGAGATTCGAAGCGCGGCCTCGGTGGCCGGCGCCAAGGCCTTTCTGGCGGAGATGACGGGCGCCGACATACTGATCGCGGACTATCATCTCGAGGGCAACGTGACGGGACTGGACGTGCTGCAGGAGCTGCGAGCCGAAAAGCGGCGCGACGTGCCCGCGGTGCTGCTGAGCGGCGACCTGCAATCGATGATGCGGGCGCTGAAGACACCCATCGCGAACGCGCGCTTTCTCAGCAAACCCGTGGACACGAAGGCGCTGCTCCTGGCGATCACGGAGCTCGCTGCCTCTTGAGGCGCCTCAAGCGGTTATAGCGGCACGGTCGCGTAGGCGAGTGGGTACTTTCCCCGTATGATGGCCGCGCTTGGCGAAAGATGTCCATCAAGCGGTGCGCGAGGTCTGCCTCTGGCTTCCCGAGGCGCAGGAGTTCCTGTCGCACGGCGCGCCGAATTTCCGGGTTCGCGGCAAGACGTTTGCGACCTACGTCGTCAATCACCACGGCGACGGACGCGTCGCCCTGTGGCTACCCGCGCCGGCCGGGGGGCAGGAACATCACCTGCGTGCCGACCCGCGCAGCTTTTTCGTTCCTCCTTACGTCGGCGTGCGCGGCTGGCTCGGCGTGCGGCTCGATGGGAGGCTCTCGTGGCAATGCATCGCGGAGCTGGTGCGCGAGGCGTACCTGCACGTCGGGCCTCGAGCGTTGCGTGGCCGCGTGGGCCCGGCACCGAGGATCAAGGCGCCCGTCCGCAAGCTTTCGGCGAGCGATATCGACCCACTCAAATCCCCGCGCTCACGCGCCGTTCTCGAGACGCTGCGCAAGATCTGCCTGAGGCTCCCCGAGGCGAGCGAGGGCACCCAGTTCGGACATCCGGTATGGAAGGCCGGGGCGCGCACCTTCGCCCTGGCGCGTCACGATGGCGATCGGCTCCTTGCCTGCTTCTGGGTCGGGGCGGATCAACAAGGCTTGTTGACCGCGGATGAGCGCTTTCGCATCCCGCCGTACATCGGGCACAACGGCTGGATCGGGCTCGATGTCACGAGGCACTGCCGTGCCGCGGAGGTCGCGGCGCTTGCGCTGCAGAGCTATCGGCATTTCGCCCTGAGGCGCATGTTGAGGGAGCTCGCGGACCGGCCCTAGCGGCCGGGACCTCGCCGGCCACGGCGCAGCCGGCCGCGCCAGGCCTACTAGCCGGCCGCGCCAGGCCTACTAGCCGACCGCGCCTGGCCTAGCCGACCGCGCCTAGCCGGCGGCCCCGACCAGCCAGCGCTCGAGATCGACTTTCTCGACCGGTTGCGGATCGCGCCACAGATACTCGCCGATCTCGGCCGCGCTGCGCGGCCTGCTGCAGAAATAACCCTGATACTGATCGCAGCCGTAGGCGAGCAGCGCCGAGAGCTGGTTGCGGGTCTCCACCCCCTCCGCGACCACCGTGACGCCGAGCCCGTGCGCGAGTGCGATGATCGAGCGGATGATGGAATCGCTCTTGGGGTCGCTTCCGAGGTCCTTGATGAACGAGCGGTCGATCTTCAATTTGCCGACCGGAAGCTGCTTGAGGTAGTTCATGGACGAGTAGCCGGTACCGAAGTCATCGATGGCGATCTGATACCCCGTGCGGCTGAGCTCATCGAGAACACGTATGGACCGGTCCGCGTCTCGCATGACCACCGACTCGGTGAGCTCGATCACGAGATGGCGCGGCTCGAGCCCGTTGTGCGCCACCGCCGCCTGTATCATTGCCAGCAAGTCGGGCTGGCGGAACTGGCGCGCCGACAGGTTCACCGCGATGCTGAGGCCGTCGAAGCCCTGATCCAGCCAGATCCGGGTCTGGCGGCAGGCTTCCTGCAGCACCCATTGCCCGATCTGAATGATCGCATCGCTCGCCTCCGCCAAGGGGATGAATTCGGCGGGCGGAACGAATCCGCGCTCCGGATGCCGCCAGCGCAGCAGCGCCTCGAGCCCCCTGATCTGACCGCTCGCCACCTCGACCACGGGCTGATAGTGAAGCTCGAACTGTCCGAGATCGGCGGCGCGCCGCAGGTCGCTCTCGAGCTGCAGACGGTCGGGCGTGAACACGGTGGTTCCCGGCACGAAGAAGCGATAGCCGTGTCCACCGTCGTGCTTGATGTCGTACATCGCCTCGTTGGCATGGGAGATCAGCACTTCGGGCGAGGACTGATCGAACGGATACGTCGTGATCCCCACGCTCGCCGCCAGATACAGCTCCATGGAGCCGACGAGATAGGTCTTGCTGAGCCGCCGAACGATCTCATCGGCGATGCGCGACACTTCCTTCGTCTGCCGCACCTCGGCGAGCACCAGAAATTCGTCCCCGCCCAGGCGCGCCGCGAATCCGCGCTCGGCGACCGCCGCCTTGAGGCGCAGCGCCACCTCCTTGAGGACCGCATCGCCGAAGCCGTGTCCCAGCGAGTCGTTGATGACCTTGAAGCGGTCGAGATCGATGAGCATGACGGCGAGCAACCCTTTCGACTCGGCGCATGCGCGGATCGCGCTCTGCAGCCGATCGATGAATGAGGCTCGATTCGGCAGGTCGGTCAGGGCGTCGTGTGCCGCCTGATGAAGCAGGCGCGCGTTGGCTCGATCCAGTCGCTGAGCGTGCAGGCGGGAACGCGCATCGAGGTGAGCGTCGAAGATCGCCAGCACCAGCGTGATGGCGAGGATCGCGAACGTCGCGACGCCCACGAGCACCGCCAGCCAGCGATTGTCGAGCGACAGACCGCCGCTGCAGAATGCGCCGGTCTGAAAGCGCGATGCCGCCATGGCGGTGTAGTGCATGCCGGCGATCGCCGAGCCCATCACCACCGCCGCCACGAGATGGGCGATGAGCGCATGCTCGCGACCGCCCTCGCGCATGCTGAAGGTCAGCCGCAGCGCGGCGAAGGAGGCGACCACGGCGATGATGATCGAGACCGCGACCAGTGCCGGATCGTAAAGGATCCCGGGTACGATCGGTATCGCGCTCATTCCCGTGTAATGCATGGCCGCGATGCCCGATCCCATCACCAGGCTGCAGACCAGGTGCCGTCCGAGACGCAGCTGGGAGCTGGCGGCGATGCGGATGGCGAAGCCGGACGTGAGGATCGCAATGAGGAGCGAGAGCAACGTGGGGCCGACCTCGTAGCGCAGCTCCACGGGCAGGGAGAAGGCGAGCATGCCGACGAAATGCATCGACCAGATGCCGACGCCCATCGAGAGCGCGCCAAGAATCAGCCAGGTCCGCCCGGCGGTGCCTTTCGCGTCCGCGACACGGCCGGCCAGTCGCAGCGCGGTAAAGGACACCAGGACCGCTACCGCGATGGACAGCGCCACGAGCCAGGGATTGTAGGTCGATTGCATCCGGTGCCACGGGAGAGCGGTAGGTCCAGATTTCTTCGGCCGAACCCGGCAATTCTGAACCTCCCGCCGGCCGGCCGGCCGGCCTCCATCGGGTAACTCCCTACACTGCCCGGGGGAATGCCCTCACCCGAGCGCCGCGCACGGACCCCGATCGCGCACCGCAAAACGCCGGATCTCAGGGAGATCAACGCCCAGGTGCTCGACCCGCGCGCGCTGCATAGCCGCTATTTCGTGACCGAGTGCGGCGCTGAATGCGATTGCGCCGGCGCCGACAGCCCGGCGGTTGAGCCAGTTTGCCTGCGCTTTTCGCTTTATGTCACGAGCGGAGGCGGAGACCGGCATCGTTCGGGTGCGCACCCCGCGCCCAGAGGTGCCGCGTCTCCGCCGGCCGGCTCGGAGTGTTCCGGCCGGCCAGATGCGGCCGGCGGCGCACTTCGGTTAGACTGGCATCTTTAGGCCGAAGCACCCTGGACGCCGCCGTCGAACCTGCCCGCCCAAGCTCCGCCGCCCGCGCGATGGTCGAGCACCTGATCGCCTTCCAGACGGTCTCGCGCGACTCGAACCTCGGGCTCATCGAGTGGGTGCGGGATCATCTTGCGAAGCTCGGCGCGAGCACGCGTCTCACCTACGACGGCAGCGGCAAGAAGGCCAACCTGTTCGCAACGCTCGGCGATTCGCCGCACCCGGGTCTGGTACTGTCCGGTCACACGGACGTCGTTCCGGTGGACGGACAGAGCTGGGACACGGACCCCTTCAGGGCCGTCGAGCGCGAAGGCAGGCTGTACGCGCGCGGCTCGGCGGACATGAAGGGCTTCATCGGGGTCGCGCTCGTGCAGGCACAAAAGTTCCTCGATGCCCTCAACGCCGGTCGCCTCGATCGGCCGCTGCACTACGCCCTGAGCTACGACGAGGAAGTGGGCTGCATCGGCGTGCGCGGCCTGATCCGCGATCTGCAGGAGAATGGCATCAAGCCGGGCGGGTGCGTCGTGGGGGAGCCGACCTCGATGCAGCCGATCATCGCTCACAAGGGCATGAACCGCTTCCGCTGCGCGGTGCGCGGACGCGAGGCGCACTCGAGCTACGTGACCCGCGGGGTCAACGCCATCGAATATGCGGCGCGCCTCATCGTTTACATCCGGCAAATTGCCGACCGGCTCGCGCAGTTCGAGCAGCGCGACCTCGGCTTTACGGTTCCCTACACGACGCTGTCGACGGGATTGATACGCGGCGGCATTGCGGCCAACGTGGTGCCGAAGGAGTGCGAATTCCAATTCGATCTGCGCACGCTCCCGCAGGCCTGCGCCGATGCGCTGTACGAGGAGATCCGCGCCTATGCCGACGTGCTGGCTCGCGAGATGCGCGCGGTCGAGCCGCACGCTGGCATCGAGCTCGAGTGGGCGAGCCAGACCGTCGGGCTGGCCGCGGCCGAGAGCGATGCGATCGTGCAATGGGCCATGCGGCTCGCACGCAGCACGACGACCGGCAAGGTGTCTTACGGGACCGAAGCGGGGCTGTTTCAGCAAATGGGAGTGCCCACCGTGATTCTGGGTCCAGGCGACATCGCCGAAGCTCACCGGCCCAACGAGTTCGTCGCTCTCGAGCAGCTCGCCCATTGCGAGACGTTCATGAACCGCATCGTGGAAGCGGGATTCCCGCCGTGACGCCGCGCGCGGGGCAGAGCGCGGGCGTGAGCATCGTCAAGGGCGCCTGTCCGCATGATTGCCCGGACACCTGCGCGCTCGAGGTGCACGTCAAGGACGGCGTGGCGCTCAAGGTGACGGGATCGGCCGACCATGCGGCCACCGCGGGCGTTCTCTGCACGAAGGTGGCCCGCTACACCGAGCGCACCTACCATCCGGATCGCTTGCTTCATCCGTTGCGGCGCATCGGTGCCAAGGGCGAAGGGCGCTTCGAGCAAACTTCCTGGGACGAGGCCATCGCGACGATCGCCGCCCGGCTGGCGGCGATTGCGGCGCAGGATCCACAGCAGATCCTGCCCTACAGCTACGCGGGCACCATGGGCCTGGTCCAGGGCGAGTCCATGGCGCAGCGATTCTTTCATCGCCTGGGGGCGAGTCTCCTCGACCGCACCATATGCGCCTCGGCGGGCACCGCCGGCCACAAGCTCACCTTGGGCGCGAGCGTCGGGATGGACGTGGAGCTCGCCGACGAAGCGCAGCTCATCATTTTCTGGGGATGCAACGCCATCACCTCGAGCGTGCACTTCTGGGGGCGCGCGGCCGAGGCCAGGCGCCGGGGAGCCCGCCTCATCGCCATCGATCCGTATCGCTCGCTCACCGCCGAGAAGTGCCACGAGCACATCGCGCCGCTTCCCGGCACCGACGGCGCCCTCGCTCTCGGGCTCATGCATGTCATCATCCGCGATGGCCTCATCGATCACGGCTATGTCGCGCGCCACACCATCGGGTTCGATCAGCTGGCCGAACGGGTGCGCGAGTTCGACCCCGCGCGGGTCGCTGCGATCTGCGGCATCGCTCCCGGGACGATCGAGTCGCTCGCGCATCGCTATGCCACGACCCGACCCGCCCTGATCCGCGCCAATTACGGATTGCAGCGCGTGCGCGGCGGCGGGATGGCCATGCGCAACATCGCCTGCCTGCCGGCGCTGGTGGGCGCGTTCCGCGATGCGGCGGGCGGCATGTTTCTGTCCACCAGCGGCAACTTCGCCATCGACACCGCCGCGCTCTGCCGACCCGATCTTCTCGGCTCGCGCAGGCCGCGAACCATCAACATGTCGACCATCGGAGTCGAGCTCACGCACAGCCGGCCGCCGGTTCGAGCCGTGGTGGTATACAACTCCAACCCGGTCGCGGTGGCGCCGGATTCGGTGCGGGTCGCGGCCGGATTCGCCCGGGAAGATCTGTTCACCGTGGTGCTCGAGCAGTTCCGAACCGATACCGCCGATTACGCCGACATCGTGCTGCCGGCGACGACGCAGCTCGAGCACCTCGACGTGGTGCGGCCTTACGGCCACTACTACATGGTGGCGAACAATCCGGCCATCCTGCCGCTGGGGGAGGCGAAGCCGAACACCGAAATATTTCGGTTGCTGGCCCGGGCCATGGGCTTCAAAGAGCCCTGCTTCAGCGACTGCGACGAGGACATCGCGCAATGCGCGATCGCCGAGGACTGGGACTTCGGGCAGGTGCGCGCCGTGGGCTGGAAGCGCATCGGGGCGCCGCGTGGCACCGCGCGCTTCGCGAACGGCGGATTCAGTACGCCCTCGGGCAAGGTGGAATTCCTTTCGGAGGCGGCTCGCGGTCTGGGGCTCGATCCGCTGCCGCAGTACATCGCGCCCCTCGAGGACACCCGCAGTCCCCTCGCGCGGCGCTTTCCCCTGGCGATGATCTCGCCGCCGGCACGCAATTTCCTGAACTCGAGCTTCGTCAACGTCACGAGCCTGCGATCGGCCGAGGGCGAGCCGTGGCTCGATATCCATCCGCAGGACGCCGCGGTTCGCGGCGTGACCGAAGGAAGCTATGTCCGGGTGTTCAACGATCGCGGGAGCCTGGAGCTGCGCGCCCGCGTCAGCGACCGGGCGCGCCCCGGCGTCGTCGTCGCCCTGTCGGTGTGGTGGAAGAAGCTCACCCGCGACCGCAAGAACGCCAATGAGCTCACACGCGCCGACGCTCTCACCGACCTGGGAGAGGCACCGCTGTTCTACGATTGCCTGGTCGAGGTCGAGCCGGCGGCGTGACCGCGGGTCTTCACGCCGGCGCGAACCCGTACTGAGCGAGATACCAGCGCTGGAAGGTCATCACCCGCCGCTCGTGCTCCGAGTAGCGGCCGGGCCGGTAGCGCGCCGATTCGATGCCGGCCTGATTGTTCTCGGTGATCACCTTGTCCTGGCGGGTGGTGCGATCCCAGCCCCAGATCATCTTGTGCACGTCGACGTGCTCGGCTTTGCCATCCACCAGCCAGTAGAGGTCGACGTCGGTGAGCAGGGTGCTGCGCGGGGTGAACTGGAACAGGACCGCGAAGTCGTTGGTCGCGACCAGCTGCGTGAAGGGGCTGAATGACAGATACATGCGCCCCCGATCGAAGCTCAGGCGCCTTCCCATGAGCGGGGCGGCCGGCGTGCCGTCCTGGGTCTCGCTCTGGTAGCCCTCGCGAATCGCGCGCTGCAGAAGGAGCCGCAAATGCGAGGATCCGGGACCGTCATCGACGGTGCCGATGGGCCGGCCGAGCGCCGCGGCGCTCGCCTCCCAGGCCTTCAGCTCGGGCAGGTATGCCTCGATCGCCTCGGGCGGCCCCGAGCTTGGGCCCGCGCCGAAGGCGATGAGAGCCTGCGGCGGATGCATGGAGCTGAACTCCGGGTGCGAGGGCGCGCAGTGGTAGCACTCGACGAAGTTCTCCACCACCAGCTTCCAGTTCGCCGTGGTGGGATAGGACTGCATGTGCGCGATCTTCGCGTCGGCGAGCCCATGAAATTCGAGGTAGGGCGCGAGATCGGCGAAGGTCGCGTCGAAATCCACCGGCGGGCGCTCCGATAAATTGACGAAGATGAGACCATGGAATACGCGCACGTGGCAGCGCTCGAGCCCGTTGTCCGCCCTGGAGAAGTCGGCGGGCATCAGGCGCGCATTCAACAGCGCGCCATCGAGGCCGTAGGACCATGCGTGGTAGGGGCAGGTGAGGCGCGTCACGCGCCCCTCGGGCTCGGTGCAGATCACCGAGCCTCGATGCCGGCAGACGTTATAGAAGGCGTGGATGACCTCATGATCGCCGCGCACGACGATGATCGACTCCTTGCCGATCCTGAACAGGAAATAATCCCCCTTGCGGCGCACGCGATCGGCATGCCCGGCGACGATCCACTTGCGCGAGATGATCTCGCGCATGTCGGCCTCGAATACCGCGTCGTCGCAATAGAAGCGCTGATCGAGGCTGTAGCCGCTGCGCGTCCTGGCGGCGAGCGCCGCGATGAGGCTCATCTGCGCGGTCGCGCGATCCTGATTCTGCATGCGTATCTCCGATGAAAAGGTGCCCGCGCGCTCAGCGGCGGATGCGTTCGCTCTTGGGGTCGAGGAGCGGGCGCAGGGAGGCGAGGGCGGCGTGGCGCACGCCCGCGACCTCGATGGCATAGGCATGCGAGTCGATCGCCCGCTCGCTGCCGTTCGGCCCGCCCGCGCCCGCCGGCTCGCTCACGTAACCGAGTCCCACCGCGGCGCCCAGGGTATGGGCGTACATGCCGGAGCGGATGAAGCCGACGATCTCATCGCCGCGCCAGATGGGCTCGTTGTGATACAGCAGGGGCTCGGGCGACTCGAGCTTGAACTGCACCAGGCGCTTGCCGATGCCGGCCTCACGCTGGCGCAGCAGCGCCTCGCGCCCGATGAACCCGCCCGGCTTGTCGAGCTTCACCGCGAAGCCAAGTCCCGCTTCCCACGGCGTGTCCTCATCGCTGATGTCGTGGCCGAAGTGGCGGTACGCCTTCTCGATGCGCAGCGAGTTCAAGGCGTGATAGCCCGCGTGAACCAGACCGTGCCGCGGGCCGGCGGCGAGCAGCTCCTCGTAGACGCCCGCCATGAATTCGGTCGGCACGTACAGCTCCCAGCCGAGCTCGCCCACGTAGGTGATGCGCGAGGCGCGCACCAGGGCGTAGCCGAGCTCGATCTCCCGGCTGGTGGCGAAAGCAAAGGCCTCGTTCGACAGATCCTGCGGGGTGAGGGGCTGCAGCAGCTCGCGCGCAAGCGGCCCCATGATTGAGATCACGCCCATGCTCGAGGTGACGTTGGTCAACACACAGTGTGCCGCCGGATCGATGTTGCGCTTCAGCCAGTTGAAATCCTTGGTCTCGGTCTCGGCACCCGTGACGATCAGAAACGCCGTCTCGCTCAGACGAGTGACCGTGAGATCAGCCTCGATGCCGCCGCGCTCATTGAGCCATTGCGTGTACACCATCTTGCCGGGCGCGACCTCGACATCGTTGGCGCAGACGCGATTGAGCACGCGCGCCGCGTCGGCTCCCTCGAGACGAAACTTGGCGAAGGAGGATTGATCGAACAGTCCCACGGCGCTGCGCACGGCGCGGTGCTCGCGGGCGCTCGGCTCGAACCAGTTCTGCCGCCCGTAGCTGTATTCGTACGCCGGCGCGACGCCCGCCGGCGCAAACCAGTTCGCGCGCTCCCAGCCGAACGCCTCGCCGAAGCAGGCGCCGGCCTGCGCCAGCCGATCGTGCAGCGCCGAGCGGCGCACGCCGCGTGCGGTCTCGTACTGCCGGAACGGCCAGTGCGTCGCATACAGAAGGCCGAGGCTTTCGCGCGCGCGCGCTTGCAGGTACTTTCGATTGATCTGGAACGGCATATTGCGCCGCACGTCCACTTCCCACAAATCGAGCGGCGGGTGGCCGTCGCGGATCCATTCCGAGACCACCTTGCCGATGCCGCCTGCCGATTGCAGCCCGATCGAATTCAAGCCCGCCGCGACGAAGCAATTCTCGAGCTCGGCCGATTCGCCCAGGTGATAACGCACATCGGGCGTGAAGCTCTCCGGGCCGCAGAAGAACTTCTGGATGCCGGCCCGCTCGAGCGCCGGTATGCGGCGCATGGCATCGAGCAGCACCGGCTCGAAGTGCGCGAAATCCCCCGCGATCTCGCCGAACGAGAAATCCTCGGGGATGCCCGTCGTGCCCCACGGGCGCGCGTGCGGCTCGAACGCCCCGACGAGAAGCCTGCCGGCATCGTACTTGAAGTAGCTGCAATGATCGTAATCGCGCAGTACCGGCAATGCAGGGTGCAGGCCGAGCACGTCCTTGAACAGTACGTAATAATGCTCGCAGGCCTGCAGCGGCACGGTGACGCCGGCGCCCGCCGCGAGGTCTCGCGTCCACATGCCGCCGCACAGCACGACGTACTGTGCCTCGACGGTGCCGCGCTCGGTGTCGACACCGAGCACCCGCCGCCCGTCATGGCGAATGGCGGTGACCTTGAGCTCCTGGAGGATCTGCACGCCGCCGGCGCGCGCCCCCTTGGCGAGCGCCTGCGTGATGTCGACGGCATTGGCGTAGCCGTCGCTCGGAATGTGAATGCCGCCGATCACATCATCGAGATTTGCGAGGGGGTAGAGCGCCTCGATCTCGCGCGGGGTGAGCACGTGCACCGGCAGACCGAAGACCTTCGCCATCGAGGCATTGCGCCGCAACTCCTCCATGCGGCCCGGGGTCGTCGCGAGCGAGATGGAGCCGCATTGGCGGTAGCCCGTCGCCTGCCCGGTCTCGGCCTCGAGCCCGCGGTACAGCTCGGCGGTATAGCGTGCGAGGCGCGTCATGTTCATGCTCTGACGCAGCTGGCCGATCAATCCCGCGGCGTGCCAGGTGGTGCCGCTGGTGAGCTGCTTGCGCTCGATCAGCAGCACCTCGCTCCAGCCGAGCTTGGACAGATGATAGGCGATCGAGCAGCCGATGACGCCGCCGCCGACGATCACCACCCGCGCGTGCCGTGGAAGATCGGACATGGCTCAGATCCGCATGCGGGCGTTGTCCGGATCGAAGGCGGGCGCCGGCAGCACCCGCGCGCTGCGCAGCTCGCCCTGCAGCAAGATCTCGAACGTACTGCCTGCGGCGGCGAAAGCCGGATCCACGCAGGCGAAAGCGAGGCTCTTCCGGACGCGGTGCCCGTAGCCGCCCGAGGTGGTCACGCCGATGCAGCGGCCCGCGGCGAGCACCGGCTCGGCGCCGCGCGCGTCGGTGTCGGCAGCCTCGACCTCGGCATAGACGATCCTGTAGGGACGCGGCCCCTCGGCCAGGGTCGCCGACTTGCCCACGAAATCATCCTTCTTGGCGGCAAAAAAGCGCCCCATGTCCGCCTCGAGCAGATTGAGCTCGTTGGTGAGCTCGCTCGACCAGCCCTTGTAGGCCTTCTCGAGCCGCATGCTGTTGACGGCGTAAAGGCCGTAGTTCGCGATGCCGAGCGCGCGGCCTCGCTCCCAGAGCGCATCGTAGAGAGGCGGCAACGCCTGCATGGGTGCGTGCAGCTCCCAGCCGAGCTCGCCGACGTAACTCACGCGCAGCGCGCGCACCTCGTGCCCGGCGATGCGGATCTCGCGGCCGCACAGCCACGGAAACTCCTCGTTGCCGAGGCGCGCATCGGTGAGCTCGCTCAGCAGCTCGCGCGACCTCGGTCCCGAGAGCACGAGCACGCCGCGATCCTCGGTCACATCGTCGATCTGCACGCGCTCGCTCGGCTGCAGGCTGTGCGTGAGCCAGTCCCGGTCGCGCAGCTGCGCGGCCGCGGCCGACAGGGCGTAGAAGCGATGCTCCGCGAGGCGGGTGACGGTCATCTCTGCGAAGATCCGTCCCTGCGGCGAGAGCAGGTGCACGAGCGCAATGCCGCCGATCTTGCGCGGCATGCGGTTTGCGCAGATCCGGTTCAGGAACGACTCGGCATCGGCACCGGTGATGTCGAACTTGGCAAATCCGCTGAGGTCCAGCATCCCCACTCGCTCATGCACCGCGGCAACCTCGTCACGCACCACCTCGAAGACGTTGCTGCGGCGATAGCTGGGCTCCTCGACGCGCCCGTCCGGCGAGAACCACTTGGGGCGCTCCCAGCCGAAGGTCTCGGTGTGCACACAGCCCTGCGCCCTCAGCCGCTCGTACAATGGGCTGGTCTTCTGCGGGCGCCCCGCCGGCTCCTCCTCGCCGGGCAGGCGCGTCACGTAGGTGGACTTGTAGTCCTGGAACACCTTCGCGCGCACGTACTGCCTGTCGGCGAATCGGCCGAAGCGCCGCGGATCGAATTCCGTCATGTTGATGTCGGCATCCCCGTGCACCATCCACTGCGCGAGGTATTTGCCGCACCCTCCGCCCTGCGCAATGCCGAACGAGCTTCCGCAGCACATCCAGTAGTTCGTAAGGCCCGGCGCGGGCCCAAGGAGCGGCGCGCCGTCGGGAGTATGGGGGATCGCTCCGTTGATCACGCGGCGAATGCCCACCTCGCCGAAGATCGGCATGCGCTCGATGGCGCGCTCGAGCCACGGCGCGATGCGGTCCAGATCGTCGGCAAAGAGCTCATTGCAGGCCTCCCACTCGGGATGCCCCCGGGGAGCCCAGGCCTCGGTGAGTCCCTCGCTCTCGTAGATGCCCATGAGGCCCGACTTCTGCTCTTGGCGCAGATACCCCGAGCAGTAGGAATCGCGCACCACCGGGATTTCCCCGCCGCGCTCCTGGAACGCCGCAATGGGGTGGGTGATGACGTAGTGATGCTGCATGTTGGTGATGGGCGCGTCCGCTCCCACCATGGCGGCCACCTCGCGCGCGTAGCACCCGGCCGCATTCACCACCATCTCCGCAACGATGCTGCCTTGCTCGGTAATGACATCCCATTCCCCGCTCGCGCGCTGACGCACGTCGAGGACTCGATTGCGGCGCATGATGCCCGCCCCCAGATCACGCGCGGCCTTGGCGAGCGCATTGCAAATGCCTGAAGGGTCGCCATGGCCGTCGTCGAGGGTCCAGCCCGCGGCGAGCACGCGGTCGGTGGTGAGGAACGGGTTCAGGCGCCGGATCTCATCGGGGCCCACGATCTCCATCCTGAACCCGACGCTCCGGGCGAAGCCGAGAACGTACTTGAGCCAGGCGAGCTCCTGCGGGTTGTTGGCGAGGCGCAGCCCGCCGCTGGCGTGCCAGCTCACGTACTGCCCGGTGAGGGCCTCGAGGCGCGGATAGAGCTCGTTGCTGTAGGCGTGGATCTTGGCGAAGTTGAAGCTGCCGGTGATGCTCGGGCACTGTCCGGCCGCATGCCAGGTCGAGCCCGACGTGAGCTCTCCTTTCTCGACCAGCAGAGCATCCTTGCAGCCTTCCAGGGCCAGGTGATACAGCAGGCTCGCGCCCATCATCCCGCCGCCAATGACGACGACGCGTGCGTGTGTTTTCATCAAAGACCCAGTGAGGGGGACATGACCACAATAAATTGCCCCTCGCGGCCAAGCAAGCGAGTATTTTACGGCCTTTGACCCCATTTTTTTGAAGGGTTCGCCCATTGAACAAGAATCGGCCGCTGGTGGGGCTGCCCACGCTCACCTGGCTGCGGGCCTTCGAGGCGGCGGCGCGAACCTCGAGCTTCAGCGCGGCCGCCGCGGAGCTGCGGCTCACCTCGGGCGCAATCAGCTATCAGATCCGGGCACTGGAAGCGCATCTGGGATTCGCCCTGTTCGAGCGGCTGCCGCGCGGAGTGAAGCTCACCGCCATGGGGGTCGCCTATTTACCCCCGGTGCGCAAGGCGTTCGAGCAGCTCGCCGATTCGACCGTGGGGCTCTTCGGTGGCTCCGAGCGGAGGGAGATCAGCATTCACGCGCCCGTCTCGCTCGCCTCGCTATGGCTCGCGCCGAAGCTACCTGCCTTCACCGAGGCCTTTCCGGCCGTCGACGTGCGCCTCTCCTCGGTGATCTGGGACCACCCCGACCCTGACGAGAGTACCGACCTCGAGATACGCTATGGCGGCGGGGATTGGCGCGGCTATCGTGCCGAGCGGCTCATGAATCAGCGCATCGTCGCGGTGTGCAGTCCCGCCCTGCTCGAGCGGGCTCGCTCGCAAGGGGAGGCGGCGCATTGGCTGGCGCGGCATCTGATTCGTATCACGGGTCACGAGAATCACTGGTCCCAGGTGCGCCTTGCATTGCGGCTCGGGGACGCGCAGGAGCGCTCCGGGCCAGCTGTCGATACCACGATCGCCGCGCTCGAGCTCGCCGCCAAGGGAGCGGGCTGCGCGCTCGCGCACCGCATCTTCTTGAATCCGTATCTGTCCACGGGTCGGCTGGTACTTGCGCTCGAGCATGACTTCGCGGATGACAGCTCGTATTTCCTGGTCGCGCCCGAGCGCCCGCAGCGCATGCGCCGCGAGGTGGAGCAATTTCGAGAATGGCTTCTCGCGGCCGCGGCCGCCGATGCCTAGCGTGCGTGCAGCGCCATGGAGATCAGCGCCGAGCCGCCGAACACCAGGTTGATCCCGACCAGAAGGCCGATGGCCCAGGCCGCCGTACCCGGCAATCCCAGGAAAATGATGGCCGCCAGGATCAAGTCGATGATGCCGCTCACCAGGAGCAGCGCCCAGCGCCCGGAAAAGCCGTGGCGGTGCTGGAGCGCGAGCATGATCGAGGCGACGCCCTCGAAGAGCAGGAACACGCTCAGGATGAGCGTGAGCGAGAATGCGCCCGACAGCGGCCAGGCGAGCAGCACCACGCCCGCCGCGATGCCGATGACTGCGGAAAAGAGCGACCAGCCAAATCCGGGCGTCCCGCGCATCCGGAACGTGCTGATCAGGCCGACCACTCCGCTCAGCAGCAGCACCCAACCGAGGAGAATCGCGACCGCGATGGTCGCCACGGGCGGGATCAGGATGGCCGCGAAGCCGAGCAGCAGCAGGATGATTCCCTCGGCAAGATAAAGGCGCCAGTGCTGATGAAGCGATGCCGCGACGGCAGCCTGCATGCGTTCGAGGTCCGAGTTGTCGATCGCCATGGCACTTCCTCTGTGAACGAAGGTGCCCATGCTACCGCGAGTTGCACCGCCGGTGGCGAGTTGCACCGCCGGTGGCGAGTTGCCACGGCGGTCGCGAGCTGCAGCGCCGGTGAGGCGAGAATGCGGCGCGCGGGATGCCTGCGGCGGGGGAGTCTAACGCAGGCTGCTGGCGAACTTCGTGTTGTTGTCGGCCTCGAGTATGCCATCACCCAGCTTGACCTTGCCATTCGCCAACGGCACGACCAGCGGAGCCACCTCGACTTCGGTGACGCCGGTGCGCCGATCCAGCCCGATCTTGCGCGCCGTGGCGGGCGACAGGTCGACGATCCGGCCCTCGATGTACGGACCGCGGTCACGAATGGTCACGACGGCGGTCTTGCCGGTCTCGAGGTTGGTGACTTTTGCCGTGGTGCCCAGCGGCAGCGTGCGGCTGGCGGCATTGTTGGCGGTCGGCCTCATCGGGGTTCCATCGGCCATCTTGCGGCCGGCGAACATGTGCGCGTAGAACGACGCCTTGCCGAAGCGGGCGTGTCCCGTTCGGTCGAGATGCGGTTTCACCGCGGGAGAGAGCCGCCGGGGGGATCTCCTGCGCAGCGCGTCAAGCCGGGCCGCGCGCAGTCGCGCCTCCCGGTGCGCGCGGTGCGAGGGTGGCTCGATGGCGCTGCGGGGTGGGCTCCCCTCCAACGGGGCAGGGGCCGCCTCGCTCTGCGGTGCAGCGACGCCGACCACGCTCACCAGCGAAAGAGCCGCCGCAGCGAGCACCCTCACCACCCCCGCCGTTCCCTGCCCGCTCACGATATCCATGACGGCCAGTATCCCCGCCGGGGTGGGCGGGGTCTGTAAGCAGCCCTTGGCGCTGCGAGTGGGCGCGATGGCCACGTCCCCTATCGGCGACAGCGCCTGCGGCGCCGGGAAAGCGGGATGGCGGCCGTCGGGTAACGAGACAGTACATGTGATTTATCTCCTATATCATTGTAAGAAAGCAGGTAATTTTTATCGAATTCGGGCTGCGAGCGCCCCCGCGCGCGGCGCCGCAGGCGTGTGGCGGCGCAGAAGTTCAGTACACTGCGGACAACAGGAGGGGCATCGCCCATGGCGAGAGGCGTCGGAAGTGGATTTGGGCTGCGCGACTTGCCGCGCATCTCTCACGGTAGCGGCTCTTATCTGTACGATGAGGCGGGCAGGGCCTATCTGGACGGCTCCGGGGGACCGGCCGTCTTTTGCCTCGGGCACGCTCACCCGGAAGTGAACGCCGCGATCAGCGCTCAGCTTCAATCGATCGCCCATGCCTACCGCTATCTGTTCACGAGCGCAGCACTCGAGTCGCTCACCGAGGTCGTGCTGCGGGTGTCGGGCAACTGCTTCCAGGACGTGCTGTATAGCGCCGATGGATCCGAGGCGGTGGAGTCGGCGCTCAAGGTCGCATTGCAGCACTTCGCTGCGCGCGGTTTGATGAAAAAGCGCCGCTTCATCGCGCGCCAGCGCTCCTGGCATGGAAACACCCTCGGTGCACTATCGGTGTCGGGCTTCGCCTCTCGCCGCCAAGCCTTCGAGGGAAGCCTGCTCGAGGTGATTTTCGTCTCTGCCGCGAACGCCTATCGGCCCCCCGAGGGCTGCCCGCCCGGAGCGCTGAGCGCCCATCTGGCGGGGGAGCTCGAGCAGGCGATCCAGGCCGCGGGCCCGGACCGGGTGGCGGCATTCATCTTCGAGCCGATCGTGGGCGCCGCCGGGGGCGTGGTGCCGGCACCGCCGGGGTACGCCGCCGCCGTGCAGGCCGTATGCCGCAAGTACGATGTGCTGCTCATTGCCGATGAGGTCATGTGCGGCTCGGGCCGCAGCGGCACCTGGCGTGCGCTCGAGCATGATGGCGTCGTGCCGGACATCATGAGCATTGCCAAGGGACTGGCGGGCGGCTACATCCCACTGGGCGCGACGCTGGTCGCTGCGCAGGTCTCGATGCCCATCCTGAGCGAGCACGGGGCGTTCATGACGGGCCACACTTTTTCCGGCCATACGGCCGCCTGTGCGGCGGGGCTCGCCGTGCAGCGGATCATCGAGCGCGAGCGCCTCATCGAGCGCGTGCGTGTCGTAGGCGCCGCATTTCAGGACTCCCTGCGCGAGAGGCTCTCGCGCTTCGAGGAAGTGGGCGATGTGCGGGGCCGCGGTTTTTTCATCGGTATCGAGCTGGTTCGCGACCGCGGCACGCGCGCACCGTTTCCGGCGCAGCGAGGGCTGAGCTTGGACGTCGGCCGGCGCGCCTTTGCGGGGGGCCTGATCTGCTATCCGTGCTCGGGGAACGTCGACGGCGCCGCAGGCGACACGGTGATCCTCGCGCCCCCCTACAATGCGAGCGATGCCGAGCTGGAGCAGATTGCCGTGAAGCTCGAGCAGGCGCTGGAGGCAGCCCTCGCGGGGGGCAAGGCCAGCGGCCACCGCCCGGCGGGCAGCGCTCGATGAACGACGTCAAAGTAGGCGAGCACGACATCGTCTCGCTCATCCGGCCCGACACGCTGATCGGAGCGATCGCGTATCTGGTCATCTTCGTCGTCATCGCGCTGATACTGTCGCGCCTGTTGCGCACGGCGGTGCATGCATCGCTGACGCGCGCAGATCACGTCGATCGCACCACCGTGAGCTTTCTGCAGCAGATCCTCACCGCGCTCATCTGGGTGGTCATGCTCACTCTTTATGCGCACCTCATCCCGGTGCTGAACTCCCTCGGCACGGCGCTGCTCACCGGCGTGAGCGTCGCCTCGGTGGTCATCGGGCTGGCGGCGCAGAGCACTCTCGGCAACCTGGTCGCGGGCGTATCGATCACCATCTACCGGCCGTTTCGCCTCGGGGACACCTTGCAGGTGGCGGCTCCGACCGGCACGGAGATCGGCGTGGTCGAGCTCATCTCCCTCGGCTACACCACGCTGCGTGCCCCGGCCGGACACTTGATCGTCGTGCCGAACAGCGTGGCGGCAAGCCAGGTGACCATCAACTTGAACAGCAACGCGACGTTCGCGCCCTGGCCGCTGGTCATCACCATTCGCCTGGGGCGCAACGTCGACGTCGAGGCCGCGCGCCAGCTGGCGATCAAGGTCGCGAACGAAAAGGGCGACGCACGAGCGCTGCTCGGATGCTACTTGACCAAGGTCGAGGCGACTGCCGTGACCTTGGAGCTGCGCTTGGTCGCGAACGATGGGCCGCATCGGGACCAGCTGCGCTCGATCTTGCTCGCCGAGCTGTCGCGCCGGTTTTCCGAGGCGCACCTGCCGGGCAGCGAGAACCAGGCGCCGACCTTCTCCTAGCCTTTCGACTTGCGGCTGCGCGGCGCGCATTGCTTATCGACTTGCCGCCGCGCGGCGCGCATTGCTTATACTTCATGGATGCAAATCCCGCGAATTCTCTGCCTCATGCTCCTGCTCACCCTCAGCGCTTGCGCCACCGATAGCCCGGCGAGCCCGCCGAACGACCGCCCGCCGCCCGGCCTCGATCCGGCCGCGGCCGCTCGCTTCGCCGCGCTCGCCCTGAAATGCCTGCATCAGGAATATCCGAATCACATCTCGCATACGCTCGCGAGCGACGCCGACGTGCGCCCGCCGCGTGAGCTCACGCCGGCCTTCTATGGCTGCTACGACTGGCACTCGGCCGTGCACGCGCACTGGCTGCTGGTGCGCCTCACACGGTTGTTTCCCGATGCCGCATTCACGGCCGAGGCGCGCGCCGCCATCGGCCGCAGCTTGACGGCGCAGAACATCGCCGCAGAGCTGGCTTACTTGCGCCACGGGGACCGCGCATCCTTCGAGCGCCCCTATGGACTCGCCTGGCTGCTGCAGCTGTGCGCGGAGCTGCGGGCGTGGGACGACCCTCAGGCCTCGCAATGGTCGAGCACGCTGCGGCCGCTCGAGACGGAAGCGGCGACGCGATTGGAGAACTGGGCGGGGAAGCTGCGCTACCCGATCCGCGTCGGCGAGCACGATCAGACGGCGCTTGCCTTCAGCCTGGCCTGGGACTGGGCGGGGGTCGCAGCCGATCCGCAGATGCGCAGCGTCCTCGCCTACGCCTCGCGCCGGTTCTACCTGGCCGATCGGGATTGTCCTTTGCGCTACGAGCCGTCGGGCGAGGATTTCCTGTCGCCCTGCCTCGGGGAGGCGGATTTCATGAGGCGCGTACTCGGTCCCGACGCTTTCGCGCGCTGGCTCAGCGGCTTCCTGCCGCACATTCCGCTGCGCACCGGCAAGCCGTGGCTCGAGCCCGCCATCGTGATCGATCGCGCCGACCCCAAGCTCGCGCACACGGACGGGCTGAACTTGAGCCGCGCCTGGATGCTCGAGGGGATTGCGCAGGGCCTGCCGGCCCGCGATCGGCGCGTGCGGGTGCTGCGCGCGGCGGCGCAGCTGCACCGCGACGCCGCGCTGCCCGCGGTGACGGGTGAGCACTACGAGGGCGGCCACTGGCTCGGCACCTTCGCGGTGTACCTCACGAGCCGGGCAGGATTGCAGTCCCCGTAAGCGCGAGCTCGGCGGCGATGAGATCCTCGAGCGCCGTGCCCACGCTCTTGAACAGCGTGATGGCCTGCGCATGCGATCGGGCAAATCGGCCGCTCGGGAGCTCCGAGAGCTCCGCACGCAGTGCCTGCGGCCCGATGACCTTGCGTGCGATCGCGCCCTGGATCTCCCCCGATTCCGCGAGCGCACCGGCGCGCGTGTCGACATACAGGTGCGCGCGCGCGATCGCCTCATCGTCGGTCTCGCGCATCTGCGCGGTGAATGCGCCGACCAGATCCAGGTGCTGCCCGGCGCGCAGCCACTCGCCTCTGACCAGGGGCTCGCGCGCGAGCGTGGCGCAGCTCACGACGTCGGCCCAGCGCACGGCCGCCTCGAGATCGGCGGCGGCCTGCACGTGCAGATGCGGCCGGCGCAACGCGGCAGCGAGCGCCTCGGCGCGCTCGCGGCGCCGCCCCCAGATACGCACTTCCCGGATCGGCCGCACGGCTGCGTGGCTCTCGATGAGGTGCGGAGCGAGCCGGCCCGTGCCCACCATGAGGAGCCGGGAGGCTTCGGGTGCGGAGAGGTAGCGCGAGGCCAGCGCCGATGCCGCTCCCGTGCGCCGCAGGGTGAGCTCCTCCCCGTCGAGCAGCGCCCGCGGCTCGCCGGTGGCGGCGTCGAGCAACAGGTACGTCGCGGCCACGGCCGGCAGCCCGCGCGCCGCATTGTCGGGATACACGGTGACCAGCTTGATGCCCAGCGGGCCGCCGGGTCTCCAGGCCGGCATCAGGAGCAGCGCCCCGCCGCGCTCGCCGGGGCGCGCCGAGTCCACTTGATAGTGCTGCCGCGCGGGGACCACGGCGGGCTCGCGAAAGCCGCGGTCGAGCGCGTCGATCAGGGCGCGCCGATCGAGCCGCGCAGCGAGCGTGTGGGCGTCGATCTGCAGCAGGATGTCGCCTCGCGCGGTCAAGGGACGCCGTTCAGATGACGTTCAGCTCGCGCAGCGGTGCGTTCGCGAGGAAGCGCGCATATCCCAGCGGTTGCAGATCGATGGTGCGGTATTGCCCGTAGCAAACGTACTCCGCGAGGCCCCGGCCGATGGCCGGCGAGTGCTGGATGCCGTGACCGCTGAACCCGCACGCGAGCAGCAGGTTGTCGATGCCGGGGACGGGACCGATGAAGGCGTTCTGATCGAAGTCATTATAGTCGTAGTGTCCCGCCCATGCGGAGCTCATGCGGATCGCCTCGAAGGCCGGCACGCGGTGCGCCAGAATCGGCCACGCGCGCGTCTCGAAGGCGGCGAGGTCGGGCTCGAAATCGTCGGGCGCGACGTTCGGGTCGGGGCGCTGCGGCGGCCCGCACAGGAATCGATCGCCTTCGGGGCGAAACCACAGCCCCGACGGGTCGATGACCAGCGGGCAGCGGGCAATGGGCACAGCGCAGGTGAAGACGAACACGTTGCGCTTGCGCGCGAACACGGGCAGCTCGATACCGGCGGTCGCGGCGAGGGCGCGCGAGCGCGTGCCGGCGGCATCGAGCGCGTGGCCGCAAACGGTGCGCCCGAGCCGCTCCAGCAGGGCGCCAGCGATGCGCCCGCCGGGCGCGCGCTCGAAGGCCAGGACGCGATCGCGCACGTAGCGCACGCCGAGGCGCTCGCTCGCGGCGCGCAGCGCCGCGAGCAGGGAATGGCCGTCGAACCACCCCTCGCCGTGCGCCGTGTCGCAGCCCGCCGCCAGATCGGCGGTGTTGAGCCACGGATAGCGCCGCGCCAGCGCCGCTCGCTCGTGCAGGGTCACCGCCACCGAGCGCGCGCGCTGGATCGCCGAGCGTTGCTCGAGGGCGGCGCGCCCGGGCGCCGTCGCAAGATACAGATAGCTCGACTCGACCAGGCTCAAATCGAGATGCGCCTGGCCGAGCCGCTGCCTCGCTTCGCGCAGGAACTGCATGCCGAAGGCGGAGAGCTCGATGTTCACGGGGGTGGAGAATTGCAGGCGAATCGAGCTCGCGGAGCGGGTGCTGGCCGCCTCGCGGTAGCTGGGGTCGGGCTCCGCCACGAGCACCGTGCCGCGAAAGTCGGGATTCGACTTGAGAAAATAGGCGCACGCCGACCCGATCGCGCCGCCGCCGGCGATGAGGACATCGCACCGGTTCAGGCGCGCACCCGCCTGGCCTTCGGATCGTACAACGGCGCGAGCGAGGCACGCGCTGGCACCTTGCCGTCGGCCACCTCGATCTGGTAGCGGCCGCTCGCGATGAAGGCCTCGCTCACGCCCTCGGCGTGAGCGACATAACCGAGCCCGACCGCCGCGCCCAAGGTGTGTCCGTACATCCCCGAGGACACGAAGCCCACGCGCACGCCGTCGCGGTAAATCGGCTCGTTGTGATAGAGGAGCGGGGCGGGGTCCTCGAGCAGGAATTGCACCAGCCGGCGCGCCGGGTGCCCCGCGGCCTTGCGGGCGAGCAGCGCCTCGCGCCCGACGAAGCCGCCGGGCTTTTGCCAATCGCAGGTAAATGCCAATCCGGCCTCGAGCGGCGTGTCCGAGGGTCCGATGTCATGCGGCCAGTCTCGGTATGCCTTCTCGATGCGCAGCGAGTTGAGCGCGTGGTAGCCGCAGTGGCGCAAGCCGTGCGCCTGCCCGGCCTCGATGAGCGCGTCATAGACGGGCTGCGCGAAGGGCGTGGGGATGTAGAGCTCCCAGCCGAGCTCGCCCATGTAGGTGAGCCGCAACGCGAGCGCGGTCTGATAGCCGATGCGGACCTCCCGGCAGGCGGCGAAGGGGAACCCTTGCGCGGAGAAGTCATCGCTCGATACCGACTGCAGCAGAGCGCGCGCGGCGGGACCTTGCACGTTCAGCATGGCATAGGCATCGGACAGATCGGCGACGCTGCAATGGGCATCCTCGGGAATCGAATTGCGGATCCACGCTTCGACGTGAGTCCGGGTGAACGCAGCCGTCACCACCATGAAACGGTCGGCGGCGAGACGTGTGACGGTCAGATCCGCCTCGATGCCGCCCGCCTCGTTCAGGAACTGGGTGTAGAGACAGCGGCCCGGGGCCACGTCCACGTTCGCCGTCGCGATGCGATTCAGCACCCGCGCCGCATCGCGGCCCAGCACCATGAGCTTGGCGAACGAGGATTGCTCGAACAGGCCCACGCGCTCGCGCACGGCCGCATGCTCCTCGGCATGGTTGGAAAACCAGTTCTGGCGGCCCCAGCCATAGACGTAGGCGGGGCTCTCGCCCGGCCGCGCGTACCAGTTGGGGCGCTCCCATCCCGCCGATTCGCCGAAGCAGGCGCCGGCCGCCGCGAGCCGGTCGTGCAGCACGCTCTTCTTGACGCCGCGTGCGGTGGCGGCTTGTCGAAACGGCCAGTGGTCTTGATAGCCGATGCCGAGGGTCTCGACCACGCGGTCGCGCAGATAGCGGTCGTTGTTCTGCCACGCATGCATGCGGCGCAGGTTCACGCTCCACACGTCCATGGGGGGGCGTCCGTCCACGATCCAGCGCGCCATGACCATGCCGACGCCGCCGCCCGAGAGGATGCCGAGGGAGTTGAATCCGGCGGCCACGAAGAAGTGCTTGAGGTTGGGCGCCTCGCCCATGAGATAGTTGTGATCCGGCGTGAAGGATTCGGGCCCGCAGAAAAGCAGCTTGATTCCCGTGTTGAGCAGGCAAGGCACGCGCCGCATCGCCTGCTCGATGTAGGGAGACATGCGCTCCCAGTCCGGCGAGATCTCCCCGAAGCGGAAATCCTCCGGGATGCCCGCGCAGCCCCAAGGCTGCGCCCGGTCCTCGAACAGGCCGAGCATGATCTTGCCGGCCTCCTCGCGGATGTAGGCCCGATTGCCCGGATCTCGGAGGATGGGCAGCATGGGATGCACGCCCTCGATGGGCTCGGAGATCAGATAGTAGTGCTCGGCTGCTTGCAGCGGCACGTTGACACCCGCCATGGCCCCCACCGCGCGCGCCCACATGCCGGCGCAGTTCACCACGAATTCGGCCTTGACATCGCCTGCGTGCGTGCGCACGCCCAGGACCCGGCCGTGCTCTTGCAGGATGCCGGTCACGGGGGTGTTCTCGAGGATTTGCGCGCCCCTCGAGCGTGCGCCCTTGGCGAGCGCCTGGGTCACATCGGTCGGATTGACGCGGCCATCGTCGGGAAAATGAAACGCCGCCTGCAGATCCGAAACGTCGGCGAGCGGCCACAGGCGCTTGACCTCGGCGGGCGCGATCTCGTGGGCCTCGACGCCGAAGCAGTGCGCCATGTGCATCCCGCGGCGCATCTCCTCGGCCTTTTGCGCCGTCATGGCCAGCTGGATGGAGCCACACCCGATGAGCCCGGTTGCCTGGCCGGTCTCGGCCTCCAGACTCCGATAGAGCTGCTGCGAGTATTTTGCAAGCCGCGTCTGAGTCTCGGTGTCGCGCAGAGACGTCAACAGGCCGGCGGCGTGCCAGGTGGTTCCCGAGGTCAGCTGAGCGCGCTCGAGGAGCAGCACATCGCGGCATCCGAGCTTGGTCAAATGAAACGCGATCGAGCAGCCGATGACACCGCCGCCGATGATCACCACGCGCGCTTGCGCCGGAGGCGCCTTGGCGTTCACGCCGATTCCGTGTGCCGAGCTTTGTTGCATCATGCGCACAGAATATCAAATGCGCAGGCGACGAACGCCGACCGCCGGTCGAGCAGGCCGCCGACGCAACTCGCGCCGCGCTCCTACAGCGGCCGCACCGAGGCCCGCGCTTAATCCCGGGCAGGGCCGCGGCGAGACCGATCGCCTGAGCCAACATTCAACCGGAGGACTCATCATGGCGGGCAAGAATACGGCCGTATTCGGCATCTACAGGACCGGCACGGATGCGGAGCGCGCGGTCGACACTCTGATAGGCGCGGGATTTGCGAGCGGTGCGATCTCCGTGCTGCTTCCCGATACCCAGAGCAGCCGCGAATTCGCCCATCACAAGGAGACCAAGGCGCCCGAGGGCACTGCCGCGGGGGCGACCGCGGGCGGGGTCATCGGCGGAACCCTGGGCGTGCTCGCGGGAGTCGGGGCGCTGGCGATTCCCGGCATCGGCCCGTTCATCGCCGCGGGTCCCATCGTCGCCGGACTCGCCGGGCTCGGCGCCGGCGGTGCGGTGGGCGGATTTCTCGGCGCCCTGGTGGGCATGGGCATTCCCGAATACGAGGCGAAGCGCTACGAGGGCCGGGTGAAGGACGGCGGGACGCTGCTGTCGGTCCACTGCGATACCTCGGATCAGGTGAAGCGGGCCAAGGATCTGCTCAAATCGAGCGGCGCCCTGGACATCGCGTCCACCTCGGAGAGCGCTGCGGCGGCGCCCGATGACCGGCGCACGGCGGCCGTGGATCCGCGCTATGCCTCCGATCCGCGCGTCGCTCGCGACCCGCGCTCGATACCGGTGGGGGATCCGAGCGATCCTGCGGATCCTTCGCGGCCGCGCGTCCATCGATAGCGGCCGGCGGCGCTCGGCGAGGGCGCGGGCGCACGGCGGGGCGGGGCGGCGCGAGCCGCCGCCCCGCCGGGTGGGGAGATTCTCGATGGCTTGCGCCGCCCGGCCGCAGTACTTAGAATTCCGCCGGTCTACTGCGCAGTAAAATGTAAGATCATTCGGTAGACCCGCGCGCTGGGCCGCAGGGGGGACGCTCATGACCGATCGACTGCTCGTCTCCCCGTGGGACCGCGAGCGCGTACGATCCGACAAGCGCGAGGCGGTGCTGCGGGCGGCGGCGCAAGTGTTCAACGAGCGCGGCTTCAGCGCGAGCACGCTCGATGAGGTGGCGGAGCGGCTGAACATCACCAAGCCGACCCTCTACTACTATGTCAGCAGCAAGGACCAGATCCTCTACGAATGCGTGCGCATGGGGCTCACGATGCTGCAAGAGGCCATCCAGGAGGCCGGCGCGTCGGGCGGCAGCGCGCTCGACAAGCTCGTGGTGGCGATGCGCAAGTACGCGCAGATCGTCACGATGGACTTCGGACGCTGTCTGATCCGAGTGGGCGAGGATCCGCTGCCGCCGGACAGTCAGCGCAGGCTGCGACGCATCAAGGCGGGGATCGATCAGGAATTTCGCGAGCTCATCCGCCAGGGCCTCGAGGACGGATCGATCAAGACCTGCGATCCCAAGATGGCGGCCTTCACCCTGGCCGGCGCGCTGAGCTGGATCGGGCGATGGTACCGGCCGGGCGGAGCGCTGACTCCGTCCGAGATTGCCGATCAGTGCGTGGAGCTGCTGGTGAACGGCCTGTGCGCCAGGACCGGGGTTCAGGGCCGACAACGGGCCAGGAGCGACACGAGATGACGCTCAGGACGCGCATCACCGAGCTGCTCGGCATCGAGCACCCGATCGTGCAGGGCGGCATGCAAGGGGTGGGAGTCGCCGAGCTCGCCGCGGCGGTGTCCAATGCAGGCGGTCTGGGGATCCTCACGGCGCTCACGCAGCCCACGCCGCAGGCCTTGCGCGAGGAGATCGAGCGCTGCCGATCGATGACCCGCAAGCCCTTTGCAGTCAACATGACCGTGTTCCCCACGGTGAACTCGCCGGACTACAAGGCCTATGCGCAGGCCATCATCGAGGGCGGGGTGAGGATCGTAGAGACTGCCGGCACGCCGGCGATCAGCGAGATCTGGGACATCCTGCGGCCCGCCGGGACCCTCATCATCCACAAATGTACCGCCGTGCGTCATGCGGTCTCGGCGCAGCGCAAGGGCGTGGATGTGATCTCCATCGACGGCTTCGAGTGCGCAGGCCACCCGGGCGAGGACGATATCCCGGGCTTGATCCTGATTCCGGCGGCCGCCGCGAAGGTGAAGATTCCGCTGCTGGCGAGCGGCGGCTTCGGCGACGGCCGCGGGCTGGTGGCCGCGCTCGCCCTGGGCGCCGATGGGATCAACATGGGCACGCGCTTTTGCGCAACACAGGAGGCGCCCATCCACCCGAACGTCAAGCAGGCCTACATCGATAACGACGAGCGCGGCACGAATCTGATCTTCCGCAGCCTGAGCAACACGGCGCGGGTCGGCAAGAGCGCGGTCTCGGATGAGGTCGTACGGCGCCTGGCGCAGCCGGGCGCCCGGTATGCCGACGTGGCCGAGCTGGTGAGCGGCGCCAAAGGAAGACGGGTGCTGCAGGAGGGCGATCTGAGCGCGGGCATTTTTTGGGCCGGAATGGTGCAGGCACTGATCCACGACATACCGACGGTGAAAGCACTCATCGAGCGCATCATGGCCGAAGCGCATGGCATCATCACCGAGCGCCTCGACGGCTTCATCGAGGCGGCCGCGCGCCGTCATCGGCAGGGCACGTGAGGTGTGGCGATGCCGCCTGCGCGATTTAGCATAAATAGATGAATAGTCTCGAATTTATTGACAATCCGGGTGCCTAAACAGTGACGGCAGGCACCGCAGAGCGCTGCGGAGGGGGGTCGATGCAAACCGTATACACGTATTCGGGGCGCGACGTTGCCGAGTCTCGGCGCACGCTCGCGGCCATGGTCCGCCACGAGTTCACGGACGGCGACGTCGAGATCGAGCCCGCGGGCGAGGTGCGCGCCTTCATCCGCAAGGGGCTGAACGAGCCCATCATGCTCATGCGATCGATGAACGGCACCGGCATCTCGTTCCGGCGCAGCTGGCATCACATCCGTGCGCGGCGGGCTGCGGTGCGCTTGCTCTATTTCATCCTGCAAGGCGAAATGCAAGTCGCCCACCCCGCAGGCTCTTACTGCGTCCCGGCCGGCCGGTGTGCTCTGATCAACGCCGACGAGCCGTTCTACTCGCGCACGGTCATCGGCGAGCGCGGCAATTTCGAGTGCGCGCTCGCGGTGGTGCCGGAGCACCTGGTGCTGTCGCACATGCCGTGGGCCAAGGGACTCAACACCTCGTTCGCGGTCGGGGCCGAGCATCATCGTGTGGTCGGCAACCTGCTCGATATCCTGAGCTTCGAAGGCCATCATCTGGGCCGCAAGACCGCCGAGCCGCTCGCCGAGGCGTTCCTGCAAGCAATCTCAGACAGCATCGGCGACCAATTCGCGCACTGCGCCCAGCCGAGCGGTATCGTCGACCGGCGCTTCGCCGATATTCAGGCCTCGATTCAGAAGTACCTGACCTGCCCCGATCTGACCTGCGATCGTGTGGCAGCTTACTGCGGGATCTCGCCGCGCTATCTGTGCTACGTCTTGAAGGCCAACGACACGTCCTTCTCCGACCTGCTCTGGGGCCGGCGTCTTCCCAAGGCGCGCGAGTGGCTGGTATCGAAGGCATTCGACTGCTACCCGATTCACAAGATCGCGCGCATGGCCGGGTTCAAGAGCGCGGCGCATTTCAGCCGCATGTTCAAGACCGCCTACGGGGTGTCGCCGAAGGACTATCGGAACTCGGCGCGGGCAATCGATGCCCCGCCCGCGCGGGAGCGCTGCACGGAGGTCGCGGCGTAGATGGCGGGCCCTCTGGCCGGCCTGCGGGTGCTCGAGCTCGTGAGCATCGGGCCAGGCCCGCATTGCGCCATGCTGCTCGCCGATCTCGGTGCCGAGGTGCTGCGCATCGACCGCCCCGGGGGCAATGGCTGGCCGAATCCCATCGTCGATCGCGGGCGGCACGTGATCACCCTCGACGTGCGCGAGCCCGCCGGCCGGGATCGATGCTTGCAAGCGGCGCGCCAGGCGGATGTGCTCATCGAGGGAATGCGGCCGGGTGTGATGGAGAGGCTCGGTCTCGGACCCGATCCCATGCTGAAGAGCAATCCGCGGCTGGTGTACGCGCGCATGACGGGGTGGGGACAGACCGGCCCCCTGGCGCAGGCGGCCGGGCATGACCTCAACTTCATCGCGCTGACCGGAGCGCTCGCGGCGATCGGACCGCAATCGGGGTCTTCCGTGCCACCCTTGAATCTGGTCGGCGATTTCGGCGGCGGATCGATGCTGCTCGCTTTCGGCATCATGGCCGCTCTGTGGGAGCGCGAGCGCTCCGGAAAGGGCCAGGTCCTCGATTGCGCGATCGTGGACGGCGTTGCATCGATGATGACCATGTTCGCCGGTCTCGTTCCATCCGGGGCCCTGTCGCTCGACCGCGGCCGGCGCCTGCTCGGGGGCGACGCCCCGTTCTATCGATGCTATACCTGCGCCGATGGGGCGCAGATCGCGGTGGGTGCCCTGGAGCCGAAGTTCTATCGCGAGCTGCTCGATCGGATCGGCGCGCCGCAGCAGCTTCACGAAGATCAGTATGAATCGGGCGATTGGGCCCGCCGCTGCGAGCTGCTGGCGACGCTGTTTCTCGCCAAGAGCCGATCTCACTGGTGCGAGATCCTGGAAGGGACGGATGCCTGTTTTGCGCCGGTGCTCACGCTCGCAGAATCGCCGCACAACCCGCATCTTCGAGCGCGGCAGACCTACGTGGAGGTGAACGGCGCGTGGCAGGCCGCCGCGGCGCCGCGGTTCTCACGCACACCGGGCGAGCCCGGCGCGTCGGGCTCGGGAGAGGAGCTGCTCGCGCGCTGGGGCGTCACCGCACCGCCTCATCGAGACTGATGGCGGGCATCGTCATCCGCGAACGGGCGGCAGCTGGTCGAGGCGAAACGTGCAGTCTCTCGCCGTCTCCTGGATCTCGATGACGTTCCCTTCCGGGTCACGCCCGTAGATCGATTTCACGTGGCCGGCATCGAGCGGCGCGGGGTGTCCGAAGGTCATGCCGAGAGCGCGCAGGCGCTCGTACTCCTCCTCGATATCGGTGACGTCGACGCAGAAGTGGGTGTACCCCTTGTCGAAGGGACGCAGCGGGCGCGTCGAGAGGGGCTCCGGAGCACTGAACTGGAACAGCTCGAGGTAACAGCTGCCGGCTCGCAGCATGGTGCCGCGGGCAGCGGAGCCGGGCACGTCGAGCAGCTGATCGATCAGGGTGCTGTCGCGCCAGCTGAAGCCCTCGTCCACTTGCTCGAAGCCGAAAGCTGCGCGATAGAACTCGATCATCCGATCCAGATCGCGCACGTGCACCGCGACGTGGTGTATGCCTCTGATCATGGCTTTCCTGCTACATTTTGCTGCGTCGTACCCGGCGAAATCATGAGCCCCCGGGCGAGCCCCCGGCAAGCCCCGGACAACGCCAAGACCAGGCCGAGGCAAGCGCGATCGGCGGCGCAGGCCCCCCGCTTCGACTTTGCAGGGGCGGGCGGCGAGCGCATTGCCGCTCAGGGCAAGGCGGTGTGCAATTGAGGTCATTCCCCGGGATACACACTGCCTGCGGGCGCAATCACGCCGCCTGCGGGCGCGATCGCGAGAGATGTGCGGACACGAGGCATTCGCTCGCGCGGAGGTTCGAGTTCGATGAGCAAGACCTTGATCGTCGGAGCGAGAGTATGGGACGCCAGCGGCGCGCCGCCCTACGACGGCGATGTGCTCGTGGAAGGCAACCGTGTGCGAGCGGTGTCGCGTGTACCCGGGCAGCTCTCGCAGGCAGGCTGCCAGGTGATCGACGCGAAGGGCATGTTCCTGATGCCGGGCCTGGTGGAAGGCCATGCGCATCTCTCGTTCGAGTCGGTCACGTCGACCGAGGATCTGATCACCCCGCCGCCCGAGGAGCACACGCTCCTCACCGCGCGCGTTGCGAAGTGCCTGCTGGATCACGGATTCACGAGCGCGTACGGGGCGGCCGAGGCGAAGCTGCGGCTCGGAGTTGCGGTGCGCAACGAAATCGATGCCGGCCGCTTGCCGGGGCCGCGCATCCGTGCGGGATCGCTCGAGATCACGGTGACCGGCGGCCTGGGCGATGAAAGCAGGCTGCACAATCCGCGCAATCCTCCGGCGATGGTCATCGACGGTCCGGAGGAGATGCGCAAGGCGGTGCGTCTCGCCTGCCGCGAGGGGTGCGACAATATCAAGCTGGACGTCTCGGGCGACCCTTTTTACCCGGCGATTCCGGCGCACGCCACGACCATGTCGTTCGAGGAAGTGCGCATGGCGGTGCAGACGGCGCATGGCCTGGGGCGCAAGGTGAATGCCCACGCGCGCTCGATCGGCTCGATCCAGAACTGCGTGCGGGCGGGGGTGGACGTCCTGTATCACTGCGAATATACGGACTCGCAGACGCTCGACATGCTGGAGGAGGCCAAGGATCGCATCTTCGTCGCGCCGACCGTGAGCCTGTTTCATACCATGCTGCATGAGGCCTCGCCCTGGGTCGCGCCCGAGGTGGCGCGTGCCATGGGGATCGACAAGCTGCTGGAGGAGTCGAGGAAAACCCACACGGAGCTGCGCAAGCGCGGCATCCGCCACCTCATCGGAGGCGATTACGGTTTCGCCTGGAGCAAGAATGGCACCAACGCGCGCGATCTCGGGCACTTCATCGAGTATTTCGGCTATACGCCGGCGGAGGCACTGCGCTGCGGCACGCGCAACGGCGGCGCACTCATGATGGGGGGGAGCGACAAGCTGGGCGAGGTGAGGGAGGGGTACCTCGCCGATCTGCTGCTGGTCGATGGTGATCCGCTCGCCGATGTCGCGGTCCTGTCGAGCGCGGACCGCCTGGCAGTGATCATCAAGGACGGGCAGATTTACAAGAACACGAGCGGGCTCGCCCAGCGCCGCGCAGCGGCCTGAACCAACGATCTCTCGGAGAAGCGCATGTCGGCGGAATTGAAAGGCCTCGCGGGACTCAAGAAGGGCGAGGCGCGGTGCCCGGGCGCCCCGAGCACCCAGCAGATCATCGGCAAGGACAAGGTCTGCGCGCCGGACTGGGTGCGCTCGCAGTCCTACCAGTTCCTGGGCGATGAGGATATCGCGACCGATCGGTATATCGATGCGGCCTACGCCAAGGCGGAGTTCGACCGGCTGTGGACACGCACCTGGCAGTTTGCCTGCCGCGAAGAGCACATTCCGCAGGTCGGGGACTATCACGTATATGACGTCGGACCTTACTCCTTCATCATCACGCGCGTTGCCAAGGACGAGGTGCGCGCCCACTACAACGCCTGCCTGCATCGCGGTACCAAACTGCGCGCCTCAGGCACCCTCGGCAGCGCGAGCGAGTTCAAGTGCAGCTTCCACGGCTGGAGCTGGAACATCGATGGATCGAACAAGCAGGTCGTTTGCCCCTGGGATTTTCCGCACGTCGACCGCAAGAAGCTCGCCCTCCCGCAGGCGCGGGTCGAGCTGCTCGGCGGCTTCGTGTTCATCAACATGGATCCCGACGCGCCCTCGCTGGGCGAGTATCTGGGCGCGGACGTCAAAGCACATATCGATGCATGGAGGCTCGAGGACCGCTACGTCCATCTACACGTGTCGAAGCGGCTCCCGGCCAACTGGAAGCTTGCGATCGAGGCTTTCCTCGAGGCGTATCACGTGATCCAGACGCACTCGCAGGTAGCGGTCTCCAACGGCGATGCCAATTCGCAGTACGACACCTATGGCGAGCACGTGAACCGCTTCATCTCCACCCTCGGGGTGCTCAGCCCGCATCTGTATGGCAAGTACACCGAGCAGGACATTCTCGACCAGTTCACGCTCGGCGACAGCGGCGCGCTCGGTGACACGAAGCGCACGCTGGGCGCAGGGGATACCGCACGCCAGGCCATGGCCGACATGTTCCGCGGCATGTTCGAAAAGGCGACCAACACCGATCTGAGCGGCGTCTCGGACTCGGAGATTCTCGATTGTTTCTCCTACACCGTCTTTCCGAACCTGTTTCTGTTCCCCGGCATTTCTCTGCCGATGGTGTACCGTTTCCGTCCGGATCCGCGCGATCACCGGGCATGCATCTACGAGGTGCTGTTCCTGCGGCCGGTGCCGCTCGACGGCAAGCGGCCCGAGCCGGCCGAGCCCATTCAACTCGGCGACGGGCAGTCGTTCAAGGAGGCCGCCGGCATGGATCCGGGCTTTGGCGCGATCCTCGATCAGGATACGGACAATCTGTTCCTTCAGCAGGAAGGCCTGGAAGCCAGTGCCAAGCATGGACTCACGCTCGGCAACTATCAGGAGATTCGTGTGCGCCACTTCGAGAAGGCGGTCGACAAGTACCTCGCGATGGAGCCGAAGCGGCCCGATCGGGAACGATTGCAACCGCGCTGAGCGCGGCAGCGACGGTGGAGAGCTTCGCCCGTGTGCTGAGCGTCTCGGAGCTTCCGCCGGGCAGCAAGAAGGCGGTCGAGGTCAACGGCAAGTCCGTTCTCATCTGCAACAGCAATGACCGGCTCTACGCGGTTTCCAACATCTGCTCGCATGCGCAAGAGCGGCTCGAGTGCGGGCGCATGGCGAGAGGCTGGATCGGATGTCCGGTGCATGGCGCGCGCTTCGATCTGCAGACCGGGCGGGCGCTCAATCCCCCTGCGACGCAGCCCATCGCGACGTTCCGGTTGCGGATCATCGAGGGCTGGATCGAGGTGCTGGTCGCCGATCCGGGCGCGGCGGGCACGGCAAGCGCGGCGGGCACGGCAAGCGCGGCGGGCACGGCAGGCGCGGCGGCGAAGCCCGAGGTCAGCCCCGGGGAGGCCGCGCAAAGCGGCGATTAGGGCGTGGCCAGCGGCTCGGTGGCTCGCAGCTCATGGCGCGAGGCGCCTGCAAACCAGCGCCTCCTGGCTGAGAAACTTCGTGCTCGACCATCCGCCGTCCAGGGCCAGGGTGTGTCCGTTGATGAAGCTGCCCTCTTCGGAGGCGAGGAAGAAGGCCGCGTGGGCGACGTCGGCGATCGTGCCGTCGCGATTGGCCGGAGTCATCTCCTGGTTGACGCGCTGGAATGCGGGGGCATCCCAGTAATCCTTGGTCATGTCGGTCTTGATGACGCTGGGCGCCACCAGATTCGAGCGGATGCCATTCGCGCCGTACTGAACGGCGAGGGCTTGCGTGAGTCCGATCAGGCCCGCCTTCGCGGCACAGTAGGCGCCGCCGTTCAGGCCGCCGAGCATGCCGAACACCGACCCGACATTGATGATGGAGGAGCCCGCGCCCATCACGCGAAGCGCGGCGCGGGCGAAGCGGAACGGAGCCTTGAGGCTGGTCTCGATCACCTCGTCGAGCATGGCATCGTCGGTTTCGTGCACCGGCGCCCATTTGCCGGCGCCTGCGTTATTCACCAGGCAGTCGAGTCTGCCGAAGGATCTCATGGCGAGATCGACGGCTTGCTCGGGGGCGCTCGGCGCCGTGACGTCGGCCGCGAGGATCGCGACATCGGTGCTGGCCGAGAGATCCTGCGCGAGCTTCTCGAGACGCTCCTTTCTTCTCGCGACCGCGACGATCCGATAGCCGCCGGCGGCGAACCGCCGCGCGATGCCATCGCCGATGCCGGAGCTGGCACCGGTCACCAGCAGCACCGGCCTTTGGGCAAACGGCGGTGCAGGACTCATGATGGGTTGATCGCCATGAAACTGCAGAATAGACGCGTGTGCGGGCGCGCTCACGCCATTGCGGTCCCAGGCAATACGGGGCTCCCGCATAGACTAGCGGCGGTGGGCGGCCGATGTTCGCGCCGTAGACGAGAACGATGGATTCCCTGAACATCTATCGCGGAGGCGAGGGCAATGCAGATAGAACTCTATGACGTCGTCGTGGTCGGCTCGGGGTCTGCAGGGGCGATGGCCGCGCTGCGTGCCAAGGAACTCGGCCTCTCGGTGCTGGTGATCGAGAAGGCGCACAAGTACGGCGGCACCTCGGCGGCCTCGGGCGGCGTGCTGTGGATCCCGAACCATGGGCTCCTCCCGAGCGGCCGAGCGGACGGCGACAGCCGCGAGCAGGCGCTCCAATACCTGAACAACCTGGTGAGCGGCAGCATCCAGCGCGATCGACTCGAAGCGTTCATCGACGAGGGTCCGCAGATGGTGAGATTCATGCAGTCGCTCGGCATCGCGGTCATGGCCACGCAATGGCCCGACTATTTTCCCGGCGCCGGCGGCGCGCGCGCCGACCGCTCGATCATCTGTCCGACCTTCGACGGACGGGAGCTCGGCGATAAATTCACGCTGATGCGCGAGCAGTACACGCGATTCAAGCTCCTCAATCGCTATGCGATGGACCTCGCGGAGTTCTTCGCCCTGTCGGCGCGCGCCAAGGGGTGGCGCCTGGTATTGCTCAAGATCCTGTGGCGCTACTGGAGCGACCTCGGCACGCGCAGCATCAGCCGCCGCGACCGACGGTTCACGTCCGGTGCCGCATTGATGGGGCAGATCTACAAGAAGATCTTCGATCGCGGCATCGAAGTGCGGCTCGAGACCCGGCTCGCCGAGCTGCTGGTCGCGGACGGCAAGGTGAGCGGCGTGCGCGTGAGCAACTACGGCCGCGGCTACGACATCGGTGCGCGCCACGGCGTGGTCTTGAGCGCGGGCGGGTTCGAATGGAACCAGGAGCTGCGCGATCGGTTCTTTCCCGTTCCCGGACTCACCCGGCACTCGAGCTCGCCCGAGGATGCGAATCGCGGCGAGGCGTTGCTCGCCGGCATGCGCATCGGCGCCGCGACCGAGCACACGGAAGCGGGGTGGTGGATCCCCACCATGCAGATGCCGATGCCCACGACGTCCAACTTCGAGGAGATACATCAGGCGGCGTTCGATGTGGGCCGGCCGCACAGCGTGTGCGTCAACCGTCATGGCGAGCGTTTCGTCGACGAAGCGTGCGGCTACGACGATTTCGGCAAGGCCATGGTGGCCGATCAGCTGCAGAGCGGCGGGAACTGCCCGTGCTGGCTGGTGTTCGACGCCCGCTTTCGCGCCAAGTTCTCCGCCGGTGGCTTCATGCCGACGGCCGTGATGCCGGACCGCAAGATCCCGCTCGACTGGTGGGATCACTACATCTTCAAGGCGGACACGCTGGAGGGGCTCGCGCGGAAGATCCGGGTCCCGCTCGATGCGTTCCGCAGGACGGTCTCGAGCATGAACGATTACGCGAGTGCCGGCCAAGACGAGCAATTCGGCCGCGGCGGCAATGATTACGATCGATTCTTCGGCGATCCGACGTCCAAGCCCAATCCCTCGCTCGGAACCATCGAGGCGCCTCCGTTCTACGCCGTGCCGATCAACCTGGGCGATCTCGGCACCAAGGGAGGGCTCAAGGCCGACGCGCACGCGCGGGTGCTGGACGGCGCGGGACGGCCGATACCCCACCTGTATGCGGCGGGCAATGCATCGGGGAGCCCGTTCGGCAACTGCTACCCGGGAGCGGGCGGCACGATCGGGCCGGCGCTCACCTTCGGCTACGTCGCCGCGAACGATATTGCCGCGCGCGCAGGCAGCGCGGCCCGATCGGTTGCGCGTGAGGCGGCGGTCGCGCTCTGACGCCCGTTCGAATAGAGGAGATCTGCGATGTCCTTCGAATTGAACAAGAGGCTGGCCGCGAGGCGTCCGCCTCTGCCGACGTCGGCAAAAGTCGATCCGGTGACGGCCGCAATCATCCGGGGCGCCTTCGAGACGGTGTGCTTCGAGGCCGCGACGCATCTGGGACGCGCCGCCTCATCGCCCATCATCAACCAGTCCAACGAGCGCAACGGCAGTGTGCTCGATGCACACGGACGCCTTGCGGGCGTATCGATCGGCACGCCGCACCTGGTATTCATCTCGCAGCTGACGGTGCGCTACGGTCTGGAGCATTTCGAGGATTACGAATGGGGTCCCGGCGATGTGTTCCTCGGCAATGATCCCGACTACGGCGGCGGCCACTTGCCGGACTACAACGTCTATGCGCCGGTGTTCGACGACAAGGGCGAGCTCATCTTGATCCAGGCGCTGCAGGCGCATCAAGGCGACACCGGCGGCAAGGACCCGGGCGGCTTCACCCTCGAGGCCACCGACATCTTCACGGAAGGGCTGGCGATCCCCTGTCTGAAGCTGGTTCATCGCGGCGCGAAGCGCCGCGACGTGATCAAGCTGGTGGAGCGCAACAACCGCTTCGCGAGCTTCGCGGGCGACCTCGCCGCCATGATCGGGGCCGTTCAACACTGCGTGAGGCTGCTCGAGGAGGTGGTGCGCAGGTGGGGATCCGACACCGTCAAGGCGGCGGTCAACCACAACATCGAGCATACCGAGAAGCGCTTGCGGGAGGAGATTGCGAAGTGGCGCGACGGAAGGTACGCGGCCGAGGTATTCATCGATCACGATACGCAAGGCATCAAGGACGTCAGGGTGCGCGTGGCTTGCATCGTCGAGGGGGATCAGCTCACGGTCGATCTGACCGGCACCGATGATCGCGCCGAGCTGGTGGGCGTGTGGAATACGTTCGCGAACAGCCGCGGCTACGTGATGACGCAAATCGCCTCGGCGATAGACCCGGGCATCGTCAAGAACGAGGGCCTGTTCAATGCGGTGGAGATGATCATTCCCGAGAGCACGATTGCGCATCCCCCCGTGAACAAGCCCGCGGCGCTCGGCTCGTTTCACCCCGCATGCGAGATCACCGAAGCGGTCTGCGTCGCGCTGTCGCAGGTCGCGCCGCAGCGCTCGGCTCCGCAGGTGTACAAGATCGGCATGCCGAATGCGGTGATCGGCTTCAGGCAAGGCCAGATGTGGATGGATCAGGGAGTCGATACGCGCACCATGGACGCATCGGCGGTGCAGGGCATCGATGGCTGGGGCTCGTGCCCGGTGGCTCTCGGCAATCTGCTGTTATCGGAAGCGGAGGATGCCGAGAGCCGTTTTCCCATCATCAACATCAGCCGTGAGATGACCATGGATTCCGAGGGGGCGGGGCGCTGGCGCGGCCAGCCCGGGAGCCTGAACGTGAAGAAGGTCCTCGAGCCCACCACGGCGATGGCCTGGATGGTATCGGCGGCGCACCCGCTGCGCGGCCTGTGCGGGGGCGAGGATGCGAGCCCGTATTCCAGCCGTTTCGAGGTGGGCACACCCCGGGAATATGCCGTCGAGCTGACCGCGCATGCGCAGCTGCCGGCGGGTGCCGTGATCGCCTATCAGCACGGCGGCGGCGCGGGCTTCGAATCGCCGCTCCTGCGCGACCCGCAGGCGGTGAAGGAAGACGTGCTCGATGAGCTGGTGAGCATCGAGCGCGCGCGCGAGAAATACGGCGTCGTCCTGACCGGCTCGCTGGAGCGCTACGATATCGAGGTCGATCGCGCGGCCACCCAGGCCCTGCGAGGGCAGATGGCGGACGCGACCAGAGCGCGTGCATGAATTATCGGGTCGGCATCGACATCGGCGGCACGTTCACGGATTTTGCGCTGCTCACGGGATCGGATCTGATCATGCACAAGAATCTGAGCACGCCCGCCGATCGGTCGTTGGGGGTGATGCAGGGCCTGCAACGGCTCGCCGAGATCGAAGAGCTGCCGTTGAGCGATTTTTTGGGCCAATGCGCAGCCATCGTGCACGCCACGACCGTGGCCGACAACACCTTGATCGAGATGAATGGCGCACTCACCGGATTGATCACCACCGAGGGCTTTCGCGACGAGATGGAATATCGGCGCGGATTCAAGGAGAGCATCTGGGACGTGAGGCTCGAGCCGCCGAAGCAAATCACCCCGCGGCGCCGGCGTCTCACCGTCCCGGAACGCATTCTCTTCGACGGCACCGTGCACAAGGCGCTCGATGAGCATGCGCTGCGTGACCGTTGCCGCAGACTGAAGAGGCAGAACGTCGAGTCGGTCGCCATCTCGTTCCTTTTCTCCTTCGTGAATCCGACTCACGAGAGGCGCGCGGCCGAGATCGTTGCGCAAGAGATGCCCGGTGTCCATATCTCGTGCTCCCACCAGGTGCTGCCGCGCGCTCCGGAATACGATCGCACCAGCACCACGGTGGTCAACGCCTACGTGGCGCCCAGAGTGACCTCCTATCTGGAGAAGCTGGTCGCACGGCTGAAGGAGGCGGGCTACCGAAACCGGCTCATGGTCATGCAGGCGAGCGGCGGGGTGATGACCAAGGAATACATCGAGGGATCGCCGATCCGCGTGCTGTGCTCGGGTCCCGCCGGGGGCGTGGTCGGCTCCGCCCACGTCGGCACCGCCAAGGGCTACCCCAATCTCCTGTGCGTGGACATGGGGGGCACATCCTACGACGTATCATTGGTGGTGAACGGCGCCGCGCCCGCCGAAGCGGGCTGGAACATGCACCATCGCTATCTGATCGGTGTACCCATGGTGAAGGTCGAGACCCTGGGGGCCGGAGGCGGCTCGATCTGTCGCGTGAACAACGGCGCTCTGGAGGTGGGACCGGCGTCCGCCGGCGCAGAGCCGGGACCGATCTGCTATGGCCGCGGCGGCAGATCGCCGACCGTGACCGATGCGCTGCTGATGCTGGGTATCTTGTCCCCGGATTCGGAATTTGCCGGCGGCAGCTTCCGCTTGCGCGAGGAGGGAATCGAGGAGGCGTTCAGGCGCATCGGCCTCGAGATGGGTTATGGCGCGGAGGAGGCGGCGTTCGATTCCTGGCGCGTGGTGAACGCCAACATGAGCCAGGCGGTGAGAAGATCCACCGCCGAGAAAGGCATCGACCCGCGCGGCATGGTCATGCTCGCCTATGGGGGGAACGGACCGGTTTTTGCGGCCATTCAGGCGCAGGACCTGGGTATCGACAAGGTCTTGGTGCCCAGGGCATCCGCGGCCTTCTCGGCGCTCGGCACTCTGGTCGCGAACCCGAGCATCGATGAGGAGCGCTCTTTCATCGCTCCGGCGAACGGTCCCGACCTCGCGAGATTGCGGGCCTTGTGGACGGAGCTGGGCGAGCGTGCCGAGAGATATTTTGCGAATGCCAATTTCTCGAAGGACGAGCTCATCGCCAAGTATCAGATGAAAATGCGCTATCCCGGGCAGAACTGGTCGCTCACATTCGATGTCAAGACGAGCCGCGGAGCCCGGGATCTGGCCTTCGTCGACGAGACGCTCCCGGCGAAGGTGATCGCCGCCTTCAACGAGCGCCACATGGAGGAATATGGCCATGTGCGCGAAGGCGAGATGGCGGAGATCGTCGGCGTACGGCTCGCGACCTACGTGGAGACTTCGCGGCCCCCCATCGTCCGGGGCTGCAGCGCGCCACCGGCCGCGCCGCAGGCCTCGAAGGCACGGCGCGCGAACCTGGGGGACGGTTACCAGCAGACCGAGGTGTTCCGCGGTGCGGACCTCGGGCCCGGTCATGAAATCGCGGGGCCCGCGATCATCGAGGAGACCTTCACCACCATCGTCGTCTACCCCGGCTGGAGAGCGCGCGTCGACGATGCGGGAGACTACGAATTGACGCGGCTTGCTTGCAGGGCGCGGCGCTTCGAGTTCTAGTTCTAGTAGATCACCTTCCGGGCGGCCAGCCGCTGCCGCTCCTCGACTGATAGACCGAGGAGCGTGCCGAGCACGTAGTCGTTGTGCTCGCCCAGGAGCGGGGCGGCCCGATCGATTCTCGCGGGGGTCGCCGAGAAGTGCCACGGGGCGCCGACGATCGCCGTCGACTGCTCCCTCGCGTCGCTGACGTAGTCATAGAATCCGCGCTCCCACAGGTGCGCATCGCTCACGAGATCGATGGAATTCAGGCTCTTGAAGGCGGCTACGCGCCTGTCCTGCAGCTCGGCGGCGAGGTCGCGGGCATTCCTGCCTCGGGTGAAGGCGGCCACGATGTCGTCCAGCTCGCGCGCGCTCTTCGAGCGTGAGCGCCGGTCGGCAAACCGCCGGTCCTGGCCGAGCGCGGGCTCTCCCATCGCCTCGCACAGAGCCCGCCATTCCTCATCGCTCCGCACGGCGATGCTGATCCACTCCTGCTCCTGGCAGGGGTAGCATCCGTGGGGCGCCATGTCCGGATGCCGCTCGCTTCTGCCCGGCACGCGGCCGGTCATGAAATATTCCATGAAGGCGTCGCCCAGCACCGCGGACAGCGATTCCACCGCGGACACGTCCACATACTGGCCTTGCCCGGTCCTGCGCCGATGATAAAGAGCGACCACGGCGGCGTAGGCGGCAGCCGTGCCGTAGCTGCTGTCGCCGTAGCGCTGATTCAACAGCACCGGCGGGCCGCCTTCATATCCAGCGAGGTGACAGATGCCGGCGAGTGCCGAAAAGCACGGCGCATAGCCCGTCTGGTAGCTGAGCGGACCGTCATGGCCGTACATGCTCATCGATACCGCCACGATGTCGCCTTTGAGCTCTCGCAGCGCTTCATATCCGAGTCCCAGCCGTTCGGCGGCGCCGGGGCGGAGGTTCTCGATGAAAATGTCCGACACTCCCGCGAGCTCCTTCACCAGTCGCCGGCCCTCCTCGGTCTTCATGCTCAGCTGGACGCTGTACTTGCCCGGATTGATCGCCTGAAATCCCGGCGCATCGTTGATGTCCTGGGTGCCGAAGCGCCGCGTCGCATCCAGAGAATCGTAGCTCTCGACCCGGATCACCTCGGCGCCGAGCAACGCGAGAAGCTTGCCCGTGTAGGGACCGGCCCAGATCTTGGTGACCTCCAGCACCCTCACACCCTGCAGAGGCCCGGCGCGCCGCGGCTCGGGAGTGGGGGCGAGGCTGCCGGCGGCGGCAAATCTCGTCCGGCGCGCGCCAAGGGCGGCGGCCTCCCGCAGGACCTCCTGCGTGTGCTCGCCGAGGAGCGGTGCGGCGCGCTCGATCGCCGCCGGTGTCGCGCTCAAGCGGTACGGCACGGATGGATAGGGCAATCGGCCGAGGCGGGAATGCTCGATCTCGGTGAAGAATCCTCGAAAACGCATCTGCGCGGACTGGTACACATCCGCCATGGTGTTCACCGGCACCAACGGCACGCCCAGCTTCTGAGCGCGCGTGGCCACCTCGCACTTCGATTGATCGCGCATCCATGCGGCGATTTCGGCGCGAGCGCGGGCGATGCGCTCCCCGGTGACATGAAGCTCGAGCCATCGATCGGGATAGTCCTTCATCCACGGCGGCTCGCCCATCAGCGTCCACATGCCGTTCCAGTGAGCCGGCTCGGACATCCACAGATAGACATATCCGTCCCGGCAGGCAAAGAACGTGGCCGGACCGCCCAGATCATAGGCTTGTCGGCGGCTGCTCACCTGCATGGTCCCGGCGACCATCTGCCCGAGGACATAATCGACCAGGGACGCCATCGATTCCTGCTGCGAGACGTCGATGAGCTGCCCCGTGCCCGAGCTCTCCCGAAAGTGCAGCGCCGATACGAGGGCGAGCGCGGCGCTCAGCCCGGATTCATAGTCGGGCAGAAACCGTCCGGCGCCGCCGAGGGGCGGCTGGCGCGGATCGGCCTCGGCGGGGCAGTGATACCCCCAGCTGCTGTGCAACACATTCAGGCTGTAGGCCTTGCGCAGATTCGCCGGTGCGTCGTAGCCGAACGGAGTCACGATGCAGATCAGAAGCCCGGGGAATCTCGCCGCCAGCCCGGCAGGGTCGATGTCGAGCTCCTGCAGATAACCCGCGGGATGATCATCGAGGATTGCATCGACCGTGCCGATCAGCTCGTGCAGCGCCTGCCTTGCGGGCGCATTCGACAGATCCAGGGCGACGGAGCGCTTGTTGGTGTTCAAATACGCAAACAGCCCGCTGTGCTCGAGCGAATCGCCCCTTGGGCCAAACGGCCCCTGCCCGCGCGTGGCGCTGCCCGTCCGGGGTGGCTCGACCTTGATGACATCGGCGCCAAAGTCCGCGAGCAGCTTCCCGCAGTATTCGCCGGCGACGCCGTCGGAGAGCTCGAGAATACGCAGCTTGCTCAGTGCGGACATGCTCAACACCCCCATTACCGTGACCCTCACTATCGCTCATGCAGGGCGCTCTTGCCTCCCTGGACCTGCGGCCATGCATGTCCAATTGCGACCACAGGCAAGAAACGCGCCGCACGGGAGTCTGGCGGCGTGGCATGATCCGCGCGACCAGGTACAGAGGGCATGAGCGGCGCCCGCTTCGGCGCCGCCCATCGGGCGGGAGATCACAGTGGGCCAGGAACTGTCCGGGAAGACCGCGATCATCACCGGCGGGGCGAGCGGTCTCGGCCGCGCGACCGTCGAGCTGTTCGTGCGCGAAGGGGCGAACGTCGTCATCGCCGACCTGGATGCCTCGCGCGGCGAGGAGTTGTCGGCGAAGCTCGGGAGTGCCTGCCTGTTCAAGCGCACCGACGTTGCACGCCCGGGTGACGTGCAGGCGCTGGTGGAGTTCGCCGTCGCTCGGTTCGGCGGCCTGCAGGTCATGTTCAACAACGCGGGTATCGGCGGTCAGGCCTTCGCGCACTTCCTCGACGACGATCTTCAGGACTTTCAGCGCATCGTCGGGGTGGATCTTCTCGGCGTGATGCTCGGGACGCAGCGCGCCGCCCGGCACATGAAGGATCACGGCGGCGGCTCCATCATCAACACCGCGTCGATCGCCGGGATCAAGGCGGGCTTCGGGGTCATGACTTACCGGGCGGCGAAGGCCGGGGTCGTTCACTTCTCCAAATGCGCGGCGATCGACCTCGCGGATCACGGCATTCGCGTGAATTGCATTGCCCCCGGGCTCATTCGCACCGAGATGACCTCGTACGCCGCCCCCGGCACCAGCGAAGAGCGCGTGGAGCGGATCAAGCACGCCGTCTCGCCGGTCACCGCCAAGGCCCGCCCGCTGAAGCGCGAAGGGACGCCCGAGGACGTCGCGCAAGCGGCGCTGTACCTGGGCAGCGATCGGGCGGCACAGGTCACGGGCGTGGTGCTGCCGGTGGATGGGGGGGTGACGGCCGGTGATGTGGTCAATCACCTCGAGGCCATCTTGCAGGCGCGCGACCGGGCCATGGCCGGCGGCTAGCGCATACACGGCTCCCGGCGGGCCCGTCGGCCGTCTACAATGCAAGCCTTTCAAAGAGGAGGCGCAATGACTGAAGCTTTCATCGTGGACGCGGTCAGGGTGGCGGGCGCACGCCGCAAAGGTCGGCTGGCGAACGTCCATGCCGTCGATCTTGGCGCCATGAGCTTGAATGCGCTTCTGGAGCGCTCGGACTTCGATCCGGCCGCGATCGATGATGTGCTCTTCGGCTGCGTGACGCAGGCCGGCGAGCAGAGTCAGCACGTGGGCCGCAATTGCGTACTCGCGTCGAAATTGCCGCAAAGCGTTCCGGCCGTGACGATCGACCGGCAATGCGGCTCCTCTCAGCAGGCCCTGCATTTCGCCGCGCAGGCGGTCATGGCGGGCGTGCAGGAGCTGGTGATCGCGGGCGGCGTGGAGAGCATGACGCGCGTGCCCATGAATTCGGCGGTCATCGGCGCACAGCCCTTGCCGCCGTCCGTTCAGTCGCGCTTCGGCGTCAAAGCCTTCAGCCAGTTCGTCGGGGCGCAGATGATCGCGGACAAATGGGGATTCGACCGCGAGAGCGTCGATCGCTTCGCTCTCGAGAGCCACCGGCGCGCCGCAGCGGCCATCGACGCGAATGCGTTTGCGCGCGAAATCATCCCCGTGCGCGTGTCGCTCGCCGACGGCTCGCAGGGGGTGCACGATCGCGATGAGGGGGTGCGATTCGATGCCTCGCTCGAAGCGCTCGGCAAGCTCGAGCCGCTCTCGGCGGGGGGTGTGATCACCGCCGGGAATGCGAGCCAGATGTGCGACGGCAGCGCCGCGATTCTCCTCGCCAGCGAGCGGGCGGTGAAATCGCATGGCTTCGAGCCCCTGGCTCGCATCGTGAACATGACCGTGACCGCCGGAGATCCGGTGATCATGCTCGAGGAGCCGCTTTACGCCACCCCGAAAGCGCTGGCGCGGGCGGGCATGCGGCTCGAGGACATCGATCTGTTCGAAGTGAACGAGGCCTTCGCGCCCGTGGCGCTGGCGTGGCTTCGGCACACGGGCGCCGACCCGCAGAAGCTGAATGTGAACGGCGGCGCCATTGCCCTCGGCCATCCGCTCGGCGCGACCGGCGCGAAGCTCATGGCGACCCTGGTGCACGCGTTGCGCGCCCGCAAGCGAAAATACGGGCTGCAGACCATGTGCGAGGGCGGCGGCATCGCGAACGTGACCATCATCGAAGCTCTGTAGAACCCGAGCCGGGCAAGGGGCCTCACAGGATGCGAACGCGCCGGTAGCTCTCATCCTGCGGGAAGCGTCCCCCCGGCTCGACCATGAAGCCCAGCACACCCTTCGACCAGTCGGCCGAATCCGGATACTGACGGAACCAGTCCGTCACCACCAGCCGCTCGAGAATGCGCCATTCCTCTGCGCGCTTCTGCAGGCGGTCCAGATAGCGGCCGGCGCCGATCGCATCGAATTTGCCGTTCGGGCCGTTGATCCGATGGAACCCATAAAAATAGGATTCGACGTCGGCCGTATCGCCTCGAATCGTCATCAAGATGTTGCTGAGGAAGTGCTGACTCTGATCCATCGCTCCCATGATCGGAAACGACCAGGCTATGAATTCCTCGAGATTTCCCGTGAATCCCAGATGCGTATCGACCACGTCGGGCCAGTAGGCGCTGCGCAGCATCTGCGCGTCGAGCCGATCGACCCCCCGACAGTATCGATGCAGGCATTCGCGGATGGCTTCGCGATCCGCCAATTCGTTCGTTATCCTGCTGACCGGGGTCGTCATCGTCCGCCTCCTATTTTTTCCTGCGTCCCCCGCGGCTCATGCGCCACTCGGGCGGATAGCCGCTCTCCAGATCCTTGACGATGCCGGAGATATTGGTCTTGCCCATGGCGGAGCCGAAATCAAGATCGCCCGGCTCATGTCTCATGAAAGGCCACAGTCCCTCCAGCTGGGCGGACAGAAGGCTCCCCATGTACTCGCCGCGGAACTGCTTGTAGATCTCCAGAAAGGTCTTTTGCGCAGCCACCATATCGACCGGCCGGGTGCGCGAGCAAGCGGTGGCGTACTTGAGCGTCTCCTCCTCGAGTTTCTCGCGCGGCACGACGCTGTTGACGAAGCCGCACTCCTTCATCTCCTGCGCGGTGAAGGGCCGCCCGGTGAACAGCATCTCCTGAAATCTGCGCAGTCCCATCGTTTCCACCCACGTCCAGAGCCGCGGCGCAACACCGACATAGCGAAACGAAGGATGGCCGAACAGGGCATCCTCGGAAGACACCACCAGATCCGCATCACCGGTCTGATAGAAGTGCCATCCATAGCAGTAGCCCTTCGCCTCGACGATGCTGATCTTCTTGAACTCCTGCAGGCTGCGGCAGCCGCCGCGCGCTTTCGCATAGTGCTCGCACAGACCATGGATATAGCGGAACGATCCCTTCTTCGGGTACCGCACGTCGGGATCGTCGATCTCGAATTCATGCAGAAGCGACACGTCGGCGCCATCGGTATAGGCATCATTCTGCTCGTCGAGGTCGCCGCCCGTGCCGAAGTGATCGCCGCTGCCGCGAACCACCAGCACCTTGACGTCATCATCGATGTTGGCTCGATGTACGAGGTCTCCGAACAGAAGCCGCATGCCCACCGTGGTGGCGTTGTACTGGCCGGGCCTATTGAGCGTAAGGTAGGCGATCTTGGTCTTCTTGTCCTTTTTGTACTCGATGAATTCCCGCGCTTTTCTGACCAGATCCTGGGCCTTGATCGGCATTTACATTCCCCCGCACGCTGCTGATGAACGATCCTCCGCGCCAGTCACGCCCCGCCAGCATGCTGCCACGGAAAGACAGAGTCAACCAAATGGTTGATTGTTTCGGTGCCGAACTGTGCTAGCGTTACCGCCAAGGCGCCGGCGTTTGCCGCGGCGTGCGTTCGAGGGGGCCGATGGGAAGTGGCGAGCACTGGAAAGAGGCGCACAGCCAACAACGCCCGGGTCCGCACGCGCCCGAGCCGGGCCTATCTGCCGGCGGCCGAACGGCGCAAATCGATCATCGCGGCCGCGCAGCAGGTATTCGCCCGCGCCAATCTGCAAGGTGCACGCACCCGCGACATAGCAAAGGCGGCGGACGTCAACCAGGCGACCCTTTTCGAGCATTTCGACTCGAAGAAGGCGCTGTTTCACGAGGCCGTCGTCAGGCCGCTGATCGAGGCCATGCGCGGCGCGCACGCAAGGGTGGAGGCTTACGAGACGGCCGCGACGCCGGCTGACCTGGCTCGATTGGCCCAGGCTTCCGGCGCTCGCCACCTGCGGGACATGATCGAGATCTTCCCGCTGCTCACGGTCGCACTGTTCTCCGAGCCCGAGCTCGGTCGCAAGCTCTATCGCGAGGAGGTTGCTCCGCTGATTCGCCAGCGCGGCGAGGTGCTGCGCCCGCTGGTGAAGGAGGGTATCGATCCGCAGCTCGTCGGCCTGTTCAATTTCGGCATGCTGTTCGCGCTGGCAATGGACCGCTATCTGGGCGGCGGGCAGGGTGAGCTGTCCGTGCTCGCAAGCCAGTTGACCCGCTTTGCCACGCAAGGGTTCGCTCGCGAGAGAATCGCTCGCGAGAGAATGAAGGGGCCGACAGGGGGGAGAAGGTGACGGCTCTGCGCCTCTCGGGCCAGGTTGCGGCGGCGGCGGCCACTCGATCCTCCCGGCGCGGTCATCCTCCGGCGGTGGGGCCGTCCACATCGTACCCACGCCCTCTCAGCTCATCGAGCAGACCGCCCTTGCCGAGCAACAGGTCCATGTTGACGACCGCGAGCGTGGTGCCGCCGCCCTGCAACGACTGCAGCAAGGCGTCGAGCCACGCTCGGCGGATGCGCCCGAGCAGATCCCCGGCGGCGGCGCCCGAATCGAGCGCCCGCAGGCACGCATCCACTTCGGCGGGCGCCGGGTGGCTCTCGATGCGCTCCACATCGCCGGTGGCCCATGCTCGCGCCCGGTCCATCAACTGCGGCAGAGCGCTCTGCACCGTGACCAGCGAGGCGTTCACGCAGGTGTTCTCCGTCGCAGGCGGCATGGTCTTGAGCGCATCGAGCACGTCGCCGATCCCGGCGATCTTCAGCTCCTCGACCCGTACGCCGTGCTTCTTGGCAAGTCCGCGCACTGCGGCACCCAGGTCGAGGCGCGCGGAAAGGCCGACGCTATGAAACGCGGCCTGCTCGAGGAATGCGGCGGCGATGATCGGCCGGAAGCGCTCCCACTTATCGTCATCGTGGGTGAATCGCGCACGCTGCTGCGCGAAGCGCTCATGCAGCGCCGGCGGCATCACATCCTTGAGCCGCTTGCCGCCGCGCACCATGAGCACGCTGCGCTCGGTGAGGAGCAACCACAGGATGCGCACGATGCCGATCTCCAGCGGCTTGGAGACCAGCACCTGCTGGGTGGAGCCGAGTACGCGCTCCACCTGGGTGGAGCGCCAGGTAATGCCTCGCGGCAACGGCGAGATGCTTCCCAGGATCCACACTTGCGCATCGCCGTGATGGACACGCCACAACCCGGGGCCGGTGCGCTCGCCGGTGACCACGAGCTCCTGCAGCACCTGCGCAGGCTGCGTGGATGGCATGGGTGCGGGCAGCGGCGCGGGTGCTTGCGCCGGGGAGGGTTGCGCGCACGCCGAGGGCAGATTCGATGTACCGCACGCGACGATCAGCCCCGTCACCATCAGCGCTATGAGCCTTCTCATCGCCGACATGATACAGATCCCGCCGCCCCTTCCGATTCAATCGGTGGCGCGGCGGGCAAACTCGCGCAACCGCTGCTCGCGCTCGATGACCCCCTTGTTCGGACCCAGGAATTCGAGCAAGGCATGGCCGCCCGCCGAGTGCTCGGCGACCACCTTGATGGCCACCAGGGTCGGCGTCGCCAGCAGGATGCCGGGAATCCCCCAGAATAGTCCTCCGAACCACAAGGCGAGGAACACCACCAGGGGATTGACCGCGAGCCGCCGCCCCACCAAGAGCGGTTGCACGATCTGTCCCTCGATGGTGCTGAGCAAGACATAGCTGCCGGCGACACCGAGGATTCGCCCGAGGTGGTTGAAGGATACGACGGCGACGATCGACAGGACCAGCAGCGTCGTGCCGGATCCGGCGTAGGGAATGAAATTCAGCAGCGCGGCGAGCGCTCCCCACAAATAGGGGTTCGGCATGTCCCAGGCCATCATCACGCCGGCGGTTGCGCAGCCCAGACCCAGGTTGATGAGGGTGGTGGTGAGATAGAAGCGTCCGACCTCGGCGCGCACTTTCTCGATCAAGTCGAGCACGTGCCCGGCATGCAGGTCATCCACGAAAGCGGTGGTCATGCGCGCCATCATGGGCGGCCCGCCGGCCAGCAGGAACAGGGTCACGATGACGAAAGTCACACCGCCCACCAGCGCGCTGCGCGTCACCTCGATCAGGGCCTCCGGGGCGCTCTGCGCCGGCAGCTCGAGGGCCGGCCGCGCCGTGCTGACGGGTCGAGGCGCGCCGAGCGCGTCCGCGCTGCCGCGCAGCTCATCGAGATGTTGCATGAAACGCGCGACCGGCGTGATGCGCTGCTTGATGATCTGCAACGTCTGCGGCGCGGATGCGAACCAGTGCTGGGCGGGCTTCCACAGGATGTCGACCGTGCCGCCGAGCAGCGCGAGCGTGATCACCAGGATGAGCAAGGCGCTCGCACCGCGCGGCACGTGCAGCCGCCGATGCAGCGCCTCGACGGGGCTCGAGAGAATCAGCGCGAGGAGCAGTGCGAGTGCGATGGGCACGAAGGCGCTGTGCGCCTCGTAGAGCAGCAGTCCGAATGCGCCGATGACGAGCACCCGGGCGGCGCTCAGCGGGCTCGCCGGCGGCTCGCGCCGCGCCGGCAGCTGCTGCACCTGGCTGCTGTCAGCCTCAGCTGACACTCGAATCGTGGTTTGAGTAGGTGGGTGCAAGCGCTCGATGCGTTATCGTCTATCCGAGTTCGGGGGAGTGCGGGGCTGGTGCTCAGCGCAGGCTGCGCAACCTTTGCCGGCCCATTATTTCATTTAACGCCATCCGTAGCCACGTTTTGCAAGGGAGATCGAAGCATGTTGCACTATGCCATCGTGTTCCTGGTGATCGCACTGATCGCGGCGATCTTCGGATTTGGAGGAATCGCCGCCGGCGCCGCGGGCATCGCCAAGATCCTGTTCGTGATATTCCTCATCGGCGCCATCGTATCGTTCCTCATGCACGGGGGCAGGCGCATCTAGATGCGCGCGTGACGATCCGCCGCCGCCGCGCGACCTGCAAGCCGGCGGCGCCTTGCGCGGGCGCTCAGTTCCAGCTGCAGCGGTGCAGCTCGATGATGGTCGGCTGGTTGGGCAGTCGGTAAACCGCGACATAGTTGCGCCCGACCGCGAGCTTCACCCCGGAGAGCGACGCGGCGTTGCGAAAGCGCTGATCGCGGGCGAGATCGGTTTCGCTCGCGCGGGCGAGAGTCCTGCGGTACCACTCCTCCACGCTTTCCAGGCTATCCCAGGTGGTCGCCGTGAAGCGCGCGCACCAGCGCCCCAGCTCCTCGGTGCGCCACACCCGATCCATGACCGCCTGGTCGAGATTCGGGTAGGTGGGAAGGCCGGTGAGATTCTGCAGGGGTCCCGCGCCCGCCGCGAGGCAGTGACCCAGGAGTGCTGCCCCGAGCGTCGTCGCGAGGCCCCAGTTGAATCGCCTACCCATCCTCCCGGTGTCGGCCGGTGAGCGCCGGTCTTGAGAGGGGCAGCGCTCGCCCGTCCCCATCGCAGTACACTAGCTGCCATGTGGCAAGACGCACACGGCGCCGCCGCCCGCGGCCGGGAGCTTGGGAAGTGAGCAAGGGGTCCGATCTGCTCGTTGCAGCCCTGGAGAACGAGGGGGTGGATCGCATCTTCGGCGTCCCGGGCGAGGAGAATCTCGATGTGGTCGAGTCGCTGCGCACGTCCGGGATCAGTCTGGTCGTCACGCGGCACGAGCAGGCCGCCGCGTTCATGGCGGCGACGCATGGGCGCCTGACCGGCCGCCCGGGCGTGTGCTTGGCGACCTTGGGCCCGGGGGCTCTCAATCTCACGACCGGCGCCGCCTACGCGCTCCTGGGGGCCATGCCCATGCTCATGCTGACCGGCCAGAAGCCCATCAAGTATCCACGCCAGGCGCGCTTCCAGATGGTCGATATCGTGGGCGCGATGCGCCCGTTGACCAAGATGACCCGCCAGATCGTTGCCGCGTCCTCCATCCCGGCGATCGTGCGCGACGCGTTCCGGGTCGCCATGGAGGAGCGGCCGGGCCCGGTGCATCTGGAGCTGCCGGAAGATATTGCAGCGGAGCAAGCCGATTCGCCGCTCGTTCCTCGGCATCCGATCGACTGGCCGGTCGCGGCGCCGGGAGCGGTCGAGCGGGCGGCCGCGATGATCCTCGCGGCGCACTGTCCTCTCATCATGATCGGGGCGGCCGGCAACAGGCCGCGTCTGGTGGAGCCCTTGTCGGAGTTCGTGCGCCGCTCGGGCATCCCATTCTTCAATACGCAGATGGGCAAGGGCGCGGTCACCGGCAGCTCGGATCTGTACATCGGAACCGCCGCGCTCACCGAGCGCGACTATGTGCACGATGCAATCGATCGGGCGGATCTGATCGTCGCCATCGGGCACGATACGGTGGAGAAGCCGCCCTTCCTCAGGGATGGCGGGCGCAGCGGCCGCAAGATCATCCACGTGGGATATCTGCCCGCGAACGTCGAGCAGGTCTTCTATCCGGACGCGGAGCTGATCGGCGACATCGGCGCGAGCGTGACCGCGCTGGCGCTGCGCCTCGAGGGGCGCGCCGACGCCGACTCCCCGCTCAAGCATCTGCGCGTCGAGATCCTGTCGCGCATCAACGAGCGCAGCGACTCGGATCGCTTTCCCATCATTCCGCAGCGGCTCGTGCACGATGTGCGCTCGGTCATTCCAGAGGACGGCATCGTCTGTCTGGACAACGGCATGTACAAGATCTGGTTCGCGCGCAACTACCGCACGCGCATCGCCAACACGCTGCTGCTCGACAACGCCCTGGCCACGATGGGGGCGGGTCTGCCGTCGGCGATGATGGCGAAGCTCCTCAACCCGCAGCGTCCGGTGCTCGCGGTGTGCGGCGACGGCGGATTCATGATGAACAGCCAGGAGCTCGAGACGGCGGTGCGCCTCGGACTGAGCCTGGTGGTGCTCATCGTGGTCGACGGGGCGTACGGCATGATTCGCTGGAAGCAGGCCGTCGATGGGTTCCCGGACTTCGGCATGACGTTCCAGAATCCGGATTTCGTGAAATACGCGGCCTCCTACGGCGCACACGGCCATCGGGTCTCGTCGGCGGCAGAGCTCGCTCCGGCGCTCGCGGCCGCACTCGGCGCGGGCGGCGTTCACCTCGTTTGCGTGCCCGTCGATTACAGCGAGAACATCCGCGTGCTGGTCGAGGAGATCGGCGCGCGCGCGGCGCCTGCGCCGGTCTCCTCATGAGCCGCAGAATCCGCGTCGGCATCGTCTTCGGCGGCCAGTCGGCCGAGCACGAGATATCGATTCTGTCGGCCCGCAACGTGCTCGCCGCGCTCGATCTGTCCCGCTTCGAGCCCGTGCTCATCGGCATCGACAAGAGCGGGCGATGGCTGCTGCAGGATGCCGGGAGGCTGCTCGCGAGCGAGCGCGATCCGCGCCTGGTGCGAATCGAGCACGGCGCGCCCGCCGAGCTTCCCTCGGTGTTCGGCTCCGAGGCGCCAGGGCAGGGCGCGCCGCTGCAGCCGCTCGATGTCGTCTTTCCGGTTCTGCACGGCACGATCGGGGAGGACGGGTGCGTCCAGGGGCTCCTCGAGGTGGCGGGCGTCCCGTACGTCGGCGCCGGCGTCTTGGGCTCGGCCATCGGAATGGACAAGGACGTCATGAAGCGCCTGCTGCGGGATGCGGGCATCGCAGTCGCCGATTTTCGCACCCTGCGCCGTGCGCGATTCGACGCCGACTGCGCAGCGGCGTGCGCGGAGCTGGCAGCCCTGGGTTTGCCGCTGTTCGTCAAGCCCGCGAACGCCGGCTCCTCCGTGGGAATCAGTCGGGTGACGCAGCACGCGGACCTCGAGCAGGCGCTGCGCCGGGCCTTCGAGTTCGACTCGAAGGTTCTCGCGGAGGCCGCGGTCGCGGGGCGGGAGATCGAGCTGGCGGTGCTCGGCGGAACCGCGCCGAGCGTGTCGATTGCGGGGGAGATCATCGTCGAGCATCGGGATGGCTTCTATTCCTATGACGCCAAGTACATCGATGAGCAGGGAGTCAAGTTCGAGCTGCCCGCGAAGATCACACCGGAGCAGCAGGCCGAAGCCCAGGCGATCGCGCTGCGGACCTTCGAGGTGCTCGAATGCGAGGGTCTCGCGCGGGTGGATCTTTTCCTGAACGCCGCGGGCACGTTTCTGGTCAATGAGATCAATACGCTCCCCGGCTTCACCGCCATATCGATGTATCCGAAGCTGTGGGCCCTGTCGGGAATCCCCCAGCAGGTCTTGATCACGCGACTCATCGATCTTGCGCTGGAACGGGCGCGGCAGCGTGCGCGACTGCGGCGATCGATGGCCGCGCACCCATGAAAGCCCTGATCGTGCCGGTGACGCCGTTCCAGCAGAACTGCTCGATGCTCCGGGACGAGGCGAGCCGGCGGGCCGCCGTGCTGGACCCGTGGGTCGAGGCGCGATAGCACGGGGTCGCTCGCCTGTCATTCCTCCCCGGCAGAGGATGCGCCGGCGCCGCGAACGCGCGCAAAGGAGCGGCGGCCCTCGAGGAAGAATTCCAGAAAGGAAAGCGCCTCGGCGCTTGCGTACCGGCCGCTCCCGAGCGCTGCGCGCGCCAGGTCGCGCAGGTTCCCCGTGGGCACCAGCGTTTCCCGGAACGCCTGCTTGATCTCGCTCAGCACCTCGCGGCTGCAGCCGCGGCGCTTGAGCCCGATGAAGTTCAGGCCGTAGACGGTATTGCGCTCGGTCGCCAGACAGAAGGGCGCGACATCGCTCGATATGCGTGCGCCGCCGCCGATCATCGCGCTCTGCCCGATGCGGCAGAACTGGTGGATGACGGCCCCGCCGCCGAGAAACGCCCGATCGCCGATGCGCACATGGCCCGCCAGAAGGACGGCGTTGGCAATCACGACGCGATCGCCGATGCGGCAGTCGTGGGCGACATGGCAGCCGGTCATCAGGAAGGAGTCCGCACCGACCGTGGTGTACTCGCCGGCGCGAGTGGCGCGGTTGACGGTCACGTGCTCGCGAATCACGGTGCGTGCGCCGATGTGCACCCCGGAGGGCGTTTGTGCCTTGAAGCCGAGATCCTGAGGATCCCCGCCGAGCACGGCACCGGGGTGCACGATCACGCCGTCCTCGAGTCGGCAATGCCGGCCCACCAGCGCGTGCGCATGGATGACGCAGCCCGGGCCGAGCAGCGCGCCGTCCTCGACAATGGCCGCGGGATGGATGCTGGCGGGCGGCGGCAGGGGCATGCTCATGCCCCTATCATAAGGCAAGCACAATCCCCGCCGCGCGCCGGCCGCCGCGATGCGCCCCGAGGGCGGGTGCGGCGAGCGTGCCGCGAGGCGGGCGGCGCCGGGACGCGCGAGATGCTAGGAGGCGGGCGGCGTCGCTTGCTTCGCCGACTTCATGCAGTTCCTCATGAACTCGTGCCGAGCCTCACCCCGCTCGAGCTTCTGGTCATCCGCCTGCTTCCTGCAGGCCTGCCATGCCGGATCGTCGTGGTGGCGGCCGTGGGGCGCGCTCTGGTCCGGCGGCGGGCTCGGCGGCGGGGTGTCGTCGGCGCGCGCCGCCGCGTAGACGGTGAAATAGCCCATCGCCAGCGCGCCCAGGGCGAGAACGGGGATGAGGGTGGTGCGCTTCGGGGTGATCATGCTCAAATCCTCCTGCTCCAGTGGTGCGAGGGAGCGCGGGGGGCGCTCCGCCGCATCGAATGATACGGAGCACGGCGGGTCCCGGCAGCGCATGAAGTTGAAAAGCTATGTGAAGATCGGTGAGTCCAAAAACGTGGGCTGGATATCGGCGCCCGGGTCCACGGCCTGATATGAAGGGGCATGGACGAATCTCTTGCAGCGCGGCCGCCCGAGCCGCCGAGCCGGCGCGCGATGCCGCCCGACGACCTGGTCGCGCTGCTGCGCTCCAGAATTCCCATGATCGTGATCGAATCACGCGACGAGCCGCAGGTGCTCAAGGCGCTGCTGCGCGCGTGCGCGCGCATGGGGCCGGCGCCGGGCTCGAGCCGCACCGGTGCGAGCGGCGCCGAGCACGGGATGGGCGCCGGCCTGCCGCTCTTTCAGTGGACCGTGACCGACGGATTGAAGCGCCTGGACGTCGAGGGCGCGCTGCCTCAGCGCGTGGCCGCGGAGCCGGCGGACGTGCTGCGTCACATCCGCGCCTCCAATCTTCCCGGCGTCTACGCTCTGCTCGATTTTCATCCGTATCTGCACGAGCCGACGCTGGTGCGCTTGATCAAGGATGTCGCGCAGGATTACGAGCGCTGCGCCCACACGCTGGTGCTCATCAGCTACGAGCTGCCCATTCCGCCCGAGATCGAGCACCTGACGGCTCGCTGCGCGCTGGCGCTGCCGGACCGCAACGAGCGGCGCCAGCTGGTCGAGGACGTGGCGCGGCAGTGGATGCGCAGCAATCCGAAGCAAGCGATCCGCATCGACAAGCATGCGCTCGGCCTGCTGGTCGAGAACATGAGCGGCCTGTCCGCCTCGGACACGCAGCGCCTGGCTCGCAAGGCCATCTTCGATCACGGCGCGATCCAGGCCTCGGACGTGCCGCTGGTGATGCACGCGAAGTACGAGCTGCTGAATCGCCAGGGAATTCTCCGTTACGAGCATGAAACGGCACGCTTCGCGGATGTGGCAGGGCTCGCGAACCTGAAGTCCTGGCTGGAGAAGCGCTGTGCGGCCTTCGACGGCTCCGCGCCGCAGCTCGATGCGCCGAAGGGCATTCTCCTGCTCGGCGTGCAGGGCTGCGGCAAGAGTCTCGCGGCCCGTGCATGCGCCGGCATCTTCCACGTACCCCTGCTGCGGCTCGATTGCGCCGCGCTGTTCGCCAAGTTCGTGGGCGAGTCGGAGCGCAATCTGCGCGAATCGCTCGGCAGCGCGGATCTGCTCGCGCCTTGCGTGCTGTGGATCGACGAGATCGAGAAGGGCTTCGGCACGGGCGACGCCGATGGCGGCTCCTCGCGCCGGGTGCTGGGGGCCTTTCTCACCTGGCTCGCGGAGAAGAGCAGCCGGGTATTCGTGGTCGCAACCGCGAATGACATCTCGATGCTGCCCCCGGAGCTGGTGCGCAAGGGTCGTTTCGATGAGATCTTCTTCGTGGATCTTCCCGACCTGAGGACGCGCGCCGAGATCCTGCGCATCCACGCGGCGCGTCGCGGGATCGGCCTCGATCCCTCCTCGCTCGAGGCGCTTGCCCAGGCGTGCGAGGGCTTCGCCGGCGCCGAGGTCGAGCAGGCGGTGGTGGCCGCCGTCTACACCGCAAACGCGCAGCAGCGGGCTCCCGACGCCCAGATCCTGCGGGCCGAGATTGCCGCGACTCGTCCGCTCGCCGTGGTGATGGCGGAGAAGGTGGATGCCTTGCGCAGCTGGGCGGAGGATCGCACCGTCCCCGCCGGGTAGCCTCGCGCGACGACCTTCACAATACGTCAAATCCGCCGGTCCATCGCACCCACGGCACTCGAAAAATCAGAACCATTTCGCACCGCTTTTCCTTCCTCTGCCCGATCATCGACGCGGATTCAGCTCCAAGGACGCAAATCGCTTGAGCAACACGCAGCCCCCGCTCGGCGCGCCGCCGTCGCGAGCCTCGCTCCTCGTCACGGCGCCGGTCGAGTCGACCCGGCCCAAAGACGCCGCCTTTCTCGACAGGTTGGCCGAGGACCTCGGCGCGGGACCGCTGAACCTGCCTTGCTTTCCCGACGTCGTTCCGCGCGTGCGCCAGGCCATCGCCGATCCGGACAGCACGTCCGATGACATCGTGCGCATCGCCGGCACGGAGCCGCGGCTGGCCGCCCGGCTCCTGCAGACCGCGAATTCGGTGGTCTTCAACCCCTCGGGAGTGCCGTTCTCCGAGCTGCGCTCGGCGGTCACGCGACTCGGCCAGCACCTGGTGCAATCCGTGACGATGGCTTTCGCTCTCCAGCAGCTCAGGGCGGAGCCATCCCTGCGGCCGGTCGCGAAGCAGTTGAATGCGCTATGGGAGAAGAGCATCGCCGTGGCCTCGATCTGTCAGGTGCTGGCAAACCGGCTGCGCGTGCCTTCGGACAAGGTGTTCCTCACCGGCCTGCTGCACGGCATCGGGTATTTTTACGTCATGGTCAAAGCGGGCGAGCGCGCGAACGAGGTCGAGCTCGATCAGCGGTTCGCGCATCTCGCGGCCGCACGGCACCCGGCCTTCGGCCGCGCCATCATGGAGAAATGGGGTTTCGAGAGGGTGATGTGCGAGGCGGTGGGAAACCAGCTGCAGTATGAGCGCAAGCCGCGCCGCGCCGCCGACATCACCGATGTGGTGATCGCCGGGGTGGTTCTGGCGGAGTCCTTTCTCGAGGGCAACGGCGATCTCGCGCGCTGCGCCGGCGTCAACTCGTTCGTCTCGCTGGGGCTGAGCGACGATGAGCTGGCCGCGATCTTGAAGCACACCGAGCACTCGCTGAGCGCCCTGCGCGAGGCGCTCGGCCGCTGAATCGCAGCGAGGCGGCGAGGCGGCGAGCGCCGGCCGGCAATAAAGAACGCAATGCCCCGGTCTACTGGCGGACCACCCATTGCGCCTCGGCGCGCCCCGGGCGGTCGCTCGCCTCCATAAAAATCCGGGAGTCACTATGAAAATCGTGGTTGGATGGTTGATCGATTGGCCGCGGCGGGTTGCCGGGCACCTCGGGTGGCTCGCTCCCCTGCTGGCGCGCATCACGGTGGGATGGGTATTTCTGTGGAGCGGCTGGGGCAAGCTCAACAACCTGCCGCAGATCACGGAGAACTTCATCGGTTGGGGAATTCCGTTTGCGCACGTCCTGACGCCGTTCACCTCGGGCGTGGAGCTCTTCGGCGGCCTGTTCCTGCTCGCGGGATTTTTGACCCGGATCTCGGCGGGCGCGCTCGGCATCACCATGATCGTGGCGATTCGCGCCGCCAAGTGGGCCGATGTGGACTCGCTGGAAACGTTGCTCGGCTTCGACGAGTTCGAGTATCTGGCGCTGTTCTTGTGGCTCTCGATCGCGGGCGCGGGCCGCGTGTCGGTGGATCATTGGCTCGAGCGCTGGTACCTGCGAGCGAGCGGCGCCTCGAGCGAGGCGCGGCGGCCGAGCTAGAGATGCAGGAGCGCGGCCAATTTTCTGTCGTGGCCGTAGATATCGCGGAAAAATAGAATCTTGCCGTCCTCCGTAGCGAGCGCCGTTCCGTACAGGATGAGGACCGGGATGGTGTGTGCGAGCTTCACGTGCAGGGTTCGCGAGCCTTGCATGGCCCCTCGGACGCGCTCGGCGCTCCAATCACCCGGCGTGTCGCGCAGGACGTGAACGGCGAGCGCCACTGGATCGCTCACGCGGATGCAGCCGTGGCTGAACGCGCGCACCGGCTGCGAGAACAACGCCGGCGTCGGGGTGGAGTGAAGGTAGACGTCGTGGGGATTCGGCAGGGAGAACTTCACCAGGCCGAGCGCATTGTCCGCTCCGGGGCTTTGCCGCAGCTTGAGGGCGCCGCTCGCCAGGGCGCTGATGTTGGCCGGAGTGGCCGCAAGCGCGGGTGAGACTTCGTCGCTCCTCGCGACGATCTGCAGATGCTCCGCGTCGAGATACCCGGGCCGCTGCATGAGCTTGGGAATCATCTCCTTCCTCACGATGCTTTGCGGCACCTGCCAGTAGGGGCGAAAAATGACGGAGCTGAGCTGCGCCATGAAGACCGGCGTATGCGCCGAGGGGAACGCGCGGCCGACGATCACGTCCATTTGCAGAATATCGGCCTTGCGATCCTGCAAGGAGCGGAAGGCGAACAGACGAAACTGAGGAATGTTGACGATCAGTGGGGGGGCGGAGAATTCCGGCACCCAGCGCCAGCGCTCGAGCGTGAGCTCGATCTGGCGCACCCGCTGCGCGAGCGGGGTGCGCAGCGCCTCGACCGTGGAGCGACCGAGCGCACCGTCGACCTCGAGACCATGGCGGGCCTGGAACCGGCGCACACCCTCCGACAGGCTGGCATCGAATACCAGGGCATCGGCGGAACCGCCGTCGGAGGAGGGTAAATCGCCCAGCCGCTCGAGCAGCTGGCGCAATGCCGGCGCCTGCGCATACGCATCGCCCTCCTTCACGGTACGGGTCAGGGCGTCGAGGAGCGGCGGGGGCGAGCGAGCGAGCTCGCGGTAGGCATGCAGCGCCTGCTTGAGAAGAGCATAGTGGTAGAACTGCGGCTCGATGGAGGCGGCCGAGGCGGCCACCGAATCGCTGCGCGACAGCCCGAGCACGACCGAGGGCGCGTCAAAGGGGGCGCGCGCTACGTCCAGCTCGAACCCCACCGTCTTGGGATCGATGCGTCCGAAATGCGCATCGTGAACATAGCGCAAGGCGCTCGCCGTGAGGCCCAGGTCCACGGCAGCCGCCTGCGCCGGCGCGGGCTGCGACGCGAGGCGCCTGCTGGCGGCCCCGAGCGACTCGACGTCGTAGTCCGCGGGGTCGAGTCCCAGGTCCCCGGCCCGTGCGAGCAGCTCGAGAAGCTGATTCCCCTGAGAGGTCAACTGCTGCCCGCGCAGCCACAAACCGGCGTACCCGCGGGCCGCGTACACCTGCTCGAGGGGGCGCTCTCCTGCCGGCGAGGCGCCTGGCTCCGCGGTCAGCGCCGAGCGGATTGCAGCGCTCACGGCGTCCGGGCTCGAGGCGATGACCTGCGTGCCAGCGAACAATCCCGAGCACAGCGCCGCTGCCAGCGCGTACATCGCAACTTTGTGCACCATTTCAGCCACCGTTGCCGGCCAGGCGGGGCGTCCCCGAGCGTCGCTCGGCGCTCAGCCCCGATACACCAGCGGAAACTCCGGCGCATCGAGCGGCGCACCGTCCTCCAGCCTGACCTCGGGAAACGGGGGTGAGGTACGCCCCCCGCGGCGCACGAAGCGGGCATCCGCGCCGACCCAGCGTGCGGAGAAGATTCGGCGCGGAACGGCGGAGCGGTTGGCAGGGGCGCCGTGCACCGTTCGAAAGTTGAAGGCGACGGCATCTCCCGGCGCCATTTCCCAGCCGCGAATCGTCAAGCGCTCGCGCTGCGATTCGATATCGGGAAGCTCGGGAAAATCGTCCCCGGCATAGAGCGGTGTCCCGTCGAAGCGCGTTGGCCGGAATCCGCGCTCGCTCCAGCGGTGCGAGCCGGCGACGCATTCGAGCGTCACCTCGCGCGAGACCGGATCGAGTGGAATCCAGAAGCTCACGCTTTGCGTGGATTTGACGCAGTAATAAGGCTCGTCGTGGTGCCAGGGCGTAACGGTGCTGTTGCCAGGCTCCTTGACGAGCACGTGTTCGTGGAAGAAGCGCGCTTCGCTCGATTCCATCAGCCGGGCCGCCGCCTCGGCCGCGGGCGAGTCGAACACGAACGAGCGAAACCCCGCAATGCGCGACCAGTTGCAGTAGTCCTGAAAGAAGCTCGCGGTCCCATCCTTGGGGTGAACGGAGCGCTCGAACGGGCTCGGCCGCGCCCTCACCTCGGCTATGCCTTGCGCCAGCCGGTCGACCCAGTCGCGAAAAATGCCGCGCAGGAGGACCACGCCCTCTTCCCGATAGGCTGCAACGGTCTCGCTCGCTATCATGGATTGCATCGGGTAATTGTACGACAGATCGGGGGGCAACCAGGGGTGCGGCGCGCAGCCCGGGGGGCGGCGCCGCGAGGTTCCCGGCGATGCCGGCGATTCGCGTCCAGGGTTCCCCTCCAGGGGGCCTGCTCGGGGCCGATCCGTGCAGGCCGACACACGGGCCGGCGCTTGCGTGGCCGCGAGCGCCGCGGTACTTTGCACTGCAAAGTAGGGCTGAGCGGATGTTCAAGCGCCGGATCGACCTTGCCGCATGCCGCCGCCGCTCTGGATCGCGGCAGCTGCAGGCCCTCGCGTGCGGGCTGCTCACCCTCGGGTGCGTCCCGTGGGGCCATCCAAGGGCGGCCTCCTTGACCGCCAAGCAGCACACGCATATCGCAGAGCCCCGACCGCCCGGGCTGCCGAGCGACGCGGAGCTCGAGGCCGAGCACGCGGTGATCGGCAAGATCGAGATCGACACCCGCAACATCTTCGACCCGAACGATCCGCGCGAGAACAGGGGGCTTTACCGCCTGGCGGACCGCCTGCACATCCGCACGAAGCCGGGCGCCATCCGCGCTCAGCTGCTGTTCAAGAGCGGCGATCCCTACAGCGCGGAGAAGCTCGCGGAGACGGAGCGCAACCTGCGGCTCCTCTCCTACATCTATGACGCCAACGTGTTCCCGGTCCGCTACCAGAACGGCAAGGTGGACGTCAAGGTCGTCACCAAGGACGTCTGGACGCTCGACCCGAGCGTGTCCTTCGGGCGGGCCGGGGGAGTCAACTCGACCAGCTACAGCCTGCAGGAAGAGAATTTCCTCGGCTGGGGCAAGTCGGTCGAGATCGGCCGCATGAGCAACGTGGATCGCACCAGCACCGTGGCCCAGTACTCCGATCCGAACCTGCTCGGCTCGCACTGGACCGCGGCCCTGGCCTACGTGAATTCGAGCGATGGGTTCCAGCGCAGCGCGCAGTTTGCCCTGCCTTTCTATTCACTCGACACGCGCTGGAGCACCCAGCTCGATGCACAGTCCTACGATCGCACGATCTCGCGCTACTTTCAGGGCAACATCGTCGACCAATTCAACGACAACGAGCGGACCTACCTGGTGGGCGGAGGCATCTCCAGCGGCCTGGTGAACGGCTGGAGCAAGCGGCTGCTGTTCGGGATGTATTACGACAGCAACGATTTCCTGGCCACGCCGGCCACCACGCTGCCGACCAAGCCGCTGCCGCCGCCGCGAACCCTGTCCTATCCGTACGTCGGCTTCGATGTCGTGCAGGACGACTACCGAAAGGCGGGCGACGAGAATCAGATCGGCAAGACCGAAGATCTGTACTTCGGGACCGAGGTGACCGGCGAGCTGGGCTTTTCGGACGCGGTCTTCGGCGCCAATCACGATGCGCTGATGGTGAAGAGCTCGGTGGTCCACGGCTTCGAATTTCCTCACAGCCAGCAGCTGTTTCTCGACGGTGATGTCTCCACGCGCATCGAGACCGACCGGGCGCGCAACCTGATCAGCGACGCCGGCGCGAAGTACTACTGGCGCTGGCGCACCGACTGGCTGCTGTACGGATCGTTCTCGTGCACGGTCACTCGCGCGCTCGATCCCGACGTCCAGCTGCTGCTCGGCGGGGACAGCGGGTTGCGCGGCTACCCCCTGCGCTACGAGGCGGGCACCTCACGCGCACTGTTCACGCTCGAGCAGCGCGTGTTCACCGACTGGTACCCGTTCCGGCTGGTGCGGGTAGGCGCGGCCGCCTTCACCGACGTCGGGCGCACCTGGGGAACGGGCGTCGTCGGCAACAGCGATGCGGGAGTGCTGAGCGACGTTGGAATCGGCCTGCGCCTGGGCAACACTCGCAGCGGCCTCGGCAACGTGCTGCACATCGATCTGGCGCTGCCCCTGAAGAACGTGCCCGGAAACCACAAGGTCCAATTGCTGGTGCAGACGATGCAGAGCTTCTGATCAGATGGATCCTTCGCCAGGCAGGGAGAAAGACATGATACCTTCACCGATGGGCAGGCACTCGCCCCGCTGCGCGCGCTCGCGGCTGCGCACGTTGTCGCTGCTGCTGAGCGCGACCGCGGGCTACGTCGACACCGCCGGTTACATGGCACTGCAAGGACTGTTCACGACGCACGTCACCGGAAACTTCGTCACCCTGGGCACTTCGCTCGTGTCGGGAAACTCGGGAACGCTCGCGAAGCTCCTGGCCCTTCCCACGTTCTGTGTTGCGGTCACCATCACGCGCTTCGCCAGCTACGTCCTGCCGCCGCGGGGCGTGCCGATGCTGCGGATGATGCTGGCGCTCAAGGCGGTGCTGCTCGCCGCGGCCGCCGTGCTTGCGATCCGCTTCGGTCCCTTCTCGAGCAGCGACACGGCGCCGGCGCTTGCCACCGGGCTCACGCTGGTATGGGCCATGGCGATCCAGAACGCCGCGCAGCGGATCTACCTCGGCAGCTCGCCGCCCACCACCATCATGACCGGCACGACCACCCAGATCATGATCGACGTCGCCGATTGCCTGCGGGCTCTGCCCGACGAGCGAAAGCGGGCGATTCGGGCCCGGCTCGGGCGCATGATGCTGAGCGTTCTCGGATTCGCCTCCGGGTGCGCGGCCGCGGCTTTGTTCTATGCCCGCGCCGGCGTCTATTGCTTTCTCCTGCCCCCTCTCCTCGGGGCCGCTACGCTCATGTTCCGGGTGAGCGCTTTCGAGGAGGAAGCTGCATGAGGCCGGCGCAGCTCGAGGGCGATGAGCGCGCCAGCACCAAGGTGGCGCAGGTGACCTCGTGACGGCTCCGTGAGGCCGCCCGGCGCCCCTCAGAATTTCCACGACAGACCGCCGAAGAACCCGCGCCTCGGTCCGTACTGAGGCGCAAACACGCCGACGCCCGTTCCGCTGCGGATCTGATAGACCTTGTCGGCCACGTTGACGATGTCGAAGCGCGCCGTGAGCGGGCCCGAGCCGGAGAGCTCGAAGGCGTGGCTCATGCCCAGATTGATCTGGTTGTAGCTCGGCGTGTGATCCCCGTTCGGTATGACGGAGCCGTCCGGGAGCATGAGATCCTGGCGCAATCCGGTGCCGAACAGATCATCGACACTGAAACGCGTTCCGCGCCAGAGGTAGCCGATGCCGCTCGAGGCGGACACCCGGCCCTCGTGATCGAGGTGGATGTAGTTGCTTGCGATGTAATCGAGCTGTTGCTGATCGAAGTTGAACTGCGCCGACTCGACGCCCTTGCCGTGAGCCGCCTGCCAGGCGCTGTTCAAGTAGTAGAAGAAGTTGTTCATGGTGTAATTGAGGGTGAACTCGATGCCGCCGATCAGCCCCCAGCGGTAATTGAACGGCGTGAGAATGATCGGTGCGCCGAACTGTCCCTCATCGATCAGGTTCTGGGACTGCTCGTAGAAGCTGTCGATGCCGAGCGTCAGGCTCTTGTCGAGCAGCACCTGTTGCACGCCGAGATCGTAGTAATTGGAGCGCTCGGCGATCGGCGGCGTGTCCTGCGTGACGGTGCCCGGCGGGACGGCGCTCGTCCCGGCAAACTTCGTGAACGTCTCGCTGCCGACGAGCTCGAACGGCGGCGGCGTGAAATAGCGCGAATACCCGCCATGCAGCGTCGTGCCGCTGTCGAACTGCCACACGGCATTGACGCGGGGACTGGTCTGGCTGCCGCTCGAGTAGGCACTGTAGCGGTCGAAGCGCACGCCGTAGTTGAGGGTGAAAGGGGAGAACACTTTCCATTCATCCTGCAAGTAAACGCTCTCGATTTGCTGCACCTGGGTGCCGTTGTCGAAGATGCTGTAGGGCGCCGAGGTCTGGACGGTCCCGGTCGGGCTGGTGGGATCGGGCTCGATGTTCACGACCTGCGACGTCGTGTCGCTCTTCGCATCGTCGTGCTGGAAATAAAGTCCGGCGCGGACCGTGTGTGCGTCGTTGAGCTTGTAGGACGCATCGGTTTGCCAACCGATCGCGGTGTCGTTCTTGAAGGCATCCTGGGCGATGCCGTTGAACAGCAGATCGCCCACCCAATCCGGCTCGAAGTGCAGGCTGGTGTAGCGGGCGGACAGCGAGGTCTGCCAGTTGAGCGCCCCCTCGGAGTGCTGCCAGGTGGCGACGGCGTATTCGGTGAGCTCGTGCTGGGTCTCGTTCAGGTTGTTGCTCAGATAGTCGGTGATGCCGTTGTAGTTGTAACCCAGGCTCGGCTCGAGCCCCACCTGATTCGGAATCTGAAACTCCTCGTCCGACAGCCCGAGGATGAGCGACAGCCGATTGCTCGAATCGAGGATATCCTCGAAATAGCCGAAGGCGTGACCCTGCGTGGTGTGGTCGTGCAGCGGATTGGAGCTGCCGTTGGGCGACTCGATGCCGAGATCGTCCTGCTTGTAGTCGCCCGTCATGAAGTAGCTGTACTGGCCATCGCTGCCGCCGTATTCGGCGGCGGGCTGGAAGGTCGAATGACTGCCGCCGTACACCGACAGCTCGCCCGTGGGCTGCAGCAGCCCGCTGTTGGTGCTGAGGTCGATGATGCCGGCGGTGCGCAGGCCGTATTCCGCCGGCAGCGCTCCGGTGATGAGCTTCAGAGAGGAGATCAGCCAGGGACTCAAGGTCTGGCTGAAGACGCTGATGCCCTCGGGCAGGATGATCCCGTTCAGGCGGTACTGCAGGTCATTGTGATCGGCGCGCACGTGGATCTGTCCGAAGGAGTCCTGGACCACATCCGGAGCCTGCAGGAGCACCTGATTGAGCTGCACGTTCTCCCCGCCGGGCAAGGCGGCGATCGTCTGGCTGTCGATCGTGTAGGTGGATGCGCCGGTCTGCGTCTCGATGGTGCTGCGAGCGTCGTTCAGGCGCTGGGCGGTGACCTGAATGGCCTGAAGCTGTGCCGGCGAGCTCGAGCTGCCGGCGGCCGTCGAGGTATCGGCGCCCGTGGTCGATGCATCGGTGGCGCTGATCGTCGATGAATCCGCGGTCGTCGTGGAGGCGCCCGCCTGTGCAACGGCGGCGCAACCCAGGAGCGCAGCGGCAATGTACGCCGGATGCGCGAGCGAGAATCTGGACATGTGAGAATCACTCCTCGGAAGCTGAATGGACAGGAGCGCCCGCCAATAGCTCGGGCGCCCGCTGTGTCGAATGCAGGATGTCAGCTGAGGAGCGGGGGGCCGCGGCTGCGCGGCGTGGGGATCGCGGTGTCGACGGTCTTTACCGGGGGGATGGAGCTTCGCTCCACGGACCCTCGGAGCAGCACGGGAAGATCGAACGAATGACTGAACGCGGGAGTGACCAGCTGCCCGAACGATGGGCAGAGCGCGCACGGGGGCTCCGTGGACGGCGTCGAGTCGACGCTCGCGCCATGATCGATGCCTGCGCCGCGATCGGTTTCGTGCGCGCCGGACAGATGCCCGAGCTCATGAACCAGAGCGCCCTGCTGGCCTGCGATCAGGAGCAGCACCAGACATAGCGCCTGCCCGGCCGGCCTCATGATGCGCGCAATGGACATCTATCCAAGTTAGCAGATTCGTCAGCCTTTTTCACGTCGCCCGGGCGCAACATCGCTAATCCGCATCCTCCAACGGCACCTTCGAACTCACTTCGGCGCCGATCTTCGAGGCATCCGCGCCGGTGGCGGAATAGGATCGACTCCACACGAGGGAGCCGTCCGCGACATCTGCGATGCTGACCGACAGGACGGGCGCCGATGTCTGCCGCTCGACGAAACCGTACACGACGTAGGCGGCGCGCGCCGCTCGTGCGCGCTCCAAGGCGGCCTTCGCGTCCGTCGAGGCGCCGGAATCCTTGTCGAGATCGAGGCGCCGGTCGCGGCGCATTGCCAGCCGTCCACAGGTCTCGGCGAATGCCGTGTCCGCAAGCTTCTGGGCGGAGGGATCTGCCGCCGGCGCGGCAAAGGGAATCGCCAGAATCGCCTCGTCCTGCGCCGCGCCGGCCTGCCGGCCGGAAAATTCGCGGGCGATCTGTACGCCGAGCCTCGCCACGTTGGCGGGGTCCGAAGCGCCTTGATACTGGTCGGCGATGGCTGCGAGCTTTTTCATGTCCGCGACCGAGACGTCGCGCGACTCGTGATGGCGCGGAGCACAGCCGTGGCTCACGAGGAAGAACACGGCCCAGACGTACACGACGATCCGGATCCATCGAGGCAGGCGCTGGAACGAGATCCAGGCGCACCGCAACGACCAGCCGAGCACCTGCGCCCAGAACCGCAGCCGCGCTCCCGGCAGCTCGCGCGGAAACGGGGGATAGGGGGATGCGAGCCCCGCTGCGGGCGACCTGGCGGCGGGCGCGGGCGCCTTCCTCGGAGACGGCGAGGCGCTGAGGTCGCCGGCGGCGATCCGCCGGCACAGTGCCTCGAGGGCCGGCGTCGCCCGACCCTGCGGAACCTTCAGCCACTGCACTTGGAGAAATTTCTCCGGGACTCGCGCGTGCGCCTGATCGGTCTCATCGATGGCCACCGGCAGCAGGAACAGGTGGTCGTCCGCCATGTCGAGCGTGCGCTCGACCGCAAGGCGCCACTCGCGCCGGAAATAGCCTTCGGGCCGCGCCTCGGTACGCGCCGAAACGACGGGCATGAAGTAGTCGCACTCGCGGATCTGCCTGCGGATCTTCTGATCCCACGCGTCTCCACCGCCGAGCTCGCTCTCGTCGAGCCAGACGTCCAGGCCGAAGCTCGTCAGGGCATCGCCGATGGAGCGTGCAGCCTGTCGATCTTCCGAGGCATAACTGAGAAATACCGAAGCGGCCACGTGCAAACTCCTTCGCGCGGGGCTCTTTCGCGCCGGGACTTCAGGCCAGATGACGCCTGAGGAACTCGCTCGAGCGCGAATTCGCGAGCGCGGCGGCAGCGGCATCATAGTGCACGCCGTTGTGCCGGGCGAAGGCGTGGTTGCACTTGGGATAGGTATGGACGGTGACCATCGGATTTGACTTCGCCGCCTTCACGATTCTCTCGCGCGCCGGCGGAGCAATGTACTCGTCCTCCTCGGCCAGATGCATCAGCAGCGGCTTATGTACCGACGGCATCTCCCCCAAGTACTTGTCCGTCTCGCCCCCATAATACGAGACGGCCGCGTCGGGGCGCTGACGCGCGGCCGTGAGGAAGGTCATCAGCCCACCGAGGCAGAATCCCATCACCGCGCACGAGCCCGATGCCTGCGCAAGCCCGCGAGCATGGTCCATCGTCGCCGCGATGTCCGCGACGCCGCGATCGCGGTCGAAAGCCTGGTAGAGCGCGAAGGCCTTCTTCCATTCGGCTTCATTCAGGCTCGACATGGAGACGCCCGGCTCGATGCGCCAGAACAGGTCGGGACAGACCGCGATGAAGCCTTGATCGGCCACCCACCGGCAGGTCTCCTTCATGTCGGCATTGATCCCGAAGATCTCCTGCACGACGACCACGGCCGGCGCCTTCGCGGCTTTCGGGAGTACGCGGTAGGCGTGGAAATTGCCGTCGGGTGTACGAATGTCGAGGTAGTCACTCATGGGTTCCTCCTGAAGAAGGGATCGCGATGCGGCGGAGCGGCTTGCACAACATACGGAGATGTCCTACAGATTTTAACCTCTCGGAAGGGTAATTATGCGCCATCGCCGCATTGCCGCGATGCATTCGGCTCGAGCTCGTGCCGCGGCGCTTTCGTTCCCACGGAGAACATTGCCATGAAGAGTTGGACCAGCGCGCTGCGCCTCGCCCTGTTGACCGCCTCACCGGCCCTCGTGATCGCCTCGCCGGGCGCCTACGCTCAAGCGGCGAGCCCACCGTCCATGTCCGCTCCTTCAGCCGCGGCGGGGCAGGGCGGAACGGGCGCCGACTTCGTGCGACGGGCCGCCGAGATCAATCTGACGGAGCTGCAGCTCAGCAAGCTGGCGATGAATGATTCCACGACTCCCGTGATCATCAAGTTCTCGAGCGGCATGGATCGGGATCTGAGGCAATCGCGCACATCCCTCCGGCAAGCGGCCGAGAAGAGCGGCCTGGGCATCCCGACCTCTCTCGATGCGCAGGATGCTGCGATGGTGAAGAGGCTGGGGGAGGAAAGCGGCTCGGAATTCGATGCCGACTATGCCAAGGACATGGCGATGAGCGAGCAGAAGGCGCGCGTGCTCTATCAGGCCGAGACCTCCGACAGCAACGCCGCTCTCGCCTCCTACGCGCGAACGGCGCTGCCCGCGATCGAGGAGCATGAGACCACGGCGCGAAGTCTGCGCTCGAACGAGATGCCCGGGGTCGGATGAGCGCGCCGGTCGCTTCGGTCCGCGGCATGTCACCTCGATCCGGCCGATCACCTCGATTCGATGGAGCGGCGCTGGGGAACGAGATACTCCGTTGACATGACGGTGGATTTGACGGCGGCGCGGGTCAAGAGCGCCGGCCAGCTCACCAGCCTGAGCGTGAGCGGTGGCGCGATCGAGCTGGTGGCGGACCTTGCCCTGCACGCGCGAGCGGAGATAACCATCGAAGCGCCGTATCGGCTGTTACCGCAATGGCCCGTCGTGCGCGCCTGCGTGGTGCGAAAGTATCCGCGGGGAATCGCAGTCGAGTGGTGCACCTATGCCCCGCCCTGCATCGTCGAGCTGCTGCGCGCGGGGGTGGGGGCGGATGCGCCGCTCCTGTCGCGCTGGGCGGCGGACCCGTTCGGGTAGAGCTGCGGACCCGCGGCTCTCAGTCGGCCGCCGCCACCGTATGGCCGCCGACCACCGGCCTGCGCACCAGAAAGCACAGAGGCAGAAGCGCCACGCACAGCCATGCCGACAGATAGAATAAATCGAGCGAAGAGAGCAGATAGCTCTGCGCCACGAGGCCGCGCGTCATCGCGCCGGCGGCGGATTGATCGGTGAGCCCCAGTTGATGGAGCTGCGCGAGCGATTGCTGGTACGCCGGTGCATAGACGTTGACGGCGTCCGCCAGGCGAGTCTGATGCAACGCTTCGCGCCGATCCCAGAAGGTCGTCGTCAGGGACGTCGCGAAGCTGCCGGCCGTGATACGCAGAAAGTTCGACAGGCCCGATGCCGCCGGTATCTTCTGCGGCGGCAGCCCGTCGAAGATCACCGCCAGCATCCCCACGAAGAACATGCCCATCGCGAACCCCTGCACGAGCTGCGGAGCGACGAAGGCGAAGAAGCTCGCGTCCGCGGTGAGTCCGGCGCGCATGAAGTAGGAGATGGCATAGAACGCGAACGATGCGGCGGCCAGCATGCGCGGGTCATAGCGGCGCATCAAGCGCCCCACCACGAGCGAGGTGAGCACGGCTGTGACCCCGCTCGGAGCGGACACCACGCCGGCCCACGTGGCGGTGTAGCCGATGTAGCTCTGCAGCCACAAGGGCATCAGCACGATGTTGCCGAAGAACACCGCGTATCCCAGGCACAGCGCGAGGGTCCCCAGCGAGAAGCTGCGCGAGCGGAACAGGCTCAAATCGACGATGGGATGCTTCTCGGTGAGCGTCCAGATCAGCCATGCGACGAACCCCACCACGGTGACCAGCAGGAGCGCCAGGATCAACGGGGAATTGAACCAATCGAGGTCCTTGCCCTTGTCGAGCATGACCTGCAACGCACCGACCCACACGAACAGCAGCAAGATACCGACCCGATCGATCGGCAGCTTGCGCGTAGGCGTCTCCTGGGACTTGAGATTCGTCCAGCAGACCAGCGTACAGACGATGCCGACCGGAATGTTGATGAGAAAGATCCACTGCCACACGTAGTTGTCCGAAATGTACCCGCCGAGCAAGGGTCCGGCGATCGGCGCGATCAACGTGGTCAGCGACCAGATGGTGAGCGCGGCGTGTCGCTTGGCCTCGCCGAACACACTGATGAGGAGCGCCTGGCTGCCCGGAATCATCGGCCCCGAGACCGCTCCCTGCAGAACGCGAAAGACGATCAGCGAAGGCAAGCTCCAGGCGAGCCCGCAGAGCAGCGAAGCGATCGTGAACAGTGCCACCGATGCCACGAAGGTTCGCACCACGCCGAAGCGCTGCATGAGCCACCCCGTGAGGGGAACCGACACGCCGTTGGCGACCGCGAAGGAGGTGATCACCCAGGTTCCCTGGTCGGAGCTCACGCCGAGGTCGCCGCTGATCGTCGGGATCGACACGTTGGCGATCGACGTATCGAGCACCTGCATGAACGTGCCGAGCGCCAGGGCCACGGCCGTCAATGCCTTGGTCGCACCCGCAAGCTCGGGTGCCCGGGCCCCGATTGTCGCGCTCGTGGCCACGTTCAGGGGTTGGCAGCAGCGAGCGCCGCGCCGCTGGGAGCCGCCGCGGGTTGATCGAGGTCGATATCATGGCGATGGCTGAGCCGCGCCGGCTCATCCGCATGCGGGCCGGCGTTGTCGGCAATGATGGCCGCGATGCGGGCATCGACCGCCGGATCGTCGCCGGCGCTCGCCTGCGTCGGCAGCGGCACGTTGCGCACGGCCATCGACATCAGGGGGCCGGACGTGTCGTGCTGGTCCACGCGCACGGTGGCCGACAGGCCTACGCGCAAGGGATGCGCGGCGAGCTCATCGGGATCGAGCAGGATCCGCACCGGCACGCGCTGCACGATCTTGATCCAGTTGCCCGAGGCGTTCTGCGCCGGCAGCAGCGCGAAAGCGTTGCCGCTGCCGGCCGCAATCCCCACCACGCGGCCGCGATAGGTGACGCTGCGCCCGTAGATGTCGGTGCGCACCGTCACCGGCTGCCCCGCGCGCATGTGCTTGAGCTGCACTTCCTTGAAGTTCGCGTCGATCCACACGTCGGCGAGCGGCACGACTGCCAGGAGCGGCGTACCCGGCGCAACCCGCTGTCCCACCTCCACCGAACGCTTGGCGATCTCTCCGCTCACCGGCGAGATGAGCTCGGTGCGATGCAGAGCGAGCTCGGCGTTGCGTACGGCGGCGGCGGCGGCGAGAACTTGCGGATGATCGGCGATGGTGGTCCCGTCGATTTGTGCGACGGTCTGGTCGAGCTGCTGACGCGCGGCGGCGACGTTGGCGCGAGTCGTGGTCACGGCGTCGCGCGCGTGCGAGAGCTCCTCCGCCGAGATGGCGCCGTCCCTCAACAGCCCGCCGCGGCGCCTGAGGTCGTCACTGGCCGTGCGCTCCGCCTGTTCGCGCTGCTCGATCTGCGCGCGCAGCTCCCGGCTCTGCGCGAACAGCCCGCGCACCTGACGCACGGCGCGCGCGAGATCCGCTTCGGCATTCGCGACGGCGATTTTCGCATCCGCCGGATCGAGCTGCAGCAACGTCTGTCCCGCGCGCACGCGCTGCGTGTCGTCGACGTCGATCGCGAGCACCGTGCCCGGGACCTCGCTGGTCACCTGCACCACGTCGCCATCGACGTAGGCATCGTCGGTCGACTCGTAATAGCGGCCGTCGAAAAACCAGTAGCCCCCATAGGCGAGCGCCCCGAGCAGCACCGCGGCGCCGAGCGCGAGAAGGCCGGCGCGCCGGGTGTTGCGCGGAGAATTGGCGGGCCGCGATGCGGCGGTGGCGGGCGCTTGCTCCGCGGATGGGTCATTGCTCATGGCTGCACTCGTGTCAATAAGTGAGAGGAATTGGTGGAGCCGGCGGACGGCAGCCCCGCGACGCGCGGGCCGGCCTGCGGATCGGCGTGCGGGTCGAAGCTTCCGCCGACTGCGAGCAGCAGCGTCACGCGTGCCACCGCCTGGCTCGCCCGGATGTCGACCATGGTCTGGCGCGCGGCGAGCACCTGCGTCTCGGCGTTGAGCACCGACAGATAGCTCGCGAGGCCTGCCCGGTAGCGCTCCTCGGCCAGCTTGTAGGCGGCCTCGGTCGCATCGAGCGTCTGCTGTTGATCGATGAGCTCGCGGCCGAGCGCGTCGAGACGCGTGAGCTGATCCGCGGTCTGCTCGACCGCGTGCAGCACCGTGTCGTTGTAGCCGTCGATCGCCCCATCGAGCTGCGCTTCGCTTCCGCGATATTCGGCCCGCAGCCGCCCACCGTCGAAGAGCGGCAACGAGATGAAGGGTCCCGCACCGTAGCCGCGCGCACTCCACTGCACCAGATTGCTCAGGCCGAAGGCGCCGACGCCGGCGAGCGCGCGCAGGCTCACGTCGGGGTAGAAGGCCGCCTTGGCGGCCAGGCGCTGCGCGTCACTGGCTTCGACGATCGAGCGCGCCGACAGCACATCCGGCCTGCGCGCGAGCAGATTGATGGGCAGCACGCTCGGTACCGGCAGAGCCGCATCGATGTCGAGAAGGGGCCGCCGAATCGACGCATACGCCTGCGCGCCCTGGCCGCTCAACGTGGCGAGCTCATGCACCGCCTGCTCGGCGGCGGCCTGCGCCTGGGTGCGCGCCACGCGCGCCTGCGGCAACTCGCCCTCGGCCTCGCGAATCTCCAGCTGGGTGTCGATCCCGGCAGACACGCGCCGGCGGGTGATGTCGATGATGTGCTGGCGCTGAACCTCGGAGCGCTCGGCGATGTCGGCGAGCGCATCCTGGCGATACAGCTCGATGTACGCTTGGGCGATGGCGCCCGCAAGCATGAGGCGGGCACCATCGACATCGAGACGCGCCGACAGCGCGAGGTCGCGGGCGCCGTGCACGGCGTTGGCCTGGCGACCCCAGAAATCCAGATCCCAGCCCAGGCTCGCGCCCGCCTGACTCATCCAGAAGGTATGTCCCGCGAGTGGCGGGGGAATGAGGTATTCATTCGGCCCGCGCTGATAAAGAGTGCTGGCATCGAGATTGGCGTGGGGCTCGAGCCCCGCCTGCAGCGATTGAGCTTGGGCGGCGGCGGCGCTCACGCGCGCCTGGGCTTGCGCGAGCGTTGGACTGTCCTTCAGACCCAGGCGGATCAGCCGGTCGAGCTGGGGATCCTGAAAGGACCCCCACCAGCCTTCCCCGACCGGAGCGACGGGGCTGCCGCTCAGCCCGACATCGGTATCGACGAGCGCGTGCGGGTGCGCGCTCTCCTTGGGCGGGAGGACGCAGCCGGCGAGCGCCGCGGCCAAGCCGGTCACGAGGAGCAGCCATGCCGGAGCTGGGAGGCGATCACGCACCGGCGCCACCCGATACCTTGGCGTCGTGCTCGGATTTGCAATCGACGGTGAGCTGCAGCCGCGTATTGAGCTTGACCAGGAGCCGCAGCAGCTCCGCGACCTCCTCGCTGGAGAAGTCCGTGAGAGCGAGGTTGAGTTTTTCCACCACCAGGGGCACCAGGCGCTCGAGCGTCCTGCGGCCCGCATCGGTGAGCTGCAGCTCCACCTTGCGCCGGTCGCGATCGCGGCGCACCCGCTCGAGCAATCCGCGCTCGGCGAGCTGATCGATGACGCGAGTGAGCGCGCCGCTGTCGTGACGGAACTGAGAGCAGATGTCCTTGGGGTTGACGGCGATGCCGTCGCGCACCGAGCCCAAGATGATGTACTGGACATAGCTCAAGCCATGCAGAGCGAACAGGTCCTCCATGCAGCCGAGCATCATCGAATGCGCGCGCTTGATCAGGTAGCCCACGCTGTTCTGGGCCTTGTAGGTGGCCGCGTCATAATGCTGCTTGGACATTCAGTGCCTCGGCATTTACTGCTTGAACATTAACTGCTCAGGCAGCTATTATCCATGGCCCGAGGGGCTTGTCAATGCCTCGCCGCGCTGCGGCATCGCATCAGGGACGTTGCATCCCCTCCTGCTGCGGCTGGAAGGCGCGGGCTGGTTCGTCAGTCGATACGGCGTGCCGCGAGCGCACTGTCGAGGCCGTTGTCCGAGCGGTTGGAAGAGGAGTGGCTCGCCGATCTTGCGGCGAGGCACTGAGGCCCGCGCCGGCTACCGGCAGGTGATGCGGTCGACGCTCACCGAGACGACTTCGGTTCGTTGCGCTCCCTCGGCGCTGTCCAGATATTGGCGGTCCACGGCAATGGTGCGCCGTGCCGACGGCGGCACCGAATAGCTGACCTCTCTGGCCTCCGAGCGCAGCATGCCGTCGGAGCCCTTCCAGTGCACCCGGTAGAGGACCGAGCCGTTGCAGCCCTTGCGCAGGCAATGCGCGCCCTCGAGGCCGAAGGCAATCCGAAACTCGTCCTTGTTCAATCGCATGACGAGGGGCGATCCGACCAGCGATACCGCGGGATCGGCCGACGCCGCGACACTCGCACCGGCTCCCGCAGCGGCGGCGCAGGCGCCGATGAGCCACACGCAGATCATTCTCATTGTCCGGAAACTCCTGGTTGGGTTGCCGAACAACGATAGCGAGCGGCCGCCTTCGCCGCAAACGAACAATTCTTCACGGTGATCGAGATCCGCTCATGGCATCGGCGCAAACTTCGCGCAAGAAATGTGAACGGCGCCGTCGTAGCGCGCGTGGCTGCTCAAGATTCGGGATTCTTCTGCGTCTGCGGGGGCACGGGCAGCCACACGCGGATCGTCGTGCCTTGCGGCGTGCGACGCTCGGCCGAGAAGCCGCCGCCCAGCTTCTCGAAGCGCTCGCGCAACCCGAGCAGGCCCAGAGAGTGCGGCTTGACCAGCGCCGAGTCGCTGATGCCGACGCCGTCGTCGCTGATGTCCATGAGGAGCCGCTCGCCATCCCGATGCAGGCGGATCTCAACGTTGGATGCATTCGCATGGCGTGCGATATTCGTGAGAGCCTCCTGCGCGGCGCGATAGAACAGCAGCTGCGTTGCTTCGTCGAGCAGCGGGAAGTCCGCGCTCGTCACCTCGACCTTGATGTGCGAATACGTCTCGAAGCGACGCGCATGCTCGGCGATGACCGTGGCAGCATCGAAGTAGCCGAGCGCCACCGGGCGCAATTCGCTCGCCAGCTGCCGGATGTCGTCCATGCATTGCTGCAACGCCTGGGTGAGCTCCTGAACGATGTGCTGGATGGCGTCGTCCCGCCTCGAGCCGATCTGCTCCAGACCGAGCTTCATGGCGAACAGGTCCTGAGCGATGCCATCGTGCAGGATGAGCGCCACGCGGCGCCTTTCCTCCTCGCGCACGCTCTCGAGCCTCTGCGCCAGATCGCGCACCTGCGCATGCGAACGGCGAGTCTCGGTCACGTCGGTGAACAGCGAGTAGAGTCCGACCACGCGCCCATCCTTGATCTCGGGGACGTATTCTTCTTGAAGCCAGCGCACCGCGCCGCCGGACTGCTCGTAGGCCTGCTCGATCGAGGTGCGGTCGCCGCCGAGGGCGGCGCCGATGCTCGGCTGGGCGGTCGAGTACGCCCGATCACCCATGACCTCGCGCAGATGCGCGGAGGCGGGGAGTCGATCCGCCCCGGGGAAATAGCTCGCCAATGCGGAGTTCTTGAAACGATTGGTGAGATCGCACCGCCACGAGGCGATGCCGGCGGGAACGTTGTTGAGAATCGTCTCCAGATCCGTGCGGGTGCGATGCAAATCGGCGCTGAGCTGCTCGCGCTCGGTCACGTCATAACCGAGCGCGTAGACGCCGATCACCTCGCCGCCCGCGGTGCGGTCGGGCAGATAGGTGACCTCGTGCTGACGCGGCTCGGTTCCTTGCGTGATCTGCACCACGAACTGCACTCGCTCCCCGGCGAGCGCCAGCTGCCGTGCCCGGTAAGTCTCCCGATACAAGGTACCGCCCACGAAGGTGCGTGCCGTAGCGCCGGCCGAGCTGTGCTCGGGCATCATCTCCCGGAACAGGCGATTCGCGAACTGCACGCGCCCTTCCCGGTCGAAGTAACCGATGGAAACCGGCACGTTGTCGGAGATGGTGGCCAGACGCCGCTCGCTCGCGCGCAGCCGCTCGCGCGCGAGATCGAGATTGCGACGATGCATGGCGATCTCGATCATGCTGCGCAGCTCCGCCGTCTTGACCGGTTTCACCAGATAGCCCTGCGGGTCGGTGCGCTTCGCGCGATCGATCATCGCATCGTCGGTATGGGCGGTGAGATAGATGAGCGCGATCGGAAAACGCCGCTTGAGAAGCTCGGCCGTGCGGATGCCGTCCTCCTGACCTTGGATGCGGATGTCCATCAGCACCACGTCCGGCGACCGGTTGGCGGCGTGCGCCAAGGCTTCCTCGGCGGTCGCCGCGATGGCAAACGCATCGTAGCCCATCTCGATGAGCGATTGCTGCAGATCCCTGGCGACGATGCGCTCGTCCTCCACGATCAGGATATTGGGCGCAAGCTGCGCATTCATGTCTTTGGCTCCAGCGAAAACTCGATTCGAAATGAGGCACCTCGCTGGCCGTTCAGCTGGAGCGTTCCTCGCAGTTGCTCGACCAGGGTCTGTATCAAGTGCATGCCGAGCGACTTCGACTTGGTCGGATCCTCGCCCGGGGCAAACCCGATCCCGTCGTCGCACACCGCAAGCTCGTAGCGGCCGTTCGGAAGTGCCCGAAATACGACGCGAATGTCCCCTCGCGTCCTGCCGGAGAAGCCGTGCCTGAGCGAGTTGGCGATCAACTCGTTCAGGATCAGGCCGCATGGAATGGAGGTCTCGAGGGGTAGAGGGCAATCGGCCACATCGAAATGAACCCGGAAGGGCCCGTCCGGCAGGCCGGACGCGCTGAAGATGCGCAGCGCCAGGTTGCGAGCGTACTTGCCGAACGGAACCCGGGCATAGTCCTTGGATTGATACAGCATCTCGTGGATCTGCGCCATGGTCTCGACCCGCTCGCCGCACTGCTTGAGCGCAGCGCGAGTGGCGGGGTCGGCGATCAATCGCATCTGCATGCGAATGAGGCTCGAGAGCACCTGCATGTTGTTCTTGACGCGGTGATGCACCTCCTGCAGCAGCGTCTCGCGCTCGTTGAGCGCTTGCGCGAGCCTCTCCTCCGACTGGCGCCGAACCTCGATCTCCCTCAGCAGCTCGCCGTTGGCGGCCTGCAGCTCCTCGGTGCGCCGCGCGACTCGCTCCTCCAGCGAGCCATTGATCTGGCGGACCTCCTGCTCGATGCGCTTGCGCTCCCTGACCTCGCGCTCGAGACCGAGATTTGCCGCCTGCAGGGCGGCCGGGCTCGGCACTTTCAATGCGGTCGGGACGAGCCGGGCGAGCAGGATCGCGGTGGGAACGGAGGCGAGCGCGGTGATCGCCTTGACCGCACCGGAGATCCAGTAGACGGGTTCCCAGATGGTGACGATGTCCATCAGATGCGACATGCCGCAGGCCACGATGAATGCCGCAAACCAGGCGAAGATCGCCGGAAATCCCAGATCCGGACGGCGCCGGATGAAGTAGAGGAGCGTGAATGGAATCGACAGGTAGGCGAGGGTGATGAGCGCGTCGGAGACGACGTGCAGGAGAAGCACACCGGGCTGCCAGAGATAGCACATGCCATGGGGCATGAATCCGTCTCCCGACAGGAGGCTCATCAGTGATTGGGTCCTCATCGTGTACCTCCCGCATCTCTCACTCGGCATCCAGCGAGAGGGGCTTGCGCCTACTGCGTACGCAGGGATACCCCGACTTTCGGCGTCGCTGTCGAGTTCCCAGTCATTACGCGCGCCGCGCGCACGGCGCTTGACACCGGGAACGTACGCTGCAGGACATTATGCCGCGATTCCCGGCCCCTCGAATGCATCGCGTCAAAGATTTAATGAGGCGATGCTGCTGTTTCGCACTTGAATTCTCGCGATCGATGGCGCAGCGGCTCGCCGTCGGAGCAGACCGACAAAGATTGGCGGCCGGCGCCGACAGACGCGAGGCATCGCGCACCGGCCGCCTCGGGACTTTTTATTCGCGCGGGCGACCCCATATGGGTGCGCACAGGAGATCGACATGAACGCAGTCAGACGCAGCATGGAGCGCGGCCACGCCGATCACGGCTGGCTCGATTCCTACCACAGCTTTTCCTTTGCCGACTACTTCGACGCCAGCCACGTCGAGTTCGGTCCATTGCGCGTGATCAACGAGGATCGGGTCGCGCCCGGCGCCGGCTTCGGTATGCATCCGCACCGGGACATGGAAATCATCAGCTATGTGCTGTCGGGCGAGCTGGCGCACCGGGATTCGCTGGGCAATGGGTCGGTGATCCGCCCCGGCGACGTACAGCGCATGAGCGCCGGCACGGGCGTGAGGCACAGCGAGTTCAACCCCTCGAGCACGCAGAGCGTGCACTTCCTGCAAATCTGGATCAAGCCGAAGGTGATCGGGCTCGACCCGAGCTACGAGGAGAGGCACTTCTCGGATGAGGACAAGCGCGGCCGTCTCAAGCTCATCGCATCGGCGGATGGCGCGGAGGGGGCGGTCCGCATCCATCAGGATGCGAGGCTCTACGCGGGCCGGTTCGGCGCAGGGGAGCGCGCGCAGCTGCAGCTCGCCGCGGGTCGGCGCTGCTACGTGCACCTGATCCAGGGCGAGGCGCGAGTCAACGGCGTCGAGCTTTCGGCCGGTGACGCGCTCAAGCTCCTCGAGGCGCCTGGCGTGCAGATCGAGGATGGGCGCGCGGCCGAGGTGCTGGTTTTCGATCTGCCGTGAAGCGACGGGGCCGCCGCGAGCCGGCGGCCGACCAGGGTCGGCACGTTCGCCGCATCGACCGCGGCGCAGTATCCGCCGTTAGCCGAGAGGCAACCGATGCGGTCTGACCAGCATGTGCCAGTCCTGATGCTCCTCGAGGATGAGCGCGAGCGCGCTGCGCACGGCGTTGCGCACCAGCTCGGCCGCGAGCGCCGGGTCGTGAGCGAAGGCGACCACGCTCGCCCCGAGATGCCGCGCCGCGTGCTCCGGGCCTGCGGCCGCCGCGCGGATCTTGGCGACTGCGCTTTTCAGCTCCCTGGCCAGCCGGTCGGAGGCCACTTCCAACCGATAGGCCTCGGACTGCGCCAGCGCGCCGTGGAGCGAGGCGCCGAGCGCCGGAAAGAACGTGGTGACGATGGACAGGTATAGCGAGTGAAGGATCAAGTGGGTGAGCGCGCCGAGCCCCGTCGCGCCGAAGAGCACGATGTTGATCGAGTGGATGCGGTGATGCAGGGCCTGCTGGCGCACGACGACCGAGCGGTGATAGTGCTCCTGCCGCTCGAGCACGCTTGCCGACCAGGCGGCGTAGGCGGCGATGAATCGCGGATCGGACCAGGCCAGGGCGAGCTGCTCGCTCATCGAGCCTTCGTGCTGCCGGCAGAGCGTGGTCACTTCACGGATGCCGCGCAGGTTCTGCCCCGGGTCGAACACCCGTAGATACCAATCGGCCTCATCGCTCGCGCTGCCAAAATCGACCAGCGGAGCAAGCATGGGCAAGTAGCGGATCAGCTCTGCGGTGGTGCGGGCGCGCAGCCATTCGCCCTGCCAGTTGCGCCGATGACCGATCCAGTAGACCGCCGCCACGGCGCTGATGACCAGTACCTCGCCGAGCGCCCACACGCCCAGGTAGGGATGCAGGACGTGCCGGCTATCATCCCAGCCCATCGCGAGCGGCAAAACCGCGAACAGCACAGCCACCGCGCTCAGCAAATAGATCAGCCAGAAGCCGCTGCGGTAGCGGTCGCCGAAATGCAGCGCGCGCTCATCGAAGCGGTGGCGCTCCGGATCCAGGGCGTCGATGAGCGAGCGGATGGCCGCAGGCGGCTCGACCGGCTGCGCCAGCGGCGGGCGGTGCCGGTGAACGCGCCAGAGGAGGATCCGTTCGACAGCTCGATGCAGCAAGCGCTCAGCTCATGATTTCGTACGTTGTATCGAAAATCCGCGGCGATACGATGCCCAGGCTTCCGTCGCCATAATCGACCAGCCAGTCTCCCGCCCGACCGTCGAGATCGGACAGGCCATCGCTCAGCACGACGCGGAAGCTCTGGCTCATGCGCAGCGCCATCACCTCGTAGCGCTTGGCGCGGTAGCGGCCCGGGCCGCCGGGCGCGGTCGGTGGTACAGGCTCGTATTTGCCCGGGAAGTGGGCGCTCGACACGCGCCAGTGCTCGCCCGACGTTCCCGTGAGGATCGCATCGCCCGGCCGGGCGCGCACCTCCCCTTCCGCCGTGCGCACCGTGCACCCCTGCTCGGCGAAGCGCACATCCACCTCGCGGGCGAGCTTGCGCGCCATCACTCGGGCCGGCGCGTCGCGCACGGCACTGGAGAATCCGGGCTTACCGCTGGAGCGGAATACGGGCTTGGCACTCATGGGGGTCCGGCGGCTCACTCGCGCCAATTACACACATCCCCCCGCGGAATGGCAATGCGCCGCTGCTCTTGAACGATCGCTCAGGAGCAACCATGGCGCGCGCCCTTCGGGCTCGTTGCGAGCCCCATGCAAACTCTGGCACACTGCGCCGGGCGCGCCGCGGGAGCGCCCGGCGCCGGGCGCGGATAGGAGTGCCCGCGCGGCAGCGCTCGGGTGCGTGGAGAGGCAGTGAAAATCGCGGGCGTGCACTATCGAACCATCTGGCCCACCGCAGGGGGATCGGTGCGCGTCATCGATCAATCCCGGTTGCCGTTCGAATTCGCGACGCTCGACCTCGAGAGCTTCGAGGACGCGGCGCAGGCCATTCGCGCCATGACCGTGCGCGGCGCCCCGCTCATCGGCGCAACGGCCGCCTATGGCCTGGCGCTCGCGGCACGCGCCGACGCGGCCGATGAGCGCCTCGACGAGGCGCAACGGCTCCTCGAGGGTGCGCGCCCGACGGCGCACAACCTCGCCTGGGCGCTCGCGCGAATGCGCCGCGCGCTTGCCCACGTGGCGGTCCCGGATCGGGGTGCGGCTGCGTTCAAGGAGGCCGCCCGTCTCTGCGATGCCGACGTGGAGCAGTGCCGGCGCATCGGATTGCACGGTCTTGCGCTCATTCGCGGGCTCGGGGCGCGGGGCCGCATCAACATTCTCACGCACTGCAATGCCGGCTGGCTCGCCTGCGTCGATTGGGGCACGGCGCTCGCGCCCATTTACATGGCGCATGATGCGGGGATCCCCGTTCACGTGTGGGTGGATGAGACTCGGCCGCGCAATCAGGGCGCCTTGCTCACCGCCTACGAGCTGGCCGCGCACGGCGTCCCGCACACCATCATCGCGGATAATCTGGGAGGACACCTCATGCAGCGCGGACAGGTGGATCTGGTGCTCGTGGGGAGCGACCGCGCGACCGCCGGCGGAGATGTCTGCAACAAGGTTGGCACGTATCTCAAGGCGCTTGCCGCGCAGGACAACGCCGTCCCGTTCTACGCGGCATTGCCCTCGAGCACGATCGATTGGTCGCTCGATGACGGCCTTGCGATACCGATCGAGGAGCGCTCGGCCGCGGAGCTCACGCACATGACCGGCAAGACCGCCTCGGGGGCTTTGCACACCGTCAGGGTCATGCCCGAGGGGAGTGCGGCCCTGAATCTCGCCTTCGACGTGACGCCCGCGAGGCTCGTGACCGGCCTGATCACCGAGTGCGGCGTGTGCGCCGCGAGCAGCTCGGGTCTGCGAAGCCTCCACCCCGAAGCATGCGCGGCGCAGTGAGCTCCGCATCCCACACGGACCAGGCGCTGCGCGCGGCGCTGCTCATGGGTTGCCGGGAGCTCGCACGCCGCGGTCTGTCATACGGCACTTCCGGCAACATCAGCGTGCGCCGCGATGAGCGCGCATTCTTCGTGAGTCCCACCGGGATGGCCTACGACACGCTCGAGGCCGGCGACATTCCGCTCGTTTCCCTCGACGGGCGCTGGTTCGGACGCCGCCGCCCCTCGAGCGAGTGGCGCTTCCATCGCGACATCCTGGCGGCGCGCGCCGACATCCAAGCCATCGTGCACACCCATTCGCCGAGCGCCACGGCACTGGCCTGCACGGGCCGCGGCATTCCCGCATTTCACTACATGGTGGCGGTCGCCGGCGGCGCGGACATCCGCTGCGCGCCCTATCATACGTTCGGCTCGCAGGAGCTTTCCGATGCGGCGCTCGAGGCGCTCGCGGGGCGGCGCGCGTGCCTGCTCGCCAATCACGGTGTGATCGCCCTCGGCGCTCATCTGGAGGGCGCGCTGGCGCTGGCCGGCGAGGTGGAGGACCTGGCGGGAAAGTACTGCGCGGCCATGGCGCTCGGCGACGTGCGTATGCTGGATGCAGCGGAGATGCAGCGGGTGGCGGAGAAATTTCGCACCTATGGGACGCAAGCTGCGGTGGACCCGGGATTGGCGTTCGGCGGCGAGGCGCTGCCGGCGGCGCAGTTGGCGGGCGGCCCCGCGCCGCTTCCACGATGAGCGCCGCGGCTCCCTACCGAATCCTCGACGCCGGGACTTTGCCCTCGTTCATCGCCTCGCTCGGGGAGGTGCGCGCACGCCTCGGGGGACGGCCCGAGGAGTGGCGCGTGAATGAAGTGGGCGATGGAAATCTCAATCTGGTCTTCATCGTGCAAGGTGCCCTGGGCTCGGTGTGCGTCAAGCAGGCGCTTCCCTATGTGCGCGCCGCCGGGCCGGGGTGGCCCATGTCGCCCGAGCGGGCCTTTTTCGAGAACGCCTACTTCGGCATCGTCGCCCCGCACGTCGGCTCCTCGATCCCGAGGGTCTATCACTTCGAGCGCGAGCTTCACTGCATCGTCATGGAGCGCCTCGCGCCGCACATCATCCTGCGCCAGGGCCTCATCGCAGGGCGGCGCTATCCGGCTGCGGCGCGCGACATCGGCGAGTACGTGGCGCGCGCCTGCTTCTTCACTTCCGACCTCGCTCGGCCGTTCGAGCGCAAGATGAGCGAGGTCGCGCTGTTCGCCGCAAACCAGCCTCTGATCCGCATCACGGTGGACTTGATCTTCCAGGAGCCTTATCGGTCGGCCGATCGCAACCGCCACACCGCGCCGCATCTCGACCCGCTGGTCCGGGACCTGCGCGCGGACGGGCCGCTCAAGATCGCCGCCGCGGCCTTCGGGCACAAATTCCTCACTTGCGCGCAGGCGCTCATTCATGGCGATCTTCATTCAGGCTCCGTGATGGCGACCGCAGAGGACACCCGCGTAATCGACCCGGAGTTCGCATTCCACGGGCCCATCGGTTTCGATCTCGGAGCTTTCTTCGGCAACTTGTTGCTGAGCTGGTACTCGCAGGCCGGCCACGCGCGCCCGGGTGACGATCGGGTCGCCTACCGGAGCTGGATCCTGGAGCAGGTGCGAGTCTTCTGGACCACGTTCCGCGAGCGCTTCCTCTCGCTGTGGGCCGCGCACGCGGCGGGCGATGCCTACCCGCCCGCGATGTTCCGCGAGCCCGCCGATGCGCTCTCGCTCGAGCGCGCACGCGCCGCATTCATGGACACGCTGTTTGCCGACATGCTGGGCTTCGCTGCCTGCAAGATGATCCGCCGCATCCTGGGTTTCGCGCACGTGCTCGACCTCGAGGGCATCGGCGATGCCGCCTTGCGGGCGCAATGCGAGGGCGCGGCGCTGGCCATGGCTGCGGCGCTGCTCAAGCATCCAGAGCAGTTCGGCTCCGTCGAGGCCGTGATCGAGGCCGTACCGCGCATGGTGAGCGCGAGCTGATGCGCGCCGCACCCGGCTCGCAGTCGCGCGCCGGTCACCTTCGAAAGAGCCAGGCGATGATGGTGAGCGCCAGGCTCACGAGCAGCATCGTGGTGATCGGAACGTACAGCTTGAATCCCGGCCGATCGATGACGATGTCGCCGGGGAGTCTGAAGAGGTGCGCCTTTCTGAGCCACGGCCACAGGAGCCCTGCCAGAATGGCGACGCTTCCGAGCACGATGAGCGCGCGATTCATGGCTACCCGGTCGAGCCGAGCGACGCCTTGACCGCCGGCAGGCCGGGCCGGCCATCCCGGGTAAACACCCCGTCGAGCCATAGCGGCAATACCTCGGGGTGGGCCTTGAGGTAGGCCGCAGCCGCCTCGGCGCCCGACTGCTTGCCCTCATCGATGGCGGCCATCATCTCGTTCTCGGCGGGGACGCTGAAGGAGAGCTGGCGCAGCAGATGCGCAACGTTCGGGCAGGAGCGGGAGAACCCGCTGCGCGCCACCGTGTACACCGTGCCGCCGCCATAGTTCGGGCCGAAGAACGCATCGCCGCCCGCCAGGTAGACGAGCTTGAACGTGCTATTCATCGGGTGCGGCTCCCAGCCGAGAAACACCACCCAGCGCTTGCGGGCGATGTCGCGGGCGACCTGCGCGAGCATGCCCTGCTCGGAGGAGGGCACCACTTCCCAGCCCTCGAGCGCGCTGCCCGCGATCGCCTTCTCGATGCTCTCGTTGCCCGGCGAGCCCGCGTCGATCCCATAGATGCGGTGATGGAATTGATCGCCGTGAGCGGCGAGATCCGCGAAGGTCCTGACGCCGGCAGCCGCCACATAATCGGGTACCACGAGCGTGTACTTCGCGCCGGAGAGATTCCGCTCCAGCCGCTCGATCTTGCCGGCAGCGAGCAAGGGCTGGGTGAAGTGATCGTGCGCGGGCGACCAGTCGCCCAGAAATACGTCGATCTGGCCGTTGCTGAGCGCCTGATAGGTGATGGCGACCGACAGCGTGTCCACATTCTGTTGATAGCCGAGGCCCCTGAGCAGCAACCCGGCGATGTCGTCGGTGGCCTCCAGATCGCTCCAGCCGGGCGAGCTCATGCGCACCGTGCCGCAAGCGGGCGCTTCGGCGGCGCGCACCGACCGGCTGCCGAGCGGTCCGCCAAGCACGGCGCAGGCCAGCAAAACGGGAACGAGGGCTGCGCGCAAGGTTCCCATGGCCGCGCCTCAGGGCCGCAACAGGTCCCGTGCTTCGGCTTCGTGGTAGGAGCTCGTGCCGCGATAGTAGCGCTTCGAGGCATCCTCCCAGGGCTGAAAATCCCAGGGCGCGACGCGCCCCGTGGTGAGCGCCCGGTAGATGAGCCGCCGCCGCCGCTGGCTGCTCAGGATCTCGCGCTTCAGGCGCGGCGGGTCCCAGCGCCGCAGCACCTGCTCGCGCAGCTCGGCAACGACCGGCGCATGCGCCGGATCGCCCGCCAGGTCGTTGAGCTCATCCGGGTCCTTTTCCATGTCATAGAGCTGCGGCGGGTCGTGCTCGACGAACGTGAACTTGTAGCGGCCCTTGCGCAGCATGACGTAGGGGGCGGCGACGCCCTCGGAGTACAGCTCGCTCGCCGCCACGCGCTCGGCATCCTCCGCTGCGAACAGGGGCAGCAGGCTCTTGCCGTCGATCGGGTCGGCGTACCCGGACCATGCGCCGCCCGCGGCGATGTCCACCAGGGTGGGCAGCAGGTCGGACAAGCCGCAATGCGAGCGCACGCGCCGCCCGCGCGGCACGCCGGGACCCGCCATGATCAGTGGAATGCGTGCCGACCAGTCATAGAAGCTCATCTTGTACCACAGCCCGCGCTCGCCGATCATGTCGCCGTGGTCGGTGCAGAGGATGACGACGGTGTCGTCGCTCAGCTTGGTTCGACGCAGCGCCTCGAGCACCTCGCCGATGCGCTCATCGACATAGGAGATGCTGCCGTAATAGGCGTGGCGCGCACGCAGCACCTCGGCGCTGGTGATCTCGAGCTCCCCGCGATCGTACTGCTCCCAGAGCCGGCGGCTGTGCGGATCGCGCCGCTCGGGCTCGATGTAAGGGACGCGCGGCAGGTCGATGTCGGCGTCGCGATACAGGTCCCAGAAGCGCTGCGGCGTCACGTACGGATCGTGCGGATGGGTAAAGGAGCAGACCAGCAAGAACGGCCGCCGGTCCGGATCGCGTGCCCAGTCGAAGATCTTGCGCTTGGCGTGAAAGGCAGCCTCCTCGTCGAAATCCTGCTGCAGCGACCGCTCGGCGATGCCGGCGTTGCGTACGTTCTTCATGTCGTGGAACCAGTCCATGGTGCGCCAGGGATCGTCCCAGTCCGCCGTCCAGTTGAAATCCGAGGGGCAGATATCCGTGGTCACGCGCTCCTCGAAACCATGCAGCTGGTCGGGGCCGATGAAGTGCATCTTTCCCGAGAGACAGGTCCGATAGCCGAGCAGGCGCAGATAGTGCGCGAAAGTCGGGACGTCCGGCGGCAACAGCGCCGCATTGTCCCAGGCGCCGATGTTGGAGCAGAGCTTGCCGGTCATGAGCGCAAGGCGCGCCGGGGCGCACAACGGGAAATTCGTGTAGCAGCTCTCGAACACGGCGCCGCGCTCGGCGATCGCGTCGATGTGGGGCGTCCTTACCAGGGAATGACCGTAGGCCGGCAAGGCACGTGCGCTCATCTGGTCGCACATCAAAATGACGATATTGGGGCGGGACATCGGACTCGAGCTGCAGGGCGAGCAGCCATGAACCTACGGAGTCCGCCGCGGATTCGCCTGCAAGAATCCGCCATTTTCATGTCGCGAACCGGCAGCTCCCGGCAAGGCCACCTGCACGCCGCAAGCCCGGTGCGGGGCGGAGGCGATGAGAAAAGCTACCTGGCCGATCGAGGGGCGGCGGCGCTGACTTTGCGCAGCTCGACGCGATCGCCGGCATGCAGGCCCAGCGCATTGGCCTCGTGCGCGTCGATGTGGAGCTCCAGCCGGTAGTCGGGCGAGACTCGAACCAGCACGTCGCGCAAAGTGGCCGGCGCTCGACCGGCGGTCGCCTCGAGACGATCGCCATCCCTGACCCCGGCACGCAGGGAATCCGCGGGGCTCATGTGCACATGACGCAGGGCACGGATCACCCCGTGCTCGAGCCGCAACGTGGATCGCGGGCCCTTGATCAGGATACCCGGAGTGTCGCCGACCTCGCCCGATCTGCGCACCGGCGCAGCGATCCCGAGCGCGAGCGCATCGGTGGAGGATAATTCGACTTGATTCTCGGACCGCGGCGGCCCGATGACCCGCACATGGTCCAGATGCCCCCGCGGCCCGATGAGCGTCACGGTCTCGTAGGCCTCGTACACGGCCGGCTGGAGAAGCCGGGAGTATTCGTGGAGCCGGTAGTGGTCGCTGAACAGCGCCTCTATGGCGGCAGCGGTCAGATGCACATGAGTTCCCGAGATGCTCACCGGGGCGCGCAAGGCACGGGGGCGGGGATGGGCGTGCGGGTGCGGGTGCGGGGATGCCATGCTCGCTCCCTAGCCCAGCCAGGTGACGTCCGGCTTGTTGCGTGGAACGGACTGCACGGGCCCTTTGCCGAACCCCACGATGAGAGGCGCAACGGGCACACAGGCGGGCGGCAAGCGCAGCAGCGCCTTGCCGGCGGGCGTGTTCAGATAGGCTTGCGCGAATCCGATCCAGCACGACCCCAGTCCCTCGCCGCAAGCGGCGAGCATCAAGTTCTGGGCGGCAAGCGCGCAATCCTCGATACACCATGGACCGGCAGCCGCAGCGATGAGCCGATCGATGACCTGATGGTCCACCGCCCGGTCCGCGTACTCGCGCACCGCGCGACGCTCGTAGAGTGCTTTGCGAAGGTCCATATCCATGTGCTCATCCTCTTCTGCCAGGGATACTGTCGCCGAGCCGGCGGGCAATGCCAATGCGCGACTTCCCTTATTGCGCCGTGTGGTTACCCGGACGATCGCCGGGCGGCGAGCGCATGCGCATAGAGCGCTGCCACGGCGCAGCTTGCCAGGCGCGTGCGGACGCTGTCGGCTCGGCTGGTGAGAATGATGGGTACGCGCGCACCGAGAACGATACCCGCCGCATCGGCATTGGCGAGGAAGGTGAGCTCCTTCGCGAGCAGGTTGCCCGCCTCCATGTCGGGCACGACCAGTATGTCGGCGTCGCCGGCCACCGGCGAGCGGATGTGCTTGATTTCCGCGGCCTGGAGGCTGATGGCATTGTCGAGCGCGAGCGGACCATCGAGCAGCGCGCCGGTGATTTGCCCTCGTTCGGCCATCTTGCACAGTGCGGCGGCGTCGATCGTCGATGGGATCTTGGAGCTCACCGTCTCGACGGCGGAAAGAATCGCCACCTTGGGTCGTTCGACACCCAGAGCTCGAGCGAGATCGACTGCGTTCTGCACGATGTCGGCTTTCTCCTCGAGGCTCGGGAAGATGTTGACGGCCGCATCGGTTATGAAGAGCGTCTTGCCGTAAGTGGGCACATCCATGATGAAGACATGAGTGATGCGCCGTGCCGTGCGCAAGCCCGTGTCCTTATGAACCACCTCGGCCATCAGCTCATCGGTGTGCAGACTTCCCTTCATCAGCGCCTCGGCCTGACCCGACCGTACGATCTCGACGCCTTTCGCGGCCGACGCGTGGCTGTGCGCAGTGTCGATCAATGCATAGGGGCGCAGATCCAGCCGCAGCTCGCCCGCCAGTGCGCGGATACGGGCCTGCGGGCCGATCAGAATCGGCTGGATGATGCGGGCAGCGGCGGCATCGATCGCGGCGGTGAGCGAGCTCTCATCGCACGGGTGGACCACCGCCGTGCGCATCGGCACCAGCGCCTGGCTCGCGCGGATCAAGGCATCATATTTCTCGTGCTTTCGGAGCGCTTCGATCAACAAGGCTCTCTCCCTCGGCCGCGCGCGCCCGGATTCCGTGCCGCGCTCATACCGCAAGCCATGCGCTCGCTCCCATCAACAGGATCAGCGCCACACTCGTGCGATCCTTGACGGCAAAGACCAGCGGGTCGTCCGTCATGCGCCCGCGGTGAGCTGCGAGCCAGACGTGGCTGATCCAATAGAGCAGCAGCACGCAAGTGAGCCAGATGAGCTCCGATCGGCTGTAGAGAAGCCCGATGTTCTCGCTGCTCATGTAGACGGCGAGAACCAGCACGGCAAGCGTCCCGCAGGCGATGCCGAGCGAGACGATGAAGCCCTGGTCTTCCAGCAGGTAGCCCCGCGCATGAGTGTTGGCCCCGTCGCGCACTCGCAGCAGGGCCAGCTCCGCATAGCGCTTCAGCAATGCGAGACTGACGAAGATGAAGATGCAAAACGCCAGCAGGCGGGGCGAGGGCGGGATGCTCACCGCCAGGCCGCCGGCGATCACCCGCAGCGCATATCCGCCGGCCAGAACGAAGGCATCGAGCAGAACCATGGCCTTGAGCCACAGGCTGTAGGCCACCATCAGGGCCACGTACAGAGCGAGGGCGGCCGCGCAACGACCAAGGGGCCACGCTGCGGCGAGGGCCCCCGCCAGCAGCACGGGTATCAGGGCGACGGCGCATGCGGGCGGAAGGCGGCCCGAGGCGATCGGGCGGCTCCTCTTGTGAGGATGCAGCCGGTCGGCGGCTGCGTCCTGCAGATCATTGATGAGATAGACGGCGGAGGCACAGAGACTGAATGCCAGGAAAGCGCGCAGGGCATTCGTGAGCAACCCGATGTCGCCCAGCCGATGGGCTCCGGCCAGCGGCACGAAGACCAGTGTGTTCTTGATCCACTGATACGGGCGAAGGCTCTCGAGCGCCGCCAGGACCAGCGTGCCGGGGCGCTTACCCTCAATGCCCGAGGGGGCGGCGGGGGGGTGCGTCTCGCAGGTCGATGTCACGGAATTGGGTCCCACAGGCCGACACCACAGGCCGACATTGGGGCTTTGTATCACGCGGCCGCCGGCCGCTGCGCCCGCACTTGTGCGGATTGCGCTGCGGCTTGCCGCAGACGATACGAAAGCGACGCCATGCGACTAAGGGATATTCCTGAGTCCATGCGGATCTTCTCCGCTGGCACGCCGAGCGAACGCAGGATCTAATGGGTTGTGGCTCGGGCGGCCATTGCGCGCCGCGGTCGTCATCTGAACGCAAGGGTCGGTGAATCTTGAAGCGGTTGTGCCTGGTCACGGGCGGTGCGGGTTTCCTGGGAATCAATCTGATCCGCCATCTCCTGGCGCGCGGCTACGCCGTGCGGTCCATGGATATCGCCGACTTCGACTACCCCGAGAGGCCCCTGATCGACGTCATGCAGTCCGACATCCGGGATCAGGCGGCGGTACGGCGTGCGCTTGCGCAGGTCGACGTGGTGGTTCATTGTGCGGCGGCCCTGCCGCGCAGCACGCCCGCCGAGATCTATTCGACGGACGTCGGCGGCACCCACTGCCTGCTGCAACAGGCCGAGCGCTGCGGCGTATCGCGATTCGTCTTCATCTCCTCGACCGCCGTGTACGGCATCCCGGATCATCATCCCATCCGCGAGAGCGATCGCCTTCAGGGTGTCGGCGCGTACGGGGAAGCGAAGATTCATGCCGAGGAGGACTGTTTGGGATACCGCAGGGCGGGTCTTTGCGTGCCCATCCTGCGGCCGAAGAGCTTCGTGGGCCCGGAGCGGCTCGGCGTCTTCGAGCTTCTCTATGACTGGGCTTATCGCGGCCGCAACTTCCCCGTCCTCGGCTCGGGGAACAATCTCTATCAGCTTCTCGATGTCGAGGACCTGTGCGAGGTGATCCATCGGTGCATGCAGCTGGACAGGGACACGGTCAACGACACGTTCAACATCGGGGCGAGCGAATTCGGCACGCTGCGCGAGGGGTTGCAAGCAGTCCTCGATCGCGCCGGACATGGCAAGCACGTGGTCTCCTTGCCGGCGGGGCCGGCGATCGCCGCATTGCGCGTTCTGGAGCGGCTCCATCTTTCACCGCTGTACGAATGGGTCTACGAGACCGCCGGGCGCGAGAGCTTCGTGTCGATCGATCACGCCGCGCGGTGCTTGAATTTCGCCCCGCGCTATTCGAATCGCGATGCGCTGCTGCGCAACTACGATTGGTACGTGCAGCATCGGCAGGAATACCGCGGCCGCAGCGGAGTCACTCACCGGCTGCCGTGGAAGCGGGGCCTGCTCGAAGTCGCCGGATGGGTCTTCTGAGGACACGCGCGATCCGTGGCTCGCGGATGCTGGCTGCGTTTCTGCTCGGCGCCCACGGCGCGGCAGTGGCCGGCGTGGCCGAGACGCAATGGGCGCAGTACCTGGCGGTGCGGCCGAAGGGCATCGTCGAGTTGCAGCCATTTCGCGAGACCACGCGCCTCGAGGCAAGCACGCCCAGCGACCCGAGCGTTACGCTGATCAACCTGAATCCGTCGATCAATGCGTGGTTCTTGCTGTCCGTACGGCGTCCTGCGGATGAGCGGGAGAGCTTCTATCACCTGGAGAATTCCAATCCGGGCGCGCAGCGCCTCACGCTCGATCCCTCGTTTCCCTTCGGTATACGCATCGTCTCGAGCGATGCCACCATCGACTGTCCTCTCTGGGGGAACGGCAGCGAAGATCTGGAGCGGGCGCGCGCCTCCGGTCTTCCGTATGCGCCGCTTTGCGAAAATCGGCTGTCTTTGCGCAACGCCGTGCCGGGCAGCTATACGAATCTGGAGCGCATGACGAACCTGCTGCGGGATCATGTGTGGGGCGGGGACAAGATCGTCCAGTTCGTTCGCAAGGAGGTGTTCCAGGATGCCTTCCGCGAGCAGGGAGCTGCCGCTGCGCTCGCGGCGCTCCCGGAGGAGGCGAGGGGCCCGGCGCCCAAGGCGGCTGCGCTTGCCCCCGAGTTCCAGAGCGTGGGCGTGCGGCCCGAGCATCTGGCCATCGACGTGGGTCCGGGCATCTCGGAGCTTGCAATGGGCCGCTGGTACGCGGTGTCGGGGAGTCCCGGGGTTTTCGTGAGCGTGATCCAGCCGCACGCGATTGCGCAGGCCATCCTGGTATCGCGCGCCGATCTGGTCAATGCGCTCGACACGGTCGAGGCCAACGCACTGGATTATCTGGTGGCTTTCGACCTTGCGCAGTTCGACCTCGGCTTCGAGCTCGGCACGGATCATCCGCGCGTGGGATGGTCCGAGCGCAGCCTCGAGTCCGTGCGCGACCCCCGACTGCCCGGGCCGGATGGCATCGGGCAGGTCGCGCCTCTCGTGACCACGGGCATGGTCAATCCGGTGCTGGTGGGCCGAACGGCGGCGACCTTCGCGGGCGGCTTCAAGCGCGAACATGGCGCGTTTCGCTATGGCGCGCTCGCCGAGCAGAACGAGGGCAGCCATTACGGCTTCATCGAGCAGGGCACCATATTCAGCAAATTGCAGCCCGGACTGGCCACGCTGCTGGTGAGCGATTCGGGGCAGGTGACGATGAAAACCTGGAGCCGCGAGGACGATGCCGCGCTGGCGCATGTGCGCCAGGCGCGGCAGAACGGAGTGCCTCTGATCGAGGTCGGCGCGGACGGGACATCGAGGCCCGGAGCGCTCGTCAATCGCTGGGGACCGGGCAATTGGTCGGGGTCGAGCGAGGAGCATCTGCGAACGCTGCGTGCGGGGGTGTGCATGCAGGAATCGGCCGAATCGAGGTACCTCATCTACGGCTACTTTTCGGACTCGACGCCCTCGGCCATGACCCGAGTATTCCAGGCATACGGATGCCGTTACGCCATGCATCTCGACATGAACGCGCTGGAGCACACCTATCTGGCCTTGTATGTGAGAAGGGGGGGAAGCCTCATCGTGCAGCACCTGATCGCCGGCATGAGCGAAGTGGACCGCAAGGGCGGCGATCGACTCGCTCCGCGCTTCATCGGCTTTCCAGATGACCGCGACTTTTTCTATCTGCTGCGAAAGGCGCCCGCCCGCTGATCCGCATGACGCCGAGGCGCGGATACGGCCCGCCGCCGCGGTGGCCCGATGCGGTGCCGCCCGCCGCGGTGGCCCGCTGCGGTATGGGCCGCCGGCACGGGTGAGCCGCCGTTCCCGGCCTATCGAGCCAGCGCGCTGATGCGCTCCGCGTGAGGCTCGGTGAGCCGTGCGATGAGATCGGAGGCCCTTGAAAGGCCGCCCTCGCGGCTCAGAAGGTGCGCCGTCATCGAATCCTGCATAGCTGCGAGCAGCCCGCGCGGCTCGCCATTCACCAGGATACGGGTGCTGACGAGCCTCACGCCGTGGCTATAGTCCACATAGTGCCAGCCGTGCACCGTGCTCAAGGGCTGAATGGGACGGCCATCGAGCCTGTGCCAGCCGTAGATGGCGACGCGCTCCAGATTGCTCCACAGCCGGTTGGTGAGCACCAGATCCTTCTTGTCGCCGGAAATCAGCATCCCGGGCGCCGCTTGCAGCTCGTCGCGCTGCGAGCGGATCAGCGCATCGTGGCTCAGATAATATCTCGTCGAGCGCATCGCCGGGCTCGCCGGGAGCGGCTGCGGCGCCAAGTGAACATCCGACTGGGCATAGATGGCGTCCACCAGGGCGGGTGTGGGCAGCGCGAACCCGAAACGAGCCGCCACGACGAGCGCCGTCTGCAAGCGCATCGGCACCAGCAGGTAATCGCGATCCGACCCGACCGCAAGGTAATCCGGCATGACGCACACGACGATGCGCGTGCTCTCGCCGCTCGGCTGATCGCCGCGCAATTCGACCGGGTGGAGCCGTCTCAGGAACTGCGGAAAGTTGCCCGCCAGGATCTCGCTTCGTATGAGGTCCTCGCGAGCATCATCGTCCATGGCGCCGAGCGCCCGCGCCAGCGCACTCCCCGACATGGCCGCGGCCGGGCGGGCTGGAATAGCTTGCGGCGCTGCGCATGAAGACTCGCTCGCCTGGCTCCCAACCGCCAGCAAAAGCGAAGTCGCGGCGAGTGCAATACGCGATCCACGACCCGTCAAGATATGCTCCTTGGCAAGATATGCTCCTTGCGATGAGTGAATTGCAGCGACCTATGTGGCGCTGCAACCAAGCCGAGAGGGTGCCGCCCGGTGCGGCAATATACCGGGATCCGGGTAGGCAGGTCGAGCGCGATCATGGGCTTGCGCCGCTCACCCGACGCCGGCGAGCTCGGACAGCGACCCGCCGAGCTCCAGCCGCCGGATCGCCTCGGCGAACAGCGGTGCAACGCTCACCACTCGCAGCGACCGGGACAGGTAGCCCGAGAAACCCGGCGCCAGGGGAACGGAATCGGTGATGAGAATGGAGTCGGGACCGCCGGGCGCGAACAGCTGGTGCGCCGGCGAGTCGAAAACACCGTGTGTCACCGCGACATCGATGCGAGCGGCCCCGGCCTCGCGGCACGCCGTCACGGCGCGCCGAATGGTGTTCCCCGAGCTGATCAGATCATCGATGAGGATCACCTGCCGGCCGCGCACCTCACCGACGAAGGTGTCCCCGCTGAGCGTGCCGCCGCTGCGTTTCTTGTCCATGAACCCGAGATCGACGGCTCGCCCGTCCGCCGCCTCGAGGTATTCCTTGAAATGCCGCGCTCGCTTGACTCCGCCGATGTCGGGCGAGGCGACGATGCGATCGGCTGAGACCTGCGCAAAGTGTCCAACGAAAGCCGCGGTGGCTTCCAGATGCAGCGTTTCGATTCGATAGGCATTATCGATGGCGGCGCGATTGTGCGCCTCGAGAATCATCACCCGGTCGGCCCCTACGGCCTCCACCATCTGGGCCACGTAACGGGTGATGGTCGGGTCGCGGGCCTTGGTGCGCTGGTCCTTGCGCGCGTAAGCCAGGTAGGGAAGACACAGGCTGACGCTGCGTGCGCCGGCGTCCTTGAGCGCGCCCACGAAGAACAGCAACCTGCAGAGCCGGTCGTTGGCCGAGCCCAGCGCATCGCCATGGAGACACTGAATGATGTACACCGATCGGCCGCGAACGGATTGCAGCGAGCGTATCTTGTGCTCACCCCCGTCGAATTCCCGCTCCTCGGGCACACACAGCGTCACTCCCAGATGAGATGCGACCTGGCTGCCAAACGCCGCCGAGCCTGCCGGCGCGAAAATCGATACGGTGTCTTGCAATGTCATGCAGTAGTCCTCCAACCGCGATCAGCCCGCGGCCAATGCAAAGCTGCGCGTCGAATCGTCATAGGTGAAGATCTCGGCATATCGACCCCAGCCGATGGTGACGCGAAGCGCTCGCTCCGCGTCGGCGGTGTTCAGATGATCCTCGAGCTCGAACTCGAATCGCGCGCGCGGCGCACGGTGATCGTCGCGCTCGGCGAGGACCTGGCGGATATGGGCGGCGAACGGCACGAAGGTGAGCAGGTGCTCACGAAACAGCTGCTTGCGGTGCTCGGTACCGCTCTGCGCGAACACACGTCCGGCGGCGGTCAGCTTCATGGACTCGCCCGTGACCTCGGCAAACTCGAGAAGATGCAGGGCGGCGGCGACCGGCAAGATGTGGTTGATCTCGAGCGCAAGGGACCGTGCGATCTTGACGAATTCGGCGGTTCCCTCGTACGGCGGCGCGGCGAGCGTCTCCAGCAGGCCGCTGATCTCGTTGACCGACACGTCCGGCAGATGGGGAGCGAGGCCCTGGCGCAGGGTGCTCTGTGATTTCAGTGCCGCGCTCAGGCGGGTGGTGAGGATCGAATAGATCTCCCCCACGATCGCTTGAAACGCGCCATCCATGCGGTCGCGAGGGCGCGATACAGCGACCGGGATTTGAGCTGCGATATGGCCGGGATTGCTCCCCAGCACGACCACCCGGTCGCACAACAGAACGGCTTCCTCGATATTGTGCGTGACCAGCAGCACGCTGCGTGTCGGTAGCTGATGCTCGCTCCACAGATCCATGAAGTCCGTGCGCAGCGTCTCGGCCGTGAGCACATCGAGCGCCGAGAACGGCTCATCCATGAGCAGCAACAGCGGCTGAGTGACGATGGCCCGGGCAAAGCCGACCCGTTGACGCATGCCGCCGGAGAGCTCGCGCGGAAAGGCTGATTGAAATCCATCGAGACCGATCAAGTCGATCGCGGCCTGCGCGCGGTGTGCCGCCTCTGCGCGGTGCAGATTCAAGGCGTCCAGGCCGAGCTCGACGTTCTGCAGCACGGTGAGCCAGGGATAAAGGGCAAACGTCTGGAACACCACGGCAATGCCCTCGCTCGGCCCGGCGAGCGGCGCACCTCGATACCACACGGTTCCGGAGGTGGGCGCAAGCAGTCCTGCCGCGATGCGCAGAAGGGTCGACTTCCCCGAACCCGAGCGGCCGAGCAGACCGACGATTTCCCCCTCGTGCAATGTCAGGTCGATTCCTTCGAGCACCGGAAAGGGCTCGGCGGACGGCCTTGCAAAGCGCTTGGACACACCGCGCAGCTCGATCACGACGGGCGCTGGCGGAATCTGAGCGCTGCTCATGCTGGCAGGCTCAGTCCAGGCGCGTGCGTCGTTCAGCAAGCGCATAGAGCGGCCGCCACACCACTCGATTCATGAGAACCACGAGGGCCGACATCATGGCCACGCCGAGCGTGATCCGGGCATAGTCGCCGGCCGCGGTTTGCTGCGCGATGTAGGCCCCGAGGCCGGGAGTCGAGAGGCGCGTGTTGCCCCAGCTCACCGCTTCCGAGACGATGCTGGCATTCCACGCCCCCCCCGAGGCGGTGATGGCTCCGGTCACGTAATACGGAAAGATCCCGGGCAGCAGCACGCGGCGCCACTTGCTCCAGGAACCGAGGCGCAGGCTGGCGGCCGCCTCGCGCAGATCGGTGGGAAAAACACTCGCCCCGGCAATCACGTTGAACAAGATATACCACTGGGTGCCGAGGATCATCAGCGGGCTGAGCCAGATGGCGGGCGCCAGGCGGTGCTGTACGATCAGGTAGACCGCGACGGGAAACAGCAGGTTGGCGGGAAATGCCGCCAGGAACTGGGCAACGGGCTGAACGTACTGTGTCAGTCTGGGTCGCAGGCCGATGGCGATCCCGGCCGGAATCCACACGACCGAGGCAAGAGCGATCAGGACGATGACCCGCAGCAACGTCAGCACACCGTCCAAGGCGACGGCCTGCAGGTCGCTCATCGAGAGCGCCGGCCGCAAAAATCCCGCGAGATACCAGCCGAGACAGACAAGAAGCGCGGCGATGCCGCCATACCAGAGGATGTCCCCCGCGCCACGCGGTCGCTCGGTCATAGCCCGGTGTCCCCCTGGCAGCGCGAGCCGCGCCCGCGCAAGATGCGCGAGCACGCCCTGAACCGGTCCGCGCAGACCCTGGATGACCCCCGACCGGCTGAATAGATCCAGCGCCCAGCTTGCCGGCCGCGGCTGCGCCGCGCTTTGCTCGACGCGAAACTTGTCCGCCCACACCACCAGCGGCCGAAACAGCAGCTGGTCATAGACCACGATGGCGATGCTCATGAAGACGATGGCCCAGCCGATGGCGGCGAGGTTGCGCGCCTCGATGGCGCGCTCCACATACGATCCGATGCCGGGCAGGGCGATTCGCGTATCGCCCACCGCGATCGCCTCCGATGCGACCACGAAGAACCAGCTTCCGGACATCGACATCATGGTATTCCAGAGCAGTCCAGGAATGGCGAAGGGCACCTCGAGCCGCCAGAAACGCTGCCAGCCGGTTTCCCGAAGACTGCGGCTGGCCTCGTCCAGATCGACCGGGAGCGTGCGCAGCGATTGATAGAAGCTGAAGGCCATGTTCCATGCCTGGGCGGTGAAAATGGCGAAGATCGATGCCAGCTCGGCGCCCAGGGCGCTGCCCGGAAAGAGAGACAGAAAAAATACCACCGTGAAGGACAAGTAGCCGAGCACCGGCACGGATTGCAGCGCGTCGAGCAGCGGGATCAACACCTGCTCGGCGCGGCGGCTTTTCGCCGCCCAGGTGGCATAGGTGAAGGTGAACAGAAGCGAAGCGAGCAGCGCCACGAGCATGCGCGCGACGGTGCGCAGGGTATACATGGGCAGCGAGCTCGGGGCGAGATCGATCGGCGGCGCGTGTCCCGAAGACAGGGGACTCACCATCTGGCGGGCCGCAAGCCCAAGGAAGATCATCAGCGCCAGGAGCAGCGCCACGGCACCGGCATCCGCCGCGTGGCTCGCGCGGCCGAGCGCCCTCATCCGTGCATCGAAGGCGGGCAATCCGTGGAGCGGAAGCGGCGCAGCCGCGGAATTGCGCGGGTTCATCGACGCAGCTACCCCCGGATCTTGCTGCGCCTCATTGGCCCCAGCGCGGCGAAGGCTCGGTCAGTCCGCTCATTTGAATACCTCCCCTCGAGGTTGACGATTCAGAGCCGAATCGTGCCGACGGCCTCGCGGCGCGTGCAATCAGTACTTCCCGCAACGCGCAAGCCCGGGGGCGAGGCGGCGGCAGGCTGCGGCGCGGCGCCGAGCGAGGAGTCAGAGTCCGAACGGATAGGTATCCGGAACGTCCTCGAGCTCTTCGCTGTGCAGCGGCTCGACCGCGGAGGTCTCATCGAACCAGACGTACTCGTCGAACTGCCGCGGCAGGCAGGCCTCGAAATAATGGCTCTGCAGCTCGGTCTCGGGTCGATATATCACCCCGATTGCCCGCTCCAGACGCGGGGATTGCAGGTGTGCAGCGGCGGGCCAAGGGTGGCGCAACGGCAGCAAGAACCGCGGCTCGCCGGTCTCGTGGAACAGGCGCTCATAGCTGCCGGACAGGGAAGCTCGCACGGTCTTGACCTGCATCGGCTCGTCCCAGTTCGAGGCGGCGGCAACCGTTCCTCTGTCCGTCCCGAAGCCGATCGAGTAGCAAGCCGCGCCGAATGCCGCACGGCATAGATGGCCGATGTTGTATTCATCCCGGGCCGACATCTCCGTTGCCGCGGAATCCCCGACGTGCGAATTGTGCGCCCAGACGATGCCCTTGCTGTGCGCCCCATGGAATTGCAGCAGATCCTTGAGCGTCTCGAACATATGGCTATCGCGCAGATTCCATGACTCGCGCGAGCCGTAATACATCACGCGGTAATAGCGCTCGGCGTTGCTGATGAGCCTCGCGTTTTGCACGGCATCGAGGAAACGCTCCCCATCGTGCGCGGCATAGGCGCGCCGTTTGCGCATGAGCTCCGCGAGCATCGTGGTGACCTCGCGCTCGCAGGTGTGATACCTGCCGGTCAGCGCCGCACGACCATAGACCGAAGGATCCGATTGCCACGGCGTAAGGCAGCCATAGCGCTCACGAGCGAGCCGCGCCGTGGCAGGATCGACGCCATCCAGATACTCCAGCACCGATTGAATGGAGCTGTACATGCTGTAGAGGTCGAGGCCATGAAAAGCCACCCGCTCCTTCGCATCGCGCCCGGCATTGTGCTCCCTGAGCCAGTCGACGAATCGGCGAACCTCGCGGTTTCGCCACATCCACACCGGGAAACGGGCGAAGGCCGTCCATTCGGAGGCTGGATACTCGCTGTGCCGCACATAGTGATCGATGCGGGCCGCGTCCGGCCAGTCGCCCTCGATGGCGACGAACGAGAATCCCTTGCTCTCGATCAGGGCGCGGGAGATCTGATCGCGCATCCGATAAAACTCGGAGGTGCCATGGCTCGCCTCGCCCAGCAACACGATGCGCGAGTCTCCGATCCTCTCGAGGAGGGGGCGCAGGTCGACCGAATCGATTGCCGCGAATCGCTCGCTTGCCGTGGCAATGGCCCCGGAGAGCGAGCCGTCGGCCGGCCTGCGTGCGCCGGGGGCTCGAGCGGCCCACCCCTCGGACCCGATGAGGGGAACGAAGCGCACGTCGGCGAGATCCTCGGTGCTGTATTCACGTTCGCTCACGCGCCTGACGCGAATCAATTCCTGCAGCCTGCGGTCGGCACCCACGGGGATCACCAGGCGCCCGCCGACCTTGAGCTGAGTCTTGAGGGACTCGGGCACCTGCGGGCCGCCCGCAGCGACGATGATGGCGTCATACGGCGCGTGCTCCGGCCAGCCGCGTGTGCCATCGGCGTGCAGAACGTGCACGTTGGTCAATCCCAACCGCGAGAGAGTCGCGGCGGATTTCTCCGCCAGCTGTCCGATGCGCTCCACGGTGTAGACATCCTTGGCGATTTGCGCCAGGACTGCCGCGGCATAGCCCGAGCCCGTACCGATCTCGAGCACCCGCTCGCCGCCTTCGAGTTCCAGCGCCTCGGTCATCATGGCCACGATGTAGGGCTGGGAAATGGTCTGGCCTTGCGCGATCGGGAGCGGCGAGTCCTCGTAGGCAAACTCGCGCAGCGCCTCGGGAAGAAATTCCTCGCGGGGCACGCGCTTCATGGCGTCGAGCACGACTGTGGAACGCACGCCGCGATGCGCAATGTAGCGCTCCACCATCTGGGCTCTACGCTTCTGAAAGGCGGCAACCTGGCTCATTTGGTCTCTCCGAAACCCCCGCGCCCTCTCCGAAACCCGCTGCGTCGCCACTCTAGAGCACGGCGAATGGGCGGAACATCCGCAAAATCACCTACCAATCCGCAAGCGCCGCAACCCAGTGCGAGTAAACCCTTATGTCGCAAGCCGCGCCGATCCAGCACCCTAGACTCACCTCGATGCGAGCAGGCAAACGCTGCGCCCTTGGGCCGGGGCAAGGAGAGATCATGGCAATCGATGCGAAATCCGTGCGCGGATCCCTGGCGCAGGGGCGTGCCAGCGCCGCCTCGGACGAAATCGTTCTGTGGTTGGATGATCCGCGATGCATCGACGTGAGCCGGGTCGGTGGCAAGAACGCCAGCCTGGCCAACATGACCTGCTCGCTGGCCGGTGCCGGAATCCGCGTGCCCCCGGGGTTTGCGACGACGGCCGGCACATATCGCTCGTACCTGCAAGCGAACCGGATCGAGGAGAAGCTTCGCGACGAGCTCGCTGCCTACCACGGCGGCCGTCAATCGCTCGCGCAAACGGGCGCCGCGATTCGCAAGCTGATCGTCGATGCCGAGTTTCCTGCGGAGATCGCCGGGTCGATTTTGGCCGCCCACCGGACCCTCGCGACGCGCTGCGGCGCTACCGAGCTCGCCGTCGCCGTGCGCAGCAGTGCGACCGCGGAGGATCTGCCGCAGGCCAGCTTTGCCGGACAACAGGAAACATTTCTGAACGTGCGCGGGGAGTCCGATCTGCTACTCGCCTGCCGCAAGTGCTACGCCTCTCTGTTCACCGATCGCGCGATCGTCTATCGAGAGACCAACGGATTCGATCACCTGCAGGTCGCGCTGTCCATCGGCATCCAGAGGATGGTCCGCGCCGATCGTGCCGGGGCGGGCGTCGCGTTCACGCTCGATACGGAGACGGGCTTTCCGGGCGTGGTGGTCGTGAGCGCCGCATGGGGTCTCGGCGAAAACGTCGTGCAAGGCACGGTGACACCCGACAAGTACGTGGTGTTCAAGCCGTTGCTGCAGGAGCCGAGGTATCGGCCGATCATCGAGATCTTCCGCGGCGACAAGGAAAAGAAGCTGGTGTATGGCGCGGGGAGCGGGGCCGGAACGCAAAACATCGAAACCACGCTCGCGGAACGCGAAGCGCTGGTGCTGCGGGAAGAGGAGATCCTGCAGCTCGCCCGCTGGGGAGTGGCGGTCGAGAAGCACTACGGCAGACCGATGGACATCGAGTGGGCGAAGGACGGCGATACGGGCGAGATCTTTCTGGTTCAGGCCCGCCCCGAGACGGTGCAGTCGGGCCGCTCCTCGACCTCGATGAGATCGTACAGTCTCGTCAGGAAGGGCAAGCGCATCGTCACGGGAGCCGCCATCGGTGAATCGATCGCCACGGGGCCGGCGTGCGTTCTGCATAGTGCCCGGGAGATCGATCAGTTCCGCGACGGCTCCATTCTGGTCACCGAATCCACCGACCCCGACTGGGTGCCGATCATGAAAAAGGCGGCGGGACTGATCACCAATTTTGGCGGCAACACGAGCCATGCGGCCATCGTCAGCCGCGAGCTCGGCGTGCCGGCGATCGTGGGCACGCTGCGCGGCACCGAGCTGATCGCCGACTCGCAGCCCATCACGCTGTGCTGCGCCGAGGGGGAAACCGGCGCCGTCTATGACGGGATTCTGGAATTCAAGTCGACCGACATCAATCTTGCCGAGGTGCCGCAGACACGCACCGCCATGATGGTGAACATCGCCAGCCCGGCGGCGGCATTTCGGTGGTGGCGATTGCCGGCCAAGGGAATCGGACTGGCGCGAATGGAGTTCATCATCAACAACATCATCCGTGTCCATCCGATGGCGCTCGTGCATTTCGAGGGGCTGAAGGATGCACAGGCGCGCGCGCAGATCGAGGCGTTGACCCGTGGATTTCCCACCAAGAGCGCCTTCTTCGTCGATACTCTGGCGCGCGGCATCGCGAAGATTGCTGCGCCACATTTCCCCAATCCCGTCATCGTGCGATTGAGCGACTTCAAGAGCAACGAGTATGCGCATCTGATCGGCGGCGCCCAGTTCGAGCTGTCGGAGGAGAATCCCATGCTTGGGCTGCGCGGCGCCTCACGCTATTACAGCGCGCACTACCAGGACGGATTCGCCCTCGAATGCCAGGCGATCCGCAAGGCGCGCGAGGAGCTCGGGTTCGCCAACCTGATCGTGATGGTGCCCTTCTGCCGCACGCCGCGCGAGGCGGATCAGGTGCTCGCGGTGATGGGCGAGCATGGCCTGCGGCGCGGGAAGGACGGCCTGCAGGTGTACGTGATGTGCGAGATACCCTCGAACGTCATTCTGGCGGAGGAATTTGCGGCGCGTTTCGATGGATTCTCCATCGGCAGCAATGACCTGACGCAGCTGATACTCGGTGTGGATCGGGACTCCGCGGAGCTTGCGGGCCTGTTCGATGAGCGCGACGCCGCCGTCAAGCGGATGATTGCCGACGTCATCGAGCGTGCGCACCGCAGCGGGACGAAGGTGGGCATTTGCGGTCAGGCGCCGAGCAACTACCCGGACTTCGCCGCCTTTCTGGTGGAGTGCGGCATCGATTCCATCTCCCTCAATCCGGACAGCTTCGTCGCGACGACCCAGTTCGTCGCCGCGAAGGAGAAGGCGCGGACGTGAGGCAGGTCGCGATCGCGGGCGAGGAGCGAGGGTGAGGCTCGCATTGTTGACCAGCGGCGGCGATGCGCCCGGGATGAACGCGGCGATCCGCGCGGTGGTCCGCTGCGGCGTCTCGCAGGGATTCGAGGTCGTCGGGGTGCGCAACGGCTACAAAGGACTCGTGCAGGGGGAGCTCTTTCCCATGGGCAGGCGCGATGTGGGCGGGATCATCCAGCTGGGCGGCACCAAGCTCGGCACCTCGCGCTACGAGCCGATGAAGGCGAGCCGCGAGGGCGCCCTGCGATCTCTGCGCAGGCACGAGATCAGCGCGCTCATCGTGATCGGCGGCAACGGATCACAGAGCGGCGCCCATGCGCTCCATGCGCAAGGTGCGCCGGTGATCGGCGTCGCATCGACCATCGACAACGACCTGTGCGGCACGGACGTCAGCATCGGTGCGACCACCGCCGTCGATGTCGCCCTCGAGGCGATGGACCGGCTGCGGGTGACGGCATCGGCCATGAGGAGGGCATTTCTGGTGGAGGTCATGGGGCGGCATTGCGGCCACCTTGCATTGATGGCCGGCATCGCGGGCGGCGCCGAAGTGATCGCGCTGCCCGAGCAGAATCTGGCGCCCGAGCAGATTGCCCAGGAATTGTCCGCGGCCTACGATCGGGGGAAGAGCCACGCCATCGGCGTGATCTCCGAGGGCGCCAGGTATGACGCGGATGCGCTCATGAGCTACTTCGATGCGCACCATGAGCGTCTGGGCTTCGAGCTGCGCGTGACGAGACTCGGACATATCCAGCGGGGAGGCGCTCCGGGGGCGTTCGATCGGATGCTCGGCACATTGCTCGGCGCCGCCGCCGTCGATTCGGCGCTCGCCGGGCGCCACGGAACATTGATCGGATGGCGGGACGGCAAGCCTGCCAGCACGCCGCTGGCGGAGGTCGCCGGCAGGACGCGCCCCGCCGATTTGGGCTTGCTGAAGCTTGCCGGCATGCTGGCATTGTAATTTCGAATCTGGAGGTGCTCACGATGTTAATCAAAGAGATCAGCATGGGAAATGTGGTCGTCTGCGGGCCGCAGACGAGCGCCTTGCAGGCGGCGAGCCTGATGCGCACCCGGCACGTCGGCGATGTGGTGGTCGTGGATGATCCGCACAACGAGGGCGTGCCGCTCGGTGTGGTCACCGACCGGGATCTGGTGGTGGAGGTGCTCGGCAACGGGCTCGATCCGGCCAAGACCACGGTGGCAACCCTGATGCGCAAGCCGGTGGTCGTCGCGCGCGAGTCCGAGGACACGGCCGCGGTCATCGAGCGCATGCGGGCACACGGCGTGCGGCGCGTGCCGGTCGTGGCAGGCGAGGGGGAAATCGTCGGCATCGTCACGCTCAACGATCTGCTCAAGGCCGTCATCGCCGATGCCAGCGCCCTGCTCGAGGTCATGACCAAGGGCCAGCTGAACGAGCTGCACAACCGTCGATGAGCCCGGGATCCACAACACCGCCGTTGCCGGGCGGGGGCCTGGCACGGGCCCGGGAGCGCCGATGAAACTGCTGCGAATGGCCGATCTGGACCTGTCCGGCAAGCGTGTGCTGATCCGCGAGGATTTCAACGTTCCGATTCAACGAGGCACGGTGAGCAGCGACATGCGCCTGCGGGCGGCGCTGCCGACCCTGCGCCTGGCGCTCGAGCAAGGCGCCCGCGTCATCCTGCTTTCTCATCTGGGACGCCCTCAGGAGGGTCGTTTCGATCCCGCCTTCTCCTTGTCGCCCGTGGCGGCGAAGCTCGGTGAGCTGCTCGGTAGGCCCGTTCCCCTGTGCGGCAGCTGGCTCGACGGCGTCGCCTGCGACCCCGGGTCGGCGATGCTCTGCGAGAATGTGCGCTTCAACCGGGGCGAGGGCGCGAATGAGGAGACGCTGGCGCGCAAAATGGCGGCGCTGTGCGACGTGTTCGTCATGGACGCCTTCGCAACGGCGCATCGAGCGCAAGCCAGCACCGAAGGAGTTGCGCGATTCGCGCCGGCGGCATGCGCCGGCCCCTTGCTGCTCGCCGAGGTCGACGCGCTCGAGCGAGCGCTCAGCGCGCCTGCGCGCCCGCTGGTCGCCATCGTCGGCGGCGCGAAGACATCGACCAAGCTCGGCATACTCCAGTCGCTCCTCGACAAGGTCGACCGGCTCATCGTCGGCGGCGGCCTCGCCAACACTTTTCTGGCCGCCGTGGGCGCAAGGATCGGCAAGTCATCCTGCGAGAGAGAGATGCTGGGCAGCGCCCGGGACCTGATCGCACGGGCCCACGGGCGGGGCGCGGATATCGCCTTGCCGATGGACGTGACCGTCGCCAAGGAAGCGAACGCGGCGGCGCAGGCACGAGGGGTCTGGCTGAGCCAGGTGGAGCCGGACGACCTGATCCTCGATATCGGTCCCGCGACGGCGGCGCACTTCGGCCGGATCCTCGCTTGCGCGAAGACCATCATCTGGAACGGTCCGGTGGGCATGTTCGAGATCGAGCCCTTCGGCGCGGGAACACGAGCGATTGCGCAGGCCGTTGCACAAAGCGGTGCTTATTCGCTGGTGGGCGGCGGGGAGACCGCGGCAGCAATCGAGCAATACGGCGTGGCCGATCGCATTTCGTACGTATCCACCGGCGGCGGGGCGTTCCTGGAATTCCTCGAAGGCAAGAGCTTGCCGGCGCTTGCCGTGCTGGAGCGGCGCGCCCGGGAGTGATGCTCGCGATCAACAAAACCAGCGCGACGCTCCCCTTCAGCTGCGAGCAGGCCTTCGATCTCGCCGCCGACATCGAGAGCTATCCGAAGTTCCTGAGCGGATGGGTATCGGCGCGGATTCTGAGCCGCGAGTCCGACGGCTGCCATGTGGAGCAGGTAATCGGCCTCGGACCCTTTCGCCTGCAGTTCACCTCCAAGGCCGTCCTGCATCGTCCGGAGCGGATCGAGGTCACCTCGGCGCAAGCGCCATTTCGCCTGTTCAGTCTGAATTGGCTGATCGTGCCAGTGGCGCCGGCCGGTTGCCGCGTGAGCGTCACCGCCCAGGTGGAGCTGAGGTCGAGACTGCTGCAGCGAATCGTGAATGAGGCTTTGCCTGCCGCGATGGACGAGCTCATCACCGCCTTCGAAGCGCGTGCGCATGGGATGTACCGGGCTCAGGGCCCGGGATGCGGCGCGCCCGGGCGCCCGAACTGATAGCGCACGGTGACCGCAAATAGATTGACGTTGTCCCGCCAGGGCTGAATCCCCAGCGCGAGCAGGTTCGGCACGGTCGCCGGCGTCACATCATCGAGCGCCCAGTCGTTGGAGCTGTAGGTCTCGCGAACATAGCGAAAGTGGATGTGCATGGCGGATGTCCATCGGTAGCCGAGGTCGAACCGGGTGGAGTCGAGCTTGGTCCAGTTCTGGGGAAACGCCTGCTGCAGGCCCCCCGATGTGGTGTCCGTGTTGTCATAGGAAGGAGACAGCAGATAGTCCAACGACAATGTCCAGCGCTCCTGGGGAACCCATCGGCCGCCAATCCCGAGATTCCAAAAGCGCTCGGTGTCCGCCGCGAGCCAGGGCGCCGTATCGACGCCGGTGAAGCCGCTCTGCAGATTGAACAGCCGCTCGTACCCGCCGTCGATATAGGCGCTCAGCGTATCGCGCGGCGTCCAGGTGAGACTCGTCGAGCCGCGCTCCTCGTGCACGCTCTGCAGGCCGAGCGGCGAGGATCGATAGTCATCCCGAGCGATGAAGCCTTCGGCCGACCACGTGAGAGTCGAGGTCGCGCTCCAGGCCGCGGTGAACGAGTAGAACAGCCGATCCCGCGGTGCATAGTCATATTCGCGAATCAGCGGGTTCTCCTCGGGCGGCAGGGCGGCGCTGTCGAAGGACGAGGTCTTGCGCAGACCGTCTCCCCCCTTGAGGGTGAAGCTCAGCGAGGCGATGGGAGCAATGACGGCGCGTCCCCAGCTCTGCGCATTCTGGGTCCAGGTAACCACTTGTCCGGGACCGTAGTGAATGTCGTCGAGCTTGCCGCCGACCCCGAGTTTCAGCCAGCGCAGCAGCGCATAGTCCGCGCCGCCATCGAGGCGCACGCGATCCTCGCTGTAGCGCGGCGTCAGCGCCGTGCCGCCGGGGAATGTGTCCGTGACCACATACGCAATGGCCAGAGGCGGCGTCTTGTCGTCGTGTCCGTCGTAGGTCGCGTTGCCGCGCACGCTGAGCTTCGGCAGAGGCCGCGAGCCCAATCCCAGCGCATAGTGAGACAAATGCACGTCGCCATCGAGCGAGCCCGGGGCCGGAACCCCGGCGCCGACCAGGGTGCTCACCGGCAGGAAGGCCGCATTTTGCTTGAGCGTCCCGAACGAAGCGGTGTAGGTCAGGCTCGTGTACCACGGCAGCTGCACATTGCCCGCGGCAGTGAACTGCTGCAGCGTGTTGCCGGGCGGTGTCGCGAGCTGTCCCTGCGTGGAGCCCGGCACGATCGGCAGGTAGGGGTTCGCGAAGCTGATCGAATCATATTGGTCATCGAACCATGATCCGCTATAGCTCACGCGCAGGCTCGCCTTGCGGCCGGACCACGCGGCGCCCGCCTCCAGGGAATTGGTGACGTAGTCGAAGGGCGCGGCCAGCTGCACGGCCTCTGTGAGGAAGCTGCCGCTGGTGAGGCCGGTGCCGTCGTGCTCCTGACGGCGCAATTCGCCGAACACCGTCCAGCTGGGAGTGGCGAAGTAGCGGGCGAGCAATGCGACGGTGCGGCGGTCCGACTCGATCGCGACGGGGCTGAGACTCGCGCCGAGGGCGCTCATGCCGCCGGTGCCGCCCGCCCGCACCCAGTCCCCCGGGAGCCCCAAGCTCGAACCGGACGCCTTGAAGGGGGTTGCGCCCGTGTCGTAGAGATCGTTCGGCTGGCCATCGTAGCTCAAGCGCAGGTCGTAGCGCCCCTCGCGACCGCCCTCGACATAACCATCGCGCGAAGCCAGACCCAGCCGCTCGAGATCGTAGTCGGCGTACGAGCCGTCATCGCGGTACTCTCCCGAGGCTGAGGCATCGGCATAGGCGCCCCCATGATCGATGCCCGTGTAGCGCCCGAAGGCCGCATTCGCTCCGCTCGCGCCGAGCGCGCCCGCCTGCACCTCGGCGGTATAGCCCTGTGGGAAGGGACATTGCGTGCACTTCCAATCGCTGGTGTCGACGCTCGGCGGATCCGCGGATGCGCCCGGCGCCGATGTGCTCGGCGGATCGGCCGATGCGCTCGCCGCGGCCAATGCGGCCGCGATCCCGACTGCCGGCCAAGCGCGATGGAACCGAAAGAGCGTCATGAGTTCACCTAGCGCATGAAGTCGCGGCCCGACGGATGATTCGAGCCATGAATCTGCGAGTGGCAATTGATGCAGCCGCCCGCCAGCAGAAAGGCGCTCGGAGCGCCGCCGCCCGGCAGTCCTTGCGGCGTGTTGGCGATGGACGGATGGCCCGCGCCCTCGTGACAGGTCTGGCAGAGGAAGGGCGGTCGCAGCTTGAGCAGCGCCGGCTGCGCCGAGCCATGGGGATCGTGACAGTTGGCGCAGTCCTCGGCGACCGGCTGGTGTTCCCAGAGGAACGGACCGCGAAACTCCGCATGACAGCTGGTGCAGGTCTCGTTCACCGTGTTCTTCACGAGCTGCGCCGGCGCGGTCGAGCCGTGCGGCGAATGACAATCCGTGCAGGCCATCTTGCCCTCGGGCAGCGGATGATGCGAGAGCTTGTTCACGTCCGCGCGCTGCGCTTGATGGCAGCCGGTGCACACCTCGACCTGACTCGCGGCGCTCTGCACGGGATCCTTTGCCGCGTGCAGCTGATGACAGCTCGCGCACGCGACATCGCTCGCGGCGTGCGCGCTCGTGGCCCAATCGTGCGCGGCGTTCGACTGGTGGCAGCCGAGGCACTGGGCGTTCTGGCGCTGCACCGAGGTGTGCGATTTCGCGCCGAACACGATGATCTTGGCGACATCGCCCATGCCATCGACATGCGCACCGCCGGGTCCGTGGCAGGCCTCGCATTGCAGCCCGCCGTGCCCGAAAGGTCCACGTGGATCATCGGGACGCGCGTGGGCGGTGCGGAAGATGCTCATGACATGTGGATCGCCTCCATGACACCCGAGACAGGTGTCGGCGCCGTGGGCGCTGTAGGCGCCGGCGAGTGCGGCCGGCGCGGCCGGCCCGCTTGCTCCCGCCTGATCCGCGGCGAGCGCCGGCATCACACCCGCCGCCATCACGGTCAGCGCAACGATGATGCGGTTGCGCCGCACACCCCTCACTCAATTGCTCGCGGTGGTGGCGGGCACGTCGTGCACGGTGGCGACGTCGGCAACCCCGCCCGGACCGTGGCATATGGCGCAGGTTTCCGTGCTCGCCGGATTCGAGGTCAGAATCGTTCGGCCCTCGGCGTCCTTCATGAGCGTGGTCGATCCGCCGTTTTGCTCCATGTGGGTCTGGGTGAGCGCGTCGCTGTGGCATGCGGAGCAGACCGTCATGTTGGCGGAGGTCGAGATCGGATTGCCCGGCGTGGTTGGGTTCGGTACTTGCGTGGACAGTCCGGTCGAGAATGTCGTGGCCTGCACGGCGCTGTCGTTCACGGGATAGAAGCTCGTGCCCTGATGGCAGGCGTCGCAGCGATTGATCTGGCCGGGATAGACGACGTCGGTGAAGTTGTTGATCGAGCCGCCAAAGCCGTAGATCACGAAGGGTGAGCCCGCGGCGGCGCGCGCGCTGCCGTCGTGGATCGAGTGGATCATGTACTTGAAGTCGATCGACTGCTCCCATAGGCCGTCGATGCCCGGCGTCGTGGCGGTCAGCGTCTGCCGCTCGCTCACGTCCGTGGAGGCCGGATTGTGGCAGGCCACGCAGACCTCAACGTTGTTGTTGCGATTGGTGCCGTGGAGCGAGAGCAAGTTGTGGCAGACATCGCACTGTGCGGTGGTCACGACCGTGCGCCGCGCGACCGGCGCGCCGCCGGCGACATTGCCGTAGCCGATGGCGCTCGTCACCGGAATCTCCGTCGCCGCAGCGCCTGTGGTCAGCACGACGCCCGGATGTCCTTCGATGACCACCCCGACGTTGGCGATCGCCGGACATGCCGTGCTGCTCGCCGGCGGACAGTTGGCGGCGGGCGGGGTCGGCAACGGCGTGGGAGAGACCATCGTGAAGGCGCCGGTCGAATCGGGACCGGTGAGGCCGGGCGCGGGCGTGGCCGTGCCGCAGCCGGAGAGCGGGTTCAGGGAAATGGGCTGCCCCCATCGCGCGGCGGTGGCGCCGCTCCCCCAGTTGGTGTAGTCGCTCGTGTCCCAGGCGATGTCGATGGCGAGGCGAGCCGTCCCCTCGGCGCAGACCAGCTTGCCGGTGCTCGGATCGGTACCGGCAAAGGCTGCGGCCGCGAGGATGTTGTAGGGCGCATTGCTGCTGGTCGGATTGACCACGGAGAAATTGACCACCGGATAGATGTTCCCGGCGGTCGTCTGGAAGGTGACGCTATTGACGATGAACTTGAAATTCGCCGCCGCGACATCCGCGGGAATGGCGTGCGCGGCGATGACCTGCAGCGTGCCGTTGTCGATGGTCGAGGTGGGGCCGTGGCAGGTGCTGCACTGCGTGTCATTGGCCACGATGTTCGCGGCGCTGTGATTCTCGCCGGTGGCGAAGTTCACGTTGTCGTGGCAGGCGCCGCAGGCCTCGGCGGAGGGCACGCTGGAGTACTCGGCCGCCTGCGTCGCCGCCGGAAGATTTTGCGCATGGCAGGTGGTGCAGTTGCGCGTGTCCTGCGGATAGAGCACGGTGTTGAAATTATTCAGCGACTGCATGTAGCCGATGATCCAGTAGCCGATCCCCAAGGTGGGCGTGGTGTTGGGAGTGCTCGCTGTCTGGATGCTGGGCAGCGTGTTGCCGGTATGGATCTTGTGGATCATCACCTTCATGTCGAGCGAATTGCCGCTGTAGGGGTCGGTGGTGCCGGGGTTGTGGCACATCACGCAGTACTGCACTTCCACGCGCGCGCCGCCATGCGCGCTCAGCATGGTGTGGCAGTTGTCGCAGGTCGAGGTTTCGACGATCTCGTCCTCGAAGATGCCGGTGGTGTCGCCGGAGGAGGGCTGGAAGGTGTAGGCGGCGTTGTTCGCCTGCGCCAGCCCGCGGATCTCGAAGGCGACGCGATGAGTCAAGGTGGCGGTATAGGTCACGTTCGGTACATTCGTGATGTCGGTCTTGAACGTGTACTGATAAGTGCCATCGCCATTGTCGACCAGTGCGCCGCTGGTGGCGCTCTCCACCGTCGCCTGGGTCTTGGGCGCCGTGTCGCAGGCGGCCACGCCGTCCGGGCATCCAGACGGCGTCACGGTCGTGTAGATATAGGAGTTCCACTGGCTCGACTCGCCATTCTGACCCGGCACGAGCTGCGCGAAACCCCACCCGAGGTCGGCTGCCGGCAATCCCTTCAGCGGCACGCCATTCTCGTCCGCGAGCTTGAACTGAACGACCGGAGGGCCGCCGTTGATGGCGACGCCGGTGATGGTTCCGGTGATGGCGGTGGCCGTGGTGACGTCGAGCGCGGCGACGCCTGCGCCCGGTCCCTGCGCACCGGCGGGACCGGTCGCGCCCGTTGCACCCGCCGGACCTGCCGGCCCGGTGCTGCCGCTGCAAGCTGCGAGCAGTGCGCCCAGAAGCAGCAAGGCAAGAGCTGCTGCGCAGGCACGCGACGGACGCGACTCGAGGGACTGATTACCGCATGCCATTCCCGTTCTCCCTGTCATTCGATCGAGTCCCCTTCATTCCCCGAGCGCCGCGCATTCCGACCCGGCACGGCGGGCGCGCGCACCGATCGCAAGCCCGCTGCGATCCCCGAGGGCGGTGGGCAGGCTAACGCGCGGTGTGCCCGAGATCTGTTCGGAACCGCACAGAGAGGCCCGGCATCGAAGCGCTAGGATCTGGCCGCAGTGAACACGCCGCAGCTCGTGCCGAGCCGTAAATTCGAGCGGATTCTCGTTGCCATCGCCGATCCCGCGGCCGGCATGAGCATGGCCGTGCGGCGGGCGGGCGCACTGGCGCACGCGACGGATGCGCGCATCGATCTGCTCAATGCCATTCCCTCGGCCATGTCCGAGGGGACTGCGCATGCTCAGGCGGAGCACTTCATCCGTTTCGAGGCGGAGCAAAACCGCCGCGCGCTCGAGCGCATGGCGAACCGTCTACGGCGCGAAGAGATCATCGTCGAGACGACCGTGCAGACCGGCTATCCCGCGCATGAGGCCATTCTGCGCCACGCGCGCAATATCAAGGCGGACCTGGTGGTCATCGAGGCCCGCAAGCATCGAGTCTTTGCCCGCTTGCTGCTCACCCAGACGGATTTCGAGCTGATCCGCCACTGCCCGGTTCCGCTGCTGATCGTCAAAGGCCGGGCCGCGTGGCGCAGTCCTCGCATCCTCGCGGCGCTCGATCCGTTTCATGCCAATGACAAGCCGAGCAAGCTCGACGACAAGATCGTGGATGTGGCGCAGACGGTTGCCGCGCTGATGCACGGGTCCGTGCATGCTGCGCACGTCTACCGTCCCTATCCGCGGGATATCGTGGCGGTGCCCGCGGGCGCGGCAGTATATGTCCTCGATCCGTCGCAGGAAAAAGCGCACAAGGCCGCGATCCGGCAACGGTTCCTCGAGTCCTTGCGCCGCCATGGCATCGGCAGAAGCAGGGCGCACCTGGTTTGCGGTGAGCCCGCGACCGATATCCCGGCGCTGGCGCGCTCGCTGCGCGCCGGCCTGGTCGTCATGGGCGCGGTGTCGCGCACGGGGTTGAAGCGCATTTTCATCGGCAACACCGCCGAGTATGCGCTCGATAGCCTGCACTGCGATGTCTTGGTGGTCAAGCCATAGAGCTCGATGGAGACGTCGAAGTCGCACACACATCAGGCAGGCGAGTGCGCGCTGTGTGCGGTTCCGCACAGACATGGGTGTGCGGGCGGTGGCTCCATCTGCGATCTTGCTCGTCACGTCCATGCCTCGATCCGCGGAGCGCGCCATGAAGAGAACGACAGCCCTGGCCACATCGGCCTTATCCTTTCTCGGCTGGCTGGCACTTTCGCCGGCGGCTCCCGCCGCGGACAGCGGGGCAGGGCAGAAGACATTCGAGGGGATCTGCGCCGCCTGTCACAAGGTCAACAGGCCGCCGTACGCCGGTAAATCGGAGTCTCAGCTCGAGACGGACATCAAGGGCATCGTGGCCGGGAAGATACCGCACCCGAAGAAGCTCACCTTGAGCGCCGACGACATCGCCAACGTTGCAGCGTACATCGCGGCCAACGATTCGAAATAGCCGAGATCGAAGCCCGGCCCCGCCGCCGGCCGGACCGAGCGCAGCGCGCACCTCCCTCGAGGAATCATGAGGTCAGGTTGGCCCCGATGCCATCCACGAGGCCCGGGATCGTCAGCGGCCAGGTCTCGTTCGCGTGGCGCAACAGGTCCGGGTTCGACCTGCAAGCGAGCACGAATTCGCAGACCTCGCGCGATGCCCAGGCGCGGCTATAGGCTTGCCAGGCCTCGGCAAGGCCGTCGCGGCGCAGATTCGCCGCAACGAAGGGCAGGGCGTTCATGAGCTTTACCATGCCGTTCGGCACGATCAGCAGCATGGCCTGCGGAGTTGCAAGGCGCCGCTCCATCTCGACCAGAATGTCCCACGGATAGATCGACAGGCTCATTCGCGCCTCGCCCGCGCGTGCGCGTTCCTCGAGCGCCCGGGTGCTCTGCGCCCAGTCCTCGGCGCTGCACGCGAGGCTGCGCCAGGCCGCCGCGGCGCGGCCCAACCGCATGAGGGGACCCGTGACAAAAGCTGCACAGCCGAGCCGCTCCGCCATGTCATAAGTCGCGACGATCTCTTGCAAGTTGTGCCGCGTCGGTGTGAAGACCAGCTGCGGCGCGCAATCGCGAGCCACCAGCCGCTCGATCGCACGGACCGCGGCCGCAAAGCTCGATCCGGGCCGGGCACGCTCGTGGGTCGCGGCGCACGCGCCGTCAACCGAGATCTGGATGCATTGCGCCGGCAGGGAGGCCAGCCGATCAGCCGCATCGGCGTCTATGTGCCGTCCATCCGTCTCGAGCTTCAGTCCGATGCCCGCCGCGGCAAGACACTCGAAAAGCTCCCAGCAATGCCCCACGCCGAGCGGCTCTCCACCCCCGAATGCGACGTAGGGAATGCGCGCATCGATGATGCGCTGTGCGAGTTGCCGGGCCTCCGCGGGGGTGAGCTCATCAGCCCAGCCCAGATCGGGGCCGGACTCCTCGCAGCAGGCCACGCACGCCGCCGCACAGCGATTGGTCAGTTGCCACGCAATCAGCAGCGGCGCGCGGTATTCCGCGACCTGCGTCCCGAGCAATCGGGAGCGTCGTCAGGTGAAGCGGATATAAGGCTGCGCAGTCACCTGCTCGGAGACGTCTTCCATCCGCGGTGTGGACCAGTCAGGCCTTTTGTCCAGATCGCGCGCGGGCTCTTCCTGACTCGGGGGTTCATTTTCTCGAGTGCTCACCGTGTCTTGGTCCATCGCCGTCTCCGTTCAGGCATTTATCGTGCCGCCAGAGCTGACTGCCATTCGTTCGCTCTGGGATGTGATGTTTCAGCCGCAATCGCCTCGCTCAAACCGCCAAGAATCATAGCATCCTGCCAGGACCGACGGTAGGCATCCCAGCAGTGCTCCAGATCGTCACGCCGCAGATCGCCGCAAATGTAGGGCAACACCGCTGCGATCTTCACCCATCCGTTGGGCAGCACCAGCAGCGTCGCCGGGGGGTCCTCGACACTGCGCCGCAGGCCCTCTGCGAGCGTGAATGGATTGCTGCAAATCTCCATCGAGCCGCGCTCCCGCTCGCAGCGGCGCTCGAGCAGCCGACGAAAATCCTCATACTGCGACGCACTCGGCTCCAACCGCTCCCACAAGCGCGCGGCCGTGCCTACGCGCATGAGCTTTCCGGTGTTGAAGCGAAAAGCTCCGAGGGCCGAGGCCTGCTCGATGACCGCTTCGGCCTCGTGAATGTTGAGCTGCGTGGGGGCGAAAGTGACCTCGAGCGGCAGTCCGGCGCTGCGCACGGCGCGGCAAGCGGCATGGGCTTTGGCCAGCGAGCCGCCGGGGCGCTGACGGCCGTACACGCCCTGCGTGGCGCCATCGAGGCTGATCTGAATGGAGCGCACCGGCAGTTGCGCCAGACGCTCGGCCGCTGCGGTATCGAGCAGCTGACCGTTGGTCTCGATCTTCAGTTGCACACCCGCCCTGCCCAGCGTCTCGGCAATGGAGAAGAAATGCGCCACGAGCAGGGGCTCGCCTCCACAGAGCATCACATACGGAACCTCGCAGCGGATCAGCTGCCCGGCCAGGCCGAGCGCCTCGGCGGCGTCCAGCTCGTCGGCGAGGCGCTTGCCCGGCGCAGATTCCGTACAGCAATGCAGGCAACACAGGTCGCAGTCGCGCGTGAGCTGCCATGAAACGAGGAGCGGTGCCTTGAGGCTGTCGATGCGGTTGGCAGCCGGCATCAGCGCCAGCCGTGAAGCAAGAGACCGGCGCTGAACAGCGTTACGGCGAGCACGTAGCAAGCGAGGATACTTGCAATGGCGGGCGAGAAACGCCGCGCGGACTCGTAGGTGCCGAGCGCCCGGCGCGTGCTCTGGAGCAGCAGCGGCAGCCCGAGGAGCGCCGCCCAGCAGGGGCTGGGGAATTCCCCCACAGCGGTCCCGACGGCCGCCGCCACAAGTCCCGCGGCGGCCAGCGCAAGGTAGAGCCACACCGCCCGCTGGCGGCCAAGGCGCACGACCAGGTTGCGCTTGCCCACGAGAAGATCCTGATGAAAATCGGGAATGGCATTGGCGACGGCGAGCGACATGATCATGAGGCCGGGCACCAGCGACGCCCAGAATGCAGCCGGTGAAAGGGAGCGCGTCTGCAGATAGAGACTGCCGAGCACCATCGCCGGCCCATAGGACAGTGCGATGACGGTCTCGCCGAGTCCGCGGTACGACCAGCGAATCGGCGGTGCCTCGTAGAAGATGGCGGCCGCCCCGCCGAGCGCGGCGAACGCCAGTACCGGCCACCCCTCATGCAGGGTGAGGTAGCCGCCCACCCCGAGCGCCGCGGCGAATGCCGCAACCCCAAGCCACAGTACGGCGTCCGAAACGGGCGGCTGATCCACGGGGTTGAAGACGCGCTCGGTGCCCATGCGCGAGTCGAAGAACTCGTTGAACGCCTCGACCCCAAGCACCGCGAATGCGACCCCGCCGAGACCGCTCCAGAATGCCGCTGCATCGAACACGCCCGCCATGCCGAAAGCCCAGGCGGCGCCGAGCAGGTAGGGCAACAACCCCGCGAACAGGAAGAAGCGGTAGCGAACCAGGGTGAATACCTGCAGCAATCGTCGAATCGTCGTCGGTTTTCCGGCGGCAGGCTGCTGCGCCACGAAGCTCACAGGTGCACCCATTGGTGCAGGGCGGCTGTCTTGCGCGAATCGGCGGCGAGCTCCTCGATGAACCGGCTCACCCGCGGGTCCTGCCAGCCGCGCCGGAAGTTAGCCCAGATCTCACTCAAGGACTGTCGCCGGAAATCCCCGCATACGAACGGCAGCGCATTGATGAGCTTGACGAGCCCATTGGGGAGCACGATGAGCAGGGCCGCCGGATGCTGCAATCGATAGCGCAATTCCTCGAGCAGCCCCAGCTCGTGAAAGTACACCCGCATTCGGCCGCGATATTCTTCCGTCTTCGCATGCAAGGTCGCGAAGAACGTCGCATATTGCTCCTCCGAGGCACCCAGCAGGCGCCAGGTCTTCACGGCATTTCCGGTGTACATGGTACGACCGCTATAGAAGCTGTACGCGCCCAGCTGGTAGGCGAGGTCGACGGCGGCCCCGATCTCATGGACGTTGAACCGTGTCGGGGAGTAGTTGATTTCGACCGGCACACCCGCCTCGCGGAGCCTGCGAATGCCGGCCAGCGCCCAGTCGAAATCACCACGCACCCGCATGCGGTTGAATGTCTCGCGTGATGCGCCGTCGAGGCTCACCTGCACCGCCTTGACCCCGAGTCGGGCGAGCCGCACACAGTGCTCGGCGCTCAAGAAGTGGCCGTTGGTCTCGATCTTGAGCTGCCCGCCCCGCGCGCAGACATACTCGACCATCTCGAAGAATCGGCCGTGCACCATGGGCTCGCCCCCGGAGAACGACAGGTAGGGAACCTCGCTCTGCATGAGCTGCTCCAGGACCGCAAACACCTCGCGCTCGCTCAATTCGTCGCGAAACGCCTTGCCCGGCCCGCTCTCCTCGATGCAATGCAGGCACGCCAGATTGCATTCGTTGGTAATCTGCCACGCGACGTACAGCGGAGCGCGCAAGTCGGCGGATCCGGTCTCCACGGGCGGGCTCCCCTGGGGGGCCGCCGCGGGATCGGTGGCGGCGCGGGTCACGGGATCAATCCTCCAGCAGGCCCTTCAGTCGCATCTCCCCGAGGAATGCCAGCGCCTCGCGCTCGATCGCGCCGTCGGCATCGTGGTATCGGGATTTCAGCCTCGCGACGATCTGGCCTTCGTCGATCCCCGGAGCGATCTCGCGCACCACCGCCGCTGCGGTGGGATTCAGCGAATACACCCGTTCCGACCGCGTCTCGAACAGCACGCCGCCGAATTTCTCCTCGCGGAATTTCGTGTACTTGGCGAGCTTCATGGCGACCAGATCCTATGCGAATACCGTACCCATTGCCAACCTGGAAGTCTAGCGAGGCTCACTCATCGAGACAGCGCCAGGAGCCGGGCGGTGGACCGGATGCGTCTTCGATCTGTTCGGAACCGCACAGAGGGGCGATGGACTGGGCGCGTAGTATCTCGTCGACTCATGAGCGCATTGGCAGATCCGCAGTGAATGCACCGCAGCCGGTGAAACGGGGCATGGCAGCGTGGCTGTGGCAGCGGCCGCGGCGCTGGTTCCTGCTCGGCATACCGCTCGGAGGGGTGATCGCCTTCATCGTTGGCGTCGCCGTCGCCGGCGGATTCGTCGGCGGCCTCAAGATGACCGAAACCGATGCGTTCTGCACCTCCTGTCACGAGATGCGCCAGCCGTTTCAGGAACTCACTCGCAGCGTGCACTACTCCAATGAATTCGGCATCCGGGCGAGTTGCGGCAACTGCCACGTTCCGCCCACATTCTTCCCAGGCCTGCTACGGCACCTACAGGCGAGCACCGAGGTGTGGGGCCATCTCACCGGCAAGCTGAGCACGCCCGCCAAGTACGAAGCGCAGCGGCTGGCGCTGGCGCAGAAGATCTGGGCCGAGCTCAAGGCCAACGATTCGGCCGAGTGCCGCAGCTGCCACACGGCGAGCGCCATGGCGTTCGCGAAGCAGCCCCCCATGGCCGCGGATGCGCACTCCTCGTTGGCGCAGAGCGGGATGACCTGCATCGACTGTCACAAGGGCGTCGCGCACATGCTTCCACCGGGAAGCTGAGAGCCTGCTCGAGGCCGGGCCGCGAATTCCATGTCCCGCAAGGCTCAGCGCGCGGCGTAGCGGCCGGCGATACGCGCGATCTCCCCGACCCTGAAATTGAACAGCCGCCTCGGCCAGAACAGCTCCCGCTTGTCGCACACGGTCGAGATGCTGAAGCGCGAGATCTCGCCGAGCAGCGCCTCATCCGCCGCAGCCGCTGCGCCTTGCGCGATTTGCTCATCGAGCCGCACGCGCAGGGCGCGCGCCTCGGCGATCGCACGAGCCACATGCCGCCCGCGGCGCCGCGAGAGCCGCCCATGGCGCATCTTGAGCTCGTTCAATCGCTCGGCCGCATCGTACGTGGCATCGACCAGCTCGCGGCGCGTCATCCACTTGGTCTCATAGTTGAGAATGTGCTCCCAGGTGGGCTGGACGAGCAGGCGGCGATGCTCCTCCAAGGTGCGCGCGAACAGGCGATAGCCGAAGCGCTCGGGCTCCTCGAATCCTCGGCTGCCGGGGTCGATGAACGGCCCCAGCGGGGAGATGAAGCAGGAAAGCTTCTTGTCGCCCAGCTGAAATAGGTGGCCGCAGTACTCCACGGTGCCGCGGACCGATTGAGCGGTCTGGGCGGGCAGTCCGATCATGAAGAAGATATCGATGCGCGTACAGCGCAGCCGTACGGCGCGCCGGATCATCGCCTCCATATCGTCCGTGGTATAGCCGGACTCTCCTTCCTGAGCGTCGCGAACGGCCTGGTCGTGGCTCTCGGGACTGAATTCCATGCTCCAGTGCGGCACCGAGCGGTCGATGTCCTCGAGGAAGGAGCAGGGCGGCAGGGCGAAGAACTCGAACACGATCTCGTTCGGCAGATTCGCTGCGGCGAGCCGCTCGAGAACTTCGGCGGCGTGCTCGGGTCCGGCCATGAGCAGATCGCCGACCAGCACGATGGGACCCTGCGAAAGGCGGGAGATCGCCTGCGCGTTGGCGATGAGGCTCGCGGGACTGCGATACACCGGCTTCTGACGCTTGGTGAGGTGAGTGCAGGTCGTGTGCGAGCTGCCGCAGGTGACGCATTCGAAGGCGCAGCCCTTGACCGTGAACACCGTCGTGATCGGATTGCTCCACCAGCCGTTGAAAGGCAAGGTGCTTTGCAAGTCGCGGTAGCGCAGCACCATCTCCACCATCAGATCGGGCCGCAGATCGACATAGTCCAGGCTCATCGGCAGATAGGCGAGGGGATTGACGTGAATTCCCGCGGCATCCTTCCACGTGAGATTCGAGATCCGGTCGACCGGCGCGCCTTTTTGCAGCGCCAGGAGCAGCTCATGCAGCGGGGGCTCGGTGCTGTCGCCGCGCAGCACGAAGTCCACCTGGGGGTAGCCGATCAATTCACGGTGAAAGTAGCTCGACGAGAGTCCACCCATGATGACCGGCACGCGCGGATGCAGCTCCTTCACGACGCGCGCCACCTCCAGGGCCCCGTGGGCGTGCGGCAGCCAGTGCAGGTCGATCCCGACGGCCTTCGGTCTCTGGCGCGCGAGGAAGCGCCGCACATCGAAGCGGCGGCTGTTCATCATGCGCAGCGCCAGATTCACGATCCGTACCTTGAGCCCGCGATCGTGCAGAAAGGCCGCGATGGTCAAAAATCCCAGCGGATACATCTCGAACACGGTCGAGGAGGGGACCATGTCGCTCACCGGACCGTAGAGGATCGCCTTCTCGCGAAAGTCGTAGACGCTCGGCGCATGCAGCAGGAGCAGATCCACATCCGAGGGCGGCGATCCGAACACGGATGCGATTTTAGCCCAGTGCGGCGGAATTATTGTACGCGAACCCGAATCAGCTCCTCGCCATCCGGATCGACCACGTGAACCGCACAGGCGAGGCACGGATCGAAGCTGTGGATCGTGCGCAGAATCTCCAGGGGCTGCTTCGGATCCTGCACGCTTTGCCCCTTGAGCGCCGCCTCGTAGGGACCCTCGATGCCGGCCGCATCGCGCGGCCCCGCATTCCAGGTGCTCGGCACCACCGCCTGATAGTTGGTGATCCGGCCATCGTCGATCACGATCCAGTGGCCGAGGGCGCCCCGCGGCGCTTCCATGAAGCCGACCCCTTGCGCATGGCTCGGCCAGGTCGAGGGCTCCCAGAGAGTCTCGTTGAAGGTGCGCACGTCGCCGGCCTTGATGTTCGCCATGAGCCCCTCATACCACTGCGGCATGGCATCCGCGAAGATCTTGCACTCGAGGGTGCGGGCGGCGGTACGTCCCATGGTCGAGAACAGGGCATCCAGCGGCAGCTCGAGCTGAGTGAGCGCTTTCTGCGCAAGCTCCCGGGTGGGCTCGTGGCCGGAGGCGTACAGCATGAGCACGCGCGCCAGCGGTCCCACCTCCATGGCATGGCCCTTCCAGCGCGGCGACTTGAGCCAGGAATAGCTGGCCGTGGTATCCAAATTCGCGTACGGCGGCTGGGGACCGGAGTAATTCAGCTGCGTCTCGCCCCGGTAGGGGTGCAGGCCGGTATTCTTGCCGCCCTGGTAGTCGTACCAGGAATGTGCGACGAATTCCTGGATATCCCCCTCGGCATTGAGGTCGATGTCCTCATGGATGTGCGACAGGTCGCGCCCCAGGATGGCGCCGCGCGGCACCAGCAGGCTTTTCGGGTCCGGGGCGCCGCTTGCCGGAAAGTCGCCGTAGGTCATGAAATTGCCGGTGCCCTCGCCGGTCTTGAACCAGTCCTTGTAGAAGGAGGCGATCGCCAGGGTATCGGGCAGGTACACTTGGTCGACGAACTCGCGCATCTGCGCGATGATCTGCGCCACCTGCTGCAGGCCGACGGTATTGACCGCGGTGCTGCCGGTCCCCTCGCCGCTGTGCACGCTGATCGCCGAGGGCGCTCCCCCGACGAGAAAGTTCGGGTGCGGATTCTTGCCGCCGAAGATGGCGAGCAGCTGCGCGACCTGGCGCTGCCAGGCGAGCGCATCGAGATAGTGCGCCACCGCCATGAGGTTCGCCTCCGGCGGCAGCTTGTACAGCGAGCTGCCCCAGTAGGCGTTCGCGAAGATGCCGAGCTGCCCCGATTCCACCAGGCCCTTGACGCGGCTCTGCACGTCGGCGAAGTGGCCCGGCGAGGAGCGCGCGTACGGCGAGATCGATTGCGCGAGCGTCGAGGTGGCCTTCGGATCGGCCTTGAGCGCCGACACCACGTCCACCCAGTCGAGCGCATGCAGATGATAGAAATGCATCACGTGATCGTGCACGTACTGCGCGCCGATCATGAGATTGCGGATCAGCTGCGCATTGGGAGGAATGGTGATCTTCAAGGCGTCCTCGACCGCGCGTACCGAGGCGATGCCGTGCACCAGGGTGCACACGCCGCAGATGCGCTGCGCGAACGCCCAGGCGTTGCGCGGATCGCGTCCCTGGAGAATGATCTCGATGCCGCGCACCATCGTGCCCGAGCTCGATGCGCGCGTGATCACGGAGCCGTCGTATTCTGCCTCGATGCGCAGATGGCCCTCGATTCGAGTGACGGGATCGACGACGATGGTGCTCATGGGGCGCTTCCGGTGCCGCTCAATTGGCTCGCCACCAGCTCGAGCAGGCTATGCGGGGTCTTGTCCCAGCTGAAATGGCTCTTCGCGTCATCGAAGGTGCGCCGGCAGTCCGAGCAGCTGGTGAGGAACGTGCCGGCACCGGTGTCGTCGATCTCTCGAAGCTTGTTTTCCATGGTGCGGTAGCGCAGAGGCGCCGCACGCTCGATGTCGAGCACGCCGCCGCCCCCCCCGCAGCAGAAGCTGAAGCCGCCGTGATTCTTGAGCTCATCGAGCTCGATGCCCATGGCGTGCATGAGCGCGCGCGGCGCATCGTTGACGCCGCCCTTGCGCACCAGCTGGCAAGGATCGTGGAAGGTGGTCTTTCCGGTCGCGGCCCGGGCGAGCTTCAGGCGGCCGGCAACGAGCTCGTCGGCGAGGAACTCGGTCACATGGCGCACCTCGAACGGCAGGGGCTTGCCGTACAGATCGGCCGCCTCCCAGCGCAGCGCAGTGTAGGCGTGGCCGCATTCCGGCACGAGCAGCGTCTTGGCCTTGAGCGCGAGCGCCTGCTCGATCAGGCGCATGCTGATGTCGCGCTGCCAGCTCTTGCCGCCCGCATAATAGCCGTAGTTCTCCGCCACCAGAGCATCGCTGCGAAAGGTGCACGAGGCACCCAGGTGCTGCATCACGCGGGCGAGCGCCGCCACCGCGCTCGGGTAATGCTCGATATCGGTGCGCGGCACGCACAGCATGACGGCCGCCTCGGGCTTGTCGAGCGGTATCTCGACGCCGAATCGCTTGCCGATGGCGAGCAGCTGCTCGCGATAGGGCTCGGCGCTCGGCTCCGGCTGGCCGGTCGCCCGCTGATGCGCCGCCTTTTGATAGAGCTCCTTCGGAGCGAGTCCGGCGTCGAACATCGCGTGCCGCGCCTGCTCGATGAGCGCCGCGACATCGATGCCCATCGGACAGATCAAGCTGCAACGGCCGCACATGTTGCAGCTGTCGAACAGCAGGTGCTGCCACTTCACCAGCTCGTCCGCCGTGACCTCGCGCTTCAGGCCGAGCAGCCGGTAGAGCGGAGCAAAGGGGCTGGCTTCGCGCTTGTAGGCCTGCTTGAACGGCTCCACCTTCCAGATGGGCGTGTACTGCGGATCCTCGGTGGCGATGTAGAAGTGACAGGCGTCCGCGCAGATGCCGCAATGGATGCAGGACTCGAGCCTGAAGGCGCTGAGCGCGCCGATCTCCTGCGCGAAGCCGCGCATGGCGCCAGCCACGCGCGCCTGCGCAGTCTTCTCCTGCCCGGGAGCGAGATCGGCTACCAATGCGCTCGTGGCATCGCTCATGAGATGGCTCCTTTGCGGGCGAGGTGCGCTCCGTTGATGGCGCGCGACGGGACGAGATAAAAGGCATGCATGAGCTTGCCGCACGGGAACCACACCAGCAGCAGGTCGACGCTCAAAATGTGCACGGCCAGCAGCGTCTGATAGGGCGCGCCGATGTGAGCCGTGGCGGCGAGTCCCGTGACCAGCACCAGAGCGGTGACGAACCAGCTGAAGTAATCGTCGAAGTTCGACAGCATGCGCAGCACCGGGTGCGTCAGGCGCCGAAACAGCACGGCCAGGAACAACGTGAGGGTCAACACCGAGATCACGGTGATGAGGCCGCTCGGCAGACCCGGCCAGCTGATGCCGAAGAGGCTGCCGAGAAACGCGATGTGCGGCCCGAACAGACCGACGACGATGAACAGGCCGATGTGGTAGCTGTAGCCGAGCGCCTCGCCCGCGCCGGTGCGCGGGATGAACTCCGGATGAGGCCAGGAGCGCGAGCCCACCGTCATGAGCCCGCCGGTGATCCACTTGCCGATCGGCGTGCGCGGCTTGTTGAGATCACGACGCAGGCGCAGCAGCGCAAAGCCGGCGATTCGCCACGCCACGCCCACGCAGAATATGACGAGGGCCGCCTCGAGCGCCGGTCCGCGTGCAAAGGCCAGTAGATCCATGAGCTCAGCCTCCCTTCTCGTCGTTGTGCTGCTCGAGCTGACGCTGGCGCACGCGGCTCACGCCGGCGGACGCCGCTCCGAGGGCGGCGCCCACGACCGCGGCGCCGCCGACGAGCTCGAGGACCTGGCGCGGTGCGACCTCTCCGGCCTTGCCCCAGGCGGGAGCGGAAAGCGCCGAGTAGAAGCTACCCTTGTCCCAGAAACCGGGCTCGGAGCAGCCGATGCAGCCGTGGCCGGATTGAATCGGAAAGCTGACCCCGCCGTTCCACTTGACGGTAGCGCAGGCGTTGTAGGTGGTCGGCCCCTTGCAGCCGAGCTCGAAGAGACACCAGCCGTTGCGCGCGCCCTCGTCGTCGAAGGACTTCGCGAACTTGCCCTGGTCGTAGAACGGCCGCCGGTAGCAGCGGTCGTGGATGGTATTGCCGAAGAAGGCCTTCGGACGCCGGTGCTCGTCCAGATCGGGAACCTGGCCGGTGCCGAAGAATTGCAGCAGCGTCCCGGTCATCACCTCGGGGATGGGCGGGCAACCGGAAACATTGATGATGGGTTTATCCTGCACGATGGCCGATACCGGCCATGCCGAGGTCGGGTTGGGGTCGGCGAAGGGAATACCCCCAAAGGCCGCGCAGGTGCCGACGCAGACGATGGCGGCCGCACCCTTGGCCGCCTCGCGCAAGGTCTCCACGGCGCTGCGACCGCCGGCCGCGCAGTAGGCGCCGCCGGCGCCCGTCGGTATCGAGCCGTCCACCACCAGCACGTACTTGCCGAAGCTGCCCATCATGGCCGTGGTGCGGGCCGACTCGGCGGCCTCGCCGGCCGCCGCCATGAGCGTATCGTTGTAGTCGAGAGAGATCGTGTTGAAGATCAGGTCCTCGATGGTCGGTGCAAAGGAGCGCGTCAAGGACTCGAGGCACCCCGTGCACTCCTGGAACGAGAGGTAGATGACGCTCGGTCTGGGCGAGGCGCGCAGCTGCTCGGCCATGGCGGGCCCCATCCACGGGGGCAGCGCCATGGCCGAGGCGACGGCGGTGCAGTACTGGATAAAGCCGCGGCGGCTGATGCCATGCTTGAGGAGCATCTCACCCACCGTCAGCCCGTCATGCTCAGCGCTCATCGATCTCTCCCGGGGCGCGCGCGCCCGCCTCAAGGTGATCGCGCAGCGCCCCGGCGGCCGCCGCGATCTCATCGGGTGCGCTCGCCAGGATCGCCGGCACCTGCGCCACTTCGAGCAGCTCCGCGGTCAGCTCGCCCCGGGCGCTGCGGTGTTCCACCCACCACACCCCGGAGATGCGCGTTTCGCGAACCATCGAGCGCCCCTGCGCTTGGATCGTCGCGCGCACCTCGCCTTCACCGAGCACGCGCTCGAGCTCGGCGCGATCCAGAGCGCTCATCGGCAGGCTGTGCAGGTCGATCGCCGCGGGGAGCTGCGTGCTCGCCAGGCGTTCGAGCAGACTCGCGAGCTCCGCGAGAAGCGCGGCAACGCCGCCCCCCAAACCGCCGCAGGCCGCCTGCCCGGCAGGTTTTGCCGTCGTGCCTTCGATCCGGATCGGGATTTGTGCCAGCCGACTCATGGAATCTGCCACCGCTCGAGCAGCGCGGCGGCTTGGCGCGCCGCCTCGGGGAGGGCAGCGGCGACCGGCGGGGAGAGCTGCTCGCTCCAGTCGATGAGCCCGGGCTGGATGCACAGGAGGGCACGGCGGGAGGGGAGGCAGCCGCTGAGCCGCGCCATGTCGAGAAGGTCGATGAGGCCTACCTCATGAACGGTACGGCGGCGCGTGCTGCGCAGAAAGCGGTCCATGGCCGGTCCCTCATGCAGGCCGATGGTCCCGGGGGATGCATCGATATCGGCGGCGTCGATCGCCAGCATGGCATCCGTCGCCTCGATATACGGCAGCAAGCTGAAGCTCAGCGTACCGGCATCCACGAAATGAGCGGCCTCGGGGCCGAGCGCCGAGCATAGCCGCCCGAGGAGTTGCACTCCGGCCCCATCATCGCTCAGCAGCACGTTGCCGAATCCGAGCACCAAGGTGCGCGCTGCCTCGGGAAGCAGCTTTGGCGCTGGCTGTCCGCCGCCGTGTGGTGCAAGGCCTGACGTCACCGTCTCTCCCGTTGCGTCCCTGCGCGATGAAAGCAGGCTTCGCGCCGCGGGGTCTGTGCGGTTCCGTACATACGCGGCCCGCGGCGCGGCCCTACGATCGCTCGCGTGCACGAACTGTCCATCTGCCAGGCGCTTTTGTCGCAAGTCACCGCCATTGCGTGCGAGCGGGGGGCCGAGGCCATCGAGCGTATCGTGCTCGAAGTGGGACCGTTGTCGGGCGTGGACGCGGCGCTGCTCGCCCGGGCGTTCGAGATCGCGCGGGCCGCAAGCCCTGCGGCCGGCGCGGCGCTGTCCATCGAGACCCCGCCGGTCACCATCAGCTGCGAAAGCTGCGGCGCCCGCTCGCAGACGGCGCCCAACCGCCTGCTGTGCGATGCCTGCGGCGGGTACCGTACGCGCATCATCGCGGGAAACGAGCTGAACCTGCGCCGCGTGGAGCTGCGGATGGCAGAGGCGAGTACCATGGGGCGGCCGGCGGAGACGGCCGCCTGAGGCCGGCTGGCGCGAGGACTGAACATGTGTGGAAGCTGCGGCTGCAGCGTGACGAGCAACGCGTCCATGAGCTCCGAGAGCGGCGCGAACCAGGTCGCGGCCGCTCGCGGCGCGGGTGCGGGCGACTCCGCGGTCGAGGTACTGCAGAGTTTGCTGGCCGCCAACGATCGGGTGGCTCGGCACAACCGGGAGCACTTCGATGCCCACGGCGTGCTCGCCATCAATCTGATGTCCTCGCCGGGCGCGGGCAAGACTGCATTGCTCGAGGCGACCATCGCAGCCCTGCGCGGGCGCCATCGAATCGCCGTCATCGAGGGGGATCTGGAGACCGACAACGACGCGGCCCGCATCCGCGCCCAGGGTGTGCCGGCGGTGCAGATCACGACCGGCGCGGCGTGCCACCTCGATGCCCAGCTGGTGCATCAAGCGCTCCATGAGCTGCCGCTGGCGGGCCTTGACCTGCTGTTCATCGAGAACGTCGGAAATCTCGTCTGCCCGGCGAGCTTCGACCTCGGTCAGCACCTCAATGTCACCTTGCTGAGCGTCACCGAGGGCGACGACAAACCGGCGAAATATCCGGTGATATTCCGCGCCTCCGATCTCGTGGTGCTGAGCAAGACCGATCTGCTCGGAGTGATGGAGGACTTCGATCCCGCGCGCGCCGCGGCGGCGCTCGCCGCGCTCGGCCAAAGCACCCCCCTGATATCCACCGCGGCGCGCCGCGCGCCCGATCTCGACGCCTGGCTCGAGTGGCTCGAGCGCGAGCTCAGCGCCCCGAGAGCCCTGTCCTCGCGCGCGCCGCTGATCGCGGCCGCCGCCGCCGGTGGGTGAGTAATGTGCCTCGCCATACCGGTGCGGGTGGTGGCGCTGCTGGGCGATCAGTGGGCCGAGACCGAGGTGGGTGGCATCCGCAGCCGCGTCTCGACCGCGCTGATCGATCCGGTGGCGCCCGGTGACTACCTGATCGTGCACGCCGGCTACGCCATTGCGCGGCTCGATGTAGAGGAGGCGGAAAAGAGTCTGGCGCTGTTCGAGGAGATAGCGCAGTACCTCGAAAGGCCGGCCGATGCGCTACGTTCGCGGCTTTCGTGACGGGCCGGCCGCCGCGGGTCTCGCGGCGCTGATCGCCGCGGAGGTCGATCCGCAGCGGGCATACCATCTGATGGAATTCTGCGGCGGCCACACCCACGCGATCTTTCGCTACGGTGTCGAGGACCTATTGCCGGACAACATTCATCTGGTTCACGGCCCCGGCTGCCCGGTTTGCGTCCTGGCCGTGCCGCGCCTCGATGCCGCCATCGAGTTGGCGCGGCGCCCCGAGGTCATTCTCACCAGCTACGGGGACATGCTGCGCGTCCCCGCCTCGCGGCGGCGCAGCCTCCTCAAGGCGCGCGCGCTGGGCGCGGATGTGCGCATGGTGTACTCCGCATTCGAGTCTCTCGAGATCGCCGCGGCGAATCCCGGCCGCGAGGTGGTGTTCTTCGCCATCGGCTTCGAGACCACGACGCCCGCGACCGCGCACGTCATCCGCGAGGCGCAGCGCTTAGGTCTCGGCAACTTCAGCGTCTACTGCAATCATGTGGTGACCCCCGCCGCGATCCAGAGCATCCTCGACTCCCCGGAGGTGCGAGAATGGGGACAGGTGCGGGTCGATGGCTTCATCGGCCCCTCGCACGTGAGCGCCGTGATCGGCAGCCGGCCGTATGAGTATTTTGCCGAGGAGTATCGACGGCCGGTGGTGATCGCGGGCTTCGAGCCGCTCGATGTGCTGCAGGCGGTGCGCATGCTGGTGCGCCAGCTCAACGAGCGCCGCAGCTGCGTCGAGAACCAGTTCACTCGCGGCGTCACGCGCGCGGGCAACGCCAAGGCGCAGCAGCTGGTCGCGGAGGTCTTCGAGCTGCGTCCGAGCTTCGAATGGCGGGGTCTGGGCGAGCTGCCCTATAGCGGGCTGCGCATCAAGGCGCAGTTCTCGCAATTCGATGCGGAGCGCCGCTTCCGCATCGAGCTGCACGCGGCGCCGGAAAATGCCGCCTGCCAGTGTCCGGCGATCATCCGCGGCGTCAAGAAGCCCACCGATTGCGCTCTGTTCGGGCGCGTGTGCACCCCGCGCAATCCCATCGGCTCGTGCATGGTCTCGGCGGAAGGCGCATGCGCCGCCTATTACAAGTATCGCCGCGGCGTCATCCGGACGGTTGCCTGATGCGCATCCTCATGCTGGTGCACGCGTTCAACAGCCTGTCCCAGCGCCTGTACGTCGAGCTGGCGCGCGATGGCCACGAGCTGTCCGTGGAGCTCGATATTCACGAGCGCGTGACCAGCGAGGCGGTGCAGCTGTGGCGCCCCGACCTCATTCTCGCCCCCTACCTGAAGCGCGCCATCCCGAGGTCGATCTGGGAGCGGCACCCATGTCTCATCGTGCACCCGGGGCCACCCGGCGATCGGGGTCCGTCGGCGCTCGACTGGGCGATCTTGCGAGGCACCCGCCGATGGGGCGTGACGGTGCTGCAAGCCGAGGGGGAGCTCGACGCGGGGCCGGTGTGGGCGAGCGCGGCATTTGCGATGCGCAGCGCGCCCAAGAGCAGCCTGTACCGCAATGAGGTGACCGATGGCGCCGTGAGCGCCGTGCGCGCTGCGCTCGCCCGCTTCGCGGCGGGCCAAGGGCCGCTGCCCGCGACCGCCCGCGAGGGGCATGGCTGGCAGCCGCTGCTGCGCCAGGCCGAGCGCGCGATCGACTGGCCGCGCGATGATACGGCGGCGGTCCTGCGCAAGATTCATTCGGCGGACGGCTTCCCGGGTGTTCAGGATGAGCTCTTCGGCCGTCCCTTCAGGCTGTTCGATGCCCGCCTCGAGCCGCACCTCAGCGGGGAGCCCGGCAGCGTCATCGCCCGTTGCCACGATGCCATCTGTCGGGCGACGACCGATGGTGCGGTGTGGATCGGGCAGCTGCAGCCGGGCGGGGCCTCGCAATTCAAGCGTCCCGCGGTGCTGGCGCTGGGTGAGCTCGCCGATGCGCTTCCCTGCCGCGGCGAGGAACCGGGCGGGCACTCGGGCGGGGGTGAGCTGCGCTACGAAGAGCGCGGCGCAGTCGGGTACCTGCACTTCGAGGTCTACAACGGGGCGCTCTCGACGGCGCTGTGCACGCGGCTGCGCGCGGCCTACGCCGCGGCCCTGCGCCGCCCGACGCGCGTCATCGTGCTCATGGGCGGGGAGGACTTCTGGTGCAACGGCATGCACCTGCACTGCATCGAGGCGGCGGATAGTGCCGCGGACGCCTCCTGGGCCAACATCAACGGAATCGATGATCTGGCCTGCGATATCCTCGAGACCGACACGCATATCACGATCGCGGCGCTGCGCGGCAATGCCGCCGCGGGCGGCGTATTCCTCGCGCTCGCCGCTGACCACGTGCTCGCCCGCAGCGGCATCGTGCTCAATCCGCATTATCGCAACATGGGCAATCTGTATGGTTCGGAATACTGGACCTACCTGTTGCCGCGGCGCGTGGGCGAGGCTCAGGCGCGCGCGCTCATGGAGCGCCGGTTGCCGCTGGGCGCCGCGGAAGCCTGCTCGATCGGGCTGATCGATGAGCAGGGCGGCCCGGATCATGCGGGCTTTCGCGCGCTGGTGGACGGCCGCGCGGCGACGATCGGCGCCGCGGCGGATTTCGCCGCCGCGCTCACCGCCAAGCGCCGACGGCGCGAGGCGGACGAGGGGCGCCGCACGCTGGCCGATTATCGAGCCGCCGAGCTCGAGCGCATGCGCATGAATTTCTACGGGTTCGATCCGAGCTACCACATCGCGCGCCATCGCTTCGTTCACCGCACGCCGCATGCCTGGACGCCGCTCCATCTGGCACGGCACCGCGCGCCGGCATGAGCGGCGCCGTCGATGCGGCCGCTCGCGGCACGTCCGCGGCGCGCGACACGCGGATCGCGGCCGGGTGCTGGCGCATCGGGGGTCGCGTGCAGGGGGTCGGGTTCCGGCCCTTCGTCTATCGCCTGGCGCACCGTCACGGCCTCGGCGGCTGGGTTCGCAACCGCGGCGGCGAGGTCGAGATCCGCGCGCAGGGGCCCATCGAGGAGCTGCGGCTGTTCGGCGATGCCCTGATGTCGCAAGCGCCCCCGGCGGCCGCGCCGCGCCTGTTGGAGCAGCGAGCCGCAGCGCCCGAGTCGCACCATGCCTTTCTCATTCTGCCCTCCGCCGCGGCCGAGGCGCTCGAGGTGCACGTGCCGCTCGACCTGTTCACCTGCGAGGAGTGCCTGGAGGAGATTGGCGACCGCAGCGCGCGCCGCTACCGCTATCCCTTCATCAACTGCACGCAATGCGGGCCCCGCTACACGCTGATCCGCGCCATGCCGTACGACCGGCCGAATACCACCCTCGACCGGTTCGAGCTGTGCCCCGCCTGCGGCGCAGAGTATGCCGATCCGCTCGATCGGCGCTTTCACGCGCAGCCGCTTGCATGCCCCGCGTGCGGGCCGCTGCTCTACTGGCGCTCATCGGCCGCGGCTGTCGATGGCAATGCGCCGGCACTCGCAGCCGCGGTGTCGGCCCTGCGTGAGGGTCGGATCGTCGCCGTGCGCGGCGTCGGCGGCTATCATTTGCTATGCGATGCGGCCAGCGAGCCGGCGGTGGCTCGGCTGCGGATCCGCAAGGGGCGGCCGGTCAAGCCGCTGGCGGTGATGGTGCCCTGGTGCGGTTCTGATGGACTCGATCATGCGCGCCGCATCGTGCGGCTCACGGCGCCCGAGGCCGCCGCTCTGCGCGACAGTGCGCGGCCGATCCTGCTCGCGGCGCGCAGCGGGCGGGGTCCGCTCGCAGACTCGATCGCCCCCGGTGCAGGCGCGATCGGGGTCATGCTCCCCTACAGCCCGCTGCATCATTTGCTGCTCGCGGAATTCGGCGCTGCGCTGGTGGCAACCTCCGGCAATGTGAGCGGCGAGCCGGTACTGACGGCGCCCGATGAGGCGCAGGCGCGTCTCGCTCATGTGGCCGATGGCTTCCTGCACCATGACCGCGCCATTGCCCGCCCGGCCGACGATCCGGTGGTTCGTGTGATCGCGGGTGTGGTGCGCCCGCTGCGACTCGGACGCGGCACCGCCCCCCTCGAGCTCAGCCTGCCGCAGCACACCTCGGTAGCGACGCTCGCCGTCGGGGCCTATGCCAAGACCACGGTGGCCCTCGCCTGGGCCGATCGGGCGGTGGTCTCGCCGCATATCGGCGAGCTCGCGAGCCCTCGCGGGCGCGAGGTGTTCGCACAGGTCGCCCACGATCTGCAGCAGCTCTACGGCGTGCGCGCGCAGCGCATCGCGCACGATGCCCATCCGGGCTTCCCGGGAACGCGCTGGGCGCGCGCGTCGGGATTGCCCACCCATGCGGTGTGGCATCACCAGGCGCACGCCTCGGCGGTCGCGGCCGAATATCCGGGCGAGGCGCCGCTCCTGTGCTTCACGTGGGACGGTCTCGGCCTCGGGCCGGACGGAACGCTATGGGGTGGGGAGGCTCTCCTGGGGCGTCCGGGCGCATGGCGACGCGTCGCGAGCTGGCGGCCGTTTCGACTGCTCGGTGGCGAGCGCGCCGCGCGCGAGCCGTGGCGCACGGCGCTCGCCTTGAGCTGGGAGAGCGGCGCGGCCTGGTCCGGAGGGGAGACCTCGGGGGATCGGCTGCTGCGCGGCGCCTGGGAGCAGGGGCTGAACTGCCCCGCCACGAGCTCGGTGGGCCGCTTGTTCGATGCGGCAGCTGCTTTTCTCGGCCTGTGCCGCCACGCGACCCACGAAGGGGAGGCGGGAATCGCCTTGGAAGCGCTTTGCCACGAGCAGGGCCCCGCTGTTGCGAGGCCGGGCGAGCCCTGTGCGCTGCCGCTGCTGCGCGATGCGGGCGGCGTCTGGCGCAGCGACTGGTCGGCGCTGCTGCCACGCCTCATGGACATGAACGCCGATCCTGCCGCCCGCGCCCGCGTGTTTCATGCCACACTGGCACATGCCCTGTGCGCCCAAGCGATAGCAGTGCGCCGCGAAACCGGGGTGATGCAGGTGGGATTGAGCGGCGGGGTGTTTCAAAACCGTATCTTGAGTGAGCAGGCGATGCGGCTGCTGCGGGCCGAGGGCTTCGAGGTGCTGATGCCGCGGCGGCTGCCGGTCAACGACGCGGCCATCAGCTTCGGCCAGCTCGTCGAGACCATCGCGGTGCTGGAGGGGCGACCCTGAGCTTGCGCGATACCCACATCTCGCTCGCGCACGGCAACGGCGGGCGGCTGATGCGCGAGCTGATCGAGGAGCTGTTTGCGCCGGCGCTGCAGAATCCGCATCTCGATACCCGCGCCGACGCCGTGCCGCTGCCGCTGGCGGGTGATCACGAGCTGCTGGTCACCACGGATGGCTTCACGGTCCAGCCGCTGGAATTCCCCGGGGGCAACATCGGCTCTCTGGCCGTGCATGGCACCGTGAACGACCTCGCGGTGAGCGGCGCAAGCCCGCGCTACATGACATTGAGCGTGTTTCTCGAGGAAGGCCTGGAAATCGCCTTACTGCGCCGCGTGATCGCGGGACTGGCCGATGCGGCGCGAGCGAGCGGCATTGCCGTGGTCGCGGGCGACACCAAGGTCGTCGGCCGCGGCGAGTGCGACGGGATCTACCTCGCGGCGACCGGCATCGGGTTGCGGCCCCAAGGCGTGCGCCTCGGGCTCGATCGCGTGCGCGCCGGCGATCGCCTTCTCGTGAGCGGTCCGATCGGCGAGCACGGGGCGGCCGTGATGCTCGCCCGCCAGGAGTTCGGACTGCGCGGCGACCTCAAATCGGATGCCGCCAGCGTGTTGCCGGAGGCGCAGGCGCTCATGAGCGTGCCAGGCCTTCGTTTCATGCGGGATCCGACTCGCGGTGGTCTCGCGACCGTCGCACACGAGCTCGCGCGGGCGAGTCAGCGCAGCATCCACCTCTCGGAAGCGCAGATTCCCATCAATGACGCCGTGCAGTCGGTGTGCGAGCTGCTGGGTTTCGATCCCTTGTATCTCGCCTGCGAAGGTCGACTGGTGGCCGTGGTCGCCGCGGCGACGGCCGGGAATGCATTGAGTGCGCTGCGCGCCATCGCACCCGAGGCCGGGCTGATCGGTGAGGTGCGGGAAGGGCCGGCGCAGGTGATCCTGGCCACGGCTTTCGGGGGCCTGCGCGTGCTCGATGAGCTCGAGGATGACCCGCTGCCACGCATCTGCTGAGTCCCAGTGTGCGGTACCGAACAGACTGCGAGGGCCTCGAAGTGGCCTGATCGATCCCCAACGACCGAAGGAGATGGCTCTATGGGCACGGCACGCGTCCTCGCTATGGCGGCACTGATTGGCTGCCTCGGCTGCGGTATGTCGGCCCATGCCGTGGACAGTGCGGCCGGGCAAAAGATATTCGCGAGCGGATGTGCCGCGTGCCACAAGCTGCAGAGCTATGCCGGGAAATCGGATGCCGAGTTGCAGACGCAGATCAAGGGCATCGTTGCCGGCTCGGTCAAGCACCCGAAGAAGCTCATGTTGAGCGCCGACGACATCGCCAATGTCGCAGCGTACATATCGAGCAACGAGCCAAAGTGAGTCGCCGCCGGACGGCCTCACGCCCGGATCAGGCCAGGATGCGCTCGCTGCGCTCGCGCCGTGCACAATCTCGCCCCGCAGCAGCAAGCGGCCCCTGGTGCAAGAGGTAGGCGTCCGGGTCGAGCAATCGATCGTACTCGCGCCGCACGGTGCCGTAGCACTCGCAGCAACTCGCCACGAGGCCGTGGCGATCGAGAACGCGGATGCGTCCGCGGCGATAGCTGATGAGCCCGGCATTTTGCAGCCGCCGCGCCGCCTCCGTCACTCCCTCGCGCCGCACCCCCAGCGTATTGGCGAGCAGCTCATGGGTCATTGCAAGCTCCTCGGACCCGAGGCGATCGAGGGTCAGCAAGATCCAGCGGCAAAGCTGCTGATCGATCGAGTGACGCTGATTGCACACCGCCCCTTGAGCGACCAGCGCGAGCAGGGCCCGCATGTAGCGCAGCATCAGATACTGCATCGCGCCGCCGCGGTGGAACTCCTCGATGAGGATGTCACTGCGCAGGCGGTACATCAGACCGCGGCTCAGAACGACGGCCCGGCTTCCCGTCGGCTCATCGCCCATGACGAGGTCGACGCCGAAGACACCTTCGTTGCCGACCGAGGCAACCTCGGTCGAGGCGCCGTCGACGGTCACGCGCTGGATCGAGATGATGGAGTCGATCGGGAAGTACGCATGGCCGAGCCGCGCATCCGGTTCGCACAACACCGTTCCGGCCGAGTACTCCATCGGATGGAGGAACTGGCGAACGCGGCTGCAATCGCCGGGCGGAAGCGCCCTCAAGAGCCCGTTGCGGAGCGGATCATGATCCAAAAGCCCAGTGTTCAACACCCACGGCTCCCTCATCCAGAAGAAACCAGGCTAAATCAAAAGCGCGACGCCATCCATGAGTGCAATCCCGTGGGGCCGTGCCACTAGTACCTACTCCGGAGGTTATGTTCGCTTTCGAACGGAAGCTCGATTACAGCGCCATTACGATGGGGTGAACCCTGTAGGTATTCGGGTTTTGGAGCATGCACGCATCCTCGACCCCGGCGGCGAATCGACTTCTGCGGGCATTGCCGGCCGCCGACTGCCGCCGCCTGTTCCCGCAGCTGGAAGCCGTCAATCTGCGCCCCGGGGCAACCTTGTTCGAGCCGGCGGCGCCGGCGCAATTCGCCTATTTTCCCGTCAATAGCGTGGTGACGCTGTCCTATCCGATCGGGCAGGGCGCGATGGCCAAATGCTGCAGCATCGGCCGCGATGGGATGGTCGGCGTCTCATTGTTCCTGGACGGTCCTGAAGACGGCAACCGGGCAGAGGTCGAGTCGGGGGGACTTGCCTTTCGTCTGTCGGCGGCTGCATTGCGGGCCGAGTTCCACCGCGCCGGCGCGCTGCAGCGCTTGCTGCTGCGTTACGTATACGCCCTGGTCACACAGTCCTCACAGCTGTGCGTATGTCAGCAACACCATACGGTCGGGCAGCGACTTTGCGGTCTCCTGTCGCGCGCTTTCTCCGAGGCGAATGGCAAGGTCGCGTTCATCACTCAGGCGAGGATCGGCGAGCTGCTCGGGGTGCGTCGAGAGTCGATCACCGAGGTCGCCTCTCGTCTGCAAGGGGCGAGAATCATCGAATACTGCCGCGGGCAGATCACGCTTCTCGACCGGGCGAGGCTCGAGGAGCGGGCATGCGCCTGCGACAGAATCATCCGCCGGGCGCTCGCGGCGGTGTCGCAGTAGCTCTCGATCCGCTTGCGTCATTTGACATTTCTCCTTGCGCTGCGCGCCATGCAGCCACCTGAGCGAGCTCGGCCTGGGGCCGCTCGCGCACCAAGGGCAGGCGGCCGGCGAACACCCGCCCGTTGTCGGCATCGAGCGTGATCCACTCTCCCTCCCCGAGGCGCGCGGCGCCGCGCCGTGCGCTCGGGCCACTGCGCCGCGTGCGCCTCGCCACAACGCAGAAGTCCTTCATGCACGCTCACCGCCAGATCGCAGTCGCGCCCGGCAGGCCCACTTGAGCAGGTGGCGCCGGGCGTGTGGGCAACCTATCGACGTCGATGCGGCGCAGCGGATGGTACGTCATGGATTTGTCGCACGGCGCACGCGCGGCGAACGCCATCAATTGCCTGTGCATCGAGCGCGGCACACGGCGCGCAAATGCCGGTCGATCGGGGGAACTTGAATTCAGGCTATCAGGCTCTAACTTGGGATTTGCACAGATCGATCACCACCCATCAAAGGAGCAATCATGAGCCTAGTACGTTGGGACCCATTCGCGGATGTCGACTCCATGTTCAACCGCATGTTGCCGTCGAGTCTGGCGGCGTGGCGGCGCGCTGCGCTGCAAGACAACGGCGCCAAGCTCGACTGGGCACCGTCGGCGGACATCAGCGAGACCGACAAGGAATATCTCATTCGCACGGAATTGCCTGCCGTCAAGAAGGAAGACGTGCAGGTGACGTTCGATGACGGCATGATCACCATCAAGGGCGAGCGCCGGCAGCAAACGCAGGACAAGAGCGAGAAGTATCACCGCACGGAGAGCTTTTACGGCTCCTTCGAGCGCCGCTTCTCGCTTCCCGAGAACGTCAATGCCGATGCCATCCGCTGCGAAAGCAAGGACGGTATTCTCACGGTGCACATTCCGAAGATCGAAGCGCGCAAGGCGCAGCCCAAGCAGATCGCCGTTCAGCAAGGGTGAAAGGGGCTATGGACCGGCGGCGGCATCGTGCCGCCGCCATTTTTCGATCTCGGCGACGATATGATCCGCAGCGCCGCGCACGGCGGCGGCAACCGCCGGCGTCATGGCTGCGCCGCGCTCGAAGCAGCGTCCTTCGACGGCGTAAACGATCACTTGCGGCGGTGCGAGCTTCAGCCTGCGCGCAAGCTCGATGACCTCCGCCAGGCCGAACGCATGACTCGAGGTCAAAGATCCGTCCGCGGGCAAGGGGGACATGGCCAGATCGAGCCGGTGTATGCGCCCCGGATTTCCGAGCGGTGCAGCCGCATCCACACACACGAGGCCGTCGAACCCGGCCCAGGCGTCGATCGTGCCCAGAACGTCGCGGCATGCCATCACGGCCACATCGGCCGGCAAGCGGCCGGCAAGGGCCTGCGCGATCAAACCGCCCACCGCGTCATCGCCGCGGTCCGGATTGCCGAGGGCAAGGACGAGCACTTTGCGGACGCCGAGCACTTTGCGGACGCCGTCAGTTCGTCCGCGCCGGCCGCTCATGCCCGGTGCATCGATAGCTTGAGAAAATGCGCAGAACAGGAAATGCAAGGATCGTGGTTGCGAATGGCCTGCTCGCACCGATCGCGGATGAGCTCGTCGGGCTGATCCAGTATCGGACCTGCGACCGCCGCCAGGTCGGCCTCGATGCTGGGCTGGTTCTGAGAGGTCGGGGGCACGATGCGGGCGGCACTGACGGTGCCGGTCTCATCGAGCTCGTAGCGATGCCAGCAGATGCCGCGCGGAGCCTCCGTGCAACCGAAGCCGGTCGCCTTTCGCGGCTCGACGGGCAGCGCCGCCGGCTCGGGCGGCTCATAGGTCGCGATCAGCCGCAGCGCCTCCTCGCAGGCATACACGATCTCGAGGGCGCGGACGATGATGCTCTGGAAGGGGTTGCGGCACACCGGACCGAGGCCGCACTCGCGCGCCAGCGCCTGAATCGAGGCGGGCAGGCGGTCGAAGTTGAGCGCGTAGCGCGCGAGCGGCCCGACCAGATATGCGCCGCGGCGCTTGACGACGCAATGCAGGGCGGTGGAATGCGCCACCTGCCGTTCCTCGAATTGCGAGTCGAAATCCGCGATATCGATGTCGATATCCCGATTCGATCGCAGCCGTCCGTCGTTGAGCGGATATTCGTCCGGATGCCGCAGTGCGACAAACTCGTAGTCGCGCTCGAATTGCGGAAACGGAAACGCCGCGACCCAGCGCACCAGTCCGACCGCAAGCTCGCGGGCCTGCGCCAGCGTGTCGGCCAGGGGTGCGAGCTGTCCGCGGCTCGGCGCGCGATAAAAGCCGCCCACCTTGATGTTGACGGGGTGAATCTCGCGCCCGCCCAGCGTGCGCAGGATCTCGTTGCCGGCCTTCTTCAGAGACAATCCCTGGCGCACCACCTCGCCGTGCTCGCTCGCCATGCGCAGCGCATCGGGAAGGCCGAGAAAATCCGGCGCATGCAGCATCACCACGTGCAGCGCATGACTCTCGATCCACTCCCCGCAGTAAACCAGGCGCCGCAGCGCGCGCAGCGGTCCGTCCACCGCGATGCCGAAAGCGTCCTCGATCGCATGCACTGCGCTCATCTGATAGGCGATCGGACAGATGCCGCAAATGCGTGCCACGATGTCGGGGACCTCGGTATGGCCGCGCCCGCGCAGCAGCGCCTCGAAGAAACGCGGCGGCTCGAAGATCCGCAGCCGCGCCGACGTGACCCGCCCGTCGCCAATCTGCAGATCGAGCGCGCCCTCGCCCTCGACGCGCGTCAACAGCTCCACGCGTATCGTCCTACTCGCCATGGGCCTCGCTCTGGCTCCGAAATGCTTCCGCCTCGGCGTTGAAGCTGCGAAATGCACGCCGCAGGTCGCGCGGCGCGGCCCCCAGCGCCTGCCACTCGCGCGCCAGTGCCGCGGTGTTCGGGCTCTCCATCGGACCATAGCAGCCGTAGCAGCCGCGCCGGAAGGAGGGGCAAATCGCTCCGCAGCCCGCATGCGTCACCGGGCCGAGGCAGGGCGTGCCCTGCACCATGACACAGACCGTGCCGTTGCGTTTGCAGTCGATGCAGACGCTATGCGATGCAATCGACGGCTTGCGGCCGGCCAGAAATGCGCTGATCACCTCGAGGAGCTGCGTCTTGTCGACGGGACAGCCATGCAGCTCGAAGTCCACCGCGACGTGAGCCGCGATCGGGCTCGATGTCGCGAGCGTCTCGATATAGGCGGGGGAGGCATAGACGGCGGCGATGAACTCGTTCACATCACCGAAATTGCGCAGCGCCTGAATCCCGCCGGCCGTCGCGCAAGCCCCGATCGTGACCAGATGCTTGGACTGGCGCCGCACTTCGCGGATCCGCTGCGCATCATGGGCGGTGGTGATGGACCCCTCCACCAGCGACAGATCGTAGGGACCGTCCTCCACGGCGCTCGAGGCCTCGGGGAAATTGGCGATCCGTACGGCCGTGGCGAGTGTCAGGATCTCATCCTCGCAATCGAGGAGCGACAGCTGGCAGCCATCGCACGAGGCGAATTTCCAGACCGCCAGACTGGGGCGGTTGCCCTCGCTCATCTCAGATCTCCCGTACGGCGAGCAGCTCGGCGATCCGGTCGAAGCGCATCACCGGACCGTCCTTGCAAATGAAGGCGGGTCCAAACTGGCAATGGCCGCACCAGCCGACGGCGCATTTCATGTTGCGCTCCATGGAAAGATAGATGCGCTCGGATGGAACCGCGGCCTCGCGCAGCGCGTTGACCGTGAATCGCATCATCACCTCCGGACCGCAGACGAACGCAAACGCATCGTGAGCGTCGAATGGGACGCGGCGAATGAGCGCCGGCACCACCCCGACATTGCCGTGCCAGTCCCGGTCGGCGTGGTCGACGGTCACCTCGATGGCCACATCGAGGCGCCGGCGCCACTGCGCCAGCTCGCGCCGATACAGCATATCCTTGGGGTTGCGGCTGCCGAAGAGAATGACGATGCGGCCGTAGCGATCGCGCTCCGCAAGCACCTGCTGGATCGCGCCGCGCAGCGGCGCGAGGCCGAGGCCGCCCGCGACGAAGAGCACGTCGGCGCCTCGTGCCGCGGCGATCGGCCAGCCCGTGCCAAACGGCCCGCGCAGGCCGAGCGTGGCGCCGGCCTCGATTCTGGCAAGCGCGCCGCTGACGGCGCCGACGTCGCGGACGGTATGCAGGAAGCTCTCCTCGCCGGCGGCGCCGCTGATACTGACGGCGATTTCGCCGACGCCGAAGGCATACAGCATGTTGAATTGGCCGGGCGCGAATTCCGGCCGCGCACCGGCGAGCGGCACGAGCTCGAGCGTGGCCGTGTCCGCGAGCTCGCGGCGCGTGCCTGCGACCCGATAGAGCGCCGGCACCATCGAGCCGCGCTGTGCGACCGGGCCCGTTTCAATGCTTGGCATAGACATCGAGTATCTGCAGCCGTGTCGCGTGCAGCCGCTGGACCAGGATGGGCAGAAAGCGCTTCATCATCTCGTAGCCCAGATGATGGTCCGCCTCGCACTTCTCGCGCAGGCAGGCGGCATCGATGCCGATTGCCCGGGTGAGTGACATGGCGCGCGCGTCGAACATCCAGCGATAGGGAGGGACGAGCCAGGAGGCGCCGACGATTTCTCCCATGCCGAGGGTTGCAAACACCATCGGTCTGCGGCCGGGCGGGAGGATCTCCAGCGCCACTTGACCGTGGCGCAGCAGGAAGAACTCATTCGCAGGCTCGCCCTCACGAAAAAGATACTCATCGGCATCATAGCGGTGATTGCGGGCGCAGCCGGCCACCAGCCGGCTGTGCTGCGCGCTGAAGCCCGCGAAGAAGGGGTGCTGCGCCAGGATGTGCTCAAGATCCTCCATGTCGCTCCTCCTTCCCCGCATCAGGGGTCGCGCGGATGGCGGCTGCTTCCTGCGTGATGTCGATGCCCACGGGACACCACGTGATGCAGCGGCCGCAGCCGACACAGCCCGAAGTCCCGAATTGATCGAACCAGCTGGCGAGCTTGTGGGTCATCCACTGACGGTAGCGTGATCGCGCGGAGGAGCGCACACCGCCGCCATGGAGGTACGAGAAGTCCATGGTGAAGCACGAGTCCCACTTGCGCACCCGCTCGGCGGAGGCGCCAAGCAGGTCGCTGTGGTCCTCCACGGTGGTGCAAAAGCAAGTCGGGCATACCAGCGTGCAGTTGCCGCAGGTCAGGCAGCGCTGCGCGACATCGTTCCAGCGAGGATGATCCGGATTGCCTTGCAACAGCTCCTTGATGCCGTCGGTCTCGAGGCTGCGTCCCATTTGACTGGCCGTGCGCTCGATGACCGCCGCAGCCGCCGCGCAGTGCTCGTCCGTTGCCGGCCCATGCGGCACGCGCAGCATGATCTCGGCGCCTGCCTCACTGCCGATCTCGACCAGAAACCGGTGAGCATGACCGTCGATGAGCTCGGTCAAGGCCAGATCGAAGTCCGAGGTTGCCTTCGGCCCCGTCCGCATGGACACACAGAAGCAGGTGCCCCCCGCCTGCGCACAGTTGACGGCGATGACGAAGGCGTCTTGCCGACGCATCGCATAAGCAGCATCGGCATGCGGACCCTCGCGCAATACCCGGTCCTGAATCCTCATGGCGTGGATCTCGCAGGCACGAACGCCCAAGAACGCCATCTTGGGGCTCTCGAGGGCATCACTCGAAATGGTGGGACCATCCTCGCCGAGGCGCATCGTCCACAGGGTCTCCACGGGCGGACGCAGGTATTGCTTCCATGATTGCGGCCCGACGGCAAAGCCGAACAGCGCCTGGTCCCCGCGCCGTGCCAGTCGATAGCGTCCAGCGTCTTGCTGATCGGTCCAGCCGGCCGGCAAATCGGCGATGCGGGCGATGCGATCGTAGACGATGGCGCCATCGCGCAGCGTGGGGCCGAGCACCCGATAGCCGCGCTCGAGCAGCTCATCGAGGAGCGCCTGCAGGCCCTCGCAGGTGATGAGTCGGCTCGCCTGGTCGGCTGGGGAAATTTGCAAGCTTTGCGCTCCGGCGGGAGGAGGCCAGCAATCTAGCAAATTAGTGGGCGCGTGGGGGCCGGGCAAGGCGCCTGAATCCTAGGGAAACCCCTTATCGACCGGATGGCCGTCTGCGATAATCTTCCGCACGAGGGGAGGTACACAAACCATGGCCGTCAAAGAAAAGCTGGTCTGGATCGGGGTCGTTGTGCTCGGCTCGATTGCCTTGGGGGTGGTCGCGCTTGCTCGCGGCGAGCCGGTGAACGCCGCGTGGCTGGTCGTTGCGGCGGTCTGCATCTACCTCATTGCCTATCGCTTCTACGGTCTTTTCATCGCGAATAAAGTGCTCGGCGTCAACGCGGCCCGGCAAACGCCTGCCTACCGGCGCAACGACGGCCTCGATTATGTGCCGACCAACCGCTATGTGCTGTTCGGCCATCACTTTGCGGCAATCGCCGGCGCCGGACCGCTGGTCGGCCCGGTGCTGGCCGCGCAGATGGGGTATCTGCCGGGCACGTTGTGGATCCTCGCCGGCGTCGTATTTGCGGGCGCGGTGCAGGACATGACGGTGTTGTTCCTGTCCACTCGACGCGACGGCCGATCGCTCGGCGACATGATCCGCTCCGAGATGGGCCGCGTCGCAGGAACGATTGCGGGGATCGGCGTGCTGCTCATTTGCGTCATCATCCTGGCGGTCCTGGCCCTCGTCGTGGTCAACGCCCTGAAGGGCAGTCCGTGGGGCAGCTTCACCGTGTTTTGCACCCTGCCGATCGCACTCATCATGGGGCTTTACGGTCGATTTCTTCGGCCGGGCCGCATCGCGGAGATGTCGCTGATCGGCGGTGTATTGCTGCTTGCCGCCCTCATCTACGGGCGCACCGTGGCTGCGACGCCGCATCTGGCGCATTATTTCGATCTGCCGGGCACCTCCCTGGCGCTCATCATCATCGGCTATGGATTCGTCGCTTCCGTGTTGCCGGTGTGGCTGCTGCTCGCACCGCGCGATTATTTGTCGACGTTTCTCAAGATCGGGGCCATTGCGCTGCTCGCGATCGGCGTGATCATCGTGCGCCCGGACCTCAAGATGCCTGCTCTGACGAAGTTCGTGGACGGTACCGGACCGGTCTGGGCGGGCGGCTTGTTTCCGTTCCTGTTCATCACCATCGCCTGCGGTTCGGTATCGGGCTGGCACTCGCTCATCTCCTCCGGCACCACGCCCAAGATGATCGAGAACGAGAGACAGATTCCGATGATCGGCTACGGCGGCATGCTGATGGAGTCATTTGTCGCCATCATGGCGATGATCGGCGCATCGGTGATCCATCCGGGCGTCTACTTCGCCATGAACAGCTCGGCGGGGCTCATCGGCACCACGGCCGCTCATGCGTCCCAGGTGGTCAGCTCGTGGGGGTTCCTGGTGACGCCGGATATGCTGACGCAGATCGCGCACGATGTGGGCGAGAGCAGCATTCTGTCGCGCACCGGCGGCGCACCGACGCTCGCCGTCGGCATGGCGAGCATCCTGTCCGGGTTCCTCGGCGGCAAGGCACTGATGGGAATCTGGTACCATTTTGCCATCCTGTTCGAGGCACTGTTCATCCTGACGACGGTGGACGCCGGCACGCGCGTGTGCCGCTTCATGATTCAGGACCTCATCGGCCATGCGATTCCGGCCTTGCGGCAGACCGAGTCGTGGAGCGGCAACATGATCGGCTCCGCGCTCGCCTGCGCATTGTGGGGATACCTGCTCTATGCGGGCGTGATCGATCCGCTGGGCGGAATCTGGACCATGTGGCCGCTGTTCGGCGCTACCAACCAGATGCTGGCGGCGATCGCCCTTACCCTGTGTACCGTCGTGCTGTTCAAGATGAAGCGCGAGCGCTTCGCCTGGGTGACCGTGGCGCCGACCGCTTGGCTGGTCATTTGCACGGTGACGGCGGGTCTGGAGAAGGTCTTCGATCCCAACCCCGCGGTCGGATTCTTGAGTCATGCGCTCAAGTTCGGCCGCGCGGCGGCGCTCAACCAGGTCGTGGCGCCGGCCAAGACGCTCGCCGACATGAATCGGATCATCTTCAATGACTACCTGGATGCCGTCCTCGCGGCATTGTCGGTGGCGATCGTGCTCGTCATGGTGATCTACGCGTTCTTCGACATACGCAAGGCCCTCAAGAGTCCGCAGGGCACGGCAATCGAGGTCGGCGGCGCTTCCGCCGCCGTGCCTGCGCTATGAGCAGCGCGAGGGGCATCTGGCGCGTGGCGGTGCAGACCGCCCGGCTGATGGTAGGCGTGCCGGACTATGATACCTATGTGGCTCACCGCAAGACGCACCATCCGCAGGAGCCGATCATGAGCTATGTCGAGTTCTTTCGCGAACGACAGAGCGCCCGTTACAGCTGCGAGAAGGGCCGATTCAAGGGCTGCTGCTGAGAAGGCGCCCTGGCCGCATCATGGATATCAGGACGACCACCGCCGTAGCAATGCTGCTCCTTGGCGGACCGGCCGCTGCGGCGCAGCCGGCGCTACTCGAGCAAAACGAGCGGATGTTCCAGCAGATGCAGCAACAGCGCGGCCTGACGCCCGAGCAGATGAGGCAGCTGCGGGCGCTCTTTGCGCGCTCGGGCTTCATGGGACAGGGCAACCCTGCGATCAGCGTGCACCCCGTGACCGAAGCAGGCTGCCGCAAGCAGCTCGAGCAGCGGCACCTGAGCTATGCCAATGCGCAGTTCGAGAAGATTTGCGGCGCGAAATACATGGCGCCGCTCTATGATCCGCGCAAGACCACGGCGGAGCACGCCAAGGCGTGCATCGATCAGTTCGAATATCCGGACATGCCGTGCACCTATCCGGTGGTCTGGGTGAAGGCGCGCGAGGCGGCGCAAGTATGCGAGGCGGAAGGCAAACGGCTATGCGACGCACACGAGTGGGAAGGGGCCTGTGCCGGCGCGCTCGAGGAGCCTGACTACCGATTCGATCTCGCGCAAGGCGTGCCGGCCAACGTCGCGGTCGAGCGCATGCGCGCCGCGCACAACCGCGCCTATGCGCCGACTCAAAGCTGGAGCTATGGAGCGCAGTACCAGCGCGGCATCTGCGCCACCGGCAGTTTCAAGACCGCAGGCTGCCCGGGTGGCGGCTGGAACCTCTGTGGCTCCAACACGTACCCGGCCGGAGACTTCCCGGCGTGCCACAGCTCCCTCGGCGTCTACGATCTCAATGGCAATGCTGCCGAGCACATGAACCTGCCGCTGAGCCCGGAGCAGATGGCGAGCAGAGGCAGCAAGGAGCTGGGGGTCACCGAGATGAAGGGCAGCTGGTTCATTTTCGACACCTATCGAGCGCATCCGGACTGGTGCCGCTGGCGCGCGCCATTCTGGCACGGCACTCGGGTGATGGACCCCAAGAGCCACGCCAACTATCACCTGGGGTTTCGTTGCTGCAAGACGATCGATTCCGGTCCGTGAGCCCGGCCGGATGGAGGCAAGAGATGGAAAAAACATCCAGGCGATCGAGGTCCGCGAGCTGACGTTGAATTACGGCCGCTTGACCGCGGTCGACCACATCGCTCTGCAGGTCCCGTATGGGGTCGTGTTCGGGCTGCTGGGGGCGAACGGCGCAGGCAAGTCCTCCACCATCAAGATGCTCACCACGCTGCTGAAGCCGAGCAGCGGTTCGGCGAGCGTCGCGGGCTTCGACATCATGCGCGCTCCTCACGAGGTCCGCAGGCACATCGGCTACGTTCCTCAGATGCTGTCGGCGGACGGCGCATTGACGGGCCGCGAGAACCTGCTGCTGTCGGCGCGATTGTATGCGGTGCCCCGCGCCGATCGCGCCTCCCGCATCGATTCGGCACTCGAGTTCATGGGCTTGACGGACGCCGCTGATCGGCTCGTGAAGACCTACTCCGGAGGCATGGTACGCCGTCTCGAGCTGGCGCAGGCGATGTTGCACAAGCCGGTGGTGCTGTTCCTCGATGAGCCGACCATCGGTCTCGATCCGGTTGCGCGCCATGCGGTTTGGAAGCACTTGAAGGATCTCAATCAGGAGCTGGGCATGACCATCCTGATGACCACGCACGATATGGAGGAGGCGGATCATCTCTGTGCCGATGTGGCCATACTGGATGCGGGCAGAATAGCGGTTCAGGGAAAGCCCATGGAGCTCAAGGCCGGCATTGGCGAGGCGGCCACGCTCGACGATGTGTTCGCGCGGTTCTGCGGAGCCGCCGGCGATGCCGGGCGCTTGAAGGATACGGCCGACGCTCGGCGAGTCGCGCGCCGGCTGGGCTGAACCTCTGATGCGCCAGATCCTGAGCGAGTGCCTTGCAATCGCCGACGTGGAGTTGCGCAAGCTCATCCGCGACCCGACCGAGCTGGTCTCGCGGGCGATTCAACCGGTTCTCTGGCTGGCCATATTCGGCCAGGTGCTGGGTCACGTGCGCGGTATCGACACAGGCCGCGCGGGATATCTGGCCTTCATGACGCCGGGGATTCTCGCGCAGAGCGTGCTGTTCAGTGCGATTTTCTACGGCATCGCCGTGATCTGGGAGCGGGATCTGGGAATCGTGCACAAGCTCCTGGTGAGCCCCGCGAGCCGCTGGTCGCTGGTGTGCGGCAAAGCCCTCGCCGCCGATTTTCGGGGATTGGTGCAAGCCGTGGTGATCTATGCCATTGGCGCCGTTCTGCAGGTGCCCATTCGCTGGCAAGCGCTTGCGATCCTGGAAGTTCTGCTGGTGGTCGCCCTGGGATCAGCCATCTTCGCCACCTTTTCGCTCATCATGGCGTGCATCGTCAAAACACGCGAGCGATTCATGGGAATCGGCCAGGTCTTGACCATGCCGCTGTTCTTTGCGAGCAATGCAATCTATCCCCTCGACATCATGCCCGCCTGGTTGAAAGTCATCGCCACCCTCAATCCGCTCACTTACCTGGTCGATGCCTTGCGCGGCCTGATGGTCCACGATGAACAGAGCACGTATGGGCTGGGGTTCGATTGTGCGGTGCTGGCCCTGGTGCTGGTCGCCTTCCTCGCGATCGCGGTGCGTATCTATCCGAAGCTGGTGCAATGACCGCGGCTTGCGGCGGACGTCAACGCCCCGGCACAACGGCGGGTCGCGCGTTCCGCGCGCGCGGCGCCGTCTCGTCCCACCAGCCCCCGCCGAGCGCGACATACAGCGCCACCGTGTCCTGATAGCGCGTGGCGATACTCTGCAGGTCGTTGATTTTCGCTTGATGGTATTGCGCATCGGCATTGAGCACGTCCAGATAAGTGTCGAGACCCGCCGTGTAGTTGGCTTGCACGAGCTTGAGCGCCTGTTCCGCCGTGGATAGCGCCAGATCCTGCGCCCTGAGCGCGGCCGCATCGTGCTCGAGGGCGCGCAAGGTGTCCGCTACCTGGGCAAAAGCGCCGAGCACCGTCTGGCGATAGAGGGCGCTGGCCTGCCGGTAGTTATCGATGGCCGCTTTGCGCCTGTACCACAAGGTGCCGCCCTGGAAGAGCGGTGCGCTGACATCGCCGCCGACGCTCCACGCCCGCCCGCTCGGCGACAGGATATTGCCCGTCGTGAGGGCGTTGGCACTGTAGGTCCCGCTCAGAGTGAAGCTCGGCAAGAGTGCCGCCGTGGCGACGCCGACGCCGGCACTGGCGGCGTGCGCGGTAGCCTCGGCGATCAGGATGTCGGGGCGCCGGGAAACGAGCTCGGAGGGGAGCTCGACCGGCAGCGCGCCCGGCAGCGTCAGCTCCTTGAGGCTCACCTCCGGGGCCCGCCACTCGGCGGGAGCGCGGCCGACGAGTGTCGCGAGCAGATCGTCGCTCTGGGAGAGCTTTTGCTGCAGCTGGGGAATCGTGGCTTCGTAGGATGCGAGCTGGCTTTGCAGGCTGAGCACGTTGGAATAGGGCACGGTGCCGGCCTGCGCCTGAACCTGGGCGAGCTTCACCTGCTCGCTTTCAAGCTCGATCAGCCGCTGGGTGGCGTCGACTTCCGCTCTATAAGCTGCCTTGGCCACCACGGTATTGACGATGTTGGAGATCAGCGTGAGATAGGTCGCCTGCTCATCGGCGCGCTGCAGATCCATCTGGGAGTGCAGCTGCTCGATCATGCGGCGCTCTGCGCCGAAGACGTCGAGGGCGTAGCTCACCGAGGCGGAGAGCGTGAACAGATTGAACAGGCTCGAAGGCGCCGCCTCGCCGAACTTCACCGGCGAGTATCGCTGGCGCGTCGCGCTCGCGTCCGCTTCGGCCTGGGGAAAGAAGATGCCGTAACCGCTGCGCAGGGTATCTTGACTCTCGCGCAGACTCGCCCGGGCCGCCTCGAGACCGGGATTGTCGCGCAGCGCCTCCGCGACGATGGCGTCGACCTGCGGGCTGTTGAAGAGATGCCACCAATCCGCCCGCAGCGTTGCGCCGGGCATGAAATGCTGAGCGACGCCCTGCGCCTCGGCCGTCTCGGTCGGATCGCTTCCATACGCATAGTGCTCGACGGGCGGTGGCTTCGGTCGGACGAAATTGGGACCCACCGCGCAGCAGCACAGGATCGGAACGAGGCAGGCCGCCGCACAGAGGCGCCCGGCTGCGAACGAGTTCGGCTTACTGGCCGACATACACATCCACCAGCTGTCCGGGATAAAGATGCAGGTCCTTGCTGTTCTCGAACCGGAAGATCACCGGCAGCACGCGCACATCGACGCGCTCTTGCCGCTCATCGGAGAGCTCGATCTTCGGCGATATGAAGGGCTGGATGCGCGCGAAGGTGAGCGGCAGATGCGTATCCGTGCCGCGGATGTACATCTCGGCCTTCATCTTGCTGGAATCGGGCAGCCGGTGCACCAGGATCTCATCGACGTAGGCACGTACCTGAAGGTGCTGTTGCGGCGCGGCCATGACGATGAGCGGGTCGTACCCCTGGGTGTAGGTGTCATACGCGCCTTGGGGCGAGACATAGCTCCCCACGCCGGTCTGGACCGCCAACACCACACCGTCCGAGGGCGCGCGAATCGTGTATTTCGCAAGCAGCGCAGCCGATGCGGCATATGATTTCAGCAACGCCGTGTATTGACGCTGCTGGTTCTGGACGTCGTAGATCCATGCGCCGGCTTTGGTCAGCTCGTATTGTCGCTCGACCACCCTGAGATTGGTGGCCGCCACCTTCTGCGCGTTCTTGTCGTTATCGAGCGCATCCAGGCTGACCGAGCGCGAGTCCATGTCATAGGAGCGCTGCTGCTTGGCCAGGGTATCTTCCGCCATCTTCAGGCTCGCCCGCGCATTCTCGACCTGCGCCACGTTCACTTGCAGCGTCTCGGCGCGCGGCTCGGCCTTGAGCTCATTCAGCACCGCGAGCGCCGCGTCCGCCTGCGCCTGCTGCTGCTCGGCCGTGGCGCGCTGCACCGAATCATCGATGGTCACCAGCGGATCGCCGCGATGCACCTTTTCTCCCTCGCTCACCAGCACCTGGGTGATGGGACCCGTCACTTCCGGATAGATGTTGATGTTCTCGCCCTGGGCCTGCTCGCTCTCGATCATGCCTTCGGTGTACACACCGTTGGCGTAGGGATTGGCGGCCGGATTGAACAGAGGCGGCTGCGCCTTGGGCTGTTGACCGAAGATATAGGCGCTCACCACGGCGAGCAACAGCCCGGCGCCCGACGCATAGAACAAGATCTTATTGCGCATCCAGATTTCCTTTCTCGAAACCAGTCAGCTTGCCGTCTTCCATTCTCATGATCCGATCCGCGTACTCATAGATGCGGCTGTCGTGCGTGACGATGAGGATGCAGCGCTCGGGGGAGAGGATGTGCTCGCGAACGAACTGCACGATGTTGCGTCCGGTATCACCGTCGAGCGAGGCGGTCGGCTCATCCAGTATCAGGATGTCGGGACGGCTGACGATGGCGCGGGCGATCGCGACACGCTGCTGCTCGCCGCCGCTCAGCTTGACCGGCGGCAGCTCGGCGCGGGACTTCAATCCCACGACATCGAGATCCTTGGCCGCCTCCGCGATCGCCTCGTCCCAGGGGCGGTCCTGCAAGATCAGCGGAATGGCCACATTCTCCACCGTCGTCAGGCGTGGGAAGAGATGGTAGTCCTGGAACACGAAGCCTATCTTGTGCAAGCGAAATTCGGCGAGCTGATCGGCCGTGATGCTCCAGATGTCGGTATCTTCCACCCTCACCGAGCCGCTGTTGGGGCGCAGGATGCCCGAGATGATGCTGAGCATGGTGGTCTTGCCGCTGCCGGAGGGCCCCACCACATAGAGCATCTCGCCGAAATTGGCCTCGAAGTTCACGTCCTTGACGGCCTGGGTCCGCGCTTCGCCCTCGCCGAACCACTTGTTGAGCCCCACGGCTTTGATGGCGCAGTTCGGCATGCTCATCCCCGGAAGATGTCGAACGGCTCGATCTTGAGCACCTTGCGCACGCCGATGTAGCTCGAGAAGGAGGCGATGATGACGACCATCACGAAGGCGACCCCGAGGTTGCCGAAGGTGATCATGGCGGCATAGTCGGGCAAGTACAGGCGGGCGAGCCAGATCACCAGCGCGCACAGTCCGACGCCAAAGCCATATCCGGTGAGGGCGACGAAGGTGGCCAGGAACAGGATCATGGAGACGAGGTCGCGCCCCTTGGCGCCGATTGCCTTGAGCGCACCGAACTTCTCCAGGTTCTCCAGGATGAAGGTGTAGAACGTCTGCCCGGAGATCGACAGTCCGATCACGAAGCTCACCAGGGTCATGATCAGCATGTTGGTGCCGATGCCCGTCTGGTACATGTAGAACCGCGAGATCTGCGCGATGAACTGGCTCTTGGTCAGGGCCAGATAACCGGCGGCCTGTACCTGCTTCTGGATATTGGTCACGTCGGCGGGCGTTTTCGGCTCCACCAGCACGTACGAGATGGTGTAACGGGTGTTCGGAATGTACTGCAGCGCCCGATAATACGTGGTGTAGAGCGTCGGAACGCCGAAAAGGCCGCTCGATGCGACGTGGGCGATGGCGACGATCACGCCGCGGTGATCGTTGAGCTCGAATTCCGCCCCGATGCGCGGATCCTTGAGCTTGTAGAACTCCGAATCCTCGATTGCGATGAAGGCGTTTTCCGCGAAGATATCCTCGATCTTGCCGGCGTTGACCTCGGGACGCCCGAACAGCGAGGAGTCGTCCAGACCGATGACGTTCGCCGCCTGATAGCTGCCATCGTGCAGCTTGAGCAGCGCCGAGCCGGAATAGAGCGGCACCGCATACTTGACGCCGGGTATGCTTCGAACCTCGTCGAGCACGTAGTCGGGCAGGGGAATGGTATTGGCCACGGTCTGCACCGCCGGATCCATCACCCAGATCGAGGCGCCGATGTTGATGACGGTCGATGAGGCGCGGCTCAGGATGCCGGCGAACAGGGAGGTCATCTCGATCATCAGAAAGACGGCGAAAGTGATGCCGACCAGGAGCGCGGCGAATTTCGTCCGGTCGTTGACCAGAAGCTCGAAGGCGATCCTCAGCCGTCCGGGTAAGTGAATGATTCGCATGCGCTCGGTCAGGGTCCTGAAGCAGAGACGTAAATCAATGGGTTGCTCTCGAAGCCTCGTCTGAGCCATGCTCCCATCCCGCGACCGCGCGCTCCATAAGCACAACCGCGTAGGCGCGGTCGAGCCATTACGTAAGGGCGGTCAAGCGTCGTGCGCGGGCAAGGGGGGCCGGGGAGCGGCGAAAATCCGGAGGAAGGAGCATGTACAAGAGAATTCCCGTGCCCGTCGATGGCAGCGCAGCCTAGCGCCTCCTCGATGGCCGGACTCGACATTCGAGAGCTCCTGCTGCCATCTGCGTATCCGCACGAGGTGGGCGAGATCCGGCTGCGCGAGACGCACGTGTCCTGGGTGGTTCTCACGGGAACGATCGCCTACAAGTTGAAGAAGCCCATAAAGCTCGACTTCGTGGACATGAGACTGCTGTCGCAGCGCCGCACCCTCTGCCAGGAGGAGCTGCGGCTCAATCGACGGTTGGCCGCGGACTTATATCTCGACGTCGTGCCGATCACTCGGGACGATCGCGGCGCGCACGTCGGCGGCTCGGGCGAGGCGCTTGAGTACGCCGTGCGCATGAAGCAGTTCGAAGCCGCGCAGGAGCTGCCGGCCCTGCTCGCGCGGCGGGATGTCAGCTATACCGAGATGGCGGCGCTGGCTCGGCGCCTCGCCGACTTCCACGGCGGTGCTCCGCGCTGCGAGGACATCGGCGACCTGGATCATGGCGAGCGGACCAGTCGATCCATCCTCGGCACCCTGGCGACACTGATTGCGCATCGGCCGGCGCACATCGGCGCGGCCGAGCTCGCCCATCTGATCGACTGGACTCACGACACTCTCCATGCTCTGTCCAGCTCGATCGCCGAGCGGCAGGCCGGCGGCTTCGTCCGGGAATGTCACGGCGACCTGCACGCGGGCAACATCGTTCGGTGGGATGAAACGCTTACCCCGTTCGACTGCCTCGAGTTCGACCGCGCCCTGCGCTGCATCGATGTGGTGAGCGACATCGCCTTCCTGTTCATGGATCTGGTGAGCCATCGGCGCGAGGATCTGGCTCATCAATTCCTGAGCAGCTATCTGGAGGTGACCGGCGACTATGCCGGGATTCGCGGGTTGCCACTCTATGCCGTCCACCGCGCGCTGGTGCGGGCGATGGTCGATGCATTGTCGGCCGAGCAACGTCCTCGTGACCACTTCGACGAGCGCGTGCTGGCGCGGCTGCGGACGGCGGCCGGGTTCACTCGCGCGGCGAGGCCGACTCTCTACATCATGCATGGCCCATCGGGCTCGGGAAAATCCTGGCTGAGCGAACGGCTGGTGCCGCTGATCGGCGCCGTACGAATTCGCTCGGACGTCGAGCGCAAACGCCTGCCGAGCGCGTCGAGCCCCGAGGAACGAGCGGGTGCCTCATCGACTCTGTACTCGCGGGAGATGCGCGAGCGCATCTATCGGATATTGACGGACCGGGCGCAGGGCCCTCTCGAAGCCGGGATGCGCGTCATCGTCGACGCCACCTTTCTGGAGCGCACGCACCGCCAGGCGTTTCTCGAGTTGGCGCGGCGGCTGGACGCCCGCTTCGTCATCGTGACCTGCATCGCGGACAAGGCCGAGATGGTGCGGCGCATTCACAGCCGTGCAGGGCGTGACCCGTCGGATGCGGATGTCGCGGTGCTCGAAGCCCAGATCGATCACCTGCAGCCGCTCGATGCCGACGAGGAGCACCACGCAATTCGGGTCGACACGACGGTGCCGGATGTCGCGGCCGAAACGGCTGCGCGGCTGCGGGCGCACGAGCACCTGCAGAACGGCGGGAGCTAGCCGGTTTCGCGACGGCCGCCACGATACTTCGGCTTCCACGTATGGCGCATGCCGTGCGGCCGGGGATACAAACTCATCGTGATGACCGGCCGCTGCCGTGTGAGCGGCGGATCCGAGCGGCCGCTGTCGCGATGACCGGCCGGCACCGAGCGGCCTTGGCACTTCTGCAAAGGGGAGGCACCTACATGGAGCGCGATACGTTACGCCGGCTGCTACGCGACATGATGCTGTCGCGGGCACTGGAAGAACGCGCGGCCGAGGAATATGGCAAGGGTAACATCGTCGGGTTCCTTCACCTGTATCCAGGCGAGGAGGCGGTGGGGGCGGGCGTGATCAACGCCGCCGGTCCGGCCGACTACATCGTGAGCACCTATCGCGAGCACGCGCACGCCCTGGTGCGGGGAACGCCCGCGCGCAACGTGATGGCGGAGCTGTTCGGGCGCAGCGATGGGATGAGCGGCGGTATGGGCGGCTCGATGCACATGTTCGACGCCGGGCGACGCTTCATGGGAGGCTATGCAATCGTCGGCGAGAGCTGTCCCATCGCGCTGGGAATCGCCTATGCCGTGGCGCTGCGCCGTGAGCCCGAGGCAGTCATATGCTTCTTCGGCGACGGCGCCGTCAATCAGGGGACCTTCCACGAATCGCTCAACATGGCGGCTCTGTGGCGCCTGCCGCTGCTGTTCGTCTGCGAGAACAATCACTATGCCATCGGCACGGAGATCCACAGACACTCGGCGGTGGTCGAGGTCTACAAGCGTGCCGCGGCATACAACATACCGGCGGAAAGAATCGACGGAATGGATGTGCTCAAGGTGCATGAGACCGCCCGCCGCGCGCTGCAACGCATTCGCGGCGGCGGCGGTCCGCAGTTCATCGAGTGTGAGACGTACCGCTTTCGCGGGCATTCGATGGCTGACCCCGGAACCTATCGGCCGGCCGTCGAGGTGAAGGCCCACGAGGCGTGGGACCCCATCGCAGGGGCAGTGCGGGACATCGAACATCGGTACCCGACGCGTGCCGAGCTCGCGGCGGCGGGGCCGGACAACATTGCGCAGCTCACTTCGCACATGGTCGACGCTGGGCATGCGGCGGATGCGGACATCGCAGAGCTCAAGCGGGACGTGGATGCGCTGGTGCAGGATGCCGTGCAGTTCGCACTGCAGAGCCCGCAGCCGACCATGGAGGCGGCCTGGGCGCACCTCAACTGCAACCGCCACCACGAAGTATTGATCTAGGGGAAGGATCCATGGCCCAGGAATTGCTCTACTGGCAGGCACTGAACCGCGCGATGGACCTCGAGATGGAAGCCGACGAATCGGTCTTCACGCTCGGGGAGGATGTCGGCCTGTACGGCGGCAGCTATCGCGTGACGGAAGGGTTGTTCGCGAAGTACGGCGAGTGGCGCGTTCGCGACACGCCGATCTCGGAAAACAGCTTCACCGGCCTCGGCGTCGGTGCGGCGCTGCTCGGCATGCGACCGGTGGTCGAGATCATGACCATCAACTTCATGCTCCTGGCGCTCGACTCGATTATCAACGGCGCAGCCAAGATTCCATTCATGTCGGGCGGCCAGTTCAAGATGCCCCTGGTGGTACGCGTGCCGGGCGGCGTGGCCCGGCAGCTCGGCGCGCAGCACGCCCAGAGATTGGAGCATACGCTGATGAACGTACCGGGCCTTCGCATCGCCGTGCCCTCGACGCCGCAAGATGCCTACTGGCAGCTCCGCCAGGCGATCGTGAGCGACGAGCCGATCATTCTCCTGGAGCACGAGCTGCTCTACTTCAGCCGCGGGCCGGTGGATCTCGCGTCCGATCCGCCACCCATGCATCGAGCGGCGGTGCGTCGGGAAGGCCGGGATCTCACCATCGTGAGCTACTCGCGCCATGCGATCCTTTCCCTGGAAGCGGCCGTTGAGCTGGCGAAGGACGGGATCGAGGCCGAGGTCATCGATTTGCGCAGCCTGAAACCCATCGATTGGGATCGATGCGCGAGCTCCATCGAGAAGACTCACCGCCTGCTGGTGGTCGAGGAGGATTGCCGCTTCGCGGGTGCCGGTGCCGAGATCGCCGCAACGCTCGGCGAGCGCTGTTTCTACTCGCTGGATGCACCCGTCGGCCGAGTGGCCGGGCTGGACATGCCTACGCCCTTCAACGGCAAGCTCGAGGCGGCGACGATTCCCCAAGTTCCGGACATCGCTGCCGCAGCTCGCGCGCTCTGCAGGCCGGAGAAAGGCGCCAAGGTGGCTTAGCCGTGAGCGAACCCATCACCATGCCGGCCTTGTCCGATACCATGAACAACGGCCGGCTGGTCAAGTGGAACAAGAAGATCGGCGATGCCATCAAGAAGGGCGAGTCGATCGCCGACGTCGAGACCGACAAGGCGGTGATGGACGTCGAGGCTTTTCATGATGGCTATCTGGCGGGTCCACTGGCCGCCGCAGGCAGCGAGATGCCGGTGGGCGCGATCATGGGCTATATTGCGGACAGTCCCGAGGCGGCCGCATCGACCGCATCGGCCGCATCGAGCGCATCGAGCGCATCGAGCGCCTCGGCTGCTTCGCCGGCGAGCTCGACCTCGAGAGCACGAGTCTCCCCTTATGCGCGGCGCCTCGCGGAGCAGCTCGGCGTCGATGTGCGCCAGGTGGGCTCCCAGGGTGAGGTGCATGCCGATGCCGTTCGCAGCGCGTCAGGTCAGAGCCCTGGGGAGCTGGCAGCCGGGCCGCCCTATCGCCTCGAGCGCCCATCGAGCGTGCGCGATGCCGTGGCGCGCAAAATGACGGCGGGCCTGTCGATCCCCATGTTTCGCGTAACCGCGCGGCTATCGATGGCACCGCTCCTGGCCGTCGCGCGCGACTCGCACAGCTCGGTCACATTGCTCCTCGCACGGGTCTGTGCGCTCACGGTCAAGGTTCATGGCTTGTTCAACGCCGCATATACCTCGGAGGGTCTCGCGCTTCGTGATCGGGTCGACGTCGGGATTGCAATCGATACGCCCGACGGATTGATTGCGCCCGTCATCCGTGACGTTGCCGCTCGGCCCTTCTCCGAGCTCGCCGACGACTGGCGCGTCGCGCGCGACAAGGCGCTCAACCGCCGTCTCACGGCGCAGGACTCCGCGGGGGCCACCTTCTACCTCTCCAATCTCGGTCAGTTTTCGGTGGTGCATAGCTTCGATGCCCTGCTTCCGGCGGGCGCGGCGGCGATCCTCGGCGTTGCGGCGGCGGATGGCGATCGCACCTCGTTCACTCTGGGATGCGATCACCGTGTCCTCGCCGGCGCGGACGCGGCTCGTTTCCTGCAGACCTTTGCCGCCTATCTCGAGGACCCGGGCCGAGTCATCCAAGCACAGGGATGAAACTGCAAACTGGGGATGGGGAATTCAAGACGGAGGGATTCAATAGGCAGGAATCAGCTCGTCGGATATGCCGCGCACGCCGGGCACCGACTCCGCCAGCGCAAACAGCGCCTTGCGCTCCTCGGGCGAACCGATGAGCCCCCAAAGATGCACGATGCCGTCGGTGACGATCACGTTGCGTTCGCCGAAACCCGTCCAGGATTGCTTCTCGAGACGGTCCAGGATCTGCGACCGCAATGTCTGATCGGTGGATGCTCGGGCGGGGGCGGCCGGCTCCGGCGCCGATGCGAGCGCCTGGATCAGATTGGCGCGGCTGACGATGCCGATGAGCTTGCCGTCCTCGACGATGGGCACGCGCTTGATTCGCTTTCTTTCGAGCAGAGCGGCGATCTCCGACAGGGGTGCATCGGCTCTTGCCGTGATCACCGTCTCCGACATGACCTCCCGGACCTTGCGCCCGTGGGATCTGGAGTAGTCCGCCGCCAGCAGGCTGGACGGCGTCACCGCTTCGAGCCACCACGGGCGCACCTTCTCCGTCCCGAGCTCCTCGCGCCGCAGGAGATCGGCCTCGCTGAGCAGGCCGAGAATGCGCCGGTTCTCATCGACCACCGGCAGGGCACTGATGTCGTGATCCGCGAGCAGTCTCGCCGCGTGCGCAACGTCCTCATCCGGCCCGATCGTAATGACGTTGCGGACCATCACATCGCTTGCTCTCATGACGTCCTCCGGCTTATGCGTCCCTGTGAGGCTAGACCTCGAAGGTTAGCTCGCGAATCGTTACACAATCATGTCAGCGCACGAGGCGCGCCGCGTCGGGCCGGCCCGGACATGACCAGCCGTCCTTGACCACCGGTGTGATCTCGGTACCGCTCAGGGATGCGTTCCAGCGGAGCGCATTCGCCGCCGCCTCGGCGAGCTCCGTGTCGCTACGCGTGTCCGAGCATCCGATCGACCTCGAGCGACCGCACTGCGGCTCGCTCGTCGGCATGCTCGCGCCCAGAGGGTAGGTTGGCCATTCGGGCTTTCCGCTGGGGGACTGCTCCATTTACCTAACCTCAAGTGACCCAGCCTAACGAGGGAAGGGCGGGGGGTAGCCGCCACGATCCGCGGAAAGTACTTATGGCCGATCGCGGCCACATCATGGATCTTGGTGGGGCCGAACAGAATCGATGGGGGCGGCCGATGGAGGCACGAATGCAGGCACGACGGTCTCGAACCCGAGGAGCGGCGCCCAGGGATGCCTTGCGCCCGTTCCCGGACCGGCGTGCCGCAGGCGTAGTCCTGGCCGAAGCGATCGGGAAGCGGGAATGGCAGCCTCCTGCCGTGGTGCTCGGCCTGCCGCGCGGCGGCGTGCCGGTCGCGTACGAAGTGTCGCGCGCGCTACAGCTTCCGCTCGATGTCCTGATCGTGCGCAAGATCGGCTTGCCTGGCCAGCCCGAGCTGGCCATCGGGGCGATTGCCTCGGGCGGGATCACGGTCCGCGCTGCGCAGGACATCTTCCCGCCGGCCGGCTTTCCCCGGATCGATGATCGCGCTTTCGAGGCAATCGCGGGCCGCGAGCGGCTGGAGCTGGCGCGCCGCGAGCACGCCTACCGCGGCAACGCACCGCCCCTCGAGCTGCACGGGAAGACGGCGATCCTCGTGGATGATGGCCTGGCGACCGGATCGAGCATGCTTGCCGCCGTTCGCGCGGCCAGGCACGCCGGCGCCGCCGCGGTGCTCGCCGCCGCCCCGGTCGGTTCGACGGAGGCCGCAGCACTGCTCGACTGCGAGGCAGATGAGGTGGTCATTCCGAAGATCCCGCGCTGCCTGCGAGCGATCGGGGAATGGTACGAGCAATTCAGCCAGGTCACGGACAAGGAGGTGCGCGAGATCCTCGATGGCCGCAAGCGCGGACCGTCCGATCATGGCGAATAGCGGAAACAGGTTCGACGCCATCGTGATTGGTTCCGGAATCGGCGGGCTCGCGTGTGCCTGCGCGCTTACCCGCAGCGGCCTGCGGGTGCTGGTTCTCGAGATGCACGCCGCCGCCGGTGGCCTCACCCAAACCTTCACACGGAAAGGGTTCACCTGGGCCGTCGGCGTGCATTACCTCGGCGACATGGGCGCGGGGCGCCCCGCTCGCAGGATGATCGATTGGCTGTCGGGCAACGCGATCCAGTTTGCGCCCAGCGGTGCGGTGTATGACACGGTGCATCTGCCGGGCGGATTCGAGATTCAGTTCGCGCGTTCGCAGACCGCCCTCGTTGCCGAGTTGAAAGAGCAATTTCCGGCCTCACGGGCCGAGATCGATGCATTTTTCGTCGCGCTCGAGGAGGCGGCACGCGCAGGTCGAGCGCTTTTCGAGCAGCGCGCGATGCCGACGTTGCTGGGCAAGACACTGGGGCTGCTGAATCGATCCGCCGTCGAAAAATGGTGGGGCAGGACGACGGACGCCGTGCTGCACGAGATGATCGGCGATCCGCTGCTGCGCGCCGTGCTTGCCGCCCAGCGCGGCGACTACGGTCCGGATCCGCGCGAATCGAGCTTTGGAATGCACGCGACGGTGATGCACCACTACATGAATGGCGCCTATTTTCCCATTGGCGGTGCCGGCGCCTTCGCGAAGCACCTCGTCCCGGTCATCGAGCGTGGTGGCGGAGAAGTAAGGACTGCGGCGCCCGTCCTGCGGATCCTGATGGAGAACGACATGGTCGCGGGAGTGCGGCTGCAGGACGGCACGGAGGAGCGCTGCCCGCGCGTCTTCTCCGCCATCGGGGCCCGCAACACCATCCTGAAACTCTTGCCGGTGTCGGTGCAGCAGTCCGAATGGGCCCGGGAGATCACGGCGCTGCGACCATCGGCATGCCATATCGGCATGTATCTGGGACTCGAGGGCGATATTCGCAGCCGCGGCGCGACCAGCTCGAACCATTGGTTCTACGAGTCACTCGACATCACCGATGCGCTTTGGCGCGACCCTGTGCATCGATTGTCGGCGCCGGCGCTCTATGTCACGTTCCCGTCCCTCAAGCACGGCAACGTCGATTTTCCGGACGAAAAGCCGACCGCGGAGATCGTCGCCTTCACCGACTGGGCAACTTTCAGTCCCTGGGAAAAATCCCACCTCGGGCGGCGGCCGGCGGATTATGCGGCGCTGAAGGAAACGCTGTCGGGCCTGCTGCTGGCGCAGTTCGCCCGCCACTTCCCGGCGCTGGCACCGTCCGTCGTTCACGCCGAGCTCTCGACGCCGCTCTCGAGCGTTGCATACACCGCCGCGGAGCACGGCGGGGTGTATGGACTGGAGGCGAGCCCGCGCAGATTCCTGTCGGGCGCTTTGCGAGCAAAGACGCCCTGGCCGGGCCTGTATCTGGCGGGACAGGACCTCACCAGTGCGGGCATCATGGGTGCTATGATGGGAGGGGTGCTTTCCGCTGCCGCCCTCGAGCCGAAGCTGCTGGCAAGGCTCATCTAGGCCTGCATCAAGGCCCTGCTCGCAAGGGGGATGCGCAATTCGAGCAGGGAAACGGAGGCAAGCATTATGAACAGTCTCATCGGCATGCCGGAGCAAGCCAGCGGGCCCGACGACGCCCGGATAGAGCGCGCGTTGCTCGGGATCGACGGGCGCCCCGTGGCTCCCATGGATGAAACGGACGAGTGAAGGGGGCGCTGCGGGCCCAGCGCGCGCGGCCGGAGATCGCACGATGCCGCCGCCGATGCGCGCCGCCGATCGAATACCGTTTCGCGTTCATCCCATGCTCGCCACACTCGTTGCGCAGCCCTTCGACCGGCGAGGATGGGTGTTCGAGGAAAAATACGACGGCGACCGGATGCTCGCTTACAAGGAAGGGGCGAGCGTTCGCCTGCTGTCGCGCAACGGCAAGGACCGCTCCGATCGCTTCCGGGGAGTCGTCGAGGCGATCGCAAGCTTGACTTGCCGAACTCTGCTCCTCGACGGAGAAGTCGTGGCATTCGACAGCAAGCGCATATCCCGGTTTCAGCTTCTCCAGCAGGGCGGCGCCGAGCCGATCTATGCCGTGTTCGATTGCCTGTTCCTCGACGGCGCGGATCTGCGCGCCGAGCCGCTACGCGCACGGCGCGCCGCCCTGGAACGCGCCATCGGCTCGAACCCGATTCTGTTGCTCTCGCGCAGGCTCGCCGCCGACGGCTACGATGCGTTCCGCATCGCGCAGCGCCGCGGCTACGAGGGGCTGGTCGCGAAGGACGAGTCCTCGGCCTATGTCGAGCGGCGCTCCCGCAGCTGGCTCAAGGTCAAAGTTCACCAGGAGGACGAGTTCGTGATCTGCGGGTACACGCAGCCCGCCGGCGAGCGGCAATACTTCGGGGCGCTTCTGCTTGGCGCCTATGAGGATCGGAAGCTGCGCTACGTGGGCAAGGTCGGGACGGGCTTCGATCGGCAGACGCTCGCCGGACTTCACAAGCGATTCCAGCCATTGCTGCGAGTCAAGCCGGCACTCATCGATCCGCCGAGCGACAAGGGCGCGGTGTTCCTCGCGCCGAAGCTGATTGCACAGATCGCCTTTCAGGAATGGACCGAGGACCGAAAACTACGCCAGCCCGTCTTCCTGGGCTTGCGCGACGACAAGAGCCCCAAAGAAGTCCTCATGCCGAGCTAGCACCATCGCCATCCGCGAATGTACGTAGTGGCGAATCGACTTCGCTTGCATATGCTGTCCTCGAAGCGCAAAAGGGTGCACCCGTGGCGCGCGGTTCTTGGTTCCGGAGGAGGATCCCATGAGTGGCAAAGCTGGTGTTTGGGTCGATCACCGCCAATCGATCATAGTTGCCCTCGGGGCTGATGGCCCACAAACCAGCCACATCGTTTCCCACGTGGAGAAGCACCCGGAACGCACAGGCGACTCTCCTCTGAAAGGCCCTTACGAGGCGAGACAGGTGCCGCGCGATGACAGCCGTCAGCGGGCGCTCACCGGCCATTTGAACACCTACTATGACACCGTGGTCGCCGCCTTGCGCAATTACGACGCGCTGCTTCTGCTCGGACCCGGCGAAGCGAAGGGCGAGTTGCAGAAGCGGCTGATCAAGGCAAAGCTCGGCGCACGCATCGAGGCGGTCGAGACGGCAGACAAGATGACCGATCCACAGATCGTCGCGAAGGTGCGCGCCCATTTCGGCGCCAGCGCCCCGCGCGTCCCGCAGGATGGCCCGCGCGTCCCGCAGGATGGCGAGGACGCAACCCGTTCGGGAGATGAGCCATGAAATGGGCCGGCGTCCGCGAATCTCGCGCAAGCTTCACGCCGCGAGCAATCCTCTGAGCAGCGCCAGCAGCTCGTCCGCCTTGATGGGCTTGCTGGTGACCCGCAAGTACTGATCGCGCGGCAGCTGCTTGATCGCCGAGGAGGTATCCCCCGTGGTCAGGACCGCTCTCAAAGACACGCCGAGTATCTCACGCAGCGCGGCGATCACCTGCGTACCCGTCTCGCCGTCGTTCAAATGATAGTCGCTGATCAGCAGATCGACCCGATGACCCTGCTGCACGTGTTGCAGAGCCTGCAGAAGCGTCGCGACTGCGGTGACCTGATAGCCCTCCAGCTCGAGCAACAAGGCGGTGGCGCGTCGAACCGAGTCATTGTCCTCGACCACGAGAACATGCGCCTCTCCGACCCGTGCTGAGTCGGCGGGCGATGATTCCGGGCGGCAATCCTCGGCCGCTCGATACCGGGTGTCGCTCGCCGGCAGGAGGAGCGCAAACGCCGAGCCCTTGCCTACCTCGGAGCGCACGTCGAGCTGGAGCGTGAGCAGCTTGACGAGGCGCTGCACGATGGACAGCCCGAGCCCGTAGCCATCGCGCGAGCTGTTGGTCGGCACGCCGACCTGATAGAACTCGTCATAAATATACGGCAGCTGATCTGCGGGAATCCCAACTCCGGTGTCGAGCACCTCGATGCGAATGAATGATGCATCGTGCAGGCAGCGCAGGCGCACGCAGCCCTCACGCGTATACTTGACGGCATTGGAGAGCAGATTCCTCAAGATTTGCTCGACCAGGGAAGGATCGCTGTAGACCGCATCGCCGCACGTCTCGACCTCGAGCGTGAGTCCTTTGTTTGCGGCGATACCGGCAAATTCCAGACGCAGCTCCTCGAAAATCGCTGCCACGGTGAAATCAGTGGGCTCCGGCCTGACGGCGCCCGACTCGAGCTTGCTGATGTCGAGCAGGGCATTGAGGAGTCTCGACATGGAGCTGATCGCTTGCTCCTGCTGCGACAGGGCCTCCATACAGTTCCGATCGGTGATGCGCCGGCGCAGGGTACCGTTGAGCAATTCGAGGGTCTGCAATGGCTGACGCAAATCGTGGCTTGCGGTCGCGAGGAAGCGGCTCTTGCCCTGATTGGCTCGATCAGCAAGCTCGCGCGATTGATCGGCGAGCTCGCGAGCCACCTCCGCGGCCTCGCGCGCCACGATCAGCTCGGCCTCGATGCGCTTTCGATCGGTCACGTCGCGTATCGCGGCTGCGACCAGGGTCCGTCCGACATCCTCGATGGGACTCAAGCTGATCTCGACGGGAAACTCGGTGCCATTGCACCGCAGCCCGAAGAGCTGCAGCCCGAGGCCCATCGGCCGCACGCGCAGGCTGCGAACGTAGCTCTCGCGGTGCCCGACATGGCGGCCCCGAAAGCGCTCCGGCAGCAACATCTCGACGCTCTGACCCACGATCTGGTCGTGCTCGTAGCCGAACAAGACAGAGACTTGCCGGTTCGCGAATTGCACGATACCCGCCCCGTCGATGATGATCATCGCATCCGGTGCGGCGTCGAGCGCGCTGCGCGCGAGATCGGGCGGTGCCATGCGCATCGTAGGAATGCCCCAGTATTGGTACTCAGTCCGGAGAGCCGACGTGCCGCAGCCCGGAAATCCTCTTGCCCCCGGCAGGATGCTACAGCGCCGGAATCCCAAAAGCCACCGAGCCCCGCGGGCCGCTCGCCACGGCCGCTCACCGATGTGGTGACCGTCCGAGGAGCGCGATCGCCGTTGCGGCGAGCCTCCTCGCGTCTACGTAGTAGCCATGATATCTTTTGCGTGCCGATGGCGCAGGGTGTCCATTCGTATGGCCGCCCATCAATGCCCTTCCGGCACTCCACTTGAACGCCCTCGAGCACCGCAGTATGCAAGGCAATATCGACCCGCCGAATGTCGGCGAGATCGTCGCGGTTCGCGGCAGTGTCATCGACGTCAGGTTCGATGCCCGCTTGCCTGCCATTCACACCCTGCTTCGCGCGAGGGCCTCGCAAGAGGTGTTCATCGAAGTGCTTGCCCAGCAGGGCGCGCAGCATGCGCGCGGGATCGCGCTCACGCCCACACAAGGGCTGGCGCGCGGAATGCCGGTCATCGACACCGGAGCACCATTGCAGGCGCCCGTCGGTGAAGAGATTCTTTCACGCATGTTCGACGTTTTCGGCAATACCATCGATCGCAAGGCACCCCTGTCTTGCGTGCGGCGACGCTCGGTGCATGGAGGCGCCCCGCCGCTGGCGCGCCGATCGACCGGGTCCGAGGTCTTCGAGACCGGCATCAAGGTCATCGATGTCCTGATGCCGCTCGAGCGCGGCGGCAAAGCCGGCTTGTTCGGCGGCGCTGGCGTGGGCAAGACGGTGCTGCTGACCGAGATGATCCATAACATGATCAGCCGCCAGTCCGGTGTGAGCATTTTCTGCGGCATAGGCGAACGCTGCCGCGAAGGCCAGGAGCTGTACGATGCCATGCATGAGGCGGGCGTGCTTGCCAACATGGTCATGGTCTTCGGCCAGATGAACGAGCCGCCGGGGGCGCGTTTTCGCGTCGGCCACGCGGCATTGACGATGGCCGAGCATTTCCGGGATGAGGAACATCGGGATGTCCTGCTGCTCATCGACAACATCTTCCGATTCATCCAGGCCGGCATGGAGGTTTCCGGTTTGATGGGTCAGATGCCGTCGCGGCTCGGCTATCAACCCACGCTGGGCACGGAGCTCGCGGGCATCGAGGAACGCATCGCCAACACCGGCAGCGGCGCCATCACCTCGATCCAGGCGGTGTATGTGCCGGCCGACGACTTCACCGATCCCGCCGCGGTGCATACGTTCTCTCATCTTTCCGCCTCCATCGTGCTGTCGCGCAAGCGGGCGAGCGAGGGCCTGTTTCCGGCGATCGACCCGCTGCAATCGCGCTCCCGGATGGCCACGCCCGGCATCGTGGGCGAGCGCCACTATGCCCTCGCTCAGCAGATCCGGCGCACACTGGCCCAATATGAAGAGCTCAAGGACATCATCGCCATGCTGGGACTGGAGCAGCTGTCGGCCGAGGACCGCAAAGTGGTCGCGCGCGCGCGCCGCCTGGAGCGCTTCTTGACGCAACCCTTCTTCACGACCGAGCAGTTTACCGCTCTCAAGGGCAAGCTCGTACCGCTCAAGGATGCCCTGGATGGCTGCGAACGGATCCTGCGCGACGAATTCGAGGATTGTCCGGAAAGCGCCCTGTACATGATCGGCTCCATCGGCGAGGCGGGAGGATCAGCGAATGGCGCCGCCAGGACCGATCAGCACCCGGGAGCCGCATCATGAATCTGAAGATTCTGCTGCCATTTCGAGTGTTCGCCGAAAAGACCGGCGTGTCGCGCATCGTGGCGGAGGGACCCGAGGGCTCCTTCGGTCTGCTGCCTCACCGCCTCGATTGCGTTGCGCTGCTGATTCCCGGAATTTTCACCTATCAATCGGTCTCCGATGGGGAGGTATTCGTGGCCGTGGACGAAGGCGTGCTGGTCAAAACCGGCCCCGATGTACTCGTGTCGGTGCGTCGCGCGCTCGCCGGCGCCGCCCTCGGCGCGCTGCGCGATGCGGTGACGCGAGACTTCTCGAGGCTCGATGAGCGCGAGCGAAGCATGCGCTCCGTTCTGGCGAAGGTGGAAGGTGATCTCATCCGCCGGATGGCGAGACTGCAGAATGAGCGACGAATCTGATCAGCAGCGCCGGCGCGCCGCACCCTCGCTGAGTGAGCAGATCGGCAAGCGGGCGCAGCGCAAGCTCAAGGCGCGACGCCACTCCCCGCAGAGCGTCTGGTTCGGTCTCGGCATGATGGGTCTCATCGGCTGGTCGGTGGCCGTGCCGACCCTGAGTGGCGCGGCGCTCGGCTTGTGGCTCGACCACCATCACCCGGGCAAACATGCCTGGACGCTTGCGTTCCTGGCGGCCGGTCTCGCGATCGGCTGCATGACCGCCTGGCACTGGGTTGCGAGCGAAGAGCGGGAGATTCGCGAGGAACAGGAGCGCAACGGTGAGTGAGCTGCCTGCGGCCGCCCTGGTCTTCACCGGCGGACTGCTGCTCGGCGCCTTTTTCTTCGGCGGGCTGTGGTGGACCGTGCGCCGCGGCCTGTCGGCGCAGCAGCCGGCGCTGTGGTTCTTCCCCAGCCTGCTGCTGCGCATGGGTGCTGCGGTGACGGCATTTTTTTGCCTGGGGAGGGACGATTGGCGGCGCTGGCTCCTCTGCCTGCTGGGCTTCTTGATCGCCCGCTCGCTGATCAGGCGCCTCACCCGGGCATCGGAGGTCACCCATGCACCTTAGCCCGGATGAAATGATTCTCTGGCAGCATGGTCCGCTGAAGCTCAACGGCACCATCCTGTTCACCTGGGGATTGATGGCCGCGCTCGCGATCGGATCGAAGCTCATCACACGCAAGCTCTCGAGCGATCTGCAGCCATCGCGCTGGCAGAGCCTGCTCGAGATCATCGTAACGGGCATCGAGGGCCAGCTCGCGGAGGTCGGACTGCGCGAGCCGAAGAGGTACATCGGCTTCGTCGGCACGCTCTTTCTGCTCATCGCCGCCGCGAGCATCTGCACCGTCATTCCCGGCTACGAGCCGCCGACGGGGTCTCTTTCGACCACGGCCGCGCTCGCCCTGTGCGTATTCGTGGCGGTCCCGTATTATGGGATCGAGGAAGAGGGACTCGCCGCATACCTCAAGTCCTATGCGGAGCCTACCGTGCTGATGCTGCCATTCAACCTCATCAGCGAGCTGTCGCGCACGCTCGCGCTCGCCGTCCGGCTATTCGGGAACATGATGAGCGGCACCATGATTCTGGCCATACTGCTCACCATCACGCCATTCATCTTCCCCATCGTCATGAGTGCGCTCGGATTGCTCACCGGCATGGTGCAGGCCTACATCTTCAGCGTTCTGGCGGCGGTGTACATTGCTGCCGCCACGCGCAGGCGCGATCCCGGAGCCGTGCGACGCAGCCGATCGTGAAATATCACAGGAGCCTTCATGGATAGCATGACCCTCATTGCAATCGCTTCGATCGTCACCGCCGGCTTGACCATTGCCCTCGGCAGCATCGGGCCCGCGCTCGGCGAGGGCCGGGCGGTCGCCACCGCACTGAGCGCGCTGGCGCAACAACCGGATGTCGCCACGACCATCACGCGCACGTTGTTCGTCGGTCTGGCGATGATCGAGTCGATCGCCATCTATTGCTTCGTCGTGTCGATGATCTTGATATTCGCCAATCCGTTCTGGAATCACGTGATTGCGCAAAGCGCGGCCAGGTAGCTCATGCTGATCGATTGGTTCACCGTCGCCGCGCAGGCGCTCAATTTCATCATTCTCATCTGGCTGCTGAGGCGCTATCTCTACGGGCCGATCCTCGCTGCGGTCGCGGCACGCGAGAAGCGAATCGCGGCGCAGCTGGCCGACGCGGCCGCGACGCGGCTGCAGGCGCGCAAGGAGCAGGAGGAGTTTGCGCAAAAAAAAGCGCAATTGGAGCGCGAGCGCACGACGCTGCTCGACAAGGCGGCGGGCGAAGCGAACGTGGAGCGTCAACGGTTGCTGAGCGAGGCACGCCGCGATGCCGATGCGCTCAGCACCCAGCGGCGAGATGCCCTGGTGGAGGAGGCCCGAGCGCTCGATGAGGTGCTACGCCGGCGCACGCAGCAGGAGGTGTTCGCCATCGCTCGCCGGGCATTGCAGGATCTTGCCGCCGTCAGCCTGGAAGAGCGCATCACGGCGATGTTCGTCGAGCGTCTTCGATCGGCGGACGCTCAGGCGAAGGAACGGTGGAAGGGCAACCTTCATGCTGCCCCGGTGCGGGCTTTGGTGCGCAGTGCCTTCGAGCTGTCCGCTTCGCAACGCGCGGCGATCAAGGATGCCCTCGAGGAGGTCGTCGGGGCTGCCATGAGCGTCGAGTTCGAGACGGCGGCGAGCTTGATCAGCGGGATCGAGGCGACGGTCAATGAATACAGGATGGCTTGGAGCATCGAGAGCTACCTGGATGCCCTGGAACGCGAGGTAGGCGAGCGGATTCAGCGGGCCGGCGCGGGGGAGACGATGCCTTCATGAGCGGCGAGACGGCTTCCTTGCAAGGGCTCTTCGATGCCACATTCGCCGAGATGGCGAGGGCGCGTGAGGCTTTCGCGCCATGCCTCGTGCCCGAAGAGGTTGGGAGGATCACCGGCGTCGCCACGGGTGTGGCTAAAGTAGGCGGGCTTCCGTCGGTGGGCTTCGAGGAGCTGGTGAGCTTTCCGGGAGATGTGCTCGGCATCGCCTTCAATGTCGATGAGACCGAGGTCGGCGTCGTATTGCTCGGGGAGCACTGGCACCTGAAGGCAGGCGATGAGGCCCGGCGTACTGGGCGGGTGATGGACGTCGCCGTCGGCGAGGCGCTCCTTGGACGCATCATCGACCCGTTGGGCCGGCCGCTCGATGGTGCCGGACCGATCCCCACCCGGAGGCGTCTGCCCATCGAGCGCCCGGCCGCGCCCATCATGGACCGGGCCCCGGTTACCGTTCCCCTGCAGACCGGGCTCAAGGTCGTCGATGCTCTCCTGCCCATCGGGCGCGGCCAGCGGGAGCTCATCGTCGGCGATCGTCAGTCGGGCAAGACCGCCCTCGCGATCGATGCCATTCTCAACCAGCGCGACCAGAACGTGCTGTGCATTTATTGCGCGATCGGCCAGCATGCCTCCGGAGTCGCGAAGGTCGTGGCGACGTTGCGCGAGCATGGCGCGCTGGGCCACTGTGTGGTAGTCGTGACCGAGGGTGACGATCCGGCCGGGCTCACTTTCATCGCACCCTACGCAGCCACCAGCATCGCCGAGCACTTCATGGAGCAAGGACGCGACGTGCTGATCGTCTACGACGACCTGACGAACCACGCGCGGGCGTATCGCGAGCTCTCGTTGCTGCTGCGCCGCCCGCCCGGCCGCGAGGCCTTCCCCGGCGACATATTCTACATCCACGCGCGGCTCCTGGAACGAGCCACGCACTTGCGCGATGAGCGCGGCGGCGGTTCGCTCACCGCACTGCCAATCGTCGAGACCGATGCACAGAACATCGCCGCATACATTCCCACGAACTTGATTTCCATCACGGATGGCCAGATCTATCTCTCGCCCGAACTGTTCGAGCTCGGCGTCTTGCCCGCCGTCGATGTCGGCAAATCGGTGTCTCGCGTCGGCGGAAAGGCGCAGCGCCCGGGGTATCGAGCGGTCGCCGGCGACCTCAAGCTGGCCTACGCGCAGTTCGAGGAGCTCGAGGCGTTCGCGCGATTCGGTGCCCGGCTGGATGAGCAAACGCGCAAGGTGATCGAGCATGGGCGGCGCATCCGGGCATGCCTGCAGCAGGCGGAATGCGCTCCCCTGCCGGTCGAGCGTCAACTCGCCGTTTTGCTGTCGTTGACCGCCCGGCTCTTCGACGATGTATCGCTCGATCGCATGCACGAAGCGCAGCTGGCCGTGCAGAAGGCCGTGGCCGGGCTTCCGGCCGACCTGCGCCGGCGGCTCGATGGCGCGGCCGTGCTCAGCGATGCCGATCGCAAGGCAGTCATCGACGTCGCCGCCGGCGTACTGGCGGTGTTGCGTAGCGCGACGGCGGGATCGGGCGCGTCGGCGTCATGAGCGATACCGTCGAGAGCTTGCGCCGCAAGATCCGCAGCGCCCACGAGCTGCAGTCCGTCGTTCGTACCATGAAGGCATTCGCCGCCACGAGCATCGGCCAGTACGAGAATGCGGTGCGCTCGTTGACGGATTATCATCGCGGGGTCGAGCTCGGCTTGATTGCCTGCCTTCGAGGAAACGAGCGCGCAGCCGGTCGGGCGATAACCGGCGCCTCGAAGGGCCAAGGCGCCATGCGCGCGATCATCTTCGGTTCGGACCAGGGCCTGGTCGGAGCGTTCAATGATTCGGTAGCGCAACTTGCGATCTCGGTGCTTTGCGCCCACCCTGGGAATCGAGTGTGGGTGGTGGGCGAGCGGGTCCGCGCACGCCTGTCGGATGCCGGTCTGGCGCCCCGCAAGCAATTGCTCGTGCCCGGTTCCGTGGAAGCCATAACGCCGCTCGTCAGAGAGGCTCTCATCGACGTCGAAGCAGACCGGGAGAGCCGCCACGCGCCTCTGTGGGTGTTCCACAACCGCCCCGTATCGAGCTCGAGCTATGAGCCGGTCGCCCTTAAGCTGCTGCCGCTCGATGCGAATTGGCTGGCCGGCATGGTGGATCGGATAAAATGGCCGAGCGCAAATCAGCCGCAGGTGATGGGCGCGCCATTCACCGTGTTGAGTGCGCTGATACGCGAATACCTGTTCATCTCGCTGTACCGGGCGTGCGCCGAATCGCTGGCGAGCGAGAACGCAAGCCGTCTTGCTGCGATGGAGCGTGCCGACAGAAACATCAGCGAGCTGAGCGAGCGGCTGCAGGGCGACTATCACCGCGTGCGGCAAGACGGGATCGACGAAGAGCTCTTCGATGTGATCTCAGGATTCGAGGCGTCGTCCCTGCCGGCGTGAGCCGGAAATATGGGACGCCTCTTGCCCTAGGCCGCTCTCGGATCTTGGCGTACCAGCAACACCGGAACGGGTGATCCGATGAGCACCTCGGCAGTATCGCAGCCCACACGATGCAGCCCGTGTCGAGCATGAGAACCCATGACGATCAGGCTTGCCTGCCATTGATTCGCTTCGTCCAGGATGGCGCGCCCGGCCGATCCGCCGACGGACTCGAACATCACGCATTCCGGAGACAAGCCCTGCTCGCGGGTCAACGTCTCCGCCTTGCCGATGATGCCTTTGCCAATCCGGCATTGCGATGCGATCACCTCTTGCCGGGAGCCGCCCGTACCGTAGCCGCAGTCCATGGTCGGCGCGACCACCACGTGAAGCAACCGCAGCTGGCTGCCTTGCTCCTTTGCGATCTTGATCGCCTCGCTCAATCCACGGTCGCAAGCGTCACTGCCGTCCAAGGGAACCAGGATTCTCGGATACATCGAAGCACTCCGCATTCGTAAACGCCCGGCTGCATGGTGGCTTGCTGGACGCTGCCGGACAATCGCGGGTTTCCACCTGAGGTTGCGCTAATCGCGTATCGGATCGGGCCTCACTACCAAGATGTCGCAAGTCAAGGACTCCAGCACGGAAGATGCGGTACTGCCGATGATCATGCGGTGCCACCTCCCGTGGGAGGAGGCCCCGATGACGATGACATCGGCCTTGTATTGGCTCACGAGATCGACGATGCGATGCTCCGGTGCGCCCGGCTGGACATGAAGCCGCGCGGGCGGCACCCCATAGAGGCGTGCGAGAGATTGCAGCTGTCCGAGCCGGAAAGAGGTCTCGCACTCGAGACTGCCCGCGAGGTCCGCAGTCATGCGGAGCGGCTCCGCGCCGGAAGCGGCGGCCAGCGCCGTCGGGATGTAGGTGTGAATCACATGCAAATCACCGCTCATGCACGCCGCCAGGGACGTGGCGCAGCTCAGAATCTTTCGATTCAGGGCAGTGACGGATTTCTTGCTCGGATCCGGCTCGATGGCGGCCATGATCACCGGTGTTGCGCACCACTCGTTGTTCTTGGTGAGCAGCAGTGGCACCGGGGAGCCGTGCGCCAGATGCCAATCGGTGTTTCTCAGGAAAGTTCGCCGGGCCAAGGAGTGATGATGTGTATCCTTGATCACCATCGTGGCATTCGATTGACGAACATAGTCCAGAATCGCGCGGTGCAGCGAGTCTCCGTAGGCGACGCGTGTGCTGACCTCGGTGTGCCGTTCGCGAAACAGCACGGCCAGCGCCTCGAGCAGATCCTGATGTTGCGCAAGCGACCCTTGCGGTTCGCCGGGCCGGCCGGCTCCATCGCCGCCTTCCCGAGCCATGTCGCAGAGGAGCAATTCGACGGTGGCGCCGAGAGGTCGAGCCAATATCAGGGCCTTGTCGACGGCTGACTGCCGTCCTGTGACCGTCGGGTCAACGACGACCAGAAGGTGGTTGGGTTGCTCCATGCTCATATCCCCTCGTGTCCCGGGCGCCTATTCTGCCTTTTCGCCCGAGAGTCGTAAGTCTCCAGCGAAGTCGATCCGGAGACCATAAGGGATGGCGCGTAGATGGTCGTCACGCCGCCGCCGGGCCTATGCTTGCAGCCCGGTCGATTGCGCCGCGCCGAATCTAGGGGTAATTCCCTATGCCGGGCGGGATTGGCATCGCGGATAGTCAAGCGGGTCCAATGGCTGATCTCTCGCACATAGCACGATGAATACCCTGGTAGTGTCGACCGGCGTTTCGCTGCAGGCCAAGCTCTCGGCGCTGCGCAATCCGGCCCTGTATCCGGATCCGACGACCCAGGTCGAGTCGATGGAGACGCATTGCGCCTGGGTGTTCCTCACCGATCATTACGTCTACAAGTTGAAGAAGCCGATGCGGCTCGGCCAGATGGACAACCTTTTGCTTTCCGCGCGCCACCGCAACTGCAGGGAGGAGATTCGGCTCAACCGCAGGCTCGCGCCCGACGTTTATCTCGATGTCGTTCCGCTGATCGAGCACGCAGGACAGCTCTCGCTCGATGGAGCCGGCACTCCCGTGGACTGGCTCGTCAAGATGCGGCGTTTGCCGTCCGACCTGTCGCTCGATCGCAAGATCGCATCGGGACAGGTCAGCTGCCTCGCGATCAGCCGTGTGAGCGATGTTCTCACGGCATTTTATCGCCGGCAGCCGCCCGCACGGCTGTCGGCGGAGGATCATCTGCAGCGCATGCAACGGCAGGTGGCCATGAACGGTCTGGCGCTGCTCGATCACGATCTCGGACTGCCTCGCGACCTCGTGGCGAGCGCCGTCGACCAGCAGGAGAAGTTCCTGAGAAGCGCTCCGCAGCTCCTCGCGGCGCGTGCACAGCAGGGAAGAATCATCGAAGCGCACGGTGACTTGAAACCGGAGCACGTCTTTCTCGCCGAGCCGCCGTGCATCATCGATTGTCTCGAGTTCGATCGAGAACTGCGCTTGCTCGATCCATTCGAGGAGCTCGCCTATCTGGCGCTCGAATGCGAGCGAATGGGTGCCGGATGGATCGGGCAGCAGATGATCGATGAATACGCAGCGCGAAGCGGCGAACGCGTCGAAGCCGCGCTGCTCGAATTCTACGTGAGACGGCGCGCGAGCGAGCGAGCGCTGAGCGCCGCCTGGCACCTGCGCGACCCGGCCGTACGAGAGCGAAAGGATTGGCGGGCGAGGGCGATCGGATATCTTGGCCAGAGCCAGAGACTCGCGACTCGAACGTGACTCGCCGGGCACCGCGCCGCAGCAATCGTTGACGGCCGGCGTCGTATCACGTGAGGATGCGCCCCATGGCCAGGGCCCTCATCGCCGGCATGTGGATCGCATGGATCGCCTATTGGTTTCTCGCTGCGCGCACCGTGAAGCCGGCGCGCGAGCGGCAGAGTGCGGCATCGAGGCTTGGCTTTGTGCTCGCCATGGCGATCGTCGCCGCGCTGCTCGGATTACACCGCTTAAGCGGCGTGCTCGCTGTCCGGCTGGTCGGCGGTGGATGGACGAGATACTGGTGTGCGGTCGCGTTGGTCGCGGCTGGTCTTGGCTTCAGCATCTGGGCGAGGATCATCCTTGGCGGCAACTGGAGCGGCTCGGTGACGGTCAAGGTCGGCCACGAGCTCATCCAGCGCGGTCCCTATCGGCATATTCGCCACCCGATTTACACGGGAATAATACTGGCGCTGCTCGGCACGGGCCTCGCGGCCGGGCAAGTCCGTGGCTTTCTCGGGTTCGCGATTGGCTTCGTCACCTTGTGGCTCAAGTCGCGGGTGGAGGAGCGCTGGATGACTCGAGAATTCGGGGAGCGTTATGCCGCTTATCGGCAATCGAGCTGGGCGCTGATCCCTTTCGTATTGTAGCCGTTGCGCCGTGCCGTGGCCGGTGCGCCCGAGGTGCCCCCCGGCGCCGCTCGCCCGAGTGGCCGCGGCTCTCGCAGAGGCATAAAATCAAGACCGATGCCTCAGGCTGCATTGCAGTGATCTTCAGGGAGGGCCCGTGGCCGCCGCCGTACTCGATTCCATTCAGAATTATCAAGAGTCGCTGGTTCAGCAGTGCATCCGGTCGACTGCGCCCCAGCATCCGCGAATCGAGCACTCCGCCGCGCTGCTTGCAGACGTCGCCTGCGTTGCGCTCAATTCGCTGCGTCCGCGCTACATCCGCCACAGCATCGACCTGCATTTCTTCGCGTCCGACGAGGAGCGGCAAGAAAATGAAGCCGCGGTGAAATCCGCCGTGGCTGCGGCATTCAGCTACGTCGAGTCTCATTTGCGACCAGAGCCGTCCTGACGCCGATCGAGTCGGCCAACAACGCTCGCCATTGACGATTCGGCGCAGCGACTCACTCGTCCGAATCGGCGCTGCCTTCTTCCTGCGCCGCGGACGTTCCCGCCTTGAAGTCATCGGGATGCAGCCGATAGCGCGCCAGAAGCTTGTAGAAATCGGTGCGGCTGCGCTTGGCAAGGCGCGCGGCTTGAGTCACGTTTCCGGCGGTGAGCTGCAGGTTGACCGCGAGGTAATCACGGGAGAATTTTTCGCGGGCCTCATCCAGCGTCGGCATCTTCGCCGGGTCCTCGGACAGGGACCTCTGCACCTGCTCCCGGGTGATGACTCGACCCTGCGACATGGCGACGTTCTGCTTCACCAGCTCGAATAGCTGCCGAACGTTACCCGGCCAGTCGGTCGTGGCAAGCAGCTGGATGGCTTCGGGAGAGTAGATCTTCTTCTGCGCGCCCGGCTCGCTCGCTTGCTCGAGGAAATGCGATACCAGCAGGGGGATATCCTCTCGCCGCCGCCCCAGGGGCGGTATCTCGATGGGCAGGACCGTGATTTGACGATGCAGGTCGCACAGAAACGCCCCGCTCTCGATCAATGGCTCGAGGTCGCGAGAGGTGGTGCAGATCAAGCGCGCGTCGGCGTACTCGGCACCCAGGCTCTTTGTGGAAGTGACGTGGTGCTTGGCCAGCAGCTGGGCAAGCGCGGCCTGCAGCTTCAGGGGTAGATCGCCGATCTCGTCGATCAGCAGCGTGCCGCCCTGCGCCCGCCGAAAAGCCCCCTCCTGCAGCACGCTCGCGGCGCCGGATTCATCAGACTCGCCACCGAAGAGGGCAATCTCCAAGGCATCGCGGCTGGTGTCCCGGCATGAGATTGCCACGAACGGCTTGTCGCGGCGCGCGCCGGCCGCGTGAATGGCACGCGCAAACAGCTCCTTCCCCGTACCGCTCTGACCGGTGAGCAGCACCGGCATGTCGCTGCGCGCCGCCGAGTTCGCCATGGCCAGCCGATCCTCCATGAGCTGACTGCGCGAGACGACGTTCGCGCGCCAATCCCCCTCGGTCAAGGCGAAGCTCGAGTCCGCGATGGCGCGCTGAACCTGCCCCAATAATTCCTCCTTTCCCACCGGCTTCACCAGAAAGCCAAAGGCCCCCGCCTGGGTCGCGCGTACCGCCTCGGCAATCGTGGCGTGCGCCGTCAGGATGATCACCGTCAGCTGCGGCCAGCGGTTCTTCAGCTCCCTGAGGAACGCGAGACCATCCATGTCCGTCACCCGCAGCTCCGTGATGATCAGATTGGGTCTGGACCTCACGCAGGCATGCAATGCCGCCTGCGCGCTCTCCGCCGTCTCCACCGCATAGTGTGCGGCGCCGAGGCGCGTTACCAGGAGGCGGCGCAGCTCGGGGTCATGATCTACCACGAGGATCTTCGGCTTTCGGACCGCAGGGGCGGCACGATCATGATCGCTGCGGTTGCGAGGTTCGTGTGCCTTTCCCGCGATGCCGAATCCGAGAGAGGTCGTCGGTCGTACGTTTCGCGTCATCTACAGGTCATCCCAGAGGTACCGACAAGCTCCATGTCTTCACACGACGCCAAGCATCCCACTCGAAAAGCGAGGGCTTGCAGATTCCATTCCGGCGCGTGAGTCATTATGTGCATCGCACGCTCGCCAGATCCAGCCATGCCCGTTGAATTCGGGGTTCACCCGGTTCAAGCAGCGGGTTTCGCGTTGCGGCGGCTGGACCGAGAATCGCGTTCTTGGTCTCTCTGGCGGCGCTTTTTGTCATATATTAATTATACTTTACAATAACTTATGAAATATATATAGACTTCTTATTAATATATGGGAATTCGCGAGAAGCCGGGTCCGGGCCTCGCGCACCTGGAAGCTGCAGCCGCGCAGCTTGGAAACCTTGATCTTTGGCACCGCTCGACCACTGCAGCACACATCCCATGGAACCGAGCCATCTGGCGTGCAGTGGACGGCGATACAAGCTTGCGAGCGGTGCTCACCTGGATGGCAAGCGGGTCTGGCCGGGCAGCGAGCCGCGCTGCTTTTGCACCAGCATCACCTGCAGCACCAATGCGCAAGATGCCGATTGACGCGATGAGCGAGCGATCCGGGACAAGCACCTGGAAGTGCCGGGGCAGGGCGGCTGGGCGGGGTGGGGCTCCTTTCGCTAGACTGGTTTACTCGTCTGGCGCGGAGGTAGGCATATGGCCCGATTCATGTACATTTGGGAATTTCGTGTTGCGCCATCGTCGGTCGGCCAGTTCGAGTTCGAGTATGGACCTCGTGGCAGCTGGGTGGCCCTGTTTCGCAAGGCCCCGGAGTACATCGAGACGCTCCTGCTCCGTGACAACACCGATCCGTTGCGCTACGTGACCGTGGATCGTTGGGAGAGCCAGAAGGCGCACGACCTGTTTCGATCGACGCATCTTACGCAGTATCAGGAGATCGAGCGGCGCTGCCGTGGCTATACGACGACCGAGCGGCCGCTGGGCGAGTTCAGCGAAGGTGATTAGTCTCAGGGGAGGCCGAATCGCTTCGCGTACTCGCCGTTGAGGCGCGGGCCAAATTTCATCGCTTCGCCGCCGACGATGCGCCCGAGGGGCTCACCCAGCGATATTCGAGAACCCCGGGGGCCTCGGCGCGCGTCACGTTCATAATGCCGCTCACGCATGCCCCGGAGGCGAAGCTCGATGTCCCAAGACCCGTTGATGCAGCCATTTCGACTCAAGCAGCTGACGCTTCGCAATCGGATCATCACCACCGCGCACGAGCCCGCTTACGCCGAGGACGGCATGCCAAAGGCGCGCTATCGCGCCTATCATGTCGAGCGTGCGAAGGGCGGCGTGGCAATGACCATGACCGCCGGCTCGGCCTCGGTGGCGCGCGACAGTCCCCCCGCCTTCAACAACTTGCTCGTCTACAAGGACGAGGTCGTGCCGTGGCTTTCGGAACTCGCCGAGGCGTGCCATGAGCACGGTGCGGCGGTCATGATTCAGTTGACTCACCTCGGTAGGCGCACGCGCTGGGATCGCGGTGATTGGCTGCCCGTCGTCTCGGCCTCGCATCGCAGAGAGCCTGCCCACCGCGCGTTTCCAAAGGAGGCGGAAGAATGGGACATCAAAAGAATCATCGCCGACTACGCCGACGCCGCCGAGCGGATGCACGCCGCCCACCTGGACGGAATCGAGCTGGAGGCCTACGGGCACTTGATGGACCAGTTCTGGTCGCCTCTCACGAACACGCTGGCGGGTCCCTACGGCGGTGCTCTCGACAACCGTCTCAGGTTCACCTTCGAGGTTCTCGAGGCGATACGGGCGCGCGTGGGGCCGCAGTTCATCGTGGGCATACGCTATACGGGCGAGGAACTGCTCGACGGTGGTTTGACCCGGGAGGAGGGTCTGGAGATTTCCCGTCGGCTGACGGATAGCGGCCTGATCGACTTTCTGAATGTGGTGCGCGGCCATATCGATACCGACCCCGGATTGACCGACGTGATTCCGATTCAAGGGATGAGAAGCGCGCCTCACCTGGACTTCGCCGGCGAGATACGCGCGGCGACCCGATTCCCGACGTTTCATGCGGCCAGGATTCCCGATGTCGCCACGGCGAGGCATGCCATCGCCGCGGGCAAGGTGGATATGATCGGCATGACGCGGGCTCACCTGACCGATCCGCACATCGTGCAGAAGATCCTGACCGGCAAAGAGCAGGCCATTCGTCCCTGCGTCGGCGCCAACTATTGCCTGGATCGAATTTACCAGGGCGCGGAAGCCTACTGCATCCACAATGCCGCGACGGGTCGCGAGCTCGAGATCCCGCACGTGATCCCGGCTGCGCGCAAGCGGCGCCACATCGTCGTCGTCGGCGCAGGACCCGCCGGGCTTGAGGCGGCGCGCGTCGCAGGAGAACGCGGTCACCGGGTGACCGTGTTCGAGGCGACGGGCAAGCCTGGTGGACAGGTTCGTCTCACCGCACAGAGTCCGCGGCGGCGCGAGATGATGGGCATCATCGATTGGCGCATGGCGCAATGCGAATCCGCGGGCGTGGCGTTTCGCTTCGACCTGCTGGCGGGGGAGCAAGAGGTCCTCGCCGAGAATCCCGATGTCGTGATCGTCGCGACCGGCGGCTGTCCGGACCTCGACGTGCTGCAGGCCGGCAACGACCTCGTGGTCGGCACCTGGGACATCATCTCCGGTCACGTGGCGCCCGCATCCACCGTGTTGCTATTCGATGACGCCGGCGACCACCCGGCGCTGCAGGCCGCGGAGCTCATCGCCGAGGCCGGGGCGACGCTCGAGATCATGACACCCGATCGCACGTTCGCGCCGGAAATCATGGCGATGAATCTCGTTCCTTACGTGCGCTCCTTGCAGCGGCACGCGGTGACGTTCACGGTCACCTATCGGCTGAAAGCGGTGCGCCGCGAGGGTGCTCGACTGGTGGCGCTGGTCGGCAGCGACTATCTCGATGTCACCCGGGAGCGGGTCGTGGAGCAAGTCGTCGTCAATCACGGAACACGGCCGCTGGATGATCTTTACTTCGCGCTGCGCCCGGCGTCGCGCAATGCCGGGGAAGTCGATTACGGTCAACTGCTGGCGGGAGAGGCACAGCAAGTGATCGCCAATCCCCAGGGCAGGTACCAGCTATTTCGGATCGGCGATGCAGTCTCGGCGCGCAACACTCACGCCGCCATCCATGATGCGTTGAGGCTGGTCAAGGACATGTAAAGGAGACGGCCCCGAATCACGGCTCGGCTCCGATCCCGGCTCCCGCATGGCGCTTCAGGTGATCGATGAGGGCGCGCAGCTTTGGCATCACCTGGCGGCGCGCGGGATAGTAAAGAAACACCCCGGGCGCCATGGATGCAAATGGCTCCAGGACGAGCACCAGTCGGCCGGCGGCCAACGCCTCGGCGGCGATGGGCTCAGGCACTTGCGCAAGGCCCATACCTTCCAGCGCCGCGCCCAGCACGGTGGGAAAGTCGTTTGCGATGAGCGGTCCCGATACGGCCGCCTCGACCGAGCGGCCGTTGTCGTTGAGGGACCACAGTGCTGCGGCCCCGCTCGATCGGCGCAGGCGCAGGCATGCGTGGTCGCGCAAATCCTCCAGCCGCTCGGGTCGGCCGCTGCGGGCAACATAGGCGGGGCTGGCGACGATGACGAAGCGCAGCGGCGGCGTGAGCCGCACCGTGACCATGTCGGCGGTGATGTATTGGCCCAGTCGAATGCCGGCGTCGAAGCCGTCGGCCGCGAGATCGACCAATTTCTCGCTCACCGCGATCTCCACCTCGATCTCAGGATAAGCCTGGCAGAAGGATGCGATCAGAGGCTGCAGCAGTATCGGCACGACGGCGCGCGGCACCGAGAGGCGCAGAAGCCCCGCCGGCCGCTGTCCAAGCTCACGCGCGACCTGGCTCGCTGCAAGGAGTTCCTCGAACGCGGGCTTGGCACGTGAGAGAAATCGCTCGCCCGCCTGCGTAAGGCCGACGCTGCGGGTCGTGCGTGCGAAAAGCACGGCGCCGACGCGGGCCTCGAGCGCGCGCACCGCCTGGCCGATGGCCGAAGGCGTCACCCCCAGTTCGGCCGCTGCCCGGCGAAAGTTTCTATGATGCGCCACGGCCAGGAACGCCTCCACACCGTCGAGCGCGCCGTGCCGGACTGTGAAATTCTGCTTCATGGCCCATCGACATTATCCCGGATAGTCGCTCAAAAAAAGTCATCGTACAGTAAAGGCCAGTGAGCGCCTCGCCACCCGGCAGCCGGCCGCTGCGGCGCCGAGTCTAGCCGAAGGCCGGCCTCATGGCAGATTGATCAGGAGTCCCGCATGTCGCCCGAGACGATCTTCCGTGCTCACCTCGTTCTGGGGTATATCGCCTGGCTGCTGTGCTTCGGCGTATACATCTGGCCGCGACTCAAGTCGATGGATCCGATCGAAGCGCAACGTGCGATCGCAACCTTGCATAGTTTCCGGTTCTTCGGCCTCGTCTTCATCCTTCCCGGCGTCGTCGGCCGCGATTTGCCGGCCGGCTTCGCCTCGTTCGCTGCTTACGGAGACTTCGCAACCGGGATCCTGGCCCTGCTTGCCCTCGTCACGGCGAGGATACGTCCGCTGTTCTGGCTGTTGGTCCTGGCGTTCAATGTCACGGGCGCGGCCGACATCGTCCTCGACTATTACCACGCCATCCAGGTCAACCTTCCTGCGCTCGCGGGAGAGCTCGGCGCCGCCTACGCGATCCCGATCATCTACGTGCCCCTGCTGGTGATCACGCACCTGGCCGCGTTCTATTTGATGCGCCCATCGAGTCATCGAGGAGGACCCTTGCCCGCGGGTGCGTGAGCTCGATGAAAGGGGGCGGACTCATCCACTGACCTTGAAGAGGGTGCTTGCAGAGCCGACGCGGCGCGCCTCGACGCGCCACGGCTTGCCGAAATACACCAGCTGGGCACGCAGCCACTCACCATCGCGCTCGATCCAGGTGGGCAAGAACGCGCGCTTGCCGCCCAGGCCCATGGTTTCGGCGGCACACATCTCGTCCGTCGGTGCCTGCGCAACGACGCGCGAGGCGCCGAAATGACCGTGCAGCGCGCAGGCCTCGAGCGAAAACCACTGGGCCTTGTCGAAGGTCGATCCGTGGACCGTGGCGGCATCCACCGAAGGGTTCAAGGAATAGGGGATGAGCTGCAGCGCATTGTCATTGGCCACGCGCGCGAAGTTCATGGCCCAGACCGCATCGAGAGAGGTGTCCGACCCAGCGGATTGCGCGACAGCCGGATCGACATCCATGTGTATGCGCCACAGCTCCCAGTCCGGCTGTTGCGTCGGCTCAACGGTGATGGTGACGTGCTGCGGAGCGGGAGTCTCTCCCGCTTTCTTGCCCTGGGCCACCTGCGCGGAGTTGTCGTAGCGCCCGACGAGCAATCGGCCGACCTCAGCCACCGACGCAGGCGGGTCCGCCTCCCGGGAAGGCGCCGGCGGGCAGGGAGCGAGGATCGCCAGGATCAGCACCGACCAAAGCACCGCATGAGCACGAGCAGTGCGAGGTATGCGGCTGGGATTGGATCTATCTCTGACCATGGATTTCTTGAATTGACTCAAGTGGGCTCTACAATGGCACACAGCATCCCGATTCACCACTGAAAGGAGAAGCCATGGCCACCAAGTCAACCCCCGAGGGCTATCACTCGGTCACTCCCTATCTGATCGTGAAAGGCGGCGCCGAGGCGATCAATTTCTACCAGCGGGCGTTCGGCGCCGTTGAAGTGATGCGCATACCAAATCCCGATGGAAAAATCGCTCATGCGGAGATCAAGATCGGCGATTCGGTCGTCATGCTCGCGGACGAGCATCCCCAGATGGGCTACCGCAGTCCGCAATCCCTGGGTGGGGCAGGGGTGAGCTTGCTGGTGTACCTCGACAAGGTGGACGATGTGTTCAAAGGCGCGATCGCCAGCGGAGCGAAGGAGCTGCAACCCCTGAAGAACCAATTCTATGGAGATCGATCCGGCACGCTACAAGATCCCTTCGGGCACCTGTGGACGCTCGCCACGCACGTCGAGGACGTTGCGCCCGAGGAGCTGCGTCGTCGAGCCGAAAAAATGATGCAGGGTGCGAGCGCATAGCGATCGCACGCGGAGGGGGGATGAAGATACTCGCCGGCAAAGCAGTCGTGATCACCGGCTCAGGCAGGGGTATCGGCGCGGCCTGCGCCAAAGGTTGCGCCCGGCGCGGCGCCGCCGTGGTAGTCAACGACATCGATCCTGTGGATGCCAACGACACCGCGGCGGCCATCGTCGCCGAGGGCGGTGAAGCGGTCGCCTGCGTCGCCGACGTCTCCGTCTGGGAGGAGGCGGGCCGCTTGATTGACACGTGCATCTCGACCTTCGGCAAGATCGATGGGCTGGTGAACAACGCGGCGCTCTACCATGCGGCAAGGATCGATGCCTTCGACCCGGCTGCCGCTCGATCCCTCCTCGAGGCCAACGTACTCGGCCCCCTGTACTGCACCGGCCGTGCCATCAAGCCTATGCTCGCGCAGCAAGGCGGTTCGATCATCAACGTCGTCTCCGGTGCTCACATGGGGATCGCGAACCTGGGAATCTATGGCGCCACCAAGGGCGCGGTGGCATCGATGGTCTATACCTGGGCACTGGAGCTGGCCGGGACGGGGGTGCGCGTCAACGGCCTCTCGCCCTTCGGTGCAACGCGGATCGCCTTGCGAGACCGCAGGGGACCCATTCCCGAGGAGATGGCCAAGCAGCTTGCTCTGCTGCCGCCGCCCGAGGCGAATTCGCCGGTGGTGGAGTTCCTGCTCTCGGACCTCGCCAAGAGCGTGAACGGGCAGTTGGTGCGCATCGATCGCGGGGAGCTTCAGCTTTATACCCATCCCGCACTGCTGCTTCCGTCAGTGACACGGCGGGAGTGGACCGCGGAGCTGGTGGCGCAAGCATTCGAGAGTGATTTCAAGGATCGGCAGGTCCCCTGCGGCGTGCGCGGAGCGAGGGAACTGCCGGTAGAGCTCCAGAGCGGCTACTGGACGCGCGGCAAGGCCCAGGGGCGGTGAGGCCCCGGCGAGCTCGAATCGCCGATTGGTGCAGAGCGGCGCGCCCGACTCGTGCCGCTGCCGAGGGAGCAGCGCGCACTGTGTCACAAAACGCCGATTGCGAATGAAGGGCGGGCCAAACTGGCCGCCATACACCTCATGCTATCGCGGATCATGTCGTGTCTGCGCGGGACAGCCAGCGCGCGAGACCGTGTCGCCATCATGCAGGGCGAGATTGACGCGATCCGTCGCGTTCGTGCCATGATCGAGTATGAGCTCGACGGCAGGGTGCGTTTTGCCAATCCCAACTTCCTCAAGCTTTTCGGTTTCGAGCTCGAGGAGCTCGTCGGCAAACATCACTCCGCCCTGGTCCCCTCCTCGTTCAGCGCCAGCGCCGAGTATCGTGAACTGTGGCTCAAGCTCGGGCGCGGTGAGTACCAGGCCGGTGAGTCGCTCTACTTGACGAAGGACGGCAGAGAGATCTGGCTGCAAGGCTATTGCAGCCCGGTGTTCGACGCCGGCGGCAGGCCGGCGTATGTGGTGAGCTACAACACGGACGTGACGGCGCAAGTGCTGTTTGCCAAGCAGCTGCAGTCGACCGTCGAGCAGACCCAAGCCGCCGTCAAGGCGGCGCTCGCGGGCGATCTGTCCCAGCACATCCCTCTCGAAGGCAAGACCGGTCAGATGGAGTCCCTGTCTCGCGGCATCAATCAGCTGTTCGAATCGATCAACGCCGTGGTATCCGACATCAGCGACGTCGTGGAGCAAGCCGAGGCGCGCGACCTGACGGCACGCGTACATACGTCGAACAAGTGCGGCAGCTTCGCCAAGCTGGCCGCGGGCGTCAACGCTCTCATCGGCAACTCGGCCGCGCTGGCTCTGCAGATGCAGGCGTCCGCCTCGGACGTGCGGAGCGGCGCGGCGGAGATATCCAAGGGTAATCTGGATCTCTCGCGGCGCACCGAACATCAGGCTGCCAGTCTCGAGGAGACGGCGTCCGCGATGGAACAGATGACCTCGACGGTACGCCGGACGGCAGACAATGCAGAGCTCGCCAATCAACTGGCGATCGCTGCATTCGGCCAAGCGGAAAAGAGCGGGACCGTGGCCTGCGCCGCGGTCAAGGCCATGGCGGAAATCAATGGGGCGTCGAGCAAGATCGCCGAGATCATAGGAGTGGTGAACGAGATCGCCTTTCAGACCAACCTTCTGGCACTCAATGCCGCCGTGGAGGCCGCGCGCGCCGGCGAGCAGGGGCGTGGATTTGCCGTAGTTGCCTCGGAAGTGCGCGGGCTCGCCGGACGCAGCGCCGCCGCGGCCAAGGAAATCAAGGAGCTCATCCAGGAAAGCGTGAAGCGCGTGGGAGAAGGTCGCAAGCTCGTGGACGAGTCGGGGCAATCGCTCAACGATATCTGCGCCTCCTCGAAGAAAGTCACGCAAATCGTCGCCGAGATTGCGGCGGCGAGCCGCGAGCAGGCTGCCGGCATCGAGCAGGTCAACAAGGCCATCACCTCGATGGATCAGACGACCCAGCAAAATGCCGCACTCGTCGAGGAGGCCGCCGCGGCCAGCCAGTCGATCCTGGAGCAGGCGCACGCACTCGAGCAGCTGATTGCAGGCTATCGCCTCGATTCAGCAGCCGGTGGTGCCGAGGCCGGCTCGCAGCGCCGCTGGCGAGCCAGCGCCGCCTGATCGGGCGCAGTCCGTCGTGGGTACGCGCGCCGCGGGATTTTGACGAGAAGTGCGGGAATTTAACCGGACGATCGTTGTCTTCCCGTCATGCGGCACAAAGGGCGTTACGTGAGCGCGGTGGGCTCGTATACCGAGCCCGGCTGGACGTTGGCGCCTTGATCAAGCGCGGCTTGCTGGTCTGCGCTCTGCTGGCGCTTGCAGTAGCCGCGAGCGCCTGGGTGCTTGGCTCCAAGCTGATCGCTCCGGCGAACCATCCGGTGCCTTTGCCCGCAGGCTTCCAGGCCGAGAACGTGTCCATTCCCGGTCCTGGCCATCGCATTGCCGGTTGGTGGGTGGATAGCGGCCCAGGTACGCCGGTAGTCCTTCTGCTCCCCGCGGTGCGGGCGGACCGCACCTCGATGCTGTCGCGAGCGAGGCTTCTGGAGGGTCATGGGTTCTCGGTGTTGCTCATCGACCTGCAGGCACAAGGGGCGACCCCGGGAGCGGCAATCACGTTCGGGCTGCGCGAGGCGGCGGATGTGGCGGCGGCGCGCGGATGGATCCGACAAAGAGCGCCGGGACGCCGGGTCGGGGTCATCGGCTGCTCCATGGGTGGAGCCTCGGTGTTGCTGGGTGCGCAGCCCTCGGGCTTCGATGCGGTGGTACTGGAAGCGGTGTATCCGCGGTTCTCGCAAGCGGTAGAGAATCGGGCCAGGATCCGGGTCGGACCCTTGGCATCGATCCTGAGCCCGCTCCTGTTGATGCAGCTCGAGCCTCGGCTGCACATCGCGCCGTCGCAGCTCGAGCCGATCCGCTCGATCGCCCGGCTGGGGGCGCCGGTTCTGGTGGTGGCGGGCTCGAACGATCGGCATACGACCTTGGAAGAGTCGCGGGAGTTGTTTCAAGCCGCCGCGCAGCCGAAGTCGATGTGGGTGCTGGAAGGTGCGCGTCATGAGGACTTTCTGGCCTACGACCCGCGTGGGTACGATGCGCACGTGGTGGAGTTCCTGATGGAGAGGCTGGGACCGCTCAGCTCGTGGCAGACGCCGAATGGCTCGAACGAGGATTCCCGCTGAGCGCGCCGCGCGCCCCCTAGCTCGCCTCCGCCTCGGGATCCCGGAAAGTGGCTTCTTTGGCCTCCGACACCTCCACCCACTTCGGATCAGGCGAAGCCCCGGCGTGGTAATTGTCATGCCAGTTCCACCACTTGTACGGCGGGCTCTGAGGGTAACCCTGCGGCGAGTCCTCCCAGCTCTCCTGCCGGCCGAGGGCCGTCATGTCGAGGTAGCTCCAGGTGCTGCCCATCGCCTCGTCGCCTCGCTCGTTGATGAAGTAGGTGCGGAACACCTTGTCACCGTCGCGGATGAATGCGTTGTGGCCGTGCCACTCGTTCACGCCGAAGTCGCTGTCGAAGCCGTCAGTGATGGTGTACCACGGCATCTTCCAGCCCATTCGAGCTTTCAGACGCTCGATGTCCCGCTGTGGAGCGCGAGAGGCGTAGGCGAGTGTGGTGTCACGGGCGTTCAGGTGGGCCAGGTGCGCGACTTGGTCGGCGCCGAGGGAGCAGCCGCGGCAAGCATGCTCGGGCCAGCCGAAAACCCCGGGCTCGAAGAAGGCGCGATAGACGATCAACTGGCGGCGTCCCTCGAATAAATCGAGCAGGGCGACCCTTCCCTGGGGTCCGTCGAACTCGTACTTCCTATCGACGGCCAGCCAAGGCATCCGCCGGCGCTCGGCGGCCAGGGCGTCACGCGAGCGGGTAAAGGCCTTCTCCTTGGCGAGCATGCGCAGGCGCGCTGCTTCCCACTCTTGCTGCGACACAATGGGGGGCGTGCTCATCGCGAGGTGCCCCTTGGCGGGTTGCTGGTCCGTGTCTTTGCTCGTTGTCATCGTCCATCTCCTGTGCGCTGAAGATTAGGGGGCGCTGCCGCAGAGCCAGATTAGATCGAGATGATGAGGGAGTGAGAGTAACAAGTATGACGGGATGAATCCCCCGTTTTGGCCCGCTCACCGTTAAGCGGATCTTAACGCTTGGTCAGATACGGCGTTTGTTGTGTGCCCGCGCCGCAGGCAATCTGCTCGCCGTGGGATCAGTTTCAATTCATGGAGAATGCACATGACCAACGAGACAGTTTTTGTACGGTTCGCACAGGCGTTTCTTGCAATTCTCGCCACCGCCGCTTCCACCGTCATCCTGCAATGGGCGCTGGTCGCCTAACGCGACCGGCTCGGCGTGGTAGCGTAGCTGTGCGAATTCGCCGTTACGGCGCTGCGAGCTGCGGTGTCGGGGAGACGGCTACAAGCGGGTCCTGCATCCAGCCGTCGTGCTGCGGATAGCGGCCGCCGGCGGCGCGCTGGATGTGACCACCACGAACTAGCGGGAATTGCACTTCGCCAGCTTCTCGGCATCGAACGGCTTTCCGTCCGCGATATAGGAAGTCAATGTCCCCACGCGGCGCTGCAGGGCACGGCAACTCTGCACGGACTCGGCGTCCACCGGATGGGACGTGAGAATGCAGCTCGAGCCCTCGCATCGGAACAGATTGCCGTTCGCGACGAATTCCGTTTTCTGAGCGATCGGCTGCGCCAACGTGGCGCTGTAGCCGGCGGCGGCCACGGCGCTGCTCGCGAACATCATCCCGGTCAGGATCAAGGTCAGGTTTCGCACATCGAATCTCCTTGAGGCGGCTTTTATCCGGACAAATGTCCGCATTTATACGGACATTTGTCCATTTTCACCGGCTCTTGTCAAGTGAGAATAATTGGTGTCGCGCTCCACGGTGTTCGATGGCGGCGGCGCGCGCGCCGCCCACCGGCTCTCAGATGCCCAGCATGCGCTCGAATATGAGGACTATACGGCGCGTGAGCGCGGCATTGCCGAGGGGTCTTCCACCTAAGATGTGATGATGAAGGGATCTGAGCTTGACAATCCCATAGATGGCGGCGAACACCATCTGCGTGAGATCGATGGCCGATATCGATTTGAGCAAATCAGACCGAGTGTCCCTGGCCAGCTCCGCCACCAGCATCAAGGATTCCATGGAAAATCGATCTCTCGATGTGCGCACCACCAGGTCGAATGTCGCCGGCTTGTCGAGCTCCTGAAATTCCCTGTCCAATACCTTCATTTCCGGAAGGTCGCTCAAGAACAATTCCACGACGTTGACGATGTACCGTCTGAATCGCTGCTTGGGAGTTCCGATCTCGAGCCTCGAGGTCAGCACGCGCCTGGTGATCACTTCGACCGCGCGCTGGAAGGTGACCTCTTGCAGATCCCGCTTGCGCGCAAAGTGCGAGCTCAGCGTCGACAGCGGGATCCTGGATGCCTTCGCTATGTCTCGCAGTGCGACTCCGCCGAACCCCCGGTCGCCGAAGAGCTTGGTCGCCTCGCAGAGAATTCGCTCTCTGACTGCAGCGCGCGCCTTGACCGCCTTGCCCGTCATACAGTGCCCCCGAAAGTCATCCGCCATATGGGAGTATCGGCCGGATGCCGCGAGGGAAAACTAGCATATCCCAGGCCAGGAACATTGCGCTGTTTGGGATCAATGGGCCCCGAGGCGAGCACGGGGCGCGACCGGCGGCTTCCATGGGGGCGGGGCAGAGAGGTACAGTCCCCTCTCGTCAACGCAGTGGTGGTCCCATGCCGACCAAAGTCAACCGTCTGACCGTCGACCTGTCGCAATATCCCAAACTGGTGGTCATCTATCTGGGCATGCGTCGTGATACGCCAATACTGGCGCGATATGGACTCGCTCCTGCAATGGAGCCGTTCGGAGCCGCACCGGGGATGGTGGCGAGCCCGTGGTCGGCGAGAAAGAGCTGTACGGGCCATGATACCTCGGCTGCCATGGAGTCGGCGCCCGTGCGGGCACCCCGTGTGCTCAGGGCGCGCCCGGTGCACCGCGCAGGGCTGCCATGGTGCCGCACGAGGCGCGCGCACCATTCGGCCCGGTGTGCAACGACAGCCGCTTGCTTTCAGCGGGCATCTCGGCCATGGGCAAAAGCGGCGTCAAACAGGGCTTCGAGCGTCGGCGAGACCCCGCGCATGGGGTCGACGACTTGCTTGGCCCAAGCGAAATATTCGGCCTTGCGCTCGGCTGACCAGTCGACCGGTGGGGAGTGGCGCATGTCGCGCACGTTGCAGATCTTGTCGGCGAGCTTGACCAGCTTGGCCTTGGCGCTGAGCGCGGCGGCATGCGCGACTTGAAGGCGCTTGCGCTCCTGTTTTGGCAGCGCCTTGTCGTCGGTGACCTCCAGGACGATCCCGGCAATCTCGGGACCGAATTGCGCGGTGAGCTCCCCGGCCGTGGTATCGGTGTCTTCGATGGTGTCGTGAAGCAGCGCAGCGGCGAGAATGACCGGGTCGGTGACGTGCGCCTCGTTCGCCAGGACGTTGGCAACCGCGATCGGGTGGTTGATGTAGGGGCTGGCTTCGGCGCCCTTGCGGCGCTGGTCGCGGTGCTTGTGGGCCGCGAACGCGCTCGCTGCCAGGACGATTGATACGGGAGAGGAATGATGATGCAAGGACTTTGCTGCTCCTGCTCTGGCGTTACTCTAGCTCACTCGTCCTGGCCGGGGACAGCGACATCGCATCCCCCGGGTCCCCGGCGATCGTCACAGGGGGGCGAGAAGGTACCCTTCGCCGGCCCCCTCCAGCATCGGCCTGGCGTTCCCTCCCATCGGAGCTGGAAGAGTCATCGCAGCCGCGGTAGGCTCCTACATATCGCATCAGCGGAGAGTCGGCAATGGCGATCAAACGTCCAGCGAAAAGTCGGGGTACGCCATCACACAAATCGGTCGTGTCAGCGCCGCTGCGGCACGTGGAGATCAGGGTGCCGCGACAGATGGTGGCGGGTGAGCCGTATGTCGGTTGGCCGTGCAAGAAGTGCGCGCAAGTCATCGCGATTGGTGCGGCGGTGCCGGGCGGAAAGACATCGGCGGATTTCGACGATCCATTGACTGCGATCAAGTGCCCTCATTGCGGGGACGAGAATCTGTACCGCTGGAGCGCTCGCGGCGAACTGACATACACGCCGAAAAGCGCGGGAGCGGCGGCCGAGCATGCGCCAAAAGTCTAGCGACGTGAGTTCGCGGCGGGCGCCGCACGAGTGAGCGCTTGATCCCGAGAGAGGACTGCCGAATGCTCGACGAAATCGCCATCCAGCAGACGATCAACCGGTACACCGAAGGCGCCAGCCGGGCGGATTGGGACCAGGTCATGTCGACGTTCCTGCCGGATGGCGTCTGGGAAATCCCGGGCTTGGGGGTGCGTCACCAGGGGCACGCCGCCATTCGGGCCGCGATGGCTGCCTTTGTGGGGCAGATGGCCTATTTCGTTCAGATCAATTCGCCCGCGATCATTACCGTCGAAGGCGCGAAAGCAAGGACTCGTACGGTCATCCGAGAGTGCGGGAAGTTCGCGGATCGCGACGAGGCACTCGAAGTCCTGGGTTTCTACAATGACGACCTGCTGCGCACGACCGAAGGATGGAAGTTTACCTGTCGAGCCTTCAAGGCGGTCGGGATGCACACCTTCCCCCTGGTCCGGAACCCTCCCGCCGGCGGTTGAATCGCGCGCCTCGATCAGGTGAGCGCGGTTTCGCCGCCCTATCCCTGCGACCTGCCGCAAGCGTTCAAGCGGGTGGTGCCGCCTCGAGGATTTCGTAAGCGACGGATCGCGGTGTCCGATCTTCCCCGTTGACCGGTGTCACGTCCATCGGGCACGCAGAAAACACCACGACGACGTCCTTGAGAGCGCACAGCACGATGTAGTCGCCAGCCCTGCTGAGGGGTGGCTCCAGCGCGAGCCGATCGTTGTCACGAACGGGCACATTCATCCAGAAGTTGATCGGGTTCGGCACATGACTCGGCACCACGGCACAGCTCGCGAGCGCATCGAGGAAGTTATCGCGACCTGCACGCATCCTCATTTCTTGCGCATGTATCTTACCCTGCGCATGGATCTTACCCTGAACAGCTCTGCCCGGCCGTCCGCAGACTGGTCAGTCGCGGTGCGAAATCCCGAGTGAATATCCCCAGACCTTCCGGGTAGCGATATAGTCCGAGAAGAGCCGGAGGCGAAAACCCCGGCAGTGAATCCTTCCACCAGGCGACGTTCGGCGTCGCAACAGGAGCAAGACGGCATGAAATACGCGACCCTTGGCAATACGGGTCTCCTGGTTTCGAAGCTGTGCTTCGGAACGATGACCTTCGGGGACGGCAGAGGAATGTTCAAAGCCATCGGAGCCGTCGGCCAGGCGGCCGCCGATGAGCTGATCAAGACTTCGCTCGAGAGCGGGATCAACTTCTTTGATACCGCGGATGTCTATACGGAAGGGGAGAGCGAGAAGATCCTTGGACAATCCCTGAAGAACCTCAAAATCGCCCGCCAGCACGTCGTGATCGCGACCAAGGTCTACGGTCGGGTGGGCCCCGGCCGCAATGACGTCGGGGCCTCTCGCGGCCACATCATGGACGGCGTCGAGGCGAGTCTGCGTCGCTTGCAGACCGACCACATCGACCTCTACCAGATCCATGGCAACGATTTGGTGACCCCCATCGAGGAGACGCTGCGCGCTCTGGACACACTCGTGCGGCAGGGTAAGGTCCGCTACGTCGGTTGCTCCAACTGGCCCGCCTGGAAGATCGCCAAGTCCCTCGGCATCTGCGAGCTCAAGAACCTGGCACGATTCGACACGCTTCAGGCCTACTACTCGATTGCCGGCCGCGATCTGGAACGGGAAATCGTGCCTTTACTGGAATCCGAAAAGCTCGGCCTGCTGGTATGGAGTCCGCTTGCCGGAGGCCTGCTATCCGGCAAGTACAGCCGAACGAACCAGAAGCCCACGGATTCGCGTCGCACCGAGTTCGACTTTCCCATCGTGGACAAAGAGCGGACCTGGAAGATCCTGGATGCGATGGCACCTATCGCCAAGGCACACGAGTGCAGTCCCGCGCGTGTTTCGCTCGCATGGCTGTTGACGAAGCCTGCGGTAACCTCGGTCATCATCGGCGCGAAACGCCACGACCAGCTTCGAGACAATCTCGCGGCGGCCGAGCTCATGCTCACCCAGGACGAGGTGCGACGGTTGGATGAAGTCAGCGCTCTTCCCCCGGAGTATCCGGGGTGGATGTTGCAGTTTCAGGGGGCCGATCGTCTCGAGGTGGTGGATCGCTTGAGGCGATTCCGCGAGGCCGGCAACTCCTGATATGAGCGCGACAAAGGTCCCCTGGAGGGCGGGGTAAGTTGCGTCGCGACGTCTATCTCGGTCCTGCAACGCTCCCGGCATCGCGGCCCGTCAGATAGGCCTCGAGCTTGTTGAGCGCCTCATTCCATCCGGCGACGTGAGTGTCCCGAGTCCCGACGCTCGCAAAGCCTTCCTGCCGCAACGTGAGATCGGTCGTGTCTCCGTTATCGGCAAGCGACAGGGTGATGAGGGTATGCCGGGCCGGATCGGCCTCCGCGCCCCAAGTGAACGCCAGGGTTCTCGGCGACGCCACGGTGCGATAAATGCCCGCTACGGGAATCACCCGGCCGTCAGCGAGCCGCATGATGATCCGATAGCGCCCGCCGACGCGCGGCTCGAGGAGAGGCACCTCGCAGCGGAGACCCTCGGGGCCGATCCAGGATTGCCATTCTTCACGATTCAGCCAAGCATCGAAGACGCGCGCGGCCGGAGCATCGAACATGCGTGTAATCTCGAGGGTGGTGTCACGGGTGTTCAGGGGTGTCTCCGTTGCCGTCATTCACCGGCTCTCCGTCGTCCTCATCTTCCCGCCTTGCGCCCTGCGCGCCTTGAGCTCGAGCGCTCGCAGCTGACGGGGCGGCTCCTCGATGTCGCGTTCCGCGGGAGTCAAGCCGTGCGGTCCGCTGAGTTGGCCGCGATGCGGAGGTGCGGTCGACTCGGTCATCGATGAGATAATACAGTGATCGTGTGCTGTGTATTTGACTACATCGATTGGCGCTGCTTGGCGGCGCGGCGGTGGACGGGGGCACCGAAGGCGCAGAGGGGTCAAACACTTCCGCCTGCTCGCGTCAGCCGACGAATTGGGCGAAAATGCATTGTTGATCCTCAAGGAGATCTCGCCATGCACAAAGATTCGCCCCCCGAAGGTCTACCTCAATACCGGCTGCTGACCGGCAAGGATGACGCCGATTTCTGCCGGCGGGTCTCCGATGCGCTGGCGCTCGGCTATCAGCTATATGGATCACCGGCCGCGACGTTCAACGGCGAGCACGTCGTCGTGGCGCAGGCGCTGGTTTGGCCCGAGGAAGGATGAGGATCGGCATTCGCCGGCCACAACCACCAGCGGGGAGAATCTCATCGAAGTGGGGGGCGCGAAGGTGATTCGCTCGGGTCTCGACGGCCAAGGATCGGCGCAGTGGCGCTCGAGCGTGAAGTGGGTGGGTGTGGCGGCGTTCGCAATGCTGGCCGTGCTCTTGATCGGCGATGGGTACCTGCGTACGCGGCGGGTGAGCGAGCACGCGGGGATGGTGAAGACCGCCGTGTCGGCGATGAGTATTCAGGAACTGGCGCGCCGGGTGCAAGAGTGCGACGAGGGAGTGAAGCACGACGCGGCGTATTGTGCGGAGGTGATTCGCAGGATAGAAGCGCAGCCGCTGCAAATCGTGGAGATGCCAGCGCCGGTTCCGGGCGCAAAGTAGCCGACGTGCGTCGCGTGCGGAGCGAGGAGATGACCGCTCGAGGGCCGGAAAAGACTCTGACCTTCCTTCAATGGGCCCCCGGCATCACCGGCGGGTGATAATGTAGCGTCAGACCCAGCAGCCAAAGTGCAACGAGCACGACTGGTAGGTGTACGGCGAACTGCAGGAAAGTGAAGCCGATCAGATCGCGCGCCTTCAGACCGATGATGCCGAGCAGCGGCAGCATCCAAAACGGATTGATCAGGTTGGGCAGCATCTCGCTGGCGTTGTAGACCTGTACTGCCCAGCCCAAGTGGACCCGCAGCTCATTGGCGGACTGCATTAAATAAGGTGCTTCGATGAGCCATTTACCTCCGGCCGAAGGCACGAAGAAGCCAAGGAGGGCCGAGTAGACCCCCATTGCCACCGGAAAGCCGTCGCGGCTGGCGAGGTGGGTGAAAAAAGCGGCGAGATCATTCGCCAAGGTTTGCCCGGCTGACCCCTTGGCGCCGGTGAGAATGGCGGCGATGCCTCCGTAGAGTGGAAACTGGATGAGCACACCGGTGATGCTGGGGACCGCCCGGGTCACCGCGTCGAGAAAGATCCGTGGCCGCCAGTTCAACAGCAGTCCCAACATCAGAAACACAAAGTTGTAGGTGTTCAAGCTCGTGAGGGCGGCCAGGCCCTTGCCCGCGATCTGGTGCGCGAGCCAGCCGGTGCCCAACACCACCAGCGCGAGGTTCAGGAACGGACTGTATTCCAGCCACTCACCAGGGCGCGTCCGCGGCGATGGCGATGCCAGCGGGTCTGCGGGCTGCACGCCGAGGGTTGCGGCTGACCGAATCGCGGATCCCATGGGTACGGTCATCCAGGCGATCGCGACGGACACGATTATCAAGATCATTGTCAACAGCAAGGATTGCCAGAGAAAGACGGTTTCGGTGAATGGGATGACGCCAGTGACTGCAAGCAGCGCCGGCGTCATGCTAGCGGGATTCGCTTGCAAGAGCGCTGCCGAGGAGGACAGGCCGAGCGCCCATACCGCCCCGGCCCCCAGGTAAGCGGCCGCGCCGGCGGCCCGGTAATCGAGGCGCAGGTCCTCGCGGCGCGCCAGCGCGCGTACGAGCAGGCCCCCGAAGATCAGACTCAGGCCCCAGTGCAGCAGCGAAACCAGCATGCTCAGCAGTGCCACGAAGCTCACTGCGCCACGGCCGCTGCGCGGAACCCGGGCAAGTGCCTCAATTGCTCGCGCCGCCGTGGGCGATGCAGCCACGACGTAGCCGCCAATGATGATGAAGCACATCTGCATGGTGAAGGGGATGAGGCTCCAGAAGCCATCGCCGAACGCGCTCATCGTCGCCGTCGCTGAAGCGCCGACGCTCAGGGCCGCTACCGTTACGACAACGACAGCCAGTGCGGCGAACACATAGGCGTCCGGGAACCAGCGCTCAGACCAGGTGCAGGTGCCCCGGGCGAGGCGAGTCAGCCAGGATTGTGCCTCCATGCAGTCCCTCCGTTCGTATTATCGGCACAGCATACTCTTTGGAGCGCAGCTGCGACGGCTCAACAAAAAGGGCCTCACATCTGCAAGATCTACCACTTCGGCAGGCTGGCCTTGAGCCGGCGCACGCCGTCGCGAATCTGGTGCAGCGTCGCGCCGCCATAGCCGAGTACCAGGCCCCCCCGGTCGGGGCGATGCACATAGCAGGTGGAAAGTGGCAGGGCCGCATTCCCCTGGATCGCCGCGCTGCGAGAAGCCGCAACATCGTCGATGCCGGGTGAAAGCAGTGCGACCACATGCATTCCTGCATCCGCGCCGAGTCGGTGAGGACCGCCTGGTAAAGAGGCGATGAGAATATGCCGGCGGCCTCGAGCACCGCCGCGAAAGCGGCGGCTAGATCTTGCGGAACGACGATGACCCAGGCTCCAGACCTGGCAGCCCAATTCAACAGGCGCATGCGCCGTCCAGCGCTCATCACCATGCCCAATGGGTATTGGTGCGACGGCGTGATGTAGACGGCTCGCGCCCGAGGAGCGATCCGAGATACCCCGGCTCCTCGACACAGATCTCCCCGCTTTCGTCCAGCAGCAATTGCGCGGCCAATTGCAAGCCCTGTTGGGAGCCGGTCGTGATCTCGGCATCGCGCGGGCATGACGTGATACCAGCTTTCCCCATACGTCACACGGAAACTGGTCGAGGGCCGGTAAGTTCATTCTGAAGGCCCCTCGAGGGGGCAGCCACGGCTGTGCAGCCCCCACGCGCAGCAACTCGGCGCAAGGAACCGTCGCCGAGGGGGAGCGGCCCGGCGATCTTGCGATACACGTACACGTCGGTCACGCTCGCGTCCATCTCGGCGGGCGCACTCGGATGGCGATTCCATCCAAGACGGGTCATTCGGCGGCGCTATTGCAATAGACTTGGAGTCTTGATCCAGTATTCTGAGGGGCATGGGACTGCTGAGAATCCTATCCGGTGGGCAGACGGGCGTGGACCGGGCCGCGCTCGATGCGGCGCTGCTCGCAGGGTTTCCCTGTGGGGGATGGTGTCCACCGGGCCGGCTGGCGGAGGACGGGGAGATCCCCGAGCGGTATCCGCTGACACCGTTGCCGGATGAACTTGCCCTGGCGTATCGCCAAGAGGCCCGTGAGTCGGCTCGGAGTCGGGCCGGGCAGCGCTCAGCCTCCGACTCGCCGACATCGGGCGAGGGCAGCACGCCCGAACAGGCCGCCCCGGCGTGGCCCGGCCAGACGAAGAACACACGTCAAATAGCAGAACTGTATCGAGCGCGGACGCTCAAGAATGTGCAGGACAGCGATGGCACGGTGATCCTTTGCAACGGAGGACTCTCCGGCGGGACGCTGTTGACACGGAAGTTGTGCGTGCGCGAGCGGAAACCGTTCCTGGAACTGGATGCCGAGGAGCTGACGGCGCTGCGTGCAGCGGACGCCGTAGTGCGATTCCTGGAGGACCATGAAACGCAGGTGCTGAATGTGGCCGGGCCGCGGGCGAGTGGGTGGCCGGGAGGATATCGATTTGCGCTGCGAGTGATCGGTGAGGTGGTCTCGCGCGTGTGATCGTCGAGGCGACCCGGCATTCAATCGTTAAGAGAATCTTAACGACCGGTCAGGTAACGCGTTTGCTGTGCATGGGCGGGCAGGGCAATCTCTCCAGCATCATCGACGAATCTGGAGAATCCACATGATCAACGAAATCCTTGCCGCTCGGCTCGTGCCGGCGCCGCTCGCGGTCGCTGCCACGGCGGCCACGGCGATAGCCCTGCAATTTGCGCTCCTCGTCGCCTAGCGCCACATGCTGTCGATTGTCGGGAAGCTCAAGGGTCTGGCGCCCTATGCGGCGATTGAGCTGGTATTGCCCGGCGGCTCAGTACTCGCGCTGCTGTTGTGGGTCTATAGACGGTGGCTTCGGGAGGCATCGGATCGGCGCTGAGCGAAGCCCCAGGGGCGGGTTCGCCAGAAATCTGCGAGGATCCACCCGGCAGCGGCCAGCAACAGGTTAACCTCCAGCTCGGACCACTCATTTTGGAGGGGCGTTGCCCAGGAGGGCTTGGGATGCGCGAAAAAGCTCGGCACCCAGACCAGAAGGCCGAACAAGCTCATCATGATCGCAACGAGGGTGACCGCCAAGCGCGCAAGAATCTCAAAGATGATCCCAAATCCGGCGGCCAGGTAACTGAGCCCCGTGAAATAGGCAAACCCCAGGCGGCTCGGTAGCCAGGCAGGCACCATGCTGGCCGTGTAATCGGCGTACGCAAAGTGCGAGCTTCCGTAGAAAACACAAGTGAGGCCAAATAACACCTGTGCCGCGCGCACCGCGCGCTCGCCGGCGATCGGGATCCGCGATCCCCGCAGCTGCCATCGTAACGTCGCGTAAAGGATCCAGGTGCCCGCAAACGAGGTCAGGGCTTCGCAAAACCCATACCACGAGCCCACGCTGAGCGGCTTGGAGAGGATGCTGGGCACTGCAGTCGCGGCCCAGAGCGCCTGGTACGCGCCGATGGTCAGCGCGCTCGGCAGCGCGGTGCGCGAGAAGCAAAGACCGGCGCTGGCGGCCAAGAGAAGGAGTGCGGACGCCAATGCCCAGGCCTGCTGCCAGGCAATCCCAGCGGGGTTGGAATGCCACAGCGGCGCGAAGTCGTGGAAAGTAAGTTTCAAGATGGCGAGGCCCGCTATCGCCACGACGAACAAGCCATGACCGAGTCCGACAATGCGCATGAGTACCTGCTGCCGCGGTCGCGAGTCGCCGAATCACCTCGGAGGGGCTGAACACTGCGCAGTATACAAACTACGCGCTCGGGACGCGCCAGGAATCTACACGCCGATCTTCCCCCTTAAGATGCGAAAGGCCGCCGCAGGGCGGCGCCTGAGCGCGGATGCGACCCGTGAGCTCAATGCGCCATGATAGGAGCACCCTCGTATTCTGGCTCGACGAACGACAACAGGCGCAGATACGTCGCAACGACCTCCAGTTGCGTCACGGTGACCTGGGTGGACCGCAAGATGAGTTCCGTTCGTTCGCGACAGTGCTGTAATTTGCGAAGTACTGTGGCATTCAATTTTCGATACTCGCCGAGCAATCCGCTGTGTGCCTGCGACTCCTCCAGTTCCACGATGGCTCGTTTTATGCGTCTCTGGACGGCGATCGCGGACAATACCGTGGCCCGCACGGACTCGATTACAAGGTCGGATCTATGGAGATGACTCACCTGTTGGCACTCCGTTATGCGATGTCAAGATAAGAGCTTCCGGTACGCGAGGCGCTTGCCTGGGACGTGACCGCATCTTTGGCAACCTTCCTGCAGAATCCGTCCGCCTTCGACCTCAATCAAAGGACAGCAGATCGGGCGAATAAGTTTCGCCAAAGGCGCGGGCTCGTGTGGTCTGCAGTCTGCATCGCGTGGAAGTCGGTCAGATCATGCGTGCGAGCGTGCAGGGTGAGCGCGTCGCTTACCCGACCCTTGGGTGATATCCTAAGGCCCTGCGGCGAGAACGAAAGGGTTGCACGGAGCTGGCCATGAGAGAGGTAACTCGAGAAATGAATCCTTTTGAACCTGCTGAAACCTCGAGATCTCGATGCAGCAAGCCGATCCTTGCTTTCGCGTTGTCGCTGCTGTTGACGATCGCGACGTGGCCGCTGACTCTGATGGCGGAGCAAGACGCGCCGCCTCCAGACCAGGGGCAATCAGGCCCGCCGCCTTCCTATGCACAGCAGGCTCCCGAGCAGCTGCAACAACTGGTTGCGCCGATAGCGCTTTATCCGGATTCGTTGGTGGCCCAGATCTTGGCGGCCGCCACATTTCCCGAGCAAGTCGTTGAAGCCGACAGATGGGTGCAGGCACATCCGGATTTGAGCGGTGTTGCTCTGGGTCAAGCGGTGGACCAGCAACCTTGGGATCCGGCGGTCAAGGCGCTCACCGCATTTCCTTCCGTACTGGGAAATATGGACAAGAACCTCTCCTGGACGTCGGCGCTCGGCGACGCCTATTACAACCAGCAGCAGGACGTGATGGCTGCGGTGCAGGCGATGCGCCAGAGGGCACAGGCGGCGGGCAATCTCCAGTCGACGCCGCAGCAAACCGTGGAGACGCAAGACTCCGCGATCGAGATCGAACCTACCAGCCCGGATGTCGTTTATGTCCCGGCATATGATCCGTGGGTGGTTTACGGATATCCGGTAGTGGCCTGGCCGGGCTGGTATCCCTATCCCGGCATCTGGTATGACGGCCCCTATCTGTCCTTCGGCATTGGCTTTGGCATCGGGTTCTTTGGAGGGTTCGGCTGGGGCTGGGGGCACTGGGGATTCGATTGGCATCACCGATACCCGCTTTATAACCACCAGAGGTACTACTCTCGAAGCAACACGTTCTTCAACCGAAATAGCTACTACCGGGGCGGCGGCGAGCGGGGCGTGCAAACCAACGTGGAGCGTGGAATCAACGAGAACCGCGCCAGGAGCATCGGGCGCGACGGCGGCGCTTATAACGGGTCCGCCACGAGGGCACAGCCTTTCGACGGACGAAACGAGGCGGCCCGCGGTTATGCCGAACCGCGCGGCGAGACCGGTGTGCGATCGGGCGCCTTCAGCGGCTACGATCATGGCGGGCAGGTGAGAGACTTCTCCTCCCGTGGAAGCGCGAGCTTCGGCGGCGGCCACGGCGGCGGCGCGAGTCACGGCGGCGGCGGCAGGCCGCGGTGATCGAAGGCCGCACATGTTCCACGCTTGCAAACACTTGACAATGGAGAGACGCCAGATGCGGCGAACAAAGTTGGCTATCAACGGATCTCATCGGGCGAATCTCCTCGAATCGGCCGCATTCGCCCTGATGGGGTGCTTTTCATTGTGTGCGGTGGCCCAGCAGGCCGGCGAGAAAGCATTTTCATCACCTCAAGACGCGAGCAATGCCTTGGTTGCCGCGATGCAAAGCAACGATGAGAAGATGATGCTCGAGGTCCTCGGACCTGAAGGAAAGCAAATCGTCTCATCCGGGGACGAAACCGAGGATGCCCGTAGCCGCGCGAATTTCGTTCAGCGGTATCTCGAAATGCATCGGCTGGTCAAGGAGCCGGATGGAACGACCACCTTATACATCGGTGCGAAGAACTGGCCCACCCCGATCCCACTCGTGAAAATTGGCAACTCGTGGTATTTCGATACGGAGGCGGGCAAGAGGGAGATATTGTTCAGGAGAATCGGCCGCAACGAATTATCGACTATTCGCGTTTGCCAGGGACTCGTGGCGGCGGAGAAGGAATACCACGACACCCAGGGAAACGGCTATGCGCAGAAGATTTTCAGTGACGAGGGCCAACACGACGGCCTTTACTGGAAAGCGAGCGGGGGCGAGCCTCAGAGCCCCATCGGGCCGCTGGTGGCTACCGCGGTGGCCGAGGGCTATGCTCCCGGGCGCGACAGTGCTCCTACTCCTTACCGGGGCTACTACTTCCATATCCTGACGCGCCAAGGCAAACATGCTGCGGGTGGCGAGAAGAGCTACATCGACGACGGCAAGATGACCGGGGGTTTCGCCTTCGTCGCTTTTCCTGCGCAATATCGCTCGTCCGGCGTAATGACCTTCATCGTGGGCAGCGACGGCGTCGTGTACCAAAAGGATTTGGGCAAGGAGACCAGCGTTATCGCCAGGGCCATGAAGAAATACGATCCTGATGCCAGCTGGCACCCGGCCGAGCTGACGCAGGAGAGCACCCTCGGCGCGGCCAAGTGAATAGTTGAGGAAGCTCCGTCGGATCGCGCCCACCGAGGTCGCGACCGGAGAATCGAGCGGTGGAATCACTTCAGGAACTCGCGGCGAGGGCGCTTCAGGACGATCCCCGGAGGCCGGTGATCGAGTTCGAAGGTCGCTGGTTCACGCGCGACGCATTGCGCCGGGTCGCCGATCGCTTGAGCGGTCTCCTGGCTGCGAGCGGCATCGCGGCCAAGGGACCGGTCTGTCTGATTTCGCGCAACCATCCGGCGGTGATTGCCGCGCTCCTTGGCCTGATCCGCGAGGGGCGCAGCGTTCGCATGGTCTATCCGTTTCAGGCGCCGAGCGGGATCGTTCGCGACCTCAAGCGCCTGGAGCCCGCCGCATTCATTCTGACCGCAAATGACCTGTCGGCCGAGGTGGCCGACGTGCTCGGCGAGGACGGTATCGCCGCCATCGTGCTTGACGGCATGGATGTCAGGGACGGCCCCGGCCGAGGCAAAGCCGGGCCTGCCGCTGCCGCCCGGAGCTTCGAGGGGGAGCCGCAAATCGAGATCCTGACCAGCGGTACCACGGGAGCGCCGCGGCAGTTTGCGGTCAGATACGACATGATTCGACGACATCATGTCGCCGGCGGCCTCACGCGTCCGAAGCTCGAGGCCGGTCAGGACTTGCCGCCCTATCTGCTTTACATGCCGATCGGGAACATCTCGGGGATCTACACGACCCTGCCTGTCCTGCTCAACGGTCAGCGTGCCCGATTGCTGGAGCGTTTCAGCATTGCGGCCTGGGTCGAGTACGTGAAGACGTATCGCCCCGAAGCGCACGGCGTGCCGCCCTCGATGATGCAGCTATTGCTCGAGGCCAAGATCCCCAAGGAAGATCTCTCGTCGTTGAAATCCATGGGATCGGGTGCCGCTCCGCTCGACCCGACCGTTCAGGCCGCTTTCGAAGACCATTACGGCATCCCGGTGCTCGTGTCCTACGGTGCGACTGAATTTGGCGGTCCGGTCGCCGGCATGACCCTCGAGCTTCACAAGGAATTCGGCAGGAAAAAGCTCGGCACGGTCGGGCGCAAGTTCCCCGGCTGCGACATACGCATCGTCGATCCGCAGGACGCACATGTCCTCGGGCCGAACGAGGAAGGCCTGCTCGAAGTGCTGGCTCCGCGCATGCAGCCAGAGTGGATTCGAACGTCGGATATCGGCCGGATCGACCAGGAGGGATTCCTCTTCCTGCGCGGCCGGGCCGACGGCGCGATCACGCGCGGCGGCTTCAAGATCCTTCCGGAGACGATCGAGCGCGCGTTGCTCCTCCACCCGGCGGTGGTCGAGACTGCGGTCGTGGGTGTACCGGATCGGCGACTCGGCGAGGTCCCCGGCGCGGCAATCCGGCTCGATCCGGGCGTGCCGGCACCCGGCCGCGAGGAGTTGTCGAAGCACCTGCGCCAGCACGTGCTCGCGACCCACATCCCGATCCACTGGCGATTCGTGGACGAACTGCCGAGAAACCCTTCGATGAAAATCGATCGACCCGGTGTCAAGCGCCTCTTTGAGCGAGAACATGATCCCTCAGGGACGCCGTAGCGCCGCCATGGCACAGGGAGCAGGGGGCATCGCCGGATGGCCCCTTCGAGCGGGTCGCGGGGACTCTTCTGGGGGACTCTTCTGATAGGGGCCGCTGCGATCAAGCCGAAGTCAGCGCGGTACCGGTTTCGCACGCTCGAACGTATTAGACCATATGGCCCGACTGCCGATCCGGGGCGGGTCATATCAGCTCTTGGGGCCTCTGGAGAGAAGTGCCGGGGAAAAATGTGAGCGCGGAGCAGAGGCCGAGCGGGCATCCGGCGGAGCGTAGTGCCGGCGTATCCAGCGGGGAAACCGTATCGCATCTCTTTCGCGAGTATAACCGCATGCTGATCGGCTACCTCACTTCCCGCCTGCGCTCCGTGCAAGAGGCGAAGGAAGTTGCCCAGGAGGCGTACGTGCGGTTATTGCAGTTGCAGGAGCCCGGCACACCGAGCTTGCTCCGCGCCTACCTGTTCAAGACCGCGACCCATCTTGCAATCGACCGGCTGAGGCACCGCGCGGTGCGCCAGTCTGCCGAGCGGACCGAGCTGTTCCGGGAGCTGGCGGATGACGGCGGGGCGTGTGAGGATCCAGCCGAGCAACTGGCGGCGCGCGAGCGGGCGGAACAACTGCTCGGGTTCCTCGAGGAACTGCCGGCCAAGTGCCGTGAGGTCTTCACCTTGCATCGACTTGAAGGCGTCGCACAGCTCGAGGTCGGCGGGCGTCTCGGGATATCCGAGCGGATGGTCCGGCGCTACGTGACCTACGCAATGGTGTATTGCCGCTTGCGCCTGGACGGCGTTCCGGCGGATCACGCTCGCGAGCAGGTGGCGCTTTGAGCGGATCGAACCCGACGCCGACCGACATCGCGCGGCTAGGCGCGGCGGGCGACTGGGTGCAGCGACTGTACCGCTCCAGCGATCCAGCAGTGGTCGAGGAGTGGATGCATTGGTGCGGCGAGGACCCGCGCAATTTCATCGCATTCGAGCAGATGCAAGTCGTCTGGGAAGGATTTCCCCAACCGGTGGCGGCTCCCGCGACGGCTCCCGCGTTCATGGCGCAGCCACACGGGCCCCTCACCCGCCGCAACTGGCTCCTCGGTCTGGCCGCTGGCGTGCTCGTGATGGTGGGCGCGATCGGATGGCTCGCGCAACGCTATTCCCAGGTTCAATCTTGGGTCACCGCGCCGGGAGAACAATATCGGGACACGCTTCCCGACGGCTCGCACCTCGATTTGGCGCCGGACTCACGCCTAAGCATCCGCTTTTCGCTCCTCGAGCGCGAGGTCCGGTTGGAGCGCGGGGAAGCCTATTTCGGCGTCGCTCATAACGCTCTGCGGCCTTTCGTCGTCACGGCCGTCGGACTGACGGCGACGGCCGTTGGAACGGCATTCGATGTTCGAACCGGCCCTGATGCAACCGCCGTGACGGTGAGTGCAGGCTGGGTGCGCATTGCGCCGGTGGCGTACAACGACAGGGCGGATGTCGCCGCTGCGCCGTTTCGAGCCCATGCGGGTCAGCGGGTGACGCTCTTGGCGGCAGCAAAGCGCTTGAGCGTGGCGCAAGTCGATCTGGGCGCGGCCGAATCCTGGCGAAATGGCGTACTTGAGTTCGTCGGTCAACCCCTGCAGGACGTGGTCGGTGAGGTCGACCGATTCGTCAAGCGAAGAATCATCCTGGCGGCGTCGCTCCAAAACCTGCGCTTTACCGGGACGGTATCTCCGGGGAAGCTCGAGGACTGGCTCGAGGCGCTCAAGCTGATCTACGCGGTTGAGGTGGTGGATGAGGGCACCAATGGAATTCATATCCTGGCGCATGGACACGACAGTGCACGCAAACGCCGATAGACCGCTGTTTCACCGTGTCGCGGCCGCGGCACTCGCGCTGTTGATCTGGACCGGACCGGCTCGCGCCGGCGATCTGCTCGACAAGGAGGTTCACTTCGACATTGCCGCGGGCCCTTTGGCAAAAGCGCTCATTCAGTTCTCGAGCCAGAGTGGCGTTCAGGTGGCAGTCGCCGACTCCGACGTATCCAACCTGCCGTCGAAGGGCATCCGGGGCGAATACTCCGTCCAAGGAGCGCTCGGCGTCCTTTTGCGCAACACAGGCTTGTCGTTCTCCCGCGCCGGCGAATCTGCCGTGGCGATTCGCGCCACACCTGCCGGGCCCGCGGCGGCGGGCCTCAGCCGCATCGATCCTTCGGATGTCGTCGAAAATCCGCACGCCGACCCCGCGCCGAGCCCACTGCCGTCGATGCAGCTGCCGGATGTCGCGGTCACCGCGCCGAGGCCTCCGACGGCAGAGGAGCTTGCCGGGAACAGTGTGTTTCAGTTCATCGTGCACCACGGCTCGACCCACTATCCCGCGTCGGTTCAGGCAGCCGGCGGCGGACTGCTGCGCTGGCGCGGCGGACGACCCGAGACTGTTTGCCCGGTGACCGTCGGACTGCCCCAGGGGTTCGATGACTTCGTGACAGCGCGGGTGCGCGCAGTGGCCGCGTTCGTCGGCGCACCTGTGCAGCCTGACGCGAGGTGCATTCCCAATGTGCAGATCATCTTTACGACCGACCCGCAAAAGCCCATGCGGGAGGTGCAGCGTTGGGCCGCACAGTCGCTATGGGTGAGATATCAGCATCAAATGCAAAAGGAGCTCGCCGTCAGCAGTCAGCACGCCATTCAGGCTTGGTACATCACCGCGGGGGGCGGCTCGAGCATATTGAACAGGGATCCCACGCTGATTGGCCGACTCGACCTCGAGGCGCTCTGGCCGCTGGTGATTCCGACCGGCCTGCACGTGAACGATTCCAGCAGAAGTATCCTCAGCGTCGTCATCGTCATCGACACGGCCAAGGTGGCCGGCGCAACCATTGGATCGATCGCCGACTACATCGCCATGATCGCCCTTACCGTCGTGCAAACACCGGACCACTGTGACCCGCTGCCGAGCATCCTGGATCTAATGTCCCCGACATGCGCCGCGCGGGAGAAGCCAACACGGCTGACCGCCGGCGATCTCGCCTTCCTCAAAGCGCTCTACTATCACAACACGGGGCTCGGGCGAACACTTTCCAGGGACGATATCGAGACGAACATGATCAAGCAGTTTCGAGGCGGCTGACGCCGGACGCGCCGGCGCGCTCGCACCCATTCGCGAAGATCGTCGTCATCCCCCGTTACGGTCGGCGCGCCGGCAGATCAGGAAATCACGCGGCGCCCCTTCAGGCCGAGAGTTGCGTGTCGGCATTTCTGAGGCAGTACACGAACAACGGGATGCGCGCAAGGTAGCATTCAGGAACGGGCTCGATGGCGGGAACAGGCGGCTCGTCGGAATGTGGTTGGCTCGACCATTAGTAACTATGTAGCTGGCTTCTGGCCCGCGAGCGAGTATGATGTGCCCTTTTTGAAATTGGAGAAGATGATGGCGAAGATGAAGCGAAGGGTCATTCGGGCATGGTCGAAAGAGGACGTGAGGAGCCTTAAGAGCCTGGCGAAGGCGAAGCTGTCGGGCCGCAAGATCGCGAAGAAGCTCGGGCGCACGGTGGGTGCGGTCGCGCAGAAGGCGATGAAGCTCGGCGTGAGGTTCCGGTCGATTGAGCGCAGGGCTTAGCTGAATCAGGCAAGCGAGGATGGCGACGCGGACGTCGCAACGGACCGAGCCCGAAAGGCGAATTTGGGTCGCGGCAAGCCATGAAGGGGGCCCGCCACCAACGGCCGGACGATGAGCGGCCTCTGCTCGGCGGCGTGGGCGAGCAGCGCGCAACGCTTTTGAGGTATATTCGGCATGCTCGGATGGCATGGCGGCCCTAGAGGAATTTTTTCGTTCAGGCGCTGGATGCTTTCGACTCGCTTGCTCACGCTGTCTTGCTGTCGCATTGGTCACCATGGCGCAGAGCGCTCCTCTAGAATCGACATCAGCCACCACGACCTATCGGCGGATCCCGGTAGACGGCGTCAGCATCTTCTACCGGGAAGCAGGGGTCCGCTCCGCGCCGACCATCGTGTTGCTGCACGGCTTCCCGTCGTCATCCCGTGAATATGACTCGCTCATCCCGTTGCTGGCGACTCACTATCACATCGTGGCGCCGGACTTTCCGGGCTTCGGGCACAGTGGGGCTCCTGCGCCGTCCTCCTATGCGTATACCTTCGATCATCTGGCCGCGACGACCACCCGCTTCCTTGAGCAACTTGGGATCGAGCGATACTCGCTGTATCTACATGACTATGGCGGACCCGTCGGCTTTCGCATGATGCAGTCACACCCCGAGCGACTGCGCGCTCTCATCGTCCAGAATGCGAATGTCTACAGGGAGGGGCTCGGCGCCAAGTGGACCGGGATAGCGAGCTATTGGGCCGATCGGGCTGGTCATCCCGATATCTTCGCGGCCTTTGTCTCTCAGGCTGCCACCGAGCAGCGCCATACCTCGGGTACGTCGCGACCTGAACGCTACAATCCTGACACCTGGACGGACGAATTCTGCTTTCTTTCGCGGCCCGGCCAACGGGAAATCCAAGCTGAGCTTCTATATGACTATCGAACCAATGTCGCTTCCTACCCCGCTTGGCAGGCGTGGTTACGGGCGCATAAGCCACCCACTCTCGTAGTCTGGGGTCGAAACGACCCCTCGTTCATCGCCGCTGGCGCCGAGTCCTTCAAACGGGATCTGCCCGAGGCAGAAGTCCATTTGCTCGACGCCGGTCATTTTGCGCTGGATGAGAAAAACGACGAGATCGCCGCCCTCATTTTACAATTCATGGGTAGGCAGCGACGCTGATCTGCGCATGTTGGGACCAGCCGTCATGCGGAGCGGTACAGTTCAGGGACGGCGGTTCCACCACCAAGCGACACCAAGCAACGCTACCATCATCAAGGACGATGCCAGCTTTACGATCGTACCGAAGATCAAACCAAGCCAGGCGCTGATGCCCACGTTCGTCGAGCGCGGAACACTACTGCCGGCGGCGAGCTCCCCCAGCACTGCACCCAGGAAGGGCCCGAGCAGCAAGCCGGGCAGCCCGAAAAACAATCCGACGAACGTGCCCACGAGGGCACCCAGGACCGCCTGCCTGCTGGCATCCACGCGCTTGACGCCCAAAGCGCCCGCGAGCAGATCGATAGTCAATCCAACTGCACCGACAGCTGCAATGCCGATCAGCCAGCCACGGCCAAGGTGACGGTAATGGTCGACACGGGCGATCAACCAGATACCGATGAAAATGAGCGGAATGCCTGGCACCGTGGGTATGATCGCGCCGGCGAGGCCAAAAGCGATGAGCGTCATCGCGACAACATCCAACAAGACGATCATGCAGTGGCACTTTATGTGGTGTCTGATGGCCCGCCGGCAGGTTGCGGCTCGGCGGGCGGCGTCCCTGTCCCTGCCAGTGCGTGGTTGATGTCGTCGACGAGCTCCTGGAGAGAGCCCTCGCCGTAACCCAGGCGGTTCGCGAGAACCGTGCCGTCGCGGCCGATGATGAACAGATGCGGGATGCCGGAAATGGCGTAGCGACCGGCAATCAACCCCCATGTGTCCTCGATCATGTTGATGTGCCAACCGGCGGCGAGCTTTTTTATTCCGCGCATCGCCTCAGGGTGCTCCTGGAAGCTGACGGCGAATATCGTGAGCCTGTCCCTTCCTACCACGACCTGAGCTTTCTCGAGAACGGGGAGCTCGCGGCGGCAGGGGGCGCACCAGGAAGCCCAGAACGTCAGGATCACGACCTTGCCACGCTGACTGTTCAGCGCAATTTTTTCGCCGGTCAGCAGATTGCGGGCCTTGAAGTCAGGAGCGATCGATCCGACCTGCGGGCCGGATATCCTGACCGAAGCGCCCGCGGCACAGGAAAGACAAAGGAGGATCGCGAGCGGGAGGCAAAAACGCGGCATTGGTGGCGCACTCCTTGGTCTGCTCGCTATGGTATTGGGGTGGCGGGGAGACGCGCAATGCCGGCCGGTCGAGCGCACCGCGCCCAGCCGGGCGGCGGCGCAACGGTCACCTGGCAATGGGATCATCAGCCGGGTAGACGCGGATCCTCGATATCATCCAGCACCTCGAGACGAACGAGCTTCGTCTCGGGAGCCCAGCGTTGACATATCAACCCACCGAGCACCAACACCGCGGCGCAGGCGGCCAAGGTCGCGCGGATGCCGCACTCGGCGACGACCACGGGTAGTAGAAACGTGCTCACCGCGGATCCGGTTCGGCTGGTGGCGATGGCGAGCCCGATCCCCGAGGCTCGAAGATCGGTGGGGAAGAGCTCCGGCAAATATACGTAAACGAGGTTCGAGGCCGCCGAGAGCACGCCCGCGAACACCGCGAACAAGGCGGTGAGCACGGAGGCTGGGATGCCGGCCCATAGAGCCATGCTGAGCAAGGCGGCGGCGGTGATGGTGAAGCTGCCGATCAGGAAGAACCGGCGCGAAATTCGATCGACCACGATCCATCCGACGACGGCACCGCTCAGCAATGCAAAGTTGTACATGAGGCCGCCGAGGTATCCATTCTCGAGACTCATCGCAGTCATGACCTGCGACACGAACGTACCCAGGGCGAAATAGGGAATCACCTGACAGGTGAAGAATGCACAGGCGACGAACGTGCGGCGGCGCCACCGTGGCGAGAGAAGCTGTCGCCAACGCCCGCGATCGGCCGGCGCTGCAAGCGCTCCTGCGGGCGGTGCGACCGCTGCACCGAGTATGCGGCGCACGATGCGGGCGGCCGCCTCGCCGCGGCCGTGATTTGCGAGCCACAGGGGCGATTCGGGCACGGTGATTCTGAGCGGAAGCACCAAGAGACACGGCAGCGCACTGGTGAGCAGCATCCAGCGCCACGAGGCGGGGTGGGCGCCCGCCAGGGAAAAGCCGACCAGGTATGCGGATGCATATCCGCCCGCCCAGGCGATGGACAAAGACCCAAGAATCCGCCCGCGCAGCCGACGCGGTATGAATTCAGTCAAGATGGCCTTGCTCACGACGTAATCGGTGCCGAGAAGGAAGCCGATGGCAAGGCGAAGCGCAAGCAGCTCGGCCGCGGAGTCGACAACTCCCTGCAGCAGAGATAAAGCCCCGAGCAGCGCCATGTTATAGGCAAAGATCGGGCGTCGACCGAACCGGTCCGCCGCGAGGCCGGTCAGCAGCGCGCCCGCGAACAGCCCGAACAGTGATGCGCCTCCCAGCAGGCCCATCCATACGGGACTGAGGCCAAGCTGCAGCTCGGCGCCGCTCAGGGAGATTCCGATGATGCCGAGCCCATAGCCATCGCTGAACACCCCGCCCGAGCTCGCGATGGCAATGCGCACATGGAACGCGCGAAGCGGCGCCTCGGCATATTCCACCGTCGTACCAGCCCCGGATGTAACCACCATGTTCCTTTGCCCGGCGCCGCGCTGAGCCGAGGCGAGATAATCTTCGTCCTCTATCGATTCGCCAAGAAATCGATCAGAACCGTTGCCACGGCTCGGGGGTCTTGCCAAAAAAGATCATGTCCGAGCGCGGGGAAGATCCTGACTTCGGCTCGAGCGATGCCGGTCCGGAGCGCATCACGACCCGAGGCGCTCATGAGGGCATCGCGTGCGCCCCAGATGAGCAGAGTGCGGGCCTGAATGCGGGGCAGCATCCAGCGCAAATCGACACCGATCAGGCACTGATCGGCGATGGCGCGCCAGATCCGAGCCGGAATCGCGGCCGCATCGCGGCGCTGCCGGCTGGAGAAGAATTGCGGATTGACCGACAGCGATACCTGCCACCAATTGCGCATGAATGCGCCATCCGGATCGATGGGATCTTTGAGCTCCTCGACGCTCGCGAGCCAGCTCGGCAAACGCAGATGCGCGGATTGCATGCCTGCATCCGGGATTCCGAACGAGGTGCCCGTGGATGAGATCAACACCAACCGGCGTGTGGACTGCGGCCACAGCTCGGCGAAGGTCTGCGCCGCGATGCTGCCAAGCGAGTGGCCGATGATATCCGCCCGTTCGATATGCAGGCGATCGAGCAGAAGCTTGATGTCATCGGCGAAGTCGAAGCGCGTGTAGCAGCAGTCGGGCTTACTCGAGGCGCCGTGGCCCCGTAAATCGACGATGATCAAGCGAAACCGAGTCAGCAAGGGCGCAATCGGCGCCCAGTCGCGTGCGCTGTCGGTATAGCCATGTATCAGCACGACCGGCGGGGCGCTGCGTGGGCCCATATCGATATAGGCGAGGGCAACGCCGTTTCCCAAGGACACGCTGGTTTTTTGCGCGTCGAACTCATCGAGATACCCAGGCGTCAGGGACCCGAGCGCCCATGCGCCGGTCGGCAAGAGACTGAGGAGCAGGGCGGTGAGCGCGCGCGCACGACGCCGTGCGCGCGAGCAGAGGTCGGTGGGCATGAGTCCGCGTTCCACGTGGCCTATTTTGATGATATCTCTCGCAGGCCAGGTCAAACACATATTTTATCCAATTCAGCATGTTGCAAGTTCGCATTGCAATAGTGCATTGTGCGGCATCGACGCGCGCCGCGGCAGGTGATCACGCAATCATGCATTCCAAAGACATCGATTGGAACGATCTGCGCTATGTTCTGGTTCTCGCCCAGCACCAGACCATGGTGGCGGCGGCGGAGACGTTGCGTGTGCACCAAACCACCATCAGTCGCCGGATACTCGCCCTGGAGGAGCGTCTTCAGACTCGGCTGTTCGATCGCATCGACGGTCGATTTGCACCCACCACGCGGGGCATGGTCGTTGTCCGTCGCGCCCAGGACATGGAGTCGGCGAGACTCGCCCTCGCCGATGATCTGACGCACGATCCGGCGCACGGGCGAGCCGTCGTTCGACTGTCGGTGATTCAGACCTTCGTGACCGGGTTTCTATCGCGCCACCTCGGCGCCTTTCCGGCAGAGAACCCCAACATTCAGCTTGAGCTCATCTGCGAGAACCGCGCTTCCGTACTCGAGCATCGGGAAGCGGATATCGCCATCCGCTACGTGCGGCCGGCCCAGGGTCAATCCATGCTGCGCAAGATCGGCGCCCTGGGATCTGCGGTTTACGCCCACAACAAGCTCCTTCGAGCGGGGCTCGATTGGCGCCGAGAGGTGCCCTGGATCGGCATTGCGCAGATCGCCGATCGCTGGCCGGAGTTCAAATGGATCGAAGCGAACGTTCCGTCCGAGCGAGTCGGCCTTACCGTCAACGGCGGACCCGCCTACACCGAGCTCGTCGCACGGGGCTACGGGGCGGGAATCCTGACGTGTGTGGAAGGAGACGCGCTTCCCGACCTCGTGCGCCTGAGCGGCCCGACACCCCTCATCGTTCGAGAGATCTGGCTCTTGGTGTTGCCGGAGCTGCGACGCAATGTGACCATTCGCAAAGTACTCGATTGGATCGCGGGAGTAACGAAGCGGGGCGCGGCCGATTTGCTCGGGTCGGCGCGTCGCGCTGAGGCGAACTCAGAAGAATGACGGCCCGAGAACTGCATTCCTGCAAAGAGCGCTTGCGAAAAACTGAATTGTGCGGGGCACGCCCGCCGCACACCATGTGCCGCATGACGTGCGCCGTCCAGCGCTTGGAACCGTGATTGGCTTGCGGCGAGCGCTGCTCGTTGCGTATCTGCTCGTGCACGCAGGCATCGCCGGCGCCAAGGTGAGCGCCGAGGCCGCGGAGGATGTGCGCTTCGACCCGGCATACGCGACCATCGAGCAACTGCACGCCGCGCTTGAGTCCGGCCGGTTGAGCTCCGAGGAGCTCGTTCGCCATTACCTGAGCCGCATCGACCGCTTCGACAAGAAGGGCCCCCGCATCAACGCATTGATCAGCCTCAATCCCGGGGCAATCGAGGATGCGCGGCGATCGGATGCGCAGCGCCGGCACCAAGCCCACAGAGGCTTACTCTATGGCATTCCGTTCATTGCCAAGGACAACTTCGACAGCGCAGGGATTCCCACGACGGGAGGATCGGCTGCCTTGAGGCACTCGATACCGGCAGCGAATGCCTTCATCGTACAGAAGCTCATCGAGCAGGGTGCGATCTTGCTCGGCAAATCCAACATGTCGGAACTTGCCGCCTCATATGGACGTCTGGGCTACAGCTCGGCCGGCGGACTGACGCTCAACCCTTATAACACCGCGCGCAATGCGTCAGGCTCGAGCAGTGGCTCGGCGGCGGCGGTCGCGGCCGATTTCGCGGCATTTGCATTGGGCACCGACACCAGCGGCTCGATTCGCGGTCCGGCGAGCGTTTCCGGGGTGGTGGGGATGCGTCCGTCGCTGGGGCTCCTCGGCCGAGGCGGGATCATTCCACTGTCGCTCACGTTCGATACGCCCGGCGTACTCGCGCGCAAGGTCGGGGACCTGGCGATCGTTCTCGACGCGATCGTCGGGATGGATGCGCACGATGCGGCGACCTGGGATCAGCCGCAGATCGCCGGTACTTACATGGCAGCATCGCGCCCGTCATCACTGACGGGCGCCCGGCTCGGCGTAATCACGAATTTTCGCGGTGCCAATCCGGAAGTCGACGAGCTGGAGCAATCTGCGCTGCAACTGCTCCGTGCTCGAGGCGCGGTGCTCGTTCCAGTGAGGCTTCCGAAAGAATTCGAGAACTTGTGGTCCGCGGTGCTGGCTCCGGTGAGCGAAGCCGAATTCAAGGCGCAGTTCGAGCGCTATCTGCGAACATTGCCGGCCGCTCAACCGAAGACGCTGGCTCAGTTCATCAGGATCTGCGAGTCAAAGGCCGTTCAGCAGTCCGCGACGCCGGTCAATCCTGGGCGCCTTGCAGGGCTGCGTACCGCAAACGCGACTCAGTTGACCGACTCGCCGGTCTATATCCGTCTGCTCACGGACGTCATCCCCTCGCTGCGCAGTCGGCTGCAAGCGTTGATCGCTGCGAACCAGCTGCAGGCCTTGATGTTCTCCACCATGAGCTGCCCGGCGAGTCCGCGCTACGATCGCGCCGATCCGAGCTATGTGTGTCATACCGATGATCCCTACAAGGCGAGTTATATCGCGGCCGTCACCGGATTCCCGGAGATCACGGTGCCGGCGGGTCGGGTATCGGCCCATGTGCCGGTCGGGTACTCGTTCATGGGAGCGCCGCACAGCGAAGCGCAATTGCTCGGCCTCGCCGGCGCGTTTCAACTCCTGATCCCGCCTTTACCGCCGCCGCCGCTGCGCTGAGACAGTCGGGCGCGGCACCCGCTCCGGGCGCCTTGCTAATTTGCAAGGCGATCTTGCAAGCAGCTGAATTGTATGAGCCCCGGCGGTGATCCATGATCGCAGCGGGTCAGAGAGAATGGGGCCTTCAAACAGTGGTCGATCGACACCGCACTGCGGAGCCATCGCAGCCGGCCGCAAGTGACGCAGCTCGCCGGCGCGATGCGGGTCCGGGACTTTGGGTCACCGACACGGAGCCCGCCAGCGTCGACACGCTGCGGCTGCGTGCCGGCCGACTCGAGCGCCTGCGGCAAATGATGCGGGAGAAGGATTACGCGGCGCTGCTGCTGTTCGATCCCAACAATCAGCGCTACGCGACCGGATCGCGAAACATGTTCGGGTACTTCCTGCGCAACTCGACGCGCTATTTCTTCGTACCCACCGAAGGTCCGATCATCCTGTTCGAGTACCCGCAAAGCGCCCATGTATCGACCTGCCTGGAAACAGTGCAGGAGGCACGGCATTCGAAGATCGTGTGGTCATCGGTCGCCGGCCGCGACGCCGACACGGCCCGCCTGTTCGCCGAGGAGATTGGCGATCTGGTTCGCCAGTACGGACGCGGGTCGAAGAAGCTCGGTCTGGATCGATGCGGCCACCTGCATGCGCTCGCCCTGCAGCGCGCGGGCTGCGTGGTCACGGACTGCCAGCAAGAGCTGTTGCACACCCGCCGCATCAAGAGCGCGGAGGAGATCCAGTGCCTCAGGCTCAGCATGGCAGCGTCCGAGTTTGCAGTGGCGGCGGTTCGCGAGGCGCTCAAGCCCGGCATCTCGGAGCAGGAGCTGTTCGCGTTGATGTACGGCGAGGTCATCCGCGGGGGCGGTGAGTTCATCGAAACCCGTCTCCTGACCTCGGGCCCGCGCACCAATCCTTGGTTCAGCGAATCGAGCGGCCGACGGGTGCGCCCCGGGGAGCTCGTGGCGCTCGATACCGACGTCATCGGCTGCTTCGGTTACTTCGCCGATTTTTCCCGCACATTTCACTGTGGTCCCGGCCGCCCGAGCGCCTACCAGAAGGGCATCTACCAGCTCGCGTACGAGCAGATCCAGCACAACATCGAGATCATCAAGCCGGGGCTCAGCTATCGGGAGGTGGCCGAGCGCGCCTGGAAGATACCCGAGCGGTTCGTGGCGCTGCGCTACACGTCGGTCATGCACGGCGTCGGGTTGCACGGGGAGACCCCGTTCATCGCCCACGCCCAGGATTTCGCCACCTACGGCAATGAGGGCGTTCTGGAGCCCGGCATGGTGGTGAGCGTCGAGAGCTATATGGGCGAGGTGGGTGGAGCGGAAGGAGTCAAGCTGGAAGAAGAAGTACTCATTACCGAGACCGGCCACGAGGTGATCTCGCGATTCCCATTCGAGGAGGATCTCATCGGGCACGAGAGCTAGAGGCGGCGCGCCGAGCGCGGGGGAGTTGGCAGCGCAAAGAATCGACAACTAGATCGAAGGGGTGAACCATGAACTCGAGTGCAAAATTGTCGTACGCGATCAGCGCGATTTTGGGCGGCAATGCGGCAAGCCTGGTGCATGCCGACGCGATGGATACATCGCCGTCCGATACCATTCAGGAGATCACCGTGACCGCTCAGCGCCGCACGGAGAACATGCAGGATGTACCGATCACCATCCAGGCGCTGACCGCCGAAACGTTGACGCAACTGAACGTCGAGACGTTCGACGACTTCGTGAGATATCTGCCGAATGTCACGCAGGCGAGCAACGGTCCGGGCCAGGCCATCATATTCATGCGCGGTTTGAGCGCCGAGGCGGGCGGGGCGGGCGGAGGTGGCGAGCAGGGCAGCGGCACGACCGGTCAGTTCCCGAACGTCGCGGTGTACCTCGATGAGCAATCGGTGTCGCTCCCGGCGCGCAATCTCGACATCTATGCCGCCGACATCGAGCGCGTCGAGGTGCTCGAGGGACCGCAGGGCACGCTGTTCGGCTCGGGCGCCGAGGCCGGCGTGCTGCGCTACATCACCAACAAGCCGAAGATCGACGTCACCGAGGGCAACGTGGATGCGGGCTACAGCTACACCGCCCACGGGGACCCGAACGCCAACGCCGATGCCATGATCAACTTGCCGCTCATCCCCGGGACGCTGTCGGTGCGCGCCGTGATCTACGACGACAGCCGCGGCGGCTACATCAACAACGTGCCCGCCACGTTCACCCGCGCGGGCACCGACGAGGGCTTCGCCAGGTACAATGGCGGCGTCGTGCCGACCAACAGTGTGTCCATCAACAACAACAACGTGGTGGGCAACGACATCAACCCGGTCACCTACCAGGGCTTGCGTCTCTCGGGACTGTACAAGATCAACGACGATTGGGAGGCGCTGCTCACGCAGAGCTATCAGAGCATCAATGCGCAAGGGGTGTTCTACGAGATGCCCTATGGCTCGGAAGGGGTGACGTTCAGCTCCTCCGGCATCCCGATCGGCACGCAAGCGCTCCCACCGCTGTCGGTGACGCTGTTCAATCCGTCCTACAACAAAGACAAGTTCGAGAATACCGCCCTGACCGTCACGGGCAAGATCGGCGACCTCAAGGCGGTGTACAGCGGCGGCTACCTGGTGCGCAACATCGATCAGGTACAGGACTATACGAACTACGCCCGCGGCGTGTTCGGTTCCTACTACCAATGTACGGGGCTGTCATCGACCTCGGCGGCGGCCGGCAAATGCTACACGCCGAGCACGACCTGGCAGGATACCGAGAAGAACACGCATCAGAGCCACGAATTGCGCTTGAGCACGCCCGATGACTGGCGGCTGCGCGCGATCGGCGGGGTGTACTGGGAGGAGTTCAAGATCTACGATGACACCAACTGGCTGTACAAGACGGTTCCGACCTGCACACCCTCGTTCGCCACCAACTGCTTCCTGGACGTGCAGCCCTGGCCGGGCGTGCCGGCCAACCAGCCGGGCGTGCGCAACGACAACGTGGGGTTCTTCGACGATGTCCAGCGCACCATCATTCAACAGGCGGCGTTCGGCTCGGTCGACTTCGACCTCATTCCAAGGACCCTCACCGTCACGGCAGGCACCCGCTACTATCGGTTCAACGAGGAGGAACTGGGGGGCGATGTCGGCAGCTTCTACTGCAAGGTCTACTCGACGCCGACCACCTACTTCGGGCCGTGCTTGACCCCCTACGGGACCAACCTGGATCTGCAAACTCCCCACACTTCCAGGTACTCGGGCTTCAGGAGCCGGGCCAACCTCACCTGGAAAGTCACGAACGATGTAATGATCTACTACACCTGGTCTCAGGGCTTCCGGCCGGGCGGGTTCAATCGCGGCGTGTCGGGCCATCTGCCTCTGAACGGGGTGGATCAATATTACACGCCGGCGACCTATGCTCCCGACAGCCTGACCAATAATGAAGTCGGGTGGAAGACCGAGTGGCTCGGGCGGCGCCTGCAATTGAACGGGGCGGTCTATCAGGAGGACTGGAAGAACGCGCAGGTGGCATTCTTCGACCCGCAAAGCGGCCTCGGCAACCTGACCTTCAGCACCAACGGACCGAACTACCGGGTGAGGGGGGTCGAGCTGCAGCTGGTCACGCGAATCACCGATGGCTTGACCGTCACCGGCTCATCGTCCTGGAACAGCAGCAGCCAGACCAATTCGCCGTATCTCATCAACAATAACCCCAAGAGCCCCGGCTACGGGCAGAACATCACCTCGATTCCGAATCCCTACGGCCCGGTCGGCACGCCGCTCGCGCTGTCGCCGCCGTTCCAGGCGAACCTGCGGGCGCGCTACGAAATGCCGCTCGGAGCGTACCGGGTGTTCTGGCAGGCCGGCGGCAGCCACGAGGGCAACTCCTACTCGACCACGGCCAGCGTCGGCCGATACGATCAGCCGGGCTACACGATCTACGACGCCGCGACGGGCGTGTCGAAGGACGCCTGGACGGTGCAGCTCTTCGGCCAGAATCTGACCAACGTGCTGGCGAGCACCTTCACCAACTCCTCGCAATGGATCGAGCAGGAGGCGGTCACGCACCCGAGAGTCGCCGGTGTGAAGTTCAGCTACAGGTTTTGAATGTTGGTGCATCGCGGTATAAACCGTCGCCCATCAATAACCGTTGCTGATCGGCAGAATCCGGGTAAGTCCGCCGCCCGGAGGCGGCGAGTTGTATACTCGCCTGCATAGACCCAGATGGTCTTGTCAAGCAATGAGTGCTTTACGTGAGAGTGAGCTCTGACAAGCAGACGCTGATCCTGGCGGGCGAGCCCGTTCCGCCGCGCGCCGAGGCCAGCCGCGCCGAGGCGGGCATGCAGCTTCAGCGCGTGACGATGCTGGTCGTGCAGGGAGAGTACGCAGCCAACCCGCCGCTCGCAGCGGACTTAAGTCCCGCGAGATTTTTGCCCGCGGCCGATAGTGAGCGCGTCTTGCTGCCGTCCGCCGTCGCTGTCGACGCGCCGGCCGAGCTCAGCCGGTTGCCCGTTGCCCATTACCTCAAGCGCGCCTCGTTCGGCGGCGCAGCCCAGTATGCCCGCACGCAAAATCTCTCGAGCGGCGGCGCGAAAACCCAGCTCATCGATACCTACGCGTAATCCTCCGCGCGGCGGGGACTGCTGTTGCTGAAGCGATGCTCCAGATCAACATCGTGACCAAGCACAGGCTGACGGTGTACGCAGAGAAGACGACGCAGGTAGTCCATTCCCAGAAGGCGAAGCTCAAGTAGACGGGCGCGCCGCGCGTGCGCCATACGAGGCCTACCCACGGGAGGTCGGGCCGTGCACGTGATATGTAGGCCTGCGTCATGATCGCCATCAGAATGGGCAACAGCGGCACGGCTGCAAGCAACCCGGCATGCAGCCGGTGGTCGGCTGCGCCTGCCCGCTCGGTCACCTCGAAAGTCAGCCACACAATCCCGATGCATAATCCGATGAATGACAGTAGCGCGAGGAGGTCGTGGCCCCTCGGGATACCCGGAAACCACGCTGGCAGCCATGCACACGAGACCATGCATAGATAGCCGATCCCGAGGACAAGGATTCCGACCCGACGTCGTGCGGTACCGTCCCGTCGAGAGTCGCGAAGCATCACCGTGGTCCAGCACAGGCCGCCCAGCGCGCATAGGATGAGGCCGCGCCAAGCCCACCGATACCCATCGGGGTTGCGGTCCGGATAAACCAAGCTGGAGATGGTCATGTAGCGCCAGTCGTATTCCGACGGGTACATCCGGGCCGCCATCCATAGACCGGTCCAAAACGCGAGTACTCCGACCCATGCGGCGGCGCACGAGCCCATTCGCATCCACGGTCTCATTTGGGTGATGTGCCTGGCAAAACCTTGTTGGATTATCCATGAGCCGATCGCAGCCCGCCACGGTTGGCCCGACCATGGGGCCCGCCGCGGCGAGCGCATCCGCATCGGTGAGCGTTGCGAGGAACGCAATCACATCGTCGATCTCGGCATCGCTCCACGCAGGAGCGTCGCCTGCCTCGCGTGTCAATGGCTCATCGACCACGTCGACGTTCGCCCTGAGCGCGGGCGGTAAGTCGTCGAATTTATCCACCGATCCGGAGGCTGATACCGGGTACCAGAGCTTGGGATCGGTATCGCGCCTGACATAGAAGCGCAAGGCGTCCTTGAGCGAATGAAATCGCCCGTTATGAAAGAACGTGCGGCGAATCGCGACGTTGCGCAGCGTCGGGGTCTTGAACATACCGCAGTAGGCAGCTTGACGGGCCTGGTCTGTGCGCAGCGGACCGCACAGACCTTCATCAAAGTAGCCCAGCGAGGCGTTCGCTCGAATCTCTGGATTGCGCGGCACACCGAGCGCCTCGAACTGATAGTCGGTGAAGATCGGATGGGAGCCGTCGGCGCCCTTGGCGTCCAGATGACAGGCGGCGCAGTTACCGCGGCGTGGGTCATTGAACAGCGCCAATCCCCTCAGTTCCTGCGCGCTCAATTTGGCTGTACCCTCGAGGAAGCCATCGAACTTGCTCGTGAAAGGATGGAAGCTCGGATCGTCGAGCTCGAAGCGCTCGAGGGCCCTGAGCGCCCACGCGTAGGCAGCGGGCGGATCGTCGAAGACTCGCGCGCCGAACAACTTGCGAAAGTAGCCGGCATAGGCGGCGCGCTGCAACTCGGCGGCAACATCCGATGGGCTCGAATTCGCCATCTCGTTGGGCGCGAGCAGCGGAAAGACGGCCTGGTCGCGCAGCGTCTTGAAGCGACCGTCCCAGCCGAATCCGCCTGCCGGCGGCTCGTTGCCCTCCAGGATGCGGTCCGCCGCGCTCGAGACGTACTCCTTGCTCCAGACGGGCGTACGGTTCAGCGTATAGCGCAGAGAAGGCACGGCGCGCGCGCCCTGCAGGCTCAAGCCGGGCCCGCCGAGCTGCACGGCACGCCCATCGGGAGGCCCATAGGCATGCGCCGGGCTGTGGCAGCTCGCGCAGGAGAGCCGGCCGGAAGCCGACAGGGAGGGATCGAAGAATATCAGCTTGCCGAGCGCCGCGAGATCGGCTGCACTCGGCCCGGGGGTCTCGTTGGCGGCCTCGGCGCGGACGTCGGCGATCAATGGCGCCAGCGCGAGCAGCGCACACATCAGGAGCGATGAGCCTTGCAGCGTGCGGCGCGAGGCTCGGACGTCTAGAACTTGGGTGCCGCCGGCGCGTTGGTCCACGGCGCCCACTCGCTCTGATGCCGGAATACGTTCTCGTCGTCGGCAATGCTGTCCAGATAGTATCCCGTGGGCGGGTCATCCGCCGCGTAGCCGATATGTCCGTCGAGCCGGAAGATGTCCTCGATACTGCGCAAGAGCGAATAGTGATTATAAGCCGTGCTCGAGGTACTGCCAGGCTTGACGAATGGCGAGAGCAGGAGCGCGCCGATCCGGTCGCCCCCGTAGCCGTTGATCACGATGTTCTCGACCAGGGTGGGGGTATTCACCAACGTGAAGGTGCCCGGTCGCACGCCGGCGAGGTTGGGGCCGGGCTGCTGGTCACAGCAAGTCTGACCCGGGAACGTGATATCCACCGTCGTCTGACCGGAACTCGGATTGGTACTGACATCCTCCACGTAGTTGCTCTCATCGAAGGTGATGATGAGGAGTCCGTCCTTTTGGTACGCGGGGGAGGCCATGATCTTCGGCACCCACACCTTCAAGAAGGCGTCCGCCGAGGTCAGTCCACCCGGCTGGCCATTTGCGCAGGTCGTGCCCGGCGCACCCGTGCCGCTGCCATCGTGACCGTCGCTGCACAGGTTGGGCGTGATGAAGACGAAGTTTGGCGTGGTACGCTCATCGGTCAGATCCTGCGTGAGCACGTTCAGATTCACGACGTGGCTATTGCAGCTCGGATAATCGATGATCGAGTGAAAATACATGAACGGATCATGGCGCGTGGCATAAGCATCGCCCAGCGGCACGGCGGCGCTGGGCGCTTCCGCGGTGTTGGTGTGGTCCGTGCCGATACCGATCGTCGGGTGTCCGCAAGTCGCGCTCTCGCGGGCAGGATCGTTACCCATGTCCTCCATGTAGCCCTTCCATGCATAGCCGGCGCCCTCCAGCTGCTCCGGCAGCGTGCGCACGTCGCGGGCGTAGATGCAGCCGCCGCTCGCGGCGATCTGGCCCTGCGGCGCGATGCCCGTCTCCTCGACGTCGTTGTAGTTTCCGATCGACCCGGTAAATCCCGGCAGGCAGTCATCGTCCGTGTCCTTGGTGGGCGACTGGCCGCTGATCATCGAGATGTAGTTGTCCAGACTGACATGGCCGGTGCCGTAGTATTCCGTGAGGAGCGCCCCCATGGGAACCAAGGTCTTTTGCAGGTAAGGATCTTGAGTGCTGGTACCGAAGGTGTCGCTGAACGTCTTGTTCTCGAGCACGATGATGAACACGTGCCTGATGCGCGCGGCGTCCGTGGTCGGGTAATTGCCATGGGTGCGGCCAAAGCTCGCGAAGCCGAGCGAACAGCCCAGCACCGTGCCCAGGATCATCGAGACCCATCGCCATTTGCGTTGCTTCATCATGGATGGCTTACTCCAGATAATTTCAGGCTGCGCGGGGACAGCAGCTACCTTCACATGAAGATATTGCAGGGCAGTGACACGAGGGCGCCTTTTTATGCGACTCGCCGTGCGCCATCCGCGCTTCAGGCCTTCGCCCATCTCCCGGACGAGGATCGCTCCTCATACAGTGGTTACCGTCCATCCACCACTGGATGGACGCACTCAAGCCATATCGCAAGAATCGCCCTCATGCGGCGCGAGTTTCGGATAGAGAAGTTGAGCGATGAATTCGGCCAATACACCTTGCTGCTGAGGTGCGCGGCGTGTGGGCACGAGCGCAACGCCGAGCCGCACACCTTGGGAAGGCTATGCGGCTGGGATGCGCGGCTTGAGGATGTGGCGAAGCGCATGAGGTGCTCGAAATGCGGGAAGAAGGACTGCCATTTGAAACCCTTGCCGCCGAAGAAGCCACGGGGGTATTCGTCGTTGCCGAAGTAGGATCTGATGGAGGAGGGCGCTTGACACAGGGGCGGCCACACCGGGAGGCGTGCGAGCAGCTCGCTCAGGAGGCGGGTGCCAATGCCCCTGCGCTGATAGCCCGGATCTACGACCACATCGTAGATGGTGCCGTGATACTCGTGGTCGGTGAGCGCGCGCGCTGCGCCCACGAGCCGAGCCTTGTCTTTTGCGAAGCAGACAACGCCGCTCGCCTGGAACGCTCGCCGGATCTTGTCGCCTTCGCGCCCGTGAAGGTTGGCAGCCTTGAAGAGGGCCTCGAGAGCCAACCAATCAATCCCTTGGGTGTCGAACTGAAATTGCAACTCGCTCATGCCTAAGCCCGTGTAATCGCGGCGCGCTACCAAAAAAGCACTTATGGCAGGCGGCGGCGCCTGTTGCAATGGATATCGGTGATCTGTCCAATGACATCGCCGCGATGACTCCTCGCATCGATACCAAAGTGCAATGGTCGAGCGCCGGTTAGCCGGTGCATGCTGCGCGCAACTGGCGAAAAGTTCACAGGAGCCATGCGCATGAGAGCAGTGCAGATTCCCAAGCCGGGAGCAGAATTTCAGATGGTGGAACGCGATATTCCGAGACCAGGTGTGCGAGAAGTGCGCATCAAGGTTCAGGCCTGCGGAGTGTGCCACAGCGACTCGTTCACGAAGGAAGGACAGTGGCCGGGCATCGAGTATCCACGCGTTCCAGGACACGAAGTCGTCGGCAAAATCGATGAAGTCGGTCCCGGCATTTCCGGGTGGAAGGCGGGGCAACGCGTCGGCGTCGGCTGGCACGGCGGCCATGACAACACCTGCCTGCAGTGCCGGCGCGGCGATTTTCGCAATTGTCAAAATGCGCAGGTTCCTGGAATCAGCTATGACGGCGGATACCAGGAATACATGCTGGCTCCCGTGGAGGCACTGGTCGCGATGACGGACACGTTGGGTGACGCTGAGGCCGCTCCGCTGTTGTGCGCCGGTATCACGACCTTCAATGCGCTGCGGCACGGCGGTGCCCTGCCGGGCGACTTGGTCGCCGTGCAGGGTATCGGCGGTCTGGGGCACCTGGGAATTCAATTTGCGAACAAACTGGGTTACAAAGTCGCGGCGATCGGGCGCGGATCGGAAACCTCGGCGCTTGCACAGAAGCTCGGCGCGGCCGCGTACATCGACAGCCAATCGGTCAACGTGGCCGAGGCGTTGCAGGAGATGGGCGGTGCGCAGGTGATTCTGGCCACGGCGCCGAGCTCGAAGGCGATGTCCGGGCTGGTCGATGGATTGGCTCCGAACGGCAAGCTCATGGTGGTCGGCGTGGATTCCGGTCCCATCGAAGTCACACCCATACAGCTGATCAGCAAGACTCGATCGATTGAAGGCTGGGTAGCCGGGACCCCGCCCGATTGCGAGGACGCACTGCGCTGCGCCGAGCTCAGCGGGGTACGGCCCATGATCGAAACGTATCCGCTTGAAAGGGCGAGCGAGGCCTACGCGCGAATGATGAGCGGCCGCGCGCAGTTCCGCGTCGTACTGACGATGTAGTGCGGGGACGGCCGCTCGAGCGGAGGCCGCTCACCTGTCGCTCCCCTGAGTCACTAAATCGTGTTGGTCTGCGCCTGCGTGCGTGTCCGCTTCCAGCTCAGCGATTCGCACGGATGCTCCGCAGCTTGACGTATTACGTTAGTCTATATATGATGGACTAATGTAATACGTGCAATCACTATGGCTGACGACACTCTCGAGCGCACGCAGGCACGCTTCCTGAAGGAACTCTTTTACGGGGGCAAGGGCGGCTTTGTGCTCAAGGGTGGCATGGCGATGATGGCGCTGTTTGGCCCAGCGCGTTTGACCAGAGACGTCGACCTTGATTTCCCTGAGCTGCGCAAACGTACCGCCGACAGCCTTCACAATCAGGTTATGCGAGCTCTCAAGGCTGCCCTTCGGGGCAGTGGCGTGCAGGATGGGAGAATCTCAGAGCCCGGGAAGGCTGAGGTCTCGCCGAAGTGGAAGGTCAGCGGGCGCACCGCGCACGGTGAGCCCTTTCACATGAAGGTCGAGGTCTCGCGCCGAACGCCCCCTCCCGGAAAGGTGCGGCAAGCGACAGTGTCCGGCGTCTCCGCCTTCGGCCTTGGCGCTTACTACGTCGATCTCTACGATGAGGAGACGCTGGTGGCGATGAAGCTCGCCGCACTTTTAGGCCGTACGGCCGCGCGCGATGTAACGGACCTAGACCTCTTGCTGCCAAAGCATCGCCCCGGTGGTGCCTTGATCGAATGGGCACTCGCACATGCGCGGGTTGATCCATCCGATGCCTCGCGGGCGGTAGAGGACAAGCTCGCATCGATGAGCTACGGATTCTTCAGGACCGAAATGCTGGCAGACGCCGAGTTGCTGGGGCGGATTGATGAGGCCGAGTGGGACGCCATGCGCGCTCGAGTGCGCCGCGAGCTTGGGCGTCTGTTGGACGACTATGCACTGCAAGGTGAGCCCTCATGAAACCCTGGAAGCAGGCGCTTGAAAGACAGCTCTCGGAAGTGGGCGCCCCCGCGGCTCTCACTCTCACGGTCATTGAGCGTGCCGCACACATTAATCGAGGAGAAGCCGTTGCAAAGCAGACATTGTATCTGTGGATCGACGATGCGCGGGAACGCGGCCGACTGCTGCCCGTGACGCGGGGACTTTATCTCAATCGCTTCACCTCTCCAGCAGGGCGTCTGGCGGATGCAGTGCCCTTTCTTCGCCGCGATGCTGTGGTGTCGCTCAACAGCGCCTTGGATGAGGCAGGCGTCTACAACAATCCTCCCGCCGCCGTGACCGCGGTGGTGCCCCTCGATACCGGACCGGTCCGTCCTCGGGTTGGTCTCATCGAGACCGCGCAAGGAAATGTCTTCATTCGAGCGATGCCCCGGCGAATGCTCGAAGCAGGGTCGATCGAAGATCGACTCGATCTGGAGCGAAGCCTCATGCATCCGCAGGCCAGCGCTGAAAAAGCGCTCCTTGATTGGTTGTACCTTGCCCAAAGTCCTCGAAGCGCGCTGACCGCTCCCGCCTTGCATGACATTGACTTGGAAGAGCTTGATAGCGCGAAGCTAAAGCGGCTGGCGAAAGCCATGGAGCTCAGGCAGACGTTGAGCGCCTGGCGGAGCGGGAGGCTTTCGACGAAACGTGCAAAAGTTCCGGCGCGCGTCCTCCACCCGTCTCCTGATGACTAAGCATCGACTCTCTGTTCCCGGTCGCACCAGCGGGGGGTATCAGCACGGCGGGTCCGCAGGATTGGTGTCGGGACTTTGCTCGGACGAGTTGTCCTATCGTGGAAAATTGCGACGTATGAGTTTGGCGGTGTAGTGGCGCTCGAGCGCTTCGGTCAGCGTTTCTCATATCGGGTCATATTTAACATAATATACATTATGCGCAGTGCGCCGTAAGGCGCACTGCGGGCGCGGAGTCATGACGCGGGAAAGCACATCATCCGATGTTCGTTGCGGGTAACTGCGCGGGTAACTGCGAGACGGACCATCCGACGCGCTCTGCGAGAAAAGCCGCAAACGGGCCAATATCAAGGTCAATGCTCGCGCGGTCCAGCGCGTGAAGGTAACGCGTGCGATCCTCCACTCGTACCACAGTCCACGGATATCCGCCGGACGCGAGCATGGCATTCATTAGAAAGCGGGCTATGCGTCCGTTGCCATCCATATAGGGGTGGATGTAGCCAATCAACCAGTGACCCAAGACGGCTCGAACGGCGGGCTCGCGTTCCGATTCAAGAAGATCAAAGAGTGCGGGCATCGCATCCCGCACGGCTTCCCAGCGGGGCGGCACGTAACGCGATGTGCGCAAGAACACAAAATCGTTTCGATAGCCGGCGAGAGCGGCGGCTGGAATCAGTCCCGCGGCGACGGATGGTTGGAAGAGCTCTCGATACCATTCCCGGTGAGCGGAACGAACGAGCGTGCCGGGATTTGCTCCGGTTATGATTTTTTCCACGGCGCGCTTGACGATTCGAAACGCTTGCCAGTAGCCCCGTGCGGCAGGGGCATCGCCACTTTTTTGATCAGCTTGGTTCGACTCCGGCCGCCAATTTCCTGAGCGAACCCGCTCGATCAGATCGGGCGTCACACGATACCCCTCGATCGACAAAGAGTGATAGGCATCGCTTTGATAGATCTCATCCACCAAATGAAGATACGCGGTTCCATCGGCCGGAAGTCCCGGAGCCGGCGGAAATGCGCTCAAGACGGTGCCGCGCATCGACCCCCACATGCTCTGTATCCGTCCGACGATGGGCGCGGCGGCGAGAGTCAGCTTGCCGATTTCCTGGCCGGGAACGAAGGGATCGGACTCGCGCACGGAGTAACCTGCGCCCGTCATTGCGGCACGAATTTCCTCCGCGGTATCGGCGCGACCGACGCGTCGAAATGCGCCTACCAGTCGACCGGCGACGACCGAGTTTCCGCCGTCCAGGAGTCGGCGCAGCAGCGCTGAAGGTTCCCGAACACTGGCAAGCGCCACGTGAGCTTCGACTGGCTTGGCGGCAAAGAATGCTTGGGGCACCTTGATGAGCGCAGGCTCGGTCGCGAACAGGCGGAGGCCATCTTTTACGATCAGATCTCCGGAGGGTGGCGGTTGGCTTTCCTTCAGATCATAGAGAGAGGTACCGAAGAGCAAGGTGGTCGTGTTGTTGGCACCCTTCGGGCTGTAGATGATCACTTGCCGTGGAATCACCGTGTTTTCCGCGGAAATGAGCAACGATTGCTCCGGGGAAAGATGCCAATCTTTTGAGAACCGCGCCTCGCAATAGCGGGCGCAGAATTCCCAGAACGAAGCAAACCAGGGTGTGCTCTCCCCTTGCGCAGATCCCGGGCCGGAAGAAATCAACCAACCCCTGACGACTTGCTGTAAGTAGCCCGCGTGGAGGAGGCGTTCGCGATGAACACGCGACAGTTCATGGGATCTAAATGCGCGCCGGCCTCCGACCTGAAGCCTTTCGAGCTCCGCCATCGACTCCGCTAACTTTTCATTGGGCGTCGGCATGGCACAAGTACAAGTCTCAGATGCTGCATTATATCAAGTTTTAGATGTTTTACTAAAACAAGTTTTAGATGTGCATAAGAGCAAGTTTGAGCTGTCCGCGGGACTCGGTGGACACACTCCTAGCCGGTGCGCCCAGAGGGGATCGGTCCAACAATTTCGATGATGTGGCCTTCGGGATCGCCGACCACCGCGGCGCGAACGCTGTGTTCAGGTCGATCTTGAGCGGGCCTCAATATCGTGCCGCCCGACGCTTGTATCGTCGTGAGCGTGGCGTCCACATCCAAAACCCGGAAGGCAAGCCAAACTTCGCCCGGGTATGTAGGCCGGCCCGGCGGCGGCAGCTCGAGGAATCGTGTCAGGATGAGGGTATGGGTAGTCGCGTCCCCGGAGGCTGACAGCCAGCACTGCTGTTGCCGGACTTCATCTTCGCCCCCAAGGTTCCGGTTTACGAATTTCAATCCCATTGCGCGATAGAAGCGCTCAGCCGCTTCGAGGTCGCGAACCACGAGCTTCGTCGCAATCAGTGCAATGCTCATGCCGGTCTTCCTCTCTTTCGTTCTCGAGTATATGCGCGGGCGCGAAGCAGTAACACGAGCGCCACTGATTGTCGGGGGGCCGTCGCGAGCTCAGCGGGCATGGCACCGAGCTCGGCATTCGCCTCGACGGAGGCCTCGAAAGCTCCTCGCCGCCTCGAAATCGACGTCCGGTATATTCTGAAGCCGGGGGGACCCAACGTCATCGATCGGCCACAGAAACGGCAGCTGCACTGGGCGAGAGTCCGCGCCGAATCGCGCGCTCGCAAGGTCGGCTGGCTTTCAATTTTGCCGCCTAAACTCCTTGGGCTGTTTGGAGCGAGGCGCCCTCCTCTCTCGGATCTACCTCGCGGACAAGTGAGCTTTCCGTCTCCCTCTTCCTTGTCTTTCATGGCCGGCGGGCACTTTGTCGGATGATCGAGCACCACCCGCCCTGGTCCTGCTGCCCGGCCTGGACGGCACGGGAATATTGTTTCGCCCGTTCGTGGAGACCCTTGGAGCGAGCATCGACACGCAGATCGTCACCTATCCAGCACATCAGCCATTGGGCTATACGGAGCTCGAGGCGCTGGTGAGAAAGGCGCTGCCCGGGGACCGGCGGTTCGTGGTCCTCGGCGAATCCTTCTCGGGGCCGATTGCGATTCGCCTGGGAGCGGATCCGCCGCAGGCTCTGGTCGGGATAGTCCTGTGCGTGACCTTTGCGCGCAATCCCTACCCACTGCTCGGGTGGGTTGCACCCTGGGTGGGCGGTGTTCCAGTCAAGTCGATGCCGAGTTGGGCGCGAGCGCCATTCATGTGGGGAGCGTGGACGACCGAGCGAGCTCGACGGGAGAGCGCGCTGGCGACCGCTGCCGTCAGCGAGGCGGTTCTGCGACATCGGATCGCTGCCGTCCTGACGGTCGATGAGGTGCAAGCGCTCACCCGGATTGGGGTTCCAACGCTGGTGCTGCGCGCGAGCAGAGACCACGTGGTGCCTCGCGCGGCGACCGAGCTCATGATTCGCGCGCTTCCGGCGGCGGAGCTCGTCGAGATAGAGGGACCGCATCTGTTGCTGCAGAGCTGCCCGAGCGAGTGCGCCACGGTGGTGAAGCGGTTCATGCACGGGCTGTAGGGAGGACCGGCCGCCGCTGGGAATGGCAGGGATCGCCGCCATGGCGGGCCGCCACAGTGCGTGTGAGCGGGTACGTTTCGGTGTTCTATATTCCGACATGGATCATAATGTTGCCCACGGCCTCGATATCCCCGCGGCTCACCAGGTTCCGGGCGCGCGGACTCTATCAGTGAGCTCGCCACGCAGCTCGGCACTTTGCGGACCCGGAGCGAATGGATGAATTGGATAATCCTGCCTCGTTTGGCTCAGGCGCATTGCCGGGGGGCGCTCCTGGCGGCAGCCGCCACGGCGCTGCTGCTCACGACCGCCCCGGCCGCCTACGGCCGGGAAACAATGCTCGGTTCGGTTGGTCTCGAGCTCCCCAAGCATTGGAAGATCCAGATGGATGGCACGGAGCGGCTGACTGCATCCCCTTCGGGCAGGCCGACCGCGCCGCCGCTGGTGATGGCGGAATTCTGCGCTGCTAATCCGCAGCGGCCGTGTCCGGCGGCCGTGGCCCCGGACGCGGCCAAGACCGGATGCGTCAATCCGCGATTGGATACCAGACAATGGCCGCGCGGCGTCGTTGAGAAGCGCTGGGTATGTCCCCCGGTAGCTTCGCCGGCCGGCGCATATATCCTTGCCGTGGGCCATTTCACGACGCCGGCCTGGACACTGCGCGTGGTGTACGTGTCTGCCGCCAAGGGCGAACCGCCGAACAAGTTTCTCGATGATCTGGCTAAATCGCTCCGACAGCACTGACCAGGCTAGGCCAGAGGAGCGTTCTACCGTCATGATACGATGGCGGCTGCCGAGCGCGCCGTTACAACCCGGTGTACACCGACTTGGTCTTCATATAAGCCTCGACACCTTCGAGGCCGTACTCATAACCCCAGCCCGACTGCTTGTAACCTCCGAACGGCATCGCCGGATCCCAGGCGAACTGGGCATTGAGCCAAACGGTGCCGGCTTCCAGTCGTTTGGCGAGCCGATGAGCACGGGTAATATCCTGCGTCCAGACCGCAGCGGCGAGGCCGTAAATCGAATCATTCGCCCAGCCGAGCGCTTCCTCTTCGTCGTCGAACGGCACGACAGCGACGACGGGACCAAAGATCTCTTCCCGCATCAGCCGCATGTCCTCGCTTACCTGAGTCAGCACCGTCGGTTTGACGAAGTAACCGCGGCGATCCAGACGCTCGCCCCCCGTGACGATCTGCGCGCCATCGCGCCGTCCTTCGTCGATGAATCCCATCACTCGGTCGAGCTGCTTGCGACTGATCAACGGGCCGATATCCACGTTCGAATCCTGCGGACCGCCGAGACGCAGCGCCCTGGCGGCGCGCGCAAGACCCTCCAGCACCTCGTCATAAACGCCCCGCTGCACGTAGACCCGTGAGCCGCATACACAGCCCTGCCCCGAATTGATGAAGATCCCGAGCGCAGCACCCGCAATTGCCTTGGGCAGGTCCGCATCGTCGTAGATCAGCACCGGCGACTTGCCGCCCAATTCCAGCATGACTTTCTTGAGATTGCCGCTCGCTGCCTGCACGATCAGCTTTCCCACCTCGGTGGAGCCCGTGAACGCGATCTTGTCGACGTCGGGATGTGCCGCAAGAGCGGCTCCGGCGGTGTGACCGTAGCCGTTGACGATGTTGACCACCCCCTCGGGCACGCCCGCGGCGGTCAGTATTTGCGCGAGCACCGGCGCCGATAATGGCGTTTCCTCCGCGGGCTTGAGCACGACGCTGCAACCGGCGGTCAGCGCGGGCCCGAGCTTGATGATCGCGTTGAGCGCCGGTCCATTCCAGGGAACGATGCAGCCGGCGACGCCAAGGGGCTCCTTGAGGGTGTATCCCAGCAGATCGGCCGTCTTGCCCGTGATTCCTCCCGCCATCCTGAGGTCGGCAGACTTCCCGTAGATCTTGGTGCACCAGCCGGAGTAGTAGCGAATCTGCTCCGCACCGGCAAAGACGAGGTTGCGCGCATGGCTGCGGGCCATACCGACGTTGCGCGAATCGATGGCCCCCAACTCTTCCGCCCGCTTCTCGATGAGCTCGGCCACGTTGTTGAGGATGCGGGCACGTTCCGAGGGCGTCTTGTTGCGCCATACACCCGCCTTGAACGTCTCGCGTGCCCGCCCGACCGCCTCATCCACGGCCTTGGCGCCGCCGTCGGCGATCTCCCCGATGCACTCCTCGGTTGAGGGATCATAAACGGCAATTGCGGCGGATTTCTGGGACATGCTGATGACCTCCGGTGCACGCTGCTGAGTCAACCCAGCCGAACGGATGGCGTGAAGCTGGAGCACGTGGTTTTACTCCATTTCGATTGGCGGTTACAAGCCGGACCCTCGGCTGCGACGCAGCTTCAGCCATCGATTCCCGCGAGCTTCGCGGACTCTGCCCAAAGGCGCCCCGCAGCCACGTCATCTCTCGCCCGCGCTGAAGGGGTCGCCGCCCTGCACTTGTAGAAGTATGCCCCGCTTACCTTCGACACTTCCGGCGATGAGGCCAGATACACGAGGGTCTGTGCTCCCTTCTCGGGTGAGATGGCGAAGGTCCGCCCCACCGCGATCAACCGTGCGATCAGCCCCCCGCTCCCCGCGCCAAAACGCGATGCCACGAATCCGGGGTGAAAACAGTTCGCCGTGACTCCTTCCTTGCCCCAGCGCCGAGCAAGCTCTCGGGTGAACATGATGTTGCAGAGCTTGCTTCGGCCATAGACCTCGAGAGGCGAATATCTCTTCGCAGACTGCAGGTCGTCGAAATCGATGGAGCACCCCTTGTGAGCCGATGAGGAGGTGTTCACGATTCGCGCGCGAGAGAGAGTCAGGCGTTCGCGCAGCATGTGGGTGAGCACAAAGTAGGCCATATGATTGGTCGCGAAGGTCCGCTCCCAGGTATCCTCCGTTACCTCTCTCGAGCCGAATAACGCCCCCGCGTTGTTGATCAACACGTCGATCCGCGGCTCCGCCGCAGCAATCTCGAGGCCCATTCTTTTCATGTCGGCGAGACGCGACAGATCCCCATAATGGGCCGAGTGCGATGCGTTGGCATTGATGGCGCGCAGTTGAGCCAATGTCGCCTCGGCGCGAGCGGGGTCGCGCGCCACGAGCACGACTCGCGCCCCCATGCCGGCCAGTTCTCGCGCGGCAACCTCGCCTATGCCCGAGGTCGCTCCTGTGATGACCACGGTCTTTCCCTTCATGATTTGACCCATCTCATCGCTCCGTCCCTATCGTAGCTCCGCTGTCCATTTGCAGGGGATGTGCTCTAATCCACACCACCTCGTCGGCGTGCCCAGCACTCGGCGCCCGACTCTCACTCAATTCTCACGCCGTTGCTGGCGGTCAGTTCGGCATCCGTGGGCGGCTCCCAGAGAGTCTCGACGAAATCAAACATCTCGCGCGTCACATCAAAGGGCAGCCGATGCGCGGCGCCTCTGGCGCTATTGCGCGCTGCGACTCGGCGCCACCGCTCCTCCACCGGAGCGTCCAGGAAATGCAGCCGCGTCGATAGCCCAAGCTCCGTCGCCATCCTGACGAATCGGTCCCGACTGCTCGCTTGACCGAGACCCGCATCGAGTATACAGGGCACTCCGCGCGCGGCGATGCGCGCCGCCATCATCCACATGAGGGTGTGACAGCGTTCGACTCGTTCCATCGACCAGGCGGCCTCCAGAGGCTGCGGACTATCCATCCAGAAGAGCGCCGTCATCCATTCGTCAATGGAAAGTCGCACGCCGCCGATGCGATTGCTGAGTGATTCGGCGTAGGTTGTTTTTCCGGCGCCCGTCGAACCGCACACGAGATGAATCAAAAACTCCGACACGACCACTTCTCCATCCGACGGGTCATTGGCTCGCGAAGGATCACGAGACCGCACTCACCTGGTGCCGCGTTGCGACATGTCATCCGCCGAGCAGCCCTGCCGGATTGTAAGATTTTCCATCGACGATCACGGCGCCCGATCCCGACAAAGGATGCGGCCTTTGGGCAAGCGAGCACGCGAATCATGGATTCTATTTATCGAGCCCATAGATAGATTCTATTTCACTTATGGAGTCGCAAGGTCCAGTTTGATTGCAGCATCGGCGTTACCGTCACGCCAGAGGAATGAGCCATGACCGAATCGACGAAGGCAACCACCACCGACGCGGGCGCCGCGGTCGCGAGCGACGAGCATTCACTCACCATCGGTGCCGATGGCCCGATCGTCCTGAATGATCACTATCTGATCGAGCAGATGGCGAACTTCAATCGGGAACGTATCCCGGAGCGTCAGCCACACGCGAAGGGCGGCGGCGCCTTCGGTCATTTCGAGGTCACCCGAGACGTCAGCCGCTATACGCGAGCCGCCGTCTTCCAGCCGGGCACCAAGACGGAGACCCTGATCCGTTTCTCCACCGTGGCCGGCGAGCGCGGGAGTCCCGACACCTGGCGCGACCCGCGCGGCTTCGCTTTGAAGTTCTACACGAGCGAGGGCGTCTACGACATGGTGGGCAACAACACGCCGGTATTTTTCATTCGCGATCCTTTGAAGTTCCAGCATTTCATCCGCTCGCAGAAGCGCCGCGCGGACAACGGCCTGCGCGACCACGACATGCAGTGGGACTTCTGGACGTTATCGCCCGAGTCGGCGCACCAGGTGACCTGGCTCATGGGCGATCGAGGCATCCCCAAGACTTGGCGTCATATGAACGGCTATTCCAGCCACACCTACATGTGGGTCAACAGCAAGGGTGCGAAATTCTGGGTGAAGTATCACTTCAAGACCGATCAGGGCATTGATTTCCTGACTCAGGCCGAGGCGGACCGTCTGGCCGGGGTGGACGGCGACTATCATCGGCGTGATCTCTTCAACTCCATCAAGAAGGGTGATTTCCCACGCTGGACGCTCAAGATGCAGATCATGCCGTTCGAGGAGGCCAGGACCTATCGTTTCAATCCGTTCGATCTCACCAAGATCTGGCCTCACAAAGACTACCCTCTGATCGAGGTGGGCAAGCTGACGCTGGACCGTAACATCTCGGATTTCCACACCGAAATCGAGCAGGCCGCCTTCGAGCCCAACAACCTGGTGCCCGGTATTGGGCTGAGTCCGGACAAGATGCTGCTCGCGCGCGGCTTCTCCTACTCGGATGCGCACCGCGCGCGGCTCGGCGTCAACTACAAGCAAATTCCCGTCAACCGGCCAAGATCACCCGTGCACAGCTACAGCAAGGATGGTGCAATGCGCGTTCAGAATGTGTCGGATCCGGTTTACGCGCCGAACTCCTACGGCGGCCCCAAGGCCGACCCGGAGCGCACCGACACCGCGGGTCTCTGGTACGCCGACGGTGACATGGTGCGCAAGGCGTACACCCTGCGCGCCGAGGACGATGACTTCGGTCAGGCCGGTACCATGGTGCGTCGAGTTCTCGATGATGCCGCGCGCGCCCGGCTCGCAAGCAATATCATCGGGCATCTGAGGGATGGCGTTTCCGAGCCCGTTCTCGCGCGCAGCTTCGACTACTGGCGCAAGGTCGACAGGGAGCTCGGTGATCGGATCGCCGCGGGAGTGAAGGCGAAGTAACGGCCGCTCGAGCCATCATGAGTCGGCTCATGGAGCAGCGGCTTGATTGGATTGCCCGTACGATTCGCGTCGGCAAGCGGCCGCGAGGGTGAGCTGAAGGATGCCAAGGTCCAGGTTTGACGGCCATCTCAGCTAATCCCGAGGAAGGCTACAAGGAGGCGGCGTGGCATCGGTACACAGGCCTGTTCTCATGTCGAAAGTCGCGCCCGTTACGCTATCGTCATCCGGAGCGGTGGCGAATGAGCTGCAAGCGGTCGCCAGCCAAGCCACTGCGATGATGCTGATGATGAATTTCATGGGTTGCTCTGCGCGGTCTTGAAGAGGGCTCGATTTCGTGACTCAAGCAGTGTCTCAGCGCCCGATTGCGCATCCGTTTCCGGATTTTGCCACCGCGTTACAGCTGTGACTTGGCGTTACGGCCCTGATTTGGGACGTGCGTCCGGCGCGGCCGCTGCCCCACTCGCCCCGACCACGGCGCTCGTCGAGCGGGAGCATCATTTCGCACCTTGGTGCTATGCTTGGCGGAGCATGGGACGCGCTCCTCACGCCGTCGGCCCCGCCGTTCTCGATGCCCATCGGCGTCCCGATGTACGCACCATCGCCTCCGGCCGCGATTGGACCGTCAGCGAATACACCTGCCATGCGGGACCGCAAGACCGCCCTTTCGAGGAATCGCATGGAGGAGTCTCCATCGCCGCAGTCGTTGACGGCACATTCAGATATCGAACCGACACGGGGCGTGTGCTCATGCACCCGGGATCGTTCCTGCTCGGCAACCCGGGCGCTGGCTTTGAGTGCAGTCACGAGCATGGTCGCGGAGACCGCTGCATTTCCATTCACTTGGCGCCGGAGCTGTTCGCCGATATCGCGGCGCTGGCTGCAAATTCGAGTGAGTACCGGTTCGCGCTGCCGATGCTTCCTGCCGCGCAGCGCACGATGGCCTGCGTGGTCGGCCTGCAGGCCATCGATCGACGCTGCGGGTCGCTCGAGATCGAAGAGGCCGTCGCCGCGATCACCGCCGAGGTCGTATCGCGCGCGTCAGAGCATGCGGCGATCCGAACTCGCACGCCGGCCCGGGTTGAGCGCCGCATCGCGGACATCGTTCGTCATATGAGCGAAACCGCGAATGACCCCCATTCGCTCGCCGACCTGGCCGCGGCAGCTGGTTTGAGCCGGTTTCATTTCTTGAGGACGTTCCGCCAGGTCGTCGGAATGTCGCCTCACCAGTATCTGTTGACGCTGCGCATGCGCCGGGCCGCCACCCGGCTCCTCGAGACGTCCCAGGCCGTCTCCGCCGTCGCGTTCGACGCCGGCTTCAACGATCTGTCGACCTTCAATCGACGATTTCGTCATCTCTTCGGCCTGACGCCGCTCGAATTCCGCGCGTGTTCCAGAGCATTCCTCGAGGCGCCGCCCTCTCCTTGAGGACCACGGCTCGAGCGCTTGGGCGATCGCCAAGGAGAGCCCGCTGGCGGCGGCGCAGGCTGCAGATCGCGGCCGGATCAGCCCTTGCTATGAGCTTCGAGCCGATAGCCCTCGGGATCCACCAGGAACGCTGCGAAGTAGTCCGGACCGTAGTCCGTCCGCAGCCCTGGCTTTCCGTTGTCCTGACCGCCGTTGGCGAGTCCCGCCGCGTGGAACCTCTTCACAGCGTCGCCGTTCGGCGCATTGAAACAAATATGCAACCCGGACTCAGGATTGGCGGGCATCGGCCGTTCCGTCCGCAGCACCCAGAATGCAGCGCTTGATGCGCCGTACCCCAGCGAGCCCGCATCTTCGCTCAGACAGCGATAACCGATGGCAGCCAAGACCGGGTCGTAAAAGGCCTTTGCCCTGGCCAACGACCGAACCCCAATGGACATATGATTGATCATCGCCCGACCTCCTGCGCTGAGTGGAATGAGTCAGCTGACGGCAAGGATGGCTCGAGTCGGGGGTTAATGACTTGGGAAAAATTGCTGGTCAGCGCTCTCGAGAGGAGAGCCCGCGCGACCTTGGAGGGAAGCGCGCGATCGCGCTCACGGCAATGCGCCAGGATGCAGCTCTGCATCGATCGCCGCATCGTCCGGCGGCCTGGTCGTTCGATCAGAGCTGCCTCGGCACGTCGCATCACGGTGCGAACGTCGGCGGCGCGCAGCGATAATCGACCGTGGTGCAAGGGGCCTGCCAGAATTTGGGCATGTAGGCCCCGTCCGTCAGAGCAGACGACCCAATGTCCACCGAAGGAGGCGCCCACCTGCCAAAGTTGGGTTGAGATAGCTGCGACACGTAGTCCGTCGCGCATGCCGACAGTGAGAAACTGATCAAAATGAAAGACATCTTGACGATCGTCATGCGCTTCTCCCAATCTAAAGCTCGTGACAGCGCGCGGACGCTGCAATCGTACCATGGTGATGACCCGTGCGACGACCCGATACCCGCTCGCGACACCCGTGCGCGCCTCGAGGAGCACACGGACCTGCAGCGTATCGTGCGCGGCCGCGCCGGGCGGCAGCGCTTCGCCGTAGACTACCTCTCGTCATGGGTTGAATTCCGGAGAGCCGACATGAAGCGTTTCCACATCGCAATCGCCGTCAGAGATCTGCAGGCTTCGATCGAGGATTACAGCCGCCGTCTGGGTCAACCGGCCACGATCGTGGTTGCAGGCAAATACGCCATGTGGCGCACCAGCCTGCTGAACTTCTCCATCAATCAGACCCCTGAGCGTGCGGGCCAGCTGCGGCATGTCGGATTCGAGGACGACCGCGCCGCAGGCTTCACCTGCTCCCGCGATGTCAACGGGATCGACTGGGAGTTGTTCTCGCCCGATGCCCAGGACAAAAAAATAGTGGAGATGTACGGCGCAGTCCCGCCCTCGTAGGGTCACCGGGCTGATCAATGCGCACGGCCCCCTCAGGCGAGCAAATATCGATCCATTTCTTGATGCATGTTGAGGATGATCTTCTCCTGCTCCTTCGCTAGCCACGTCTGACGCATGGACTTCGAGTGAAGACCTTTCTGCATGCGCGGAATGTTCCCGAGGTCCTGACGTGGAATCTGCAGCACTTGCTGTGGATCGTCGATGTCGGTCACGCATTGAACGACGGCGCGAGGGGGCCTCACGGCGGCCGGATACGACTTGGTCGAGTAGATCTCGAAAATGCAGCGGTCGGGGTCCAGGCCGACCGGTCGGGCGCGGTACATCATCGCATTGCCGGCATGCGGCAGGATCATGAAGTTCGGAAAGAGGAAAATCTCCCCGCCCCACATGCCGAGCGCCTCCGGCGTGGGCTTCGGCATGGGCCGCTGCTCGGCGGCGGCCTTCGCGTACAGCGCCTTGACGTATTCGGAGCCCAGACTCGAGCCTGCCTGCAGCTCCTTGCCCTGCAGAGACAGGACGACCTCGATATCCTCGGGTAGCACCTGCGCGTCCATGCCGTCGGCAAGCAGCTTGAGGCGAGCCGCCATGACTACCACCGGATCGGCATTTTCCGCCCGCACGTTGCCCGCCATCGGGGTTTTCTTGCCGCCATAGAAGCGTCCGTGTCCTTTCGCATATGTTTCGTACAGGACGTTCCAGTGATTGAATTGAACCTCCCGCCCCGACTGTTCGCCGAAGATGAAATCCGCTGCCTTCGGCTCCAGCTGTGGATGTGTGGCGGGCACGTGATAGCCCTCGAAGAACGCCTCTTGCGCTACCTTCCAGTTGGACTGTATGGGAATCTGCTTCCACCAGTAGTGGTGCATGTCTTCGATCGCCAGACCTTCGAACAGGCCGCGCACCGGCGCGATGAAATCATCGAACGGCTCGGCCGCGGAAGAGAAGTTGATGAACACGAAGCCCGCAAATATGACCGACTTGATCTCTTTCAATGCCACATCGCTGTCGCGCAGCTGGCCATCACGAAATTCCCGGCGCTCGAGCACGAACTGATTCTGGCCCGCCGTGTTCCAGCGCCAACCATGAAATGGACAGATGATCCGGCCACCTTGAAACGCTCCGCACCCCTGGGCAAGCGCCGTGCCGCGGTGCGGACAGACGTTGTGATAGGCCTTGACCGAGTTCTGACCGACCCTCACCAGCACGACCGATTGGTCGCCTATGTCGTAGACGGTGTAGTCGTTGATTTCCGGAACCTCATCGAGACGCGCCGCGATCTGCCAGACCCGGCTCCAGAGCTTGTCGTACTCGAGCTTCTGAAATGCGGGATCGATGTAGCGTCCGACACTGATGCCGTGCGGCATGGTGTGCCAGCTCGACGGCCAGGCCGCCCCGCCGGTGGACTGGGTCTTGGCAATGGGCGTGTCAGTTACGGCGCTCATCAAGTCTCTCCCGCTAGAGTGCCCCGAAGCGCGCAAGTGGCGCGCAGGGACGACTGAAACCCTGGAATCCATCCTAGCAGATCCTGAGTATCTCCATGCCGGGGCGTGATTATGCCCCCGATGGCCCGCGTGGCCGATCCGGCACGGCCGCATGCGCCGTTGCCCAAACGCGACGAGGTCCCCGAAAACATCGATTTCCCCGGACAACCCTGCTACCTTGCGCCGGCGATGACCTACTGCCTCGGGATCAAGCTGGACGCCGGGCTGGTATTTGCCAGCGATTCGCGCATCACCGCCGGAATCGATTACATCAGCACGTATCGCAAGCTGCATGTCTTCCAGCCCTCCACCGATCGAATCTTCGTCCTGCTGACCTCCGGGAACCTCGGCACCACCCAGGAGCTTCTCGACTACCTGCGGCGCGACCTGGACGCGGCGCCGGACAGGCTCAGTCTGCGCTCGGTCGGGTACTTGTTCGAGGCCGCCCGCTACGTGGGGCAAACGCTGTTCGGCATCGAGCAGTCCCACGACGCGGCGTTTCGCAGCGGCGGAGTGAGCGGCGGCGCGACCTTGATTCTGGGCGGTCAGATCGCCGGCCGCGCACCGGAGCTGTTCCTGATCCATCCCGAAGGCAACTACGTGGCGGCCACTCCCGAGACGCCCTTCTTGCAGCTCGGCGAGTTCAAATACGGCAAGCCGATCCTGTCCCGGATCGCCAGCACCACCCTATCGCTCGATCAGGCAGCACGCCTGGCGCTGATCTCATTCGACGCCGCACTGAAGTCCAACCTGTCGGTCGGACCGCCCATCGATCTGGCGATCTTGCCGTGCGATAAGTTGCAGTTCTCCCAGCAGCTGGTGCTCGATGAGGATTCGGAGCTGTTCCGCCAGACGAGCAGCGGCTGGGACGACGCCATGCACCGCGCCTTTCGACAATTGCCGCGCTTCCCCTGGGAAGCGTAGCGGAGGGGCCCCGGCCGCGGGTCGATCAGAGCTTCAGATCGATGATCGGTCCATCGAAATTGCCGCTCAGAGCCCTCGTTGCCCTTCCCAGGCGTTCGAGGGGCACGCCCTTCAGGTAGCCGTCGATGATTTGCTGATAGTTGCTGATCATCCCCTCCACCGCCCCGGACAATCGCATGAATTCGAACCCCTCGGCGTGCAGCCCTATCTGCTGGCGGGGAATGTTCGAATAATCCTGCCTCGGGATGGGCGGGAATCGATCGCTGTCGTACGCCAGCGTCACGGGCTCCATGACCGGCTCGGGCTCCCGCCCCGGGGGAAAATGGGTGAGCGACCAGAGCTCGAACAGACAGCTCTCCGCTGCCAGCGGCCGGATTCGATAGGCCGCCATGCTCGACAGGTTCGGCAGCAGGAAGTAGTGCGGAAAGATGAACTCGACCGCCTGGAGCGGGGTCTTCACGGCAATCTCGTTGAGGTCCGGCGTCGGCTCCCCGCGCGCGCGGCCGCGCTCGGTGACGGCATGGTTGAGCATGCCGAACCAGGTCATGAGTGCTTGCTTGGGGTCCTCGGGCAGTTCCACTTCCAGCAGGTCGCCCGCGACGGCCACGTCCTTGGCGTGACACATGCCGGCCATGCCTTCGCTCAAGAGCTGCATCATCCTGAAGTGCGCCTTGATGTTGTCGCGGACACTCAGCTTTGGGTCGAGGTACTGCCCGCGATCGCCCGGGATCACGCCGTACAAGGAATTGAACAGCACCGGTTGTGCATCCTGCAGCTGCGGATGCGTGCGCATCACGTGGTAGCCTTCCATGAAGGCCTCCATCGCAGTCTTCCAGTTCGCGGGCAGCACGGTGGCGTAGCACCACTCGGCGCGCATCTGATCGGCCTGGTAGGCATCGAGAGCGGCCGCCATGGGACCGACACTTTCGCGCAGCGACGGCGCCCGGGCATCGAGGTTGATGAACACGCAGCCCGCGAACAGCTCCACTCGGCAGGGCTTGAGCGCAATATCCGCCTGATCGAGCTGGCGCTCGCTGAAAATGCTCTTCCCGTACACGAAGGTGTTCTTGCCCTCGATGTCCCAGCGCCAGCCATGAAAGGGACAGATGAAGCCCTTCGATTGGCAATTGCCGTGGCCCTTCGCGAGCTGCATGCCGCGATGCCGGCACGCATTGTGGTAAGCCTTTATCCCGCTCTTGCTGCGAACCACGATGACCGACTTGCCGAGGTTCGAATATTCGATCCAGTCGCCCACGTTCGCGACCTGCTCGAGCCGGCAGGCCATTTGCCACACGTGCGGCCACAGGCGCTCGCACTCCAGCTTGTAGAACTCCTCATCGTAGTAGCGCCTCGTCGGAATGCGCTCGAGGTCCGTTACGCGGAACGGCACGGCTCCCGGCCCTGCCTGCGGAGCATCATGGTGCGAAACATCATTCATGGGCAACCTCCGTCAAATCGCGGAGCCGATCGCCGCTGGCCCCACCGATGCCGGCGAACGCGGCGCCGACCGCGCCATCGCCGTCGAGGCGAAGCATAGCAAGCTCCTCGCGTGCTGCGCAGCCGACGAGCGCAAGCCACGGCACCTGTGGCCGGCCTGCGCCGGGGCGCCGGGCGCTGGATTCGCCAAAGTACCGGCGAATGGGGTATCGTCATGCGGCTCGAATCGTGCGGACTCGGAATCTCGATCTCAGCCTCATGTTGACGGTACATGGCGATACGGGCGCGCAAGGCGCCAAGGCTTTCTGGGTCGATTTGCTCAATCCGACGCCGCCAGAGATTGCGCAAGTGGCCGCCGCATACGGCATCGAGGTTCCCTCGCGCGGATCCCTGCAGGAAATCGAGACGTCGAGCCGGCTCAAGACAGCCGGTTCGGCGCTGTACGTCAGCATGCCCCTTGCCATTCAAGATGAGCAGGCAGGCTTTGCGCCGCTCCCCCTCGGATTCGTGCTCTCGCGCGAGCTGCTGGTCACCGTGCGCTATTCGGAAATTCACGCCTTCGCCCAGGTCGAGGCGCGCGTCGGCAACAAGCAAGATGTCGGCAGCACAGCGGTGTTCTGCGCCCTCATCGAAGGCATGGTGGATTTCGGCGCGGACAAGCTCGAGCAATTGAGCGGCAATCTGGCGACGGTCTCCGCCCGAGCGTTTGGACCGAGCGCGCCGCAGCAGCTGCACGACAAGCGCGCCTCGTCCGCTCTGCGCGAGTGCCTGAAGGCGATCGGGATCGCCGGCGATCAGCTATCCCGCAGCCGCGAAAGCACGCTCGGTCTGCAGCGGATCATCGCATTCGTCCAGAAGACGGCGAGCGACTGGCTGTCGCCGGAGGAGAAGACGCGCCTGACCACGGCACAGCAGGATCTCGTCTCGGTGGTCGACTTCGAGGCGCACCTGTCCGGCAAATCGCAGTTTCTGCTCGATGCCATTCTCGGGTTCATCAACACGGAGCAAAACGAGATCTTCAAGGTGCTCACGATCGTGTCCGTCGTCGGCATACCGCCGACGCTGATCGCGAGCATGTACGGCATGAACTTTCACGATATGCCGGAGCTGAGCTGGCGCTTTGGGTATCCCTACGGTCTCGCGCTCATCGCGCTGAGCACGCTGCTGCCGATAATCTGGTTCAAGCGGCGCGGCTGGTGGTGAGCGCGCCCGCCTCAGCGCGCTTCGGTCGTGAGAACCACCCGAAACCTTGCCCTGCCGCTCATCATCCGCTCGTACGCTTCGGCTGCGCGCTCCAAGGGAAAGGTCTCGATCATCGGGCGAATGTCCGTCAGCAGGCTGAAGCGCAAGGTGTCCTCGGAGTCGCTCGCGGTGCCGGACGGCCAGCCCGAAATCGAGCGACGCGCCCGGATGAGCGAGATCGGCGAGACCTCGATCGGCTTTGCCGATGCACCCAGCACGATGAGCTTGCCGTCGATACCCAGGCCGCCGATCGAGCTGCTCATCGACTGGGAATCCGTCACCGTCGCAAGAATCACGCGTGCGCCGCCGAGCTTCTCGAGCTCCGCGGCCACGTCCTGTGAGGTGCTGTCGATGTAATGGCGGGCCCCCAGCTTGCGCGCGAGAGGCTCCTTGTCCCTGCCCCGCGCCACCGCCGCGGTGCGACAGCCCAGCTTGGCGGCGAACTGCACGCCGAGGTGGCCGAGGCCGCCCACCCCGAGCACCGCAACGAGATCACCCGGGCCGGCACCGCTGTGCCGCAGCGCGTTGAACGTGGTGATGCCGGCGCACAGGAGCGGCGCCGCCTGCGCCGAGGACAGCTCATCCGGAACGGCGGCCAGCGCCTCGAAGGGAGCGATCATGTAGTCCGCATAGCCGCCATCGTAGGTGATGCCCGGAATCTTGCCGAAAGAGCAGGTGATGAAGTCGCCTCTTCGACATGAAGCGCAATGGCCGCAATGCCCACCGTGCCAGCCGACACCCACCCGGTCACCCGGCTTCCAATCGGGTACCTCCGCGCCAACGGCGTCCACCAGGCCGACGACCTCGTGCCCCGGCACGCGCGGGTAGCGAATACCGGGCATCGTGCCGAGTTTGGTGTAGGAGTCGCTGTGGCAGATGCCGCAGGCCTGCACTCTGATCCGCACCTCGCCGGAACCCGGGGCTGGAACGTCGCGCTCGATCAATTCGAACGAGGCATTGGCACTTTGAATCTGGGCTGCACGCATGCGCATGATTGACTCCTGAAATGTTGCTGCCGGGCACGAGCGATACCGGCCGCTAATGGCAGCCCGTATCCCGGCTGGACACGTCGAATTGAACCGGCTTGTCGGTGCGCGGAATCAGGGCCATCGCGGCGTAATGCCCCGCTATGGGTCGCGCCGGACAGCTTGCCGGAGTGGTCACGGATACATGAACTCGGATCAAGTTGCCCGCATCGGCGATCGAATCGAAAGTCACGACCACCGGCCCATCCGCTTTGTAGCCGGCGCTGGCGATGAGCGAGGTGTAGCGCTCGAAGTCGACGGCCGGTAGCACATCGACGACGGCGGTGAGATTGTTCACCCAATTGCTCCACTCTTCGGGTGATCGGATCACGTAGGTCTCATGGCTGTCGGGCAACCCGAGCGTCGGCGCCAGGGGAACGACCTGGAAGCTGATCTTCTCATCCTGCGCCGCGGCGGTTGCTGCGAGCATGGATATCAGCAGCGCTGTCTTCAGCAGTCGAACCATTGCCACCTCGATGTCCCCGGTCGGCTCGCACGGGCCGCGGCGCGCAAGCCCGCGGCGCGGACCACTGAAAGCGAGGCGGCGAGAGCGCGCAACTCCATGGCGCTGCCGAAATTATAAAGCAACGCGTTCAATTCATACGGATTTCTTGACGGCTCGCGACCACGGCTCACGGCCGCTGTCGCCCGGCCTCATGAGCGCCGCGCCGGAGGAATGGCCACCCAGGTGACGCAGACCAGGGCCGCGAAGGCGACGTACGCCGCCGTGAACACCCAGGTGGGTGCGTCGTAGAACAGGATCCGGTCAACCCAGCGCTCGATGAATCCCCCGGCAGCGTGTTGTCCGCGCAATGCGTCCTCCCATACCGTGAGCGGGCACGGGATCTTTAGCAGGGACTCCCCGGCCACCAACAGGATGGCGGCAAGATGCGCCACGCGCCACGGCCAGCGCCTCACCCAGCCCCAGCCCAGCGCAGCGCCGACGTACACGGCAGGGACCCCGCCGATGATGAACAGCACCAGCAGCAGGTGAACGACTACGATGAGGTCTGCGAGCATGTCTGAAAAACGTCACGGTACTCGCGCTTCAGAATTTGTACGAGTACTTGAGGCCGAGCGTGCGCGGCCGCCCGATGAAGTCCTCCTGCACGAACTGATCGGCATTGATGAAGGTGACGTAGCGGGCATCGGTGATGTTCTCCCCATAGAGCTGCACCAGCCACCGATCCCTGGCGACACCGAGAGCCGCATCATAGGTCGTATAGCCGGGCTGGTTGAAGTTCTCCACATAGCCCGTCGCCGAATATGAGTGCGCCTGATGCACGGCGCCGGCCTGCAGGAAGGGACGATACTCGTTCACCACGAACTCGTAGCGCGCGCGCAGATTCGCCTCGAACGGCGGCGACTGCGCGAGGGGGCTGTCGATCGAGCCGTACGGATTCGGGATCGAGGTGATGGGTCGGCCGTAGATGTTGATCAGGTAGGGGGAGTTGGTCTGATTGCTGCTGTTCCAGGCGGCCGCACCGGTCAGCGTGAGCCCCTGCGCCAGGTTCGCGACCATCTGGGTTTCCACGCCGCGCACGCGATAGTTCGGTCCATTGGCGATGAATTCGAGGTTGCCGAGGCCGCCCTGAGGATCGAACACCTCGATCTGAACGTTCTTCCAGTCCTCCTGGTAGAGCGTGGCATTGAGCTGCAGGTGATGATCGAGCCATTCGGTCTTGAACCCGAGCTCGTTGTTGATCAGCGTGTCGGGAGCGAAGCTGAGCGGCGTGTTGTAGGTTCCGCCGAGAACGTTCTTCGAGCTGCGATTGAAGCCGCCGGGCCGAAATCCCTGGGACCAGGTGTAGTAGATCAGTATGTCGTCGGTGAGTCGAAAGCTCAGATTGGCGCGGCTCCTGAATCCCGAGTACACGCTGTTGAGGTTCTCGGCGTTCAAATTGGTGCCGTAAGTGTAGTTGCTGCAGGGAGTCGTGGTGACGGATCCGACGTAGCAGTCGAAGCTGCTCACCGCGCTGCCCACTTCCGTGTTCTTGAAGTGGTAGTAGCGCGTGCCCGCGGTGAAGGTGAGCCTTTTGGGGATGATGTCGAAGTCCATCGATCCGAAGGCGGCGGTTTGCCGGTAGCCGCGCCTGATGTCGTCGAAGAATGCCACGTTGGAGTTGCGCACGTCGGGATCGTTCGCGGAGGCTCCCGGCGGCGGGATGAGCGGCGCAAATCCCGGCGCGGTCTTGTACAGCCAGTTCGCCTCCTCACGGATGTCGTAGTCTTCCCAGAAGGCTCCGACGATGCCGCGGGTTCGCCAGTCGTCGGGCGTGCTGAGGCGCAGCTCCTGGCTGTCGTGGGTGTTGCGCTCGCTGTCCTGCCAGGTCGTGCTCGGCGAGTAGCACTTGCCGGCCCCCGCGGCGCCGGCGCCGGGAACGCACTGATAGTAGTCGGCGTAGACGCCGCGCGCATAGGCGGTGTAATCCTGTACCTGCTGGACGCTGCGCACCAGATAGCCGCCGGCGTAAATGAGCTTCAGATCCCCGATGCGGCCGTCGATGGTGAGAGAGGTGTTCTCGAAGCGGTCGTTGTTGAAAGACGGATTGTAGAGCTGCACCGACAGATCGGGGAGCGGCGTCGCATGCGGACCGCCCGGATTCGGCGCGACCGCCGGACCGGATGATTCGGGCATGTCGTAGAAGACGCCTTGGGCATCGATCTGCTGATACGATTGCGCGAGCAGCGCGCTCCAGTCATCGCTCGGCTTGTACAGGGCCTCGACACGGATTCCCTTGTAGGTGACGGGGTTGATCGCGTTGGCGACCAGATTGTTGTTGCTCGTGCTGCCGGAGGCCGAGGCGCTGTAGCTCGGGATGTTGTTCACGTACCCGGCGTAATGGATTCCCTTGTCGGTGCTGCTGCGCACGAAGGTGCCCGGCACGTTGTTGATGTAGCCGCCACGCGTATCGGAGTAGATGACGCCGCGCAAGGCGAGCGCGCCGGGGATCACCGGGATGTTCACCACGCCCGTCGCATTGCTGCTCGGGTCGCCGTGCGCCGTCACCGCATAGCCCGCATCGGCGCTGCCTTCGGTCACATCGAGCTTGGGCTTGTTGGTGATATAGCGCAGCACGCCGGCCTCGGCGCCGGAGCCGAACAGCGTGCCCTGCGGACCCTCGAGCACCTCGACGCGCTCGAGGTCCGCCGCATAGATATCGAGGTTGCGGCCGGGGAGCTGGCCGGACTGCTCGTCGAGATAGATCGCGACGTTGGGGAAGGTGCCGACGACTCCGCTGCCTTGATTGCCGAGCCCGCCGGTGGACAGGCCGCGCATGTACACGTTGCCCTGGCCCGGCCCGTTGCTCGCCGCCGTCACGTTCGGCAGATACTTCACGAAATCATCGAACGTCTGCACGTTCAGCTGCGTGAGGGTCTCGGCAGTGAGCGCCTGGATGGTGATCGGCACGTCCTGGATGTTCTCGGTGCGCCGCTGTGCGGTGACGATGATCTCCTGGATCTCCCCGCCGTTCGCCTCCGCATCGGCGGCCGAGGCCGCATGGACGAGGCCTGCGCAGGGGCCACCGCCGAGAATGGCGGCGATGGCGCAGGTCAACCTGGAATTCGAGTGCATGTTTTCATCCCCGTGCAAGTTTTTGCTAGGCCTGCACACCATCGCGCGGCGCGGCGCCCCCCTCGCGCCATCCCGATTCGGCGCCGGCGGGCGCTTCCTGCGTGGGCGCAGCGCCGATCGGAAAGTCGCGCCGATACGGCGCCGCTCCCTCGGGCAGGTCGATCTCGCGCCCCACCCGATGTCCGCCATGAATCGCATGCACGATCGCGCCCGGCGCGAGCGCATCGCCCGCCCGCTGCACGCCGCGGATGCCCGCCGCGCTCACCTCCGCGGCGCGCTGATCGAGCGCAGCCATCAATTCGTCGCGCGGCGTCCGCAAGCCCACGATGACCACCGAGCGGCAGCCGATCTGCAGCTCCTCTCCGCTGAACAGATGTCGCAGCGTCGCCGTCTCTCCATCGAACGCCGAGAGAAGATGCAGGGTCGTCATGCAGACCCGGCGCCGAGCGAGCGCCCGATGCACGAGCGGAAGCTCGTTGGTCATGATGGTCCAGGCCGATGCGTGCCCCGCCGGCGTCGCGTACGACACGGCGATGCCCTGGGCCGCAAGGTGCTCGGTCAGGACCCCGCCCATGTAGTAGTTGTCGAAATCGAATACCAGGGTGGGCCCTTGCGGCAGCCTCCCGGCCGCGATGTCGTCCGGCGTGAGGACCTGCGGATGCTCGAGCCGCCCGACGGGAAGCTCCATGGTGCTGTAAAGCATCTTCGTCCAGCGCGCGCCGGTCGCGAGGACCACGCGATCGGGCGCCAGCTCGATGATCTCCTCGACGCCAACCGGGCTGCCGAGAAACGTCTGCACGTTGGGCATGACCTTCAGGCGGCCGAGACGGTAGTCGAGTACGCGGCCCCAGGCCGCAAGACCCGGAAGCCGCGTCTCGAAACCGAGCCGCCCGCCGAATGCGCGCTCGGCGTCCACGAGGGTCACGTGGTGCCCGCGCCGTCCGAGAGTGAGCGCGCATTCGAGCCCGGCCGGTCCCCCGCCCACGACCAGGATTCGCTCCTCTTGCACCGCCCGCTCGATGCGCTCGGGATGCCAGCCACGCCGCCATTCCTCGCCGGCGGTCGGATTCTGCGTGCAGCGCACCGGCACGCCGTCGTGCCAGCTGGAGATGCAGATGTTGCATCCGATGCATTCTCGGATCTCATCGAGCCGTCCTTCCCTGATTTTGCGAGGCAGGAAAGGGTCGGCGATCGATGGGCGTGCCGCGCCGATCAGATCGAGAATGCCGCGCCGGATCTGCGAGACCATCGTGTCGGGGGACGTGAAGCGCCCCACGCCGACGACGGGCTTGCGCGTCAGCCGCTTGACGAACTCGATCACCGGCTCATGGCTCCCCTCGGCGCTGAATCTCGAAGCCGAGCAATCGGTCGGACTCGAGTCCATCTTGACGTCGAAGAGATCCGGGCAATCGGCGAGCAGCGAGATCACCTCATGGGCTTCGGATTCCCCGTGCCGGCCCGCCCGGGCGCGCAGCTCCTCGAGACTGATGCGCAGCGCCACCGCGCAATCCTTGCCCACCGCATCCTTGCTGACCTCGATCATCTCGCGCACGAATCGCACCCGATTCTCGATCACCCCGCCGTAGGCATCGGTGCGCTGGTTGTACTCGGGCAACAGGAATTCATATCCGAGGTATCCCATTCCCGCGTACACGTAGACGATGTCGAACCCCGCCGAGCGCGCCCTGCGGGCCGCGTCCGCTTGCCAGCGCAGCACCGCGCGAAAGTCGCCCCGATCCATGCTCTTGGGGCGCAGGTTCCCCATGAATCCGATGTGCGTGGCCATCCACGGAATGCCCGACGGCGACAACGGCGGCAGCCGGCTCGCGCGGTTCATGACCGAGGCTCCGCCGTGCCACAGCTCGATCCCCGCGAGCGCACCGTGCCGGTGTACCGCTTCGGTCATGAGTGCGTGAGCGCGGATGTCGTTGTCGTCCCACATCGTGCCGAAGGGAAGGGGCGTATCGTCCGAGGTGGGATCGATCGAGCAAGTGCCCGTGCAAACCACTCCCCATCCGCCCTCGGCCTTCGCTTCGCGAAAAGCGGCCCGCACGCGCGGCAGCGCATTGGTCATCCCGCTCGCGTGCGGCACCTGATAGAACCGGTTCGGGGCCGTGACCGGCCCGATCTTCACGGGCTCGAACAGTACCTGGTAGCGGGAGTCTGGGGTCATCGCACACCTCGCCGTCGTGCCCGCGCCGCCTTGCGGCCTCCGCAGGGAACCCGGCCGCGAGTGGTGACGCAGCAGTAACTATACGATCGTATAGGAACCGCGTCAAGGCGCCGCTGGGGGCGCCTATGCGTAGGCGCCGCGGCGCAGCCCCTCGATCCACATGCGGCAGAGCTCGATGCCCTGCGTGGGCCGAAACGCGGCGGGATTCAGGCACCAGGCGAGCCACAGTCCGTCGAGCAGCGCAGTGAAGCCGACCGCCGCGAGGTGTACGTCCCGGATGGGAATGCGCTCGGCCGCTCCCAGCTCACGCAGCAGCTCTGCGATGATCTGCACATACTGCGAATACTCGCGCCGCTGAGCGCTGCCCATGCGCCGGGAATGCAGAATCAGTCCCCAGAAGACCACCCACACACCGAGCACATCGCGATCGAGCAGCAGCGGCGAGAAGGAGGTTTCGATGAAGGCATCGAGACGGGCCTGCGGATTGGGAGCGGCGCGCTCGATCGAATCACGAATGGCGCGCAGCAGCGTATCGGTCATGAGGTCGAAGGCGTAGGCGATGAGATCGTCGAACTCGCCGAAATGATAGCGGATGAGCCCGAGCGACACGCCGGCCTCCGCGGCGATCTGGCGCACCGAGATCCCGGCGTTGCCGTTCTTCAGGATGCAGCGCAATGCCGCCTCGCCCAGATGCCGCCGCCGCTCGGCCGCCGGTTCGCGCTGGAAGGTCGCGTCGGCAGCGGATCTGGCGCGTGATTTGCCGCCGGACCGGGACGGTGCATTTGCGGACGGTGAGTTTCCCCGGCTCAAGCTTGCCTCGCCAGCTCCAGATAACGGCGCCATCCGCCAAATCCCGTGATATCGATGGCGTCCCCCAGCTCACAAGGCTCGCACAAGAAGCCGAGCACCGCCTCGCCACTCTGCAGCTCCACTTTGCCGATGCTGAGCGGAGCCGGAATTTTCGCGAGGAACGAGGCAAGCCGCGCCGACTCGAGGGCCCATACCTCGACGTCGATCGAGGCTCCTCCATCGCGCACCCGCAGCAATCCCGGTCGTTGCGGCGGTCCGCCCGGCAACGCGTACAGCCGGTAGCTCGCACGCGTACGCGCGGTCCGCGCCAGGCGGCCGCCTGCATCGCGAAGCTGGTGGTTCAGCGGCAGGCCTTGCATGTGAGCGCCGCACACGGCGATCTCGGTGTAGCCCGGCGCGTCGGCCGATTCATCGTCCGGCGCGCCGGACAAGCTCCAGTCCGTCGCTCCGAGACGGGTCGCGAGCGCCGCGTGCAGGCGGCCGCCCAGATCGAGCAACGCGCGCTCCGTCCCCTTCGGGGCGATGATCGTCACGCCGAAGGGCAGTCCGTCAGGACGGAATCCTCCGGGCACGGCAAGCCCCGTCAGATCGAGCAGGTTCATGAAATTGGTGTAGTAGCCGAGGTTCGCGTTGAGTCCGATCGGTGACGCCTCGACGCTCGAGCGCGGATAGATGGTGCCTGCCGTCGGCGTCAGAACCAGATCCACGACACCGAAGGCCTCTTCGGTCGCGCGCCTCAGCGACATGAGGCGGTGTTGCGCCTCGAATAGACCCACTGCCGAGGCGCAGGCCCCTGCCGCGATGATCTCCCGGGTGGCCGGGTGCATCGCCGCGCCGCAGCCCTCGATGAAATCCCGAATTGCGGCATAGCGCTCCGCGATCCAGGGTCCCTCGTAGAGCAGCCGCGCAGTCTCCAGGAAGGGAGCGAAATCGATCTCGGCGACCGAGCCGCCCATCGAGGCGAGACGTGCGAGCGCGTGATCGAACAGCCTCGCGTACTCGAGGTCACCGAAAAATTCGAGCTGATCGCTGCGCGGCACCCCAAAGCGCCGGCCGCGAATCGGCACATCGGCAAGCGTTCGCGAATAAGGATCCTCGGCGTCGAATCCCTCGACCACCGATAGGACACGGGCGGCATCCTGGCAGGTCAGGGAGAATATCGACACGCAATCGATCGATCGGCACGCGGGCACTACGCCGCGCGTGCTGATCCGGCCGCAGCTTGGCTTCAACCCCACGATGTTGTTGAAGGCGGCCGGTACGCGACCCGAGCCTGCGGTGTCGGTACCGAGCCCGAAGCTCGCAAGGCCGGTGGCAACCGCAACGGCGGAGCCGGAGCTCGAGCCGCCGGAGATGTAGTCGGAATTGAAGCTGTTGCGGCAGGCGCCGTAGGGAGAGCGGGTGCCCGCCAGTCCGGTCGCGAACTGATCGAGGTTGGTCTTGCCGAGCGGAATCGCGCCGGCGTTGATCAGCATCTCGACGGCCGGGGCCGATCGTGCCGGCATGTAGGCATACTGCGGGCATCCGGCGGTCGTCGGCACGCCGGCGAGGTCGATGTTGTCCTTGATCACGAAGGGAATGCCGTAGAGCGGCAGATCCTCCATCCGCCGGGCCTCGAGGGCCTGCGCGAAGCCCAGCAACCGCTCGTTCGGTAGTCTGCAGATCCACACGTGACGCTGCTCGGCGCGCTCGATGCGCGCGACCAGCGTCTCGACGAGTTGCGTCGGCGTGAGGCGGCGGGCGCGATAGTCCCGCAGCAAATCCGCTATCAACAGGCTCGTGGGCATATGAGCCGGAATATAGCCTGCGCCGGCAGGGTGGCGCGAACGGCTTTTGCCGCCCGCATATAGGGCGCCTGCGCGCTCCCCTGCGCGCCGGCGGTGCAAGGCGGGCGGTGGGCGCCCATCGCGGCGCGCCCCGCTCAGGTGTCCGTCGCCGGGATTTACCGGCGTTTTTTCGGCAAATCGCGCACTCCAGGCAAAGGCCGGCCTGGTTGGCACAGCATTTGCTGCTCAAGGGACAAATGTGCGTCTAGGGTTCCGGCCTGCTGCGGCGGGTGTCTGGTCCGAGAGAGGCAGTCCAAGCTCATCCGCATTGGCGGCGGAGATGGATACACGGCGGGATAAAAGCCCGGGAGATCAATGTCGAGGAGGCTTCAGCGTCCTCGGGATGGTCTCCCGCGCAGGGGATAGCCCGAACAAAGCGAGCCTTCACGAGACGGTGCCTCTGGCACGGCTTGACAAGGGAGGCTTGGCGCATGGGATATCCGCAATCTCGACGGCACACGCGAGGAGTGGCTGCCGTCTCGCTGCTGCTCGCTCTGCTCGGCGTCTGCCGCTGGGCGTTCGCAGACCAAACGGGCGCCGCCGGCGCCGACGCGCTCGACGCCCCCTCGGCGGACACGGGCGCGGGATCTGCGACTGCGCTCCAGGAAATCGTCGTCAGCGCCAACAAGCGCGTCGAGGACATCAAGGACGTGCCGATCAGCATCACGGCAATCAGCGGCGCGGACCTGCTGGACAAGCGAATCGAGAGTTACGATGACATCGCCCGCGCCGTCCCCGGCGTGAACTTCAATTCGGTGTCCGGTACCGAAGGCACCACCAACATCGAGATTCGCGGGGTGAGCTCCACGTCCGGCTCGGCCACCACCGGACTTTACATCGATGATGTTTCCATAACGACCAAGAACTTCTTCTACGATGGCGCGGCCAACCCGCGGCTGTTCGACCTCGATCGGCTGGAGGTGCTGCGCGGACCCCAGGGAACGCTGTACGGGGACAGCTCGGAGGGAGGCACCATTCGCTTCATCACGCCGAAGCCGCAGCTCACGCAATGGACGGGCCAGTCGATCAGCGACTATTCGCAGACCGAGCACGGCGCGGGCAACTATTTCCAGGGCGCGGTGTTCAACGCGCCGCTGATCCCCGAGGTGTTCGCAGTGAGAGGCAGCGTCGGGTTCACCAGCGACAGCGGCTTCATCGATCACTACACCAATCCGGCGCAGAGCAGCGCCGCGACGTTGAGCCAGGTCACACCGTACTTCGAGCTGCAGAAAAGAGGGGTGAACTGGGACGATGTATTCGTCACGCGCCTGAACGGCCTGCTTCAGGTCTCCGATGCGTTGACGATCTCCCCGAGCTTCTTCTATCAGCGCTACAAGTACGGTGACAGCGACGCGTTCTATCCACCCGGCCAGCCCGCCTCGCTCGATCCGCTGGGCCCTCCCATTCCGGGACTCTGGATCCAGGACAAGGAAACTCCGGAACCGGGTCTCGACACGCTGATCCTGCCCAGCCTGACGGTCAACGCGCGGCTGGGCTTCGCGGACCTCACGTCCGTGACCGGGCTGTTCCTGCGCCAGTATGCGCGGCAGATCGACGGCACCTACTACAACAGCGCGGCCTTCGCCAGCCTCATCAACACGCCCTGCCCCGCGCCGGGTGCCGGCGTCATCACCTATCCGAACGGCTCGCCCAACTGCGATTCAGCCCAGGAGCCGCAGGTCAACTCGATCATCGCCAACCTGCCCTCGGCGGTGCACCTGAGCAACCACTACGGGCAGTTCTCCCAGGAGCTGCGCCTCGCCTCGCCCGTCGGCACGGGCGCCGCGCTCAAGTGGGTCGCAGGCCTCTACTACGAGAATTCGTGGATCCACGACGTCGATTTTCAGCAGATCCCGGGCATCAGCACCGCCTTCACCAAGATCTTCGGCGTGCCCATGGAAGATACCTACGTCAACACCCTCTATGGTCCGCCGGGAGCGGGGTACTCGCTGCTCTTTCCCGACGACATCGACGAATCCGACAACCGTTTCTACAGCGAAAGGCAGTTTGCGGGCTTCGGCCAGATCGACTACGATTTCTCGCCGAGCCTGCACGGCTCGCTCGGCGGACGCTACGCGACCACCCACGAGACTTACGTCTCGAACGAGATCGGATTCTATCAGTGGCCGAACATCAGTCCCTATCATCAGGAAGGGACCTTCAGCGCATTCACGCCCAAAGTCTCCTTGAGCTACAACCTCAGCACGCAGTCGAGCGTATATACCTCGGTCGCCAAGGGCTTTCGCAACGGCGGTCCCACGGGTCCGATCCCCTACGGCGGCTTCGATGGCGGAGTCTGCGGTCCCAACCTGCAAACGTACGGCCTGAACGCCGGTCCGACCAAATTCAACTCCGATTCGCTCTGGACTTATGAGCTCGGCAGCAAGAACCGCCTCGACGAGAACCGCCTGTCGATAGACGGTGCGGTGTACACCACCAACTGGAAGAACATCCAGCAGTCACTTTACCTGCCCACGTGCGGTTACTATTTCACCGCGAACGTCGGCGACGCCAAGATCTACGGCGGAGAGCTCGAGATCAATTACCGGCCCGTCCCGCAGCTGACGCTCGGGCTCACGGCCGACGTGCAACACGCCTACATCTCGAGCGCCACCAATCCGAGCGAAGCGAGCGTCGGCTCCTGGCTGATCGACGTACCGGATTACAACTACAGCGGCTCGGCGGCCTACCTGTTTCCGCTCACGGCCTCTGCGAGCCTCGTGAGCCGCGTGGACTACGCCTACAGCGGCAGCTCGTACGGAAGCTATCAGCCGCTCGATTACCTCAATTCCCCGCCGACCACCAACCCGAATTATCGCAACCCCGGGTACGGTGTGCTCAACGCAAGCTTCGGACTCACCGGCAGGAGCTACGACGTGAGCCTGTACGCCAAGAACCTCGGGAACGATCGCAAGATCATCCAGCAACCGGAAGTCAACACGGTGTTCGAGGCCTATACGGTCAGGCCGAGAACCGTCGGCTTGACGCTCAAGCTGCGATTCGAGTGAGGCCCGCCCCATGAGCATCGAAGCGATCTTTCATGAGGCGCTGATCGAGGGGGGAAAGCACTGGTCGCTGTCGCTGCGCGGCGGCACGCTGCTGCGGCTCATCGACGTCAACGGGGGGGCGAACGTCGGCATGCTTCTGTACAATCCTCACAACCTCCTCGAGCGATATAACGCGCCGGATACGCTCAAGTGTCAGCATACCTTCAAGTTGACGAAAGGACATTGCCTGTATTCGGACATGGGACGAATCTTCTGCTCGATCGTCGAGGATTCGGTGGGGTGGCACGATACCGTTTGCGGCAACTCGAACAAGGCGCTGGTCGCGCAGCGCTGGGGCGATAAGACCTATCAGACTTGCCGCAACGACTGGACCCAGAACGGCCATGATTCGTTTCTCGTCGAAGCGGGGAAATACGGACTCGGCCGCCGCGACCTGGCGGCGAACGTCAACTGGTTCAGCAAGGTTTCCATCGATGATACGGGCGCCATGACCTTCGGCAGCGGCAACTCCCCCGCCGGGGCGCTCGTGGACCTGCGCTTCGAGATGGATAGTCTCGTGCTCCTGCACACCTGCCCTCACCCCTTGAATCCGGCCGCCGAATACCCCCGGGCGCCGGTGCGGGTGCAGCTCGGGCGATGCGCGCCGGCGGCGGCCGATGACTACTGTCGCAACTCCCATCCCGAGAACGCGCGCGGAATGGAGCTCACGGAGCTCTACCGGCAATGCGCCCGTGGCGGAATCTGACCCATGCAGCGATCGAGCGTCCTGGCCGCCGAGGCAGCAAGTTACCGAAAAATCGTTGCGGCCGGCGAGTACTGGGTCGACGTGGTCAAGCGCGATGCCTGCCTGCGCATCGTCGACCTCGAAGGCAATCAAGCCGCCGACACGCTGCTGTTCTCGGCGTCCGACCCCGCGGATCGCTATAGCATCGCCGATACCATGCGTGCCCAGCGCAATGTGTACTTGAGCGCGGGCTCCAAGCTCCTGTCCACGGCCGGCAATGTACTTGCCGAGATCGTGGCCGATACCGTGGGCCGCCACGACACCCTGGGGGGCGCCTGCTCCTCGGAGTCGAACTGCGTACGCTATGCACTCGACAGAATGACCATGCACGCTTGCCGGGACAGCTTTTTGCTCGCATTGGCCGAGCACGCTCGGTTCGGCCTGACCAAGCGCGACCTGACGCATAACATCAACTTCTTCATGAACGTGCCGGTCACCCCGCAGGGAGGCCTCGAGTTCGCCGACGGACTCAGCGGTCCGGGAAAGTACGTGGAGCTGCGCGCCGCGATGGATGTGATCGTCCTGATCTCCAATTGTCCGCAGCTCAACAATCCGTGCAACGCCTACAACCCGACGCCGATCGAGGTTCTGATCTGGGACCGGTAGATGTTCGGTAAGGTTCTCATCGCGAATCGGGGCGAGATCGCCTGCCGCATCATTCGAACGCTGCGCCGCATGGGCGTGCGCTCGGTTGCCGTGTACTCGGATGCGGACCGCCATGCGCCGCACGTCTCGCAGGCCGACGAATCCGTCCGATTGGGCCCGCCGGCCGCGGTCGAGAGCTACTTGCGGGCGGAGAAGCTGATTGCAGCGGCTCGGGAGAGCGGCGCCGAGGCGATCCATCCGGGCTACGGGTTCTTGAGCGAGAGCGCCGAGTTCGCGCAGGCTTGCGAGGATGCCGGTGTGGTGTTCATCGGCCCCACTGCGCGGCAGATTCGGGACTTCGGCCTGAAGCACAGGGCTCGCGACATCGCCGCGCGCGCCGGTCTTGCCCTGCTTGCGGGAAGCGCGCTGCTCGCCGACCTCGAGGAGGCGCGGCGCGAGGCGGCGCGCGTCGGCTATCCCGTCATGCTCAAGAGCTCCGCGGGGGGCGGGGGCATCGGCATGCGGCTGGTGGCCCACGAATCGGAGCTTGCAGCGGCGCTGCAGGGCGTCGAGCGCGCCGCGCGCAAGAATTTCGGCGGCGCAGGCGTGTTCCTGGAGCGCTACGTCGACCCGGCGCGGCACATCGAGGTACAGATATTCGGCGACGGGCGCGGCAACGTCGTCACCCTGGGCGAGCGCGACTGCTCGGTGCAGCGTCGCAATCAAAAGGTGATCGAAGAGACGCCGGCGCCGCATCTGTCGGCGCAGGTGCGCGAGCGGCTGCATGAGCAGGCGGCTCGGCTGGGCCGAGCCGTCCGCTACAAGTCCGCGGGCACGGTCGAATTCGTATACGACGCGACCCGCTCGGAGTTCTACTTTCTGGAGGTCAATACGCGCCTGCAGGTCGAGCACTGCATCAGCGAGGAAGTGACCGGGGTCGATCTGGTGGAGTGGATGGTACGCACCGCGGCGGGTGAGGGACTCGGGCTCGCCGTCCCCGATCCGCACGGAGTGTCGATCGAGGCGCGCATCTATGCCGAGGACCCGGCGCAGGGATTTCGTCCCTCCTCGGGCGTCCTCACGCGCGCGCGGTTCGCAGCCGGCGCGCGGGTGGAAACGTGGGTCGAAGACGGAACGCCGATCACGGCGCACTACGACCCCTTGCTTGCCAAGATCATCGTGTGGGGCGCCGACCGGGGCGGCGCCGTGGCAAGGCTGCGCGAGGCGCTCGAGGACACCGAGATTGCCGGAATCGAGACGAATCTGCAGTACCTGCGGGAATTCGCGGCCGGCGAGTCATTTGCGCGCGGCGGCACGAGCACACGCGTGCTCGATGCGTTTCGCCACCTGCCGAGAACCATCGCGGTCATCGGCGGCGGCACGCAGACCACGATCCAGGACTATCCCGGGAGATTGAAGTACTGGAACGTGGGCGTCCCGCCGTCCGGCCCGATGGACAGCCTGTCGTTTCGACTGGCGAACCGCGCGGTCGGCAACCCCGAGGGTGCCGCGGGGCTCGAGATCACCATGTCGGGCCCGACGCTCAAATTCAGTGTCGACGCCATCATCTGCCTGAGCGGAGCGCGCATGAGCGCCGAGATCGACGGCCGGCCGATCGCCTTCTGGACGCCGATTCGAGTGCCGGCGCGCTCCACGCTGCGCGTGGGCGCCCCCGAGGCAGGGGGCTGTCGCGCTTATCTCGCGATAAGGGGCGGAATCGACGTGCCGCCCTATCTGGGGAGCCGCGCCACATTCACGCTGGGTGGATTCGGCGGACATGGCGGTCGCGCTCTCGCCGCGGGAGACGTGCTGCATCTGTGCCCCGAGAGCGGCGCCGAGCCGCCGCGCGCGATTCCTCCGCAGTTGATCCCGCAGATCTCCGAGGAGTGGGACCTCGGCGTGCTCGATGGACCTCACGGCGCGCCGGATTTCTTCACCGAGGAGGGCATCGAGGCCTTCTTCGCGGGCGAGTGGGACGTTCACTATCACTCCAGCCGCACGGGCGTGCGCCTGATCGGGCCCAAGCCCCAGTGGGCGCGCACCGATGGCGGGGAGGCGGGCCTGCATCCTTCGAACATTCACGACACCGCTTATGCGATCGGCGCGGTCGACTTTACCGGCGACATGCCGGTGATCCTCGGGCCCGACGGTCCCTCGCTCGGGGGATTCGTGTGCCCCGTGACGCTCGCGCAGGCGGAGCTGTGGAAGCTCGGACAGCTGCGCTCCGGCAATCGCGTCCGCTTCTCGCGCCTGACGCCGCAGCGGGCGCGGCGGCTGCACGATGAGCAGGAGCTTTCCATCGCCGCCCTGCGCCCCGCGGCGGCGGCCGCCCAGCCGGCCCGACACGAGCTGCGCCCGCTGCCGGCCGTCATCGCGAGTCTGCCGGCGCGTGCCGGACGACCGGCCGTCATCTATCGGCGCGCCGGTGACGCCAGCATCCTGGTCGAGTATGGGCCCATCGTGCTCGACCTGGAACTGCGCCTGCGGGTACACGCTCTTCAGGCTTGCCTCGAGGCCCAGGATCTCGCAGGCATCATCGACTTGACGCCCGGCATCCGCTCCCTGCAGGTGCACTTCGACCATCGCATCGTGTCTCTGGATGACCTGCTTGGCGTCCTGCTCGGCGCGGAATCGACACTCGCCGTGACCGACGACATGCAGGTTCCGACGCGCATCGTCCGGTTGCCTCTATCCTGGGACGACGACGCGACCCGGCTCGCGATCAGCAGATACATGCAGTCCGTGCGCGCAGATGCGCCCTGGTGTCCCAGCAACATCGAGTTCATCCGGCGCATCAACGGACTCGAGAGCACCGAGGCGGTGAGGCGCATCGTATTCGACGCCAGCTATCTCGTGCTGGGTCTGGGCGATGTGTACCTGGGGGCTCCCGTCGCCACCCCGCTCGATCCCAGGCACCGGCTGGTGACGACGAAGTACAACCCGGCCCGCACCTGGACGCCCGAGAATGCGGTCGGGATCGGCGGAGCATATCTTTGCGTCTACGGCATGGAAGGACCCGGCGGATATCAGTTCGTCGGACGCACCTGTCAGGTGTGGAATACCTACCGGGTCACCGATGCTTTTCCGGCGGGACGGCCCTGGCTGCTGCGTTTTTTCGATCAGATCCAGTTCTATCCGGTCTCGGCGTCGGAGCTGCTGGAATTTCGCGCCGACTTCCTGAACGGGCGCGCACGCATGGGCGTGAGCGAGACGGTTTTCCGACTGCGGGACTATCGCCGGTTCCTCGCCGACAACGGCGCGAGCATCGCCGCGCACAAGGCGCGCCAGCAGGCTGCCTTCGAGGCCGAGCGCGGCCGCTGGCAGGCCGCCGAGCAAGGCGGCCACGGCCTCGTGGCGGACCCCGCCCCCATGTCCTTCGAATGCGCCGCAGAGGAGCTCCCCGCGGGTTGCCTCGCCGTGCCGAGCCCGGTATCCGGGAGCGTGTGGCGCATCCGCGCCGCGGCGGGCGATCGCGTCAAATCCGGGGACACTCTGCTGTTGATCGAATCGATGAAGATGGAGGTGGCGGTGACGGCGCCCGCCGACGGCTTCGTGGACGAGATTCGCTGCGCGGAGGGCCGCGCGGTGTCGTTCGCACAGACCCTGGCGGTTCTGCGCCTCGGGCGCGAACGAGATGCCGCCTGATGTGTTCCGGACTTGCGGGAGGGTAAATGCTGCTTCGCAAATCGCTCAAGATCGTCTGGCTGCTGTGTGCCCTGGCTACGGTTGGCACCGTCTTCCCGTGCGCTGCCGCGGACCGAACGGCGTTCAACGTCGCCTGGAGCATCTACGTCGGGTGGATGCCGTGGGATTTCGCCGACCGGAGCGGAATCTTGAAGAAGTGGGCCGACAAGTACGGCATCAAGATCAAGCTCACCCAGATCAACGATTACGTCGAATCCATCAATCAGTACACGGCGGGAGCCTTCGATGCATGCGTGATGACCAACATGGACATGTTGACGATTCCCTCGGCGGGAGGCGTCGATTCGACGGCCCTGATCGTCGGCGATTTCTCGAACGGCAATGACGGGGTCGTGCTCAAAGGCAAGGGCAAGAGGCTCGCCGACATCAAGGGACAGAGCGTGAACCTGGTGGAGCTGTCGGTGTCGCACTATCTGCTGGTGCGCGGCCTCGCCGGGATCGGGCTGCGCGAACGTGACGTCAAGATCGTCAACACCTCGGATGCCGATATCGTGGGCGCATTCTCCAGCCCGACGACCACCGCGGTGGTCACCTGGAAGCCGCAGCTGAGCACCGTGCTCGCCTCGCCCGACGCTCAGCTCGTCTTCGATTCGAGCAAGATTCCCGGCGAGATCCTCGATCTGATGGTCGTCAACAGCGCGACCCTCGCCACCTACCCGAAGCTCGGCAAAGCACTGGTCGGAGCCTGGTATGAAACGCTGGCGCTCATGTTGCGCCACGATGCCGCGGGGCAAGCGGCGCGCGCGGCGATGGCGAAGGCCTCGGGAACGGATCCGGCGGGCTTCGATGCGCAGCTCGCGACCACACACCTGTTCGCGACGCCGAGCGAGGCCTACGCGTTCATGACCGGAGGGGGGCTCATTGGGACGATGGATCTGGTGCGGCGCTTCTCGTTCGAGCACGGCATCCTCGGCCAGGGCGCGAGCTCGCCCGACGTCGTCGGGATCCAGTTCCCGGGCGGGAAATTGCTCGGGGATGCGCGCAACGTGAAAATGCGCTTCGATCCGAGATTCACCAAGCTGGCCCTGGACGGGCAGCTGTAGCGGCGCCGCGCGGTGCGCCGGCTCGTCAATCAGCATCCGGGCCGCGGCGGCAGGCTGGTCCTCGCCATGCTGCCCTTCATGCTGCTCGTGTGCGCCTACCTGGTCGGCTCGAATGCGCGGCTCGCGGCGAATCCCGGCGACAAGCTCCTGCCCTCGCCCGCCACGCTGGCAAGCACCCTGCACCGCTACGCGTTCGAGGAGGATGAGCGCAGCGGAGACATCCTGTTCTGGACCGATACCCGGGCCAGCCTCGAGCGTATCTTGACGGCGCTCGGCATCAGCGCTGCTCTCGGCCTCGCGCTCGGGCTCACCATGGGGGTGATCCCGTACGCAAGGGCGACGCTCACCTCGTTCGTCGCGGCAGTGTCACTGATCCCGCCGCTCGCGCTCCTGCCCATCCTGTTCATCGTCGCGGGGCTGGGCGAGCTCGCCAAGGTGCTGCTGATCATCATAGGCGTCGCGCCGGTGATGGTGCGCGATCTCGCGCTGCGAGTGGCGGAGCTGCCCGCCGAGCAGATCATCAAGGCTCAGACTCTCGGCGCCTCCTCCTGGCAGCTGATCATTCGCGTCGTGCTGCCGCAGCTCTGGCCGCGGCTGATCGATGCGCTGCGCCTGAGCCTCGGATCGGCGTGGCTGTTCCTCATCGCCTCGGAGGCGATCGCCTCGACCGAGGGTCTCGGCTACCGTATCTTTCTGGTGCGCCGCTACCTCGCCATGGATGTGATCATTCCCTACGTCGCCTGGATCACGCTGCTCGCTTTTGCGATGGATACGCTCCTGCGCGTGATTCGCGCCAGGGCGTTTCCCTGGGCGGATGCGGGGCGCCGATGACCCAGGTGACCGTCAAGCGACTGTGGAAGGAGTACGAGACGCAGGTCGTTCTCGAGAACGTCAATCTGCACGTCGCGGACCATGAGTTCGTCACCATCGTCGGCGCCTCGGGGTGCGGAAAGACCACTTTTCTGCGCATGCTGCTCGGGGTGGAGTCTCCCACCCGCGGCGAGCTGCTGATCGACGGCAGGCCGCTGCCGCGGGAGCCGGGACCGGACCGGGGCATCGTATTTCAGCGCTATTCCTTGTTCCCTCATTTGACCGTAATGGAAAACCTGCTTCTCGGGCTGGAGTTTCGCGGCTCTCCCCTGCTCGGGCGCCTGCGCGGCAAGCGTCGCCGGCAGGCAATCGGCCGGGCGGAACATCTGCTCGATGTCATCGGCCTGAAGGCCTCGCGCAGCAAGCACCCTGCGCAGCTGTCGGGCGGCATGCAGCAGCGCCTCTCGATCGCGCAATCGGTCATCTGCGAGCCCAAGATCCTGCTGCTCGATGAGCCGTTCGGCGCGCTCGATCCGGGCGTCACCAGCGACATGCACGAGCTCATTCTCGAGCTATGGAACATGAATAAAATGACCATATTCATGGTCACTCACGACTTGAAGGAGAGCTTTCACCTCGGCACCCGGCTGCTGGTGTTCGACAAGGTGCGCCTGGACAGTCAGGCGCAGGACCGATACGGCGCGACGATCACTTACGACATACCGCTGAAAGGTCGGCGCGCACCCGAAAGAGCGGCGACCGCCTCCGATTCCGCCCCCGCAGGCGCCGCCACTCTGGTGTGATTCGACGAAAAGTGAGGGCATACTAGGCCAACATGGCAGTGGATGCGGATGTGGCGGGACCCCTGCGCAAGAGCGCGAATTTGCAGATTGTCATCGTCGAGGACAGCGCGGCGGATGCCGAGCTGGTGGCTCGATCCCTATCCAGGGCGGGGCTGAGCTATTCCTTGCATCGCGTGCAGACGGAAAGCGAATTCGTCTCGGCGCTCTCCGACAACAAGCCCAACCTCATCATCTCGGATTTCTCCCTGCCGCAGTTCGATGGGCTGCGGGCGCTCGAGATCGCCACCGCCAGCGCCCCGGAGGTACCGTTCATATTCGTATCGGGCACCATCGGCGAGGAGCGCGCGATCGAGGCGCTCAAGCGGGGCGCGACCGATTATGTGCTGAAGAGCAACCTGTCGCGCCTGCCGGCTGCAGTCGACCGCGCTCTGCGTGAGTCGGCCCTGCAGGCCGCGCAGCGCCAGCTCGAGAGGGAGCGGCGTGATCAGGAAGAGCGGCTGCAGCGACTGACGCGCTCGTATCGCATGCTGAGCATCACCGGGTCGGTGATCCTGCGGGTGCACGACCGCCGCGAGCTGCTCAACGAGCTGTGCCGCATCGCCGTCGAGCACGGTGGCTACGATCGGGTCGTGATCGGGCTCATGGATCCGAAGGAGCCCGTTCTTCGCCTGCGCGCCTCGGCCGGGCTGGAAACGCCGCTCCTGCGCGCCGTCGACCAGACGGTGCTCGACTCGATCGCGACCTCCGCGAGCTGGGCCGCTCGCGTGATGAGAGACGGCACGCCGGTCTTCTGCGACGCGCTCGCCGGGGATGCTTTCCAGGTCGCGAGCCGGGACGTGCTGCTCTCCCATGGGCTTCAGTCCCTGGCGGCGCTGCCGCTGCGCGTCGAGGGCAGGACCATCGGGGTGCTGACTCTCCTCAGCCGCCGGCGTGCGATGTTCGACGCGGCGGAGATCGAGGTGCTGCGCGAGCTCACGGCCAATTTGAGCTTCGCGCTGCAGTACCTGGAGAAAGACGAGGCGGTTCACTTCCTCTCCCATTTCGACGGCCTCACGGGACTTGCCAAGAGATCGCTGTTCTGCCAGCGCCTCGCTCATCTCCTCGAAGCCGACGCCCGCGACAAGCGCTCGCGCACCGTGGTGGTATTCGACGTCCAGAAATTGGCCAGAATCAACGACTCCCTGGGACGCGACACGGGAGATCGCCTCATCGAGGGCATCGCGGCCCGGCTCAAGGAAGGCCACCCGGCGGAGGAATGTTCGGCTTATTTTGGCGGCGGAACTTTCGTGCTCACCGTGCCGCACATCAGCTTCGCCGACACCGGACGACTGATGCAAAATCCCGCCGCACAGTTGTTCGTCCAGCCCTTCCTCATCGAGGGACGCGAGCTGCGGCCCGCGATCCGCTCGGGAGTGGCGTTTTATCCGCATGATGCAAGCGACGCCGAAGCGCTGGTGCAGAACGCGGAGGCTGCGCTCAAGGCCGCCCGAGAGGACAACGAGAAATACTTGATGTACGGCCTGGTGCGCGAGCGGCCGACCTCCAAGACCTTCGCGCTCGAAGCGCGACTGACGGGGGCCCTCGGCCGGCAGGAGTTTCTGCTGCATTACCAGCCGAAGATCGAGATCGCCAGCGGCGCCCTCGTCGGACTCGAGGCGCTGCTGCGCTGGCGCGACAGCGAGGAAGGCCTGGTGGCGCCCTCCTGGTTCATTCCGGTGCTGGAACGCTCGGGCGCCATCGTCGAGGTGGGAGAATGGGTCATGCAGCGCGCCATCGAGGATCTCGAGGCCTGGAGTGCCGCCGGTCTCGTGCCCCTGCGGGTGGCCGTCAACGTCTCGGCCGTTCAGCTGAAGGGCCGGGAGTTCGTGCCCGGCGTGCTGCGCTGCATCGGGAGCCTGGCGAGAGGACGCACCGCCCTCGATATCGAGATCACGGAGAGCATGCTGATGCAGGACATGGAGTCCTCCACGCGCAAGCTGCGCGAGCTGCGCGAGGCGGGAGTCGGCGTCGCCATCGATGATTTCGGGACCGGCTACTCGTCCCTCGGCCTGCTCGGCCGGCTTCCCGTCGACACGCTCAAGGTAGACCGAACCTTCATCCAGAACATCGCGACCTCGCCTCAGGAGCTCACGCTGGTGTCGACGATCATCTCGCTGGCGCATGCCTTCGACATGAGTGTGGTGGCGGAAGGCGTGGAGACGCTGGAGCAGCTGCAGCTCCTGAGCGAGGCCCGCTGCGATCAAGCGCAAGGATTCTACCTGGCGCGGCCGAGTCCCGCGCCCGAGATTCCGAGCCTGGTCGCGCGGCTGTCGCAGAGAAAGGCGCGAATCGGCTAGGCGACGCGCCGGCGCGAACCAAGAGCTGCAAGCCGCAGACATGCCACCACCGCCCGCCGACGCGCCACCACCGCCCGCCGACGCGCCACCACCGTCCGCCGACGCCCCATCCAGGCCCGCGCAGGCGGCGCCAGGCGGCGCCGCGGCGCTCGCCTCCACCGAACGCAAGGTGCGGCTCGGGCTGGGCCTCGCCCTCGCTTGCCTGCTCGTCGTGGGCATCGCCTCCGCCGTTTGCGTCATGCGGCTGAACGAGAATGCCGCGAGCGTGGCCCGAACCCATGACGTGCTCGATCACCTCGAGCTGCTGCTCGCAGCGGCAACCGACTCGGAGGCCGCCGAGCGCGGCTACGTCATCACCGGCGAGGAGAGTTATTTCGAGGCCTTTCGCCAGGCCGGCAGCCGCGTCCTGGCGCAGGCGGTGCGGCTGCGGGCGCTGACCCGGGATGAGCAGCGGCAACGCCTCGACTCGGTACTGTCGCTCCTGACGGAGCGGTTCGAGATCCTGCGCAAGGTGATCGACCTGCGCAAGAGCCAGGGATTCGCGGCCGCACAGCGCGAGGTTGCGACCGGTGAAGGCGAGCAGTTCCACGATCGGCTTCGCGGCCTCATCGATCAGATGCAGAGCGCGGAGACGGCGCAGCTGCAGCTGCGTGTGCGACGCACCGATCAAAGCTCCCGGCTCGCCTGGACGGTCATCGCCGCCGCGGGGCTGCTCGCCTGCGCGATCGTCGCCCTCTCGCTGCTGGCGATCCGCCGCGACTTCGCCGGGCGCGCGCGCGCCGAGCGGGCGCTGCGCGGCGCGAAGGACGAGCTCGAAGCGCGCGTCGTGCAGCGCGCCGCACAGCTCGCGCTGAGCGACGAGATGAACGCACGGCTCGCCTCCATCGTCGCATTCTCCGACGATGCGATCATCAGCAAGGATCTCGCCGGAATCATCACCAGCTGGAACCCCGGCGCGCAGAGGCTGTTCGGCTACCGCGCCGACGAGGCGGTGGGCAAGCCGATGACCATGCTGATCCCCAGGGATCGCGCGGACGAGGAGCCCGCCATCCTCGAGCGCATTGCGCGCGGCGAGACCACGGATCATTTCGAGACCGTGCGGCTGCGCAAGGATGGGGGGCAAATCGACGTCTCCGTGACCATATCCCCGATCCGGGACGCCCAGGGGCGCATCATCGGGGCCTCGAAGATCGCCAGGGACATCACCGATCGCAGGCTGGCGGATTCGAAGGTGCAGGCGCAGCTGGCGCGCCTCGGGCTGCTGCAACAGATAACGCGCGCGATCGGTGAGCGGCAGGACATCCGCAGCATCTTTCAGGTGGTCATTCGCACCCTCGAAGAGCAATTGCCGGTGGATTTCTGCTGCATCTGCCTGCACGACCCCGCCGACGACCGCCTCATCGTCACGAGCATCGGCACTCGAAGCGAAGCGCTGGCGATGGAGCTCGCGATGACCGAGCAGTCACGCATCGAGACGGGCGAGAACGGCCTGTCGCGCTGCGTGCAAGGCCGCCTGGTGTACGAGCCCGATATCACGCAGCTGTCCTCCCCGTTCGCGCAGCGGCTGGCGCAGGGGGCCTTGCGCGCCATGGCGGCCGCACCGCTCCTGGTCGAGAGCAAGGTGTTCGGGGTGCTGATCGCGGCACGCCGGCGGGCGCAAAGCTTCAGCAGCGGTGAGTGCGAGTTCCTGCGCCAGACGGGCGAGCACGTCGCCCTGGCCGCCCACCAGGCCCAGCTGTACGGCTCCCTGCAGCAGGCTTACGAGGACCTGCGTCAAACCCAGAAGGCCGTGATGCAGCAGGAGCGTCTGCTCGCCCTCGGCCAGATGGCGAGCGGCATCGCGCACGACATCAACAACGCAATCTCCCCGGTGACGCTCTACACCGAAGCGCTGCTCGAAAAGGAGCCCGGCCTCAGCGCCCGCGGCCGCGGCTACCTCGAGATCATCCAGCGCGCCATCGATGACGTCGCGCAGACCGTGGCACGCATGCGCGAATTCTATCGCCCGCGCGAGCCGCTGCTGAACTTGACGCTCGTGGACGTGAATCGGCTGGTGGGCCAGGTCATCGATCTGACGCGCGCGCGCTGGAGCGACATGGCGCAGCAGCGGGGCATCGCGATCGAGATGCGTACCGAGCTCGCCCCGGCGCTGCCTGCCATCCTGGCGGCCGAGAACGAAATTCGCGATGCACTCACCAATGTGATCTTCAACGCCGTCGATGCCATGCCCCAGGGCGGTCCGCTCACGGTGCGCACCCGCGTCGCGGGCGAGGGAGGGGCCGGCTGCGACGCCGCCGCGCTGCGCCAGGTGGTGCAGATCGAAGTGATGGATACCGGCGTGGGAATGAACGAGGATACGCGGCGCCGCTGCCTCGAGCCCTTCTTCACCACCAAGGGCGAGCGCGGCACAGGACTCGGACTCGCCATGGTCTACGGCACGATGCAACGACACGGCGCCGAGATCGAAATCGACAGCGCCATCGGCGAAGGCACGACCATGCGCTTCAGTTTCGCGATACCGGCCGCCGCCGGCCCGGGTTCGCCGCTCTCGCGGAGCATCGCGCCTTTGCCGGCGCAGCGCATCCTCGTGGTCGATGATGATCCGCTGGTGCTCAAGTCGCTGCGCGATGCCCTGGAAGCCGAGGGTCACAGCGTCACGACGGCCGACGGTGGCCAGGCCGGCATCGATGCCTTCATGGCCGCGCGCGCGCAAGGTCGGCCGTTCCCGGTGGTCATCACGGACCTCGGAATGCCCTACATCGATGGGCGGCGGGTCTCGAGCGCCATCAAGACGGCGGCTCCCGCAACCGTCGTGCTGCTCCTGACCGGCTGGGGTCAGCGGCTCAGCGCCGACGGGGAAGTGCCGCCGCACGTCGATCGGGTGCTCAGCAAGCCTCCCAGGATGCGCGAGCTGCGCGATGCGCTGGCGCTTTGTCTGGATGCTGCTCGATGAGCCCGCGGGGATTAGCGGGGGTCTTCCCGACTCAGGCTCCGCTTGCGCCGGGCCACATGCGCCCGAGCACTCGGTCGCGCAGCCAGAACCGATGCCACAGCGCTGCGAGCGTGTGCAGACCCGCCAGCCCGAACAGCACGTAGGCGAGGTAACCGTGGATGTCCTCGGTGGGATGGAAAATCGCACGGTTCTTCTTGACGCCGAAGTCGAGATGAAACAGGCCGAGATCGAAGATGCGTCCGTGATAGATGAAGGTGACGAAGCCCAGGAGCGGTGTGACGAACATGAGCGCGTACAGCCCCCAGTGAACGGGCCGCGCAAAGCGCGCGGCAAGCGATCCCGCATCGCTCGGCAAGGGGGGCGGACGGTGCGTCAGGCGCCAGACGATGCGGGCGATGAGCACCAGCCACAGCAAGATGCCCAGCAGGGCATGCACGTTGATCCAGAACGATTGAGTGGCATGCGGCCATGAATCGTGCAGCAAACCCAGCACCCCCACGATGAGGAGCAGGACGAACATGACCCAATGCAATCCGATCGCGGCCGAAGAGTAGCGGCCATTCGCGGACGACCGGGTCGCCGGGGATGCGGTGGACATGCGGATAGTCTACTCAGGTCCGGGGCGGCGCGCTCATCGGCCGTGCGCTCCCCCGGCGGCGATGCCTCGTTACCCGAGGGCCGGGTTCGACTATCATTTGCGCGGTGGATCGGGTCGAGAAAGCGCTGAGGTGATGCGGATGAGCTGCCATGCCCGCGGTGCAAGTGCGTTGAGCTCCAGGCTCGCGGCATTCTTGGCGCTGATGCTCGCCGCCCAAGGTGCGTTCGCGAGCCGCGCCGCCTTGTCGTCTCTGAGCGCCGAGCACTTCAGGGACACCGCCGCCGTGCACGAGGATCCGGCGACGGGCACCACCACGATCTCCACCGAGCCTGGATTCGTGCGTCGGGGGCCTCTCGGTACGGTGTGGAACGACGAGTATCTGACGAGCCGTATCGATCGCGCCACGGGCCGCAAATCCTTTCAGATCGATGTGTCGGTCACGTACAGCGGCGCCTGGCGCGCTTATGAGAGCGCAAGCTATCCGGCGCTCGAGGGAACGAAGACGGTCACGCCGACGCTGCTCGAGAGGGAAGCCGTGAATTGTCCGGTGGGCGAATGCATCTACACGGAACACCTCGTCATTCCGGTGGGCGAGGAGCTGCTTCGCCATCTCGCGGCCGGGTACGTGCCGGGCAGACCCGTCTTGTGGACCTTCCGGCTGAGCGCCAAGCGCGGCGCGGATTACCGCGGCTCCTTGTCCAACGCCGAGATCGCGGGATTGCTGGAACGGGTGGACGCTTACGCTCAGGGGCCCGTGGCGGCCGTCACGGTGATCAAGCCCCAGCCTCCCGCGGCGGCTCCGCGCCGCTTGGATCTCGGAATCAGCGGGCTTGCCGTCTCTCCCGCTGCGGAAAATCCCGAGCGGGCGGGGGTTCTGGTCGTGGCCGTCAGCAGCGGTTCGATGGCGCAGAAGGCCGGCATCATCACCGGCGACATCATCGACCGCTTCGGCGCGCGCGCGATCCGCTCCCTCGCCGACCTGGAAGCTGCAATGGCTGCGAGCGCAGGGCAGTCCAAGGCCGTGATTCACCTCTATCGAGGCACCAACGAGATGTCGCTGCGCCTCGATTTCTAGGGCGCGAGGTCCCCGAGGCGTTGCGGCGCAGGCCCGCCATCCTGGACAAAAATCCCGCTCGGACTCGCCGGGCTAGACCTTCAAGCCCGCGGCCTTGAGCGGCAGCTTGCGCACACGCTGGCCGCACGCCGCGTGGATGGCATTGCAGAGCGCGGGGAGTGCGGAAGGATAAGCCGGCTCGCCAAGGCCCGTCGGGGGGTAGTCCGTCTTCACGAACTGGACATCCATCCGCGGTATTCGAGCGTTACGCAGCAGCGTGTAGTCGTGATAGTTGCTCTGAACCACCCGTCCCCTGTCGAACGTGATCTCCTGGCCGAGCGCGGCCGAGATGCCATCGAGGATCGCTCCTTGCACTTGGTTCTCGGCATTGGTCGGATTGACGATCACCCCGCCCACATCGACGGCTGCCCATACGGCATCCGGGGCGATCGTGCCGTCGCGATGCACGCTCACCTGATGCACCTGCGCGACGTAGCCCAGATGACTCCAGTAACAGGCGGCGCCGAGCCCGGTTCCTGCGGGCAAACGATGGCGGCCGGCCCAACCCGACATGTCGCGCACCCGCTCGAGCACCGCGATCATGCGCGCGGCCATGAACCCGGGCGCGATGGCGCTGCCGCCATGGCCATCACCCTCGCCGGGGAGCGGTGCGGCGAGCAGCTCCAGCTGCAGCTCGATCGGATCGCGGCCCGCGGCGCGCGCGATCTCGTCGAGAAACGACTGAAACACCCAGGCATGCGCGTTGTCCCCGGGCGCGCGCAGCGGGCCGAGCGGGACGCCGAATGCGATCTTCGAGGTGCGCAGCGCATAGTTCGGCACGAAACCCGCCGGGAAATCCCCGGCACGCGGGACGGCGAGGCGTGCGAACTGCTCGCCGCGCGCGAATCCCACGAAATGATTGCGCCACGCGACCAGCTTGCCGGCGCCGTCGAGACCCGCCGCCAGGTTGTGATAGCCGCCCGGCCGATAGAAGTCGTGCTGGATCTCATCCTCGCGCGCCCACAGCACCTTCACCGGTGCCCCGATCTCCCTGGAGATCGATGCCGCCTCGATCATGTAGTCGTTCGCGAGGCGGCGTCCGAACCCTCCGCCGCAACGGATCATGTGAATGGTGATGTGCTCCGGCTCGATACCGAGCGCGGCGGCAACAGCGCGCCGCCCGGCGCCTGGATTCTGAGTCGGGGCCCAGATCTCGACCCGGCCATCGCGATACGCGGCGACGCAGTTCTGAGGCTCCATCGGCACGTGCGCTATGAACGGATAGGAATACGCCGCGCGAATCACCTGGGCGGCGCCGGCGAGGGCGCGCTCGGGATCGCCATCCACGCGCACCTCCTGCTGTGCGGGCTGCGCGAACAGGGCGTGTGCCCGGGCATCGAACGAGGGGGTGGAGTCGCCGGCGTGCGCGCCTTCGTTCCAGCGGACGCGCAGCTTGCCGCGCGCCTTCTGTGCCCGCCACCAGGTATCCGCGACGATGGCGACACCGCCGCGCAGCGCATCGTCGATTCCGGGGACCGAGTGACCCGCACCGCCCTCGAGAGTGCGCCGCGCTCCCTTGAAGATGAGCACGTGGCTCACACCGGGACTCGATTTCACCTCATCGACGTTCGCGCTCTCGACCTCGGCGTCGAATACCGGTCCCTTCTGGAATACGGCATATTTCATTCCCGGCACCTTGACATCGATGCCGAAGGGCTGCCGGCCGACGACGATCCGCGCCTTGTCGGGATCGACGACCGATCGACCGATGATCTTGAAGGCTGACTCGCTCTTCAGCACCACCGCACCGGGCTCGGGAACCGGCAGCCTCGATGCGCTCTGCGCAAGCTCGCCATAGGTCAGTGCGCGCCCGCTCGATGCATGTCTCACGACGCTCTCGGCGGCGCTGCACTCGGCGGCCGGCACCGCCCATCTCATCGCCGCGGCGCTGATCAGCATCTGACGGCCGGCCGCGCCCGCCTGGCGCAGCGGCAACCAGGCGCCCGGCGTGGAGAAGCTGCCGCCCGAGGACTGGCTGCCCATCTTGCCGCCGAGGTAGTCCGCCATTTCGATCACGACGTCTTTCCAAGCCACGTCGAGCTCTTCGGCAAAGATCATGGGCAAGGCAGTCTTGGTGCCCTGACCCATCTCGGGATTGGGCGCAAGGATGGTGACGAGGCCCGTGGGGCTGATGCGCGCATAGAGGGTGACGGGCTGCGCGCCATCCACCGCCTGACCGGGATCACCCGCCTTCGCGGCGTCCCCCGCCGGGGAGGCGCCCTGTGCGAAGCCGCGCCGCATCGGCCATGTGGCCGAGAGCAGCAGGCCGCCGCCCACGGCAGCGCCGGCAGTCAAGAAGCCGCGGCGAGTCATGCCGCCGGCTGCCCAGCTCATCTGCATGGCGGACATCGGGCTCAAGCCTCGTGCGACTCGGCCAGGTGCCGGATCGCAGTGCGAATTCGCGTGTAACAGCCGCAACGGCACAAGTTGCCGGACATGGCGGCGTCGATGTCGGCCTCGCGTGGCCGCGGCGTGCGCGCGAGCAGCGCCGTGGCAGCCATGATCTGGCCGCCTTGACAGTACCCGCATTGAGGCACATCGAGAGCCAACCACTTTTGCTGAACGCGCCGGCCGAGCCGCGTCTCGCCGATCGCCTCGATGGTCGTGATCGAGGACTCGCCCACCTGCTCGAGCGGCAGCATGCAGGAGCGCACCGCCTCGCCGTTCGCATGCACCGTGCACGCCCCGCAAAGTCCCACGCCGCAACCGTATTTGGTTCCGGTCAGCTCCAGGATATCGCGCAGCACCCACAGGAGCGGCGTATCACCCTCGGCATCGACACGATGCTTGACGCCGTTGACTTCGATGGTGTAGCTCAATCGATCTCCCGCGGATTGAAGCGTCGCGCCACCCGTTGCAGCGGTTGGACCGCCCGCCCTGCTCGAGGTTCAGCCAGCCGCGATATTGTGCACCGGAAGCGATTAGAATGCGCGCAGCACCGGGCGTTGACCGGGAGCCCTTGCACGGTGTCACGGGTCGATCGATGTCGGTATTCAAGTCGAACTCCAGTATTCAAGGAGTTGTGCTGGGCCTCGCCGGATTCTTCGTATTTCCGCTGCATGACGCGCTGGCGAAGCTTCTCGTCAGGGATCTCTCCGTGTGGGAGATCATGTTCGTGCGCAGCAGCATCATCCTGCTCATCGTCTGCCTGATCAACGGAACCGCACCGTTCCCGAGGGCCTATCGATCCCCCGTGCGCTCGCTCCTGGCGATCCGGGCCCTCATCATCGTGGCCGCCTGGGCCCTTTACTACTCGGCCGCGCGCTGGCTCGCGCTCGGGGAGCTGGTGACCATCTACTTCGGCTCGCCCATTCTGGTCGCCCTCATGGCAGGCCCGGTTCTGCGCGAGCAGGTGAGCTCGGGCCGCTGGCTCGCGGTCGGCGCCGGTTTCGTGGGTGTGATCATCGCATGCCGTCCCGGGTGGAGCGCCTCCGGACCCGTCCTGCTCGCGCTCGCCGCGGCGGTACTCTGGTCCGTATCCACCATCTTGATCCGCTTGACGAAGCTGTCCGAGCCCACCAGCGTCAACATGCTGATGACCAATCTCGGATTCTTCATTCTCTCCGGCATGATCCTTCCCTGGGTCTGGACGATGCCTTCCGCACACGACATCGCCCTGCTGCTCGCTCTTTCACTGGCGGGCGCAACGGGGCAATTTCTGGTGTTCGAGGCGCTGCGCCGCGCGAGCGCCTCGACCATCGCGCCGCTCGAATTCACCAGCCTTCTGTGGGCGTTCGTGATCCAGTATGCCGTCTGGGGCAGCATACCGGACCGCTTCGTCGCGCTCGGCGCGCTGCTCATCGGATCGAGCGGTGTGGTGATCGTCTCGATCGAGTGGCGCGACTCGATGCGCCTGAAGCGCGCGCGTCTCGGATGAGCGATGCGCACCTGCCCGCATCGTCCGCCCTGCCCCGGCTGCCCGCGTTTCGCCGAGCCCGGCATCGCGGCCGTCCACATCCGCGCGCTCGATGCACTCGCCGCAGCTCACGGCTTGCCCGCGGTCCCGATCTTCTCGGCCTCCGACGCGGGGTTTCGACACCGTGCCCGGCTCGCCATTCGCGGCCGCGTCGGCGCGGCGAAGGTGGGCCTGTTCGAGCTCGGCACGCATCGCGTGGTGCACATTCCTCACTGCAGCGTGCACCATCCATTGATCAATCGCGTTGCCGCCGTCGTGCGCGCCGCGTTGAGCGATGAGACTCTGACGTGCTACTCCGACGGCGCGCATCTGGGGATCGCACGCTATCTGCAAGTGGTCGTGGAGCGCGCCTCGCAGAGCGCGCAGGTGGTGCTGGTCGCCAACAGCCCCACCATCGAGCCCCTGACGGGATGCTTCGAGCGGATCCGCGAGCGGCTGCCGAGCGAGCTGCATAGCCTGTGGTTCAGCGCGCACACCGATCGGTCCAACACCATTCTCGGTCCGAGCCTGGAGCGCTGGCATGGCCCCGAGAGCGTGATAGAGCACTTCGGCGGCGCGGGCATACACTATCCGCCGGGCGCATTCGGGCAAAGCAATCTGCAGGTCGCGCAAGCCATCATCGGGTACCTGCGCGCCCAGATCCCGGCGGGGAGCCGCATCAGCGAATTCTACGCCGGCGTGGGGGCGATCGGCTTGTCGCTTCTCGATGGTGCGCGTGAGCTGCGCATGAACGAGTCGAATCCGCATTCGCTGCGCGGCCTCGAGCTCGGGCTTGCGCAGCTCGACGCGCCGAGCCGCGCCAGGGTGTCGGTGCTCGCGGGCACGGCCGCGGCGGCGCGCGAAGCAGCGTGTGAGGCGGATGTGGTCATCGCCGATCCGCCCCGCAAGGGGCTCGATCGCGCCCTGTGCGAGATCCTCGGCGATCGGCCCCCCGCTTTGTTTCTCTACGTGAGCTGCTCGCTCGACTCGTTCATGCAGGATCTCGAGCGCCTCACCTCGCGCGGCCGGCTGCGGCTCACCGCGATGCGCGCCTTCGATCTATTTCCGTTCACGGCTCACCTCGAGACCGTGGCCCGTTTCGAGCCTCGAACGTAGTATCATTCGGCGCCAGTCGGACGAATCAGAGGCACACATGGCCAAAGTCAGGATCACTTACAAGGTCGTCAAGCACGATGGCGGCTGGGCGTACGAGGCGAATGGCACCTACTCGGAGAGGTTCCCGACCCGTGAGGCGGCCCGCAAGGCGGCGAGGCTTGCGGCCAGCGAGCAGAGCGCGCCGGGAGATACCACGCCGATCTCGTACGAGGACGAGGGCGGCCACTGGCACGACGAGGTCGCCGACGGGCGCGATCGGCCGAAGACCACGGTCCAAGGCTGACCGCCGGTTCCTCAGGCGCCGAGCGCCGCGCTGATCGCTCGCAGCAGCTCCTCGCACGTCACGGCGTCGCGAAACTCCACCGTCAGCTTGCCGGCGCCGCTCGAACGCTGGCGCAGCTGCACGCGCACCTTGCTGGTGCGCAATACCTCGCTCACCACGGGCGCCTTCTGCCCGCTTCGCGAGGCGGCCCCGCGCTGCGCCCGGCGCACGCGCATCTCCGTCTCACGCACCGACAGGTTGCGCTCCGCGACCATCGTTGCCAGCTCGATCCGGGCGCTCTCCTGCGCCAGCCCCAGCAACGCCCGCGCATGGCCCATGCTGATCGATTGCGCATCGATGAGCGCGATCACCGGTGCAGGCAGCTCGAGCAAGCGAATCAGATTGCTGACGGCGGCGCGCGAGCGGCCGACCGCCTCCGCCGCCTGCTGATGAGTGAGCGAGAACTCTCCGACCAGGCGCCCCAATGCCCGCGCCTCCTCGGTCGGCGTGAGCTCCTCGCGCTGGATGTTCTCGATCAGCGCCAGCGCGATCGCTTCCTGGTCGGAGAGCTCACGAACGATGGCCGGGATCTCGCTGAGCCCGGCGAGCCGGGCGGCCTGCCAGCGCCGATCGCCTGCAACGATCTCGAACTGATGGGGGAAGCCCGGCACGGGCCGCACCAGGATGGGCTGAATCAACCCTTTCGATTTGATCGAGGCCGCAAGCTCCTCGAGCGCCTCGCGCCGGAACTGCGTACGCGGCTGAGTGCTGCCGCGCCGGATTGCCGCCATCGGAATCGCGCCTACGCCGGAGCGGTACAGGCCGCGCGCCGGCTGCGGATTGAGGAGCGATTCGAGGCCTCGGCTCAATCCCTTGGTATGTGCGCTCATCGCGAGAGATTACCTCAAGCGCCGGGCCGTGACACGCGCGGCAGAGGATGCGGGTCGCCCGGTGCTCCCCCTTGTAGGCCGCCGCCGAGGCGGATCCGGCCGGACCGCCGATAGGATCGGCCGCCGGATTGCTGTCTACTCCGGCGCATCGCGCGTTGAGGAGAAGGGCATGCGCAAGCCGGCGCGGAGAGCCGCGCGCAGGAGCCGGCTCGAGGAGCCGGCCGCGAGCTGCGGCGTGCTGCGACGTCGAGGTGAAGTGTTGCTGCTCGTGAGCCTTGCGCTGGGCGCTTGCTCGGGGCTGTGCGCTTGCTCGGGGCTGCCAGCGGGGCGGCCCGACGCCGGTGAGTACCTCCAATTCGGGACGCCTGCGCTGTGCTCGCTCGGGCTCGAGCAGGATCGCTCGGTGGGGGTGTGCCGGGTCGCGGCGAGCGGTGATCCGCTGCCGATCGTGATCCGGCGCGCGCAGTCGATGCATGGCTTCATCATCCGCAGCGGCGATGAGATCGATTTTCCGTTGCCCTCCGGGGCGGGCGCCGGCGGCGAGGTCACGGCGCCGGCCGATCGGCAAGTACCGCCCGCGCGCCACGCCTGGCGCCTGCAGATCGTCCATGCGGCCGGGCCCTCCTGGCCCGGCAAGCCGCTGACCGAGGGCAGTCTCATACGGCTGAGGAGCGTGCTGACGCGTCGCTACCTCGCGTTCGAGCCATCGACGGGGCGCGCGGTCGAGACCCCCCGGCGCAAGGCCGCCGCGCTGATCGAGGTGTACAAGGCGGACTTCGCCAATCCGGATCGCCCATCGACCTGCGACCCGCTGATCCGCGATGACGATTATGTGTATCTGCGCACCCTGAGCCCGGGCCGCTGGCTGCGCGAGGGCGGCGCCGACGCCGATTCAGTCGCGCCCCTGTCCACGGCGCCTGCCGCGAGCGTGCCTCTCGCCCGAACCTGCGTGTCCGGAGCGGAGCGCTGCCGCACCGACGATCGAGGCGCGGTGCAGTGCGCGGTGATCCCGTGTTGCGGCACTTGAGGGTGTTTTCCGGCTCGCGCCGACACGGGGTCGAGATCTGCACCGACACGCGGGGATGCCGCCGGCGCGGTCCAATGCACATTCGCGGCGCTCGCGGAGGCACGAGACATGTTCAAGCGTTCGAATCGATTCGGTGGCCTCGCGGCCGCGATGCTCGTGCTCGGCGCCTCTCTGGCCGCCTGCGCCTCGGCGGACAAGCACCCCGCCGCGAAGCTCATCTCCGACATCCAGACCGCCGTGAACGCCGCCTCGGCCGATGCGGCCCGCTACGTGCCGGATCAGCTGTCCGAGGTCGAGGGCAAGCTGGGCGAGCTCAAGGCCGACTATGACAAGCGAAATTACCAGGGCGTCGTCCAAGGGGCTCCGGCGGTGCTGAGCCAGGCTCAAGGGCTGGAAGGCGCGGCGACCGCCAAGAGGGATCTGATCATGCGCGGCTTCAACGATCAGTGGAGCACGCTCTCCAATGCACTGCCGGGCAACGCCAGCGCCATCCAGAGTCGGATCGATTACCTGGGCAAGCACCGCAAGCTGGCCGGAGGGGTGGATCTGTCGGAGGCACAGTCCGGCTTGAGCGATGCCGAGGCGACCTGGACCAAGGCGCAGGATGCCTATGCGCGCGGCAGCGTGGAACAGGCCGTGACCATCGCCAAGACCGTTCAGGGCAAGCTCACTGCGCTGGCCGCCTCCATGAAACTCAATCTGAATGAGCCGGCGCAGGTAACCGATACCTCCTCATAGGAACGCGCCGACGCGCCACGAACGCGCCGACGCGCCACGAACACGCCGACGCGCCACGAACACGCCGACGCGCCAGAAACACGCCGACGCGCAGGACGCGCGCGCTTTGTGCGGCGCAGATATCGGCGGTTGCGGTACACTGCCGCCTCGGTCCTGTGTATATCCCGACCGAGGGATATCAGCTGATCATGGCGGCCGGCGTCCCTTCGAGGACGAGAACAGCGCCGCAAAGGGTCCAAAAACAAGATGCATGGCTCCAAAGCCCGTCGCAGGGCATTCTGGTTGGAACGTTCTTGCCGAAAACCTCTCAAAACACGCTTTCGCGGTCCGCGCCGGTTCGCCCTGGCCACGATTCAACGAATAGATAGTCATCCGGAGACGGTATGAGCGAAACGCAGGAGGCAAACCCCCCCGCCGCCCCCCGGCATCACTGGGCACGGTGGATCGTGGGCGCGGTCGGTGCCCTCTTGCTCGTTTTCGTGCTGATTCACATATTCGAGCGCAAGAAAGCCCCGCGCGGCGCCGCCCCGCAAGTGGTCAAGGTCGCCAAAGCCGCGCTCGGCAGCATGCCGGAGACGCTGGCGGAGCTCGGCACGGTGACCCCCGATGCGACCGTGACGGTGCTGCCGCAACTCAGCGGCTATCTCACCGCCGTCGGCTACAAGGAGGGGCAGGACGTCAAGAAAGGTCAATTTCTCGCACAGATCGATCCGCGCCAGTACGAGATCGACCTGCGCCAATCCCAGGCGGCGCTGCTCAAGGACCAGGCGACTCTGGCCCAGGCCCGCTCCGACCTCGCCCGCTATCACGAGTTGCGCGCCCAGAAGGCCATCGCCGAGCAGACCGTGACCGATCAGGAATTCATCGTTCAGCAGGACGAGGCGCAGGTCAAGTCGGACGAGGCGAACATCGCCCAGTACAAGCTCGATCTCATCTACTGCCACATCACCGCGCCGGTGGCGGGACGCGTCGGACTGCGCCTGATCGATCCCGGAAACTACGTCACGGCGTCGAGCTCGCCGGGCATCGTGGTGATCACCACCATGAAGCCGACCACCGTGGAGTTCACCGTCGCGCAGAACGACCTCGGCAAGGTGATCCAGCGCATCAACTCCGGCGCACAGCTTCCGGTCACTGCCTACAACAGCGACAACAGCGCACAGATCGCGACCGGCACCCTGTACGCGCTCAGCAACCAGATGGCGACGAGCACGGGCACGGTCACGTTGCGCGCGAGATTCGCCAACGACGATGAAGCGCTGTTCCCCAGCGAATTCGTCAACATCAAGATCCTCGTGGACACCTTGCAGCAGGCGGTCATCGTGCCCACTCCGGCCGTACTGAGCGGAGCGCCGGGCGACTACGTGTATCTCGTCAACGGCACGAACGACACGGTGAGCGTGCGCAAGGTGACTCTGGGCCCGAGCGATGGCCGGAACACCGCCATCCTGTCGGGCCTCGCCGTCGGCGACACGGTGGTGATCGACGGCACCGATCGGCTGAGCGATGGGGCCACCATCAGCATCGCGGCGCCGACGCCCCCTGCGGCAGCCGGCGCCGCCACAGGGGCGTCGGCCGCCGGCACGCCCACGCCGGGTTCACCACCCGGCTCCAAGGCGAGAAAGCGGCCAAGCGCGAGCGCCCAGGGCTCGAGCTCATCGAACTGAGCGGCTGCCCGGCGTCGCTGCGCACGTCATGAATTTCTCTCGACTGTTCATACTGCGGCCCGTAGCTACGTCGCTCCTGATGATCGCGCTGGTGCTCGTGGGCCTGGTGGCCGTGCGCTTTCTGCCCGTCTCATCGCTCCCGGACGTCGATTATCCGACCATTCAGGTGCAGACCTTCTATCCCGGCGCAAGTCCGCAGGTGATGGCGACCACGGTGACCGCGCCGCTCGAAGTGCAGCTCGGGGAGATTCCAAGCCTTGCGCAGATGACCTCGGCGAGCTCGGCCGGCGCATCGGTGATCACCCTGCAGTTCAATCTCGCGCTCAATCTCGACATCGCCGAGCAGAATGTCCAGGAGGCCATCAACGCGGCCAACAGCTTGCTGCCCACGGGACTTCCCGCGCCCCCCGTCTATGCGAAGGTCAATCCGGCCGATCAGCCGATATTGACGCTCGCAGTGACCTCGGATTCCCTGGCGCTCACGCAGCTGCAGGACACCGCCAACAATCGGCTCGGCTCCAAGATATCCGAGGTGCCCGGAGTGGGCCAGGTAACTCCCTCCGGCGGCAACGTTCCGGCGGTGCGGGTCGAGGTGGATCCGCAGAAGCTGGCGGGCTATGGCCTCAACATCGACGACCTGCGCACCCTGCTCTCGAACATCAACGTGAGTCAGCCAAAGGGGAATTTCGACGGGCCCGAGCTCGATTACACCATCAACGCCAACGATCAGATACAGGACCCGAACGACTACATGAACACCGTGATCGCCTATCAAAACGGCGCTCCGGTGTTCATGCACGATGTCGCGCGCGTCACCCAGGCCGCGCAGGACGTCGAGCAGGGCGCCTGGTTCGATCATGTGCCCGCCATCATTCTGAACGTGATGCGCCAGCCCGGTGCAAACGTCATCGCCACGGTCGATCAGATCAAGCAGCGCCTTCCGCAGCTGCTGGCAAGTCTGCCCCAGGCAATGCACGTCCAGATCGTGGCGGACAGCACCGGCGTGATCCGCGCCTCGGTATCCGACGCTGCGGTCGAGCTGCTGCTGTCGATCGCGCTGGTCGTGCTCGTGATATTCGTGTTCCTGCGCAACGTGCCCGCGACCATCATCCCGAGCATTTCCGTGCCGGTATCCCTGATCGCGACGCTCGCCATCATGTACCAGCTCAACTACTCCATCGACAACCTGTCGCTGATGGCCCTCATCATCGCGACCGGATTCGTGGTGGATGACTCGATCGTGATGATCGAGAACATCGTGCGCTATCTCGAGGAAGGGATGAGCCCGCTCGATGCCGCGCTCGCCGGAGCGGGTCAGATCGGCTTCACCATCATGTCGCTGACGATCTCGCTGATCGCCGTGCTGATACCGCTGCTTTTCATGGGCGGGGTGATCGGCCGGCTGTTCAGCGAGTTCGCCGTCACGCTCGCCGTGACCATCCTCATCTCGGCCGTCGTGTCCCTGACCGCAGTGCCGATGATGTGCGCCAGGATCCTGCGCCGCAAGGCCGAGCGCAGCCCGAGCCGCTTCGAGCGGATCAGCGAGCGAATCTTCGACCGCACGCTGGCCAGCTACGAGCGCGGCCTGCGCTGGGTGCTTCAGCATCAGCGTCTCACGCTGGTGGTTGCGACGGTGACCGTGATATTGACGGGTATCCTCTATGTCGCGATTCCGAAAGGCCTGTTCCCCATTCAGGACGTGGGGGTCATCCAGGGCATCAGCGTCGCCGACAACTCCGTCTCGTATGCGGCCATGTCCAGGCGTCAGGCGGATCTGGCCGATGCCATCCTCGAGGATCCCGACGTGACCTCGATCACCTCGTACATCGGCATCGATGGCACCAACACGACGCTCAACAACGGGCGTTTTCTGATCAACCTCAAGCCCCATGACGATCGCTCGCTGTCCGCGAAGCAGATCGCGGTGCGCCTGCAGGATGAGGTCGCGAAAGTATCCGGCATCAAGCTCTACCTGCAGCCCGAGCAGGATCTCACCCTCGACACCGTGATTTCACCGAACCAGTATCAGTTCGTGCTGCGCGGCCCGAGTCAGGAGGATTTCCAGCAATACGTGCCCCAGCTCGTGGCACGCATGAGGCAGATCAAATCGATCACCGACGTCACCAGCGACCTCGACAACAACGGGTTGAGCGTCAACGTGGAAGTCAATCGTCAGCTCGCCGCCCGCTATGGGATCACTCCGGCCACCATCGACAACGCGCTCTACGATGCGCTCGGCCAGCGCATCGTCTCCACCATATTCAATCAGTCGAACCAGTACCGGGTGGTGCTGGTCGCAAAGCCCGAGACCTTGCCGAATCTGCAATCGCTCGGCAACCTCTACCTTCCGACCCAGACCGGCAGCACCGGGCAAGTGCCCTTGAGCGGCATTGCCGACATCAAGGTGACCAAATCGCCGCTCGTCATCAGCCACCTTGCACAGTTTCCGGCCGTCACGGTGTCGTTCAACCTCGCCCCCGATGCATCGTTGAGCACGGCCGTGGATGAGATCAAGCGGGCCGAGCAGTCCGTGCACTTGCCGCCTTCCATCACCAGCTCGTTCCAGGGCGCCGCACAGGCGTTCCAGGACTCCCTCTCGAGCGAGGTGTTCCTGCTGGCCGCCGCCCTGGTTACCGTATACATCGTGCTCGGCGTGCTGTACGAGAGCTACATCCATCCGGTGACCATTCTGTCGACGCTGCCGTCGGCGGGAATCGGCGCGTTGCTCGCCCTCATGCTCGCCGGCAAGGACCTCGACGTGATCGGCATCATCGGCATCGTGCTGTTGATCGGCATCGTCAAGAAAAACGGCATCATGATCGTCGATTTCGCGCTCGAGGCCGAGCGCAAGCACGGCAAGTCCTCCGAAGAGGCGATCTTCCAGGCATCGATCCTGCGCTTTCGGCCGATCCTGATGACGACGCTCGCCGCCATGCTCGGGGCCCTGCCGCTTCTCCTCGGCACGGGCACCGGCTCGGAGCTGCGCCGGCCCCTCGGGCTTGCGATCATCGGGGGGCTGCTGGTGAGCCAGTTGCTCACGCTGTTCACCACGCCGGTGATCTATCTGCTGTTCGACCGGCTCTGGCTGCGCTTCGGCCGCAAGGCGAGCCAGCCCTCGGGCGAGCGTGCCGCATGAACATTCCTGCGCTGTTCATCCGGCGGCCGGTCGCGACATCGCTGCTCGCGATCGCCATCGCGCTGTCGGGTCTTCTGGCTTACTTTCATCTGCCGGTCGCGCCGCTCCCCAATGTCACCCTGCCCGTGGTCGTGGTGCAGGCGACCATGGCGGGGGCGAGCCCGGACATCATGGCCTCGACCGTCGCCGAGCCGCTCGAGCGGCGCCTCGCGACCATCTCCGGGGTGAACGAGCTCACCTCGGTCAACAGCGTCGGTACCTCCCTCATCATCATCCAGTTCGCCATCAACCGCGACATCAACGGCGCCGCGCGCGATGTGGAGGCGGGGATTCAGGCGGCGCGCGCGGATCTGCCGACGACGCTGCGCGGGAACCCGACCTACCGCGAGTACAATCCGGCGGACTCGCCGATCATCATCTTCGCATTGACGTCGAGCACGCTCACCACGGCGCAGCTCTACGATTCGGCCGATACGGTGATTCAGCAGCAGCTGTCGCAGATAACCGGGGTCGGACAGATCGTGCTCGGCGGCAGCGCTCTGCCCTCGGTTCGCGTCGAGCTCCAGCCCGACAAGCTCTCGAGCTACGGCATCGGCCTCGAGGACGTGCGCGCGGCAATCGCCTCGGCCAACGCGGACAGCGCCAAGGGCTATATCGATCAGGGCGATCAGCGCTACGAGGTCCTATCCAACGACCAGGCAACGAAGGCGGCGGATTACCAGAACCTGGTGATCGCCTATCGCGACGGCGCACCGGTGCTGCTGCACGACGTGGCGGCGGTGGTCGATTCCAACGAGAACATCCGCAACGCCGGGCTGTACAACAATCTGCCGACCGTGGGCGTGATCGTCTATCCGCTGCCCGGCGCCAACATCATCAAGACCGTCGCCCAGATCAAGAAGGTGCTGCCGGCCGTTCAGGCGACCCTGCCGCCCAACATCAAGGTGCACATTGCGATGGACCGGTCGCAGTCGGTGACCGCTGCGGTGGGGGACACCGAGCGCAGCCTCATGATGGCCGTGGTGCTGGTGATCGGCGTGGTGTTCGTGTTTCTGCAGTCTCCGCGAGCGACGCTCATTCCCGCCGTGGTCCTGCCCATCTCGATCCTCGGCACCTTCGGTCCGATGTACCTTCTGGGCTACAGCATCGACAACCTGTCCTTGATGGCGCTCACCATCGCCACGGGGTTCGTCGTGGACGATGCGGTGGTGGTGCTCGAGAACGTCGTGCGCCACGTCGAGTCGGGAATGGAGGTGCGCGAGGCGGCGCTGCTCGGGAGCGGCGAGGTGAGCTTCACCGTGATATCGATGAGCCTCTCCCTGATTGCCGTGTTCATCCCGATCCTGCTGTTCCCGGGCATCGTCGGGCTGCTGTTCCACGAATTTGCCGTCACGCTGTCGATCGCCATCCTGATCTCCCTGCTGGTGTCGCTCACCGTGACGCCCACCATGTGCGCGTACCTGCTGGGGCGCCAGGGGTCGCTGCATTCGAAGAGGCGCTGGGCGCTGTGGGCGGAAAGGCAATTCGAGCGCTTCAAGGCGGCGTATGCGAGCTCGCTCACCAAGGTGCTCGATCATGCGCTGCTGGTGGGGATACTGCTGGTCGTGATGATCGTGGGGAACATGTTCCTGCTGCGCTTCGTGTCCTTCACCCTGTTCCCGGAGCAGGACAATGGATTGCTGATCGGGCAAATCATTGCAGACCAGAGCATCTCCTTCCCCGCGATGGTGAAGAAGCTTCGACAGCTCCAGGACATCGTGCAGACCGACCACGCGGTCGCGTCGGTGTTCGGATTCACCGGTGGCCGCGCGCTCAACACGGCCAACATCTACGTCGCACTCAAGCCCCTGGCCGAGCGCAAGCTCTCCGCCGACCAGGTGGTCCAGCGGCTGCGCCCGAAGCTCAACCGGGTATCGGGCGCCCGCCTGTACCTGCAGGCGGTGCAGGACCTGCACATCGGCGGCCGCATATCGGCCGCCGAGTATCAGTACTCGCTGACGAGCGAGGATACCGCGGCGCTGTACGCCTGGACTCCGAAGCTCGTGACGGAGCTCGGCAAGTTTCGCAGCCAGCTCGTGGACGTGAATTCCGACCTGCAGCAGCACGGCCTGCAGACCTACATCAACATCGCGCGCAGCACCGCCATGCGCTACGGATTCGTGCCCAATCAAGTCGATAATGTGCTCTACGACGCTTTTGGCCAGCGTACCGTGAGCACCATTTTCAATCCCTTCAACCAGTACTACGTGGTGATGGAGGCGGCTCCGCAGTATTGGCAGTATCCGCAGATGCTCGAGCGCACCTACTTGAGCACCGCCGCCGGCGATCCCAGCGGCACCGAGCAGACCCAGGCGCAGTCGGGCACGGTGAGCGGCGCAACTGCGTACACGACGGTCGCGGCGAGATCCGCGGCCTCTTCCACCAACTCCTTGAACGGCAACGCCCAGGCCAACGCGGTCACCAACAGCATCTCCAACAGCCGCGGAGGCAGCTCGACCGGAAGCGCCGACAGCACCGCCTCGGAGACCATGGTGCCCCTGCCCGCCATGATGACGTACGTGAACAACCACACGGCGACTCAGGTGAATCATCAAAGCGGTCTCGTGGCCGCCACGATCTCCTTCAATCTGCCGGTGGGCGGTTCCCTGAGCCGGGCTCAGACGGCCATCAACCAGGCGATGCGGGACATCGGTATGCCGGCCTCCATCCACGGCGCTCCGGCGGGGGCGGGCCAGGTGTTCGCGCAAAACATGGCCGCCCTGCCGCTGCTGTTGCTCGCCGCATTCGGCACCATCTACATCGTGCTCGGCGTCTTGTACGAGAACACGATCCACCCGATCACCATCCTCTCCACGCTCCCATCCGCCCTGGTCGGCGCGACCCTGGCGCTGCTCATCTTCGACACGCCGCTGTCGGTGATCGCCTTCATCGGCATCATCCTGCTCGTGGGCATCGTCAAGAAGAACGCGATCATGATGATCGACGTCGCGCTCCATATGCAGCGCGAGCAGGGCTTGCCGGCGCAACAGGCGATTCACGATGCCGCGGTCATCCGGCTGCGGCCGATCATGATGACCACGGCCGCCGCCGCGCTCGGGGCGCTGCCCCTCGCGATCGGCATCGGCCAGGGCGCCTCGCTCCGTCAGCCGCTCGGCATCACGGTGATCGGAGGGTTGATCCTCAGCCAGTTGTTCACGTTGTACACGACGCCCGTCATCTATCTCGGCTTCGAGAGGCTGCGGCTGAGGATGCGTGCCGGGTTCGCCGCAGCCACGCAGGCGGGCGACCTGAGTGCAGGTACCACACCATGACTCCATCGAGGCTCTCAGTCATCGCCGCTCTCGGCACCGTGCTCGGTGGCTGCATGGTCGGCCCGAACTATCACCGCGCGAGCGCACCGGTTGCCGGGGCGTATCAGGAGCAGCCGCCCCAGGGCTGGGCCAAGGCGGCCCCATCGGATGCGGCTCCCAAGGGCGACTGGTGGAGGGATTTCCATGATCCGCTGCTCGATGAGCTCGAGCCGCACGTCGCCGTGTCGAATCAGACGGTGCGCCAGGATTATGCGAACTACCTGCAAGCCGTTGCGGAGGTCAAGGTCGCACGCGCGCAGCTATTCCCGACGCTCGGTCTGACGGGATCGGTCACCCGGCTCGGCGGCCCCGGCTACAGCGGCACGAGCGTGAGCTCCCCGACCACCACCGGCACGGCAACGACCGGCACCGGCGCGGCAGGCTCGGTGGGCGTGCGCGGCGGCAGCGTCACCTCCGCGACGCTCGAGGGCACGGCAAGCTGGACGCTCGACATCTGGGGCCAGGTGCGCCGCCTGATCGAGGAGAATGCCGCCATCGCGCAGTCCGAGGAAGCGACGCTCGCCAACGCGACGCTGTCCGAACAGACCTTGCTCGCGACCACGGTGATCGAGCTGCGCGTGGCCGATGCGAACATCGAGCTGGAGGAAAAGACGGTCAAGGCCTACCGCGATGCGCTGCACGTGACCCAGGCGCAGGGTCGCGCGGGCATCACCGCCACCCCGCCCTCGGCCGTGATCACCGCGCAAGTGGCCCTCGAGACGGCGCAGGCCAGCCTGATCGGCCTGGGCGTCGCCCGCGCTCAGTACGCGCACGCGATAGCCGTTCTGGTCGGCAAGAAACCGGAGGATCTGGACGTTCCCCGCAGCACGACCCTGCCGACCCTGCCCGTCATCCCGGTCGGTGTTCCCTCGACGCTGCTCGAGCGCCGCCCCGATATTGCAGCCGCCGAGCGCACCATGAAGGCGCAGAATGCCGCGATCGGCGTGGCGGTGGCCGCCTACTACCCGACCATCTCGCTGTCGGCCGCGGGGGGCTTCACGCAATCGCCGCTGAACGGCCTGCTGCACTCGGCCAATCACATCTGGTCGCTCGGCGCGAACGGCACCGAGACCCTGTTCGATTTCGGCGAGCGGCACGCCGAGGTCCAGGCCGCGCGCGCGGCCTACGAGGCGGCCGTCGCAAGCTATCGCAGCACGGTGCTCACCGCGTTCGAGGATGTCGAGAACGACCTCTCGGGACTGCGCATCCTGGACGCCCAGTCCAAGGCGCTGGATACGGCGGTGCACGATGCGATCCGCGGCACCGACATCGCCCTGGCCGAGTTCAAGGCGGGAACGGTCGACTACACGACGGTGGCCCAGGCTCAGGAGGTACAGCTGAGCGATCAGCAAACGGCGCTCGCGGTGCAGGAGAGCCGGCTCGCGGATGCGGTGTCGCTGATCGGCGATCTCGGCGGCGGCTGGTCCGCGCGCGACCTGCACAGTCCCTGGCATCCGAAGTCCTTGCCCTCCGATCCCTCGGAATCGCCGCCCCCGCCGCCGCCGAAGGTGCCGTGAGGCCGCACGGCCCGCCGGCGGCTTCGAGCCCGCGCTGCGGCCCGCGGCCGCCCTGCCCGGCCGGGGCTAGGATTCGAGGAACAAGCGATGCATGCGCCGCGATTCGTCCGCGCTGAGCGAGGATAGGATATCGCTCAGCGGCTCCGGCCGGCCGAAGGCGTAACCTTGCCCGAAATCGACGCCGAGGGCACGCAGCTCCTCCGCGGTTTCTTGCGTCTCGACGCATTCAGCCACGGTGTCGATGGACAATCCCGCCGCGAGCTCGACCACCGCGCGCACGGTCGCCCGGCTGTTGATGTCGGTCCTCACTTCGCGAACGAAGCTGCCGTCGATCTTCACGCGCGAGATCTGCAAGCTCTTGAGCGCCGAAAGGGAATTCGCGCCCGTGCCGAAGTCGTCCAGGGCGAACTGCACTCCATACGACATCAGCTCGGAGATGAGGCGGCTGGCGCGCGCCAGGTTGGTCACGGCAGCCTGCTCGGTGATCTCGATCGACAGGCATGAGGCGGGCAGGCGCGCGGCCTTGATGCTCTCGGCGAGCTGCGACACGAACAGCTCGTCGCAGATCGATTGCCCGGAAACGTTGATCGACACGTTGATCTCTCGCGTGTTCAGGATGCTGCGATAAGGGGCGAGCATTTCCAGGGCGCGCTCGGTGACCCACTTGTCGATGGTCGGCAGCAGCTGGTACCGACTTGCGGCCTCGACGATCTCCCCCGGGGTCTCGACCCCGCCCTCCTCCGTACGCAAGCGCAGCAGGATCTCGTATCCCAGATACGTGCCGGGTTTGCGCAGCGACACGATCGGCTGCGCATAGAGCAGCAGGCGATCGCCGTTCAGCGCTTCGCGCAAACGGCCGATGGCGATGACGTTGCCATGGCGGCGCATCATGCTCTCATCCTCGAGCGCATAAAGCTCGACTCGGTTGCGCCCTCGGCTCTTGGCGGTCTTGCAGGCGAGCTCCGCCGCCGAGAGCGCGTGCTGAAACGCCATCGGCACCGGTATGAGCTGGGCAACGCCCCCGCTCAACGAAACATCGGCCGGCGTGGCGATCGGACCCAAGGTCAGGCGGCTGGCCGCCTGGCGAATGCGCTCGGCCACCTCGACCGCCTGTTGCGCGTTGTGTCCGGGAAGCAGCGCCACGAACCGGTCGGTGTCGATGCGCGCCGCGATGGCGCAGTCCGGCAGGAGCGGCTGGGCCATGAGCTCGGCAATCCGCACGATCAGCTCGGCGCCGAGCTCGAATCCGTACAGCTCGTTGATGAGGTGCATGTGATCCACGTCGAAATAGACGATGCAATGCTCCTGCGCGGCGCCGCTCTCCAGCGTCCTCTCGGCCCTCTCTTCGATACTGCGGCGCGTGTACAGCCCGGTCATCAGGTCGAACTGCATCTCCACCAGCTGGCCCGCCTGGCGGCCGAGGTGGCGCGCCAGGAACAGTTCTCGGGAGGTGAAATCCTCGCCCTCCTCCGTCCCGAGAAACGTCAGCGCGCCGATCACCCGCCCGCTCTTGGCGGGCACCGGAACCGCCAGAATCTTGCAGGGGCTGCGCCCGGCGTGGGTCCCGCTCGAGCGGTTGGCCATGAGCGGCTTGTTCTGTCGCTGCACCCACGTCAGCACAGGCTGCTTGACGCGAGCCCATGAGTCGGTGAGCACGGCTGAATCCGACGAGGAGAAGCAGCGCTCGACACACAGTCGCTTGCCGGGCACGAACAGCGCCCCAAAGCCGCACCCCAGACGCTCCCCGGCCGCCTCGATCAAGCGCTCGATGAGGCGGCCGTCATCGAGCGAGCTATGCAGCTGCGTCGTCAGCTTGAACAGCCACTCCAGCTCGGCCGCGCGCTCGGTGCGCGCACGGGCGCGAGGCGCGCTGGGAGGCCCCGAGGCCAGATCGCGCCGCAGGCACGCGAGCAGGGGGGCGAGCGCCTTGCGCACCTCCTGCGCCTGCCGAGGCCGGTCGCTCGGCCCGCGCGGGAGGGTTTCCTGAACACACAGGAAACCCAGCCGCCGCCCATCGGCGCCCGCCAGGGCGATCAGCGAAAGCCACTTGTTCCCCGGGAGGAGCGCGCAGATCGCCTGCTCGCCTGCGCTCTCGCCGAGGGATTTGCAGGCGCGTGTGACCTCGGACATGTCGAGGGCGCGCGTGCATCCGCGAACCTCCCACGAGGCTGCGAGCAGACACACGTCCGAAATCGTCGGCCGCAGGCTCCTGGCGATCTGAACGTAGGAGTCGAACGCGGAATCTGAGCCGCCGGGTCTGGTCGCTGCGTTGCTCTTCATGAATTGCCGGCCCCGTCCGGGCTGTGACCCAGGCTCGCTCCTGCGGCTGGATTGTGGTCGATAACGGGCAACGGCGCTCGATGCCCGTCACAATTCTCTCGATTTCGCGCCTAGGTAATTCCACGTAGGCGCACTCGCGCGCCCCGCCCGGGGCATGCCCGCTGCGCGCCGCCCGGGGGCATGCGCTGCGCCCGGGGTATGCTGCGCGCCGGCCCGAACTGTCAGCTGCTTCCTTGCACGATCGGAAACACGTAGGAGCGCTTGCCCGTTGCGGCGAACAAGGCGTTCGCAACCGCCGGGCCGAGCGGTGCAACGCCGGGCTCTCCGACTCCGGTCGGCGCCTCGGTGGACGGCACGATGTGCACTTCCACCTTGGGCATCTCGTTCATGCGCAGCACCCGATAGCTGTTGAAGTTGCTTTGCTCCACGCGGCCGTCTTTCAGAGTGATGACCCCGTAGAGGGCTGCTCCGAGACCGAATCCGATACCGCCCTCCATCTGCGCCGCGATAATGTCCGGATTGATGGGCGTGCCGCAGTCCACCGCACATACCACCCGATCGACGCTGAATCCTCCGCTGGGGTCGACCGTGACCTCCGCCACTTGCGCGACGAAAGTCTTGAACGCCTCGGCGACGGCAATCCCGCGTCCTCGGCCCTTGGGCAGCGCTCCCTCGCCCCACCCGGCCTTCTCGGCCGCGAGCTCCAGCACGCCCCGCATTCGCGGGTGATGCGCGAGCATCTCGCGCCGATAGGCGAACGGATCCCTGCCTGCGGCATGCGCCACCTGGTCGAGGAAGGACTCGACGGCGAAGGTGGTGTGGGAGCCGCCGACCACGCGCCACCACAGCACCGGAACGCCAACCTGGGTCGTCGCCAGCTCCACGTCGACGTTCGCGATGTCGTAGGCGATGTTGGCGGCCCCTTCAACCGAGGTTGCATCGATGCCGTCCTTCATCAGCGCGGCGGCGAAGGGGGTGCCGGCGACGATCGATTGCCCGACGATGATGTGGCGCCAGGCGGTGAGCGCGCCCGCGGCGTCGAGCCCGGCTTCGAGCTTGTGAAAGTACATCGGCCGGTACAGGCCGCCCAGAATGTCGTCCTCGCGCGTCCATTGCAGCTTGATGGGAGTCCCATCCGCACCATGGGCCTTGGCGATCGACACCGCCTCCACGATGTAGTCCGAGCCGGGGTTCGCGCGGCGCCCAAAGCTGCCCCCGGCATACAAGGTGTGAATGCTCACCTGCTCGGGAGCGAGACCGGCCGCGCGCGCCGCGTTCGCCTGGTCCACGGTCTGAAACTGGTCACCGGCCCAGATCTCACAGCTGCTCGGCGTTAGCTTGACGACCGCGTCGAGCGGCTCCATGGGGGCGTGCGCGAGGTACGGAAATTCGAAGCCCGCCGACACGGTGCGCGCCGCGCCGAGCAGTGCGGCGCCGACATCACCCTGCTTGCGGGCGGAGCGGGCCGGCTGCTCGGCGAGATGACGGTACTGCCGCATCAGCTCCGCCGAGCTGCGCTTCTCGGCTCGCGAATCGTCCCATTCGACGGCCAGCGCATCGCGACCCTTCTTGGCGGCCCAGAAATTCCTGGCGATGACCGCGATGCCGCGCGGGACCTGGACCACCTTGACGACACCGGCCACCGCCGACGCCGCGGTTGCGTCGTAGGACTTGACGGTGCCTCCGAACAGCGGCGGGCGCCTCAGCAACGCCACGAGCATGTCGGGCATGTTCACATCGAGGGTGAATTGCGCCGTGCCGTCGCACTTCGCGGGCACGTCGACGCGCGCCACGCGATGTCCGATGAGCTTGTAGTTCTTCGGATCCTTGAGCTCGACGCTGACCGGAACGGGCAGGGCCGCCGCGGTCCTGACGAGCGCGCCGAAGGCCGCGCGGCGCCGCTTCGTTGCGTCATACACGACGCCGCTCTCGACCGTGAGCTCGTGCACCGGAATGCGCCACTGCGCGGCGGCCGCGGCGAGCAGCATGGCGCGAGCCTTGGCGCCCGCCTCGCGCAGCTGCATCCAGGAGTTGGCCATGGCGGAGCTCCCACCGGTGCCTTGCAGGTTGCCGAGCGCCAAGTTGGCGTACAGCCTCACATCGGCGGGAGCGCTCTCGACCCGCACCCGGGTCCAGTCGGCATCGAGCTCCTCGGCCACGATGGTGGCGATGCCCGTATAGGCGCCCTGCCCCATCTCCAGATGCTTGGCAATGACCGTCACGCTGTCGTCGGTGCCAATCCGCAAGAAGGCGTTCGGCGCGAACCGCGCCTCGGAAGGAACCTCGGAGAGAGCGCGGGCGGCCGCGCGACGCGAGGTGCCTCCCCACTCGAAACCGATGGTGAGCGCCGCCAGCGCGGCCGAGCCGGTGTCCCTGAGAAAGGCGCGCCGCGTCGATACGAAGGGACGGCCGCTCACGCGTCCGCCCGCGCCGCCCGGGCAGCCTGGTGAATGGCGGCGCGAATGCGCGCATAGGTGGCGCATCGGCAGAGGTTGCCGCTCATCGCGCTGTCGATCTGCGCGTCGCTCGGCGCGGGATCGCGAGCCAGCAGCGCAGCCGCGGACATGATCTGCCCGGATTGGCAGTACCCGCACTGCGGTACCTGCAGCTCGATCCACGCCGCGCGCACCGCCCTGCCGGCGGCGCTGTGCAGTCCCTCGATCGTCACCACCCGCCGGCCGGCGACCGAGGAGAGCGGGGTCACGCACGAGCGCACCGGCCGATCGTCGAGGTGCACGGTGCACGCTCCGCACATCGCGATACCGCAGCCGAATTTCGTCCCGGTGAGCCGCGCCATCTCGCGCACAGCCCACAGCAGCGGCATGTCGGGGTCCGCATCGAAGCTGACGGTCTGGTCATTGAGCGAGAATGTGGTCGGCATCCGGAACCTCCGTGCGAGCGCTGCATGATTCTAGCGCAGCTCGCGCCGGCGTTGCGCTCGGCGCGTGCACACATGGGGGCCAGCGGCGGCGCCGCGCTAGACTGCGCCAGGCGAGGCTGCCAGACGAGAGGCGAACCCGATGAGCTCACGTGACGGCGAAACGGCTCTGTATCCGAAGGATCTGTCGGCGCGCCATCTCAAATGGACTGCGCGTCTCACGCGGCTCAGCGAGTACGTGTCGGCGTGGGGGCGATTCAAAGGCGGCATCGCCCAGGGACTGATGTCGGGTGCCGCCGCGATGGTGGCATATCTGCCGGCGAAACCGCTCGGACTGCAGGAAGGATTCTGGGCATCGATCACCGCGATTGCGGTGGTGCAGACCGAGCTGAGCGCCACCAGAAGCTCTGCGCGCGATCAGTTCGCAGGCGCCGCGATCGGCGGCTGCATCAGCGCGCTCATCATGACCCTCGGCGATCAGACCCTCACCGCCTATGCGGCCGCGGTGGTTCTGTCCACGGCGGCCTGCTGGGTGTGCAACGTCGCGGGCGCGGCACGCCTCGCGGGATCGACCGCCACCATCCTGTTGCTCGTGCCGCGTCACGGCGCGGTCCTGACGATGATGCTGTCGCGGATCAGCGAGGTGGGGTGGGGAGTCGCGGTCGGCTTCGCGACCGTGTGGCTCGTGAATCGGGTCGAGCGGACCTGGCTCGCTTCCCCGCGGCGCCCGACGAGGTGATGTCAACTACATGGGAGCGCCGCTTTTCTCGCGGGCGCTCAGCAGAACTCGACGGCCTCCCCCAGCCCCGCGGCACGCGCCTTCTCCAGAACGTAATGCGCCGCGGCAAGATCCTGGGGGGCGACGCCCAGGGACTTGTAGAGCGTCACGTCCTGCGGCGAGCCGCGCCCCGATTTGGAGCCGTTCGCGACCTCGCCGATTTCCCCCAGCAGGTGCTCCGGGGTGATGGCGCCGGCGGCGAGCGCACGCAGGTACTCGCCGGCCTCGTGCACGGCCGAATTGCGGCTATCGACGAAGACGCGTGCGCGCACCACGGCGGCGGTGTCTATCTCCGCGGCCGAAGCGATGCTCGAGCCGACGACGTTCAGGTGCGCCCCGCTCGCCACCCATTCCCCGCGCAGGATGGGCTCAGGCGCCTTGGTGAGCGTGCATATGATGTCCGCGTCCAGCACGGTCTCGCGCACGCTCGGTGCGGTCTCGATCTCGATGCCATGGCGTGCCCCCTCGGTTCGGGCGAACGCTTCGGCCTTCTGCGCATTGCGCGTCCACACCCGGATGCGGCGCAGATCCCTGACCGCGAGCATCGCCTCCAGATGACTGCGCGCTTGCTCTCCCGCTCCGAGCAGCGCCAGATCGCCCGCGTCCGGGCGCGCCAGTAGGCGCGTCGCCAGAGCGCTGGCCGCAGCGGTACGGATGGCCGTGATCGTCCCCGCATCGAGCAACGCCACCGGGCGGCCGTGCTCGGGCTCGAACAGCAGCACCACGCCGATGTGCGAGGAATTGCGCGGCGGCTCGCCGCCCGCAAGCAGGCTCACCAGCTTCACGCCGTAACACTCCGGGTCGGTGAGATAGCCCGGCATGTTGCCGAGCATCCCGCGCTTGCCCGGCATCGCCATCACGGTGCGCAGCGGCACCACGGCGCGTCCTTCGGACAACGCGATCATGGTCCGGCGCATGAGCTCGATGCATTCGGCCATGGGCAGAAGACGGCGCACCTCGGCCGCGCGTATTACTCGAATTTGCATGTGGGCTTGGCCGCTTGCAGGGGGCCTCGAGCCCCTGCTGCCAGAATGCTACTCCTCTTCGATGGCATCGGTGAGCACGGATTTGCGCTGCGCCATGAAAGCGAGCATCGCCTCATCGGCCGCCGGATCGATGCCGGGATCCTGGTATTGCGCCAGCATTCTCTTCCACACGGCATTGGCTCTCTGCTCGGCTGACAGGGCGCCCTCGAGCGACCACTGCTCGTAGGAGGCGTAATCGGCGATCGTCGACTGATAGAACGCCGTCTCGAAGTTCGCCTGCGTATGCGCGCAGCCGAGGAAGTGATTGCCGGGGCCCACTTCACGCAGGGCGTCGAGGGCCTGGCCGCGATCGGAAAGATCCATCCCTTGCGCCAGAATCTGCATCATGGCGAGCTGATCGGCGTCCATGACGAATTTCTCGTAGCCCGCGACCAGTCCGCCTTCGAGCCAGCCGGCGGCATGCGTGACCAGGTTGACTCCGGCGAGCAAGGTCGGCAACAGGGTATGCGCGCTCTCGTAGGCGGCCTGAGCGTCGGCAATCTTGGATGAGCACAAGGATCCGCCGCTGCGGCAGGGCACGCCGAGGCGGCGCGCGAGCTGTGCGGTGGCGAATATCATCTGCGTGGCCTCGGGGGTGCCAAAGGTCGGCGCACCGGTGCGCATCGAGATGGCGCCGACGAAGGAGCCGAGGATCACGGGGGCGCCCGGCCTGACGATCTGCGTGAGCGCCATCCCCGCGAGCGTCTCGGCGAGGATCTGCGCGAGGCAACCCGCCGCCGTCACGGGTCCCATCGCGCCGGCGAGCACCGCGGGCACGACGATGGTCCCCTGGTTGGCGGCTGCGAACTCGCGCAGCGCGCCGAGCATGCGTCCGTCGAATACCAGCGGCGAATTCGAGTTGATGTTGCCAAGCATGACCGGATGGGTCTCGAGGTAGTCTGCGCCGAACAGCGCTCGAGCGAGCGCCACCGCATCGCGGGCGTGCCCCGGCGTCTCGGGCGTCGCTTCGCAGCCCTGATCGCTGTAGCGAAAAAAGGAGTACTGGACGTCGAGGTGCCGCTTGTTCGGCGGTATCTCCATCGGCTCGCACATGCAGCCGCCCGAGAAATGAATGGCGGGCGCCATGTGCGCGAGCTTGATGAAATTCTTCAGATCCTCGAGCGTCCCGTAGCGCCGGCCGCGCTCGATGTCATACACGAAGGGAGGGCCGCCCACCGGAGAGAAAACCGTGGCATCGCCGCCGAAGCGCACGTTGCGCGCGGGATTGCGCGCATGCAGCGTGAACTCGCGCGGCGCCGATCCGAGCAGCGCGCGCGCGAGGCCGCGGGGGATGTGGACGCGCTCGCCGCTCACGTCGGCGCCGGCTTGGCGCCACAGGCGCAGCGACTCCGGATCGCGGCGGAACTCGATGCCGATCTCCTCGAGTATCGTCTCGGCATTGGCCTCGATGATCTCGACCGCCTCGCTGCTCAGCAGCTCCACCACGGGGAGCTTGCGCCTGATGTAGGGATACTTGACCGCCTGGGAGCGCGCTCGCGCGAGCCGAATGTCGCGCCCGCGGCGCGGCGCGCTCGATGGATGCGCGCTCGATGGATGCGCGCTCGATGGATGCGTCACGGTCAGCCTCCCTTGGCCTTCTCAACGGCGCGCAATCGCGCCGCACGGCACGGCACCACTATGCCCCCGCGAACCGCCGCATTCAATGTCTATTGAACGGCCGCTCGATAGCAACCGGGCATCTGGATGCCCGGCGGACCCCCCGGGGCGGCGGTGATTCAATGCGTCCGAGTCTACGCTACACTATCGCCGGGGGCTAAATTCACCTCGCCCTTGCGGCGAGCGTCATCGAGGCCAGCATGAACAAGAGCCTGTATCCGGTTCCACAGAGCTTCGCGCAGAACGCGCGGATCAGATCCGAAGACTATCGCCGCATGTACGCCGAATCGATGCAAGCGCCGGAGGAGTTCTGGGCGGGCGTCGGGCGACGCATCGATTGGATCAAGGCGTTCACCGTGGTGAAGGACACGAGCTTCGCCGCGGACGATTTCCATGTTCGCTGGTTCGCCGACGGCACGCTCAACGCCTCCGCGAACTGTCTCGACCGCCACCTGCGCGAGCGAGGCGACAAGGTCGCGATCATCTGGGAGGCGGACGACCCTGCGCATTGCGCGCACTTGACCTACCGCGAGCTGCATGAGCGCGTGTGCCAGTGCGCGAATGCCCTGAAGGCGCTCGGCGTGCGCCGCGGCGACCGCATCACCATCTACCTGCCGATGATCCCCGAGATTGCGATCGCGATTCTCGCCTGTGCGCGGCTCGGCGCGATCCACTCGGTGGTGTTTGCCGGCTTCTCCCCCGAGGCGCTCGGCGGACGGATCGCCGATTGCGGCTCGAACCTGGTGATCACGGCCGATGAGGGTTTGCGCGGCGGCAAGCGCATCCCACTGAAGGCCTGTGTCGATGCGGCGCTGTGCCTGGAAGGTACCGAGTCGGTGAAGAACGTGCTGGTCGTGCGGCGCACCGGCGCCCCCATTGCGATGCAGTCTCCGCGCGACAGCTGGTACGAGGAGCTGGTGGCATGTCAGCCGAAAAGCTGCGCGGCCGAGCAGATGGGCGCCGAGGATCCACTGTTCATCCTTTACACCTCGGGCTCGACCGGCAAACCGAAAGGCGTTCTGCACACCACCGCCGGCTATCTGGTGTATGCCGCCTTCACCCATCAAGCGGTGTTCGACCTGCGCGAGGACGACATCTACTGGGCGACTGCCGACATCGGCTGGGTGACCGGCCACAGCTACATCGTGTACGGCCCGCTGGCGAACGGCGCCACCACCGTCATGTTCGAGGGCGTGCCGAGCTATCCGGACTTCAGCCGCTTCTGGCGCGTCGTGGACAAGCATCAGGTCACCCTGCTCTACTCCTCGCCCACCGCCATTCGATCGCTCATGCGCGAGGGCGAGGGGCCGGTCAAGGCGACCTCGCGCCGCTCGCTGCGGCTCCTGGGCTCGGTGGGCGAGCCGATCAATCCGGAGGCGTGGGAGTGGTATCACCGAGTGGTCGGCGATGGCCGCTGCCCGATCGTCGATACCTGGTGGCAAACCGAGACCGGCGGCATACTCATCACGCCGCTGCCGGGCGCCACCGATCTGAAGCCCGGATCGGCGACGCTGCCCTTCTTCGGCATCCGACCCGCCATCGTCGACAACGAGGGCAACCTTCTCGACGGCGCCGCCGAAGGCAACCTCGTTCTGCTGGACAGCTGGCCCGGGCAGATGCGCACGGTGTACGGCGATCATCAGCGCTTCATCGACACTTACTTCAAGGCCTTCCCGGGAAAATACTTCACGGGCGACGGCGCGCGCCGCGACGCCGACGGCTACTACTGGATCACGGGCCGCGTCGACGATGTGATCAACGTGGCCGGCCATCGGCTGGGGACCGCCGAGATCGAAAGTGCGCTGGTGGCGCATGAACAGGTGGCCGAAGCGGCGGTGGTGGGCTACCCGCACGACATCAAGGGACAGGGCATCTATGTGTACGTCACGCTGATCGCGGGAGCCGAGCCGACCGAGCCGCTGCGCAGCGAGCTTCGAGACTGGGTGCGCAAGGAGATAAGTCCCATCGCCACGCCGGACGTGATCCAGTGGGCCCCGGCGCTGCCGAAAACGCGCTCGGGGAAGATCATGCGGCGCATTCTGCGCAAGATCGCAGCCGACGAGTCCGATCAGCTCGGCGACATCTCCACGCTCGCCGACCCCGGTGTCGTGAAGCAGCTCATCGAAGAGCATGGCAAGGTGCCGCACGGTGCGGCGAAGGCGGCCGGCAAAGGCTGAGTCGGCGCGGCGCGCGAGGATGACCGCGCCGATCGGCGCGGGCGCGCTCAGCGCTCGACCGCCAGCGCAACTCCCATGCCGCCGCCGATACACAGGCTCGCCAGGCCTTTCTTGGCGTCGCGGCGGATCATCTCGTGCAGGAGCGTGACCAGGATGCGGCAGCCGGACGCGCCGATGGGATGGCCGATCGCAATGGCGCCGCCGTTCACGTTGATCTTGCGCGTATCCCATCCCATTTGACGGTTGACGGCGATTGCCTGTGCGGCGAACGCCTCGTTGACCTCCAGGAGGTCGAGATCCTGGACAGTCCAACCCGCCTTCTCGAGGCATAGCCGGCTCGCCGGCACCGGCCCCATCCCCATCACCTTGGGATCGACGCCGGCGCAGGAGTAGGCACGCACGAATGCCAGAGGCTTCAGGCCGAGCTCCTGCGCGCGGCGGGCCGACATCATCATCACGGCGGCCGCTCCGTCGTTGATCCCCGAAGCGTTGCCTGCCGTCACGGTGCCATCCTTGCTGAACGCAGGCTTCAGCTCGCTCAGGAGCGCCGCGGTGCTGCCCGGGCGGATGTATTCATCGCTGTCGAAAGAAAGCGTGCCCTTGCGCTGCGCCACCTCGATGGGCACGATTTCCTCCTTGAAACGCCCTTCCTTCTGGGCTGCGAAGGCCTTCTGCTGGGATGCCGCCGCGAACTCATCCTGATCCTGGCGCGAAATGCCGTATTGGCGGGCAACGTTCTCCGCCGTGACTCCCATGTGGTAGTCGTTGTAGACGTCCCACAGGCCGTCGCGGATCATGCTGTCGATGAGCTTCGCGTCGCCCATGCGAAAGCCGTCGCGCGCACCCTCGAGCACGTGCGGCGCGGCGCTCATGTTCTCCTGGCCGCCGGCGATGACGATGTCCGCGTCGCCGCAGCGTATCGCCTGAGCGGCGAGGTGAGTCGCCTTCAGCCCGCTGCCACAGACCTTGTTGATGGTCATGCCGGGTACGCTGTCCGGCAGGCCGGCGCGGATCAGCGCCTGACGCGCGGGATTCTGGCCAACCCCCGCGGTGAGCACCTGTCCCATGATCACCTCGGAGATCTGCCCGGGCTTGACCCCGGTCCGCGCCAGCAGCGCCTTGATGACCTGCGCGCCGAGCTCGGCAGCCGGCACCTTGCCGATCGACCCCTGGAACTTGCCGACTGCGGATCGCAGCGCGGCGGTGATGACGACATCGTTCATGGCTTCTCCGCCCTATTTTTGCAGCACGTAATCACCGGGCGCATCGCCGAGCGCGGCATAGCCGGCCGCCGCCGAGCCTGCGGCGCGGGGTGCGACCTGCTGCGCACTCGAGTGCGCGACCAGCCAGCGATCCCAGACGGGCCACCAGGACCCCGGCTGGGGCGGCGTCGTGTCGAGCCAGGTCTGCGCCGTGAGCGCATCGTGCTCGTTCGACCAGGTGCGCGCCCGATAGCGGCGCCGCGGATGGACGGGACCGCTCACGATGCCCGCGTTGTGCCCGCCCGAGGTCAGCAGAAAGGTGTAGTCCGCCGAGCGCGTCAGCGCGCGCGCCTTGTACACGGACTTCCACGGCGCCACGTGGTCGGTCTCGGTACCCACCACGAACATGGGCAGGCGGATGGCGGCGAGATCCACGGCCCGGCCTTGCGACCTGAACTCCCCGCGCGCCAGCGCGTTGTTGAGGTACAGCTGTCTTAGATATTGCGCGTGCATCCTGCAGGGCATGCGGGTCCCGTCCGCATTCCACGCCATCAGATCGTTCGGCACGCCGCGTTTGCCTCGCAAGTAGCTGTCGACCGCAGGTGCCCACAACAGATCGCGCGAGCGCAGCAGCGAGAACGCAGCGCCCATCTGCTCGCTCTTGAGCACGCCGGCTCGAGTCATCACCGCCTCGAGCATGTCGAGCTGGCTGGGACTGATGAACAGCGACAGCTCGCCCGGCTCGCTGAAATCCTGCTGGCCCGCGAGCAGCGTCAGGGTCGCGAGCCGCTGATCGCCCTCCGCGGCGAGCACGGCCGCAGCAATGGAGAGCAGTGTTCCTCCGATGCAGTAGCCGACGGTATGGATCTTCTCTCCGGGCACCAGGGCCGATACGGCATCGAGGGTGTCGCGAATGCCGAGCTTGAGATAATCGTCCATGCCGAGGCCACGGTCGCTCTCCGTGGGATTCTTCCAGGACACCATGAAGACGGTGTGGCCCTGCGACACCAGGTAGTGCGCCATCGAGTTGCCCGGCGACAAATCGAGGATGTAATACTTCATGATCCAGGCGGGAACGATCAGCACCGGCTCGGCATAGACGCTCGGCGTCGCCGGGGAATATTGGATCAGCTCGACGAGCTCGTTGCGCAGCACGACCTTGCCCGGCGTGGCCGCGAGATCACGACCGACCACGAACTTCTCGCCGCCGGCGGGCCCCTTTCCCTTCAGCGTGCGCTCGACGTCCTCCAGCCAGTTGCCGAATCCGCGCACCAAGTTGCGCCCGGCCTCCGCGCGGGTGGCGTCCAGAAGCTCGGGATTGGTCGCGAGATAGTTGGCCGGCGAGAGCGTCTCGAGCGCATTGCGCGCGACGAAATCGAGCTGCTGCTCGCTCTGCGGGGCGACGCCTGGTACGTTCGACCAGGCCTTCTGCCACCAGTCCGCGTAATTGCGGTAGCCATGCGCCAGCACATTGAACGGCCATTGCGCCCAGGCATCATCCTTGAAGCGCGGGTCCCCTTGATCCGGGCTCACCTTTGCGCCTGCCGTCGCCCTGAGCGCGAACGACCAGCTGTCGAGGGCTTTCGCGAGCGCATCCTGGATGATGTCGAGTTGCTTCGGGGGATCCTTGGCGAGGTTCAGATACCAGTCCCACCAGGCATTGACGTAGACGTCCGGAGCGAGCCCCCCCGTGACGGTCGCCAGCTGCTCACGCAGGGCGCGTGCCAGAGCGTCCCCGCCGGGCGGTGGGCAGTCCCTTGCGTGAGTGTGTTCGTCCATAGCCAGCTCGAATCCCCTTGCAGGGCCCCATTCTAGTCCGCAAACGCACGGGGCGCCTCTCGGCGCCCCGTGTCTCGGCGGTTCGAAGCCGCTTCAGCTCGCCTTCTTCTTGGTCTCGGCGCCAGCCTTCGCGACGCCCTCGCTCACCGCATCGCTCATGCCGGTGTGCGCATCGGCAGCCAGCTTGACGAACTCCTCGGCTCGCGCACGCAGCTTCTCGCTGAGCGCGGTGGTCAATTCCACCTGCTTGGAGATGAACTCCACTGGCGACTGCGCGCCAACCGCGGCCTTGGCCTGCGCCAGGCTCCACTCAAGGTAATCGCCGGCCACGGCGTACTGATAGCGGCCGACGCGGTCGAGCGCCTTGACGCCTTCCTGCTGCACTTTGAGCGCGGGCGCAAGCGCGTTGCGGTAATTCTCGAAAATGGTCTTGGGGTCAAAAGTGGTCTCGCTCATGGGGGGCTCCTTGATTGGTCCTGGTGCTAACGACAGGCACATTATAGCCCAATTTGTATGCACTGCAAGAGGATCTGTAAAATAAACACTTAGACACAGGTATATCTACCATCATATTGATTTATATCTATTTATTAATACACGAAACCTGCCACGTGAGCTGATCAATCCTGCGTCGCAGGAAGATGGGTCGCAGGAAGACGGCTCGGATCGCGAAGCCTCGCCGAGCCGGTCCTCGGCTGCTGCCCGCTCGCTCGGCAGTCGACGCGCAAGCGGCGCCGGCGCATGATGCAAAGGCATGGCCTCGGGGGCACCTCGATCGATGACGGCAATCTCCCGCCATATCCGCTCGCTGGAATCCTACATCGAGCGCTGCGGCGGGCGCGTGGTGCGCGCCGCGCTTCCCGATGCGGTGTACGGCGGAGTTTCCAAGGACCTGATCACCCTGCACGCGGATCTCGATCCGCAGCAGCAGCTGCTCACCTTGGTGCACGAGCTCACGCATTGGCTCGCGCATCGCGATGGGGCGCCGGGCAGCGGCGCGCGACGCACGATCTATGAATACGAGGCGGAGGCCGTGGAGAGCCTGGTCATGGTGCGCCTCGGCCTGCCCATCCCGCCGCAGGGCAGCGCCGCGGGCGAGCCGCAGGGCGCGACGGATGACCTGCTGACTTCCTCGGTCGCGCGTGTGCTTTCGACCACGCAGCGAATCTATCAGGCGCTCGGGATCTAGGAGTCGTGCAGACCCGGTTCGGCTCGCAGGCCGGGCCCGGAATCCGGGCGGCTCACTACAGGCGCAGCCCCCCGTCGATGTCGAGGCAGCGGCCGGTGAAGAAGTCGTTCTCGAAGATGAACAGCACGGCGTGCGCGATTTCCTCCGCGAGGCCCAGCCGCTTGAGCGGCACAGGCGCCGTCAGCTTGTTGAGCACCTCCGGACGCATCGAGGAGAGGATGTCGGTGCGCGTGAAGCCCGGCGCGACCGCCCCCGCCCGTATGCCGTAGCGGGCAAGCTCCTTGGCCCAGACCACCGCCATCGATTCCACCCCGGCCTTGGCGGCGCTGTAATTGCTCTGTCCGGCGTTGCCGACCCGGGAAATGCTGGAGATGTTGACGATCACGCCCCCGTTTCCGCTCTCGATCATGTGCTTCGCGGCTTCGCGTCCGCAGAGAAACACGCCGGTGAGATTCACGCCGATCACGGCATTCCACTGCTCGAGGCTCATCTCACCGACGACCGCGCCATCCTTGACTTTCACGAGCAGCCCGTCGCGCACGATGCCGGCGTTGTTGACCAGTCCGTCCAGCCGTCCGAAGTCTGCCGCGACCCGAGACATGGCCGCCGCAACCTCGCCCTCGCTGGCCACGTCCACTCGATAGGCGCGCGCTTGCACGGACTTCGCGGTGCACAGCTTGACCGTCTCCGCGAGGTCGGCCTCGTTGAGATCGAACAGCGCGAGGTTGGCCCCTTGCTGTGCGAGCTGGAGCGCGATCGCCCGGCCGATGCCGCGGCCGGCGCCCGTGACCACCACTGACTTGTTGCGCATGTCCATGAGAATTACTTACCTTTCTTGCGTTTTCTCATCGGGGAGCCGGCGGAGCCAGGCCTCCCCCGGGCGCTCGGCGGCGCGGTTTTGCGCACCGTGCCCTCTGCTGCAGCGCCCGTGCCGCCGCCCGCCGCACCCGTGCCGCCCGCCGCACCCATGCCGCCCATGCCGCCCGTGCCGCCCGTGCCGCCCGTGCCACTCGCACCGCCCGTGCCGCCCGAGAAGGCGCTGCGCGTGGCAGCCTGCATCTGCTCCCACATTTCCATGTTCTGGCGCGCGAGCTCCGTCAAGGGAGCGAAAGGCGCTTGCAACGCTTTGGCCATCTCCGATTGCATGGCCTCCTGCTGGCGCAACATCGCGGTGAATGTTTGCCCGAGGTAGCGGCTGAGCATCCCTTGCATGGGGCCGCCATAGAAGCGGATGATCATCTCGAGGAGCTCCGACCCCAGGACCGGCATGCCGAACTGCTCCTGTTCGGCGATGATTTGCAGCAATACCGGGCGGGTGAGGTCTTCGTCCGACTTGTCGTCGATGACCTTGATCCGCTCGCCGGCCACGATGAGTTGCCTCAGATCCTCGAGCGTGACGTGGCGGCTCGCCAGAGTGTCGTACAGGCGACGATTCGAGTATTTTCTTATGAGCCTTTCTTGCTGCATTGTCGGTGAGCCAACTCTATCGAGCATGCTATGCCAGTCTCTCGCATCGCACAAGCGACGGGGTCGCCGGGGTGTCGTCATCGAGGGTCATTTGTATAAATAAATGTTTACAAAACAATATATTGTGACAATTATCTAATTTAGCTTATATATGTAATATGCGACCCGATTCTCGCCTTTGCATTGCACACATAATCACCTCTCGTGACCATCATGCGCGCAGCCGGCGGAGCGGCACCGATGTTCAGTGACCGATTCGCCGAGGCCACCCGGCGCTTCTTCGAGGAGAGCCAGTCGCCTGCGTCGCTCGCCGCCGCCACGCAGGGCCTCGCCGAGTTCCTGCGCGATGAGTTCGCCAATGTGTTGCGGACCCCATCGCCCGGGACACGCGAAGGTGTGCCCCCGGCCGAATACCCCCTGGAGGCGCCGGGCCTGGGGCTCACGCGCGAGCATCAGCTGCGCGCGCAGCGTGCGGCGAGCGCCTGGCAACGCCTCGCCGATGCGCAGCAGCGATTGCAGCGGCTCTGGTTCGACACCCTGCGCGAGGCGGCGGCGGCCTTCGTGAGCCAGATCCAGCCCTCCAGCACCCCGCCCGGACCGCAGGCGCTGCACGCTCTGTACGATCGCTGGATCGACTGCGCCGAAGCGGCTTACGCGCGCACCGCGCACGGCGAGCCCTTCTGCATCGCGCTTGCCGAGAGCGTCAACGCTGCGAGCGCGTGGCGGCGCGAGTGCGCGGCGGCCGCCGAGGCGGCAGCGAAGCTGCTGGACCTGCCGACTCGCAGTGAGGTCAATTCGCTCGCCCGGCGCCTGCATGCCCTCGAGGAGCGGCTGCGCGCTCAGGCGCCCGAAGTGCCGCGGCGCCGCGCGCCGCCGCGCGCCAGGCGCAAGCGGTGAGCTCGCTGTCTGCCGCGCTCGCGGCCGCCCGCGACTGCAAACCCGGGTTCTCGGACAAAGAGGAGGTTTGGCGTTGCGGGAAGCTGCGGCTGTACCGCTATCGCTCGATCGCCAAGCCGACCAATGCCGTGCCGCTGCTCATCGTCTACGCGCTCGTGAACCGGCCCTACATGATGGATCTGCAGGAGGATCGCTCGCTCATCCGCGGACTTCTGTCGCGCGGTCTGGACGTTTACCTCATCGACTGGGGCTATCCGGACGGAGCCGACCGTTTCATGGGGCTTGCCGAATATCTCGAGGAGCAGCTCGCGGGCTGCGTCGAGCAGATCCTGGCATTTCACGGCATCGGCGCGCTCAACCTGCTCGGAGTCTGTCAGGGCGGCGTGTTCAGCCTGTGCTTCGCGGCGCTCCATCCCGAGCGCGTGCGCAACCTCATCACCATGGTGACGCCGGTCGACTTTCAGACGCCGGCCGACCTGTTGTCGAAATGGATACGAAGAATCGACGTCGATGCATGGGTGGGCGAAGGCAACGTCGCCGGTGATGCGCTCAACCAGCTGTTTCTGGCGCTCATGCCCTTTCGGCTGTCGCACCAGAAATACATGGATCTGCTGCGGGGAGAGGCGGAGCCGGCGCGCATCGAGAATTTCATGCGCGTCGAGCACTGGATATTCGACAGCCCCGATCAGGCAGGGGCGGCCTTCCGCGAATTCGTCGTCGCGCTCTACCAGGAGAACCGTCTCGTTCGCGGCGGCCTGGAGATCGCCGGCCGGCGAATCGATCTGCGCTCGCTCGAGCTGCCGATCCTCAATCTGATCGGCAGCAAGGATCATCTCGTTCCGCCCGCCTCTTGCGCCGCGCTTCGGCGGCTGATCTCGTCCCCCGATTTCACGCAGATCGAGCTCGACCTCGGGCACATCGGAATGTACGTGAGCGCGCGCGCGCAGCGCGAGGTCCCGCCCGCCATCGCCGATTGGCTCGCCACGCGCTGAGCGTGGCCGCACAAGGGCGGCGACGGTGCGCCGCTTTGCGGGCTACATGTACACGCCGCCGTTCACGTTGATCTGCTGCCCGGTCACGTAATCGCCGTCCGCAGCCAGGAACAGCACCGCTTTCGCGATCTCCTCCGGAGTCGCGAATCGCCCCATGGGAATGCGCGACAGGATCTGCGCCTGCACCGGCTCGGGCACCTTGGCGAGCATGCCCGTCTCGGTGAAGCCGGGCGCCAGCGAATTGCAGGTGACGTTGTACTTGGCCAGCTCCATCGCCGCGGTCTTGGTGAAAGCGATGATGCCGCCCTTGCTCGCGGCATAGTTCGCCTGCCCGAAGTTGCCCGCTTGACCCACGAACGAGCTGATGTTGACGATGCGCCCGTATTTCTGCTCGACCATCATCGGCATGGCCGCCGTAACGCCGAAGTAGCACGCATTGAGGTTGGTGTTGAGCACTCCGAGCCAGTCCTCGTCGGTCATCTTGCGCAGCGTCTTGTCGCGCGTGATGCCCGCATTGTTGACCAGGATGTCGAGCCGGCCCCAGCTCTCCTTGATCTTCTTCATCATCGAATTCCATGTCTCCCGCTCCCCGACGTTGCCCTTGAAGAGCAGCGTCTGGCAGCCGGTCTTGCCGAGCTCCTGGGCCAGTGCCTCGGCCTCGGTTCCACTCGATTGGAAATTGATCGCGACGTCTGCGCCTTCGGCGGCCAGCGCCATCGCTATCGCTTTGCCGATGCCGCGCGCGCCGCCCGTGACGAGCGCCTTGCGCCCTGCTAGCTTCTTCATGGTCCCCCCCTCACTCCAGCCGTTCATGATTCACCGCAAGCCGCGAGCCGTGGATTCCCCGCCGCCGGTGCGCGACCGCACCTCTCGACTGCATTGAATTCTGCGCTCGCGTGCCCGGGAAGTCTTCCCCATTTGGCCGTCCGAGGGGATCCGTAATTACCGCAGGTGCAGGGTCGCCATACGAGGATCCCGGGCGGCTCTCGAAGGGGTGAGGCGCGGCGGCGGGTCAAGGGCGCCGGTGCGCTCGGGCGCGCGGCGCCGCTCGTCCGGGCTCAAGCGCCTTTGGGCGCCGGTGCCAGAGGGTGCGCGGACAGGGGTGTCAGGGGCGAGCTGCGCCTGGCGCGCGGCGCGCGCTCATCGGTGATCTCGATGACTGCGTGCCTGCCGGTCGCGCCTATGTCCTTGCGTGCCTCGACGCGCTGATCCGAGAAGCGCGTGCGCTCGGCGACGCTGATGCGCTTGACCACCGGCTTGTCGTAGAAGCCGGAGAGGTAGCCGGCAACCGCCGTTGCCGCCGTCTCCTCGGCGAAAAAGCCCAAGCGCAGCGCGTGGATGACCTTGCCTTGGTCCAGGCTTGCGACCGAGTAGAGCCGGTATTCGCCGAAGATGTCGAGGTTCGGCAGCGTATCGGGATCGAAACTCTCCTCGGAGAGCGCGAGCTGAATGGCGAACCAGCGCAGTGAATCGTCTTGCAGCTCGACCGGGGTCAGGGGACGCAGCGTCTGAGTCGTCTCGAGACTCGGCAGCGGCGTGCTGAGCGCCTCCACGCGGCGCGGCACCGCCTTCGCCGGCTGGATCGGCGCCGGGCCCTGTCTCGGGCTGGGCGCCGGGGTTGCGGCAGGCGGCGGTACCGCTCTCAGCGCCGGTGCGGGAGCCGAAGCGACCGCCGGCCTCGCGTTCGCCGTCGCCTCGGGTTTGCGCCAAACAGGCGCCGCGGGCGGGATCGGCGCCGCCGCCTCGCTGGCGCCTGCGCTCTTGAGCGGCGCCATGGCGGCCGGAGCGACTTCGCGCGGACGCGGGACGGGCGCTGGCGCAGCCGGGCTCGGGGACCTCGGCCGGGCCGACGGCGCGGCGATGGCTGCTCGCGCAGCCGGTGCAGGCGGCGCAACGACCGCAGCCGGTGCGGGCGGCGCAACGGCCGCAGCCGGCGCGGGCGGCGCGGGCGGCGCAACGGCCGGTCTCACGGGGGAATCCGGCGCATCCGCGAGAGCCGGCCGCGGAGCGACCTCGACGCAATCGGAGAGCACCGGGATCGCCCCCGGGGCGGCGGGACGCTCCTCGGGCTGCGCCTGCGGTGTCGGGGAAATCCGTGCGGCGGGAGTTTTCGCGGAAACCTCGGGCGCCACCGCGGCCGGGGGGGCATTGCTCGGCGTGCCTCCTGCCGGGGCTCGGGAGTCCGGCCTGCGGGCGGGCCCCGAGGCGAACAGCGCAAGCCACGCGGGTGGCGGAGTCGACGCGAGCGGCGCATCGGCGAGGTCCGGTGCAGGGGCCGGCCGGGACGCGGGCGTGAGCGGGCTCGAGGCCGCGGCCGTGCCCGAGGCGGCGATCACGCCCGCGCCGGTGGACGCGCCCCCGCCGGTAGACGCGCTCGCGCCGGCAGCCGCGCTCGACGCTGAAGGGGTGATGGGCGGCGCCTTCATGGCAGCGGCCTTGACCGCGGCCAGCTGCTGCGCCTCGATCTTCGCCTTCAGAGCGTCGATGGCGCGCAGGTCGTCGCTCTCCGCCGTCGCCGTCAGTGCGCTCGGATAGATCTCGCGCACCGTCTGGAGCAGCGCATCTGCCTGCTCCTCGGTCTCGAACGGGCCCATCCTCAACCGAAAGCGCACGCGGTGATCTTCGGTGCGCTGTATCTGATAGACGTGCGCGCCCGGGCAGTCGGCGATACCTTGCACCGGCGCGCTGATGGGCGCGGTCGATGCGCTCAGATTGATCACGAAGGGGCCGGCTCCGCCGAGGCGCGGGGACGCTGGTAGAGGAGCAAGCAGATCGTCGATCGTCAAATGCCAAATTTCGCTGGTCAATGGCGTGTTGATCGGTGTGCCCATCAATGCAGTTCCATGACGTCGCTCATGTGATGGCGAGGATATTGGCGAAGCAGTTCAAAGGAAACTGTGATGAGCGTCTCTCGATGACGACAAATCGCGTGAATCCGCTTTATGTCGTGGGGCGGGAAAACAACAGCCGGCGGTGGGACTGCGCCTACGCGACTCGCCAGCGGCGGCGACTCGCAATCCTCTCGCCTGCGCGCGAAGCTTATGTTCAAAGCCCTACGCGTTCACCGTCAAGTGAGGAGCAGTGCGATGGAGAAGCTAACGACGAATCACGGCGAGGGAAATCCCGAAGCGGCCGCGGAGTTCAACAAGGCGGAGCAGCAGTTCGTCAATTCGCCCGAAGGCAAGAAAAGGATCAGCAAGGGTCCGCGGGTGCGTCCTGGGGAAGAGATCGAGCTCTCCCAAGCCGAGGAGCGTGCCAAGGCGCGCGGCAAGAATGACGATTCGAAGACGACGCGGATGAAGGATAAGCCCAGCGGGTAGCCACGCCTGCCCTCGGCGCGGGCGCCTCGCATACCGCATACTGGGCAGGTGACGCTTGTTGAGCCGCAAGCCGTGGCGATCGATGTGGAGGGCGCGGGCCCGGTATCCGGGCTGCTGCAGCGCGCGTCCGACGCGCACGCATTGTTCGTTCTGGCGCCCGGCGCCGGCGCGGGCATGCGACATCCGTTCCTCGCAGAGCTGTCACGGAATTTGGCTGCGCGCGGCATCGCCACGCTGCGCTACCAGTTTCCTTACATGGAGCGTAACAGCCGGCGGCCGGACCCGCCCGCGCTGTGCCATGCGGCCGTGCGCGGCGCGGTGAGCGCCGCCCGGCGGCTCGAGCCGCGCCTGCCCCTCATCGCGGGCGGTAAATCCTTCGGCGGGCGCATGACCTCGCAGGCGCAAGCCGCCGCGCCGCTCGCGGGCGTGGGCGGTCTCGCCTTTCTCGGCTTCCCGCTGCATCCGCCGAAACAGCCCTCCATCGCGCGCGCCGAGCATCTGCACCGGGTCGAGGTGCCGATGCTGTTCATACAAGGCTCACGCGACGAATTCGCACAAATGGCGCTGCTGCTGCCGCTCATCGAGCGTCTCGGCGCCCGTGCCCGGCTGGCACTGCTCGCCGAAGCCGATCATTCGTTCCGGGCCCGTAGCGGGCGCAGCGACATGCAAGTGCAGGCCGAGCTGATGGAGGCGCTCGCGGATTGGCTGCGGACCCTCCCTCCCATGAGCCTGCGCGGCCTCTAGCCGTGGCGCAGGCCGCGGCTGGGGCTGCATCAGCTCGAGCCGCCAGGCGCCGTCGCGCCCGGCCGCGTCATTTTGAAAACCTGGTCGATGAGCGCGTATTCGCGATAGCCGAGCCGGGCTATCGGCCGAAGACGCGCGGCGCAGACGCGCTCACCGACGATGACATCGTCCGCCACATGGATGCCGAGAACCCGGCCCATCACCATGCGGTTGAGCAGAGCGGCATCCTCGCTCGGCAACTCGTAAATATCGATCACCACACACTCGAGACTCAGAGGTGATTCGAGCACGCGCGGTGCGCGCACTCGCTCGCAAGGCGCGGGGGTCAATCGCGCGAGCTCGAATTCATCGACGGATCGAGGGACTTCCGCACTCGATGCGTTCATCGCCTCGCGCAGGTCCCAGGTCGCCAGGTTGACCACGAACTCGCCCGTCTCGCGGGCGTTCTTGACCGAGTCCTTCTCTCCGCCATCCACATGCCGGCCGCCCGCGCAGAACATCACCATCGGCGGCTCTTCATTGATGGCGTTGAAGAAACTGAAGGGCGCGAGGTTGCGCTTGCCCGCGGCATCGAGGCTCGAGATCCAGCCGATGGGCCTCGGCACGACGCATGCCTTGAACGGGTTTGGCGAGAGCCTCGGATCCGGCCGATCGACGGCGTAGAACATGCGCGCCCCCCAACTCACGATTTGCCCCGATCGATCGTCGTGCCGCAAATTGTATAGACTGTCGCCACCTGCACTCAACCGCGGCACGGCGTTCCATGACGATGAGCGACGAGAGATCGGGCCCGGCGCCGCACGCGACCACGGCGAGGCAAGCGCGCGCGCGGCGCATGCGCATCGGCTCGCGCGAGGTCGTCACCGAGGGCATCCCGCAGGCGATCATTCAGGATCTGTACCACTATTTCATGATGGTCAGCTGGCCGCAGCTGTTCGCCACGCTCGGGGCTTTCTTCCTGGTCTTCGACACCTTCTTCGGCTGTTTCTACTACCTCGTGCCGGGCTGCATCGCGAACGTCAATCCGCCCGGGTTTCTGGGAGACTTCTTCTTCAGCGTCGAGACCCTGGCGACGGTGGGCTATGGCGACATGCACCCGCAGACGCTGTATGGCCACAGCATCGCGATGGTCGAGATCTTCACCGGTCTCATGATGCTGGCCTTGATCACGGGGCTGATGTTCGCGCGCTTCTCCCGCCCCAAGGCGCGCTTCCTGTTCGCCAGGTACGCCGTCGTGCGCCCGATCGAGGGCAAGCTCACCCTGATGTTCCGAGCCGCGAATGCGCGCCAGAACGTGGTGCAGGAGGCTTCGGCGCGACTGCGCATGCTGCGCGATGAGGTCACCGGCGAGGGCTACCGGCTGCGCCGGATCGTCGATCTGCCGCTGATGCGCGCGGAGCACCCCGCTTTCGCGTTCGGCTGGAACATCATGCATGTCATCGACGAGGCGAGCCCGCTCAGGACGGCGAGCGATGAGTCGCTGCGCGCGGCGTCGGCGAGCTTCATCCTGAGCTTGAGCGGCACCGACGAGACGACCGGCCAGGTGCTGATGGCGCGCCAGGAATATACCGCCGCCGCGATTCTCTGGAACCGCACGTTTCGCGACATACTCGAGTGGAGCGAGGATGGCGGCCTGCATATCGATTACGGCAAGTTTCACGACGTCGAACCCCTCGAGCCCCCGCCCGCGGCCGCGCCGTTGCGCCGCTCATGACGGCGCGCCCGACATCCACTACAATCAGCGCGGAAGCGTCTGCGGTGGAAGGGGCGCGTTCCGATGACTACCCAGAACACCTATAGCAATAACCACAGGGGATCAAAACCATGCATCCGCTCAACACGGTCAAGGGCGCCATCACCGCAGGTGTGGTGCTCGCAATCATCATAGGCGTGGGTCTCGCCCTCTGGGCGGGCAACGGCGCCACATTTCACCCGGTACGCGCCGATCGCTGGCTGCACATCGTCGCCGGCGTGATGTGGATCGGCCTTCTTTACTACTTCAACGTGGTGCAGACGCCGGGGATGGCCGCGGCGGCCGCCGACAAGGGCGGTCCCGGCGGCGCCGGAGTCTCGAAATACATCGCGCCGACCGCGCTGCTCTGGTTCCGGTGGGCCGCCGTGGTCACCTGGCTTACCGGCGCCATTTACCTGATGAGCGGCTACGGCACGGGAAACTATGCGGGCATCGTCAGGGCCTTCGCGCTGCAGCCGGGCTACCGCACCATCGGCATCGGCGCCTGGCTGGGAACGATCATGCTGATCAACGTGTGGGTGTTCATCTGGCCCAACCAGAAGAAGATACTCGGCATGGTGCCCGCGACGGACGAGGAGAAGGCGGCGGCACGCAAGACCGCGGGGCGCGCCTCGCGCATCAACTTCATTCTCTCCATTCCCCTGCTCATGTGCATGGGCGGACAGGCGCACGGTTTGCCGTTCTAGCCGGGCGGGGCGCCGCCATTGCGCGCCCCTCTCTCCTCGCCCTAGCGCGGCAAGCGCGACTCGTCGCGCTGCCGCGCGCGCTGCTGCATGAACCGGTCCAGGCGCTCGATCACCTCCGCGGGCTCGATCAAGTCCATCACGCCGGGCTTCTCGATCTTCACCGCCCATGGCAGCTCGCCCGGCTCGCGGCCCATGAAAGTGCGTGCCGCATCGGCAAAGCGGTCGACGCACCATGCGAGGCTCGCGTAGGGTCCGCTGCGCGCGGGATTGGTGGCGGCATACAGGCCGATCACCGGAGTGCCCACCATGGTCGCCATGTGTGCAGGTCCCGAATCGGGCGTGAGCAGCACGCTCGCCGCGCGCAGCAGGGCGAGCATTTGCGGCAGCGTGTCCCGCCCGATCTGATCGCATGGCTTGAGCGCCGTGTGCGCCAGGATGGCGTCGCCCATCTTGCGCTCCATGCTGCTCGCTCCGCCGCACAGCACGACGCGCATGTGCCAGCGCCGCGCCGCGTGATCGGCCACCTGCGCGTAGTGCGCGGCGCGCCAGTCACGCAGCGGATGGCTCGAGCACGGGCTGATCAGCAGCGTCGGCCGCGCGTCGGGGATCAGCTCGCGGGCATAGGCGAGCGCGTCCTGCGGCAGCGGGATATTCCACACCGCCGGGTGATCCGCGATGCCAAGCGCATCCGCGAACCCCAGGAAGCCGTCGAGCACGTGCTGCCTGCGCCGCGGCGCGATGCGCCGATTGGTGAACAGCCACTGCAGCTCCCGCGCCCTGGGCCGATCGAACCCGAGCCTGATCGGCGCGCGCACCAGCGTGCTCAACAAGCTCGCGCGGAAACTCACCTGCAGATGCAGGAGCAGGTCGAATCGGCGCCCGCGCAGCGCCGCGCGCAGGCGCGCGAACTCCGGGACGAAACGCTGCTTGTCGACGGTCAAGAACTCGATCTCCGGCAGCAGCGACATGAGCTTCGATTCGCTGCGCCCGATGATCCAGGTGATGCGGCAGTCGGGCCAGGCGCGCTCGATGGCGCGCACCAGCGGAACGGCATGGCAGGTATCGCCGAGCGCCGACAGCCGCAGCAGACAGATGGTCCGCGGACGTTCGGCCGGCGCTAGAATCGGCGCCTGTTGCAGCCAGCGCAAAGGCTCACGCCCGGGTCAATGCTGTCCTCGCGGGACGTAGCTGAATTTCTGTCCGGCGACGGCGGCGGCGTACATCAGTCCGCCCTTGGCAATGGTGAATACCGCCATGCCCTTGTAGTAGCCGGCCGCATTGGTGGTGGCGTCCTTCGCGCCGCCGCTCGCTCCCGACTCGGCGCCCGTGGTGCCCGCGTTGGCGTTCGCGCCCGCGGTCACGGCGATCGCGCTGGCGCCTGCCTGAAACTCGAACGTGCCCGACTCGAACTCATCGAGCGCCCGCTTGTCCTCGAAGAACACGATCTCGCTGTAGGCTTTCCCGCCCGCCTGAAAGCCCAGGCTCAGTTGCGTCATGGCGGCGTCGCCCACCAGCACGTTGCCGACGTAAACGCGCCCCTTGCCGTGTGCGCCGCCGGCGATGAAGCCGCCCTCGCCGATGGTGGGGAAGACCGCGTAGGCGTAACAATGCGGGAAGAACGCGGCGCTGGCGCCGGCGTTCTTGAACTGCTGAACGGTGTCCGCGTACCGATCGGCGTAGGCGGTGCCGGCGGCGAGCGAGCACAACCAGGAAGCTGCCAGTAGACGGGCTGCGGCTCTCACGGCGGTTATCCCTTCTTCAAGAAAACGACTCCGATATACTGAGCTTCGGCACACGCCAGCGCAATACGAGCCCACCGGACGGCTCGGCGAAGGACGACGGGCTTGATCGGGCTCAAGTATCTCATCCGCTCTCTGCTCGGCATCGCATTTCTCTGCGGCGGCAACGCTGCGTTTGCGCAGAGCTCCGCCGCGCCGCTCGAGCTGGTGGTGCTCGGCTCGGGGGGGCCCGGCGCGCTCGGCCGCGCCTCGTCTTGCTACCTCGCTTTGATCGACCAGGTCCCGCGCATCCTGGTGGATGCGGGATCTGGGGCCTTCGTGCGCCTCGGCGAGACCCACCTCGATCTCGCGCGGATCGACACCGTTCTGCTCACTCATCTGCACGTCGACCACGCGAGCGAGCTGCCCGCCCTGTTCAAGGCACGCGCCGTATCGGGCGATGGGCCGATCGAGTTCAAGGTTTTTGGTCCGGGCGGCTCGCGCGGCGGCGGCGGGCGCGCCTACTTTCCCTCGACGCGCCGCTTCGTGGATCTGCTGTTCGGCCCGACCGGCGCATTCGCCTACCTGCGCGACTTTGCGGCGCCGTTGACGATCGACGTCCGGGAGGTGGCGGGCGCGGCGCGCCGCGAGCCGCGTGTGATCTACCGGGAGGGCGGCCTGGCGCATGGCGAGCTCGCGGTGAGCGCCGTCGCCGGGCATCACGGAGATGCACCCGCCGTGATCTACCGCATCGATTACGCGGGCGAGAGCATCACCTTCTCGGGGGACATCGATCGCAACGGCTTGCCGGCCCTGAGCCGCATCGCGCGAGGGAGCGACCTGCTGGTGTTCGACACCACGGTGCTCGATCCGCCCGGATCGCCGCCGATTCTCTATGAGCTGCACACGCCGCCGCTCGCCATCGGGCAGACCGCGCAGCGGTCCTTAGTGCATGCCCTGCTGCTGAGCCACCTCTCCCCTGCCACCGAGGGTGCGCAGGATGCGGTCATGCAGTCGATCCGGCGCAACTATTCGGGGTCGATACGCTTTGCGCAGGACGGCCTGCGCGTGCAGCCCTAGGCCCCCCTCGAGATCGAACCACCGCAACCCCGGGACAAATCCTCCATGTACAGATTGCGAGCCCTGGCGTCGATCCTGCTCGTGGCCCCGGCCGCCGCGCAGACTCCATCGTTCAGCATGCCCGAGGTCCTCGACTACCCGTACGTGAGCGGGCTCCGCACGGCCGCGCGGGCAGACGTCATCGCCTGGGTCGCGAACCTCGAGGGGGTCCGCAACGTCTGGGTGGCGCGTGCACCGAGCTACGCAGCGGTGCAAGTGACGAGCTACTCGCAGGATGACGGCCAGGAGATCACGCAGCTCACCTTCTCGCCCGACGGCATGCGCCTTTACTACGTGCGCGGCGGAGACCACGACGCCAACTGGCCCGCCGAGGGCAAGCTCTCGCCTGATCCCGCCTCCTCGCCCGAGCGGCCGGTCACGGCCATCTGGGCGATCGGTCTCGATCCCGCAGCTGCCATCCAGGCGCCGCTCAAGATCGCCGACGGTGATGCGCCCGCGGTCTCGGCCAGCGGGCGGCTCGCCTTCGTCCGCGACGATCAGGTCTTCACTGCGCCGCCGGACGGGGGCAAGGCCGAGCGGCTGTTCTTCGATCGCGGCAAGGATGCCGATCTGCGCTGGTCGCCGGACGGGAGCCGCCTCGCGTTCGTTTCGAATCGCGGCGATCACGCATTCATCGGCGTCTTCACCTCCGGCAGCGTACCCATCCTCTATCTGGCGCCCTCCACCGGCAATGACGGCTCGCCGCGCTGGTCACCGGACGGGAAACGTATCGCGTTCGCCCGCCAGCCCGGCGAGGGCGGAGCGCCGGAACCGCTCCTCACCCGCGTTCCCCACCCCTGGTCGATCTGGGTGGCGTCGGCCGACGATGGCTCGGGCCACGCCGCCTGGGTCAGTCCCGACACCCTGGCAGGGTCCTATCCGGACGTGGAGGGCGAGGCGAATCTGCACTGGGCCGCCGGGGACCGGCTGGTGTTCCTCGCCTACCTCGATGAATGGCCTCATCTTTACTCCGTGCCGGCCGGCGGCGGTGCGCCGCTGCTGCTCACCCCGGGCGCGTTCATGGTCGAGCACGTCGCGGCAAGCCGCGACCTGCGCTACATGATCTACGATGCCAACACCGGCACCGCGGCCGGAGACGACGATCGGCGGCACATCTTCCGGGTGGCGGTCGATCGGCCGGGCTCGCTCGCGCTCACCGCGGGTGAGTCGGTGGAATGGACGCCGGTGAGCGCAGGAGCCGGGCATGTCGCCTTCGTGGCGGCGGACGCTCATCATCCTCCGGTGATCGACGTCGCGGACCTCGCCGGCAAGCATCGCGCGGCGCTCGACGCCCCGGCGCTGCCCGCCGACTTCCCGCTCACGCAGCTCCTCACTCCGAAGCGCGTGACCTTCGAGGCCCCCGATGGAACGCTCGTCCACGGACAGCTGTTCGATCATCCGGGCTCCGCTCGCAGGCGCCCCGCCGTGATCTTCGTGCACGGCGGTCCGCCGCGGCAGATGCTGCTCGGCTGGCATTACATGGGCTACTACAGCAACGCCTATGCCGTGAACCAGTACTTGGCGGCGCACGGCTTCATCGTGCTTTCGGTCAACTACCGCCTCGGCATAGGCTACGGGCGCTCGTTCCAGCAGCCCGACCATGCGGGATTCGCCGGGGCCGCCGAATACCAGGATGTCCTTGCGGGCGCGCGCTTCCTGCAAGCCCTGCCGGGCGTGGACGCCGATCGCATCGGGATCTGGGGCGGCTCGTACGGCGGCTATCTCACGGCGCTTGCGCTTGCGCGCGACTCCGAGGTGTTCAAGGCCGGAGTCGATCTGCACGGAGTGCACGATTGGTCCTTGGACCTCCGCGCCTGGATCAAGCCGCCGGCGCGCTACGAGAAGGGAGATTTCGAGCAGACGATGCGAGTGGCGTGGGAGTCCTCTCCCGATTCGGCCATCGAGGGCTGGAGATCGCCCGTGCTGCTGATACAGGGGGACGACGACCGCAACGTGCAGTTTCAGCAGACCATCGACCTCGCCCGCCGTCTGCAGGCGCATCACCTGCCCTTCGAGGAGCTGGTCATTCCGAACGAGATCCATGGCTTTCTGCGGCACGCGAGCTGGTTGCGCGTCGATGAGGCGGCGGCGAGCTTTCTCACCCGCACGCTCGAGGAACGCTGAACGTGCCACCCGCTCATGGCAGGCTGCCGCTGGGGGCGCTGCGCGTCTTCGAGGCGGTCGCGACGCATTTGAATTTCTCCGCCGCGGCCGACGCGCTCAACGTGACTCCAGCCGCCGTGAGCCAGCAGATCAAGACGCTGGAGTCCTACATCCAGGTACCGCTGTTTCGCCGCAGCGGCCGCCGCGTGGAGATCACCGAGGAGGGACTCGAGCTGCTGCCCGCCGTGCGCGACGGACTCGAGAAGCTCGAGTCGGCGGTGCACTTGATCAAGCAGCACGGCCGCGGCGGCCCGCTGCAAATCACACTGCTGAGCTCCTTTCTGCAGATCTGGCTGTTGCCGCGCATCCGCTCGTTTCGCCGTCAGCATCCCGAGATCGAGCTGCGCTTTCACACCTCCTCGGAGGTGGTGGACTTCGCCCGCGCGCCGATGCACGTGGGCATCCGATTCGGCGGCGGCAACTATCCGAACTTGCACTGCGAGCGGCTGCTCGAGGATTGGATCGTGCCGGTGGGTACGCCGCAGCTCGTCAAGCGCTACGGCTTGATCGAGCGCGGCGCGGACTTGAGCAAATTTCCGCTCCTCGAGGGGGACGATCCGCCGTGGCGCATCTGGCAGCGATCGGACGAGGAGATCGCGTGGCAGTCGCGCCCGCCCGTCATCGATGACTCGGGGGGACTGCTGGTGGCGGCGGAGGAAGGACTGGGATTCGCGCTCGCGCGCTGGACCATGGCGACGCGCTCCTTGAACAAGGGCACCCTGCGGCTGGCGAGCAGGGAGATCGTGCCGCACCGATCGGGCTATTACTTCGTGTGCCCGCGCACCTACCTGAATCTGCCCAAGGTGGCGCGTTTTCGCGAGTGGGTGGTCGGCGCCGCGCGCGCCTTTCCGCGGCCGGAGGGGTTCGCCGAGCTCACGGCGGACCGTGCTCAGGGCGGCGGCAAGTAGATGGCGACGGCGCGGCCGTAGCGCTGCAGCATCAGCGTCGATGCGCCGAAGCCCACCTCTGCCGTGCCGCGCGGGCCCTGGTAGTCGGTCCCGACGTCGGTGCCGACGGTTCCGCTGGATTCATCGCTGATTCCCTCGAGCAGCACGCCGTTGGCGCCGAGCTTCGCGGCCTCCCGCTTCAGCCGCCTGACCACCGCCTCCGCCTTCCCTTGATAGGTGAACGAGAAGGATCGCTTGCTCGAGGCGGCGAGACGTGCGATTTGCTCGTAAGGACGCGCAGGCGCCTCGGTATAGAGGCGGACCTGAGCCGGCGATATGGGCGCGCGGGCGGTGCCGATGAGCTCGTGGGAGGAAGCGCAGGCGGCGACGCACAGCGCTGCGCCGAGGCACAGCGCGCCCGTGCGAGCCGCCGGCCGGCGGGCGCAGCGGCTGATTGCGGGGTGCGCGTTCGGGCGCCTGTCAGTCGCTGCCCGCATGTGCAGGTTCGATGTCGAAGCCGAAGTGTCTGCGACCCGCCTCCGTGCCGGCCGCATCCCAGGTCCACTCGGTGAATTCGGCATGACCCTTGGCGTCGATGCGCAATACCGTCGAGCAGCGCGTTCCATAATCCTCGGCGCGCACGAAGGCGCTCGACAGCAGTCGCTCCCACTCCAGGCTGGCGCCCGTCCGAGGCAGCTCGGCATCCGGCGCCCGGCGCTCATCGCGCAGCAAGCGCAGGATCGCGGAATCGTCCTGAACGTCCGCGAGCGCCGCCGCCAGCGCCGACTTGGCGTTGCGAACCTTCGGCCACGGGGTGTCGAGCAGGTGATTCGACAATCCGAAGATCCCGGGGCCGAGCTCGCGCCCCTCCCCGCGCGCGCTCTCGTAGATGCCCAGACGCACGCCGTCGCTGAATATGGCGTTGAATGGGTTGTAATCGCCCCCCACACGCTGCAGATGGCGCACGCTCGACTCCACGGATCGGCCGGACTCGAGCAACTCGCTCACGAGCGCACCGCGGCTCGGCGCGTCCGCACGGCGTGCCCCGCCGTCCCGGAAGTTGGTGAGGGCGGCGAAACGTCCGCGGCGCGTGACGCCGAGCCAGGTGCCGCCCGCCTGCAGATCGCGCCCCGCGAGTATGCCCGCGGAACCCGGCCACCAATCGGCGGCGGCGCTCGCACGATCATGAAACTCGTCCCGATTCGCCGCAAGCACGCAGGGAAAATCGGGGTGAGCGCGCCAGACGAGGAGGATCAGACACATGGACGGCGGTGCAAAATTCAGGCTCTGGGTGGCGCGGCCGTGATCGCGATCCGGATGGCCGCGAGCGGGGCACGGTCATCGAATGGCTGAGTGTTCGGATCACTCGGCACGCCGAGCTGCTTCCACAGCGACTCGAGATCGGTTGCGAGCGGTGTGTCCCGTTCGCTGTCGTACAGATCCATGAGCACGTGGGTGCCCGTGGCGGCATCCCCGATTCTCAGCACCTCGTCGATGTCGCGCTCGGCCGCATAGCCTCCCGTGCGATCGAGAATGGCTCGCAGCGCCGTCTGCAACCCAACTCGATTGCCCGTCCTTTCACGTATCTGCACGTCGGCCTGCAAGCAGTACAGCGCACCGCCCCAGTACGTGCGGCCCCAGGTCGGGGTCTGATCCATGCCGCCCTCGCCGGAGCGCGGCAAGCCGAGCGGCATGGAGCGCCGATCCTCCGCCCACACGTCGGCGATTCGGCGGTTTCCCGCCTGCGCGCGCGCGACGCCCTCCACGTACACGGCCAGACCCTCCGCCAGCCAGTCGTGCCTGCGGCCGATCTCCGGCAAGGCGAGATGCACCATCTCGTGCACGAGCACCCAGTCGCTCTTCAACCGCTCCGGCGTGGCCCCGCGACCGACGCCCACGCGGATGCGCAGACCGTTCTCGTTGGTCGTGCGCCCTGCCCCCACGCCGTCGCCGTCGATGACGGCGAGCTGCAGCACCACGAGCCGCGCAGGAAAGCGCCCATAGTACTGAGCGACGATGTTTGCCGAGCGCTGCACCCAGGCGCGCAGCAGGGCGTCCCGGGCCGGGCTCGGATCCTCGATGATGAGGCACAGGGTCGAAGCGCGCACGTCGAGCACCTCGGTGCTGCGTGCGGGGCATGCGGCCGCTCGAGCCGGCGGCGCGCCGGCCAGAACCGCCGACCCGAGCGCGAGCGCCGCGCCAAGCTGCAGCAGGAAACGGGGGTGCCGGTGCATGCCCAAGTCTAACGCAATCGATCCGCGGCGAGATCTTCGAAGATGCGCTTCTGCGTATCGACCCGCGCGAGGTAGTCGCGCGCCTCGTGGTCGCCGCATCGCTGACCAGCGGTGAGCCGCATGCCGCGCCTCACGTAGGCATCGCCCGCCCCGGCGCCGCACAGGTGGATGAGCGCCGCCAGATCCTGCTTGCGCGCGAGCGTCGCCTTCATCCGATGGCGCTCGAGAGCGGCCGCGACGGCCCGATCCAGGTACGCGGCGGTGAGCTCGACGGCATGCGAGGGAATGACGCGCATGTACAGAGAATTGAACCAGCAGGAACTCCAGTCGTTCCAGGCTCCCTCCTGGATGACCTTGTGCCGGCGTATGCACAGATGCTTCGCTTCATTGAAGGTCCCATCGGTGATCTGGTACATGCCGACGGCGCTCGAGGCGGGTCGATAGACCTCGAACGGCGCCGGCGACAGTGACCAGCGCCAGTAGGTGCGCGCGACCGGATTGCCCGATCCCTCGACCTGGGCGAGCGCCGCAAGAAGCTCCGCCGTCATCACCGGGGTGGAGTACTCGCGAAACAGCGGACCGTACTGACGCCAAGTCTCTGCCGGGGTCTTGTTGAGCGTGCCGCTGACCGGGAAGAACAGCTCCGAAGGCTTGCGCACCACCTGATAGATTCCATTGACCGCGAACCAGCCGCCGCCGAGGATCGCGATGGCAACCGCCGCCTGCACGAACCCCGGAGAGCGGACGAAGAGGCGCCATGCCGCGCGCGGCGCGCGCAATCGCTTGAGCAATGCGAGCGCTGGTCGGCGCGCGGCGCTTGTGCGGGGCCTGCGCCGACGCGTCGCGGTAGCGGACTTGCGTGCCCTCATCGGCCAGGTGCCCACGGACTCGCACGCAAGGTGTCAAATGATTGTAACACTATATTATCAAGTAGTTACATTGATATATTCGTATATTACATTATATGTAGATCGGCGCGTACCTGCCGGCCGCGACTCCTTCCCTCCCTCGCGCGACCCATTGCCTGCCGCCCGCCCATCTGCACGAGCCGCCACGCACAATGCATGGCGTCGCGGTGGCGACAGCCGAGTCGCGGTGGCGGCAACCGGCACGGGTGAGGTCATCGATTTCACGCCGGGGCTCGAGGACGGCCTGGCAAAGAGGGGCGTAACCGCGGTGCCCGCTCGAGCGGTTGCTGGAGCGGTCACGGAAGCTTAGCATCGGATGGCGGGGGCATGGGAGGAGTAGATGCAACACGCAGTTCGCAAATACCTGAAGGCTCTCGAGGCGGGCGATGCCGAAAAGGCCGCAGCCCTGTTCGTTGCGAATGGCTGGGTGCAGTCGCCCTTTCTCGGGCGCATACCGGTGCGCGAATACGTCACCAAGGTCGCCGCCGCCTCCGGCCGCAGCGAGCTCACGGTGCACGACGTGCTCGTCAGCGCGGAAGGCCACATGCGCGCGGTCGCCTACTACCTCTACGATTGGCGACTGAAGGATGGCTCCCGAGTATCGTTCGAATGCGCCGATGTCTTCAATTTCGATCTCGACACGGGCCGCATCGCCTCGATCGTTCTGGTCTACGACACCCACTTGGTGCGAGATGTCGTGCAGGACAAGTACCCCTGAGCAGATCGGCGGCGATCGGCCTGCGCAGCGACCGCCCTACTCGATGCCGCCGAGGCTCGACAGCGCCAGCACGCCGCTGAAGCTCAGATAGGCGAGCAACGGCAGCAACAGCAACGTGAGCACCGCGGAGGCGCGTACCAGGTTCCGCAGAAGAGCCGACTTGACGCTGCCGGCGCACCGATAGGTGGCAATCGTCACGTACACGGTATAGAGGAGGCCGCCCACCGAGTACAGGAGCAGCGCCCGCTCATCGGTCACATCGAAAAACAAGCCGAGTGCGCTGTAGGCGAAGGAGCCGACGATGCCGTACAGCCAGATCACCCTGCCGAGCGGCGTCTTGCCCTTCAGTGGGTCGGTGAGGAAGGCCCAGCGATTCGGCGCGGCCGTTGCCATGGCGCTAGCGTGTACGGATCGTCGGCCGGGCGCAAGCCGGGCGGGCGGGCGCAAGCCGGGCGAGCTCAGCTGCGCCGGTATGCCGCGAGCTTGCTGTGCGTACGCATCGCCTCGTCCTGAGTGAGCGGTTGCGACTGCGCAGCTTTCTCGCGCACGACGCGCTCGAACTCGATCGGCGGCAGGGGCTTGCTGAAATGATAGCCCTGATACTCGTCGCAGCCGACCGCCTTCAGAAAATCGAGCTGCGCGGGAGTCTCGACACCCTCGGCGACCACCTTGAGCCGCAGGCTGTGGGCAAGCGACACGATGGCGCGCACGATGGAGGCGTCCTCCGGGCGGCTCACGATCTCGTTGATGAACACCCGGTCGATCTTGAGCTTGTCGATCGGCAGCCGGCGCAGGTAGCTCATGCTCGAATAGCCGGTCCCGAAGTCATCCACCGAAACGAGCACTCCCATGGCGCTCAGCTGCTCGAGGATCGCGATGGATTCCTCGGGATCGCTCATCACCGCGCTCTCGGTCAGCTCCACTTCGAGATATTGCGGATCGAGCGCCGCCTCGGTAAGCGCACGGCGGATCGAATGAATCAACCCGCTGCCGCGAAACTGCGACGGGGAGAGATTCACCGACACGCGCATCGGGTCGATGCCCGCTACCTGCCAGGCCCGTGCCTGGCGGCATGCCTCGTGCACCACCCATTCGCCGATGGCGCCGATGAGCCCGCACTCCTCGGCGAGCGGGATGAAGCCGTCCGGCGCGATCAATCCGCGCTCGGGGTGGCGCCAGCGGATCAGCGCCTCGGCGCTGCGCACGACGCCCGAGTTCGTGTGCACCTTCGGCTGGTAGTGCAGCTCGAATTGCTTCAATGCGATGGCCTGATGCAGGTCGCTCTCGAGCTGCACCCGGTTGTCGACGCCGCTGCTCATCGCTCCCTCGAAGCATTGCACGTTGCCGCGACCGCGTTGCTTGGCGCAATACATGGCCGCATCGGCATGCGCGATCAGCGCCTCGGCGCTGTTTCCGTCCGCCGGATAGAATGCGATGCCGATGCTCGGCGAGGTGTGCACGTCGACCTCGGCGATGCGCATCGGGTCGCGCAGCGTCTCGACGGCACGCGTGGCCAGGCGCTTGGCATCGTCGGCGTGATCGAGCGAGCTGATGAGCAGCACGAATTCATCCCCGCCCAGGCGCGCGACGGTGTCGGTGGTGCGCACCAGGCCGCACAGGCGCCGCGCCACTTCCTGCAGCAGCTCGTCGCCCGCGCTGTGTCCCAGCGAGTCGTTCACGAGCTTGAAGCGATCGAGGTCGCACACCATGAGCGCGAAGGAGCGCGCGTCCCGGTCGGCGTGGGCCATGGCCTGGGCGAGACGGTCGTCGAGCAGCAGCCGGTTCGGAAGGCCGGTGAGCACGTCATGCGTGGCGAGATGTCGCAGCTGCCGCGTGGCGGCTTCCAGGCCGCGGGTGCGCACGCTGATGACCTGCTCGAGGCGCTGCATTTGCTCCTGCACCAGCCGCTCGTTTTGCCACTTGCGCGTCAATGCCGTCGCGCACTGGAGCACCTCGATGGGCTCGGCGGGCTTGCGCAGCACCAGCAGCTTATCCGAGTGATTGAGACGCTCGACGACCTCCGACCAGTCGTAATCGGTGTGCGCCGAGCAGATCACCACGTGGATATCGGGGTCCGCCTGCCAGAGATGCTCGATGGTCTTCAGCCCGTCCCAGCCGGGCGGCATGCGCATGTCGACGAAGGCCATCGCGAACGGGCGGCCCTGCTCGAGCGCCGCTCGCGCCATTTCGACGCCTTCCTTGCCCTGGTACGCGGACTGGACCTCGAAATTTGGCCGCACCGTGCCGCTCTTTTCCTCGCCGAACAGATCCGCCTCGAGCGCCTCGAGCGCGGCCTGCGCCTCATCGCGCGCCTCGCTGCTCAGTACCTTGCGAAAATCTCCGTGGATCGACGCATTGTCGTCGATCAGCAGGATGCGATGGGTCGCAGGGTTCGGCTTAACCACGGGACTGCGCGCGCTCGCTCTGGACGTTCATTCCAACGAGCATATCGGCGCGCGCGACATAAAACTGAAGCGGAGTTCACACTTGTCCCGCGCGCATTGCCCCGGTTTTGCGAACTGGGCGGCGCATCCAACAGCGCCGCCGGCGGGTCGACTCTACCGCCGCAGCGCTGTGGGCTGGCCTCGGCTCTGTGCTCTTCAGTCCCCGGATTCTTGCTCCCCGGACCCTTGCTTGACCGTCCTCTTGAGGCGCTCCTTGGCATCGCCGAGATCGGCCTGGGCCGATCCGACGCCCTTCTTGATCTTGCCCTTCAGCTGCCGCGCGGGATTGCCCGCCACGCGCCCGGCAACTTCCTGAGCCTTGCCCGTCGCCTGCTTGACTCGACCCTCGACTTGGTCCTTGTTTATGCCCATTTCAGCGGCTCCTCACGATCATCGGCAGGCTGCCGACGGAAATCACTATCGCATCGGCTCGCCCGCGCGCCTGTAGGTGCGGCGATCGAAGCACTGTCGGCCCCGCGCGAGCGCGCCGCAGGAGATCGCCGAGGCCTGCGCGCCCGGTCCGGTTCACGGCGCGCTCTGCGCACGCTGCAGCGGCGGCGGCGAGGGCAACCTGGCAAAGAGGCGCTTGAGGCGCGTGCGCAGATCCTCGAGCTGCGCTTCGGACATGCCTGCGAAGCGGGACGGATACGCGGGTCGAGGGGATGTCATTCGATCGCTAATTATTCAGGATATTATATTTTATTAATGAAATGTCATTTGCGCAAAACATTCATTGCGATGAAAAATGACACGTGTCATTTTGTAGCTCCATTGAGGCGCTGGATCCTTGAATCCTCTGGAACCCCCCCTGGAACTTCAAAAAGCCGCCGGCTCACGGGTCGGGCGCCCGCGCCGCGGCACGGAATCGTCGCGCATCGACGCCCTGATCGGTGCCGCCACCCGGGTCTTCCTGCGCGAAGGCTATGGTGAGGCGAGCATCGAGAAGGTCGCGCACGAGGCGGGCGTGTCCACGCGCACGATCTACGAGCGCTTCAAGAACAAGGCCGACCTGCTGGTCTCGGTGATCTCCCGGCTGGTCGAGCGTGACATGGCGACGATCCTGGCCACGGCCGAGCTCGAGCGCATGGAGCTCGAGCAGGCACTGCTCACCATCGGCCGCAGCATCACCGGCCGCGCCTGCGATCCGCAGACGGGCGCCCTGTTCAGGATCGTCGCGACCGAGGCTCAACGCTTTCCGGCGCTCGCCGAGAAGATGCGCGCCAGCACCAAGGCGCGCGTGGTCAATGCGGTGGCGGCCTACTTTCGCTCGCAGACGGTACGCGGGCGACTCGTGCTCGCGGATCCGGATCGCGCCGCCGCACTGTTCACTCACATGGTGAGCGCCGAGCTGCAGGAGTGCCTGTTGTTCGGCCGTGCGGCGGATATCGCGCTGCTCGACCTCGAAGCGCACGTGCGCCACGTCGTTGCCATCTTCTTGAATGGTGCCGCCCCGCGCCGCGCCGGTGAGCCGGGTGCCTGAGCGCGCGCCGCGAGGCGCAAGGGCCGTGCCGGGCACCGCGCTCGCGCTGTCGCTCGCCGCATGCGCCGTGGGGCCGAACTTCAGGCATCCGCAGCCGCCCGCCGATGCGCACTTTCTGCCCGCCGACAGTGCGCTCGAGAATCCCACCGCCTCCGCACCGCTCCCCGGCGGCGAGGCGCAGCGCTTCGTGCAAGGGCTCGATATCCCGGGCCAATGGTGGACTCTGTTCCGCTCCCCGCAGATCAATGCGCTGGTGGCGCGCGCGCTCGCGCACAATCCCACGCTCGCATCCGCGCAGGCGGCGCTGCGCGAGGCCGACGAGAATGTCGCCGCGCAGCGCGGCGCGTTCCTGCCGAGCCTGTCGGGGAGCTATCAGGCGCAGCGCGCCGAGGCCTCGCTCGCCTCGTTCGGCTTGCCCGGCACGGGCAACTACCTGTACAGCCTGAACAGCGCCAGCGTGAGCGTCTCGTACACGCTCGATGCGTTCGGCGGCCTGCGCCGGCAAGTGGAGGCGCTGCAGGCGCAAGCCGACTACGAGCGGTATTCGCTGGAGGCGAGCTACCTCACGCTGACGGCGAATCTGGTCACCGCCGCCATCGCCGAGGCATCGCTGCGCTCGCAGATCGAGGCGACGCAGCAGATCGCGGTCGCGCAGCAATCCGAGCTCGACATCACCGAGCGCCGGGTCAAGGCCGGCGGCGCATCGCGCGCCGATGTGCTGCAGCAGCAGGCGACCCTGCAGGCGACCCTGGCGAGCTTGCCGCCGCTGCGCACGCAGCTGGCCCAGCAGCGCGATCTGCTCGCCACCTACGTCGGATTGCGTCCCGCCGAGTACACCGGCGCGGCGCTGCGGCTCGAATCCCTGCAGTTGCCGGCGGAGCTGCCGCTGAGCCTGCCGTCCCGGCTGGTCGAGCAGCGTCCCGACGTCCGGCAATACTCGGCGCTGCTGCACCAGGCCACCGCTCAGATCGGCGTCGCCACCGCCAACATGCTGCCGCAGCTCACGCTGTCCGGCAGCTACGGCGGGGAGTCGGTGAAATTCGCGGACCTGTTCTCGCCCGCCTCGGCGGTGTGGAACATGGCCGGCGCGCTGACGCAGCCGCTGTTCAAGGGCGGCCAGCTGATGCACCAGAGGCGCGCGGCGGTGGCAGCCGCTCAGCAGGCGGCCGCCAACTACCAGGCGACGGTGCTCACGGCATTTCAGAACGTCGCCGACGCGCTGTTCGCTCTCGAGGGCGATGCAGAGGCGCTGAGGGCGCAGAACGCGGCCGAGCGCTCGGCGGCCGGGAGCCTGGATCTGGTGCAGGCTCAGTTCAAGGCGGGAGGCGCCAGCTACCTGCAGGTGCTCGCGGCACAACAAACCTATCAGAGCGCGGCAATCTCGCTGGTGAAGGCGCGCGCGCAGCGCTTCAGCGATACGGCCGCGCTGTTTCAGGCGCTCGGCGGCGGGTGGTGGAATCGCCACGATGCGGCGCTCGCCGCCCCGCAAGGAACTCCATGAGCAGCGGCCCGGACCACTCGGCGCCGCGCGGCGCCACGCCCGGCAAATCGATCATCGCGCCTTTGCTGATCATGGTGCTGCTGGTGGCGCTGGTCGTCGGCGGTGTGTTCGCCTGGCAAGCCGTGGTTGCGTCCTTCACCAGGAAATTCATGGCACAGGCGGCGGCCGCGCCGCAGACGGTCTCCACGGTGACCGCCGAACCGTCGCTCTGGCAGGAGCAGATTCATGCCATCGGTACGCTGCGTGCGGTGCGCGGCGCCGACCTCTCGGCGCAGGCGGCGGGCGTGGTCGATGACATCGAGTTTCACTCCGGCCAGGACGTCGCGGCGGGAAAGCTCCTGGTGAGGCTCAGGCCGAACGATGATTTCGCGAAGCTCGATGAGCTTAAGGCCGCCGCGCAGCTCGCGGATGAGACCCTGCGGCGCGACCGGGAGCAATTCGCCGCTCAGGCGATCAGCCAGGCGACAATCGACACGGACGTCTCGACCCTCAAGTCGGCGCGCGCCCAGGTCGCCGCGCAACACGCGTTGATCGAGGAGAAGCTCGTAAGAGCGCCTTTCGCGGGACGGCTCGGGATCCGCCAGGTCGATCCGGGCCAGTACCTCGCCGCCGGAACGACGATCGTCACGCTGCAGGCGCTCGATCCGATCCTGGTCGACTTCTACGTTCCGCAGCAGACGCTGCAGGCCATGAAGCTCGGCGATGCCGTATCGGTCGCCGTCGATACCTATCCGGGCGCGAGCTTTCCCGGCGTGATCGACTCGATCAATTCCAAGGTCGACAGCGCGAGCCGGAACGTCCAGGTACGCGCCTCGCTGCGCAACGCCGATCGGCGCCTGCTGCCGGGGATGTTCGCGAGCGTGGCGATCGACGCGGGCGCGGCGATGCGCCGGATCACGCTGCCGCAGGCGGCGATCACCTACAACCCCTACGGAAACACGGTCTACGTGGTCGAGCACGGGAAGTCTGCGGGCGGCAAAGCCGAGGACAGCGTGCAGCAGCGCTTCATCAAGCTGGGCGCGACGCGCGGTGATCAGGTGGCGGTGCTGAGCGGCGTGCAGGCGGGCGAGGTGGTGGTATCGGCGGGCCAGCTGAAGCTGCGCAACGGCAGCACCATCGTCATCAACAACAGCGTGCAGCCGATGGACGACGCGCACCCGACGCCGCCGAACGAATAAGGCCGTGCAAGGTCCATGAGATTCACCGACGTCTTCATCCGCCGTCCCGTGCTGGCGTCGGTCGTGAGCCTGGTCATCCTGGTGGTCGGGCTGCGCTCGTTCAGCTCGCTCCAGGTTCTCGAGTTCCCGCGCACCGAGAACGGCGTGGTCACGATCTCGACCAGCTTCCCGGGGGCCGACCCGGAGGCCGTCGCCGGCTTCATCACCACCCCGATGGAAGCGGCGGTCGCGCAGGCGAACGGCATCGACTACATGACCTCCAGCAGCCAGGGCGGCACCAGCACCATCACGGTGTATCTGCGCCAGAATTACGACACCTCGAAAGCGGCGGCCGAGATCAACCTCAAGGTCAATTCGATCCTCAACCAGCTGCCGACCGGCACCCTGCAGCCGACCATCAGCGTGCAGGTCGGACAGACCGTCGACGCGATGTTCATCGGATTCACCAGCGACACGCTCGCCTCGAACCAGATCACCGACTATCTCACGCGCGTGGTGCAGCCGCGGCTGCAGGCCATCGAGGGGGTGCAGATCGCGGAGATCCTCGGCGGCCGCACCTTTTCGCTGCGCGCCTGGCTCGATCCGAAGAAGCTCGAGGCGTATGCACTGAGCGCGAGCGACGTGGCGGCGGCCATGGCGGGCAACGATTACGTCTCGGCGGTCGGCAACACCAAGGGGCAGATGATCCAGGTCACCCTGACCTCGACCACCAATCTGCACTCGCTCGAGGAGTTCCGCAATCTGGTGGTCAAGTCGGTGAACGGCGCGAACGTGCGCCTGAGCGACGTCGCCCAGGTGACGCTCGGCGCCGACAGCTACGAGGCGAGCGTCGCCATCAACGGCAGGAACTCGGTGTTCATCGGCATCCAGATAGCCCCGACGGCCAATCTGCTGTCCGTCATCAAGGCCGTGCACGACGTCTTTCCCGAGATCCACTCCCAGCTTCCGCGCGGCCTCGAGGCGCACATCATGTACGACTCCACCGATTTCGTGAATGCCTCGATTCACGAGGTCGCGGTCACCTTGATCGAGGCGCTGGCGATCGTGATGCTGGTGATCTTCGCGTTCCTCGGCTCGCCGCGCTCGGTGCTGATTCCCGTGATCGCCATTCCCCTTTCGCTGGTCGGCACGCTCGGCATCATGCTGGCGCTGCGCTTCTCGATCAATCTGCTGACGCTGCTCGCGCTCGTGCTCGCGATCGGCCTGGTGGTCGATGACGCCATCATCGTGGTGGAGAACGTCAACCGGCACCTGGAGGAGGGTATGGCGCCGTTCGCCGCCGCGATCCAGGCGGCGCGCGAGCTCGGCACCGCGATTCTCGCCATGACGGTGGTGCTGCTCGCGGTCTACGTGCCGATCGGATTCCAGGGCGGGCTCACCGGCGCGCTGTTCACCGAGTTCGTGTTCACCCTCGCGGGCGCCGTCACCGTATCGGCCGTCATCGCGCTCACCCTCTCCCCGATGATGTCCTCCAGGCTGTTGAAGCCGCACCGGGCGGATCAGAGCGACTGGGAGAGCCGCCTCGTCAAGTTCATCGACGCGCGCTTCGAGGCCCTGCGCGGCGCGTACCAGCACCGGCTCGAGCGCAGCCTGGACTTCACGGCGGCGACGGCCATGTTCGTCGCGCTGGTGCTGGTGAGCATCGCACTGCTGTACCGCAGCGCCAAGAGCGAGCTGGCGCCGCAGGAGGATCAGGGCTTCGTGATCGCACTGCCGACCTCCGCGCCCGACGCGACCTTGCAGCAGAAGCTCATGTACACCGCCGAGCAATACAAGGTCCTGCGGACCGAGCCCGGGGTTCAGAACGTATTTCAGATCGTGACGCCGAATCAGTCCATCGACGGCATCGTGTTGAAGCCGCTCTCCGAGCGGCGCGGCGAAACCGCGATCGCGCGCAGCCTGCAGCAGCGCATGAACTCGATCGCCGGGCAGAAGATCGTGGTGTCCGAAGTGCCTTCGCTGCCGGGGGCCCAGGGTCTGCCCGTGCAGTTCGTGATCAAGACGACCGACACGGCGCTGCGCTTGAACGAGGTATCCCAGGCCTTTCTCGCGCAAGCAACCCACAGCGGCATGTTCCTGTTCCTCGACAGCGACATGAAATACGATCTGCCTCAGTCCGTCATCGAGATCGATCGCGAGAAAGCCGCCCAGCTGGGTCTCAGCATGGCCGACCTCGCCGCCTCGCTCGGCAGCCTGCTCGGCGGCGGCTACGTCAACTACTTCAGCATGCAGACGCGCTCCTACCGCGTCATTCCGCAGGTGCAGCGGGTATCGCGCCTCAATGTGGACCAGCTGCTCGACTATCCCATCGCCAACATCGGCGGGGTGCCCGTGCGGCTCTCGACCATCGCGCACATCCGCACCGAGACCGTGCCGCGCACGCTCAACCACTTCCAGCAGCTGAACGCCGCGGCGATCTCGGGGGTCGCCTCTCCCGGCGTCTCGCAGGCGCAGGCCCTCGATTATCTGCGCACGCTGGCCGCGCGCACCCTGCCCTCCGGCTACAGCGTCGACTACGCGGGCACCTCGCGCCAGTTCATGCAGGAGTCGACCGGCGTCATGGCCACCTTCGGGTTCGCCATCATCATCGCCTTCCTCACCCTGGCGGCTCTGTACGAGAGCTTCCGCGACCCGCTGGTCATCCTCATCTCCGTGCCCCTGTCGATATTCGGGGCACTGGTGTTCATCGCCCTGGGCGTGCATGGCGCATCGCTCAACATCTACACCCAGGTGGGCCTGGTCACGCTCATCGGCCTCATCAGCAAGCACGGCATCCTGATCGTCGAAGTGGCGAACGCGGAACAGGCGAGCGGCAAGAGCAAGCGCGCGGCCATCGTGGCCGCGGCGAGCGTCCGGCTGCGCCCCATCCTCATGACCACCGCGGCCATGGTACTCGGCGTGATCCCGCTGGTCCTGGCGCGCGGGGAAGGGGGTGCCTCGCGCTACGCCATCGGTCTGGTGATCTCCACCGGTCTTGCGATCGGCACCCTGTTCACGCTGTTCGTCGTGCCGGCCGTGTACATGTTGATCGGCGCGACCCATGCCCATGCGCCCGCGGAGGGGGCGACATAACACCGACCGGCAGACGGATGTATCTTATTATTCAGTCAATTGTAAAATTTATTGTATCTTATTTCTAGAAAGCTCATCCCCCGCCCTACCTGCAGGGCTTGCAGAATTTGCGCGAAAACCTTGACAAAGCGCGCGTTGCGTTTTGTCGATTGTCTTGTATATTCCCTCCGCAGAGTATTGATTTGACAAGATTCCGAGGTAGACATAATCCTCGAAATCACTTTAACTTCTGATCTTCGGGATGGAGTTCGACGAATGGTCAACGCGTGGGACAACTTGCACTCTGCAACGCTGGAACTGGTGCGCTCCACCCCGATCAAGCAACGTCTCATCGCCGCTTACCGCCGTTATCTGACCACCATCGCCGAAGAACAACTGCCGAGCGAGGCACGCGATTCGTTCACGCAGGTGATGCGGCTGCTCGCCGGCGTGCAACCGCTGCGCGGCGAGGATGCGGTGCTGGCCTCGGTGCGCAAGATGTCGAACCAGCAGGCCGACGACTGCGCAGCGCTCATCGTGGAGATCTTCGGGGCGATTTGCCGCGCCGATTCGGGCCTGCAGCGGCAGAGCGCCGCATCGGTCGTGCAGTTGCGAAGCATCGAGCGGGCATCCGAGGAATTCGACGTCCCCGCGCTCACCGCGACCAACTAGCGAGCCACGGGCGACCCGCCGGCCGCCGCCCTTCGAGCCCTCAATCGAGCTTGAACTCGATCGTGTCCCAGCGCGCCGTTTCCTGGTGGCGCGCCTGGCGCTTGAGCGCATCGATGAGATTGCGCTCGTTCCATGCGCTCACCTCGTCCGCGAGGTCGGTGATCGCTTTCGCCAGCGGCTCGGTCGAGCCGAAGTTCTCCATCGCGATGACCGGACGGTCCGCCGCCTTCGCGAACTGCATTTGAAAGAGCACCAGGTCCGGCGCCGCTCGATACGCGGCGGGCAGCACGATCACGACCTCGCAGGGAGCGATCTGCCGGCGCAGATCCTCGCGTTGACTCTCCTTGTCGATGGGGCGCTTCGCCTGCGGTTGACTGGTGGTCTGGTAGTGAAAAGTTCCCGGCGCCTCGAGATACTCGAATACCCGCGAGTAATCGTCGTTCTCTTCCCACGAATGGGTGACGAACAGCCGAATCGGATTGACGCGGGTCGACATGTGCCTAGTGTATCCCGTCGATGGTCATGCGCGAAGCACTGTGCGTCCGATACAATGCCGGGGGTGCGTTTGATGATCTATAACATCCGCTATGCGACCGGAACCGGCCCCGCCTTTCACTTGCCGGTGCCAGGCGCCGGCTATCTTCGCTCCAGCCGGCAGGTGCTGTCGCAAATCACGGACTTCATCAAGGGACAGGACCCCGACGTGGTCGGACTCATCGAGGTCGACACCGGATCGATCCGCACCGGCATGGTGAATCAGGCCGATTTCATCGCCCGCTCGCTGGGCCACTACTCGACGTTCGAATGCAAGTACGGACAGACCTCGGTCAATCAGCTGGTTCCCATCGTGCGCAAGCAGGCGAACGCCTTCCTCGCGGCTCCGCGGGTGCGCGGGGAGCGCTTTCATTACTTCGACACCGGGATCAAGCGGCTCATCATCGAGCTGGAGCTCGACGACATCGCGATTTTCCTCGTGCATCTGTCGTTGAAGTTTCGCCATCGGCAGTATCAGCTGCGCTACCTCTACGATCTCGTGCGCAAGACCGCCAAGCCCGTGATCGTGGCCGGGGATTTCAACACCTACTGGGGCGACCACGAGATCTACCTGTTCATGCAGGCGGCCGGCCTTGCGAATGCCAACGCGCGCGGCCTGCCCTCCTATCCGAGCTCCAGCCCGCGCAAGGAGCTCGATTTCATCTTGCACAGCTCGCAGATCGAGGTGAACCGATTCCTCATCCCCGACATCCAGCTGTCCGATCACCTGCCGCTGATCTGCGACTTCACCGTGCGCGAATCGGCGCAAGCCGCCGCGTGAGCCATGGCGAGTAGCTGGAATCTGGAGCTCGATGCCGAGCGCATCGCCTGGCTCACGTGCGATGTGCCGGGCTCGTCCACCAACGTGCTCTCGCGCGCGGTCATCCGGGATCTGGCTGCCGCCTTGACCCAGATCGAGGAGCGCAAGCCGGCGGGCGTGATCCTGTGCTCGGCGAAGCCGAGCGGCTTCGTCGCCGGCGCCGACATCAAGGAGTTCACCGGTATCCGCACGCCCGAGGAGGGCTACGCGCTGGTGCGCGCCGGACAGACGGTGTTCGACCAGCTCGAGGCGCTGCCCTGCCCCAGCGTCGCCGCGCTGCACGGCTTTGCGCTCGGAGGCGGGCTCGAGCTTGCGCTCGCGGCGACCTATCGAGTCGGCGCCGACGACGCGCAGCTCTCCCTGGGGCTTCCCGAGGTGATGCTCGGCATCCACCCCGGATTCGGCGGAACGGTGCGCACCGTGAGGCTCATCGGGGTGCGGCCGGCGCTCGACTTGATGCTCAAGGGCAAGCCCTACCGTGGGCGGCGCGCGCTCGAGGCAGGTCTGCTCGACCGGCTGGTGCCGCCCGCCGATCTGAAGGCGCAGGCGAAGCGCCTGCTGCTCGAGGCTCCGCCGCCCAAGTCCGCTCCGTTCGTGGAGCGATTGCTCAATCTGAAGGCGATGCGCCCTTTCATCGCCCGGCAGGCAACCGCTGCGCTGCGCGCCAAGCTGCCCAAGGAGCACTACCCCGCCCCCTACGCCATCATCGATCTCTGGCAGCGCTATGGCGCCGCAGGAGCCGAGAGCTACGAGGCGGAAGCACATTCGATCGCCACCTTGATGTGCTCGGCGACCTCGCGCAATCTGGTGCGCGTGTTCCTGCTGCAGAACCGGCTCAAGGGGCTCGGCGGCAAGCCCACGGCCAAGTTCCGGCACGTGCACGTGATCGGTGCCGGCGTGATGGGGGGCGACATCGCCGCCTGGTCGGCGCTGCGCGGGCTGAGCGTCACTTTGCAGGACCGCACGGAGGCGCTCATTCAACCCGCCCTGCAGCGGGCACGGGCGTTCTTCCAGAAGCGCCTGAAGGATCCCGAGGAGGCCGAGCAAGCCATGGGACGCCTGCGCATGGACACGAGCGGCGAGGGCGCGAGCGGCGCCGACGTGGTGATCGAGGCGATATTCGAGGATGCGCAGGCCAAGCGCGCGCTCTATGCGCAGCTCGAGCCGCGGCTCAAGCCCGAGGCCGTGCTCGCCACCAACACCTCGAGCATCCAGATCGAGTCGCTCGCCGAGGGCCTCGCGAATCCGGCGCGGCTGGTCGGTATTCATTTCTTCAATCCGGTCGCGCAGATGCAGCTGGTGGAGATCGTTCAAGGCGCGCGCACCGAGGCGGCGGCGCAACAGAAGGCCGTCTGGTTCACCCGCAAGCTCGACAAGCTGCCGCTGCCGTGCAAAAGCGCGCCGGGATTCGTCGTGAACCGGATCCTCACGCCCTACCTCAATGAGGCGCTGTACGCGCTCGCGGAGAACATTCCCGCCGCGGTGATCGATCGCGCCGCGACGCGATTCGGCATGCCGGTCGGGCCGATCGAGCTCGCCGACGTGGTGGGGCTGGATGTGGCGCTGCACGTGGGGCGCGTGCTGGCCGGACCGCTCCATCGGCAGGTCCCGCCGATACTCGTCAAGCAGGTCGAGGCGGGCAAGCTCGGGCGCAAGTCGGGCGAGGGGTTCTACGTCTGGAAGGACGGCAGCCCGCTGCACACGCACACCCCCGGCGCGGCGGCGCCCGAGGATCTCGAGGATCGGCTGATCCTGCCCATGCTCAACGAAGCGGTCGCGGTGCTGCGAGAAGGCGTCGTCGAGGATGCGGATTTGCTGGATGCCGCTGCGATATTTGCGACCGGATTCGCACCCTTCCGGGGAGGCCCTTTGCAATACGCAAGAACGCGCGGCATCCCCCGGATCGTCGAGCGGCTGACCGAGCTCGAGCGGCGTCACGGCGAGCGTTTCCGACCCGATCCCGGCTGGAGCCTCGCGAGCCTCGGCGCTCCAATGTGAACCATGCGTGACTGCGCGGGCGGCTAACCGCGTATGATACTGTTGATAGAGTCCCCAAAATCATGGGGTTGCCCAAAGCGGATTGTCCGGAATCGTTGCCCGGAATCATTGTCAAGGGAAGCTGCGGACCTTCGAATGGACGAGCGACCGGTCGAGATCTCGATTTTGAAGACCTTCTCCCCGCTCGACGGTCTGAAGGCGGAGAATCTGCACGCGCTCGCCCGCAAGACGCAGATCCGCGAGCTGGACGCCGGGCGCATGCTGTTCAAGCAAGGCGATACCGACAAGCGCACCTTCTATCTGGTGTCGGGCGTCGTCGAGCTGTACGCCGACGACCGCATCGTCGGGTCGGTGCGCGCGGGTACTCCGGAGGCGCGTGCGGCGCTCGCACCGGGTCTGCCCCGCAAGTTCACCGGCCGCGCGGCGAGCGATCTGTCCTACATCATGATCGACAGCGATCTGCTCGATGTGCTGCTCACCTGGGATCAGACCGGCCAGTATGAGGTGGCCGAGCTTCATGGCGATCACCTGGACGTCACCGGCGACTGGATGACCACGCTGCTGCAGACCAAGGCGTTCCACCGCATTCCGCCGGCCAACATCCAGGCCATCTTCATGCGCATGCAGCGCATCAACTACCGCGAGCGCGACGTCGTGATCAAGCAGGGGGCCGAAGGCGATTACTTCTACGTCGTGGTGGCGGGCAAGTGCGTGGTGACGCGCGAGACGCCGCTCAACAAGGAAGGCATCAAGCTCGCCGAGCTCGGCCCGGGGGACAGCTTCGGCGAGGAGGCGCTGATCGCCGAGGCGAAGCGCAACGCGACCGTCACCATGTCCACCGATGGCACGCTCATGCGCCTGGGCAAGCAAGATTTCCAGACCTTGCTCAACGAGCCGCTGCTGCAATGGGTGACCTACGACAAGGCCAAGGAAATCGTCGCGGCCGGCGGCAAGTGGCTCGACGTGCGCCTGCCGAGCGAGTTTCAGAACTTTCGCATCGAGGACGCGATCAACATTCCGCTGTATTTCATCCGACTGAAGCTGAACGCCATCGCGAAGAACACGCCGTACGTCGTTTGCTGCGATACCGGACGGCGCAGCTCGGCGGCGGCCTATATCCTGAGCGAGCGGGGCTTCGAGGCTTATGTGCTGAGAGGCGGCCTGTCGGCCACGGAAGCGGCGCGCTCACGCGGGAGCTGACGTGCTGAAGATGAAGATGCGGGCCGACCTGCCCAAGATGCCGCGCTTGCCGCAAGTGCCGCCCTCGGCCGATGCGTGCTCATCCGAGTCGGCGGGCGCTGCCGGCCCGCCGCCCTCGCCCAGCGCCTTCCGGTACACGCCGCCGCCCGCCGACTACGAAGCGCCTTCGATTCTCTCGGAGCACCGCGGGCTCGCCCTCATCTTCCTGGCCGCGGCTTGCGCCTTTGCGCTCTATTGCTGGCGGGCTCCGCATCGACCCGAAGCCTCTGCCGCGCCGAGCACCGCGCCATCGTTGCGTCTCGGCGACACCGCGGGCGGCGCGCAGTCGCCTCGGTCAGCCCCATTGGGCCGCGCGGCATCCGCCACGCCGCCGATCTACGTCGAGACACTTCCCGAAAGCGCCCAGCACTGACACGCGCTGCGGCGCGCGCCTTTCTCGCCCGCATCGCGCGGCGCCCGCGAGCGCGGAGCAGCGGTCCGCCTAGCTAGGGTTACATGGTGTGCGTGGGCTTGTCCCCGCCGAGCGCGCCGGCCAGGTAATTCTCGATCTTCTTCTGCGTGTTGCCGCGATCCTGATCGCTGAACTGCACGCCGATTCCGGCCGTGCGCTTGCCTTGCGCGCCCTTCGGGGTCATCCAGATCACACGCCCCGCCACCGGCAGCTTCTCTTCCTCCCCCATGAGATTGAGCAGCATGAACACCTCATCGCCGAGCCGATAGTTGCTGTTCGTGGGGATGAAAAGACCGCCGTTCTTCACGAACGGCATGTAGGCGAGATAGAGCGCGCTCTTGTCCTTGATCGTGAGAGTCAGCAATCCGGGTTTGTTACTGGGACTTCGCAACGCCTGCCTTTCCGTTCTAGTTCCGCGTCTCGCTTCGCGTTTGCCGGGCCAATGCCGCCCGACCGTCGAGCAGCAAGGCCTCGAGCGCCAATTGCTGATTCAGGCCGGTCGATGCGAGGCGCCGCAGCTCGCGGGCCGCGTCCAGCAGCTCGAATAGGGGCCTTATCTTGGGCTTAAGTAAAGCGGCAGGCAAGCGGACGGGTTCCGCAGTTTGAAGGGAATTGACGCCGCCCAACTCGACTTGTACGCGCCGTGTGATCCAGTTCTCAAGCCACATGAGCCGCAGCGCCGGATCGGATTTCATCCACGCCTCCGCCACGGCCGTGACATCGACCCGGTCCTCGGCGATCTGCTCGAGGGTGTGCCGCATCTGCTGATCGAGCTGCGCGATGGCCGCCGCCGGCAGCTCGAGCGCGAGCAGCGGGGCGCCGCCCGCCAGCTCGAGCGCTGGCTCCCAGCTCTGCCCCGCGCCGCCCCGCGCGCCGAGCCAGGCGAGCGCGGCCTGCGGCGGCGGAATCCTCAGGTGAAGCTTCGAGCAGCGGCTTGCGATGGTGGCCGGCAAGCGGTGGCTCGGCCTGGCGACGAGCATGAGCAGCGTCCTGCCGCTCGGCTCCTCCAGGGTCTTCAGGAATGCATTCGCGCCGTTCGCGTTGAGTGTCTCCGCGTTCTCCACCAGGGCGACCTTGTAGCCGCCGCGAAAGCTCGACAGCGACAGCGCCTCGATGAGCTCTCGAATCTGGTCGACCTTGACCTGCTGGGCGTCCTCGAGCAGGCCCACCGCGTGAAAGTCCGGATGAGTGTCCGCGCGCAGCAGCTGGCACGCGGCGCAGGCACCGCACGGCGCGCTCTGCGACTCGCACAGCGCCAGGGCCGCGGTCCAGTGCGCGAGAGCCTGCGCGCCCAATCCGGGCACGCTCAACAGCAGGAGCGATTGCGGCAGACGTCCCGCGGCACGCGCGGCAGTCAGGCGCTGCCGTGCATCGCCGAGCCACGGCAAGCTCGCGGCGCTCAGGAAATCCAACTTCTCGCCCTCAGGATCTGCAGAATATCGCGGGCGACCTCGCCGGCCCTGCGCGTCGCGTCGATCACGGCGATGCGCTCGGGCTCGGCGGCCGCGCGCGACAGGTACCCGGCGCGCACGCGCTCGAAGAACTCGATCCGCTCGCGCTCGAAGCGATCCCCCGCCATGGCTCGACCCGCCTGTGCGTTGCGGGCGCGGGCGCGCTCCAGACCCGCCGCCGCCGGCGCATCGAGCAGCAGCGTGAGATCCGGACGGCGCGCCCCCTGCACCAGACTTTCCAGCTGGCCGATGCTGTCCGTACTGAAGCCGCGCCCCGCGCCCTGATAGGCATAGGTGGCGTCGGTGAACCGATCGCAGATCACCCAGCGGCCGGCGGCGAGGTGCGGGCGGATGAAATTCTCCAGATGCACCGAGCGGGCGGCGAACATGAGCAAGAGCTCCGCCGCATCGGGCAGCGCCTCCGCCCCCGGCGTGAGGACCAGCTCGCGAATCTTCTCCGCGAGCGGGGTGCCGCCCGGCTCTCGCGTGAGCTCGTGAGCGATGCCGCGCTCGGTGAGCGACTGCGACAGCTGCGCGACCTGGGTGCTCTTGCCGACGCCCTCGATGCCTTCCATGGTCAGGAAACGGCCCCGCTCGCTCATTTCGCCGCCTGCGCGGCCTTCTGCCGCAGGTGAGCCACGTACCGGGAAACGGCTGCGTTCTGTTCCTGCAAGGTGGCGGAAAAGATATGGCTGCCGTCGTCCCTGGGTGAGGCCACGAAGTATAGCGCCTCGGTATTATCCGGATGGGCGGTGGCGCGGATCGCGGCGGCGCCGGCGAGCGCGATGGGCGTCGGCGGCAGCCCGGCACGGGTGTAGGTGTTGTACGGCCCGTCGGTACGCAAATCGACGCTGTGCAGCTGTCCGTCATAGCGCTCGCCGAGTCCGTAGATGAGCGTCGGATCGGCCTGCAAGCGCATGCCGATGCGCAGCCGATGCAGGTACAGGCCGGCGATCTTCGGCAGCTCCTCCGGCAGAGCGCTCTCCTTCTCGACGATGGAGGCGACGATGAGCAGCTCATTGGCGCTCTTGAGCGGCACGGAGGGATCGCGCCCGGCCCACGCCGACTCGAGCTCGCGCACCAGCGCCGCATGTGCCTGGCGCAGGATCTCGAGATCCGCAGTGCCCTCGGGAAAACGATAGGTCTCGGGCAGGAACTGGCCTTCGGGATCGAGGCCCGGAGCGCCGAGCCTGGCCATCAGCTCATGCGGCGGATCCGCCAGCGTAACGGTGACGTCCGGGTCGCGCCGCAGCGCCGAGAGCAGATCCTGCACCCGCCAGCCGTCCACGATGGTGAAGGAATGGAGCACGACCTGGCCGCTGACGAGCTTCTCGAGCAGACTCTTCGGCGTGGCGCCGGGCTCGATCTCGTACTCGCCGGCCTTGATGGCCGCGGCCAGCCCCTTCCAGCGCGCATACAGCACCCAAGCGCGCGGCTGCTGCACCACGCCTCGAGCCGCGAGGTCGGCGGCCACGCGCGCGAAGCGCGCGCCCGGGGGCACCTTGAAGCGCAACGGCGCCGTCACGTTGAGCGGCTCATCGAGGCTCCTGAGCGCCTTCACGACGATGAGGCCCGCCGCCGCAGCCACGGCGAGCACGATGAGCACGATCAGCCCGAAGCGCAGCGCTCTCACAGGCGCTCCAGGCGCGCGCGCAGCTCACGCGCGGTGCGCGACTGCGCCGGCCGTATCGGCCCGCTCTCGGTCTCGATCCGACCGACCGGCACGACGCCGGCCACGGCGTTGGTCATGAACACTTCCTCGGCCTCGCGCAGCGCATCGAGGGGCAGGCGCCCCTGCCACACCGAGAGGCGCAGGTCCGCGGCCTGTCCGAGCACCCAGCGGCGCATCACGCCGGCGATACCGCAGCGGTCCAGTGCCGGCGTCATCAAGGTCGATCCGCGCCTCAGAAACAGATTGGACATGGTACCGCTCACGAGCGTGCCTTCGGTATCGCGCATCAAGCCTTCCCACACCCGCTGGTCGCGCCATTCGGCACGTGCCATCACCGACTCGAGCCGATTGAGCGTCTTCAACCCGGCCAGATCGGGGTTCAGGCCGAGCCGCGTGCGGCACAGCCGCACCCGCACCGGCTTGAAGAGCGCCGCGCCCGGCGCCAGAGCGCTGAGCGACAGCACGCGCGTACAGCGCTCCTGGCCGCTCGGGCGATAGCCCCGCATCCCGGCTCCGCGCGTCACGATCAGCTTGAGGACGGCATCGGCGCGGGTGCGGGCGCGCGCGGCGGCCTCGCGCCCGAGGGGCGCCGCGTCGAGGAGGCCGAAGCCCAAACGCCGGCATCCCTCCATCAGCCGCTCCAGATGATAATCGAGCAGTCGAATGCGCCCGCCGCGCACGCGCATGGTCTCGAACACCCCGTCGCCATACTGCAGGCCGCGGTCGCGGCAGTCGATGAGCCTGCGGCGCCGGCCGTTGATCCAAACGCTCATGCCCCGGCGCCTGCGCGCAGCGCCCGCAGCAGCCCCTCCGCCTTGGCGCGCGTCTCGGCCAGCTCGTGCGCGGGATTCGAGTCGGCGACGATGCCGGCCCCGGCGCGAAACGACAGCGCCGCGCCCTGCACCGTCATGGTACGGATGAGAATGTTGAAATCACAGCTGCCGTCCCGGTTCAGATAGCCGATTGCGCCCGTGTAGGCACCCCGGCCGCCCGCCTCGAGCTCGGCGATGATCTGCATGCAGCGCACCTTGGGACACCCGGTGATCGTGCCCCCCGGAAACAGGGCGCGCACGATCTGAATGGGCGAGACGCCCTCGAGCTTGCGGCCGCTCACGTTGGAGACGATGTGGTGCACGTGCGCATAGGTCTCCACGGCCATGAACTCATCGACCTGCACCGACCCCCCGATGCAGATCTTGCCGAGGTCGTTGCGCTCCAGGTCGATCAGCATGACGTGCTCGGCGCGCTCCTTCTCGTTGCCGAGGAGCGACTCGATCAAGGCCGCATCGCTCTCGGGCGATGCGCCGCGCGGCCGGGTGCCCGCGATGGGGCGCGTCGAGACGATATCTGCGCGTACCGAGACCAGGCGCTCGGGCGAGGAGCTGACCACCGCGAAGTCCCCGTCGCGCAGCAGCGCTGCGAAAGGGCTCGGATTGGCCGCGCGCAGACGCCGGTAGAGGGCGGCCGGATCGAGCCGGCCGTGCGCACGCGCCTTCCAGCAGCGCGAAAGATTGGCCTGATACACATCCCCGGCGGCGATGTACTCGAGCGCGCGGCGCACCGCGCTCTCGAACCGCGCGGGCTCCTCCTCCTCGATCTGAAACGCGGCGGGACCGGCCATCCCCGCGCCGGCCTGCGCGGCATCCTCGGCAAAGCGATCGAGCAGCCTCTCATGGCCGGGCTCGGCCAGGATCCAGGCGCGCCCGCTCTGCCGGTCGCGCACCCAGGCGGCGGGCGCGCGAATGGCCAGCGCGGCGGTCGAGTCCGCGCTCGCCGGCAGGGCGAGGCTCGGCTCGATCTCGGCCGCGATCTCGTACCCGAGGTACACCAGCCATCCGCCGGTAAAGGGCAGCGCGCAGCTTTGCGCCGGCGTTTCGAGGGCGCTCCACCAGGCCTCGAGGGCGGCGAGAAAGCCATGCGCGCCGCGCGCGTGCGGGCCGGTGATGCGCCCGCCGGCCGACAGCCTGAGCACCTCGGAGCTCGCGATCGGCAGAATGTCGAAGCGCGCCCCACCCGCCGCGGGGCCGAGCGGCGCGCCGCTTTCCAGCAAGCCCGGGTAGCGGTCGGGATACCGCCCGATCAGGCCGAGAGGCTCAAATTCGGCGGAAAATGAGCGAACCGTTGGTGCCACCGAAGCCGAACGAGTTGGACAGGGCGTACTCGATCTTCATTTGCCGCGCATGTTTGGGCACGTAATCGAGATCGCAGCCCTCGCCGGGCTCGTCCAGGTTGATGGTCGGCGGCGCCGCCTGATCGCGCAGCGCCAGCACGGAAAAAATCGCCTCCACGGCGCCGGCGGCACCGAGCAGGTGCCCGGTCATCGACTTGGTGGAGCTGACCGCAAGGGCTCGCGCCGCCGCGCCGAAAGCTCGATGTATGGCGGTGGTCTCGGCGCGATCGCCGAGCGGTGTCGAGGTCGCGTGCGCGTTGATGTACTGCACCTGGTCGGGACGGAGCTGCGCGTCCTTGAGCGCATTCGCCATCGACTTGCGCGCTCCTTCGCCGTCCTCGGGCGGAGCGGTCACATGGAAGGCGTCGCCGCTCATGCCGAAGCCGACGATCTCGGCATAGATCTTGGCGCCGCGCGCCTTGGCGTGCTCGTACTCCTCGAGCATCATGGCGCCCGCCCCGTCGCCCATGACGAACCCGTCGCGATCCTTGTCCCAGGGCCGGCTCGCCGCCTGCGGATCGTCATTGCGCTGCGAAAGCGCCTTCGCCTGGGCGAATCCGCTCATGCCCGTGACGCAGGTGGCCATCTCGGATCCGCCGGCCAGCATCGCGTCCACGTCGCCGTACTGGATCATGCGCATCGCCATCCCGATGGCGTGCGTCGAGGTCGTGCAGGCGGTCGCGACGGCGAGATTCGGTCCGGTGATGTTGAAGGCGATCGACAGATGGCCGCTGACCAGATTGATGATGCTCGCCGGTATGAAGAAAGGAGACACCTTCTTCGGCGAGTGCGTCTCGAGGTAGCGGTCGTAGGTATCCTCGATCGACTCGAGTCCGCCCATTCCCGAGCCCATGAGCACCCCGATGCGCTCGGTATTCGCCTCGGTCACCTGCAGGCCCGAATCGCGCATGGCCTGCATTCCGGCGACCACGCCGTACTGCATGAAGGCGTCCATGCGGCGCGCATCCTTCGCCGTCATGTAGGGCGCGAGATCGAGCTCGCGGATCTCGCCGCCGAAGTGAGTCGGAAAGTTCTTGGCATCGAACCTCGCCACCGGGCCGATGCCGCTGCGCCCCGCCAGGATCGACGCCCACGCGCCAGCCACGTCATTACCGACGGGAGAGACGATCCCGAGACCCGTGACGACGACTCGACGCTTGTTCAAAGGCGCCTCGATCAGGCCTTGCCCTTGTGCGCGTTGATGTAATCGATGGCCTGCTGGACCGTCGTGATCTTCTCCGCGTCCTCATCCGGGATCTCCGTCTCGAACTCCTCTTCGAGCGCCATCACCAGCTCAACGGTGTCCAGCGAGTCTGCGCCGAGGTCGTCTACGAACGAGGCGTCGTTGGTTACTTCTTCTTCTTTGACGCCCAATTGTTCGGCCACGATCTTCTTAACCTGCTGCTCAACAGTACTCATCGTTATGGTGTCCTTTCGGGAAAGCCCATTAGGGAAAACTCAAACACGCGCCGCTTCTCGTCGGGGCCCGCGGCCAGCCTCTTATCGGCAGGGCGCGTATTTTATGTGAACATCACCCCGAGGGCTACCTGGAACGCTCCCGCCGCCCTGGGAGCGCCCCCCCGGGGGGCCTGCAAGCCTGCCAGCGGGACCTCAGGCCATGTGCATCCCGCCGTTCACATGCAGCGTCTCGCCGGTGATGTAGGCCGCCTCGGCCGACGCCAGGAATGCCACCGCCGCAGCGATGTCGGCCGGTGTGCCGAGCCGGCCGAGAGGGATCTGAGAGCTCAATCCCGCGCGCTGCTCCTCGCTCAAGGCCCGGGTCATGTCCGTATCGATGAATCCCGGCGCGACCACGTTGACGGTGATGTTGCGCGAGCCGACCTCGCGCGCGAGCGACTTGCTGAAGCCGATCATACCGGCCTTGGCGGCGGCGTAATTGGCCTGACCGGCGTTGCCGATGAGCCCGACGATGGAGGCGATGCTGACGATGCGGCCCGCACGCGCCTTCATCATGCCGCGCAGAACCGCCTTCGACAGCCGATAGACGGAGGCCAGATTGGTCTCGATCACCGCATCCCAGTCCTCGGGCTTCATGCGCAGCAGCAGCATGTCGCGGGTGATCCCCGCGTTGTTGCACAGGATGGCGATCGATCCTTCGCGCGACTCGATATCCGCGATGAGGGCATCGATCGATTCCTGACTGCGCACATCGAGCAGCGCGCCGCGCCCGCCGCGCCCGGCCAGCGCCTGGCCGATGCGTGCCACTCCCTCGGGCGTGGTGGCGGTACCGACGACGCGGGCGCCGTCGGCGCTCAATCGCTCGGCGATGGCGGCGCCGATGCCGCGCGAAGCGCCCGTCACCAAGGCTACCTTTTCATTCAGCATGGGCATGGGGCCTCGCTCAGGGAATGGCGTTCGCGCCGCGGGTGGCGCCGAGCGCCTCCTCGAGCGACTCCGGGTCCTCGAGAGCGAGCATCCTCAGGTCGCGATTCTTGTCGATGCGCCGGTTGAGCGAGGTGAGAACCTTGCCGGGACCGCACTCGATGATCAGGTTCGCACCCGCGGAAATCATGGTGCGCACGGTCGAGGCCCAGTACACGGGGGTGTGCAGCTGCCTGACCAGCGCCGCGCGAATCTCATCCGGCGCGCCGTGGATCTTGATGTCGACGCCGTAGACGCTGACGCCGCTCGCGCGCCGCAGTTCCACCTGCGCAAGCCGCGCCCGCAGCTTCTCGGCCGCCGGCGCCATGAGCGAGCTGTGCGCCGGGACGCTGATCGGCAGCGCCATGGCGCGCCGCGCGCCGCGTGCGCTCGCCGCCTCGACTGCGCGCGCCACCGCGGCGGCGCTCCCCGCGATCACCACCTGGCCGGGGGCGTTGAAATTGACCGCTTCCACCACCTGCTCCTGCGCCGCCTCGGCGCAGGCCGCGGCCACGTCGGCATCCTCCAGCCCGATGATGGCCGCCATGGCGCCCTCGCCCGCGGGAACGGCCGCTTGCATCGCCTCGGCTCGAAATCGCACCAGATCGACCGCTGACCGGAAATCGAGGCAGCCCGCCGCGACCAGCGCGCTGAACTCCCCGAGGCTGTGGCCGGCCATGATCGCCGGTGCCGCACCGCCCCGCTCGCGCCACAGCCGATAGGTCGCAACCGCGGCCGTGAGCATCGCCGGCTGGGTACACTCGGTCGCATTCAGCGCCTCCGCCGGCCCCTCCTGGCAGCGCTTCCAGAGATCGTAGCCGAGCACTTCGGATGCCTCCGCGAAGGTGCGCTCGATGAGCGCGGAAGACCGCGAGAGGCTTCTCAGCATGCCGACCGACTGCGAGCCTTGACCGGGAAAGACGAACGCGAGCGACATCCGTGAGGTACCTCTTCTAGGGGCGCGCGGCCCGGGAGCGCAGACGGATTATAGCGGTCCGCCAGGAGAGTACAGCCCCGACCGCGAATCCGCACGCCGCGCCATACAGGTGGGCATCGACCACGACCATCGGCGGCTCGTGGCCGCCCAGCTGCTCGTAGGCGAGCTTGGCGCACAGACAGAGCAGCAAGATCCAGCGGTCCCAGGCGCGCTCGGCCAGGTGCCGGGCGCACCCTGCCGCCATGAGCGTATGCAACACGCCCGATGCGCCCACATACCAGGCCACCCGCGGGCTCAGCCACCACAAGCCCGAGCTGATGGCGAGCGCCCCGGCGCAGACGATGATCATCCACTCGATCGGGTCATAGTCGCCGGCAAACAGCGCCCATACCAGCACCAGCCCGAGCTCGTTCAAAAGCAGGTGGTGCAGGTCCATGTGCACGATGTGGGCCGTGAGCAACCGCCACCATCCGCCCGCGGCGATGGCGCTGCGATCGTAGCGCAGCAACTGCGTCGCGCTGTCGCCAAGACCCCACACGAGGTCGAGCACCAGCACGATGGCGAGCAACCAAATCCAGCGGCCGCGGTCCCACTGCAGCGCCGCTGCGAATTGTGCAAACGGGTTCGCACCTTCATGGGGCATGGTGGTCTCTGGTTTTGGTATCATTCATCTATGTTCGAGGGCTCTATGCGCAAGCGTCAGCTGGGTTTCACCCTGATCGAGATCATGGTCGTGGTCGTCATTCTGGCAGTGCTGGGGGCGCTCGTCGTTCCGAAGATTCTCGAGAACGTCGACAAGGCGCGCGTCACGCGCGCGCAAAGCGATATCCGCGCCATCCAGACCGCACTCGATCTGTACCGCCTGGATAATTTCAAATACCCGACCACCGAACAAGGGTTGCAGGCGCTGGTGACGCAGCCTTCCGACCCCACCATCACGAACTACCGGGCGGGCGGCTACCTGCCCTCCCTGCCGAAGGATCCCTGGAACAACACCTATGTGTACGTCAGTCCGGGGCCCAATGGAATGGACTACGACATCATCAGCTACGGGCGCGACGGCAAGCCCGGCGGTGAAGGCTACGACGCCGACATCAGCGCCTCATCGCTCAACCAGCGATAGTGTCCTCTCGCGGATGCCGCGCGATGCGCACCAAGGGCTTCACGCTGGTCGAGATCCTGGTGGTGCTGGTGATCATGGCGGTGGTCATCTCGATCGCCGTGCTGTCGATCGGTACCACGGGTCGCGACTCGCAGCTCGACGAGGAATGCCGCCGCATCCAGGGACTGGTGGATCTGCTGCATGAGCGCGCCCTGCTCGAGGGCCGCGATTTCGGGCTGCGCATCGAGCCCACCTCGTACGAGTTCGTGGTGTACGAGCCGATCCGCGACCGCTGGCTCACCCTCAACGACGAGCACGAGTTCCGCCATCGCGACCTGCCCAAGGGGGTGTCGTTCGAACTGGAGCTCGACTCGGTGCAGGTCGTGCTCAAACCCCTCGACAAGACCTTTTCGGATGACGATCCGCCGCCGCCTCCGCAGGTCGCCATCGCCGCGAGCGGCGAGGGGACGCCGTTTCGCTTGACGTTGCTGCGCGATGCGACCCAGGCGCGCGCATCGATCGACAGCGATGCGTTCGGCAAGACCAGCCTGCATGGCTCGGACCATCCCCCGGAAAAGAGCTCGTGAGGCGGCGCGGCTCATGCCCGATACCCCGCCACGGTGCGGCGCGCGGCTTCACGCTGATCGAGGTGCTGGTGGCGCTGGTGGTGGTGGCGCTCGGACTCACCGCCCTGATGGCGGCGGTGAGCGGCACCGCCCGCACCAGCGGCTACCTGCGCGACAAGACCATCGCGCAGTGGATCGCGCTCAACCGTCTCGCCCAGGTGCGGCTCACGGTGAACAGGCTCGGCAGCACCGGCGACACCGCCGAGCTGGATTTTGCCAACCGCAAGTGGCACTACGACACGCGCTACTTCGACACCAGCTTCCCGAGCATGAAGCGCGTGGTGGTGCGCGTGTACCCGGGAGATGCCAAGACCAAGGGCAACCCCATCGCCGAGTCCACCGGCTTCATCGGCTCGGCGCTCGGGCTACCGGGCATGTCGAACGTCGACTGGACCCAAGGATCCACCCTGGCCACGGCGGCCGCCCCCTGCACGAGCACCCAGAACGGCACCGGCGGCAGCAACCCATCGGGCAACCTGGTGCAAGGCGCCCCCCCCGCCTCCAATTGCGTCTATAACGGCAGCGCCTCGGCGAGCCCGGGGAGCGGTTTCGGCAGCGGTCAAGCGGTGCCCTGATGCGCGCGTCGCGATCCTCATCCGCGCGCGCCGCCGGCTTCACGCTGGTCGAGATCCTGGTGGCGCTGCTGATCCTCGGGATCATGTCCGCTCTCGGCTACGAGACCTATCACGCCGCGCGCATCTCGGCGGAACGCAGCGAGGAGGCGCTCAAGCGCTCGCGCGAGATCGAGTTCGGCATGCGCATCCTGGTCATGGATTTCGCTCAGATGGTGCCGCGCCCGGTGCGCGACCCGCTCGGCCAGACGCGCATCCCCGCCCTGCACGGCTACTCAGGCAACGGCACCAGCGCCGGCACCGGCAACACTCAGTTCGGCAGCAGCGGCGCGCTCGGCGCGGATTCGACCATGCACTTCAACTCCGACCCCGGATTTCAATCGAGCTTCAGCGATTCGAGCACCACGACCGTCCCCTTGGCCGAGCTCACGCGCGCGGGCTGGTCGAACACCGCCGGTCAGCAGCGCAGCACCCTGCAGCGTGTGACCTATACGCTCGTGGGCGATGTCCTGAAGCGCAGCTACACCACGGCGCTCGACATCGTGCTCGCGACCAAGCCGCAGGTGCAGGATCTGTTCGACAAGGTGAAGACGGTGCAGCTGCGCTATCTCGACAGCAACCAGACCTGGCAGACCCAGTGGCCGCCTGCGAATCTGCCGACGCCCGAGAACCTCTGGACGCGACCGGTGGCCGTCGAGATCACCATCGAGTTCAAGGACTGGGGGCGCGTGCAGCGTCTGATCGAGGTGGCCGGATGAGCGCCCCTCGATGCCGGCAGCGCGCGCCGGGACGGCGCCGCGAGCGCGGCGTGGCGCTGCTCATCGCGCTCATTCTGGTGGCGCTCGCCGCCATTCTCGCCACCAAGCTCACCTTCGACGGCTGGCTCGAGCGCCGGCGCACCATCGGCATCCTCGCGACCGAGCAGGCCTTTCACTTCGGGCTCGGCGCCGAGGCGCTCGCGGCGGATGTGCTCAGCCAATCGGCCCAGGGCGTGCAGCAGATCTCGCCGAACGGCCAGTCCTCGGCAAGCTCCAGCAGCTCCTCGAGCACCACGCAGCCCAGCAACCCCAACCAGGTGACCCTCGCGCAGCCCTGGGCGCAGCCCACGCAGCCCTTGCCGATCACACCCCAGGACGATCCCGAAGGGGAGCCGATCGGCACCCTGCAAGGCGCCCTGGAGGACATGCAGGGGCGCTTCAACCTCAACAACCTCGGGCACATCATCGTGCAGAACGGCCAGCAGATCCAGGACCCGCAGCCGCTGCAGCAATTTCAGCGCCTGCTCGTGTCGGTCGGGCTCGAGCCGCGCTGGGCGGGCATTGCGCGCGACTGGATCGATGCCGACGATCAGCCCGGGCAGCCCGACGGCGCCGAGGATTCGGTCTACACCTCGCAAACGCCGCCCTATCGAACCGGCAACTGGCCGATGATGAGTCCGAGCGAGCTGATGAACATGCCGGGGTTCGGGGCCGACCGCTATCGCAAGATCGCTCCGTACGTGACCGCGCTGCCCACCGCCACCGCCACCATCAACGTCTGCACCGCCCCCGCGCTGGTGCTCGAGAGCCTCGCTGACAACCTCAGCGGCGAGTACTCGGGCAGTCCCGAGGTGCTGGTCAACGGCCGCAAGACCGGCTGCTTCCCGGACGTGCCGACCTTCAAGAACGTGCTCGGTCCGCAGGTGGCGGCGCAAATCGCGAGTCGCTTCTCGGACACGAGCTCGTATTTCCGTCTCACTACCCGAGTGACCCTTGGCACTACGGAATTCACCTTGTACAGTCTTTTGTATCGAGGGAGCGGCGGCAAGGTAACCCCGCTGCTGCGCACTTTCGGGACACTATAAATGCCTCACACTCTCCTGCTGCGTCTTCCCCCATCCGGCGAAGAGGACACCGAGTGGCTGAGCATCGAGGAGTCCGGGGCACCGAGCGCCGCCCGGCAGCGCGGACCTTTGAGCCTGGCGGCGGCGGTGGCGCGCTCGGCGCGCGTCGTGGTGCTCGCCCCGTCCGCGCAGATCCTTTTGGCCGAGCCGGAGCTGCCGCCGGGGAGCGGGGTGAAGCTCGCGCGCGTGGTTCCCTTTGCGCTCGAGGAGCAGCTCACCGAGGACGTCGATCAGCTGTGCTTCGCGCTCGGCAAGCGCCAGGCGAACGGCTGCACTCCCGTGGCGGTGGTGTCGCGCGCCGTATTGCAGGGCTGGATCTCGCAGCTCGCCGCCGCGGGCATCGATCCGCTGGCGATTCACGCGGATATCTCGCTCATTCCGGAAAATCCCGGACAGACCGTGCTGTGGCTGGAGCGCTCGCGGCTCGCCGTTCGCCGCCCGGGCAAGCTGCCGTTCGCGGTCGAGCTCACGCCGGTGGCCGATGCGCTGGTGGTCGCGGGAGTCATTCCCGATCCCCTGGCCGACCCCGGCGCGGACGCCGGCGCAGAGCCCGCCCCGCTGGAGAGCGCCGTGCTCTACACGAGCCGCGAGGAGTGGGCGCTGGTGCAGGATGAATTCCAGGCGCTCGCGCACAAGTTCGCCTCGCTCAAGGTGCAGCTGCTGGCCGACGGGCCGCTGCCCTGGCTCGCGCGCGATCTGAAGAGCACCGAGGCGGTCAATCTGCTGCAGGGAGAGTTCGCCCGATCCACCGACTACAACGCTCGCTGGCTGCAATGGCGCACCGCCGCGATGCTGGCGGGCGGGCTGCTCGTGGCGCACATCGCGGCGGCAGCGATCCGCATTCATCAGGCCAATCACGAGACCAAGACCCTCGACACCGAGATCTCGCAGCTATTCAAAGAGGTCATGCCTGCGGAGAAAATGGTTGATCCGCGCCGGCAGATGCAGTCGCGTCTCGACCAGATCCACCACGCCGGCGCGAGCCCCGAGTACTTTCTGCACACCCTGGAGGTGCTGAGCGGCGCGATATCCTCGCTTCCGAACACGCGCATCGATGCACTGAGCTATCGCGAGCAGTCGCTCGACCTGCGGGTGACGGCACCCAACCTGGCGGCTCTCTCGCAGCTGTCCCAGTCGGTGGCGAAGCAGGGGCTGACGGCCGACATCCAGTCCTCGCAGCCGGCCCAGGGCGGCGTCGAGGCACAAATGCAGGTGCGCTCCGCTTCGGGCGCGAAGGCGCGGCCATGAACGCGCTCATGCTCAAGCTCAAGGCCTGGTACGCCGGGCTGCAAGAGCGCGAGCGGCGCATCGTGGCGGTGGGCGCGGTCGCGCTCGCGGTGGTGATTCTCGTCGGCGGCGTGCTGCTGCCGTTGCAATCGGCGGTCTCGGACGCCGTCAAGCGCGTCGATGCGCGCCGCCAGGATCTGACGTGGATGCGGGTGAACGCGGCCGAGGTCCAGTCCGCCGGCCCGACGCTGTACAAGAACACCGGCGAGGCGCCGGTGGTGGTGGTCGACCGGGTCGCCCGCCAGGTCGGGCTGGGGAGCACCATGAAGGGCACGCAGCCGAGCGGCAGCGGTGTGCGCGTCCAGCTCGAGGCGGCCCCCTTCGATACGTTGGTGACTTGGCTTGCTACGCTCGACGAGCGTTACGGTCTCGCGATCGATTCGATCACCGTCGATCGCGCCGCTCGCCCGGGAATAGTCAATGCCAACATCACCTTCGCCGCGGCGCGCCATTAAGGGCGCGGCCCGCGCGGCGCCTGCCGCGCCGAAACCGCATGCACTGTGGCCGCGAATCGCGCTCATCGGGCTGCTCGCCGCGCTCGGGGTGGCGATCGCCGTGCTGCCCGCCTCGCTCGCGTCGCGCGTCCTGCCGAGCGGCGTGCAGGCAACGGATTTCTCCGGGACGCTGTGGCACGGCTCGGCGGGTAGGATCATGGCGGGCGGCCGCGATGCGGGGGCGCTCGAATGGCATCTGCATCCGGGGGCTTTGCTGCGGTTGCGTGTCGCGGCGGATCTGCACTGGGTGAAGGGCGGCTTCGACATCGATGGCGCGGCCGACCTCGGGCACGGTGATCTGACGCTGACCGCCGTCCAGGGAGGAGGTCCGATCTCGGATCTGCGCGATCTCGGCGTGGCCGCTGGGTGGCGCGGACTCGCCAGCGTGCGGCTTCAGACTCTGAGCGCCGATCTCTCACCCAAGGGCTTGGTGCTCAGATCCGCGGTGGGCGAAGTCGACGTCGCCGACGCGAGCTCTCCGCAGATCGCCGCGGGCGCCGACCTCGGCAGCTATGCGCTCAGCTTTGCCGATCCGAGCCTGCCCCCGGACGGCGAGATCGCCGCGACCCTGGTCGATACCGGCGGCCCGTTGAGCCTCAACGCCACGATCACCGTGTCGCCGCAGGCGCGTACCGGGCTCCTGTCAGGCAGCATCAAGGAGCGCGCCGATGCGCCGCCGGCGCTGCGCCGCGACCTGGACAACGTTGCCCAGCTGCACGCCCGCGACCCCCAGGGACGTATCCCGGTCGATCTCGAGTTCACATTTTGATGGGTGTGATGTGCGTCACTGATTTACCATACGGCCCGTTTATCGTAGCGCCAACCGAATTGCACGAGGTGCCTTGAATGCTGCTGCTCGCCGCCATTGCGCATCTCATGCCCGGCCGCGCGGAGCAGCCCGATCAGGGCGCCCTGCCGCTGCATCCGGCCGTCGGCCATCTCGGGTTGACCATAATCGCGCTGGTCTACGTTCTGATCGTGATGTGGCAGGGCTGAGCGGACCGCGCCCGCTCAAGGAGGCGGGGCCGCACTAGCTCTATGGTGCAGAGTACTTGACGCTGCAAGATCGACCCCTTACATTCGCGCCCTATCATCGGAGTCACCTGGCAACCATGCAGCCCGATTTTCCGATCCCGATCGAAACCCGCGCGCTCGGCACGCTCGCCTATATTCGCCGTTCCATCGACGCTTCCGCCTCGATGGCCGTGCCCGGCATGGCCGGCGTGGTGATGGGCGCCATCGGCATGCTCGCCGCGATTCTCGCCTCGATGCCCCACTGGGCGTCCTTCTGGCTGCTCATCTGGGCGAGCGCGGGAGGCATCGCGTTTCTGGTCGGCGGCGCGCTCATGGCTCGTGAGGCGGCGCAATCGGGACATGCACGCTATCTGGGGCCGGTCCGCAAGTTCATCCTGTGCCTGTGCCCGGCGCTGCTCGCCGGCGCCGTCCTGAGCGTGGTTCTCTGGCACGCCCACATGGACGGACTGCTTCCCGGCACCTGGCTCCTGCTGTACGGCTGCGCGGTGCTCTCGGCCAGCACCGTCACCGTCGCCAGCACGATGCGGCTCCTCTGCATCATGGGCGCCCTGTTCGTCGCGCTCGGGTCATGCGCCTTCGTTCTGCCGGCCGGCAGCCACACTGCCATGCTCGGCCTCGGGTTCGGCGTACTGCACGTGGTTTTCGGCCTGCTGGTCGGGCGCTGCGCACATGCCGAATAAATCCACCGCGGCCAAGCGTAGCGAGGCCCACGGCGCGGGCGCGGCCAAGACGGCGTCGCGGCCGGTGGTCGTTCCGAATGGCGCGGGAATGAATTCTCAATCGGGGTTCGATCGGCTCATCTACGAGCGCGTGCGCCTCGGCATCATGAGCGCTCTGGCGATGAACGATCAGCTCACCTTCAACGAGCTGAAGGCCCTGTTCAACGCGAGCGACGGCAATCTCGGGGCTCACGCCCGCAAGCTCGAAGAGGCGGGCTACGTCGAATGCACCAAATCCTTCGAGGCGCGTCGCCCGAAGTCCATCTACCGCATCACCGGGGCGGGCAGGAAGGCGTTGCTGCGCTACCTCGAGCACATCGAGGCGGTCATCAAGGCAACGCGCCGCGCTTGAGCCGCTCGCCGCCCCGCATGCACGTCGCAATCATCATGGATGGCAACGGCCGCTGGGCCACCCAGCGCGGTCTGCCGCGCACCGCGGGGCATGTCGAGGGCGCCAAGGCGGTTCGCACGGCGGTCGAGGTGGCCGCGCGCGCGGGCGTCGATACACTCACCATGTACGCCTTTTCTGCCGCCAACTGGGCGCGTCCTGCGACGGAGGTTGCCGCCCTGATGCGTCTGTTCGGGCAGTATTTGTTCACCGAGACTCGCCGCTGCGTGGAGCAGTCGATCCGCATCAACGTCATCGGCCGGCGCGACCGGCTCAGCGAGAGCCTGCTGCGCTCGATCGAGCAGAGCGAGCGGCTGAGCGCCGCCGGCTCAGGCATGCATTTGCGCATCGCCGTCGATTACTCCTCTCAGTACAGCATCCTGCAGGCGGCGCGGCGCGCCTGCGCGGCCGGCGCACCGGACATCGAGGGCTTCGCGCGCCTGCTGCACGAGGTGGATCATTGCGCCTATCCGACCGGCGAGGTCGACTTGCTGATTCGCACCGGCAGCGAGCGGCGGCTGAGCGACTTCCTGCTATGGGAATGCGCCTACGCCGAGCTGCACTTCGCCGATTGCCTCTGGCCTGATTTCGACGAGACCCGATTTCGGCAGGCGCTCGAGGATTTCGCCGGGCGCCAGCGCCGCTTCGGGGCATTGAGCGCCGATCATCGCTAGCCATCGAGCCATCATGGACCCTTGCGCAGCAGCCCGGCCCGCGCGATCCGCAGCGCCAGTCTTCAGGCTGGTTCGCGCGCTGGGTCTGCTCTGCGCTCTCGCCTGCGCATCGAGCGCCTTGCCGCAGTCCGCGGCGGCCGCGCCGGCGTCCCTCGCAAGACGCGAGGAGACCTTGCCGAACGGGATGCGCGTCGTCGTGCTGCGCAACAGCCTCGCGCCGGTGGTCACCGTGGAGATGAACGTGCGGGTCGGCGGCAACGAGACGCCGCCGGGATTTCCCGGAATGGCGCATGCGCAGGAGCACATGATGTTCCGCGGCTGCTCCGGCATGAGCGCCGATCAAACGGCGGCCATCTATGCAGAGCTCGGCGGCCAGAGCAATGCCGATACCCAGCAGAACATCACCCAGTACTTCGCGACCGTGCCGGCCTCGGACCTCGACGTCGCGCTAAGGGCGCAGGCGGCGTGCCTCGCGGGGGTGCAGGACTCGGACCAGCAATGGTCACAGGAGCGCGGCGCCATAGAGCAAGAGGTGGCCCGCGATCTGTCCAATCCGACCTACAAGTTCATCGATCGCTTGAACCGGGACATGTTCGCGGGCACCCCCTACGCGCATGACCCGCTCGGCACCAAGGCCTCGTTCGATGCCACCACGGGCGAGATGCTCAAGGCGTTCTACCGTGCCTGGTACACGCCGAGCGACGTCATCCTGGTGATCGTCGGCGACGTGGACGCGGGCGCGACCCTCGAGAAGGTGCGCCAGCTGTTCGGCGCCATCCCCGGCCACCCGACCCCCGCCCGGCCGAGCGTCGATCTCGAACCGGTGAAGTCGGAGAGCTTCACCCTGGACAGCAATCTCCCCTACGTGCTCGCCTTCATCGCCTACCGCTTTCCCGGCACGGACTCGACCGACTACGCCGCCTCCCAGGTGCTCGCCGATGTACTGAGCAGTCAGCGGGGAGATCTGTATGCGATGGTCCCCGCCGGCAAGGCGCTCGCCGCGGAGTTCGGTATGGCGGAGACCTACGCCAAGGCGAGCGTCGGCTATGCGGTCGCGGCTCTGCCCGCCGGTGCCGATGCGCAGGCGGCCCTCGCGCAGATGCGCGAGGTCATTGCCGGCTATGCACGGCGCGGTTTGCCCGAGGATCTGGTGGCGGCGGCCAAGCGCCGTGAAGTCGCCGACGCGGAGTTCGAGCGCGACTCCATTCCGGGTCTCGCGAACGTGTGGTCGAACGCGCTGGCCGCGGAGGGGCGCCGCTCCCCGGACGAGGACGTGCAGGCCATCGAGCGCGTGACGGTCGCCGAGGTGAATCGCGTCGCCCGGCAATATCTCGACGCGCACGGATCGATCAGCGCGGTTCTCCAGCCGGTACCTTCCGGCCAGCCGGTCGCCACCAAGGGGTTCGGCGGCGCGGAGCAGGTCACGGCGCCCCCCTCCAAGCCGGTCGAGCTTCCCGCGTGGGCGCGCGCGGACCTCGCGCAGCTGCATGTGCCGGCGCGATTCCCGAGCTTCTCGGACACGATGCTGCCGAACGGCCTGCGGCTCATCGTCAAGAGCGATCCCACCACCCCGACGGTATCGGTGTTCGGCTCCGTGAAGCACGATTTCGGGCTGCAGACCCCGCCGGGACAGGAGGGCGTGGCGGACGTCCTCGGCACCCTGTTCTCCTATGGCACGCAGACGCTCGATCGGCTCGCCTTCAACAAGGCGCTCGATGACATCGCTGCGAGCGAGACCGCGGGCTACGGCTTTTCGGTGAGCGTGCTCGCCGCCAATTTCTCGCGCGGCGTGCAGCTGCTCGCGGACAACGAGATTCATCCGGCGTTGCCGGCGAACGCGTTCGCCGTGGTTCGACAGCAAACCGCGCAGTTCGTCGCGGGCAATCTCAAGAGCCCCGAGTATCGCACCCGGCGCGCGCTCGACATGGCGCTGTTGCCGCCGGCCGATCCGACGCTGCGCCAGCCCACACCCGGGTCGATCGAGCACCTCACGCTCGCCGACGTGAAGGCCTTTCACGCGGCCACGATCCGTCCCGACCTCACCACCCTGGTGGTGATCGGCGATGTCTCTGCCGCGCAGGCGCGATCGGTGGTCGAGCGGTGGTTCGGCGGCTGGCGCGCCGCGGGCGCGAAGCCCGACACCACGCCGCCTCCCGTCCCCGCCAACAAGCCGGCAGCCGTGGCGGTCGCCGACGCCCAAGCGGTGCAGGACAGCGTGTATCTCGCGCAGCAGCTCGAGCTCAATCGATTCGATCCCAGGTTCTATCCGCTCGAGCTCGGGACCCACGTACTCGGCGGCGGATTCTACGCGACCCGCCTGTATCACGATCTCAGACAAGTTGCCGGGTACGTCTACACGGTCGATGTGCATCTGGACGCCTCGAGGACCCGAGCCGTCTACGAGGTGGCCTATGGATGCGATCCCGACAACGTCTCCAAGGCGCGGATGCTGATCGAGCGCGACCTCGATCAGATGCGTACCGAGCCGGTGACGGACGCCGAGCTGCATCAGGCCAAGGCGCTGCTGCTGCGTGACATCGTGCTGAACGAGTCGAGCGAGGAGGCGGTCGCGCACGGCTATCTGGAGCGCGCCGAGCTCGGCCTGCCGCTGGATGAGCCGCTCATCGCCTCGAGGAAGTACTACGCGATCACGGCGGCGGACATCCAGGCGGCCTTCGAGCAGCTGATCCGCCCCGGCGGCTGGGTGCAGGTGGTGCGCGGCCCCGCGGCGCACTGAGCCGCGGGCGGCATCGTAGAGAAGGTCGGGGTCAGTGATCCTGATCGTCGAGGGGGTCGTCGGATTCGACCGTTTGGGACAATGCGCCGGACATGCTCAAGGCGCCCACCACCAGGAAGGAGGCGATCAAGGTCTTCTTCGGGTAATGCCAGAGCAGCCATATCATGGCCAGCCCCGAAAGCATCAAACTCACCGAATACACCAACCATCGCCTCGATGAAGCCGCTCGCTGCATGACTGCGCTCTCCACGGTGGTCCGCTCGCCGCCCCGCACGCGCAAGGCTCGCAACTACCCCCTCGAGACGGTGCGACGCAGTGCTCACTTCCAGAGCGAACGCCGCCGGCGGGCGAGAATGTGTCGGGATTTGGGAACAGCGCGCGGATTTATGTCATGCGATGAGCGGCCGCTTCGGGCCGAGAGCGCCGGATCAGTCGATGGGCTCGCAGTTGCTGCGTCCCTGCATGAGGCAGTCCTGCAGCTCCGACATGCTCTTGAGCTTGTACACCAGAAACAGCCCGCCGAGCACGAGCGCGAGGCAGATCACCAGAGCGATGAGCGCGTTGCGCTGGGAGCGGGCATCTTGCCGGCGCTGCGATTGCAGATCATCGCTCATGATGCTTTCTCGCTCGGCGCCCACTCCCGCCAGGCTCCCATCAGCGGAAAATATAGCCCGACGCGCACCGGCTCGGGCCCAAGCCGCTGCGCCAGCAGTGCGTAGCGCTCGAGCTGCGGGCGGTAGCGCCGTACCTCGCGCTCGAGAAATTCCTCCCGCCCGCCGCCCGTGTGGCGGCTGGTCTTGTAATCGATCACCCACCGGGTCCCGGCCTCATCGATGAAGCTGCGGTCGAACACGGCGCGCACCACCTCGCCGCCCCGCAATCCCGACACGGCGTGCTCGCGAAAATCGTCGCGGTAGCCGCGCTTCAGGATCCAGCGCGCGCGCGGATCGCGATGCACTGCGATCAACGTCGCCGTCACCCGCTCGACGGCATCGGCCAGGTGCTCATCGGGCACGCCATTGAGCCTCAGCCACCGGGTGAAATGGCCGGCGCGGGCGCTTATCGCCGACTCCTCGCTGCACTCCAGGTCGAGGCCCTGCAGCTCCGCGTGCACCAGGCTCCCTATGCGCCGGGCGGTCTCCCCGGCCCAGTCGAACACCACCCACTCCTCCCGCTGCACCTTGGGTTCCGGCGCGTGAAGAGCCGCCGCCCAGCCGGCCTCGAGCGCCGATGCGAGCGGGCGGGGCGACCAGTCGCGCGGCAGGCGGCGCAGTGGCCCGCCCCGCAAACCGGTCCAATCCGCGCCGCTCGCGGGCGTGCGAGTCGCGCGAGACTCGGCGGCCACGATGAAGCGCTCGCGCTCGAACGGCCACAGCACCGCGAGCAGACTGCCGGGATGCGGACTCCACGGGCGCGCCTCATTTCTCGGCTCCGAGCTGTCCTCGGCGTCCTCGCCGGGCACGCCGTCGGGGTCCTCGCGCAGCCCGACGGCGGCCGTCAGATGCAGCTGCTGCTTGGCGCGGGTGCAGGCGACGTAGAGCAGCCGTTGCGCCTCGAGCTGGGCTGCTTCGCGAGCCTGACTGCGCAGAAACGAGAACAAGGGGTCGGGCGCCGCGCCGACCGGCGGGCGCGCCGCCATGACCATCCCATCGCGCCCGGTGCGCGAGAACGGATGCATCAGCAGCAATTGACCGGGGGCGACCCGGTTGTGCCGATGCAGGGCGGGGACGATGACGCAATCGAATTCCAGACCCTTGGCCTTGTGGATGGTCATGATCTCCACGCCGCACTCGGCGCCCTCATCCACGTACAGATCCGCAAAGCTCTGCGCCAGGGCGGCCGCGTCCGGAAAACCCTGGCGCTCGAGCTCGCGCAATCGCTCGAACGCTCTGCCCACTTGATCGAGCTCATGCGGGTCGGCCACGCAGCCGGGACCGCCGAGCCCGAGCCAGGCGCGCTCCACCCAGCGCGCGATGCCGCTGTGCGTCTGGACTCGAAAGGCCGCCGCGATCACCGTGCGCAGACGCAGGCACCGTGCCCGCCCCTCCTCGCTCAGCCGTGCGAGGGCACTCTCCTCGCGCAGGGCGTCCCACAGCGTGCCGGGAGCCGAGCGGGCGAGGCTCAGAAGATCGCTCAGTGCGAGGCCGGTCCAGGGCGCCCGCAGCAGCGCGAGCCACGCCGGCCGGTCCCCCAGATGCAGCAGCGCGCAGGTGAGCATCACCACGTCGCGCACCGCGGCGCGGTCCTGCAACGGCTCGATGTCGACGGCACGAAAGCCGATGGCGCGCGAGCGCAGCGCGGATGCAATCTCCCGGGCATGCACGCGCGCGCGCACCAGGACCGCGATGCGCCACGCCGGATGCCGCTCGCGAAGCGCACCGATCAGCTGCGCGGCGGCGCTCGCCTCCTCCGCCGCGCTCGCGAAGCCGCGCAGGCTCACGCAAGCCTCGTCGCCCGGTCGGGCCGGCGCCGCCGCATCGCTGCGCCGGAACGCGATGGCGCCGCGCTCACGGTCGTCGGCACGCGGCAAGATCTTCTCGAAGCATCCATTGATCCAGTCGACGATCAGCGGGCTCGATCGAAAATTGCAGCTCAGGCGCTGCACCTCGAATTCCACGGCGCCGACGCCCTGGTCGGCGAGATCGAGAAATGCCCTGACTTCGGCCTGCCGGAAACCGTAGATCGACTGCATGGGGTCGCCCACGCAAAACACGCTTCGGCCGTCGCCGCGCTCCCAGCCCGCGGTGAGGAGGCGCACCAGCTCGAGCTGCGCGGCGGAGGTGTCCTGGAATTCATCGAGCAGCAGGTGCCGCAGCCGGTAATCGAGCCGTAGGCCGAGGTCCGTGGGCGCCTGCGCGCTGCCCAGCGCGCGCAGCGCCGCCATGGACACCGCCGCAAAGTCCACCACTCCCTGCTCGCGGAAGACGCCATCCAACGCGGCCGCCGCGAGCACCAGCACCTGCGCCACGTCGCGCACGCGCGCCCAGTCGGCGTCGCTGTAGCGCGGGTCGGGAAGGCCCTGCACGGCCCGCAGCGCCGACAGCACTTCCGGCCGCCCGTCCAGACGGCCGAGCAGCTCGAGCATGACCTTCTTCTCGGCGCGACCCGGCGGGAAGCCGTCGGTCTTGTTGACCGAGGAGCGCAGCTTGCCGCCGGCCGTGAGCAGCAGCGCGGCGACGCCACGCCAGCGCGCGAGATCCGCCGCCCCGCTGCCGAGGGTCGACTCATCGGTCCGCCAGGGCAGCAGCTCCATCCATTTGCAATCGGGCTCGAGCGCCGCGGCTCGCAGGCAGGGCCCCAGTGCCGCGATGGTCGCATCGCCGAGGGCCGCGTGAGCGCGCCTGAGCTCGCGCCTCACCAGCAGCGCGAGGTCCTCGTCGAACTGCGCCCGCACGTGCGCCAGATCCTCGATCCCGCCGGCGGCCTGCAGGTGTCCGGCCAGCAACGGCAGCCAGCGATCGCGCGTCGGCAGCATGTCGACGACCAGCCCGACCAGCTGGTTCCAGCGTTGATCGCCGACGGCCAGCACGCGCTCGACGGCCTCGCCGAATGAGTCGGCCTGATCATGCGACAAGGCTCGGCGCGCGGCCTCTTGGTATGGGGCGCTGGCGTCCTCGAGGAGCGTGAGGCGGCCGCCGGCGCCCGAAGTGATGGGCAGCTGAGCGGCCAGCCAGGCATTGAACGAGTCGATGGTCTCGATGCGCAGGCGCGAAGGATGGCGCTCGGCGTCGATACCGCGGGCCTGCAAATGACGCCGGGCGGCCACCCCGAGGGCCCACATCGCCGGGTTGAGGGTCGCGGGACACTGCGGCAGGGCGGCCGCCTCGAGCGCGAGCACGACGCGGGCACGCATCTCCTCGGCGGCACGCCGCGTGAAAGTCAGGGCGAGGATGCGCTCCGGCTCATCCACGGTCGACAGCAGCCGCAGGTAGCGCTGCGCCAGCAAGGTGGTCTTGCCGCTGCCGGCGGGCGCTTGCACCAGCACCGAGCCCTGCGCCTGCACCGCGCCGAGCCGCGCGGCGCCGTCGACGGGTTGAGCGCCGCTCGTGCTCATGCGGCGGGCGCATCCCAGGAATTGGCCAGCGCGTCGAGCGTCGAGGGCACGCGGCACAATCCCTGCAGCCGGCAGGAGCGGCATGCAAATTCGGTGGGTGCCACCGCAGCGTCGCCGCGCGCGAACTCGCGCGCGAGCCGCTCGATGCGCTGCTCCCAGGCGGCAACGAGATCGCCGAAGCTCGCCATCCCCTCGAGCTTGGTGGCTCTCTTGCGCGGAAAGACGTCATCCAGCGCGCACTCCACCACGAACGCGCATTGCGCCGCGCTCACGCGGCCATAGGCCACGGCGATGAGGCCCTGCCGGTGGAGCAGGCCGTACATCGGCAGCTGCGGATTGTCCGGCCGCTCGCCGCGCCAATCCGCGTAGACCGACCCCGTCTTGTAGTCGATGACCACCCGTCCTCCGTCCTCGAGCCGGTCGATGCGGTCCACCCGCACCGTGAACTCGAGGCCGGCATGCTGCGCGAGCTCGGAGGCCTCCTCCACCTGCTCGACCTGGAAGAACCGGCGCTGGCCTTCGAGCTGCAGCCAGCGCTCCAGCAAGCCTTGCAGCCGTGTACGCTCGCGCTGCGCCCAGCGCGTGCCGGGATTGCGCCGCGCGCACTGTCCTTCGACGGCGAGGCTTGCGCTGTTGCGCACCAGCGCTGCCAGCGCCTGCGGCTGGACGAGGAGCGCCCGCAGCTGCGTCGAATCGCGCACCTCCCGCCAGATCCGACGCAGCGCATCGTGCAGGATCTCGCCGCGCTCGCGATCGTTGAAACCGGGCCGGGGCTGCTCCAGGACGAGCGCGCCGAGCCGGGTCTCGGCAAAGCCGCGAAACGCGCAGCGCGATTGAGCCCGCAAGCTGGCGACGCCACGAGTTCGTTCGCAGGGCTCGACCGGCGGCGCCTGCTCGTCGGTCAACTGCTCGAGCAGCGGCGCCTCGCGGTGCTGGGCGCGCCAGTGCGGCTGCGGCACGGCGGCCGGCTGCCCGCTGGCGGGCGGCGGCGCGAGCGCCGTGAGCAGCGGACTGAGTGCGATGCTGCGGCCCTCGCCCGGCTCGGCGCAGCTGAAAACACAGCCGCCCGCGCGCTCGAGCCAGCGCCGCTGCAGATCCTCGGCGAGCTCGAGCTGCGCATCGGCGCTGGCCGCCGCGACGGCGTATTGCCGCTGCAGCAGCGGCGGGATCAGGGGCATCGGATCGACCGGCGGGGGCCAATGATTCTCGTCGCAACCCGTGACCCACAGGCCCTGGTAGCCGAGCCAGGGGTCGGTCAACTGGCTGCTCACCCAGATGGGAGGAACGCCCGTTTGGACCTGAAACGGCGTGTCCCGGGCCGCGCGCTCGAGGATGCCCTCGGCGGCGCGGCGCCCGAGGCTCCCGAAGGTCTGATCGCCGAGCGCGAGGCTCGCCAGCAGTTCCCGGAAGCGCTCCGCGGATTGATATTCGGCGCTCGACCAGCGTTGCCGCAACGACCAAGGTCCGCGCTCGAAGGCCTCCACCCATACGCTGAGCCAGCGGCTCATGCGATGACTACCGTGCAGCCCCCCGAGCGCAGCGGCGGCGCGGCTCAGCCGCTCGAGCGCAGCGGGCGGCCCGAGCTCGCGGGCGACGGCGTGCGCACGCGCGATCCAGCCGCCGAGCGGCGCTTCGCTCGGCGCGCTTGCGCGCAGCAGCGTATCCGAGCGCGCGGCGGCACTCGCATCCTCGGGCGAATCCTGCAGCTCCGGGGAGCGCAGCAGCAGGCTGAAGCGCTCGAAAGGCACCGATCCGCTGCTCACGGACAGCAGCTGCAACGCCGCACGCACCGGTCCGTGCTCGGCGAGCGGCGTTCCCCCGGCCAGGGCATAGGGCGCGGCCTGCGCCGATTCCTCGAGGGAGAAGCGCCGCGGCGCGAGCGCCGCGTCGAAGGCGTCCGCCACCTCGGCGCGCCGCGCCGCCAGATCGCGAATGCTGATCCAGGCACGAAAGGAGGCGTCGGACTCGAGTCCACGGCGCGCCCAATCGGCGATCGAGGCGAGCTCGGCCGCCGGCGAGACGGCTCTCAGGACATGCGCCGCCCGGACCCGATTTGCCCCGCAGGCCTGCGCGGCGGTCTCGGCGGGCAATGGCGCTCCGCAGCGCCGCTCGAGCCAGCGACGCGCGACCGGACGCCACAGAGGACTCTCGATCCAGGTCACGCCCTGCGCGCTCGGCTCCGCGGCATCCAGCGATGGCTGCAGCAGTGCCCCCAGAAGCTCTCCCGGACCGATACAGTTCAAGGCACGGCAGCGCGCCTCGAATTGCCCGATCCACAGTGTGAGCGCCTGCGATTCCTCGGTACCGTAGGCGCGCAGCGCCGCCAGGGGGATGGCGTGCTCGTACATCGCGCGCCGCGCGCCGCGCGCCGCCCGCGCCGCGCCGCCGGGCTCGAGGAACTGCCCGCTCGAATCCAGATCGAGCACCACGCCCCGCCACAGCTCCCGCTCCTCCGCGTCGGCGAGACAGCGCGGCGTCGAGGCGTCGAGGAGCTGGCGCCGGACGTGCTGCTCCTTGAGCCATGCGCCGAAGTCGTGCACTTGCGGCGTCGGCCAGACCTCCCGCCCGCGCATCCGCTGCCCCCGCTCGACCGCGTCCAGCAAGGCGGTCGCCAGCTCGACGCTCGGCGCCAGCACGACGCATCCCGCGTCGGCGGCCTGCATCAACCCGGGTGACACCGGCTCAGGGCTTGCCCGCCGAGCCCACCAGAGCCAGGGCCGGCGCGCTCGAGGAGGCCGGCGCGCTCGAGGAATAAGTGTCGAGCAGCTCCTCGATGCGCGCAAACACCGTGGCGAGCAGTGGCGGCTCCGGCAGGTTGGTGATGCGGAAACAATTGCGATAGGGCACGTTGAAGCTCACGCCGGGCGCCACCAGCACGTGCTTGCTTTCCAGCAGGTCGAGCGCGAACACCTGATCATCGAAGTCGGGCAGCAGGTCGCGCCTGACCTGCACGAAAGCGTACAGCGCGCCCATCGGAGGAGCGAGCTCGAGGTACTTGCTGCGGGCGATGCCCTCGAGAATGCTCCGGCGCGACTCGTACAGGCGCCCGCCCGCGCGGGTCAGCTCGCGAATGCTCTGGTGCCCGCCGATGGCGGTCTGCACGGCCCACTGACCGGGCACGTTGCTGCACAGCCTGAGCGAGCTCAGCAGCTCCAGGCCGCTCAGATACTCCGCGGCGTTCTCCGTGTCCCCGGAGAACACCGCCCATCCGACTCGATAGCCGCAGGCACGATACACCTTGGACAGACCGCTCATCGTGCAGCAGAGCGTGCCCTGCACGAGCGTCGCCATCGGCACGAACTCGGCGTCCTCGTACAGGATCTGGTCGTAGATCTCATCGGAGAGCACCACCAGGCGGTGCTTCTCCGCGATGCGCGCAATCGCCTCGAGCACAGCGCGCGGATACACCGCACCCGTGGGATTGTTCGGATTGACGAGCACGATCGCCCGCGTGCGGCGGGTGATCATCGACTCGATCTCCTCGGGGTCGGGAACGAAGCCGCGCTCGATGCGGCAGGGATAGTGCACGGCGCGGCCGGAGTTCAAATTGACCGCTGCCGTCCACAGCGGATAATCGGGGCTCGGCACCAGCACTTCGTCGCCCGCATCCAGCAGCGCCCGCAATGCCAGGTCGATGAGCTCGCTCACGCCGTTGCCGATGAAGACCTCTTCGGCCGTGACGCCGCGCACGCCACGCTCCTGCTGCTGCATGACGACCGCTTCGCGGGCCGGAAAGATTCCCTTCTGATGAACGTATCCCTCGCTCAACCGCAGGTTCTCGATCATCGCCAGGCGCATGGTCTCGGGCGTGCGAAAGCCGAATGCGTAAGGATTGCCGATGTTGAGCGACACGATGTCGTAGCCCAGCCGCTCCATGTCGAGCGCGCGGCGCGCCAGCTTGCCGCGGATCTCGTAGCGCACGTTGCTCAAGCCCGCGCTGGCGCGTATCGCCCGGCGCTCCTTCATGGGCTCGCGACCCCGACCCGCTCGCGGATGCATTGTTCCGATCCTCTCATGCGCGCCAAGAATACACGAGCTCGAGCCGGGTCACCCGCCCTGAGCGTCCGGCCGCCCCTGGGCGGCCTGCGCCGGCATGCCGGGCAGTTCGGGCACCGCGGCCAGCAATGCGCGCGTGTACGGATGAGCGGGGGCCGCGAACAAGGCGTCGCGCTCGGCCACCTCGACGATGCGGCCTGCATACATGACCATGACCCGATCGCTCAGATGGCGCACCACGGCGAGATTGTGGCTGATGAACAGCATCGCCGTGCCGAGCTCACGCTTCAGATCGCTCAGCAGATTCACGATCTGTCCCTGGATGGACACGTCGAGCGAGCTCACCGGCTCGTCGCAGATCAACAGCCTCGGCCGCAGAATCATCGCCCGCGCGATGCCGATGCGCTGGCACTGGCCGCCGCTGAACTCGCGCGGACGGCGGCTCGCCGCCGCCGGCGCGAGACCGACGAGATCGAGCATCCGATCGATGCGCTGCGCGCGCTCCCCGGCCGACAGCGCCCGCTCGAAGATCCACAGCGGCTCGGCCAGTATCTCGCCCACGGTCATGCGCGGATCGAGGCTCGCGAGCGGATCCTGGAAGATGATTTGCAGGTCGCGGCGCTGGCGCCGCATTTGCGCCGCGCTCAGCGCGAGCAGGTCCCTTCCGCGCCACCGCACCACGCCGCGCGCTGCCGGTACCAGGCGCAGCAGCGCGCGCGCCAGCGTCGACTTGCCGCAGCCTGATTCTCCGACCAGGCCGAGGGCCTCGGCGGGTGCGAGATCGAAGCTCGCATCATCGACCGCGACATGGGCGCCGAATGCCACGCGCAAGCCGCGCACCTCGAGCAATGCAGTCGCGCCGGCCAAGCTCAGGGTTCCAGCGGGTGATGGCACGCGACCTGCGCATCGGCCTCGAGCGCGCGCAGGGGCGGCCGCTCCTCGTGGCAGCGCGCCGAGGCACGCGGACAGCGCGGCGCGAACGCGCAGCCGCGCTCGAGGTCCGCCGCACCCGGTGCCTGTCCCGGCAGGCAGGCCATGCGCTCACCGCGCGGTTCGCGCAGGCTCGGGACGCAGCGGATCAGGAGGGCCGAATACGGGTGCCGTGCCTGGCGCAGCAGCTTGCCTGCCGGCGCGCTCTCCACGATCCGGCCCGCATACATGACGAGTATGCGCTGCGCGATGGCGGCGACCACGCCCATGTCGTGGCTGATCAGGACGATCGACATGCGCGACTGGGCGTGCAGCGCTCGCAGCAGCTCGATGATCTGCGCCTGCACGGTGACGTCGAGCGCGCTGGTCGGCTCATCGGCGATGAGCAGCGCCGGGTCGCACAGCAGACTCATGCCGATCATCACCCGCTGGCGCATGCCGCCCGACAATTCGTGCGGATACTGGCGCAGGCGGCGGCGGGCGTCGGGTATGCGCACGCGATCCAGCATCTCCAGCGCCGCGAGCTGCGCCGCGCGCCAGGTGAGCCCGGCATGGTGCACCAGCACCTCGGCGAGCTGCGCGCCGATTTTCATGTGCGGCGTGAGCGAGCTCATCGGATCCTGAAAGATCATCGTCAGCCTCGAGCCGCGCACGCGATTGAGGGCGCGCGGCTCGAGCCCGAGGATCTCGCGCCCCTCGAAGCGAACGCTGCCCGAGATGCGTGCGTACTTCGGCAGCAGACCCATGACCGCGAGGAATGCCTGGGATTTGCCCGCTCCCGACTCCCCGACGATGCCGACACGCTCGTGCTCGCTCACCCGGAAGGAGACGTCGCGCACGGCCGCGAGGGTCGCGGCGCCCTGGGCGTAGCACACCTGCAGCGAGTCCGCATGCAATGCGGGCGGCCGCGCCGGCTCGGGCGCCGCGCTCATGGCGCAGCCCCGCTCACGCCGGCTCCCTGGCATCGAGCGCATCACGCAGGCCGTCGCCGAAGATGTTCAGGCACACCAGCAGCACGGTGAGATACAGGCCGGGCGCAAGCAAGATCCATGGAGCGGCCTCCATCTCTGCCGCGCCTTCCGCGATCAGCGTGCCGAGGCTTGCATGCGGCTCCTGAATTCCGAGACCCAGGAAGCTCAGGAAGCTCTCGAGCAGGATGATCTGCGGCACGGTGAGGGTCGCATAGACGATGACCGGCCCGAGGACGTTGGGGACGACGTGCTTGCCGATGATGCGGGCGGTGCTTGCGCCGCACGCCACCGCAGCCTCGATGAACTCCTGGCGGCGGATGCTCAGGGCCTGTCCGCGCACGATGCGGGCCATCGTCAGCCAGCCGACCGCACCGATCGACACGTAAAGCACGGCGCCGTTGCGCCCGAAGATCACGGTGAGAAATATGACGAAGAAAATGAGCGGCAGGCCGCTCAGGATCTCGATGAGGCGCATCATCCAGTAGTCGGTGCGCCCGCCGACGTAGCCGGCGACGGCGCCGAAGCCCAGGCCCAGGCTCAGGCTCACCGCGCCCGCCGCCAGGCCGACCGCGATGGACGTACGTGCGCCCTCGAGAGTGCGCACGAACAGGTCACGCCCCAGCCGATCGGTGCCGAACCAATGCGCGTGCACCAGAGCCGGGCCGGTGGCGACGTGCGACCAGTCGAGCGCCTCGACGGTGTTGGGATTGAACGACGGCGCCAGCAGCGCAAGCGCCACCAGGCTCACGATCACGGACAGGGCGGCGACCGCCGCCTTGTTCGCGCGCAGGCGCCGCGCGGCGGCGCGCCATGAGGTCGGTGTCATTGCGGGGCCGAGAAGCGCACCCGCGGATCGAGCCAGGCGTGCAGCAGATCGACGAGCAGACCCATCGCGATGAGCACGCTCGAATACAGAACCACCATTCCGAGAACCAGCGTGTAGTCGCGATTGAGCGCGCCCTGCACCAGGTAGCGCCCGACGCCGGGCAGACCCGCGATCGATTCGACCACCAGCGAGCCCGTCATGATCGAGGCGATGGCGGGCGCGAGATACCCGGCCACCGGCACCAGCGCCGGGCGCAAGGCGTGCCGCGTGATGATCGCGCGCAGCGGCAGTCCCTTGGCCCTGGCGGTGCGGATGAACGGGCTGCTCAGCGTCTCGAGCATGCCGCTGCGCGTGAGGCGCGCAATGTAGGCGAGCGGGGGCAGGCTCAGGGCGGCGACCGGCAGAACCAGGTGCCGGATCGAGCCGCGCTCCCATCCCGCAACCGGCAGCCAGTGCAGCGTGACGCCGAAGAGCAGCCCGAGCAGGGGCAGCAGGACGAACGAGGGAATCGCGACGCCGAGCACGGCAAGAGACACGGCCAATGCATCGGCCGCGGCATTGCGATGCAGCGCGGACATCGTGCCCAGCGGGATGCCGATCCCCAAGGCGAGCGCCAGGGCGAGCGAGCCAAGCTCGAGCGTGACCGGAAGACCCTGGCCGATGAGCTCGCTCACCGTGAAATCCTTGTAGCGAAAGGACGGCCCGAAATCACCGCGCCCCAGAGCGCGCAGATAGCGTCCGTACTGCACCCACACCGGCTGGTCGAGACCGTACGCGCTTTGCAGATTGGCCATGATCTGCGGCGGCAGGGAGCGCTCCTCGTCGAAAGGGCCGCCGGGAGCCAATCGCGTGAGGAAGAAGCTCAGCGTGACGATGATGAAAAGCGTGGGCAGCGCCGCGGCCAGACGTTTGATGAAGTAGCGCAGCATCCTCGAGATATCTGGCCGTTCGACCTCTATCGCCGGATCAACTCCCGGCGCCCGAGTCTGCCGCAGGTGGCGACCTGACCGCAAGGTGGACAAGGGCGCTCGCGATCCTTAGAATCACGCCCTCACCTCTCGAGGTTACATGGAATCAACACGTCCAATACGTGCGCTGATGCGCGGTCTTGACGCGCTCGTCGTGCTCAACGTGCGCGACGGCGCAACGGTGTCCGAAGTCGCCCACGAGATCCGCCTGCCGCGCACCACGGTGTACCGAATTCTCGAGACGCTGTGCAGCGCCGGCTTCGTGTTTCGCGACGCGAGCGACGACCGCTACCGCCTGACCGTCATGGTGCGCTCCCTGAGCGCCGGTTTCGACGACGACGCGTGGGTGTCGCGAATCGCCCAGCCGCTCACCGAGGAGCTCAGCCGCGAGATCGTCTGGCCGGTGTCGATGGCGACGCTGCTGGGCACGACCTTGACCGTGCGCACCGCAACCGATCACTCGAGCCCCCTCGCCGTCGAGCGCTATTCGGCCGGCCATCGGCTGTCGCTGCTTTCGAGCGCCAGCGGGCGCGTTTATCTGAGCTTTTGCTCGGCCGCGCAGCGCGAGACGCTGATCGACATCCTGTCGCGCTCCATCAAGGATGAGGACCGGCTTGCCCGTGCCCCACGCACCGACCTGCAGCGCATCCTCGCCGAGGTGAGGACGCAGGGCTATGCCGTCACCTCACGCACGCGACGGTTGGTGGAGGAGATCAGCGTGAGCGTGCCGGTGATGCTCGGCGAGCGCGTTCTGGCGTGCCTGTCCGTACGCTTCACCGCCGCGGCCGTTCCGCTCAAGCTGGCGCTCGAGCGCTTCCTTCCCAGGCTCAAGCAATGCGCGGCAAAGATCAGCAATTCGTTCGTCGAGCAACAGGCCGGGGCACGCATACCGGGGGCGCCCGAGGCGACGGCCTGAGGCTGCGGGTTAGAATTCGGGCGGGGTCGCCCCGACCCCGTTATTAATAATTTCGGCGCGCGGCGCCTGGGAATGACATCAATGCAGAAGATCATGGTGTGTATCAAGCGGGTCGTCGACTACAACGTGCGGGTGCGCGTCAAGCCCGACGGCAGCGGCGTCATGCTGGATGGGGTCAAGATGAGCGTGAATCCCTTCGATGAGATCGCGCTCGAGGAGGCGCTGCGCATCAAGGAGCGCGTCGGCGGCGTCGAGGTGCTGGCGGTGAGCATCGGAGTCGCCGATACCCAGCAGCAGCTGCGCACCGCCCTCGCCATGGGCGCGGATCGCGCCCTGCTGGTGCAGAGCGACGCGGCCGTCGAGCCGCTGACCGCGGCCCAGACCTTCCTCGCCGTGGCGCAGAAGGAGCAGCCCGATCTGGTATTCCTCGGCAAGCAGGCGATCGACGACGACGCCAACCAGACCGGGCAGATGCTGGCGGCGATGTGGGACAGGCCGCAGGCCACCTACGCCTCCAAGGTCCAGATCGAGGGAGCGAAAGCGCAGGTCACGCGTGAAGTGGACGCCGGCCTCGAGACCATCGAGGTGGATCTGCCCGCGGTCATCACGGTCGATCTGCGATTGAACGAGCCGCGCTACGTGAAGCTGCCCGACATCATGAAGGCGAAGAAGAAGCCGCTCGACGTCACCACATTGGATGCGCTCGGGGTGAGCGCCGGACAGCTCATCAAGATCGTCAAGACCGACCCCCCTCCGCTGCGTCAGAAAGGCGTCATGGTGAAGGATGTCGCGGAACTGTTTGCGGTGCTCAAGAAGAAGGGTTTGCTCTAATGCACAAGATACTCATCGTCGGCGAACACGACGGCAAGACGCTCAATCCGGCGACCGCCAAGTGCGTCACCTGCGCCAGATCCGTTGCGGACGCCGAGATCAGCATCGCCCTGCTGGGCGCCGACACCGCCGCAGTCGCCGCGCAAGCCGCGGCACTGGCCTCGGTGAAATCGGTGCTGCGCATCGATCGTGAGGAGAATGCGCACCCGCTGGCGGCCACGTTCGCTCCGCAACTCGCCGCCCTCGCCGCCGACTTCAGCCATCTGCTCGGTCCGTCGACCAGCTTCGGCAAGGATCTGATGCCGCGCGTCGCGGCGCTGTTGAAGGTCCCGCAGGTCAGCGACCTGATGGCGGTCGAGGGCGCGTATCGCTTTCGACGGCCGATCTACGCGGGCAACGCCATCGTGACCGTCGAGGCCGATCCGGCGCGCAAGTTGGTCGCGACCGTGCGCGTCGCATCGTTCGAGGCGGCTGGCGGCGGCGGAAGCGCGTCGATCGAGTCCAAGAGCCTCGGCATCGCCCTGCCCTCCCACACCCGCTACGTCGGCGCCAAGTCCGGATCGACCGATCGGCCGGACCTGCAGACGGCTTCCAAGGTGGTGTCCGGTGGACGCGCGCTCGGCAGCGCGGAGAACTTCAAGCTCCTGTTCAGCTTTGCCGACAAGATCGGCGCGGCTGTGGGTGCTTCGCGCGCGGCGGTCGACGCCGGCTATGCGCCCAACGAGATGCAGGTCGGACAGACCGGCAAGATCATCGCGCCCGAAATGTACATCGCCGTCGGCATCTCCGGCGCCATTCAGCACCTGACCGGAATCAAGGACGCCCGCACCATCGTTGCCATCAACAAGGACGGCGAAGCGCCGATTTTCGAGGTGGCGGACGTGGGCCTGGTGGGCGATCTGTTTCAGGTCATGCCGGAGCTTCAGAAGCTGGTGGGAACCTGAGGGGACGGGGCGATATCAATTCTCCACGCTCGCCGCTGCCGCCTCGATCGCCTCGATCAGCCGGTCGGCGTGCTCGCGGCGAAACGGCATGGGGGGACGGAGCTTGAGGATGCTGGCCTCGGGACCCTCGTAGCCGATCAATACGCCCTCCTCGGCCACGCCGTTGATGAGGCGCTTGGCGCACTGCCTCGCCGTGAGCGCTCCGGCGGCATTGACCTCGAGGCCGAGCAGCAGGCCCGTTCCGCGCACCGCGCCAAGGCATGAGTGACTGGAGGCGAGCGCGGCCAGCCGCTCCCCCAGATAGGCGCCCGTGACCGCGGCATTCGCCACCAGACGCTCGGCCTCGAGCACCTCGAGAACCGCCAGCGCGGCGCAGGCCGCCACCGGGTTGCCGCCGAAGGTCGAGAAGAAACCGAATGCTTTCTGGAAGGCCTCGATGAGCGCGCGATTCGCCACGACGACGCCCATGGGATAGCCGTTCGCCACGGGTTTGCCGAGAGTGACGATGTCCGGCGTGAGCCCGCGCCGCTCGAAACCCCAGAAATGCGAGCCGCAGCGGCCGAGCCCGTACTGCACTTCGTCGGCGACGATGAGGCCGCCGGCCGCCCGGATCGGGGCGCAGACCGCATCCGCCCACGCCGCAGGCGGGTCGAATATCCCCGAGCTCGTGATCGCCGTATCGACGAAAAACGCGGCGGGCGAGAAGCCGCGCCCGGCGAGGGTGCGCACGGCGAGCTGCGCATCGCTCATGACCGCCTCGAGCTGCGCGGGCTCGAGCGCCGCCTCGGCCCTGCACCGCTCCGGCGGAGCCGCCAGCGTCACCACGCGCGGATCGCGCGGCTCGCCGGTACTCGGCGTGAGCGCTGCGACGGCGTCGGTGATCCCGTGGTATGCGTGCCGCATGACCACGCCGCCCTCGTGGCCCGTGGCGAATTGCGCCAAGCGCCACGCCACATCGTTCGCCTCGCTCCCCGAATTGACGAACATGCATGCGTCGAGATGCGCGGGCATGGTGGCGGTCAAACGCTCGGCGTAGTCAAGAATGCGCCCGTGCAGGTAGCGCGTGTGCGTCGCGAGCAAGGCCGTCTGCCTCTGGATGGCTGCCACGACGGACGGATGCGCATGCCCGACATGAGGCACGTTGTTGTACACATCGAGATAGGCGCGACCCTGGGCATCATAGAGCCACACGCCGGAGCCGCGCACCAGGTGCAGCGGCCGCTCGTAGAAGAGCTCCGCACCCGAGCCGAGGAGGCGCCGGCGCCGGGCCAGATCGATGGGCCGCGGGACAGGAGGCCGTCCGCCGGCATCCCCGCCGGCGGCATCGCGCCAGATCCCGGTGAGCGCCTCGCGGCCCGCTTCCTCGAGCCGGGCGAGCGAGCGAGCGGCATGCCTCATCGGCCGCTCGAGCACCTGCGCTCCCTGCGGGTCGTGGCGACCCCGCCAGGCATGTACCAGCACGATGAGCGCATGCCGCGCCGCAATGAGGTCGTAGAGCATCTCCACCTCGGCGCTCTCGAGCGGCTGGCGTCGCGCGTAGCCTGCGAGCACCGGTGCAAGCGCCTCGAGCGCGGCCAGATCCTCGGTCAGCAGCTCCGACATCGCCACCGCCGGCTCGAGCACGCGCGGCGCATGGATCATATCGCCAAAATCCAGGATGCCGCTGATGACACGCGCCTCGGCGTCGATGAGCAGATTCTGCGCGTGGCAGTCGCCATGGATCGCCTGGCTGCGCAGCGCCCGCACCGCCTGGAGGCGCTCCTTGAGCGCCGCCGACACACTCTCGACCCGGCGGCGCAGCGCCTGCGACTCGATCAGCGCGCCGTGCTCGATGAGCTCGGGCAGGCGCCTCACGTCCCACGCCAGACGCTGGCCCAGGGCGGGGTGAAAGAAGCCTTGCAGTGCCTGATCGAGACGCGCCAGGGTGTCGCCCAGGCTCAGCAGAAGCGGCGCATCGAGCTCATGGTCGGCGAGCAAGGTGCCCGGCAGGAATTCGAGCAGGCAGGTCGCATAGCTCCCCTCGCGCCCGGTGACGGTGCCCAGGTCGCTGCCGAGCGCAGTGGGCAGTACCCGCGGCACCGGCAAGTGCGGATCCTGCTCCGCCAGGTGCCTGAGCACCCGCAGCTGACAGTCGGTCGTCTCGGGACTCGAATTGAAGTCGAGGATCTTGAGCACGTAGTCGCGGTCATCGGCGGTGCGCAGGCGGAAATTACGATCGCGCTCGCCCGGCAGCGGCCGCACCGAGACGGCGAGACCGTAGGTGTTGCGCGCGATGCGCTCCGCCTGTGCGTCCGTGAATACCGGCGGAGCGGTGCGCAGTGCGAGCAAAGCTCGAGCGCTAGAGCTGCTGCAACACGAAGTCCGCCGCCGACACCTTGAACTCCCCGGGCGCCTCGACGTTCACGTGCGCGGCGACGCCATCCTTGACGATGATGGCGAAGCGCTGGCCGCGCATCCCCATGCCGTAGCCGGTGGCGTTCAATTCCAGGCCGAGCGCCTTGGCGTATTCGCCGTTGCCGTCGGCAAGCATGAGAATCTTGTCCCCGACGTTGCTCGACTTGCCCCAGGCGTTCATCACGAACACGTCGTTGACCGCCGTGCAAGCGATGGTGTCCACACCCTTCGCCTTGATCCTGTCCGCGAGCTCGACGAATCCCGGCAGGTGCTTCGCGTCGCAGGTCGGGGTGAAGGCCCCGGGCACCGAGAAGAACACCACCGTCTTGCCCTTGAAGAGCTCCTCGGAGGTGATCTTCTGCGGGCCGTCCTTGGTCATGCGGGTGAACTTGCCTTCCGGCATCTTATCGCCAGTTTTGATGGTCATCGAAATTCTCCTGACGTGGCGGCAAATCAGCTGCTGGCCGCGACCAGCGGCATGCCGAGCGTAGAGGCATACAGATCCCAGAGCTTCAGCACGCGCGGGCTGATGTTCGGGACATTCTTGAGGTTGGCCAAAGCCTTCTTCGCATCGGCATAGTTCTTGAGCTGCGCTTGCGAAAGCCCGAGATAGACGTAGGCCTCGTCCAGATGCTTGATCTGGCCCTTCTGCAGGCCGGCGTTGATCAAGTCGATCGCTTTCTGGTAATTGCCCAGGCCGTAATACACCTCACCCTGCTTCACGTCGAGCTCGCCCATCGGGCTCTTGCTGGCCTCCGCATCCTCCGACGCGAGCTGCTTCTTGTCCGCATCGGCGCGCGCTTGAAAAGCATTGAGCAGCCGCGTGGTGCGCTCCTGCTGCTCGGGCTTGATCAGGCCCAACGACATCGCCTTGCTGAGCACCGTCACCGCCTCCTCGGGCAGCGCGGCGTCGCCGAGCAGCTGGGCCATCTCGATGTAATCGCTGCCTTCCTTCATGGACTGCGTGTTGTACATGATGCGGTAGATCATGAGCGTGTTGTGATCGTCGCGCTCATCCTGCCGCTCGATGCGCAGCAGCGTGTTCCAGTAATTGACCTTGTTGGTGAGCCGGATGAGGTCCATCAGCGGCCCTTCCATGCTCGCCATGTTGCCGGTATCGGAGGCGCACTGGAGCTTGAACTGAAAGGCGCTCTCCTTCGGCGCCTCGCCCGCCTTCCTGGACGCGGCGACCGATTTGTCGGCCCAGATCACCGCGTTCTTGCAGTCCTTCTGCAGGTAATAGAGCTGCGCCATGATGTTGAGGTCGTTCGCCGAGAGCACCCCCTGGTCGGCCAGCTGCCTGCCGTAGTCGACGGCCTTGGCATACTGCCCGTTCTGGGCGGCGAGCTGAAACAGCTCCTTGGTGCGGGTGCGCGCATCCTCGGGCGAGTACTGACCGGTCGCCATCGCCGCCTCGATATCGGCTTCCGCGTCCTTGTATTTCTGCAGCTTGACGTCGGCATAGGACCTGAAGTCGTAGATCTTGAACTTGTCGTAGGTGGTCAGCCCCGACTTCTGCAGCGCCGCATCCAGATTCTTGATGGCTTCCTGCCATTGTCCCTTTTGCAGCTCCTCCTGAGCGCCTTTCATTTCCTTGTAGATGTTGGAGCTGATCGAGGGCTGCTTCTCGGCCGCATGCGAGGCGGCCGGGTGAATCGCCACCGCCAGCGCGACGGCAAGGCCGAGCGCCATGCCCTCGAGGGTGCGCCCGTGCGAGCGCTTTGCATTGTTGTTCGTCAATGGACTCATGATCACACCTTCAGATCGCTCAATTTTGGATTTTTAGCAGCCCGCGCACCGCGCCTGCGCCCTGGGCCATCTGCGAAACGAACGGCGCGCCAACCCTTTCTGCAGGGTTGACGCGCCGCAACACCCGCTGGGACACCGTCAGAAATAATCGTTGTTCACGAACCCGATTTTCTTCAGCCCGCGATGCTGCAGGTCCGCCAGCGTCTGAGCGACGATCTCGTACTTCGCGAATTTGTCGACGGTGATGTGCACCTCGGGCTGCGGGTCCTTGGCAGCTTCCTCCGAGATGTACGACTGCAGCGTCGCCCGATTCACCGGCGTCTTGTTCCACAGCAGCGTCCCGTCGAAGTCGATCGACAGGTCGATCACCTCGGGCGGCGGCGGCGGCGGCTGGTTGGGGGGCGGGGGCAGTGGATTGTCGATCTTCACCGCATGCGTCTGGGACGGGATCGTGATGATGAAAATGATCAGAAGCACCAGCATGACGTCGATCAGCGGCGTCATGTTGATGTCCGAGTAGGATTGGCCTTCGTTACTGCCTACTGCCATCGCCATGGTGAATAGCTCCTACGTCCCGGGGCCGAAGTGATCGGGCGTCGTGATGAACGCCACCTTGCGGATGCCGATCTGCTGCGTGGCAACCAGCACCTGGCCCACGAACTGGTAGCGCACGTTCGCGTCGCCGCGGATGTGCACCTCGGGCTGCGGCTCCTCGCGAGCCACCGAGCGCAGCTTCGCCTTGAGCTCGTCCGTGCCGCTGAGCTTCTGCGTGTTCCAGTAGATGTTGCCTTCCTTGTCGATGGCAATCGTGATGTTCTCCGGCTTGGTCTGCGTGGGCAGATTGGTGGCCTTCGGCAGCTGCACGGGTATCTGTTGCACGATGACGCGAATCGTGATGATGAAAATGATGAGAAGCACCAACATCACGTCCACGAGGGGCGTGACGTTGATGTCGGACATCGCCTCGGCTTCCTCACCACCGCCGATGTTGATCGCCATGGCCGCGTTCCCTCGCTAGCGGGCCGCCACGGGCGCGGGCTTGACCACCGGCGGCGGCGCGCCCTTGTCCATGCCCAGGCCCATCTTGGCGCCGGCGATCAGGTAGGCGTGCAGCTCATGGGTGAAATGACTGACGCGCTCTTGAACACCCTTGTTGCGGCGAAGCAGGATGTTGTAGCCGAGCACCGCGGGCACCGCGACGGCCAGACCGATGGCAGTCATGATGAGCGCCTCGCCGACCGGACCTGCCACCTTGTCGATCGAAGCCTGACCGGCGACGCCGATGGCGATCAACGCATGGTAGATGCCGATGACCGTGCCGAGCAGCCCGACGAACGGGGCGGTGGCGCCGACCGAGGCGAGCACCGGCAGGCCGGCCTGCATGCGGCTGATCACGGTGTCGGCCGTGCGCTGCAGCGACTCGGTGATCCACTCGCTCGTGCCGATGGCGCCCGAGAGCCGGCTCTTGTTGGTCTCGTGGTACTCATACGCCTGCTTGCCGGTCTCGGCCAGCGCACGAAACGGATTGGAGTTGCCCTTCAGCTTGCTGATGGCATCGGTGAGGCTCGAGGAGGACCAGAACTCCCGCTCCGCGGCGATCGCCTGAAGCCGGATGCGGCGCTGATCGAAGAACTTGGTAATCATGATGAACCATGTCAGGAGCGACATGAACAGCAGAATGACGAGAATCGATCGTGCGATTATGTCGCCATTCGCGATCAGGGCACCAAGGCCATATGGGTTTTCAACAGCTGTCTCTTGCATTGACCGATTCCCTCTACATTAGATTAAGCGTAGTAATACGCGCGATTCACACTGGAGTTGAGCATTCAAGTCGGGTGGCTATCTGTTCGTGAGCTTCCATACGATGGGCAGCTGCGCCGTGGTGTCGATGGGCTTCCCATCCTCGGTGGCGGGCTTCATGCGCTGCCCGCGCACGGCCTTGAGGCACGCCTCGTCGAGCCGCGGAAAGCCCGAGCTCTGTGCGATCGACTCGTTGCTGATGCGTCCATCGGCCGAGACCGTGATGGTCACGACGCAGCGGCCTTCCTCGCCGGCGCGCTTCGAGGCGTCCGGGTAGTAGTCCTCGCCGATCTTCAGCGGATGCCTCGGATCCATGGCAACGCCGGTGTGCTCATGGTGCACCGGCGGCGCGACCACCGGGGGCGGCGCGGGCCGGCGCACCTGGGTCGTTTCGGTGATGGCGTTCGACTGCTGCTGCGGCGCCTGGATGTCGACGAATTCCGGGGGCGGCACGAACGGCTTGACTTCCTCGAGCTTCGGCGGCGGCGGCGGGGGCTTGTCGACTTCCTTGGGCTTCTCGATCTGGGCAATCTCTACGGGGGGGATGATTTTCTGGACCAGCTTGCCGGCCAACCCGGTATAGAAGGCCCAGACGATGCCGATGTGCAGAATGATGACGGCGATGAGCGCCGCGCCCCGAGGGCCCGAAAATATAGACGGCTCTTCGTATTTGTACATAAGTCTGTGTTCGACCTTCGCCCCTAACTAGATGCTAAGCGATAATAACTGCGTCGTCGCTTGGTACGCATGCCGCCTGCAGCATGCTGCCGCGCACTTCATGCTTTATGAAGCGCGCGAGCCGCGCACCGCCCCTGTTTTTCAGCGGCGTCCCTACAAGTCCTGCGGCAAGTAAAGAGACTGACACACATCCCGCCCGCACTGCAAGCAGGTTTTGGAGCCCGGCGCGCTCATTCGCGGTCGGTCACGGCGCCCAGCGAGGCGCTGCTCACTTGCTTGGCATACTTCGCCAGAACGCCGCGGCGTGCTCGGGGCTTCGGCGCGCGCCACGCGCGGGCCCGGCGTTTCAGCTCGGCTGCGCTCACGTGCAGGCTGATTTCACGACGCTGTGCATCAATCGTGATTTCATCGCCGTTCCTCACCAGCGCCAGCGGACCGCCGAGCGCCGCTTCCGGGGCGACATGCCCGACCACGAATCCATGGCTGCCGCCCGAGAAACGGCCATCGGTGATCAGCGCCACCTCCCCACCCAGCCCCTTGCCGACGATGGCGCCCGTGGGACTCAGCATCTCGCGCATCCCCGGGCCGCCCCTCGGCCCTTCGTAGCGGATCACCACCACATCGCCCGATTTCACTTTGCCGCCGAGAATCCCCTGCAGGGACTGCTCCTCGGAGTCGAACACCCGGGCCACGCCGGTGAAGCGAAGCCCTTCCTTTCCGGTGATCTTCGCCACCGCCCCCTGCGGAGCGAGGTTGCCGTAGAGGATCACCAGATGGCTGTCCTTCTTGATGGGCGTGGCCAGATCGTGAACGATCTGCTGCCCCGCAGGGTAAGGCGCTGCGTCGCGCAGATTCTCGGCCAGCGTCGAGCCGGTGACGGTCAGGCAATCGCCGTGCAGCAAATGCGCGTCGAGGAGCGTCCTCATCAAGGGCTGAATGCCGCCGATCGCGACCAGCTCGGACATGGAATAGCGGCCGCTGGGACGCAAATCTGCGAGCACCGGCACGCGCTTTCCGATGCGAGTGAAATCATCGAGTTGCAATTTTACATTTGCCGCCGAGGCGATGGCGAGCAGATGCAGCACGGCATTGGTGGAACCGCCGAGCGCGATGCACACGGTGATCGCATTCTCGAACGCCCGGCGCGTCATGATCTGGCGCGGTCGGATACCGCGCCTGATGAGCTGCACCACGGCCGCCCCGGCGCGCGTGGAGTCGGCGCGCTTGTGATCCGACACCGCATCCTGGGCCGAGCTGTTCGGCAGACTCATTCCGAGCGCCTCGATGGCCGAGGCCATGGTGTTCGCCGTGTACATGCCGGCGCACGAGCCGGGACCGGGTATCGCCGTGCGCTCGATGAACTTGAGCTCGATTTCCGAGACCGTGCCCCTGGCGTAGCCGCCGAGGGCCTCGAACACCGACACGATGTCGCGCCGCTCCGCCCCCGGGCGGATCGTGCCGCCGTAGACGAACACCGCCGGACGATCGAGGCGCGCGAGGGCCATCAGGCACCCCGGCATGTTCTTGTCGCAGCCGCCGAATGCCACCACGCCGTCGAATCCCTGTGCCGCCACCACCGTCTCGATCGAATCGGCGATGACCTCGCGCGATACCAGCGAGTAGCGCATGCCGGGAGTGCCCATGGAAATGCCGTCCGAGACGGTGATGGTGTTGAAGGTGACCGGCTTTGCGCCGTGGGCCTCGACGCCCGCGGCCGCGAGCCGCGCGAGCTCGTCGATGTGCACGTTGCACGGCGTGAGATTGCTCCAGGTCGAGGCAATGCCCACCTGAGGCTTCTCGAAGTCCGCATCGCTGAATCCCACGGCGTGCAGCATCGCGCGGGCGGGCGTCTGCTTGATCCCGTCCACCACGATCCGGGAGTAGCTGCGCGTGTCGATGTCACGGGGCGCCGCTGCGGCGGGTGCCGCTGCGCCGGGCGCCGCTGCGCCGAGTCTGGTTTTTTTCCGCATGATCACACCGTTCCGTACCGTTCGAGCAAGTAACTGTAGACGCCGCGCACTGCCTGAGCCTCGCCTCCCACCCCGCGGCCGGGGCGCTCTTTCGAGTTCCACGCATACAAATCGATGTGCATCCAGCGTGGGGCGGTGACGAAGCGCTTCAGGAACAAGGCGCCGAAGATGGCCCCGGCGAGACCCGACGCGGCCACGTTGTTGAGATCGGCCACCTTGCTGCCGAGCTCATCGTCATAGCTCATCCACAGGGGCATGGGCCAGAGCGGATCGTGTACGGCGGCCGAGATGCGCGCAACATCGGCCACCATCGCATCGTCCGTGCCGAACAGGGCGGGCAGCTCCGGCCCGAGGGCGACGCGCGCAGCGCCGGTGAGCGTGGCGAAATCGATGATCAGGTCGGGCCGCTCCGCATCGGCGAGCGCCAGCGCGTCGCACAACACCAGCCGGCCCTCGGCATCGGTGTTGCCCACCTCGACGCTCAGGCCCTTGCGCGTCGGCAGCACGTCGCCGGGCCGATAGGCGTTGCCGCCGATGGCGTTCTCCACCGCCGGGATGAGCACTTGCAGCTCGGCGCGCAGTCCGCGGCTCATGAGCATGTGCGCGAGCGCGAGCGCCACCGCGGCGCCGCCCATGTCCTTCTTCATCAGCGCCATGCCCGAGCTCGGCTTGATGTCGAGCCCGCCGCTGTCGAAGCACACTCCCTTGCCGACCAGGGCGAGGCGCGGCAAGTCGGACACGCCCGGCGGCGCCCAGCGGATCTGCGCGAGGCGCGGCGCCGCCGCGCTGGCGCGGCCAACCGCGTGAATGGCCGGGAAATGGGCGCCGAGCAGCTCCTCGCCGACCCACTCGCGGTACTGCGCGCGATGGCGCTCGGCCAGCCCGCGCGCCGCGGCGGCCAGCTCGGCCGGGCCGAAGTCGTTGGCCGGCGTGTTGATCCAGTCGCGCGCCATGCCGAGCGCCTCGATCGCGAGCGCGACGAAGGCTCGATCGGCGTTTGCCGGGCTCTCGAGCGTCGCCGCCCGCTCGGACTTGGCGGGCCGGTAACGCTCGTAGCGATAGGCGCCGTAGGCGAATCCCAGACACAGCTGCGTCGCCTCGGCGGCGCTGAAGGTCTGCGCCAGACGGTAGCGGCGCGGCGGCAGCCGCTCGGGGAATCCGCTCGAGTGCCACAGCGACAGCTCGCCCTGCCGCTTGCCCAGCCCGCCCACCGCGAGCGCCGCCGCTCCGCTTGCGTCCGGCACGAGCAGCACCCGATGCCTCTCCGCCTTGAACTGATGCTCCGCGAGCCACGCGGCGATGCTCGCGGGTTGGGTGCTGCGCCAGGCTTCGATCTCCTCTTCGTAAAACAGCCACAGCGGCGTGGCACTGGCTTCGACGGTCATGACTCTGCGATCCTGCGACGCGCGGCTCGAGGTCCGCGCCGGTCCTTGCATGATAAGAGATTCTGTGTTGGTATTTCCGGCTACTTTCACGGAGCACCCCATGCGCTTGTATTCCCAAAAAGACGTCGACAAGAAAGCCTTGCGCGGAGCGCGCATCGCGGTTCTCGGCTACGGCAGCCAGGGCCGTGCGCATGCGCTGAACCTGCGCGACAGCGGCTACGATGTGGTGGTCGGCGTACGCAAGGGCGACAGCTGGAGCAAGGCCAAGAAGGACGGCCTCGAGGTAGCGGAGCCGGTTGCGGCGGTGAAGGGCGCGCGACTCGTCGCCATGCTGGTGCCGGACATGACGCAGAAGGCGCTCTATCAGGAATTGAAGGCGCACATCGAGCCCGGTGCGGCGCTGCTGTTCGCCCACGGCTTCAACGTGCACTTCAAGCAGATCAAGCCGCGCAAGGACCTGGACGTGGTACTGATCGCACCGAAAGGCCCGGGGGATCTGGTGCGCCGGCAGTACCAGCAGGGCCGCGGCGTGCCGTGCCTGATCGCGGTGGCGCAGAATCCGTCCAGGCGCGCGAAGGCCGTCGCCCTCGCCTACGCGGACGGCATCGGCGGAACGCGCGGCGGTGTGCTCGAGACGACGTTCGCCGAGGAGACCGAGACGGATCTGTTCGGCGAGCAAGCGGTGCTCTGCGGCGGCGCGACCGAGCTGGTGGTGAAGGGCTACGAGACGCTGGTGGAAGCCGGATACCAGCCGGCGGTCGCATACTACGAATGCCTGCACGAGCTCAAGCTCATCGTGGACCTTCTGCACGAGGGCGGTATCACCAAGATGCACCGCTTCATCAGCGAGACCGCCAAGTACGGCGATCTGACGCGCGGACCGCGCATCGTCAACAAGGCCACCAAGCGGGAGATGAAGAAGATCCTCACCGAGATCCAGCAGGGCAAATTCGCCCGGCAGTGGATCTCCGAGACCAAGAGCGGGCGGCGCAAGTACTCGAAGCTGCTGAAGAAGGATCTCGGCCACTCGATCGAGAAGGTCGGCGCGCAGCTGCGCGCGCGCATGCCCTGGCTCGAATCCGCCAAGGCTTGAAAGCCCGCCATGAGCGCGAGCACGCTGTTCGAGAAGATCTGGCGAGCGCACGAGGTGGTACCGGAAAGCGCCGCCACGCCCGCGGTGCTGTACATCGATCTGCATCTCATCCACGAGGTCACCTCGCCCCAGGCGTTCAGCCTGCTGCGCTCGCTCGGATTGAAGGTGCGCCGGCCCGACCGCACGCTCGCCACCATGGATCACTCCACCCCGACGCAGAGCGATCAGGTGTTCGGCCGGGTGCCGATCAAGATCGACGCCGCGGCCCGGCAAGTGCGGCAGCTCGAGGAGAATGCCGCGCAATTCGGCGTCGAGCTGTTCGGTATGCGCGACGCCCGGCGCGGCATCGTGCACGTCATCAGCCCCGAGCTCGGGGCGAGCCAGCCCGGCATGACCATCGTGTGCGGCGACAGCCATACCAGTACGCACGGCGCCTTCGGCAACCTCGCCTTCGGCATCGGCAGCACGGAGGTGGGCCACGTGCTCGCGACGCAATGCCTGTTGCAGCGAAAACCCAAGACCTTCGCCGTCAACGTGGAGGGCGAGCTTTCCGCGGGCGTCACCGCCAAGGATCTGATCCTCGCCATCATCGGGCGGATCGGGGTGTCCGGCGGCACCGGCCACGTGCTCGAATACCGCGGCTCGACCGTGCGCGCACTCTCCATGGAGCAGCGCATGACGGTGTGCAACATGTCGATCGAGGCCGGCGCCCGCGCCGGCATGATCGCCCCGGATGAGACGACTTTCGAGTACCTGAAGGGCCTGCCGCGTGCGCCCCAGGGCGAGGCGTGGGAGGCGAGCCTCGCCCGCTGGCGCGAGCTGAAGAGCGACCCGGGCGCGGCCTTCGACGCCTGCGTCGGCATCGACGCCTCGGGCGTCGAGCCCATGATCACCTACGGCACCAATCCCGGGATGGCGGTGCCCATCGGAGCGACCATCCCCGAGTGCGGCACCGACGCGGTTGCGGCCAAGGCGCTCGGCTACATGGGATTTCGCGGCGGCGATGCCATGCTCGGCAAACCGGTCGACACCGTGTTCATCGGCAGCTGCACCAACGGGCGGCTCGAGGACTTGAGGGCTGCGGCCGGGGTGCTCAAGGGGCGCAAGGTGGCGCCCGGAGTGCACCTGCTCATCGTCCCGGGCTCCCAGCAGGTGAAGCGCCAGGCCGAGGCGGCGGGCCTCGCGCAGGTATTCAAGAGCGCCGGCGCGGACTGGCGCGAGTCGGGCTGCTCCATGTGCCTCGGCATGAACGGCGACACGGTCGGCGCCGGACGGTACTCGCTCAGCACCAGCAACCGCAATTTCGAGGGGCGCCAGGGCGTGGGCGCCCGCACGCTGCTCGCCAGCCCGCTGACCGCGGCCGCGAGCGCCGTGCGCGGGCGCATCACCGATCCGCGCGAGCTGCTGTGATGCAGCCCTTGAGGATGGTGCGTTCCAGGACGGTGGTGCTGCCGCTCACCAACGTGGACACCGATCAGATCATCCCCGCACGCTTTCTCACCACCACCACCAAGGAAGGCCTGGGCAGAGAGCTGTTCAGCGATTGGCGCTATCGATCCGACGGCACCCCGGATCCGCAGTTCGCGCTCAACCGGCCCGAAGCTCAGGGCGCACAGGTGCTGGTGGCGGGACGCAACTTCGGCTGCGGCTCCTCGCGCGAGCACGCTCCGTGGGCGCTGCTCGATTACGGGATCCGCGCGGTGATCAGCACCGAGATCGCGGACATCTTTCGCGGCAACGCGCTCAAAAATGGCCTGCTGCCGGTGACCGTGGATGAGAGCACCGCGGCATGGCTGCTCGCCAACCCCGGCGCATGCGTCAGCATCGATCTCGAGGCCGCGCGGCTGGAGCTGCCGAACGGCACCGGCGTCGTCTTCCCCATCGAGGCTTTCGCACGTCACTGCCTGCTGAACGGCATCGACGAGCTCGGCTACCTGCGCGGCAAGCTGCCCGACATCGAGCGCTACGAGTCCACGCGCGCGAGCCGCGAGAGCTAGCTTGCAGGCGCTGATCGCGGTCATCGCCGGCGACGGCATCGGCACCGAGGTCACCGCGGAAGCGGTGCGTGCGCTCGAGCAGGTGGCGGTGCGCCATGGCCATGCGTTTCGCTTCGAATCCGCGCTGCTGGGCGGCGCCGCGATCGATGCCACCGGCGAGGCCCTTCCCGAGGCGACGCTCGCGCTGTGCCGGCGCGCCGATGCGGTGCTGCTCGGAGCGGTGGGCGGTCCTCGCTGGTCGGATCCGAACGCCACGGTGCGTCCCGAGCAAGGAATCCTCGCGCTGCGCAAGTCGCTCGGCCTGTTCGCGAACCTGCGGCCCGTCGCGCCGCATCCTGCCGTGCTCCATGCCTCGCCCATCAAGCCGGAGCTGCTGCGCGGCGTCGACATCATGGTGGTGCGCGAGCTCACCGGCGGGATCTATTTCGGCGACAAGCAGCGCACCGCCACCGAGGCGGTCGATGTGTGCCGCTACAGCGTCGCGGAGATCGAGCGCGTGGTGCGCGTCGCGGCGCGGCTCGCCCGCGCACGGCGCCGCAGGCTCACCTCGGTCGACAAGGCGAACGTGCTCGAGACCTCGAGGCTGTGGCGCTCGGTGGTCGAGCGCATCATGCCGGGCGAGTTTGCCGACGTCGCCTACGAGCACATGCTGGTGGACTCGGCGGCGATGCACCTGTTGCGGCGGCCGCGCGACTTCGACGTCATCGTCACCGAGAACATGTTCGGGGACATCCTCACCGATGAGGCCTCGATGCTCGCGGGCTCGATGGGCCTGTTGCCCTCCGCCTCGCTGGGCGATTCGGGCCGCGGCGGCATCTTCGAGCCCATTCACGGATCCGCGCCGGACATCGCCGGCCAAGGCATCGCCAATCCCTACGCCGCGATCCTGAGCGCGGCCATGCTGTTGCGCCACGCGCTCGCGCTCGAGCCCGAGGCACGGGCGCTCGAAGCCGCGGTGGCGAGGGCGATCGAATCCGGCGCGCTGCCGGCGGACCTGGCGCCGCCCGCAATGCAGGGCATCACGACCCGTGCCGCCGCAGCTGCGGTTCTCGCTGCGCTCTGAGCGCACGCTCCAGTCCGGCGGCCAGGTCCGCCACCAGATCGGCGGCATCCTCGATGCCCACCGACACGCGCAGCAGCCCATCGCCGATCCCCGCCCTGGCGCGAGCCGCCGCGTCCATGCCCGCGTGGGTCATGCTCGCCGGATGAGCGATGAGGCTCTCGACGCCTCCCAGGGACTCGGCGAGCGTGAAGCACTCGAGGCCCGCGAGAAACGCCGCGACCGCCGCCTCGCTCTCGAGCTCGAAGCTCAGCATGGCGCCAAAGCTCGACTGCTGGCGCCCGGCGATCTCGTGTCCGGGATGATCGGCGAGGCCCGGATAGAAGAGCCGCCGCACCGCGGGGTGCTGGTGCAGGAGCTTGACCACCTCCGCGGTGTTCGCCGCGTGCATCGCCATGCGCGCATGCAGCGTGCGCACGCCGCGCAAGGAAAGGAAGCTGTCGAAGGGCGCTCCGGTCACGCCGATGGCGTTCGCCCACCAGCTCAAGGATTGCGCGAGCTCGGGGGCAGCCGCGATGACCGCGCCGCCCACGACGTCGCTGTGGCCGTTCAGGTACTTGGTGGTCGAGTGCACCACCAGATCCGCACCGAGCGCGAGGGGCTGCTGCCACAGCGGCGATAGGAAGGTATTGTCCGCCGCCACCAGGGCGCCCACCGCGTGCGCCGCCTCCGACACCGAGCGGATGTCGACCACGCGCAGCAGCGGATTGCTCGGTGTCTCGACCCAGACGAGCTTTGGCCCGGCGGCCAGGGCGGCCGCGAGCGCCTGCCCATCGGTCTGGTCGACGAACTCCGCGATCAGCTTGCCCTGCGCCTGCAGGGCCGCCAGCAGGCGGTACGTGCCGCCATAGCAGTCATGTGGCGCGAGCACGCGCGCGCCCTGCGGGAGCGTCGCGAGCACCAGCGTGATCGCAGCGAGCCCCGTGCAGGTGATCACGGCGCCCGCGCCTCCCTCCAGATCCGCGAGCGCGGCAGCGAGCTGGTCGCGCGTCGGGTTCCCGGAGCGCGAGTAGTCGTATTTGCGCGGCTTCTTGTAGCTCTCGAACGCGAAGTTCGACGACAGGTAGATGGGCGGCACCACCGACCCGTGCTGGGCATCGGATTCGAGGCCCGCCCGCACCGAGCGGGTGGACAGGGCTTTGCGTCGCTTTGGCTTGTTCATAGAAGCTGCTCCGAGACTGCGCGTTTGACGATCGGCGTGAGCGCAGCGCCCTCTTTCAAGAACGCGTCGTGGCCGAAGATGGAATTGATCTCGATGAGCTGGCGCGGCCCGTTGAGGCGCGCAGCCAGTCCCTGCATGTCGTGGAATGGCACGAGCTGATCCTCGCGCACCGCGATGAGCGTCGCGGGCGTACGCACGCGGGTCGCGTCCATCTGGTGCAGGTCGATCGATTCGCTCAAGCTGAGGAAGGTCTCCGCACGGTATTTCTGCACGTAATCGTCGCCCCGCGCGAACAGATACTCCTCGATCGGAAAGCGAAACCGGTCCGCCTCGCGCACCGGCGGGCCGCCGAAACGCAGCTCGAACTCGACCGAGCTGCGGTAGGTCGCCATCGCGAGCGCGCGTGCGAGCTTCAGGCCCGAGGGCCCGTCGCCGCGGGCGATGGCCTCGCGCACGATCTGCCGCTGCACGCTCCTCCAGGCCGTCGACAGCACTTGCGAGCGGTCGGCCGCGCTCAGCACGACGATGCGGCCGACCAGCTCGGCGTGACGCTCGGCGAAACACAGCGCCACCATCCCGCCATAGGAGGCCCCGACGATGGCGTGCAGCGGCTCGGCACCGAGATACTCGACGACGAGGCGCAGCGCCAGGGCCTGGTCATAGGAGCTCAGCGGCGGGAACCCGCCTTGCGGCTGCGGGGCCGAGCTCTGGCCGCGGCCGCCGAGGTAGTCGATGCCGAGCACGCGGTAGCGGGTGGTATCGACCCCGTGACCCGGGCCGACGAGCTCGGGCCACCAGCCTTCGCGACCGCACACCACGCGATGGGCGGAGATGCCTCCGAGCACGGCGACCAGCGGCGCGCCCTGCGGACCCACCACGCGAAACGCGATGCGCGGGCCCGGCAGCTCATCGCCGTAATGCAGCCGCCACGGAGCCGGCAACGGCATGATCTCGTCGCGCGCAGGCACGTCCGCGGCGGCAGGCTTGGGCTTTTCGGAGGTTTTGCTCGGCACCTTCGACTCTCTCCTCTCGAGGCGACATAACCCCTGAGGAGCGGCACCGCTCATCGGCTGTTGCGGCGCTTTCGCCGCGCAACTCGCCGCCCATCTATCGGAGCCCGAATCGGGGTCCGCAGGAGTTGGCACCGTTCCCGGATGATCCGCCGGCAAGAGTCCGTCGGGAACCCCGGGTGGTTGCCCCGGCTTCTAAGGGCCTTTCCCTCAGCCGGTCTAGATGGGCCTGTAAATATTATCAGGCGCGCGGCCCCCGTCAAGGGCTTTCGAGCCTTGCGCGGCGCCGCCGCCTGTATTAATGTACTAGCGTGTTAATACATTGATACAAGGTACTGCGAGCCGGATGGGCTGTCGCGCGGGTCCGCCCGCGGCGCCGAGCCCCGGCCCCGAAGCAATGAAGACCAATCGCCCGGTGAGCTTGCGACAGGAGCAGCAGCACGAGCGCGCGCTGTTCACCGCCATCCTGGCGCTGCGCAGCGTCGAGGAGTGCCGCAGCTTCTTCCGCGATCTGTGCACGCCGACGGAGCTGCAGGCGATGGCCGATCGCTGGGCGGTGGTCGAGCTGCTGGAGCGCGGCCTGCCGTACCGCGACATTCACAGGCAGACGGGCGTGAGCGTCACCACCATCGGGCGCGTCGCGCGCTATCTGCAATCGGGGAACGGCGGCTACCGCGCGGTCACCGACCGGCTCAAGGCGCACGCATGAGCGCGATCTCCCCGATGCGGCTCAGGATCGCCGTGCAGAAGAGCGGGCGGCTCACCGACGCCTCGCTCGACCTGCTGTCGCGCTGCGGGCTCAAGTACACGCGCGGCAAGGACCAGCTGATGTGCTACGGCGAGAACATGCCCCTCGACGTGCTGTTCGTGCGCGACGACGACATACCGGATCTGGTGCAGGAGGATGTGTGCGACCTGGGCGTGGTCGGCCTGAACGTGGTCGAGGAGAAGCGGCTCGCCTTCCACGCGCGCGGCATCACGCCCTTGTTCGAGACCGTGCAGACGCTCGATTTCGGCCGCTGCAAGCTGTGCATCGCGGTTCCCGACGGCTTCGATTACCGCGGCGCTCACTCGCTCGAGGGCAAGCGCATCGCGACCACCTATCCCTTCATCCTCGGCCGCTTCCTCGCCGAGCGCAGCATCCGGGCGGAGGTGGTGGTGCTGTCCGGATCGGTGGAGATCGCCCCGCGCCTGAAGCGCGCGGACGTGATCTGCGATCTGGTCTCCACCGGCTCGACGCTCGCCGCGAACCACTTGCGTCAAGCCGAGGTGGTGCTCGAGAGCCAGGCGGCCCTGATACGCACGCCCATCCCGATTCCGGCGGAGAAGCGCGACTGGACGCGCCGCCTGCTCATGCGCATCGACGGCGTCGAGCAGGTCAAGGGCAGCAAGTACATCATGCTGCACGCCTCGCGCTCCGCCCTGCCGGCGATCGCGAAGCTGCTGCCGGGAAGCGAGGCGCCCACGGTCATTCCGCTCGAAGGACTCGGCGATCGGGTCGCGGTGCATGCCGTGTGCCGCGAAAACGTCTTCTGGGAAACGCTCGAGCAGCTCAAGAGCGTGGGCGCCAGCTCGGTGCTGGTGCTTCCGGTCGAAAAGATGCTGGCGTAGCGGCCGCAGCGGCAAGGGCGACAGGCATGCGTATCCTGGAATGGAGATCCCTCGACGCCGCGGCGCGCCGCGCCGCTCTCGAGCGCCCGGCGCAGCGCGGCGCCGCACGCATCGCCCGCGAGGCCGGCGAGATCATCGAGGCGGTGCGCCGCGGCGGCGATGCGGCGCTCCTCGATCTGACGGAGCGGTTCGACGGCGTGCGCCTCGATCGCCTGGAGGTGTCGGCCGAGGAGATGAATGCGGCCGACCGCGCCTTGAGCGTCGCGCAGCATCGCGCACTCGACACCGCCGTCGGGACGGTTCGCAAGTTTCATGCCGCCCAGGCGAGCACCGCGATCGTCCTGGAGACCGCGCCCGGCGTGCTGTGCGAGCGCATCAGCGTGCCGGTGCGCGCGGTGGGGCTGTATGTGCCCGCCGGCTGTGCACCGCTTCCATCGACCGCGGTCATGCTGGGCGTGCCGGCGGCGCTGGCGCGCTGTCCCGAGCGCATCATGTGCACGCCGCCGAATCGCACGGGCGCGGCGGATCCGGCGGTGCTGGCGGCCGCGCGCAAGGCGGGCGTACAGCGCATCTTCAAGGCCGGCGGCGCCCAGGCCGTCGCCGCCATGGCCTACGGTACGGAGTCGATACCGAAATGCGACAAGCTGTTTGGTCCCGGCAATGCCTGGGTCACCGCTGCAAAGCTCGCGGTCGCCGGCGATGCGGCGGGCGCGGCCGCCGACCTGCCGGCGGGCGTCACCGAGGTGATGATCGTCGCCGATGACAGCGCGCGCGCCGATTTCGCGGCCGCGGATCTGCTCGCCCAGGCCGAGCACGGTCCCGAGGCGCAGGCGCTGCTCGTGACCACCAGCGCAGCGCTCGCCGAGGCGGTCGCGTGCGCCGTCGCCGCCCAGGCTCGAGCGCTTTCCCGCCGGCAGATTCTGGCGAGCTCGACGCCCGAGATGCGCCTCATCGTGGTCGATTCCCTGGATACCGCCCTCGGCATCGCCAACGAGTACGCACCGGAGCACCTGCTGCTGCAGGTGCGCGAAGCGCGCCGCTGGCTGGCGCGGGTGCAGGCGGCGGGGGCCGTATTCTTGGGCCACTGGTCGCCCGAATCGATGGGCGATTACTGCAGCGGTCCGAATCACACGTTGCCCACCTACGGCTATGCGAGAGCCTACAGCGGCCTGTCGCTCGAGGACTTCCAGAAGCGCATCACCGTTCAGGAGCTCACGCAGCAGGGCCTGCTCGCGCTCGGGGAAACCGCGTGCACGCTGGCGACCCTCGAGGGCCTCGACGGGCACGCCGCCTCGGTGAGCATTCGCCTGGCCGCGATCCCGGGCAGTGCCCCGTGAACCCCGCGCTCGCCCTGGCGCGCCCGGAGATCGTGAATTTGCGGCCGTACTCGCATGCCGCCTGGCTGCCGGCGCTCACGCGGCTGCATGCCAACGAGGCACCCTGGCGCCCGCCGGGCGATGCGACCGCGGCGGGACTGAACCGCTATCCGGAGCCCCAGCCCAGAGCGCTCATCGAGCGCCTCGCGAGCCTCTACGGGGTGCCCGCTCACTGCATCCTGGTCGGCCGCGGGAGCGACGAGGCCATCGATGTGCTGTCACGCATGTACCTGCGCGCCGGGAGCGACGCCATCGTGCAGTGCCCCCCCACCTTCGGCATGTACAAGGTGTGCGCCGACATCCAGGGGGCGAGCGTCGTCGATATCCCGCTCGAGCGCGCCCGCGGCTGGAGCCTCGACCCGAGGAAGCTTCTCGACGCCTGGCGGCCTGCCATGAAACTCGTCTATCTGTGCTCGCCGAACAACCCCACGGGCAATGCGTTCGACGAGGCCGCGCTCGAGGCGGTGTGCGCCGCGCTCGACGGCAAGGCCATCGTCGTGATCGACGAGGCCTACATCGAGTGGTCGGGCCGCCCCAGCCTCGCCCGCTGGCTGGATCGCTTCTCGACGCTGGCGATCCTGCGCACCCTGTCGAAGGCCCATGCGCTCGCCGGCGCGCGCATCGGGGCGCTGCTCGCCCAGCCCGCCCTCATCGAGCTGGCAAGGCGCGTGATCCCGCCCTACTCGCTCGCCCAGCCCACCATCGAGGCGGCGCTGCGCGCACTCGAGCCGGCAGCGATTGCGGCGGCGCGCGAGCGGATCGAGGGGCTGGTTGCAGAGCGCGGGTATCTGCGCGAGCGACTGCAGCGCTCGCCGCTGGTCGCGAGGATCTGGCCGAGCGAGGCGAATTTCCTGCTCATCGAGAGCCCGGACGCGGACCGGTTCATGCGCGCCAGCATGGCCGGCGGCACGATCGTGCGCGATCTGCGCGCAAACCCGGCTCTGGCGAATGCGCTCAGGATCACCGTGGGCACGCGCGCCGAGAACGATGCGCTGCTCGCGAGCCTGGAGGCGGCATGAGCGCGGCGGCGCCGGCTGCGCCGCGGCCCACGCTGTTCGTGGACCGCGACGGCACCTTGATCGAGGAGCCGCCGGACGAGCAAGTGGATCGGCTCGACAAGATCCGCCTGATGCCGGGCGTCATTCCCGCTCTGCTCACCCTCGCTCAGGACGGCTTGCGGCTGGTCATGGTCACCAATCAGGACGGGCTCGGCACCGCCAGCCTGCCCCAGGACGCCTTCGACCGCACGCATCGGTTCACCTTGGAGCTGTTCGCCTCGCAGGGCATCGTGTTCGATGCCGTATTCGTCTGCCCGCACTTCGCGCGCGATGAATGCGCCTGCCGCAAGCCCAAGCTCGGCCTGGTGCAGGAGTATCTGCAGCGCCATCCGATCGACGCCGCGCGCAGCTTCATGGTCGGGGATCGCGACACCGATCTGCAGTTCGCCCGCAATCTGGGCGTCCAGGGGCTGCGCGTGCGTCTCGGCGGCGACCAGCAAGAAACATGGCAATCCGTCGCGAGGCGCATCCACAGCGCCGGGCGCAGCGCCCGGATCGAGCGCACCACGAAGGAGACCGAGGTGACGGTGCAAGTCGACCTGTCGCGCGAGGGCCCGAGCAGCGTGCGAACCGGCATCGGCTTCTTCGATCACATGCTCGAGCAGGTCGCCAAGCACGGCGGTTTCGCCCTCGCGCTCGAATGCAAGGGCGATCTGCACGTCGATGAGCATCACACGGTCGAGGATTGCGCGCTCGCCCTGGGCCGCGCGCTGCGCCAGGCGCTCGGCGACAAGGGCGGCATCGGCCGCTACGGCTTCGTCCTTCCCATGGACGAGGCCGAGGCGCAGGTGTCGCTCGACCTGTCGGGCCGGCCCTATTTCGTCTGGCAGGGACGATTTTCTCGCGAGCGGGTGGGCGACATGCCTACCGAGCTGGTTCCGCATTTCTTCCGCTCGCTCGCCGAGGCGCTGGGAGCGGCGCTGCATCTGCGGGTGAGCGGCGAGAACACCCACCACATGATCGAATCCTGCTTCAAGGGTCTCGGCCGAACCCTGCGCCAGGCGGTGCGGCGCGAAGGCAGCGAATTGCCGAGCACCAAGGGGACCTTGTGAGCACGCGCGACCTTGTGAGCACCCGCGACCGCCCGAGCACGCGCGATGTCGTCATCGTCGCCTCGGGGGGCGCCAACATCGCCTCGCTCAGGTTCGCGCTCGAGCGGCTCAAGACGCGGGCGCAGGTCTCGGCGGACGCGCAGCGCATCCGCGCGGCGAGCCACGTGATCCTGCCGGGCGTGGGCGCCGCGGCCGACGCCATGGAGCGCCTGCGCAGCGCCCGGCTCGACACGGTGATCCCTGCGCTCACCCAACCGGTGCTCGGGATCTGCCTCGGCATGCAGCTCCTCTACGAGGGCTCCGAAGAAGGTCCGGCCGCCTGTCTCGGCGTCATCCCGGGCCGCGCGGCGCGTCTGCGCGCGGCGCCCGACCGGCCCGTTCCTCACATGGGATGGAACACCCTCGACATCGAGCGCAGCTCCCCGCTCCTGACGGGCCTTGCGGCGGGAGATCATGCCTATTACGTGCACAGCTATGCGCTGCCCGTGAGCGAGGCCACGGTCGCGAGCTGCCGCTACGGCGCTGCATTCAGCGCGTGCGTTGCGTGGCGCAACTTCTACGGCGCGCAGTTTCACCCGGAGCGCTCGGCCGCCGCGGGTGCGCGACTGTTGCGCAACTTCCTGGACCTGCCGTGAGCGCTGCAGCTGCCGTGAGCGCTGCAGCTGCCGTCAGCGCGCCGCCGCGCACCCCGAGGCCGCCATGCGCCTGATCCCCGCCATCGATCTGAAAGGCGGGCGCTGCGTGCGGCTGCTGCGCGGCGAATTCTCGGCCGAGACGTCCTACGAGGCGCCCCCCCTCGAGCTGCTGCGCAGCTACCGGGAGCTCGGCGCCGACTGGCTGCACGTGGTCGACCTCGACGGCGCGCGCGACGGCAGCATGGGCAACCGCGCGATCATCGCGGCGCTCGCGCGCGAGCCCGGTGTGCTCCTGCAGGTGGGCGGCGGGCTGCGCAGCGAGGCTGCCGTCGCGGAGGTGCTCGGCCTCGGTGCCGCACGCGCCGTCGTCGGCAGCGCGGCGCTCGACGACGCGGCGCAGGTGATGCGCTGGCTCGAACACTTCGGTGCCGAGCGCGTCGCGCTCGCCTTCGACGTGCGACTCGATGCGGCGGGGACGCCGCGGGTCGCCACTCACGGCTGGCAGCGGCAGTCGGGCCTGACGCTCTGGGATGCGCTGGCGAGCTTCCCGGCCGGGCTGGTCCGGCACGTGCTGTGCACCGACGTCGGCCGCGACGGCGCGCTGACGGGACCGAACACCGATCTGTACGCACGGGCCGTGCGGCATTCTCCGCACCTCGCCTGGCAAGCCTCGGGCGGGGTACGGGGGGCCGCGGATCTGCGCGCCCTCGCCGCCTGCGGCGCCGCGGCCGCCGTCAGCGGCAAGGCGCTGCTCGAGAACCTGATCCCGCGCGAGGAGCTGCGGCCATTCTTGCCCGGCGCATAATACCGTGCCTCGATGTGCGCGACGGCCGAGTGGTGAAGGGCGTGCGCTTTCGCGCTCATCGCATCGTCGGCGAGATCCTCGAGCTCGCGCTGCGCTATCGCGACGCAGGGGCCGACGAGCTCGTGTTCTACGACATCACGGCGAGCCCGCAGGGGCGCTCGGTGGATCGCTCCTGGATCGAGCGCGTGGCGCGCATCCTGGACATTCCCTTCTGCGTGGCGGGCGGCATCCGCGGCGTCGCCGACGCCGAGCAGGTCCTCGCCTGCGGCGCGGAGAAGATCTCCATCAACTCCCCCGCACTGGCCGACCCCGATCTCATCGACGCCCTGAGCGCCCGTTTCGGCGCCCAGTGCGTGGTGGTCGGCGTCGACAGCCAGACGACCGCCGAGGGGTACCGGGTGCAGCAATTCACGGGCGATGCCGGGCGCGCTTGCGATGCGGGGCGCACCACCTTAGATTGGGTGCTGGAGGCGCAGCGGCGCGGGGCCGGCGAGATCGTGCTCAATTGCATGGCGAGCGACGGCGTACGGAGCGGCTACGACATCGCGCAGCTGCGGGCCGTGCGCGAGATTTGCCGCGTGCCGCTGGTCGCCTCCGGCGGCGCCGGATCGGTCCCGCATTTCGAGCAAGTGTTTCGCGAGGCGGGCGTCGACGCTGCGCTCGCCGCGAGCGTCTTTCACTCCGGTGAGATCACGATACCCGACCTCAAGCGCCAGCTCAGGGCGGACGGCATCGAGGTGAGACTTTGAGCGGATCCATGACCGATGAGCACACCGGTTCGGCCGAAGGCCCGCGCCTTGCCGCGCCGCTCGGGGCCCTGCGCTGGGATGAGGCCACCGGTCTTTTGCCGGCGGTGGTGCAGCATCACCAGAGCGGCGCGGTGCTGATGCTCGGCTACATGAGCCGGGAGGCGCTGTCGGCGACGCAAGCGAGCGGCCGGGTGACCTTCTGGAGCCGCAGCAAGCAGCGGCTGTGGACCAAGGGAGAGACCTCGGGTCACTTTCTCGAGGTCCGCGCCATCGCCGCGGATTGCGACGCCGACACGTTGCTGCTGCTCGCCGAGCCCCGCGGTCCCACCTGCCACCAGGGTACGGCGACTTGCTTCGGAGCCGCGGCGCCGCAGGCCGCCGCGCAGCCGTACGGTTTTCTCGGCACTCTCTCCGAGATCATCCGGGCGCGCATCGCGCAGCGGCCGGCGGGCAGCTACACCTCGAGCTTGCTCGAGGCGGGCGAGCGGCGCATCGCGCAGAAGGTGGGCGAGGAAGGACTCGAGCTGGCGCTTGCCGCCGTCGCTCAGGGGGATGCCGAGGTGATCGCCGAGGCGGCGGATCTCCTCTACCACGCGATGCTTCTGCTCGAGGCGAGAGGCCTGTCGCTCGCTCGCGTGGTGCGCGAGCTCGAAGCTCGGCACCAGCAGCGCGCGTCCCGATGATTCGGCGCATCGTGATCGAGAAGTCCGCCCGCATCCTGCGCGCCTGCGCCGACCAGGAGGCCGACCGAAGCTACGGCGTGGCGCTCGGCAGGAACTGGGCGGCCGACAAGGCGGTGGAAGGTGACGAGGCGACTCCGCTCGGAGAGTTCTACGTCTGCAGCAAGAATCCCCGCAGCAAGTTCTTTCTCTCCCTGTGCCTGAGCTACCCGAATGCCGAGGACGCCGAGCGCGGGCTCGCCGCGGGCTTGATCAGCCGCGAGGAGTATGCGCAGATACTCAGCGCCTGGCAGCTCAAGAGGATGCCCCCGCAACACACCCGGCTCGGCGGGCAGATCTACATCCATGGAGAAGACCCGGCGCGGCGCGACGGCGCGGCGCGGGACTGGACTTTCGGGTGCATCGCCCTGCAAAACTCGGCGATGCAGGACCTGTACCAGCGGACCGCACTCGGAACGCCCGTGATCATCAAGGATTGAGCGCTCCCGCGCGTGCGGCGCGCCGATTGCGCGCGAGCGCGAACACGCCGATGCCGAGCCACACGACGTTGAGTCCCACCGAGGGCCAGGCGCCGTACCAGCCGCTGTTGATGATGAAGCCCACGGCGCCGATGATGTTGATCCATTGATAGAGCGCCGAGCGCCCCTGGATCCTGCCGGCCGAGATCAGAGCGTAAGCGCCGAGGATGAGGAGCGCCGCGCTCCACCCCGCCACGTCGATGAAGGTCTTGAGCTGCACTCAGGCCGTCCCGAGCACCGCCAGCGGCAGCAGACGGCGGCGAAACTCCGGCTGCGCCTCGAGCCAGAGCGCGGGACCCACGAAGCTCAAGATACGCGTGGCCGAGCTCAGCACGGCCGGAACGGTGTTGCCGAGGCCCTGGAACACCGAGGAGCAGGTGAACACCAGCCCGGACGCCACGAAATTCAGTGACACGATCTTCAGGAACTGGCTCGCCACCGCCACCGCGCCCGGCTCGGTGGTGAATGCGTGCACCAGCCACTGCGCGCGCCACTGGCACAGCAGCGTCAACGACCCCATGACCAGCGTGCCGATGACCGCGGCGCGCAGGAATGCCTCGCGCACGCGCTCGAACTTGCCGGCGGCATAGTTCTGTCCGACGATCGGCGCGGTCGCGAAGGCCACGGCCATCGCCGGCAGGAACAGGCTCTGATTGATGCGCTGGGCGACGCCGAACCCCGCCTGCGCATCCTGGCCGAAGGGCCGAATGATCCAGTAGATGACGGCCATGTAGAGGAACATGAGCACGAACTCCCCGCCGGCCGGCAAGCCGATGCGCAGCAGCCGCCGCCAGACGGAGAAATCCCAGCGCCAGGCGCTCGAGTCGAAGGCCACGTAATGCTCCAGCCGGTGGAAATAGATCGCCAGAAGCGCGACGCCGGCCGCCACCGAGATCGAGCTGGCGAGGCCCGCCCCGGCGACGCCCAGCGGATGCCCCGTCGCCCAGCCCGCGATCAGCAGCGGCGCCAGAATCGCATTCAATGCCACGGTGAAGACCTGCACGATCATGCTCGGCTTGACGATGCCCGTGCCGCGCAAGGCCGAGCCCATCGCCACCATGACGAACTGCAGGGCAAGGCTCGGCAGGAACCACCCCATGTACTCGATCCCCGCGCGAACCGTGGCCGCATCCGCGCCCAGCGTGTGCATGTACGGCGGGGCGAGCGCATAGCCGGCGATCAGGGTCGAGAGGCCGCACAGGCCCGACAGCGACAGGCTCTGATTGAACACGCGGTTGGCATCGGCGCGATCCTTGCGGCCGACAGCATGCGAGATGAGCGCCACGGTGCCCACCCCGAGCATCTGCGTCACGGCGAACACGATGAACGTCATGTTGGCGGCCGCACCGACGCCGGCGAGCGCGGCGTCGCCCAGGTGCGCGACGAAATACAGATCGATCAGCAGATACAGCGTCTGAAACAGCATTCCGGCGGCGATGGGCAGCGCCATTTGCAGGATGTGCTTACCGATGGAATGCGCCGTCAGGTCCTTCACGCGACCGCACTTATACCACACCGCCCCGGCTTGCTTGGCGGTATGCACATGCTACGCTTCGGCTCATGGCGAGCACCAACCCGCAGATCAAGCGCTACCCCGATGCCGAAGCGCTGGTGGCCGAGCTCGCGCTCGACATCGCCGCGAGCCTCGGGCGGGCCATCGCGCAGCGCGGCATGGCGAGCCTGGTGGTGTCGGGCGGCAGGTCGCCGATCAAGCTGTTCGAGCGGCTGCGCCGTCAATCCCTGGAGTGGAGCCGGGTGTGCGTTGCGCTCGCCGATGAGCGCTGGGTCGAGCCCACCGATGCCGGCAGCAACGAGAAGCTGGTGCGCGACTTCCTGCTGCGCGATGCGGCGGCGTCCGCCCGCTTCGCGGGCCTGAAGAATGCGGCGCCCTCGCCGGACCTCGGGGCGGTGTCGGCCTGGGAGACCTTCGCGCGCGTGCCGCGGCCATTCGACACGACCGTGCTCGGCATGGGCGATGACGGGCACACCGCGTCCCTGTTCCCCCATTCGCCCAATCTGAAGAGCGCGCTCGATCCGGCGGCCGCGCCCGGCTGCGTGGGTATGTGGGCGCCCTCGGCTCCGCAGGCTCGCCTGAGCTTGAATCTGTCCGCCCTGCTCGACTCGCGGCGGGTGATCGTTTTCATCATGGGCGACGGCAAATGGCGCACCTTCAGCGCGGCGAACGAGCCCGGGCCGATCGAGGAGATGCCGGTGCGCGCGGTGCTGCGCCAGCAGCGCACGCCGGTCGAGGTGGCCTGGGCGCCATGAGGGAGCCCGTCGGCGAGCGCACCGCGCTCGACAAGGAAGCCATCAAGAGCGCCTTCCTCGACGACCTGTTCTACATGCAGGGCAAGTTCGCCGCGCTCGCGACCCGCAACGACTACTACATGGCGCTCGCCTACGCGGTGCGCGACCGCATGCTGCAGCGCTGGATCAGCACCGCCGCCACCTACACCCAGAAGGCCTCGCGCACCGTGGCGTACCTGTCCGCCGAGTTCCTGACCGGGCCGCACCTGGGCAACAACCTGCTGAACCTCGGCATCCTCGATACCGTCAAGCAAGGCATGGGGGAGCTCGGGCTGAGCTTCGAGGATCTGCTGCAGCAGGAGGAGGAGCCGGGACTCGGGAGCGGCGGCCTGGGGCGGCTGGCGGCGTGCTTCATCGACTCGCTCGCGACCCTGGAGATTCCCTCCCTCGGCTACGGCATCCGCTACGAGTTCGGCATCTTCCATCAGGAGATCATCGACGGCTGGCAGATCGAGAAGACCGACAAGTGGCTGCGCTTCGGCAATCCCTGGGAGCTGGTGCGCCCCGAATGGGCGGTGAGCGTGAAGCTCGGCGGCGGCACCGAGCAGTACATCGACGAGCACGAGCGTGCGCGCGTGCGCTGGGTTCCCGACAAGATCGTCAACGGGGTGCCGTATGACACGCTCATCCTCGGATATCGCACCAACACCGCCAACACCCTGCGGCTGTGGAGCGCCGAGGCGCCCGAGTCGTTCGACTTCGCGGCCTTCAACAGCGGCGACTACTACGGGGCGGTGAATCAGAAGATCACCTCCGAGAACCTCAGCAAGGTGCTGTATCCGAACGACGAGCAGCTGCGCGGCAAGCAGCTGCGGCTCGAGCAGCAGTACTTCTTCGTATCCTGCTCGATCCAGGACATGTTCCGCATCGTGCGCACCCAGCAGGTGCCGCTCGCGAGCTTTCACGAGAAATTCGCCATCCAGCTGAACGACACCCATCCGGCCATCGCCATCGCAGAGCTCATGCGCCAGCTCATCGACGAGCATGCGATGCCGTGGGCGGAGGCCTGGAGGGTCACCGGCAAGACGTTCGCCTACACCAACCACACCCTGCTGCCGGAGGCTCTCGAGCGCTGGCCGCTCGATGTGTTCGGTCGCGTGCTGCCGCGTCATCTGCAGATCATCTACGACATCAACGCCCAGTTCCTCGAGGAGGTGCGCATGCGCTTCCTGGGAGACGAGGAGCGCATCCGGCGCATGTCCATCATCGACGAGAGCGACCAGCGCTACGTGCGCATGGCGCACCTCGCGTGCGTGGGCAGTCACGCCATCAACGGCGTGGCGGCGCTGCATACCGAGCTTCTGAAGCGCGACGTGCTCAGGGATTTCTACGAGCTCTGGCCGGGAAAATTCAGCAACAAGACCAACGGCGTCACGCCGCGGCGCTGGATGGTGCTCTCCAATCCGCGTCTCGCCGCTCTCATCACCGAGCACATCGGGGACGGATGGATCAAGGATCTCGGGCAGCTGAGGCTCCTCGAGCCGCTCGCGCAGGATGCGGCGTTCCGCGCGCGCTGGCGCGAGATCAAGCTGCAGAACAAGCGCGCGCTCGCGGCGCTCGCGCTCGAGCGCAGCGGTGTCGTGATCGACCCGGGCACGATGTTCGACGTGCTGGTCAAGCGGATTCACGAATACAAGCGCCAGCATCTCAAGGTGCTGCACATCGTCTCGCTCTATCTGTCGCTCAAATCGAATCCGCGCCTGGCCGTGGTGCCGCGCACGTTCATCTTCGGCGGCAAGGCGGCGCCCGGCTACCACCTGGCGAAGCTCATGATCAAGCTGATCACGTCCGTGGGCGACGTGATCAATCGCGATCCGGACGTGTGCGAGCGCCTCAGAGTGGTGTTCCTGCCGAACTTCAACGTGACCAACGGGCAGCGCGTGTACCCGGCCGCGGACCTGTCCGAGCAGATCTCGACCGCGGGCAAGGAGGCATCGGGCACCGGCAACATGAAGTTCTGCATGAACGGGGCGATCACCATCGGGACGCTCGACGGAGCGAACATCGAGCTGCGCGAGGAGATCGGCGCCGACAATTTCTTCCTGTTCGGCCTGTCGGCCGACCAGGTGCTGGCGCTCAAGTCCTCGGGCTACCGGCCGATGGACTACTATGCGGCCGACCCGCGCCTGCGCGAGGTGATCGATTTGATCCGCAGCGGCTTCTTCACGCGCGGCGACACCGAGCTGCTCAAGCCTCTGCTGGACAATCTGATGCACTCCGATCCGTACATGCTGTTCGCGGACTTCGCCTCCTACGTCGACTGCCAGGACAAGGCATCCGCTCTGTACCTCGACATGGAGGGCTGGACCCGCATGGCCATACTCAATACGGCACGCAGCGGCAAGTTCTCCTCCGATCGGACCATCCGCGAGTACTGCCGGGACATCTGGCGCACGCAGGCCGTGCCCATCCAGCTGCTCACGCACGATCAGGCGCTCGCGCACGAGCGCGTCCATCATCCCGAATCGATCGACGGTCAGGGCTTCAGAGGGCGTCCAGCAGGAAGCGCATAGTGCGGCGCAAGGGCTCGGCGGCCCCCCACAGCAGCTGATCGCCCACGGTGAAAGCGCAAAGATACTCCCCGCCCATCGCGAGCTTGCGCAGACGCCCGACCGGTATGGTCATGGTGCCGCTCACCGCCGCGGGAGAGAGCGCCTTGATGGACGCTTCGCGCTCGTTGGGGATCACCTTCACCCAATCATTGCCGCCCGCGATGAGCCGCTCGATCTCCGCGAGCGGCTCATCGCGCCTGAGCTTCAGGGTGAGCGCCTGCGAATGGCAGCGCATGGCGCCCACCCGCACGCAGATGCCCTCCACGGGCACCGGGCTCGCCTCGGTACCCATGATCTTGTTCGATTCCGCGCCCGCCTTCCATTCTTCGCGGCTCTGCCCGTCTCCCAGGTCCTTGTCGATCCAGGGAATCAAGCTGGCGGCGAGCGGCGCGCCGAACTGGGCGATGGGAAACTGCGGGTGGCGCATGGCCGCGGATACCGCCCGATCGATGTCGAGTATGGCCGATGCGGGGTCGGCGAGCAGCGCCGCCGCCGATCGGTGCAGCGCGCCCATCTGATCGAGCATCTCGCGCATGTTCTGAGCGCCCGCCCCGGAGGCCGATTGATAGGTCATGGCCGTGATCCACTCGACCAGCCCGGCACGCATGAGGCCGCACACGCCCATGAGCATGAGCGAGACGGTGCAGTTGCCGCCGATGAAATCCTTGACGCCGCGCTCGCGCGCGGCGCGCATCAGCGGCAAGTTCACCGGATCGAGCACGATGACCGAGGAGTCCGCCATGCGCAGGCTCGAGGCCGCGTCGATCCAGTACCCCTGCCAGCCCGCCTCCCGCAGCCGCGGGTGCACCGCCTGGGTGTAGTCCCCGCCCTGTGCGCTGATCAGCATGGGCAGGCGCGCGAGCGCCGCCAGATCATGCGCATCCTGCACCGGCCGGCCCTTGCGGCCGATGTCGGGCGAGACGCCGCCCGCCTGCGAGGTGCTGAAGAACACGGGCTCGATCAGATCGAAGTCGCCCTCGGCGCGCATGCGCTCGAGGAGCACGGAACCGACCATGCCGCGCCAACCGATGATGCCCGCTTCGATCATGGCTCGATGAGGTGCTCCACTGCCGGGGGGCGCAGATTATAGTGGCAGGCCATGGCATAGCCATAGGCGCCGCAGTTCGCGAGCAGCAGCACATCGCCCTCCTCGGTCGGCGGCAACCAGCGGTCGCTTCCGAGCTGATCGGCGGTCTCGCAAATCGGGCCGACCACCGTGACCTTCTCGGTGAGCGGCTCATCGAGCCGCGTGAGATTGCGGATGTCGTGATGCGCGCCATACAGGGCGGGGCGGATGAGCGAGTTCATCCCGGTGGCGATGCCGACGTAGCGCGTCTCGCCCTTGCCCTTGAGCTGGGTGACCACGGCCACCAGGACACCCGCCCGGGCGACCAGGAACCGACCCGGCTCCATCCAGAATTCGAGCTGCGGGAACTGCCGCCCGAGCCGCGCCACTCCGGCATCGAGGGCATCGAGGTCGATCCCGCTCTGGCCCAGCTGCTCCGGAACGCCGATCCCCCCGCCGAGGTCGACCACGGCGACGTCCGGGAAATGCGCCGCGAGCCGCGCGAGCAAGGTGCCGGTCTCGGTCCAGTTGTCCACCTCCAGAATGCCGCTGCCGGTGTGCGCATGCAGCCCCAGAACGCGCGTTCCCTGGGCACGCGCCAGCGCCGCGAGCTCTTCGGCCTCGGCGAGCGGGACGCCGAACTTCGAGTGCTCACCCGCGGTGCGCACGTGATGGTGATGCCCGCGTCCGACTCCCGGATCGATGCGCACGAAGATATCCCGGCCCCGAAATACCTCCGGCCAGGCCCTGAGCGGATAGAGGTTGTCGAGGGTCACGCGCACGCCGCGCTCGAAGCCGAACTCGTATTCCGAGCGGGGGGCAAAGTTGGGGGTGAACAGCACGCGAGCGGGCGCGAGACCGGGAACCTGCGCGAAAGCATGCTCGAGCTCGCCGCGCGAGACGCATTCGAGCGACAGCCCGGCCGCATACACGCGGCGCAGGATCGCAGGGTGCCAGTTGGCCTTCATCGCATAGGCCCAGCGCGCCACGGACTTGACGGCATGCACGGCGGCAACGGCCTCATCGATGCTCGCGAGATCGTAAACGAAAGCCGCGGATTCGCGCCGTGCGATGTCGAGAAGCCGTGCGCGCTTCGCGCCGCCCTGCCACCACGCGGCCGGCGGCGGCGTGCTCCGGCGGGGCGCGAACAGCTGCTGCCAGGTCGGTCCCAGCACCCGGTCCGAGCCGATGCTCTGGATGAGCCGCTGGTGCAGCTGCTGCACCAGCCGATCGCCCTGCGATTCGTCGATCACGAAGGTGAAATTCAAATCGTTGGCGGCCTGGCTCACCAGGTAAACCTTGTGATCCTGGAACAATTCGAAGGCGGAGCCGAGCTCGTGCAGGATGCCGCGGATGTTGCGTCCGAGCAGGCTCAGCGACGCGCAAGGTCCGAGGATCTCCACCCGGCATAGCGCGCCGAGCGCCGCCGCGAGCCGCTGCAGGGCCGCAGGGTCGAGCGTGTTGGCCGTGGGATCCAGGGAAACGGTGACGTTGGTCTCCGAGGTGGAGATGAGGTCGACCGACAGGCCTTGATCCTTGAAGACCTGAAAGGCGTCGGCGAGAAAGCCCACCTGGTGCCACATGCCCGGACTGTCCATGGACACCAGGGTGATGCCCTTCCTGATGGCGATCGCCTTCACCTGCGCCGCCGTGTCGGCGACATCGGCACCGATCACCGTGCCCTCGAGGCCCGGCGCCTGGGTCGCATATACATGCAGCGGGATCCGGTACTGGCGCACCGGCAGCACGCAGCGCGGATGCAGCACCTTGGCGCCGTTGCTGGCGATCTCCTGGGCTTCGTCGTAGTGCAGCGCCCGCAGCAGCCGCGCCGTCGGTATGGCGCGCGGGTTGGCGCTGAACATGCCGGGCACGTCCGTCCAGATCTCCAGCCGCGCCGCCGCCAGCTTGGCCGCGAAGTACGAGCCCGAGGTATCGGAGCCGCCGCGCCCGAGCAGCACCGTGTCTCCGGCGGGATTCGAGGCGATGAACCCCTGGGTGATGATGACCTGATCGAACGCGCGCCAGGCGTTCTGCAACGCGAGATCCGGCGCGAAATCGCAGGTCGCCGACAAGAAGCTCGCCTTCACGTTCGCCCCCGGGCGCTGCTCGGCACGCAGCGCCTCGCGCGCATCGACCCAGCGCGTGCGGATTCCCCGAGCGTCGAGGAAGGCCGCCCCGAGGGCGGTGGCGAGCAGCTCTCCCGCGGCCAACACCCGGGCGCGCAAGCGCTCATCGGCCACGCGCATGTGCGCCGCGACAGCGGCGCTTTGCTTCAGCTCGGAGAGAAAGCGCTCGAAGATCTCGCCCGGCACGACGCCGAGCTCGCGCGCCAGCTCGCGGTGCTGCGCCTCGATGCGCCCGAGGACCGCGGTGTGATCCCCGCAGAGCGCGGCCGCGAGGAGCGACTCGAGACGATCGGTGATGCCGGAGAGCGCGGAGTGGACCACCACCGGCCGCAGCCCCTCGTCCATCCGCTCGCGCAGCACCTGCGCGATGTTGTGCCAGTTGGCGGCGCAGGACACGCTGGTGCCGCCGAACTTGAGCACGACCCAGCGGGCGTCACGGTCAAGCACGGACGACGACGCGCGAGGAGAGCGATGAACCCATACGCGCGCGCAAGGAAATCAATCGTCTTCGAAAATATCGCGCAGCTCTTTCTCCAACTGCCGCTCGGCCAGGACGTCTTCCACGCGGCTCCAGGCGGCCTTGCCTCGCTTGCCCGCGGCGGGCACCGCCGCCTTGGGCCGCCGTTCCGTGCGCTCCAGCAAGGGGTCATAGTCATGAGATTCCTCAGCTTCACCGAGAAACTCATCGTCGATGTCGAAATGTTCGTCTTCGCGTTCACTCATTTGTCGAGAAAAGCCCTTGAAATCAATAGGATCGAACCGCCTGCCCCGTAAAAATGCGCACTATAGCGGATTTTGCAACGCATTCAACTATTCCGCTCGACCGCAGGCCCAAGGTTGCTTTCGGGGCGCAACGAGCCAATTTCAAGACGGTGCCGCCACCGAGCCCCGCCGGGGGGCTTCAAGTGCCGGTACGGGCGCTCTCGGATGGAGGCGCCAGGGCCCCCATGGCGATCGCGCGGTTCACCGCCGACAGTACGGCGAGGAGCGACGCGGTGATGATGTTGGAATGCATGCCTGCGCCGAACAGGGTGCGGCGCGAGCGTGTCGTGATCTCGATGTAAGCCACCGCCACCGCGCCGCTCCCGTGGCCGCGCGAGTGCTCCTCGTAGGAGAGCACATCGAACGGCAGACCGATGGAGGCGACCATGGCGTCGATGGGACCTGAGCCCTGCCCGATCCAGGTCTGAGGCCGGCCGTCGCGCTCGATTTGCAGTGAGAGCTTCTCGCTATCGGCGCCGTCCGTGGACGCCGCCAGCTGGTGGGAGCGGTACACGAAGGGCGCTCGCGGCGCCAGATATTCCCGACTGAACAGATCCCATAATTCCTTAGAAGTCAATTCCTTGCCAGTAATATCCGCGGCTGCTTGTACGATCTGGCTGAACTCGATCTGCAGGCGTCGCGGCATCACCAGCTGATAGTCGCGCTCGAGCAGGTAGGCGACGCCGCCCTTGCCCGACTGGCTGTTGACGCGAATGATCGAGTCGTAGGAGCGGCCGAGATCCGAGGGATCGACCGGCAAATACGGCACGTCCCAGATATCGCCGTCGGCGCGCGCCGCCAGCCCTTTCTTGATGGCGTCTTGATGTGATCCCGAGAAGGCGGTGAACACCAGATCCCCCACATACGGATGGCGTGGGTGAATGGGCAGCTGATTGCAGCTCTCGGCACATCGCGCCGCCTCATTTATATTGGCAAAATCCAATTTGGGATCAATCCCTTGCGTATACATATTAAGAGCAATTGTCACGATATCGACGTTGCCCGTGCGTTCGCCATTGCCAAACAAGGTGCCTTCGACGCGCTGCGCGCCCCCCATCATCGCAAGCTCCGCCGCGGCCACGGCGGTGCCGCGGTCGTTATGCGGGTGCACGCTCAAGATGATGCAATCGCGCTTGTCGATGTGGCGTGCGAACCATTCGATCTGGTCGGCATACACGTTCGGCGTCGCCATCTCCACCGTGGCCGGCAAGTTCAGAATGGATCGGCGCTGCGGCGTCGGCTCCCAGACCCCATTCACGGCGTCGCAGATCTCGACCGCAAAATCGAGCTCCGTGCCGGTGAAGCTCTCGGGGCTGTACTCGAACACCCACTCGGTGCCCCGCTCGCGCTCGGCGTGCTCACGCACCCAGGTGGCGCCGCGCACGGCGATGTCGACGATGCCCGCGCGGTCGGTGCGAAACACCACGCGGCGCTGCGCGACCGAGGTCGAATTGTAGACATGCACGATGGCCCGGCGCGCGCCCTTGAGCGCTTCATAAGTGCGCGCGATGAGCTCCGGGCGCGCCTGCGTCAGCACCTGGATGGTGACGTCGTCCGGGATCAGGCTCTTCTCGATGATCTCGCGCACGAAGTCGAAATCGGTCTGCGAGGCCGCAGGAAAGCCGACCTCGATCTCCTTGAAGCCGATGCGGATCAGCATGTCGAACATGCGGCGCTTGCGCGCGGCATCCATGGGTTCGATCAGTGCCTGGTTGCCATCGCGCAGGTCGACGCTGCACCAGGTGGGCGGCGCGGTGATGACGGCGTTGGGCCAGACTCGATCCTCGAGATCGATGGGAGCGAAGGGGCGATATTTGGTGGATGGATTGCGCAACATATGTTCTCTGTCCGGTCGATGGATGCTGCCTCCCGTGCACGACCAGATCGGGGTCTGCATCGAGGGGGGGGTTTCGGTCTTGTGGGCGCCGACCGATGGCGCGTTCAGTGAGTAGCGCCTAGCGGCGCAGCAGCAGCGCAAGCAGTCCCAGGGACGCAAGGCCGCGTCCGAGATCGCCGAGCTTCGAGGCTGCCGGGAACATATGAGCTGAAATCTAGCATCTTGCGGGCTGACGCGGCAAGCTGCATTCGCCGTAATATCGGCACACGCGTCAATGTCGGGCAAGCAAACCGAGGCATCCATGTCGCAAGCCCCCACGCCGCCTCCCTTCGTGCCTGGCGAGGCCTCATCGGCGGCAGCGCCCGGCGCTCCCAACCAGACGCCGCCGCTCGCCGAGTACAACCTGTTCACGACTGACGAAGCGTTGCGCACGGCGGTCGAGCGCGAGGGCGCCGCGGCGCATGTCGCGCAGCTCACCCATGACGGGGCGGCCATCGGATGCTCGGCCAACTTCGAGCACGGGCGTGTCGCGAACCGCTACCCTCCGGTGCTGCAGAGCTTCAACGTGCGCGGCGAGCGCATCGACGCGATCGAGTTTCATCCGTCCTGGCATGCGCTCATGGAGGGTATCGCCGCGCGCGGCTATCACAGCGCACCGTGGATGCGCGAGGCCGGCCACAGCGTCCCCGGCGCGCACGTGGCGCGCGCCGCCGGCTATCTCATGCAGGCGCAGGTGGAATGCGGCACCCTTTGTCCGACCACCATGACCTACGGCGCGATCGCGGCGATGCGCCGCGACCCGGGTCTGGCGCGCGACTGGGTGCCGCGCCTGCTCACGCGCAGGTACGACCCGCGCGACCTGCCCATCGAGCGCAAGCTGGGCGGACTCATCGGCATGGGCATGACCGAGAAGCAGGGCGGCTCGGACGTGAGAGCGAACACCACGCGCGCGCAGCGCACCGCAGACGGCTCGTATCGGGTGAGCGGCCACAAGTGGTTCTTCTCCGCCCCGCAGTGCGATGCGCATCTGGTGCTCGCCCAATCCGCCGGCGGTCTGTCCTGCTTTTTCATGCCACGCCGCCTGCCCGATGGAAGCCGCAACGGCATCCACATTCAGCGCCTGAAGGACAAGCTCGGCAATCGCTCGAATGCCTCCTCCGAGGTCGAGTTCGTCGAGGCCTGGGCGCAGCTTCTCGGCGAGGAGGGACGCGGGGTCCCTACCATCCTCGAGATGGGCACCTTCACGCGCCTCGACTGCGTGCTCGGCAGCGCCGGCATGATGCGTCAGGCCGTGGTGCAGTCGCTGCATCACGCCCGCCATCGCAAGGCCTTCGGGGCCGCGCTGATCGCGCAGCCCCTCATGCGCAGCGTGCTCGCCGACCTGGTGCTCGAATCGGAAGCCGCGACGGCTCTGTCGATGCGCCTCGCCCGTGCATTCGAAAGCGATGCCCCGAGCGAGGTGGTGCTGCGCCGCGCCCTCACTTCCGCGGCAAAGTTCTGGGTCTGCAAGCGCGGCTGCGAGCTGTCCGCGGAGGCAATCGAGATCCTCGGCGGCAACGGCTACACCGAGGAGCTCGCGCTCGCGCGAATCGTGCGCGAAATGCCGGTGAACTCCATCTGGGAGGGCTCGGGAAACATCATGTGCCTCGACGTGCTGCGCGCCTTCGCCAAGGCGCCTTCGACCTGCGAAGTGGTGCTGCGCGAGCTCTCGCAGGCACGCGGCCAGGACCGGCACTTCGACGCCGCCTTCGAGCGCTTCGCCGGTCTCGCTCGCGACGGATCGGCCGAGGCCCTCGGCCGGCGCTTCGCTCAGGCGTTCGTCACCCTCACGCAGGCGAGTCTGCTGCTCGCGGCCGCGGCTGCAAGCGGCTCGGCGGGCGCACGCGCCGTCGCGGAGTCCTTCTGCGCAACCCGCCTCGATCCGCAGTGCGGCTGGGGCGCCGTGTTCGGCGCCGGCGGCGCGCTCATCGATCCGCGTCCGCTGCTCGAACGCGCCTGGCAGGAGTAGCGCCCGGAGCGGCCGCCCGTCCGAGCAATCAGACGGGCTCCCGGTACGAGCGGCTCTTCCAGCGTGCGCCCGCGCCGCGCCAGTGATCGGCGGCCGATCCGACCGTCGCCGCCATGTAGAAAAGCGCGATCAGCGGCAGCGCCAGCGACCACAGATAGCTCCTGCGATAGCGCGCGAGCGTCGGCAGGTAGCTCGAGGCCGCGAGCACGCAGGCTGCGACCCCGCAGGCGCGCACGGCGCCGCTTCCGGTGAGGGCCGCCACCGGCGGCACCAGCCACACCAGGCTCAGCCCGAGCACCGTGCCGAGCAGCAGCCAGGCCGAATAGCGCAGCTGCGTGAACGCCGTGCGCGCGATCATGCGCCAGATGTCCGCGAAGGCGGGATATGGCCGGATCGAGACCGCGAGCGTGGAATGGCCGATGAAGATCGAGCCCCCGCTGCGCTTCACCGCACGGGCGAGCGACACGTCGTCGATGAGCGCCTCCCGGATCGCGTGCACGCCGCCGATGCGCTCGAGCGCCCCGCGGCGAATCAGGATCGTGCCTCCGGCGGCCGCCGCGGTATTCGATCGCGGGTCATTGGCGCGGCGAAAGGGATAGAGCATCTGGAAGAAATACACGAAGGCCGGCACCAGGGCGCGCTCGGCCAGGCTCACGCAATTGAGGCGCACCATCTCGCTCGCCATGTCGAGCCGCGAGCCCTGCAGATGCGCGACCAGTGTGGAGAGGTGCCGCGGCTCGTGCACGATGTCGGCGTCGGTGAACAGGATCAGCGGCGCCGTGCCTCGAGCCGCCCCCTGCTCCAGCGCCCACATCTTGCCCACCCAGCCCTCGGGCTTCGGGGCGCCGCGAACGATGCCGAGGCTCGGAGCGGCGCCGGCGCGCTCGGCGGTACGGTCGGTGGAATTGTCATCGACCACGGTGACGGTGAAGGAACCCGCATAATCCTGGGCGAGAAGCGATGCGACGACCGCACCGATGGTCGCTTCCTCATCGCGCGCCGGCACCACGATGTCAACGGGCGGACCGGGAGCCCGCGGGACGGGCGCGAGCTCGGGCCGGGACAGCCAGAAAGCGCCGTGCGCGGCGATGAGATAGATCCAGATCCCGAGCGAGAGCAGCGCGAGCAGGATCATCGATGCGCTCGCGGCCGCAAATGGCTCGCGAAACGCAGGGGCACGCGGTCGCCGATCCGCCGCGGCACGCGGTCGGCGATCCATCGCGGCACATCTACGATGGGAATATTACTCATATATATCATCATGATATGGATATTTAATACTGTAATACATTAGAAAATTTCCACAGTCCAAGACATGGGTACATGCCGCCGCGCGATCCACCCCCGCGCAAGCTGCCGCGTCGCGCGAGCCGCGCGGCCGCGTAGCGCCCCGTGCGCACGGCGCGGCTCCTGCGGCCCCTATATCCACCCCTGCACATGACTGCGGATCAGCGCCGCGAGCACATCGACGTGGCGCTCATCGTCATTGAGCGCGGGGACGAGATCGAGCTGATCGCCGCCGAGCTCGCGAAACTTGTCGCGATACTCGATCGCGACCTCCTGCAGCGTTTCCAGACAATCCACCGCGAAGGAAGGCGATATGACCGTGAGCCTGCGCTTGCCGCGGGCGGCGAGCTCGCGCAGCGTATCCTCGGTGTACGGCTGCAGCCAGCGGACGCGGCCGAAGCGCGACTGATAGCAATGCGACCAATCCTCGGAGGCGAGTTCCAGGCGCGAGACCACCGCGCGCGTGGTCGCCTCGGCCTGCGCCTGATAGGGATCTCCCCCGCTCACGTAGGCGGCGGGCACGCCGTGATAGGAAAAGACCAGATGCGAGCGCGCCCCGGCACGCGTCCACTGCTCCTCGATGCGCGCCGCCAGCGCATCGGCGTAGCCCGGATCGGCGTGGTAGTCGTTGATGAAGCGCAGCTCCGGCAGCCATCGCCAGCGGCTCAATACCTGCGTGGTGCGATCGAACACCGATCCGGTGGTCGATGAGCAATACTGTGGGTACAGCGGCAGCACCAGGAGCCGTCTCACATTCTGCTCCGCAAGGATGCGCACGGCGCTCGCGATGGTGGGGTTGCCGTAGGTCATGCCGAGCGCCACCCGCACCCGATCGCCCATGATGCCGCGCAGCCGCGTGTCGATCTTGTTGGTCAAGCGATTCGAATACACCGCGAGCGGCGATCCGTCCTGCATCCAGATCTTGCGGTAATTGCGCGCACTGCGCAGCGGGCGCAGCGGCAGCACGATCCCGTAGAGAATCGGCAGCCAGATCGCCGGCGCCGTGTTGATGACGCGCCGGTCGCTCAAGAACTCCCACAGGTAGCGCTGAACGGCGAAATAGGAGGGCGAATCGGGGGTCCCGAGATTGACCAGCAAGACACCGATTCGCTCCGGTATCGACGCCGCTGCTTGCGCCACGGCGCGGTAATAGGGCATGGATCAGATCCTCGACGCTTCCGAGCGAATCTTGCGCGCACAGTATACTGCCTGGCGCATGCAGCTCTTAAGCGTTCGATCGGCGCCCGCACGATGATGGGGCTGACCCACGGGGAAAGCGAAGCGCTCCTGTTGAGCCTCAGCGTGGCGTGGCGCAGCCTCCTCATCAGTCTCCCGCCTGCGGTCGGCTTCGCCTGGCTACTCACGCGCCGCCGCTTCGTCGGGCGCACGCTCCTCGACGCCCTGGTGCACTTGCCGATCGTTCTGCCGCCGGTGGCGGTCGGCTACGTGCTGCTGCTGCTGTTCGGGACGCGCGGCTTCATCGGCGCATGGCTCGAGCACTGGTTCGGCATCGTGCTCGTCTTCACCCGCAACGGCGCCGCCCTGGCGACCGCCGTGATGACCTTCCCGGTCATGGTGCGCGCGATCCGCATCTCGCTCGAGAACGTGGATCGCGGCCTCGAGGATGCCGCACGCACGCTGGGCGCGCACCCGCTCGACCGGTTCGCGACGATCACCGTGCCGCTGATGCTGCCCGGACTGCTGGCGGGCGCCATCATGGCATTCTCGGCGGCGCTGGGCGAATTCGGCGCGGTGATCACCTTCGTCTCCAATATCCCGGGACAGACCCGGACGCTGCCGCTGGCGCTGTACTCGGCCCTGCAGGAGCCCGGCGGGGAGCACTCGGCCGCGCGTCTCGCCGTCCTGTCGGTGCTGCTCGGGCTCACCGGTCTGCTGCTATCGGAATGGTTCGCCCGGCGGGTGCGCAGGTTGCTCGGCCGATGACACTGAAGGTAGCGCTCGCCAAGCGGCTCGGCTCGTTCCTGCTGGATGTGGACTTCGAGCTGCCGACCCCGGGGGTCGCGGCGCTGTTCGGGCCGTCCGGCTGCGGCAAGAGCACCACCATCAACATCATCGCGGGTCTGCTCGCGGCCGATCGCGGCGAGGTCGCGCTCGACGGGACGGTGCTGCTGGACAGCCGCCGGCAGATCGACATCGCGGCGGAGCGGCGCCGCATCGGCTACGTATTCCAGGACGCACGGCTGTTCCCGCACCTTTCCGTCGCCGGCAATCTCGGATATGCGCAGCGCCGCGCGCGCGCGGCGCCGTACGTGAGTCTCGACCAGGTGATCGGCCTGCTCGACATCGCGCCGCTGACGAGGCGCCGCGTCCATCAGCTCTCGGGCGGGGAGCGGCAGCGGGTCGCGATCGCACGCGCCCTGCTCTCGCAGCCGCGCCTGCTGCTGCTGGATGAGCCCCTCGCGGCGCTCGACTGGGCGCGGCGGGAGGAGATCCTGCCGTATCTCGAGACCTTGCGTGATCGATTATCGATACCGATGATCTACGTCAGTCATCAATTCAGCGAGGTATCGCGGCTCGCGACGCACATCGTGCTGATGCAGGCCGGACGGGTGGTCGAGCAGGGGGACATCGGGCGCATGAGTGTCAGCCCGAAGCTGCGCGCGATGGTGGGACCCGAGGAGATCGGCGCCGTGATCGACGGTGCGGTGATCGACCACGACGCCTCGAGCGGTCTCACCCGGGTGCGGGTCGGGGACGGCGAGATCAGGGTGCAGAGTGCCGGCCTCGGGCAGGGCGAGCGGCTGCGTGTGCATCTTCTGGCTCGCGACGTCATCGTATCGACCCAGCCGGCGCAGCATCTGAGCGTTCGCAACCAGCTGTGCGGAGTGGTCAGCGCAGTCGACGACGACGGCGCAAGCGCCGACCTCGTCTCCATCGACATCGGCAGCGGCGCCTCGATCCTGGCGCGCGTCACCAAGGCGGCGACGCGCGAGCTCGAGCTGCGGGCCGGACAACGTGCCTGGGCCCTGATCAAATCGGTGTCGCTGCGCAGTCATTCGTTCCCGCGGCGGGCCCGCCCGCTCGAGCACTCGCGCTAACGCGCGGCCGACGGCTATTTGAGCCGCGTGCCGAGGTGCATGATGGCGACGATGTGATCGGCAGCCCTGAGGCCAACGACGGACTTGACGTCCGGGTCATAGGCGGCGGCGCCGGTCTTCCACATCACGCCGTACCCCAGGTCATGGGCGGCCAGGAACAGGTTCTGTGCGGCGGCACCCGCGGCGATGATCTGCTCGATCTCCGGCACCTTCGGATTCTCGCGCACCGCGCATCCCACGACGACGATGGTCGGCGAGCGCAGCATCTTCTCGCGCTCCGCGGCGAGCTGCTCCTCGCTCATGGTGGGCATGCGCCGACGCTTGGCCTGCGCCGCCGCGGCGGCAAAGCGCTGCCGCGCCGGCTCATCGAGAACCGCCAGATGCCACGGCTTCATGCGCCCGTGGTCGGGCGCCCGGCCCGCGGCTTCGAGGATGCGCGCCAGGTGTTGCGGCGTCGGTCCGGGCTGCGTCAAGCGCGCGGCCGACGATCGAGTATCAATCGCAGTCAACAGGTCCATCGGCACCTTCATTGGTCGATAAACAGCGGGATGGAATCGCGCAATCGGCTATGATTTGCGCGGACGGCATCGTGCGCCCGGGGCGAGGCCGCCGCGAATTATATCCACAGTCCTTCAAGGAGCCTTCATGAACCGTATCGTCCTGGCGTCGCTCGCCGTGCTCGCATGCGCGCCGGTCCTCGCCGCACCGATCACCTACGTTCTCGATCCGAAGCACACCTATCCGAGCTTCGCCGCCGACCACATGGGCGGCCTGTCGGTGTGGCGCGGCAAGTTCACGGAGACAGCGGGCAAGGTCGTCTATGACAAGCAAGCCAAGACGGGATCGATCGAGGTGACGGTGAACATGAGCTCGGTCGATTTCGGCAATGCGAAGCTCGATGAGCACGCCCAGTCCGCCGAGATATTCGATGTGGCCAAGTATCCCACCGCCACCTACGTCGGCAAGTTCACCAAGTGGGACGGCTCGAAGCCCACGGAGGCGCAAGGCACGTTCACGCTGCACGGCGTGAGCAGGCCGCTTGCGCTCAAGATCGATTCGTTCATGTGCAAGCCCAATCCGATGACCAAAAAAGAGGTCTGCGGCGCCGATGCCACGGCCTCGTTCGATCGCAGCGATTATGGAGTCACCTTCGGTCAGGCCTACGGTTTCAAGATGTGGGTGAAGCTCGAGATCCAGGTCGAGGGGAGCCCGGCGAGCTGACGATTCTATCGTGCGAGCTATCTTAAGATAGTCTCGAACGCGGCGTCAACGCAGATCCGCGCGTCGACGGCCGGCTCGTCACGCACGTCGCAGACGGCGCCGGCCCATCAAGCGGCGCCGCGATTGCGCTCCAGATACGGAAACCACCAGGGGCGGCGCGCCGCGGCGCTCGCCGATTCGAGCCCAATGGAGGCAGCCTGCGCGGTGCACGGCGCGATCCCGAGCGCGGTGCGAATGAGCCCGGGGCGCAGGCTCCCGAACGGTCCCGCGTCCGCTCGGGCGGGATCGTTGATTCGAAACGCGCCACCGCTTCGCGAGCCCACGAGGCTCGATGCCTCGTCCGCCCTGCCGGTGTAGATCGCCGCGCCGAGCGCCGCCGCGCCGAGCGCCGCCGCGCCGCCGCTCATCAGCTCGAGCGCGTGAGCAAGGCCGGCCACGGGCGTCAAGGTGATGACCGGACCCAAGATCTCCTCGCACGTGGGCGCACTGCCGGCCGGGACGTCGGTGAGGATGGTCGGCTGAAAGAAATGCCCGGGCAGACCCGAGGGTCGAAAACGCCGTCCGCCGAGGATGAGCTTGGCCCCGGCGCGCAGCGCGCGCCCAACCTGGTCCTCCACGCGCCGTGCGGCCTCGAGCGAGATCAAGGGACCGAGGTCCGTCGCGGGCTTGGACGGGTCGTCGACGTCCAGGAAGCCGATGCACTGATGCAGCCGCTCGGCGAAGTCGGCAGCGATGGAGCGCTCGATGTAGATGTGCCGGGGTGCCGCGCAGGTCTGCCCGGCATTCATGAGCCTCGCCCAGGCGATGCCGGGCACCGCGACATCCAGATCCGCGTCCGCGCAGACGATGAAGGTATCGAGCGACCCGCTCTGTGCCTCGAGTGCCTTGCCGCGCGCCACGCTCTCGATGCGGCGTGCGGCTTCGCAAGATCCCGTGAAGCTCACCCGTGCGACGTGCGGGTGGGCGGCGAGCGCCTCGGCGGCCGCAGAGCCGCCGGTGAGCACGTTGATCACGCCCGCGGGCAGCGCCGCACAGCGATCGAGGAGCTCGAGACTCGACAGCGGATTCTGCGGCGGCGGCTTGCAGACGACGGTATGCCCGGCGGCGAGCTCGCGGGCCACGCAGGCGGCGAGAATCAGCAAGGGAAAATTGAAAGGCGCGATGACGGCGGCCACGCCGCTCGAGCCGGGCGCATCCGGCGCTGCGGCGTGGCCCGCCTCCCCTGCCTGCGTCTCGCACAGCACGCCGTATCGATCGAAGATGCGCGCCGCCGCATCCAGGCAGTCGCGCGCCTCGCACAGCGGCTTGCCACCCTCGCGCGTCAGCAACGCGGCGAGCTCGCGGCTTTGCGAGCCGATCCGCATGGCGACATCGCGCAGCAGCGCGCCCCGCCGCGCAGGCGCCGTGCGCTGCCATTCGGGCCGTGCGGCGCGCGCCGCCGCCACCGCGCGCGACACGTCCTCCGCCGCGCACTCGGGCACGGCATCGAGCACCTTGAGTGTGGCCGGATTGCTGATCTCGCGGATCGCGTCCGTGCGTGCATCCACCCAGGCGCCGCCGACCCATATTTGACGCATCAGCGATACCCCGTCGCGGCGCAAGAACTCACGTATGATGCCTGATCGTGGTGCAGTTCGATCAACTCTGCGAACGCGCGCGTGCGCGCGGGCTCGCCGTCCGCGGCGCATTTCACCCGCAGCCCGAGGAGCTCCCCGCGGACCCCTCCGGCGCGGCGGCGCAGACCCTGGTGCTGCTCGGCTTCACGGGCAGCGAGCAGTGGGCCGTGTTCGAGGACTCGAGCGAAGCGCGCGACGGATTGCCGCACCCGCTCGATCGCTGGTCGCGGCGGGTGGTCGGTGCGGTGGCACGGGAGATCGGGGCTGCGGAGTTCTATCCGAGCGGCACGCCCGCCCCGCCGCTGCCGTTCCAGCAGCTGGCACGGCGCTGCGAGCCCGTGCATCCGAGTCCCATCGGACTGCTGATCCACGCCACCTTCGGCTTGTGGCACGCCTATCGCGGCGGACTCGCACTCGCGGAACGGCTGGCGTTGCCTGCGCCCGCGCAACACGCCCGGCCGTGCGATCGATGCTCGGGGCGGCCGTGCCTGTCGGGGTGTCCGGTGCATGCCTTCGGCGCCGGCGGGTTCGATCTCGACGCGTGCGTCGGCCACGTGACGAGCGCCGCCGGAAGCGACTGCCGCGAGCGGGGCTGCCGCGCCCGGCGCGCTTGCCCGATCGGCGCACAGTTCAGCTACGAGCCGCGACAGGCGCGCTTTCATATGCATGCGTTCCTGCGCTCGGCCGGCGGCTGAGCACCTTCAGCGCGTCCGCTGCGACGGATCTGCGGCCCGCCGGGGGCGCCCCGCGCGCGGCCGGGGCCGCTGTCGCAGCACGGGCGCCGTGGTCGACTGTCGCCGGTCCTTGCTCGGCGAACAATCGAACATCACGCGATACAGGCGGCAGAAATATTCGGGCGAGGAGAAGCCGCACGAGAATGCCACGTCGGTCACGGACAGAGCCGTCTGCTGCAACAGCTGATGCGCCTTGGTCATGCGTATCAAGCGATAGCGCTCCAGCACCGAGCACTGCATCGACTGCCGAAAGCGCCGCTCCATCTGCCGCAGCGACAGACCGACGCGCCGTGCGATCTCGCCGCAGGACAGCGGCTCATCGACGTGCTCGCGCATCAGCGCCTCGGCGCGCGTCACGGCGCCATCCTCCTCCGGTCCCGGGTTCGCATCGGGCGCGCGCTGCTCCGTGTCCGGCGAGCGCAGCCGGCCAAGCAGCAAATGCTCGGCGACCTCCGCCGCAAGCCCGCTCTCGCCGCGCCAGCCGATCCACGCCACCATCAGATCCAGGATCGCGGATGCGCCCGCGCAGCTGATTCGGTCGGCGCTGCGGGCATACAGATGCGAGAGGGGCCGGGTGCGGGGATAGTGCTCGCGAAATCCCAGCAGATTGTCCCAGTGCACGGCCACCCCATGCCCGTCGAGGAGCCCCGCCTCCGCCAGCACGAAGCTGCCGTTCTCGATGCCGACCAGCTCGGTCCCGAAGCGCGCCCTGCGCTTGAGCCAGCGCTGCAGCTCGCGGGACGAATGCGCGGGCTCGAAGCTGGCGAGCACGAACACCGTCTTCGCGGACTCCGCCGCCGCGAGGTCGCCGTCGACCGGGATCATCATCCGATTGCTCGCGCGCACGGGCTTGCCGTCGAGAGACACGAGCTTCCACTCGAACAGCGCCTCCTGCGCCAGCCAGTTGGCGATGAACAGGGGCTCGATCGAGGCCGCGATTCCGAGGTGCGAGAACTCCGGCAGCAGTACGAAGGCCAGCTTGCGCATGATGTGTATCCGTGAGATTGCGACATGATCATGACGCTTTCAAGCAGGCGGGTCCAGCCGACGCGCCGTAGCGTGGCCGCCGCATCCTCGCAACCGTCAGGACACCTCATGAGCAGCCAGATCGCGGAATGGAGCGTCGAGGACCAGGAGGGCGGATACTCCCTGCCGGCGCGTTTCTTCTATGACGAAAGCGTGTTCCAGCGCGAGAAGACGCAGATCTTCTTCAAGTCCTGGCATCTGGTCGCGCACCTGAACGAGCTCGCGGAGCCCGGCTCCTACGTGACGCGCGACATCTTCGAACAGAGCGTGCTGGTGGTCGCGGGCCGCGACGGGGAGCTGCGGGCGTTCCATAACGTCTGCCAGCATCGCGGCAACCGCCTGGTCGAGTCGCGCCGCGGCACGTCCCCGACGTTCACCTGCGGCTACCACGCCTGGAGCTACGCGCTCGATGGATGCCTGCGCGGAGCGCCGAACGCTTCCGCCGTCGCGGGCTTCAAGAAGAGCGAGCACGGACTGAAGCCCGTGCGGCTCGAGCGCTTCGCCTCGTTCGTGTTCGTGAATCTCGACGCGCATGCAAAGCCCATAGCGGAGATGGCCCGCGGAGCCGAGGCGCAGATCCGCCGCTTCCTCCCCGACCTCGATCGGCTCAGGCTGATCGAGGAGATCGACGTGCCGGTGGACGCGAACTGGAAAGTGATCCAGGAGAATTCCATCGAAGGCTATCACTTCGACTACTCGGGCCCCGCGCACAAGCAGCTGGTGCAGCTGATCGATTTCGCGGGCTATACGCTCGAGGCGCACGGCGAGTGGTGGACTTACATCGGACCGCCGAAGCAGAGCACCCGCGAGGCTTATGGCGTCGCGCTCGAGGGGGCCACCTGGCAAACCGACTGGTTCTTCAATTTCGGGCTCTGGCCGAACGTCACCCTGTATGCGTTCCCGTATGCCGACATGGTGGGCACCTTCATCATGATCCCGACCGGACCGGAAACCTCGACGCTGCGCTTCGGATATTACGGAGTCGCGGGCCGGGACCTCCCGCGGGTCACCGAAGCGTGCATACGGTGGATGAATCAGGACCTCGGACCGGAGGACATCCGCCTCAACCGGTCCAATCAGAAAGGCCTGCGCTCGCTGGGGTTCGAGCGCGGCCGCTACCTCATCGGCGAGGGCATCGGCAATCGCAGCGAGCATCTGGTGCGGCATTTCCACAAGCTCTGCTACGACGCCGTCCGCTCCTGAAGGGGCCGCGATGGCGCCCGGCGCACGCTTCGATTACATCATCGTGGGAGCGGGCTCGGCGGGGTGCGTGCTCGCCGCGCGGCTCACCGAGCAGCCCGATGTGTCGGTACTGCTGCTCGAGGCGGGCCCCAGGGATCTCGGCTGGCGCATCGCCATGCCCTCCGCGGTCGGAAGCCTGCTGGTGCGCGATCGCTTCAACTGGAACTACGTGTCCGATCCCGAGCCGGGACTCGACGGGCGGCGGCTCACGCACCCCCGGGGTCGGGTGCTCGGCGGCTCCTCCTCGATCAACGGCATGGTGTACATCCGCGGCCACGCGCGCGACTACGACGGCTGGGCGGCCGCGGGGCTCGCCGGCTGGAGCTATGCGCAAGTGCTGCCCTACTTCAAGCGCGCCGAGGGACATCTGCGCGGCGCGGACGCTTATCACGGCGCGTCCGGGCCGCTCACGGTATTCGCCCCGGATCTGCAAGGATCGCCGCTTGCCGGGGCGTTCGTCCAAGCCGCCCTGGAATCCGGCTACGCCTTCTCGGCGGACGTCAACGGCGAGCGGCAGGAGGGCTTCGGTCGAATCGACCGCACCACCACCCGCAAGGGGCGCCGCGCGAGCGTTGCGCGTACCTATCTTGCCCCGGCCTCGGTGCGTCCGAACCTGAGCGTGGTCACCGGAGCGCTGGTGCGCCGGCTGATGCTGGAGCGCGGGCGGGCGGTCGGCGTGGAGTATTGCCTGGGATCTGCCTCGAGCGCGGTAAAGGCGCGCGCCGATGGCGAAGTGATCGTCGCGGCGGGCGCGATCAACTCCCCGCAGCTGCTGCAGCTCTCCGGCATCGGCCGCCCGTCCGATCTGTCGGCCGCGGGAATCGAGACGCGCTGCGAGCTGCCTGCGGTCGGGCACCATCTCAACGACCATCCCGACATCGTGATCCAGCATCGCTGCGCGCAGCCGGTGTCGATCTTCACGGCGAACCGGGGATTCGGCAAGCTCGCCGCCGGACTGCGCTGGTTTGCGGGCCTCGACGGACTCGCCAGCTCGAACCACTTCGAGGCGGGCGGCTTCATCCGCAGCCGGCCGGGGATCGAACACCCGGATCTGCAGCTGACTTTCATGCCGCTCGCCATCAAGCCCGGAACCATCGATGATGTGGGCATGCATTCGTTCCAGGTGCACATCGACCTCATGCGGCCCAAGAGCACCGGCGCCGTGAGAATCCGCTCGCCCGACCCGGCGGCAGCGCCGTCGATCTGCTTCAATTACCTCACCCACCCCGACGACCGCGCGGATCTGCGCGCCTCCGTGCGGCTCACCCGCGAGATCCTCGGACGGCCCGCGCTCGCCCACTATCGCGGCGCGGAGCTCAATCCCGGCGAGTCCGTGCAGACGCAGGCGCAGATCGACGCCTGGATCCGGCGCAACGTGGAGACCTGCTATCACCCGGTCGGAACCTGCCGGATGGGGCGTGATCCGAGCGATTCGGCGGTGGACGGCGAGTGCCGCGTGCACGGTATCGAGGCCTTGCGCGTGGTCGATGCGTCGGTCATGCCGTCCATCGTGAGCGGCAATACCAATGCCCCGACCATCATGATCGCCGAGAAGCTGAGCGATCTGATCCGGGGCCGCGAGCCCTTGCCGCCCGAGAATGCGCCCGTCTGGGTGCACCCGAACTGGGCCACCGCACAGCGCTGAGCGCCTTGGAGTATCCATGACCGCATCGAATCCGCGTCCCGCCGCCCCACGCCCCCTGGATCATCGCGCCGAGCGCATCGATCTGGCAGCCGCCTTTCGCTGGTTCGCGCGCCTCGATATGCACGAGTCGGTCGCCAACCATCTGAGCCTCGCGGTGTCGGCGGACGGCTCGAAGTTCCTCATCAACCCGCGCGGTCGGCACTTCGCGCGCATTTGCGCGGGCGACCTGCTGCTGCTCGACGCCCACGACCAAAGCACCCTCGATCGTGCGGATGCACCCGACCCCACCGCCTGGTACCTGCACGCGCGGCTGCACGAGCGCGTGCCGGCGGCGCGCTGCGTCATGCACCTGCATTCGCGCTACGCCACCGCTCTTGCGTGCCTGGAGGACAGCACGCTGTATCCGATCGACATGAACACCATGCGCTTCTTCGGCCGCGTGGCGCTCGACCGCCGCTTCTGCGGCATGGCCCTGTCCGACCAGGAAGGCGAGCGCGTGGCCGCGCTCATGGGGGGCGGCGAGACCGTGCTGCTCATGGCCAATCACGGCGCGCTGGTGATCGGCCCGAGCGTCGCCCAGGCGTTCGATGAGCTGTACTACTTCGAGCGCGCCGCCCAGACCCTGCTCACCTGCTACGCCGCCGGCCGCAAGCTGCGCGTGGTGGACGATGACATCGCCCGGCTCACCGAGCGGCAATGGCGCGGCTACGGGCAGCTCGCCATCGATCATTTCGACAACATCAAGGCGATTCTGGACGCGGAGGACCCCTCCTATCGGCACTGAGCGACGGCGTACCGTCCGCTCCGGGACGCGATGGCTGCCGGCGGTCCTCCTGCTCGGAGCTCTGCTGCTGGTGGGCGCGCCGCCGGCCGGCGCCATCGACGCCGCCGCCTGCCGTACGGTGCGCTTCTCCGACGTCGGCTGGACCGACATCACCGCGACCACGGCGCTCGCCGCACGGCTGCTCGAGGGTCTGGGGTACAAGCCGGTCACCCAGATCCTTTCCATCCCGGTGACCTACGCCTCCATGAAGAGCCGCCAGATCGACGTCTACCTCGGCGACTGGCAGCCGAGCATGCGCGAGGACCGCAAACCCTATCTCGCGGACGGCTCGATCGAGGTGGTCAGGGCGAATCTCGAGGGGGCCAAGTACACCCTGGCCGTACCCTCCTACGTCGCCGCCGCGGGCGTGCGATCCTTCGCCGATCTGCAGCGCTTCGCCGACCGCTTCCACCGCCGGATCTACGGCATCGAGCCCGGCAACAACGGCAACCGGATCATCAGCGCGATGATCGCGCAGGATCGCTTCGAGCTCGGCGGCTGGACGCTGGTGGAATCGAGCGAGCAGGGCATGCTGAGCGAGGTGGACCGCGCCATCCACAGGTCCGAATGGATCGTATTCCTCGGCTGGTCGCCGCATCCGATGAATCTGAAGTATCACCTGCAGTACCTCGCCGGCGGTGACGACACCTTCGGGGCGAACTACGGCGGCGCCACCATCTATACCGACGTGCGCGCCGGCTACCTGTCCGAGTGCCCGAACGTCGCCGTGCTGCTGAAGAATCTGGTGTTCACGCCCGACATCGAGTCGCGCGTGATGGCGCTCATTCTCGACGGCCGCCTGGAAGGCCGCGCCGCCGCGACCGAGTTCCTGTCCTCCCACCCGCAGCTCCTGGCGAGCTGGCTGGCCGGTGTGACCGCAATCGATGGACAGCCCGGCGATCGGACGGTGCGCCGCGACTTGCAGGCCTCGAGCCTGCACAAGCTCAAGGATTGGCTCGATGCAGCCAACGATTGGGTGACCGGGCACAAGATTCCGCTCGGCCGCTGGCTGAACGATGCGGTCGAATACGCGACCGATCATGCGCAGGGCTTCTTCGACGCCGTATCGCAGGCGCTCGGCGGCACGATCACCGTGCTCACCGCCGCGCTCATGCAGATCCCGGCGCTCCTGCTGATCGCGGTGGTCGCCGCGGGCGCCTTCCTCCTGCAGCGCAGCCTGTCCCTCGCCCTGTTCATCGCGGCATCGCTCCTGCTCATCGACAACCTCGGTCTGTGGCAGGCGACCGTGCAGACGCTGGCGCTGGTGCTGTTCTCGACCGCCGTCTGCATGCTGATCGGCGTGCCCATCGGCATCGCCGCGGCCCATCGGCCCTGGCTGTATCGCATGCTGCATCCGGTCCTGGACTTGATGCAGACCATTCCGACGTTCGTCTACCTGATTCCCACCCTGGTGCTGTTCGGCCTGGGGGTGGTGCCGGGACTGATATCGACCGTCATCTTCGCGATCCCGGCGCCGATCCGCCTCACCCACCTGGGCATCTGCTCGGTGCCCATCCAGCTGCGCGAGGTCGGCGAGGCGTTCGGCGCGACGCGGCGCCAGCTGCTCTTCAAGATCGAGCTGCCGCACGCCCTGCCGACCATCATGGCCGGGATCACGCAGGCCATCATGCTGAGCCTCTCGATGGTGGTGATCGCCGCCCTGGTGGGTGCGGACGGCCTGGGCAAGCCCGTGGTGCGGGCCCTCAACTCGGTGAACATCGCCATGGGGTTCGAGTCGGGTCTCGCCATCGTGATCCTCGCCATCGTGCTCGATCGAGTCTTCAAGCGCGGGCGAGACTCGCCGCGGAATTGATGCAGCGCATGTAGAATCCGCGCATGAAAGAGCGCTTGACCCTGCTGATCCGACGCGCCGTCTACAACATGCGCGGCGGATTTCTGGTGCGCCCGCTCATCATCGCGCTGGTGCTGGGCTGCACCGGAGCCGTGCTCTCCTGGCTCGAGGAGGCGATGCCGACGCTGAGCGACTGGGTGCCGTCGGTGCTGTTCCCCTCGCACGCCGACCCACAGGTCGCCCAGGTCATCCTGGCGGGCATCGCCTCCTCCATCATGACGGTGGTGTCGATCGTTTTTGCGATCCTGCTGATGACGCTGACGCTCGCCTCGATGCAGTTCTCTCCACGCATCATGCTGAGCTTCACGCGCGATCGGGTGACCCAGTGGACTCTCGGCATCTTCCTCGGCACCTTCCTGTACTGCGTCGCGGCGCTGCCGGCCGCCCGCTCCTTGCCGACGCCCTTCTCCCCCGTGGCGACCGTCCTCGGCGCCGTGGTGCTCGCGCTCGCATGCGTGTGCTGGCTGCTGTTCTTCATCCAGCACATCGCGCTCGCGATCAGCGTCAACCGCATCGTCGACAGGATCGCCACCGAGACGGAGGCGGTGATCGACGAGATGATGCCGTGGCCGCGCCGGCAGAACTCCCTCGCCAGACAGGACCCGCTGCAGGGTCAGACCTTCGACCTCATGGTGCCGAGCGATCGGGCCGGCTACATCCGCTTCATCGACGTCAACCGGCTGCTCGATGTGGCAAAGTACCATCGCATCAGCGTTCGCGTACTGCGCCGGGTCGGGCACTTCATTCCCGCCCATGTCCCATTGCTGGCGGTTTCGAAGTCCGAGCGGCTGCCGCCGGAGGGCAGAGCGGCGCTGCTCGGGGCGTTCGATCTCGGAGCCTCGCGCACCCTGCAGCAGGATGTGGAGTTCGGCGTGCTGCAGATCGTCGACATTGCGCTGCGGGCCATCTCACCGGCGGTGAACGACCCGAGCACGGCGATCAGCTGCGTGGATCAGCTGAGCCGCATCTTGATCCACTACGTCTCGCGCGAGCCGCCCGCGGCGGTGCTCTACGATCTGCCCGGCATGGCCCGCGTGACGCTCACCTGGATCGATTTCGACGGGTTGCTCGACGCCGCATTCGAGCAGACGCGGCTCTACTCCAAGGCGGATGTGGCCGTGTGCTTGCGCATGCTGCGCGCACTCGGCGACATCTCCTCGACCACCCCACAGAGCGCATTCCGGCGCACCCTCGTGGAGCGCGGCCGGCGCATCGTGGCGGGCTGCAGCGCGCGGCTCGCGGACGAGGATCTCGCGCCGCTGCGGCTGCGGCTCGCGAGGCTCGAAGCACTGCTGGCGGAAGTCGAGGAAGAATCCGCGCGCGGCCCGCCTGCCGAGGCGCAACGATGAGCGCCGCGGCACTTCAGGGCGGAGCGGGCGGCGGGCGGCGCGGCCTCGCGCCGGCCGCCCTCGCCTGCATGGGAGTCGTGTTCGGCGACATCGGCACGAGCCCGCTGTACACCCTGAACGTGGCGGCGCGCGCATCGAGCGCGAGCGGGACTGCGGCGCCGGCGGCGGTCATGGGGATCGTCTCGTTGATCTTCTGGTCCCTCATCATCGTGATCTCGATCAAGTACGCCGTGCTGATCATGCGCGCCGACAATCACGGCGAGGGGGGCATCCTGGCGCTGCTCGCCTTGATCAGTCCGCGGCGCGCGCGTTACGGCGGGCAAGGCGCGACGATGGTGATCGTCGGCCTCGTCGGCGCAACGCTCCTCTACGGGGACGGCGCGATCACGCCCGCCATCTCCGTGCTGAGCGCCATCGAGGGCATCAAGGTATACGCCCCGCACCTGACCCCGCTGGTGGTGCCGCTGTCGGTGGCCATCCTGCTGGTCCTGTTCCTCGTGCAGCGCAAGGGCACCTCCTTCGTCGGCGGCATCTTCGGGCCGGTCATGCTCGTCTGGTTCTTCGTCATCGCGATACTCGGGTTGACGGGCATAGCCCGGGAGCCCGCCATCCTGGCGGCATTGAGCCCCGTGCCGGCCGTCCACTATCTGTCGCATGCCGGCGTCACGGCCTTTGCGGTGATCGGCGGGGCATTTCTGGCCGTCACCGGCGGCGAGGCGTTCTATGCGGATATGGGCCACTTCGGTCCGCTGCCGATCCGGGTCGCCTGGTTCGCGGTGGCCTTGCCGGCGCTCACGCTCAATTATTTCGGCCAGGGCGCATTCTTGCTCCTGCACCCCGCCGCGACCGAGAGCCCGTTCTACGAGCTCGCCCCGCAGTGGTCGCACCTCGCGCTGCTGTTGCTGGCGACCGTCGCCACCGTGATCGCCTCGCAATCGATCATCACCGGCGCCTATTCCCTCACTCAGCAATCGATCCAGCTGGGGTTCCTGCCGCGCATGGAGGTGATTCACACGGCCGGCCGGGCCATCGGCCAGATCTACGTCCCTTTGGTGAACTGGGGTCTCGCCGCCGCCACGCTGCTCGCGGTCATCGGCTTCGGCTCCTCGGATGCGCTGGCGGGTGCGTTCGGGATTGCGGTGTCTCTGCTGATGGCCATCACCACGCTGATGGCGACCTTCGTCGCGCTGCGCTGGAGGCACAACGTCGGGCTGGTGTGCCTCATCAACGGCACTCTGCTCGCGTTCGACCTGATGTTCTTCGCCTCGACCGCCACCAAGCTGTTCTCCGGCGGCTGGTTTCCCCTGCTGATCGCATCGTTGATCTCGCTCTTGATGCTGACCTGGCGCAAGGGCGAGGAGATCATGGACTCGGTGCGGCTCGAGGTGCGCGAGCGCGCCGAGGAATTCATCGCGCGGCTGCGGGCGAACCCGCCCATCCGCCTGCCCGGAACGGCATTCGCCCTGGGCCGCATGTCGCAGGGCATCCCGCTCACGCTCACTCAGAATCTCAAGCACAACCACGTGATGCACGAGAGGGTGTTCCTGGTGGCGGTCACCATGGCGGAGATACCGCGCGTATCGGACGCCGAGAGGGTGACCGTCGTGCCCATGGACGCGGGTCTGTCCCGAGTGGAGCTGTGCTTCGGATTCATGGAGCGCCCGGACATCCCCCGGGGTCTGGAGCTCGCCGTGGCTCAGGGCAAGATCGCGCCATGCGATGTGGCGGCCGCCACCTACTACACCGGACACGAGACCATCATCGCTTGCGGGCGGCGCCGCGGGATGGCGCGCTGGCGCGAGCGCCTTTACGCGCTCATGCAGCGCAATGCGCAGCGACCCGGCGTCTACTTCAGGATTCCGAGCCGGCAGATCATGGAGATCGGCATCGAATTCGAAATCTGAGCCGCCGCGCGGCCGATTCGCGCTATCATGCGCCGCGCATGGACGTTCATCTCGACGACATCGCCTACGTACCGACCACGGGCGTGCGCCGGCTGCACGAGACTGCTCTGGTCGAAGCCACGCAGGAAAGCCTCGATGGCTACGGGGTTCTGGTCGAGGATCCGCGCTCCTTTCCCATCGAGATCGTGCCCTGGCCCGCGCAAGGCTGGCGCGCCGTGGACGAGAACTCGGGCAACCAGGGAGGCGTCACCGAGGGCCTGTTCGAATTCTGGTGGAAAGGCGAGATCCTGTTCGCGCGCAACAACGCGGTCGGAGACAGCTATCTGTTCGGCTGGAGCAACTGGCCCGAGGAGGCGCGCAGCGAGGGCGGCGGCCGGCGCGAGCGCGCCTACATCTGGCGCGCCAACTATCATCCGGACGGAGGCCAGCTGGTCTATCCCCTGCACGGCGAGAGCTTCGTGGTGCCGCTCGCGCTGCCGGGCGATGACGTGACGCCCGAGCGCTTCACGACCTTCTGGTGCGATGGAACACGCGGTCTGTACATCCACCCGAACGTCTGGCACGGGGCGTTCGTGCCCTTGGCGGAGCACGCCGAGTTTCTCGACCGGCAGGGCCGTGTGCATGCGCGCGTGTCGGTGGATTTCGCGAAGGAGTTCGGCTGCTACCTGGCCGCGCCGCTGCGCCGCCCCTGAGAGACCCGCCCCGATCGGCGTGAGCCCGATCGGCGCGAGCCGGGATCGCGCGGGCCCGTCCTGTGCGCTCTCACGCTTCGCGCGTGCGCATCGCCTGCGCCTTCTGCAGCAGCGCCTCGGCCATCCGAATGCTCGCGTAATCGATCAGCCGCCCATCGAGCGATACCGCACCGCGACCCTCCTTCGCCGCCTGCGCCATCGCCTCCATGATGCGCGTCGCCTTGTCCACCTCCGCGGCGGAGGGCGTGAACACTTCGTTGCAAAGCGCGATCTGAGAGGGATGAATGGCCCACTTGCCCTCGTAGCCGAGCACCGCGGCGCGGTTGGCGGCCGCTCGAAATCCATCCGGGTCGTTGAAATCGCCGAATGGCCCGTCGATCGGCCGCAGCCCGTAGGCCCGGCAGGCAATCAGCATGCGGGTCTGCGCCGCGTGCCAGGGGTCGCTCCAGTGGTAGTCACGCCGGCCCTCCGCATCCTTGTCGGTGAGCACGCCCGAGTCCCTGTTCACGCCGCCGATGACCGTGGTGCGCGCGCGGGTCGAGGCGGCGTAGTCGGCCACCCCGAAGGACATGGCCTCGAGCCGCTTGCTCGACTGCGCGATCGACTCGACGTTGGCCATGCCGAGCGCGGTCTCGATCAATACCTCCAGGCCGATGCGCTTGGTGCGCCGCATCGCGCTCTCGATCTGCGTCACCAGCATGTCGACGGCGTAAACGTCGGCGGCGACGCCGGTCTTGGGGATGAGGATCATGTCGAGGCGCGGGCAGGCCTCGAGGACGTCCACCACGTCGCGGTACATGTAATGGGTATCGAGGCCGTTGATACGCACCATCACCGTCTTCGCGCCCCACTCGATCTCGTTCAGCGCCTGCACGATGTTGCGGCGAGCCTGAGGCTTGTCGTCCGGGGCCACGGCATCCTCCAGGTCGAGAAACACGATGTCGGCGGCCGACTTCGCCGCCTTCTCGAACAGCGCCGTGTTGGAGCCCGGCACCGCCAGCTCGGATCGCTGCAGCCGGGGGGTGGCGGGGTCGATGCTGGTAAAGCTCATGGGGGACTCCTGGGCACGCTAGCCGGTGGCGCCGAGGCCGGCCGCCGCACAATTGATGGACATCAGCAGCGCGGTGCGCACCTCTTCGGCCGGCTCGGTGCGATACGCGCGCAGCAGGTGCACCTGCTCGCGGCTCACTTCATTGATGGTCTTCAATCGGCGTGCCAGGCGCCGGCGAAACTGCGGGAAGCGCTCCCCGATGCAGGCGCCGCCCGAGACTCGCAGGATCATCTCGCATGTGAGCCGGTATTCCTCGGCGACGGCCGCGAAGATCGGCTCACGCACCGATTCGCAGTCGACCAGTCCGGCGTACTTGCGGGCGATCGACAGATCCACCTGCAGGAGCGTGCGCTCGACGTCGTCGAGTATCAACCGAAACAGGCGCGCCTCGCGGAACATGCGCTTGAGCAGCTCGAGACCGCGCTCCCTGCGCACATCGAGGAATGCCTTGATGCCGCTTCCGACTCCGTACCATCCCGACACCATGTGCCGATTCTGGGTCCAGGCGAACACCCACGGGATGGCACGCAGATCCTCGAGCGTGCTCGCTTGCGTGCGCCGCGCGGGCCGCGAGCCGATATTGAGCAAAGAGAGCTCCTCGAGCGGGCTCGAGGCCTGCAGGTAGGCAAGCATGTCCGGCATGTCCATGAGCTTGCGATAGGCCGACCAAGCCGTGCCGGCGAGCGCCTCCATCGCCTCGTGGAACTCGTGCACCGGGATGAGGGCCGCCTCGCGCTTCGACCGCAGCACGTGCTCGACCACCGAGGAGCCGAGCAGCTCGACCTGATAGGCGGCCGTGCCGCGGTTCGCGTACTTGAAGGAGACCACCTCACCTTGCTCGGTGAGGCGAAACTGTCCGCGGATCGAGCCCGCCGGCGAGGCCGCGATGGCCCGCCCGGTGGGCGCGCCGCCGCGGCTCACCGAGCCTCCGCGGCCGTGGAAGAAGGAGATGGCCACGCCGAGCTCGGAGCCGAGCCGCGTCAGCTGACTCTGCGCCTTGGCGAGCTCCCAGTGCGCGGTGAGGTACCCGCCGTCCTTGTTCGAATCGGAGTAGCCGATCATCACCTCCTGGATCCTTCCCTGCACGTACAGGCTGCGCTGCACCAGCGGAATCTGCAGCAACTCCTTGAGGATCGCCGGCGCCTTGCGCAAGTCGGGAATGGTCTCGAGCAGCGGCACGATCGGCAGCGTGCAGCGCTCGACGGCGGCGGTGTCGGCGAACAGTCCCGCCTCCTTGGCGAGCAGGTACACGCCGAGGACGTCGGCGGCGCTGCGCGTCATGCTGAGGATCAAGGCGCCGAAGGCCTCCCGGTCGACCTCCTCGCGCAGCCGGGCGATGGTCCGGAAGGTGTCGAGCGTCTCGGCGGCATCGGCGGGCAGGCCATCGAACCTGCGCGGCTCGCCGCGCGGCGCCGCGAGCTCGGATTTGAGCCAGCGCATCCACTCCTCGGAGTGCGGCGGCGGGGGTTCCGCGCCTGCGCGGCAGGCGCGGTACAGCGCGGCCAGCGTGCGATTGACGCGCATGCTGTTCTCGCGCACGTCGAGGCGCACGGTGCAGAAGCGAAAAATACCGACCTCGCGCCGCAGCGGCAAGAGCAGCGCATCGGCGAGGCGCTTCGCGCCGGCACTTTCCAGCGCGTGGCGCATGAGATCGATATCCTCGATCAGGCGGTCGGCGCTGCGATAACCGCTGGCGTGCGGCGCGGGCCGCTCGCGCTCGGCGTGCTCGATGGTGGTCTCGATGCGCGCGAGCATGCAGCAGATGAATTGCCGGAAGATCTCCCCGCGATTGCGCGCCGCGCGCGCCGCACCGTCGGGCAGCGAGCGGATCGCATCCGCAACGGCGTCGCGAAAGGACTGCGGCAGCGGCAATGCCTGATCCTCGATGCTCAAGTTGCGGACCAGCTCGAGCAGGCGCGCTCGATAGCGGTTGAGACTCGCGAGACGCGTTTCCCAGAGGGTGCGCCGCGTGACCTCGCTGGTCACGTACGGATTTCCATCCCGATCGCCGCCGATCCAGGAGCCGAACTGGAAGAACACCGGCACCTCGAACGGCTCGTCCGGAAACTGCCTCACGAACGCGCTCTGCACTTTGGCGAGCATTTGCGGAACCACGTCGAACAGATTCTCCTGGAAGAAGTACAGCCCCCAGGCCACTTCCTGGGCGACGGTCGGCTTCTCCAGCTTGAGCTCTCCGGTGAGCCAGAGCAGCTCGATCTCGTCGCCGAGCGCCTCGATCAGCTCCTCGCGCTCCCGATCGGTCCAGCGCGGCGACTCGAGCTCCAGAAGCTTCAGGTAGATACGGCGGTGCCGCTCCATGACGGTCACGCGCTTGGCCTCGGTTGGATGGGCGGTGATCACGGGCCGCACGCGCAACGAGCACAGCGCCTCGCGGATCTGAGCCCCGGAGATGCCCTCGGCGGCCGCCGCAGCGAATGCACCGGCAAAGGTGCCGCGCAACTGCGCGTGTCCGCGCTCGCGCTCGATCTCGCGCCGATTGCGCATGTCGCGGTTCTGCTCGGCGATCGCGAGCAGCTGGAACAAGATGCCCTGAGCCTGCAGAGTGCGTGCCAGCAGCGCGGCCGGCATGCCCGACGTCGTGCGCTCCTCGCGCAGCACTGCGGCGACCTCGGGCTCGTGGCGCTGCATGACGCCCACGAGCAGCTCGAAGAGGAGCTCGGCACGCGAGAAATTCTCGAACGGCAGGATCGAGAACCGCGCAGCTCCTCTGGGAGGGGCATTCATGAGTGCGCGGCGCTCAGCCGGCCCGGCGCAGCGCCAGCGCTGCCGTCGCTCCGAGCTCGGCGGCGCTCGGGGCCACCAGAAGACCGTAGGACTTCATGAGCTCGGTCTTCTCCGAGGCGCTGTCGCCCTCGGCGGAAATGATGGCACCGGCATGGCCCATGCGCCTTCCCTTGGGCGCGGTCAGGCCGGCAACGTAGCCCACCACCGGCTTGCTCATGTTCTCCTTGACCCAGCGGGCGGCCTCCGACTCCTGCGGGCCGCCGATCTCGCCGATGATGACCACGGCCTTCGTCTCCGGATCCTCCTCGAACAGCATGAGGTGATCGAGGAAGGAGCTGCCATTGATGGGATCGCCGCCGATACCGACGCTGGTGGTCACGCCGATGCCGAGCGCCTTCATTTGCGCAGCGGCCTCGTAGCCGAGCGTTCCCGAGCGCGAGACGATACCGACGTTGCCGCGGATGTAGATATGGCCGGGCATGATGCCGAGCATCGCCTTGCCGGCGCTGATGATGCCGGCGCAGTTCGGCCCCACGACGGTGGTGCGCTGCGCCTTCGGATAGCGGCGCAGATAGCGCTTCACGCGCATCATGTCCTGCGCGGGAATGCCGTCGGTGATGATGCAGACCAGCCGCAATCCGGCATCCGCGGCCTCCATCAAGGCATCCGCCGCGAACGGCGGCGGCACGAACGCGAGACTCGCCTGTGCGCCGGTAGCCTTCACGGCATCCTTCACCGTGTTGAACACCGGTCGATCGAGGTGGGTCTGGCCTCCCTTTCCGGGCGTCACGCCGCCCACCACGCGGGTGCCATAGGCGATCATCTCCTTGGCGTGGAAGCTGGCCTTGTCGCCGGTGAAGCCCTGGACGATCACGGGCGTGGTCTCGTCGATCAAGATGCTCACCGCACGCCCTCCGCGCGAGAGGCGGCCACCGCCTTGTGCGCGGCCTCCGCCAGCGTGTCGGCCGCGATGATCGGCAGTCCGCAATCCTGGATGATGCGCCGGCCTTCCTCCACGTTGGTGCCCGCGAGCCGCACGACCAACGGCACGCGCAGATCCCGGGCCGCTTGCACCACACCCTGGGCGACCCAATCGCAGCGATTGATGCCCGCGAAAATGTTGACCAGGATGGCCTTGACGTTGCGGTCGGACAGCACCAGGTTGAATGCGGCCGCCACGCGCTCGGGAGAGGCGCCGCCGCCGACGTCGAGGAAGTTGGCGGGCTCGCCGCCGGCATGCTTGATCATGTCCATGGTCGCCATGGCAAGGCCCGCCCCATTGATGATGCAGCCGATGTCGCCGCTCAGCCCGACGTAGTTGAGCCCGAACTCCGCCGCCTGAGTCTCGCGCGGATCCTCCTCGGCCGCATCGCGCATCTCGGTGACCCGCGGGCGACGAAACATGGCGTTGTCGTCGAACGACATCTTGGCATCGAGGGCGACGATGCGATTGTCCTTGGTGACCACCAGCGGGTTGATCTCGACCATGGTCGCATCGAGATCACGAAATGCCCGGTAGCAGCCCAGAATCGTGGTCACGGCCTGGCTCACTTGCTTGATGTTCAGGCCAAGCCCGAAGGCAAGCTCGCGCGCCTGAAATGCTTGCAGCCCGACGGCGGGATCGACCTGCTGCTGCAGCAGTGTCTCGGGCCGGCGGGCGGCGATCTCCTCGATCTCCATGCCGCCTTCGGCCGAGGCGATGACGCGGATGCGCTCGATCTTGCGGTCGAGTACGAAACCGAGATAGAGCGCGCGCGCGTACGGCTCCGCCTTCTCCACATAGAGGCGATGAACGACCCTGCCCGCCGGTCCCGTCTGGTTCGTCACCAGCGTCGACCCGAGCAGCGCCTTCGCCGCGGTGGCCACTTCCTGATAGGTGCGGCAGAGCTTGACGCCGCCGGCCTTGCCGCGCCCGCCGGCGTGAATCTGCGCCTTGACGGCCCAATGCCAGCCTCCCAGCTCGGTCGCGACGTACACGGCCTGCTCCGGGCTGTACGCCGCCCCGCCTGGCGGCACGGCGACTCCGAACCCCGCCAACAGCTCCTTTGCCTGGTATTCATGGACGTCCATCGTCGTACCCCGCCGCGAGTGATTGCCCGATCATAGCAACGCGCCGGATCGCCCCGGCACCAGAATACTAGAGAGGCGGCGCGGGCGGCGGCAGGCTCACGCCGTCACGGCCGCAGGCCGGATGGGACCGCGGGATCGGGGCGCGGCATCCGCTTTCTCCAATTATTGTAGATTATAATTGTATCCGTTTGATTATATTTGATAAAAGGTGATTCAATTATCTCGCCGACGGCGCTCCGCGCGCGCGTGCCAGCAGGCGTGCGTCCCCGATCAGGTCGCAGACGGCGGCGAAGCGCGCGGTCGGGCCGCGCCATCTCAGCTCCTCCAGCCGCGAGAAAAGCGGCGCATCGGTACGCAACGTCGCGAGCTTCTTGAACAGCAGCGCGAGCGCGCGGCGCTCGCCCAGAACCTCGAGCGGAAATGCCTCGATGGGGCCGTAGCGGCCGATGAGCTTGGCCGCGCCTTTGGCGCCGATTCCCGGCAAGCCCGGATAACCGTCCGCGCTGTCCCCGACCAGCGCGAGATAATCCGGGATGAGCTGCGGGCTCACGCCGAACTTGGCGCGCACTGCCTGCGCATCGCGGATGCTCTTGCTCCTTCGATCCACCTGAACGACGCGGTCTTCCCGCACGCATTGCGCGAGATCCTTGTCCGGCGTCCAGATCGACACCTGGCACACGCGCGGGTCGGCCGAGGCGAGCGCCGCGGCCGAGGCGAGCGCGTCGTCAGCCTCGAGCTCCGTCATCGGCCACACCGCCACCCCCATCGCAGCGAGCGCATCCTCGAGCGGATGGAATTGTGCGAGGAGCGCGGGCTCGATCCCCTCGCCCGTCTTGTAACCGCTCCACAGCGAATTGCGAAACGACTCGATAATGTGATCGGTGGCGACGCCCAGGTGGGTCGCGCCCTGCTCGATCATCTGCAGCACGCCATTGAGCACACCGGCCACCGCGCCGTAAGGGCGGTCGGCGCCCTGCGTGAAGCGCCGCAATCCGAAAAAATGGCGAAACAGCTCGTAGGTGCCGTCGATGAGATGAACCATCACCCCGTTCGCATCGCCTTTCATGCGCGTGTCCGCGTCTTGCCCCTGGCACGCTTGTGCGCAGGCGGCCCGTCCGGCCGTTCGGACTGCTGCAGCGGGATGGGATTGCGCAGCGGTATGATGGTCTCGAGCAACACCGAAGTACTCGAGTCGGCGACCACGGTCAATCGCTGCAGGATCTCGGCGAGCTCCGCGATCGAGCGGGCAACCACGCGCGCCACCATGCAATCGTCGCCCGTCACGCTGTGCATCTCGATCACCTGGGGCATCGCACGAGCGGTCTCACCGAGCGTGCGTTTCTGGCTCGGCTTCGCGCGCAGCCGCACGAAGGCGCTGAGGTTGAATCCGAGCCGCGCATGGTCCACGCACAGCATCGCGCCGCGCAGGATGCCGCGGCTTTCGAGCCGACGGATGCGATCTGCGACCGTCGGCTGGGAGACGCCGAGCTCTGGGGTCATATCTTAGATGCAATAAGGGCGATTGAGAACCTCGCGGCCATGATCCGGCGATCGAGACTCTCGCGGCCATGAGCGTGCCGTACTCGAAGCAGGGGAGAGATTGCACATGCTGCGCAGGTCGACCACGTCGGGAGCGTCGGGATGGCTCATCGCCGCCGACCCTGCGCCAATGGCGCAATTGCACCCTGCTCGGATTCCTGTTGCTGGTCGTCGGCAATGGCGGCGTTGCGGCCGCGGAGCGCTGGGTGAGCTCCGGGGCCACGGTAGCTCTCATCCGCGTCATGCCGCTCGCCACTGCGCTCTGGTGCGGAGTGCTGGGACAGTGGCCGCGACGACTGGAGTGGCTCGCGATCGCACTGGGAGGCCTCGGTGCCGCGGTGATGCTCATGGGCAGGGACCCGCAAGGCAATCTGCTCGGCACCTGCATCATCCTGCTGGGAACGACCTGCTGGTCGCGGTCGCGCTGCGCGCCTGGATTCAAACCCGCCCGAGCACAGGCGGGCAAGCGCTGCAGAGCGCGAAAGCCGCCGCCTGACCGGGCGCCCGCTCCCGCGCCATCGGCGAGCGCAGCCATCTCGCGTAAGCCGGCTCCGACAGATCCGAGCACGGCGTGTAAGGCTCGTCCGACAGCTTCATTGCGTTGCCGGTCGTGGGCGTTTGGCCGAGAATGCGCAGCGAGAGCTCGCTCGATGGACAGAAGCAGCCGCGTCGGGAAGGATCGTTCATCAGACCTCAGCAAGACTGAAAGACCTCCATTAGATGACAACTCCTGCGGCCCACCGGCCGACCGTGATCGAGGCGTCTCAGTGGCGCCAAATCGTGAACGGCGCGACCGATACGGCCATCATCAGCACCGATCCCAGAGGCCTGATCACCAGCTGGAATACGGGCGCTCATCGCATTCTCGGCTGGAGCGAGCAGGAAGTGCTCGGCCAGACCCTGGAGCGGATCTTTCCCGAAGAAGATCGCGCGCGCGGCACGCTCGCTCGGGAGATCGAGGAGGCGGGGCGGATCGGGCGCGGCGGCGGTGAGGAAGGCTGGCGGCTGCGCAAGGACGGCGGCCGTTTCTGGGCGGTGGGTGAGCTCACGCCGATCCGCGACGGCCATGCGCGCATCGTCGGGTTCATCAAGATCCTGCGCGACCGAACCGCCCAGCGGCAATCCGAGGAGCAGATTCGCGACGAGCGGCACGCGCTGGAGATTCAGAACCGCGCCGCCTCGGCGCTCGCGCAAGAGAGCGATCGGCAGCGGCTGCTGCAAATCGTGACCGACGCCGGAGTCGAGCTGAGCGGCGCGGAGGTCGGCGCCTTCTTCGGCAACGTCAACGACCCCGGCGGGGAGAGCCATCTGCTGTGCTCGCTCTCGGGTGCGTCGGTCGAGGGGTTCAACGAGCTGCCCATGCCGGGCATGACCGAGCCGCTGCAGCCCGGGACGGGCAGCGGCATCGTGCGCTCGAGCGACATCACGCAGGATGCCCGCTATCGCAAGGGCGGCGCCGCTCATCTCATCCCGCGGGGACACCTGCCGATACGCAGCTACCTGGCGCTGCCGGTGATATCGCGCTCGGGCGGCGTGCTCGGTGCGCTGCTGTTCGGTCACTCCCGGCCGGGCGTGTTCGGGGATCGCGTGGAGAACCGGGTCCTGGGTCTGGCTGCCGAGGCGGCCGTCGCGATCGACAACGTGGCGCTCACCCAGGAGCTGCGGCATCTGAACTCGACGCTCGAGCAGCAGGTCTGCGAGCGCACCCTGCAACTGAAGACGAACGAGCAGGCGCTGCGGCAATCGCAAAAGATCGAGGCGATCGGGCAGCTCACCGGAGGCGTCGCGCACGACTTCAACAACCTGTTGCAGGTCATCATCGGGAACCTGGAGAGCCTCAGGCGCAACCTGCCGACGGAGGCCCCGCGCGCGAGTCGGGCGGTGGAAAGCGCCATGTCCGCGGCCAGGCGCGGTGCGGCCCTCACGCAGCGTCTGCTCGCCTTCTCGCGGCGGCAGCCCTTGAATCCCAAGCCCATCGACGTCAACGCGCTGATCTCCGGCATGTCCGACCTGTTGCATCGCACGCTCGGAGAGCCGACCGAGGTGGTGACGGTGCGCTGCGCGGCCTTGTGGCGCGTCGAGGCCGATCCCATCGAGCTCGAGGCCGCCATCTTGAATCTCGCCCTCAATGCCCGCGACGCCATGCCGGAGGGCGGCCGCCTCACCCTCGAGACGGCGAATGTCGAGATCGATCAATCCGGCTCGCATGCCGACGTCACGGCCGGCCAATACGTGTCCTTGTCGGTGTCCGATACGGGCGTCGGCATGGAGGAGAAGACCCTGGCCCAGGCATTCGAGCCTTTTTTCACCACCAAGCCCGTGGGGCGCGGAACCGGACTCGGCCTGAGCCAGGTGTACGGCTTCGTCAAGCAATCCGGCGGTCACGTGAAGATCCATTCGCAGCTCGGCCGGGGAACGGCGGTCAGAATCTACCTGCCGCGCCTCGTGCGCGAAGATGAGCCTGCCACCCTCGCCGACCCCGCGCCCGCGCAGGCCGGGGCGCCCAGCGAAACGATCCTGGTGACCGAGGACGACGATGATGTGCGCGAGTACTCCGTCGAGGTGCTGCGCGAGCTCGGCTATCGCGTCATCGAAGCCCACGACGGCCCCTCCGCGCTGCGCCTCCTCGAGCGCCAGCCCAAGGTCGATCTATTGTTCACGGACGTCGTCCTGCCGGGCGGAATGACCGGTGCGCAGCTCGCCGCTCAGGCGCGCGGCGCGCGCCCGGGCCTGAAAGTGCTGTTCACGACGGGCTACGCGCGCAACGCCATCGTGCATCACGGCCGGCTCGACAAGGGCGTGCAGCTGATCGCCAAGCCGTTCACGGTGGTGGATCTCGGGGCGAGGGTCCGCGACGTGCTCGACGGGTCGGTGCGCGACTGCGGCTGAGCGGCCTCTAGCTCTAGCCGGCGGCGCGCAGCGTGTAATCGACCACCGACTCGATGAAAGCCCGGGTGACCCGGGCATGGCCGAAAAGCGCGCGGAAATAGCAGGGGGCGGTCAGCAGGTCGATGAGCGGGGCGACGTCTTTGCGGCGGCGGATCTCACCCCGCCGCATGCCGCGCACGAGCGCACCCCGAATGGATCTGCGGCGCCGCGTCAGCACCTCGGTGCGAATGGTGCGCGCGAGCCTCGGATCTTGCGCCATGTCGGCGGCGAGGCCGGGCAGCGCGCGGCCCAGCGGGCCGGCGAAGGCATGTCGCAAGGTATCCACCGCGCAGATCAAGTCCCCGCGCAGCGAGCCCGTATCCGGAGCCGGTTGCGCGCCGAGCGTGCTGACCACGGCGTACGCCACCAGGTGCCGCTTGCTCTGCCAGCGCCGGTACAGGCTGGCGCGCGCGCACCGGGCCGAACGCGCGACGCGCTCGATGGTCACGTGGCGATAGCCCCGGCTGTCGAGCAAATCGAGCACCACGCGTACCACGTCGCGATCGATGCGCCCGTCCTTCGGACGGCCGCGGGCTGCCGGGCGATGCGCCGGCGTCGGCGCCATTCCGACAAGCTCTGACGGCTTCGCCCTACGTTGCCGGGCCCGGGTGCGGCGGCGGCTCGAGACCGGTGCAGGAACTTTTTCAGACATTCTGTATCATATATACCAACTCTGGCCCGGCAAGAAGCTGCGAGGAATTACTATGAACGGTCGACGTCTCAGCCTCATACTTTGTTGCGCCGTCGCCCTGGCGGCCTGCAGCTCCCCGGGCGCCCAGTGGTCGAAGGCCACGGCCACCAACACCATCCCCGCCTATCAGAGTTTCTTGTCCAAGTATCCGAACGACGTCCACGCCCCCGACGCGAAGAGCCGGATCGCGCAGCTGCAGGACGAGGAGGCATGGAATCAGGCGCAGGTTGCCTCGACCGCCGCGGGCTATCAGCAGTATTTGACGCAGGAGCCGAACGGAGCGCACGCGCAGGCGGCACGCGACGAGATCAGCTCGCGCGAGCGCGCAGATGCCTGGCAGGCCGTGCAAAAAAATCCGACGGCGCAGTCCCTGCAGGCCTTTCTGCAGAAATATCCAACCGGTGACCAGGCCGATCAGGCGCGCCAGCAGCTCGCGCAGATCACCGGCTATCGCGCGGAGCTGGGGACGGCGCACAGCGAGAAGTCCGCGGATCGCAAGCGCGAGTCGCTGGAGAGGCGCTTCGGCAAGGATCTGCAGAAGGTCGTCGTGCTCGAGCCCGATACCAGCAACCACGATTACAGGATCACCTCCGCGCCGATGAGCAAGCAAGATGCGGATGCTGCTTGCGCGAGCCTCAAGCACGAGGGTCAGATGTGCAAGGTCATCCAGTCCGCCGCCGGGTGATGCGGCAATCGCCGGCCATGGAAGTGAGGGCGTAAGCCTCCTCCCGGCTCATCGGCACGATCGTCTGGGTCGATAGCCAGTCGACCGCCTGCTCCCCCATGCGGACTCCTCTGCGAGAAGGAGTCCTCGGGTCTGCGGCTCGCTCATATACAATGGGTGCGGCAAAAGCGGGGTCGAGGAACGAAGCTTACCAAGACCTTGGCCAGGATCACCGTCTTTTCCCCGACCTTGGAGCGAAACATCGATGGCGATGAATCTCACGAGGCGCATGGCAGCCGCGAGCTGTGCGCTGCTCTTCGCCACGGCCTCTCTTGCGGCCCAGCCGGATGAGGCCGTCCACCGTGCCGTCGAGGCCGACCGCGCCGGCGCGCTGGAGCTCTTGAAGAGCATCGTCGACGTCGACTCCGGATCCGGGGACGTCGCGGGTGGCGAGCGGGTCGAATCGATCCTCGCGCCGCGACTGGAGGCCATCGGTGCGCAGATCCGCCGCGTTCCCGCCGAGGCGCCTGGCCTGCCCGCCAATCTCGTGGCGCAGCTGCATGGGAGCGGGCGGGCGAGAATCCTCATCATCGCGCACATCGATACCGTGTTTGGCCCCGGCACCGCGGCCAAGCGGCCATTCCGCATCGAGGCAGACCGCGCGCACGGTCCCGGAGTCGGCGACGAAAAGGGAGGCGTGGTCAACGCGCTCACGGCGCTCAAGATCCTGCACGACCTGGACTTCAGAAAATACGGCACGATCACCCTGCTGCTCGACAGCAGCGAGGAGCTGGGCTCGCCGGGCTCCACCGAGCTGATCAAGTCGCTCGCCAGGCAGAGCGATGTGGAGTTCAACATGGAGCCGGGAGATCCCCCCGATGCGCTGACCGTCTGGCGCAAGGGAGCCGGCGACATCACGATCGAGGTCAAGGGACGCGCGGCCCACGCCGGCATGGTGCCGCAAAACGGCAGGAACGCGGCGGCGGAGCTGGTACATCAGCTCGACTTCCTGGAAGGCACGTTCCCGCACAGCGGCGACGGCACGACCGTGAATCTCACCCTCATCCGCGCCGGGGACCGCAGCAACATCATCCCCGACTCTGCGCAAGCGACCCTCGACGTTCGTTTTCGCAGGCTCGCTGATTTCGACGCCATCCTCGCCAAGATCAGAGCCGGCATCCGGCCCGCACTCGTGCCCGACACCACCGTCACGGTCGTCCCGCAGGGCTCGATCTATCCGCCGCTCACCGAAAACCCGCAGATCGACGCCCTGGGTGCGCGCGCGCAAGCCATCTACGCGGAGCTCGGCAAGCGCTTGACGCTATCGGGAAACGGCGGTGCCTCCGAATCAGCGGTCGCCATGTCGGTGGGTACACCTGCGCTGGATGGACTCGGCTTCGTTGGAGGGGGTTTCCACACCGACCACGAATGGATAGACCTTTCGAGCGTCGCGCCGCGGCTGTATCTTTTCACCCGCTTGATCATGGAGACCAGCCTGGCGCCGCCGGCCTCCGCAAGGAGGAATTGACGGCGGCGCGCGCCCGGAATCTGTCAAATCGGAGGGGCCTAAAGTCCGGGCCTCCTCTGCCGATATACCCTCGATGGGCCCCATCAGCAGCATCCTTCCCCCGTCCGGCTTGCCGAGCGCGCTCGACGGCGGTCTTGCGACGATCCAGGCCGGCAGCCGGCAGTTGAGTCAGGACGCCGAGCAGATCGCGAATCCGGACAACGCCGACCTGACCGCTCCGCTGGCCGGCTTGGCGCCCGCCAGCCAGCTCGCCGAAGCGGGCGCCGCGGTGGTCCGGGCATCGGATCAGATGCTGGGTACCCTGCTCGACATGTTTGCCTAGCGAGGATCTCGGCCGCGGGCAGCGGCGCGGGTTGGACGTCATAATTGAGCGCATCTCCGCCGACGTGGGTGCGCGCGATGAATGACCGGATCCTCGTACTCTACGGTTCCTACCGCGCGAACCGATCGGGCATCCGATTGGCCGACTTCATCGTTCGAAGCCTGAGGGATCGCGGCGAGCTGGCCGAGCTCGTCGACGCGAAAAGCGTCGGGCTTCCCATCCTCGACCGAATGTACAAGGAGTATCCGCAAGGCTCGGCACCGCCCGGGATGGAGACACTGGCGGCCAAGATTCGCGCCGCCGACGCCTTCATCTTCGTGGTCGGAGAATACAACTGGGGGATGCAGCCCGGCTTGAAAAACCTCACCGACCACTATCTCGAGGAGTGGTACTGGCGTCCCGCGGCCATCGCCAGCTACTCCGCCGGCCCGCTCGGGGGCGCCCGCTGCGGCGCGATGTGGCACGGCACTCTATCGGAGATGGGCATGGTGGTGATCTCCAGCACGCTCGCCGTCCGCTCCATCTGCAGCGCCCTGAGCTCGGGTGGCGAGCCCATCGGTGAAGCGGGCGAAGCCCTGAAAGCCGCATTTCCCTCCTTCGCCGACGATCTGGCCTGGTGGACGGAGGCCGCCAAGTGCCAGCGGGCCCGAAGGGCACCTCCCTACTGAGTTGGGCGATCCTTGCGGCGAATGTACAGCTGCTTGCGCACCCTCGCGATCACCTCGCCCCGCTCGTCCGACACATCGGTCTCGAACCATTGCAGCACCTTCGCGCCGGCGGCGGCCTGCGCTCGAATGCCGTCCACTGTCTCGGCGTCCATCGCGAACTTCGCATAGACGTCGCTGCGTCCCGGCGTGAGGAATTCGATGGACGCCGCCCTGTCCCAGACGATGTAGCCGGCGCCGAGCCTGTGAAAAGCGATGAGCGCCCAGAACGGATCGGTCATGGCGAACAAGTTGCCGCCGAAATGCGTTCCGAAGTAATTGCGGTTCCAGCGGCGCAGCCGCAGCCTCACGGCCACCGCGCTCCAATCCTGCGCGATATCCATGACCGTGATGCCGTTGAACAGGAAAGGCGGCCAGAGATTGATGAGTCGTCGGAACGCGGCTGGTCGCATGACTCGACGCCGTACAGGATGCCAACGTCTCGGCGGCTACCGCGCCTTGCGTCGAATCGACCGGAAGCGAACCCCGACTTTCAAGGCTTTCTGGGCGACGGCACCGGGCGTCCGGCGCAATCTCTTGGCAATCTGCGGGCCTGACATCCGCGCCTTGGCAAGGCTGCGCAGCTGCTTCACGTCCTCTTTCGACCACGCCTTGATCGATCGCCGCTTTCGCTTCGCCATTGACATTCACCCCGTTCGGCAAAGATGCACATGATACCCGCTCGCCCCGCAAGAGCCATCGGGAAAGTTGATGGTTAGCCAGGCGCCGCTCGGCCCAAGCCTGCCGCGCGATGACGTGCGAACTCGACCACCTGACTGGCAACTATCGCGAGCTGTTGAGCTATCTTGCCATCGATGCACGTACCGTCGGTCTCGAAAAGGGGGGTCGAGGCATTGAGGGCCGCCCCAAACGGCGTCGGCCATGCGCGCAGCGCATGCGCGATCATACGCAGCGCAACCAGGGTCGTCCCGCAGGCCTGCCAGCCATAGGCGGTCACGACGCAGCCAAACGCACGCCCCTCCAGATAGGGGCTCTCATCTTGCGCGGTGTCCTCGAGCAGGTCGAGCACATTCTTGATCGGCCCCGACAGACTCCCATGGTAGCCCGGCGTTCCGACTATGACGCCGTGACAACGGCGTATGGTGGCGATGAAGTCCTTCTCGGCCTCGGTTCGTTCCGTGCGGTCCGGTACATAGAGCGGCAAGCCCGAGACGAACAGTCCGTCGAACAGCCGCGTCTGCGCCCCCAATCGTTCGGCGCTCCGCAATGCCTCGACGACGGCGCGCTCGCTGGTGGAATTGGAGCGGGCGGTACCGCCGATGCCGACGATGAGCAAGGCGTTCGAATCGTTTGCTGCGGTCATGACAAGGGCTTCCATACGCAGATCCCGGCGCCCATATTGCAGATCCGGCGGCGATAAGTGCAAGATCAAAGTCTGATCCGCCATCGCCCGGAGCCGGTATGTGCGAACGCGACGACCTCGATGAATTTGCGCGCCGCTCGAGCGAGCTCACTCGACGACGGTTCGGCGCCCTGGCGCTGGGCGCCGGCGTTGCGGCTGCTCTGCCTGGACTCGCCAACGCCGCACAGACCACGGCGGCGGATGTCGACATAAAGACCCCCGATGGAGTGGCGGACGCCTATTTCGTGCATCCGGCGACGGGCAGTGCTGCGGCGGTGCTCATCTGGCCCGATATCTTCGGCCTGCGTCCCGCCTTCAAACAAATGGCCACCCGACTCGCCGGCTCGGGTTACGCGGTACTGGTCATCAATCCCTTCTACCGCACGAAGAGAGCACCCACGTCGCCGGACCATCCGGACTTCAAGGACCCGGCGACGCGCGAGCAGCTCATGGCGCTCATGCACACGTTGAGCCCGCGCACCGCGCTGACCGATGCGGCGGCATTCCTCGCCTTTCTGAACAGCCAGCCTTCGGTCGACAAGAGGCGCAAGATGGGAACCACGGGCTATTGCATGGGCGGCCCTTTCGTGTTGCGCACGGCCGCCGCGTTCGCGGACCGGATCGGCGCGGCAGCGACGTTTCATGGCGGCGGACTGGTCACCGAAAAACCCGACAGTCCTCATTTGCTCATTCCGCAGATGAAGGCTCACTTTCTGATCGCCATCGCCGCCAACGACGATGAGCGGCAGCCCGAGGCCAAGGACGTGCTGCGCGACTCCTTCGCCAGGGCGCATCTGCCCGCAGAGATCGAAGTGTATGCAGGTACGATGCACGGCTGGTGCCCGCCGGACTCCCAGGTCTACAACCGCGACCAGGCGGAGAGGGCCTGGAGCCGAATGCTGGTGCTGTTCGGCAGCTCGCTGGGCGGACCCGGTCGAGCCTGATCGTCCGCTCGCCGAGGGCTCACTGGCCCGTCTTGAATCTCGTCCACATCCGCATCAGCGAGCGGGTGAATTCCTGCGATCTGGCGCGCATGGGCGTCAGGCGCGCACGCACCTCGGGCGGCGGATGCACGGCCGGATCGCTCCTCGATGATTGGTCGAGCAAGCTGACGGAATCGGCCACGCCGCTGGCGTAGCTGATCGCCATCGTGTTGCGTGCGGCGACGTCGGGGCGCAACAAATAATCGATGAACAGATGGGCATTTCGAGGATGGGGCGCATCCGAGGGAATCGCGAGCACGTCGGCCATGCTGAGGGTCCCTTCCTTCGGGATTACGTAGACGATCGTCGCGCTCTTGCCCGCCTCGCGCGCACGCCGGCGCGCTTGAACGACGTCACCGGACCAGCCCAAGGCGAGACAGATCTCGCCATTGGCCAGGCCCTCGACGTATCGCGACGAGTCGACGTAACGCACGTAGGGACGTATCGCGAGCAGCACCCGCCCGGCGGACTCGAGGTCATCCAGCGACTCGCTGTTGGGATTCTTGCCGAGAAAGGCGAGTGCCGCGCCGATCACATCGTCCGGCGCGTCCAGCACGGATATGCCGCAGTCCTCGAGCTTGGCAGCGACCCGCGCATCGAAGATCAGGCGCCAGCTGTCGAGCGGCGCATCGGGTAGCCGCGCCTTTATCCGGGTCGGGTCGTAACCCAGCCCGGTCGTGACCAGCCACGCGTAGTCGACGCCGTATTGATTTCCAGGATCGTAGACCGCCGTCGCCGCAACGGCGCCCGGATCGAGATTCTTCAGGTTCGGCAGCAAGGTCTTGTCGAGCTTGCGATACACGCCCGCCTTCACCTCCCTTTCGAAGAACGACCCGCCTGGCACGACGACATCGTAGTTGGCGTGCCCCGCGAGCAGCTTGACCTCCATCATTTCATTCGACTCGTACACGTCGTAGTGAATCTTGACGCCGAACTCCCTCTCGAAATCGGCCAGGACCGACGGATCGATGAAATCCGACCAGTTGTAGACGTTCAGCACCCTTTCGGACCCATCCGGCATGCTGCGGGCCGCGCCGACGGAGGCGCTGCTCGAACGTGCGGGTCCCGCGCGACGCGAATCGGGGCCTTGCGAGCAAGCGCCGAGTCCGATACATGCCAGGAGAATGAGGAGGCGAGAGAGATTCACCGCGGACCTTTTTTATCACCTGAGGACCGACGGTGCAAACCGCCCGGGGCGTGCGGCGCGAGCCGCAGGCCGAGATTCACGGTGCGAGGTTGCGAAAGATCAGCGAGTCGCTGAAACTGCGGGAGGCGGACTTCCTGAGCGCACCGGGATGGCGCTAGCGAACGATCAGCCAGGCGCGAGATACGCGAAGGGGACCCTAGGCGAATGGACAAATCAGGGGAAATCGGCCGATGGCTGCGGCTCATGAGCGCCTGCGCGCTCGTTGCGGCGGGCGCCGGCAACGCCGCGGCGGACCCCGCCGCGACCTGGCCGACCCATGGGTGGCCGAGAGGAACACCCTCGCAAGCGGGAGTGGATGAGAAGGCTCTGGCGGATCTGGATGCGGATTTCGCCGACGGAAAATATGCGCTCGTCGACAGTTTCCAGGTCTTTCGCTGCGGACGGGAAGTCTTCGAGCGTAGCTATCGTCACGACTACGCCGCCCTGTATGGAAAAGAGGCCAAGACCCGAGGCCCGTTGAACGCGCGACTGACGGGCAGGTACAACTATTTCGATCCTGCGTGGCATCCGTACTATCGAGGCACGGACTTGCACACCATGCAGTCGGTCAGCAAGACGGTCAGTTCCGTGATCATCGGCATCGCCATGACGCGCGGCGACTTCAAGGCCGGTCTGAGCACGCCGGTCCTCAAGTATTTCGACGCGGCAAGAGTGAAGAACATCGATGAGCGCAAACGCCGCATGACGCTCAGGGACGTGTTGACCATGACCACGGGGCTCGAGTGGACCGAGAACGTCCCCTACGACGATCCTCGCAGCGACTCGAGCTTGATGGAGGCGACGAACGACTGGGTGCAGTACGTGATCGACAAACCCATGGCCGCCGAGCCGGGAACGGTGTTCGACTACAGCAGCGGCGCTGCGGAGCTGCTCGCGTACATCTTCCAGAAGGAGACCGGCCAGGACATCGACGCATACGGCGAGAAATACCTGTTCGCGCCGCTCGGGATCAAGCACCACTGGAAGCGAACCTACCTGGGCGTCGTGGACACCGAGGGTGGCCTTTATCTCACGGGCACGGATCTCGCGAAGATCGGCTACCTCTACATGCACCACGGGATGTGGAACGGCAAGAGGATCGTATCCGAGGATTGGATCCGGCAATCGGTCACGCCGGCCGTCGGCACGGAATGGCCGGCCTTCAAGTATGGATTCATGTGGTGGCTCTACCCGCGTAGCGGCAGCGCGGAAGTGGTTTGGATGGCGATAGGCTTCGGCGGCCAGCGGCTCATGGTGTTCCCGCAGGAACGGCTGATCGCAACCTTCACCGGCTGGGACATTCTGCGCGACCCGCCGATCAACGCGGAACTGGCGAACCGCCTCTTTCCCGCGGTTCGGTCGGCGCAGTGTCCGGACGGGCACTGAGCCGGCGGCCCCGACCGGCCGCGCGCGGCCGCGGGCGCAGCGGCGGGGCGCGGCGGGATCGAATCACGGCGCGGTGTACACAGTCTTCCCTGCGACCATCGTCATGGTCACGTGAGTCTTGCCGATATCCTCGGGTCTTGCCGTGAAGATATCCTGAGAAAGAACGGCGAGATCCGCGAGCTTGCCCACCTCCAGCGTGCCGACCTCGGCGTCGGCGAACGCCGCGTGCGCCGAGCCCAAGGTATAGGCGCGCACGGCATCCTCGACGGAGATCCGCTCATCCGGCACGTAGATGGCGCCCGTCGGGGCCGCCCCCCCTTGCGCGGCCCCATCCACCGGGCCGCCCGCGACGTTGGCGGTGTCGGCCGATTTCCACACCTGCCGCATGACGGCCTGCTGAATCGACACGAACGGATCCGGCGGCCAGGTGCACGGCCAATCGCTGCTGAAGGCGAGCGTGGCGCCGCTCTGCTCCAGGCTCTTCCAGCGATCCGAGGGTATCTGGTGGGCGGGGTCGAAGTTCGCGCCGATCTCGCTGCAGCAGAACGTCGGCTGCATGTCCGCGATGACGCCGAGCGCCGCGAAACGCGGCACATCCGCGGGGTCGACCAGATCCGCATGCTCGATGCGCAGGCGCCGATCGCGCTTGCCGTGGGCCTGCTCGAGACGCTGGTAAGCGTCCAGGATCATATGCACCGAATCGGCGCGCAGCGCATGCGTCATCAGCTGGTAGCCGCGCTCATCGAGCGCCATGACCAGCGCCTGGTAGTCCTGCGGCACGTAAACCAAGGGCGGAATCAGCCCGGTACCGCCGTCGGCAAAGAACTTCACCAGATTCGCGGATACCCAGTCGTCATGGTAGAGGCGACGCGCCTGGTCCAGATCGGCGAGAAATTGCGGGGTGAGGTGGTGGGGCACCGCCACCGCGCCGAAGGCCGTGCGCGTTCTCACGGTGAGCGCGCCGCGGTCCCGCAGCGCCGCGTACAGCTTGATCTCCGCCAGATCCCCGGTCGCATTGACCACGCTCGTGATGCCGAAGCCATTGAGGTAGTGCGATGCGGCCTCGAGCATCGCCAGTTGCTCCTGCACGGACACTCGAGCGGCGACCGCACGCGCCGTCAGCTGCATCGCGGCCTCGAGCAGCACGCCGGTCGGGTGGCCGCTGGCATCGCGGATCACGCCGCGCTCCTCGTCGGGATCCGCGACCGGCCGATCGGTCAGGCCGGACATCCTGATCGCCGCCGCATTGAGCCACATGGCGTGCTCGGAGGTGTTGTGGATGACCACCGGCCTGTCGGCCACGGCGGCATCGAGCAACGCATGCGTCGGCGTCGTCGGAGGCACCGTGCTGAAATCGGCGCGCCCGAAAAGCACCGCGTCGTGCGGATGGGCGGCGGCGTAGGCGCGCAGACGCTCGACGAGCAGCTCGGGCTTATCGGGCGTGATGCTCGACTGCGGCGTGGAGAGATTCAGGCCGTGCAGCGCATACGCGCCGTACAGCATGTGCATGTGCGAATCGACGATGCCGGCGATCACCGTCTGGCCGTGCAGGTCGACGACACGGGTGTCGGCGCGGCGCCGCGCGAGAACCATGGCATCGGAACCCACGGCCGCGATGCGGACACCTTCTATCGCCAGGGCGGCCGCCCAGGGCTGTCGCGGGTTGCCGGTATGGATATGCCCGTGGATCAGCAGGATATCGCCCGCCCGGGCCGGTGCGTGCCATCCGCACGCGGCCAGGATGAGGCACGCGATGGTGCGCCGATGCAAAGCCGCTCCAGGCACTCGTTCTCCCTTCCGCTCCGGTGCTCGCGCCCCGTCCCGCGGCCGGGGCGGCCCTTGATCGACAGTAAAGATTTGTTGAACAGTGGTCAAGCTACGTATTAAGCTGCCGGGGGATCAGTACGCTCGCACATTCGAAATGACCGCAGAGTCAGATCATCGGTGGGTCCCATCTCGCGGGGAAATGGTGTCGCTTTAGGGAGAGGGATGCGTATGGGTTCGAATCTTTTGCCGGTGTCGGTACCGACACCCTGGCGTGCGGGCGCGGCTGCGGCTCTGATCGGCCTATGTGCGGGCGGCGCGGCGACCGCGGACACGCCCGCGGCGCCGGCCGACAGCGGCGCGCTGGAGCAGATCGTCGTCACCGCTCAGCGGCGCGCGCAGAACCTCGAGGACGTGCCGATGAGCATCACGGCGTTCAGCCAGGAGAAGCTCGACCAGCAGGGCCTGCGCAACATCGACGACCTGACGCGGCTCACGCCGGGCGTCACGTTCATCCGCAACGGCATGAGCAGCAGCGGGAACTACAACGACGAGGATTCCGACATCTCGATCCGCGGCATCGATTCGACCGCCGGCACGTCGACCACCGGCATCTATATCGACGACACGCCCATTCAAACCCGCCACATGCAGTTCGGCACGGTGAACGCCTATCCCGCCCTGTTCGATCTCGACCGGGTCGAGGTGCTGAAGGGCCCGCAAGGCACGCTGTTCGGCGCCGGCTCCGAGGGCGGAACGATCCGCTTCATCACGCCCGAGCCGAGTCTCGCCAACTGGCAGGTCTATGCGAAGGCCGAGTTCGGCCAGATCGACGGAGGCGGCCAGAGCTACACGGCCGGTCTTGCCGTGGGCGGTCCCATCATCGAGGACGTGCTCGGCTTTCGCTTCAGCGTCTCCGATCAGCGCAGCGGCGGCTGGGTCAACCGCGTGAGCTACACGGCCCCGCCCTATACCCTCGCCCCGACGGATTACGGCGACCTGTACTCCGGTGCGCCCACGGACCTGGTCACCACCGAGAAGAATGCCAACTGGGAGGAGACACAGACGGCGCGGCTCGCCTTGAAGTGGCAGCCCATGGACAGCTTGACCGTGATGCCCTCCATCTACGTGCAGACGCTGCACATCAACGATACCGGCGCCTACTGGCTCAACATCTCCGACCCGTCGAATAACGTCTACAACAACGGCAACGCGCAGCGCGATCCGAGCACCGATCCCTGGTACCTGGGCGCGCTCAAGGTCAGCTGGGACAACCCGTACGCGCACGTGGTCTCGAACACCTCGTATTACTCGCGCGCCCAGCACTCGAGCTCGGACTACACGCAGTGGCTCAACACCGTGTTCTTCGGCAACCAGTACGACGCAGGACAGCCGGTGACGGCCTACTTCCAGGATCGCCAGGACAACTTCACGCAGGAGATCCGTGCGAGCTCCACCAACCAGGCGGCGGCGTTCACCTGGAACGCCGGCGTGTTCTATTCGAAGGCGAACGAGAACACCACCGAGTTCATCAATGATCCGAGCTACGCGGCCAATCTGGGCCTGCCGGCGATACCGGGCAACATCATCTACTATCAGCCCCAGTTCAGGATCATCGACAAGCAGCTCGCGGGCTTCGGGGAGGTGAACTACAAGTTCACCGATTATCTGAATTTCACGGCGGGCGTGCGCTACTCGAGGGTCGAATACACCGGCTACACGAACGAAAGCGGCCCGCTCATCGGCCTCGTGGTCAACGGCACCAACAACGGCAGCGAGAAGCCGGTGACCCCGCGCTTCGTGCTCAACTACCAGCCCTCCAAGGACAGCCTGTACTACGCGAGCGCGGCCAAGGGCTTTCGGCCCGGCGGCGTCAACGCCGCCCTGCCGTCCGTGTGCACCAACAATCTCGGCGCGGCCGTGCCCAGCACGTTCAATTCGGACTCGCTCTGGGAGTACGAGCTCGGCTCCAAGCAAACCATGCTCGATCAGCGCCTGCAAGTGAATGCCTCGATCTATTATCTGCAGTGGAAGAACATCCAGCAATTCGTGTACCTGGTCTGCGGGCTGGGATTCACGCCGAACCTCGGCAGCGTGACCGGCAAGGGCGGCGACATCGAGGTCAACTGGCGTCCGATCGAGGATCTGACCCTGGGCTTGAATGGCGCCTACACCGACTCGTATTTCGACGGTACGGTGGCGCTCGCGACCACGAACCTGGTCACCAACCGGGATCATCTGCCGGCATCGCCCTGGAACCTGTCGGCCAGCGGCGAATATGCGTTCAACGAGATCGAGCGAAAGCCCTATCTGCGTCTCGATTATCAGTACGCGACCGCGCAGCGCTCCTTGACACCCTATCTCGACCCGGCGAATGCGCCGAACAGCGACACGACCCTTCCGGGGCTGCCGGAGATACGCATTCTGTCGGTGCGAGCGGGGGTGCGGTTCAGCGGATTGGACCTGTCCCTGTATGCGCAAAATGCGCTCGACTATCACACGCCGTATTTCGTCTCGCGCGACCTCGCGACCAGCGCGATCAACGGCTATCCCTACAACTTCGATACCAACTACTTCGGACGCGGCTACGCGCCGCGCACCTACGGCGTGACGATGACCTACCGGTACTGATCAGAGAGCGCACGCGCGGGAGCGCGCACGAGGAAGCGACGGCGCGCTGCGCGCATGCGATCGCCCAGGGGGGGCCATGCCCCCCGGCGGTCAGTCAGGGCTCGTGGCCGTAGATGATCTTGCCGCCCCACATGGTGAACAGGACGGCGGCCTTCTTCAATTCCTCGGCGGGGACCGTGAGCACGTCGCGGTCGATCAATGCGAGATCGGCGCGCTTGCCCGGAGCGATCGACCCGATCTCGTTCAGCTGATCGAGCACTTGCGCGGAATTGCGCGTGTAGGCGTACAGCATCGCCTCGCGCGGCATGCGCTGCGCAGGGTCGAGCACGCCCTGCGGCCCGGAACGGGTCTCGGCCTGGTAGATGGCCTCGAACGGATTGGCCGAGCTCACCGGCCAATCGCTCGCTCCGGCAATCTCGCCCCCGGTGTCGAGAATCGAGCGCGCAGGATACATCCAGCGATAGATGGCCGGATCGACGTACGGCTTCACCTGCTCGTTGGTGCTGGGATCGGCCACCGCCCACAGGAGCTGCAGGACGGCGATGACATCGAGGTGCGCGAATCGTGGGATGTCCTGCGGGTCGACGAACTGCGCGTGCGTCAGCGAAAAGGGCACCTTGGCGTGGGGATTGGCCTTGCGAGCAGCCTCGAACGCGTCCAGGGAAGCCTTGACCGCGAGATCTCCGATGGCATGGATGTGCACGTTCAGTCCGCGCCTGGCCGCTTCGCTGACGAGAGCGTTCATCTTGGCCGGCGTGAACAGCAGCTGCCCGGAGCGCCCCGTGTTGAGGTAGGGCTTGGTGAGCGCCGCGGTCTGCGAGGGAATCTCCACGACTCCATCGGCGAACACCTTGAGGCCTGGAATGGTCAGATTCGGGATGCCCTTGAATTTCTCGCGCAACGCCTCGACGACCTCGATCTGCTGATCGCCCAGATCCGGCTGCACCACGGGGTAGGCCGCCACGTGCGCCGTCAGTTCGCCGCGCTCTGCAAGCGCGCGGTACACCGGCAGGTAGCCGGGCTCGTCCACGCTCGCGGGAACGCCACCGCCGACCACGCCGCTCACGGCAGCGTCCAGCCAGCCGGTGATGCCGAGCGCGTTCATGTAATGAACCGCGGCCTCCCCTGCCCGCAGCATGGTCTGCGCCGACGGAGCCGGGAGGCTCTTGTCGAGCTTGATCTTGCACAGATCGACCATGAATCCATTGGGATTTGAAGCGCCGTCGACCCCGTAGCAGTGCCGCTCGTCGGCGGGCAATCCTCGGATGTACTGGGCAGTGATCCCGGCTCGAGTGCGCGCCGCCCGGTTCGCCCAGGCGGTGTGTCCGTCGGAGCCGAACAGCACGATCGGCTGCTCGGCGAATGCACCGCCGCTGAGTGCGGCATCGATCTCGGCCGCATGCGCCCAATAGCCGATGTCGATGCCGTTCACCACCAGCACGTCGCCGAGGCGGCTGTCTTTCTTGCGCACGTGCTCCGCCACGAATCGGGTCAGGGCGGGAATGGAATCCTTGGTGTCGGGGAAGTTCGCCTGAATGAGGGTCAATCCACCCGCTATCGGATGCGCATGCCCATCGATCATCCCGGGCATCAGGAACTTGCCCTCGAGGTCGACCTTGCGCGCGGACGGCCCGGCGGCCTTCTCGACGTCGGCCAGCTCGCCGACTGCGAGAATGCGGTCGCCGCGGATGGCCACCGCCTCGGCGTACGGGTGGTCATATTCGCCCGTGAAGACCTGCGCGTGATATAGAACCGTGGTCGCCGCGCCAGCAGCTGCGCCGAGCGCGCCGCTCTGGAACAGGACCGCGCAGATGAACCCGGCAAGTCGAGTCGTTCGATTCATTTCATCCCCTGGTAACTTTCGTGGGCGCCAAATTTTCCATTGTCACACAGGAGCGGCGCTCCGCGGGAGGGGGATGGGCCGCGCGCCCCGAGCCGGGAACCGCGATCGGGCCGAGCAGGTCGAACGAGCCATGCCCGCCGCCGACCGCGCAACAGCAGATACCGGCGATTCGCGCGATACCGGCGATTCGCGCGAGTGGGGAGCTTCCCGGTCGGTCGCCGTGCTCATCGTACTGGTACTGCATGCGACCCTCATCGCGGCTCTGCTGATGAAGCCGCCCTCCTCGCCGCCCGGGGTCTCCGCCTCCCCAGGCCTCATGCTGGTGTTCATTCCCCCATCCAAGATCCCCAAGGTACGCGCCGATAGCGCTCGCCCCAAGCACCTGTGGTCGGACGTGGGGATCTCGATCTCGCCGCCGGCGCTCGACGCGACCGGCCTTGCCGCTCCCGCAGCGCAGATCGGGGGCAACGGACCTGGCGTGAACTGGGCGGCGGAAAAGCGCCGCGCCGTCGAGGCATTCGAGATCCGCCGCGATCAACAAGTGAGCTACGCCATGGTCGGCGCATCGCCCTGGGATGGCTGGGTGCCGCGGCAGATGCGCGATAGCGTCGATCGACTGCGCACCGGGAGCGGCGATTGGATCGTCTGGATCAACGGCAGCTGCTACCAGGTGGCGCGCTGGAATTCTGGTGCGCCGCTGCAGAACGCCGAGCCGCCGCAAACCATCTGCGTCGGCGATCAGAGCGCGCGGCCTGGTGAACCGGCCGGGCCATCCATTGCGATCCCGACCGCCAGACCCTGATGTTTATGTACGCCGCACGATCGGTTAGAATTCGCGCGCAGGACCGGATATCGATCGTCGAATTTCGCAACCGATCCGCACACACCACATGAACGATTCGAACTCGCCATCAAATCCATCCCCGCCGCGGGCCACACTCAAGCTCAAGGTGGCGCCACGCAGGCCTGCGGAGCCCGCCAAGACGCAGTCCAGTCCGCAGCCCGAGCCGTCACAACCGCAGCCCCACAAGAAAGCGAAACTGAAACCGGGCGCTCACTGGTCCGATGAATACAAGCAGCGCATGCAGGCCGACATGGATGCGTTGATCCCGCGCTGAAGCCGCGGGCGCAGCGCCGCTGCTGTCGTCGCCACACCACTCCCGGCCCCAATCCCTCGCAGACGGTCGGTCCCGTCCGAGCCTTGTTTACTATCGCTGGTAGTAAGGCATTGCGGATATAGACTGCCGCAATCATCGGCGGAGGGAGCATCCGAGTGAATAGCAGCCTCTCGCGGGCAGCGTGTCTGTGCCTGCTGGCATTCTCCGGCCTGGGCCTTGCTCGAGCTGACGACCGCCCGGCGGGGGAGGATACCGACGGGATCACCGGCACCGCCGGGAGCGCGGCCCAGGCGGCGCCGAATCAAGGCGGCTCGCAGACAGCGGCGACGTCGCAGGGCAAGCCCCAGAAAAAGAAGGGTCAGAAGCAGGGCTTGCCCGAGGTCCTCGTGAAGGGCGCCCGCTACAACGCTGCAACGCGCTATGAACACTCCTTGCCCGAGGTGAATGGAGCGACCATCACGGTCACGAAGAAAACCACGGTGGTGAACCTCGAGGACATCCCGACCATCATCGACAACAACCAGCGAGAGCTTTTCGACCGAATGCCCGGCATCGTCATCGCCGAGCAGCAGAATCCGACCGAGCTCAATGTCTCCTACCGTGGAATCGGCAATCCTCAGGAGAGCGAGTACATCCTGCTCATGCAGGACGGTGTCCCGTTGGAGCTCGACTGGATCGGGTACCCCACCACGTACTACATCCCCGTTCCACAGACAATCAGCTCGGTGCAGATGATTCGCGGCGGCTCGGGCCTGCTCTACGGACCGGAGGTGCAGCCGGTGATCAATTTCATCTCGCGCGATCCGGATCCGCATTCCGCGGCCTCCGGCACTACCGAACAGGTCGGCGGCACCCGAGACCTGTTCTCCAGCTTCAACGCGATCTCAGGCACCTCCGGCGACTTGAGTTATCTCGCCGACTATTCGCGACGTCAGTCGGACGGCCAGCGGGTGAATGGCCAGTACGCGCTCAACAGCGGCGACGCGAAGCTCGCCTATCAGATCGACGGGCAGCAGAAGATCGACGCCGCCGTGCACGTGTACTCGGTCGACAGCGGCCTGGCGGGCTTCCAGACCGGTGCGCAGTTCGCCGCCAATCCGAACTTGACCACGACACCCGACGATCACTTGTGGACCAACCGCGACGTCGTCGTGCTGACCTACAGCAACGACTTTTCGCGACACGACCTGATCACGCAGAAGGTGTGGAGCGGTTATTCGGATCTGGTGACTCGATCGGATGCGTACACGCCCGCATTCGAGGCCACGGGCAGCACGCTCGCCGGCCAGCGCTTTCACTTCACGGGACTGGATGGACGCTGGCTGCACCGCTGGGGTGAAGGCAATGCACTCACCTTCGGCTACACCGCTTACCTGTCGCACAGCCCCTACGATGAATGGACGAGCTCGAATCCCCTGGTCGGGGCGGATCAAGAGACCGGCAAGATGATCTATGCGGACGACCGTCACTCGAAGTATGGCGCGCTCTTTGCCGAGAACGTATTGCGCTTGCCGGGACGCTTCCACGTGGTCACCTCCGGCCGATGGGACCGCGAGGAGCTGCAGACGGACGAGACCATCGCACCTCATCCTTACCTGGTGAACGAAACCTACACCAAGAATGCACCGCTGCTGGGAATCGGTATCGGCAACGATTTCGGCCGCGGCAATGAGACGTATCTCAACGTCTCGCAGGGTTTCCGGCCGCTGCGCTACCTGGACATTGCCAGCCCGTTCGGGAAGTTCGGTCCGGCCAACAATCCGGATCCGACGAAGTACCTGACCTATGAGCTCGGCGTTCATGGCTGGCCCCGTAGCGGGCTTTACTACGATGTCAGCCTCTTCCAGGTCAACGTCAAGAACAGAATCGAATCCGAGGCCATCTCCCCGGTCGAGACCATCGACGTCAATACCGGGAGTACCCGCAACCGAGGCATCGAAGGCGAAGGGTCCTATGACTTACTGCGATGGTCCAGCGGCGCGCGCCTCGGCGTGTTCGCCAACGTCAGCTATCTGGATGCGCACTTCACGCAAAGCATCAAGGGCGAGGCCGGGAATATCCCCGCCTATTCGCCGCATTACGTGTTGAAGGCCGGCCTGAACCTGTATCAGAGCCGTCACTACAAGGTCAGCCTGATCATGGACTCGGTCGGTCGCCAGTTCTTCCAGGATACCGACCTGCCTCTGGCAACGACACCGGCGCACATTCCGAGCTATACGGTGCTGGACCTGGCGTTCGACTATACCATCGCCGGCCGCTGGCGCCTGCTGGGCGGGGTCTCCAATCTGACGAATCGAACTTACTACTCGAGAGTGTTTCTGTCGGGCGGCCAAATCGAGCCGGCGTTGAATATCGCAGGCTACGCCGGCGCGGCCTACGACTTCTGACGGGACGAGCCCGCGGCGCGCAGGCAGCCGCGCGGCCGGGCGCGGCGAATCGGCCGTCACGGCTCCTCGGTCAGCCTGCGCCCGTAATTGCTCAGCAGCACCTGGACCCCCACATAACCGAGGAACTGCGGCTGACCCGCGCCAAATCCGTCGATGCTTCGGCCCGCCATGAAAAGCGCGATGATGCCGCGGTGCAGCCGGTAGCGGCCGCCGAGATCCAGCGTCGTGGAGTGCGGACCCGCATCGTAGGCACGATCATCGTAGATCTCCGCATCGAGCTCCAGGCGCTGCGTCACCGGGCGCCCGGCCACCAATCCGAATATGCGCTCCCTCGGTCCATGTCCCGCGACGTAGTAGCCTGCCTCGAAGTCCAGATCGAGGGAGCCGAGCTTGCGGCTCACTTCCAGCGGCAGCAGATAGCGCGGTCCGGGCGCCGCAATTCCCTTCTGCCGCGCGAGCTCCGATCCGGCCGTCTCCATCTGCGGAAACGTCGACATCTGCCAGCCATCCTCGCCCTGATCGAGGAAGCGCCACTTCACGCCGGGATAGCCGTTGCCCCAGCCGCCGCGAAGCGGCTGGCCGGCGCTCGCTTGCAGGACGTAGGGCACCTCGTAGGTCAGCTGGACCCGATCACCGACGCCAAAATTCAAGTCCAGTTGCGGCGTCTGATAGGACGATGCGCCGCGGGCAATGGTTTGCATCGACCCGACGTTGATTTCCCAGTTGGTGCTTCCCGGCGTGCCGGGGTCGTTGGTCAGGAACGGCGGACCGGCCTGCGCGCGCGCGGCCCCTGCGGCGAGGAGCGTGCCCACGCACAGCAGAGGCGCCGCCGCAGTCTTGCACGCCGTTCTACGCAAGCGAGCGGTGTCTGGCAAGCAAGCGCGGCCTAGTTGCCGATGACCAGTACCTTGAAAGTTCCCGCCAGCACGGCCGGCCGCCGATGAGGCTGCTCCGCGGCCGGCGCCGTCGCCGCGGCGAATTGCGCGGCGACCAGGTAGATCTCGTGCGTCCCGGCATCGAGCGCCATGGTGCGCGCGCTCCTCTGCGTCGCCGCCGTGTCGACGACCGTGTAGTGATCGGGATCGTCCTCATGGATCACCGTCAGCGTTCCGTCGAGCCCGTTCGAGCTGAAGATCAAGCCTCGCTCGCGGTCGAAGACCGCCGCGTCCGGACCCTTGCCGATGGGCACCGCGGCAACGTGCTTGCCGGAGCCGGCGTCGGTGACGGCGAGCACGCCGTTGCCGCACGTCGAGAAGAGCCGCCGGTGCGCCACATCGAGCGCCAGCCCGGTCGGCGCCTCGCAATCGGGCAGCGGCCAGGCGGCAATTCGCTGCTCGGTCGCCGTATCGATCACGCCTATCTGCGATGTGTCCTCGATATTGAAATATACGCGGCCCGCACCGTCGGCGGCCGCGAACTCGGGCTTCCCGCCGGCCGGCAGGGTCGCCAGAACCACGCCCTCGAGCGGGTCGATCACACTGATGTCCCGACTGCGGCCATTGAAGGTGAACAGGCGCTTGCTCGCGGCATCGTACAGGATGGCGTCCGGATTCTGGCCTCGGACGTCGATCGTGCCGGTGGGCTTCAGCGACTGGAGATCGAACACCGTCACCGTGTTCGCGCGGCCGTTGCTGGTGAAGCCTTTTCCGAGCTGCGGAACGAGGGCGAAGCCGTGCACGCCCTGCGTGTCGGGAATCGTTCCGATCAGCGAGCCGCGGCGTGTATCGACGATGAGGACCCGATCGGCGCGAGAGATGAAGAGCCGGTGCGCGCGCGAATCGACGGCCAGGTAGTCCCAGCCCCCCTCCCCTCCCAGAACGAACTCCTTGCGGATGACGTAACGACCGCCGCCGGCGAGCGCGACGAGCGCGACGCTCGAGACCGCAAGCAACAGGAATCTCGCAGAGCCGACACGCATGCAACATACCTCCGGTGAGCCGCCGTCATCAGCCGCCGAGGATGCGCTGCAGATTGACGACCAGAATTCCCGCGAGCACCAACGAGCCGCCGAGCCCGAACCGCAGGCTGATCGGATCTCCCAGCAAGGCGGCGCCGAGCAATACGCCGAACAGCGGGGTCAGCAGCGACAGCAGCATGAGACGCGAGGTCAAATACCGACGCAGCAGCCAGAACCAAACCAGGTAGCTGGAGATGGCGATCACCAGTGTCTGGAACAGCAGTGCCCAGACGGTGACCTGCGAGAGCTCCACTTGGGACTGGTCGGTGGCCAGGGAGAAAGCGCCCAGCAAGATCGTTGCGGTCGCCACTTGATAGAAGACGGTCTTCGCGGTCATCGCGCCGCCCACGCGGCCGCGGCGTAACACCACGTTGCTGAGCCCCCAGCTCATACCCCCGAGCAGGGCAAGCAGATCGCCCGTCAGAAGGCCCGTGGTGGGCCGACCGCCGAACCCGAGGAACGCCACCACGATCCCGGCGAATGCCAGGCAGATGCCGACCCACTGCAGCCTGCTCAACCGCTCCTCGGGCAGGAATTGCAGTCCGAGCGCCGTGAAGATCGGCGCCGTGTACAGAAAAACGATCGAATGCGCCGCAGTGGTGTGTCGAAGCGACTGGCCCACGAAGACGAATTCGAGCGAAAACAGCAACCCCAGCAACACGCCGCTCGGCAACGTGCCATCGTTGAACGCAGAGCGCCCCTCGCGAATCAGCACCCACATTCCGAACAGCAGGGACGCCCCCGCGAAGCGGATCGTCAGCTGCATGACAGGCGCCGCATGGGACGCGACCGCCTTCAGCACGACCTGCTGTATCCCCCAGATCATGCACAGCACGAGCACCAGCGCCACGGCACGCAGGTCGAGGGGGCGGCGCACGGGTACTGCACGGTCGGGTCGGCTCACGGCATCATCCAGGCAAAGCGTGCAAGTCTACCCTGCGGCCGAATCTTTGGAAAAATGTGTGATCATGTTCGCCGCGGATGCCGCCTCGCCGTATGACAATGAAAACATATGGCGGATCACCGGGAATCTGATGTCTTCGCATACATCTTGGGGATGCTGATCCTGGCCATCAGTGGAATCGCGGTCGGGGTCGCATCGACGGCACCCCACCCTGGCGACCGCGGCGGCAATCGGCAGGCGGTTCCGGCCGCGGTGCACACCGGCGGTGCGCCGCAAACCCAGGACACCGCGCAATCTTCCTCGAGCCCCGGGAGCGGGTCGAGTGGTTGAGCCGGGCAGCGCGTGATAGGCTGGTTTTTTGCAAGGGCATCCCGAGTGAGAGCCGTCGTACTGATCACGCTCGCCTGCTTATCCGCCTGCAGCTGGTTCGGCTCCCACAGGCCGCGCCCCTCGGCGCAATCCAGTGAGCTGGTCGTCACCGGCGCCCCCGCGGGCTCGACGATCTATGTGGACGGCGTGCAAACCGGGCAGGTCGCCGCGCATAACGATCAATCGCAAATCCTGGACGTCCCCCCGGGTGCCCACAAGGTCGAGATACATGTGAACGAGGCGGCCGTCTATCGAGAGGATACGTATGTGGGTCCCGGCGAGCGCCGCGTCGTGACGGTATTGTCCGGCTCGGGCCGATAGCTCCTGGCGCACAGGGCTCATGTCGGCGGCGGACCCGGGCCGGCTCGCGCCGGGTCGGGCGCTTCGATGTACAGGTCCGCGGGCGCCAGCCCCGCGTCCTGGCGTGCCTGCATCCGCGTGTAAGCGGCCTCCAGGCTTCGGGTGTGCACGCGCGTATCGAACAGCGGCGTCGTGAGCCGATGCTGCGCGAGCTTGCGCCTGATCTGCGCCATGCGTTGCGGATCGCGCGCCAGCGCAACCGCCAGCTCCTCGTAGTCGGCGAGGGTCGAGGTGATGAGCTCCGGCAGCCGAGCGGCCTGCAGTAAGCTTGCCGCCATCCGGCCCGCGAATGTCTCGCCCATGCAGGTGAGAAGCGGCAGTCCCGCCCACAGGGCATCGCTCGCAGTCGCGCCCGCGTTGTACGGCAGCGTATCGAGGAACAGGTCCGCCGCCGCGAGGCGCGCCAGGTGCTCCGAGGCGGCCATCTTGGCGCCAAACACCAGCCGTCTCGCATCGACTCCGCGCGCGAGCGCCTCGCGTCTCAAGTTCTCCGCCGCGGTCTCGGTCTCCGCAAGAAGATGCAGCACGGCGTCCGGGGCTCTGTCGAGTATGCGCATCCATGCATCGAAGATCGGCGGGGTGATCTTGTAGCTCGCATTGAAGCAGCAGAAAACGAAGCCCGCGCAGGGCAGACCCAGCTCGTGCCGAGCGAGCGTGCGGCCAGCGACGGCTCGCCGCGGATCGTTCGCCTGATAGCTCGGGAGATACACGAGCTTCTCCGAATAATGGCTGCGCTGGCTCGACGGCACGGTGGTCGCGTCGGCAATCAAGTAGTCCATGCACGGCGCACCCATCGTGCCGAGGTAGCCGATGTAGCTCACCTGAACCGGCGCGGCGCGCAGCGAGAATATCTTAGGCTTGCCCCCCCGGGTCAGGCCCGTGAGGTCGACCGCGATGTCCACTTGCAGCCGCCGCGCAAGCGTCGCAACCTCCAGCGCCGATCTTCCGTGCAGGTCGATGAACCGATCGAAGGCGCCTTCCAGCCGGCGGCGCATCGAGTCCCCCGTATTCGGCCCCAGCGAGAACGCGGTCAGCTCGAATCTGGACCGATCGTGCGATTCGTACAATCCGGCCGTCAGATACGACACCGGGTGGTTGCAGAAGTCGGCGGAGAAGTATCCGAGCCGGATCCTGCCGGCGCCGCGCCGCGGGGAAATCTCCGGCAGCCGAGGAGCCGGCGGCGGCTCGCGCATGTAGATCTGTGCGGCCCGCTGCTGCAAAGGCGGCGAACCCGTCAAGGCGAGGACACAGAACGGGGTTGCGGCCGGCTCACCGCGGCCGATGCGGGCGGCCAGCTCGGTCAGATCCGCCTCGAAGCCGCGCCATTCGCAGATCTGCATGCGCGCGAGCAGGCGGTGACCGAGGGCATCCTTGAACATGGGATCGAGTGCCAGGGCCCGATCGTAGCTCTCGGCGGCGGCCGCGTACTGTCGCAGCTCATCGAGCATCTGAGCACGGTTGAAGTGGATCTGCGCCGCGTTCGAGCAAAGCGCCAGTGCCCGTTCGAAGCTCGATAGGGCGGCCTCGATGCGACCCAACCGATGCAGTGCGGTGCCTCGATTGTTGTGCGCTTCGGCGTGGTCGGGTTGCAGCGCGATCGCCCGATCATAGCTCGCCAGTGCCGGCGCGAACTGCTCGAGCGCGAGCAGCGCATTGCCCTGGTTGCCGTGGGCATCCGCGCAGCCGGGGTCGAGAGCGATCGCCGCGCCATAGCTGGCGAGCGCCGCCTCGAATTCTCCCATGTCGTAGAGGGCGTTGCCGCGGTGGTTATGGGTGCGCGCATTGCGCGGATCGATGGCGATCGCTCGGTCGTAGCTCGCGATGGCCTCCTCCCATCGATGCAAGGTACAAAGTGTGGTCGCGCGATTGCGGTGCCCTGGCGCCGATTCCGGGCTCAAGGCGATCGATGCATCGTAGCTCGCGAGAGCCTCCACATGGCGCCCCAGTTGGTAGAGCGCATTGCCTCGGCTGATGTGGAACTCCGCATTGCCGGCAACGAGCCCGATGGCCTGATCGCACGCGGCGAGGGCGGACTCGTAGCGGCCGAGCTGCAGCTGCGCTCGCGCCATGCCGCCATGCGAGGCCGCATCCCGCGGGTCGAGCTCCAGAGACTTTGCGAAGCACTCGAGCGCTCGAGCGGGCTCGCGGGTTTGCAGGGCGAGGATGCCCAAAAGATACCACGCACGTGCATTGTCCGGCTGCGCCTGCAGCGCCTGCTCGTAACAGGCACGTGCCGCCTGCAGCCGCGATTGGCCGTGCAGCACGAAGCCCTCGCGGATCAGCGCTTGTGCCCGCGCGTCGAGTTCTCGAGTGCTCATCTGGCTGCGGAAGTCGTCACGATTCTGCGCCATAGTGTACGCTCGGGGTCGACATTGACGCAGTTCCTCGGCGGCCCTGGAATTTGACCCGGGCAGCCTGTCGCTGGAGACTAGTGCGGATGCGCTATTATTTCTACACTGCGGACCTGTACTACTACGACCCTGCCGGCGGTTCCCAGCCCGCGCGCGTGGGCGACTATCAGGGCGTCTACGAGATCGACGATGAGGCCATGACGCCGACGCAGATCTTCACCAATCTGCTGGAAGAACTGAAGAGGACCATTCCCGCCGAGCTGGGCGCAAACGGCTACTACCACGTTACCCAGTTCAACAGCGTGAGCTGAGCGGGCGACGGCCTGGAAGGCGCTTATCTTCAAGACGGATCATCCCAGCTATGGATAAAGGATTGGCGGCCGGCCTCGGACCAGGCCCGGAGGTCAACGCGCATTGGGCACACGGCATTCTGCAGGGCATGCCGGTCCTGATGGATGCGTTCGACAACGACGGCCGCATCGTGGTGTGGAATGCCGAATGCGAACGGGTGAGCGGCTACCGTGCAGCGGAGATGATCGGCAACCCGCGGGCTTTCGATACGCTCTATCCCGACGTCGAGTACCGCACATTCATGCTGGACCAGGCCGCGCAGCGTCGCGACGAGGACTACAGCAGCGTGTGGGAGCTCACCGCCAAGGACGGCACGCGCAAGACCGTCGAGTGGTTCAACGTGGGGGCGCGCCTGAAGGTTCCCGGCTGGTCGGAATGGAGCATCGGGATCGACATCACGGAGCGCCGCCGCCTCGAGACGGCGCTTCAGGAGGCGACGACCCGGGAACAACGGCGCATTGCCAGCGAGATACACGATGGCCTCGGGCAAGAGTTGTCGGGTCTTTCCCTGCTGGCGTGCGGATTGGCGGCAGCGCACGCGGCGCGCGATGCCGAGCTGGCACACGACTTGCGGCAGCTCGCGGAGCTGGCAAGCCGCAGCGTGACCACGTGCAGACTCCTGGCGCAAGGGCTCGCCCCGTTGCAAGAGCACCAGAACAGCCTGCTCGAGGCGTTGCGCAGGCTCGCGTCGGGGAGCGCGGGTGGGCCCGCTGGCCCGAAGGTGCTGTTCTCCGAAGATACCTCGGCAGTCTCCCTGCTCTCGCAAGAGGTCAACAATCAGCTGTATCGCATTGCGCAGGAGGCGCTCAACAACGCATTGAAGCACTCCGGTGCGCAGCTGGTGCGAATTCGCCTGTGTATCGATCGCATCAAGGTCAGCTTACGCATCAGCGACGACGGCCGCGGATTCGGGCGGCAGCGGCCGGGCGCGCGCGGCATGGGCATGCAGACCATGCGGGATCGGGCCGCCGCCATCGGCGGACGGTTGTCCATCTCGACCAGCGCCGAGCACGGAACGGTGGTCGATTGTGAGTGCCACAATCGCTACACGCCCGCGGCGATGGACAGGATCGCCGATCTGAGCGCTCCGGGGCGCTAGACTTCGCCGTGTTCGCCGCCCTCGCCCTGCGGCGCGCGTAGGCCGAAGGTGGGCACGCGGCAGTTCGTCGACGGCCTCCACGTCCAATCGAGCCGCGCCAGCGCGCCGGCCGGAACCGTCTCGAACAGCACCGCGAGCGCGGCGGCCGCGATATGCCGAGCCAGCGCCTGGCCCGGGCAGGCATGGCCTCCCTGGCTGAAGCTGAATACGCATCGCTCCGGGCGCTCGAGCCGGAACGCGTGCGGATCCGGATTTGCCCGCGGATCGCGGTTCGCAGCCGCCAGCACCAGCAGCACCGCGGCGCCCGGAGCGAGCTCGACTCCCGCGATGGCCGTCGACTGCGCCACGAAACGGCGCGTGTTCTGCACCGGAGAGTCGTGGCGGCTGGTCTCGTGAACCAGCTGCTGCCAGCCGTCCACACGCGCACGGACCTCGCCGAGGAGTCCCGGCCGGCTCGCCAGCGCAACGATCGAATTGCCGATCAGCCCCGCGGTGGCCTCGTAGGACTGGGAAAGCAGCCCGACGAGATTCGCCGTGATGGAGACGTCGTCGTCCCAGCCGACGCTGCGCGCGTGATTGCGGACTCGAGCGACGAGACCCGAGGATTGCGGCGTGATGGCGTCGAGCACGGACCGCACCCGGGAGCGCAAGCGCGATGCCGCTGCGTGCGCCGCCGACAGCTGCCGCGGCGTGCTGAGGGGCGAGAGGCAAGCCACGAACTCGCCGGTCCAATCGAGGATGGCGCGACGCTCCTCGGGGGAAAGTCCGAGCAGCTCGGCGATCACCGCGGCCGGCGTGTCGAGCATCCACGCGGTGAGCGCATGCGGATCCAGGCCGATCGGCAGCGCCCGGCGCGCAGCCTCACGAGCCATGGCAGTCGACTCATTCCCTGGAACCGAGGCCAGTGCGCGCTCCAGCGCAAGCTTCGGCGCATCATGCCGGCGCCCATCGGCCATTCGCACCAGAAGCGCAAAGATCTCACCGGCCGGCAGGCCCTCCAATGCCGGCGGGACCGGCTCGGCCGGCGGGCGGGCTCGGCAGGCCGCGCTCGTCAAAGCTTCCGACACCGCGCCGGCACCCGCCGCCACCCAGGAGCGCAGCCGCTCATCGAAGCGCAGCGCGCCCTCCTCGAGCAGGCGGGCGTAGTAGGGATAGGGGTCGCGGTGCGTGACCGCCTCGATCGGGTCGCCGGGTTCCATGCGCGCCATTCTCGGCTTGCGGCTGCGCCGTCACTTCGTCTACGATCAAACAATGAGTGCCGAACGTGCCGAGATTGCGGTGGCACGCGTTGCCGCTGCAATCGCGGAACCGGCCCGCGCGCTCATGCTGTACGACTTGATGGACGGGCGCGCGCGAACCAGCACCGAACTCGCCGTCATCGCGGAGGTGAGCGCATCCACCGCGAGCGTGCACCTCGCTCGGCTCAAGGAGCTCGCGCTCGTCAAGGTGAGGGCCCAGGGCAAATATCGATACTACAGTCTCGACGACGAGCGCGTGGCGGCGACACTGGAATGGCTCATGGTGCTCGCCGGCAGACGTTCCAGGCCCTTCTCTCCCAGGACACCCACCCGCTTGCGGCTGGCGCGTACCTGCTATGACCACATGGCGGGAGAGATTGCGGTCGCGCTGCACGACCGATTGCTCGAGAACGCGTGGCTGGCGGGCTCTGCGCACGGCGATGGCGGCTACCAGCTGACCGCGTCGGGGATGCGCGAGCTGGCCCGTCATGGCATCGATCTGGAGGCCACGGGGCGCCGGCGGCCCGCCTACGGCTGCCTCGACTGGAGCGAGCGCCGTCCCCACATCGGCGGCGCCCTCGGCGCCGCACTGCTGCGCACCGCCCTGCAATCCGGGTGGGTCGTGAAGGATCCGGACAGCCGCGCGTTGCGGGTGACCCGGCGCGGCGAGCGGGCGTTGCTCGATCGCTTCGGCGTGAGGACGCGCTCCCCCGAGGGCCCGCGCTCCCCCGAGGGCCGTCGAGCGCTCCCCCTCGAGGGTCCTCGATGACGATCACTGGGCGCGCAGCAGGGCCGTGAGGTCGGCCGCGGCGAGGCGCTCGAGGTCGAGCACGACGTCGCGGATGCGCTCGGCTTGCGGGGCTGGGATCGCCAGGGTCGCCGAGGCCATGAACTTGGATGCAACCGCATCGGGCCGCATCGCACGCTCGCCGGCACCGCTATTGACCCTGACGTGACGCTTCAGCGTACGACCATTGCGCAGCGTGACCTCGACCCCGCCCGAGAAGTAGGCGGGAAACGCGGACTCAGGGTCGGGCCGACAGCGCACCCTCGCGGCGAGCGCCCGCACCCGCGGTTCGCCGAGTGCCTGCGGCTGCAGGTCGGACAGCCCGAAGCGGCCCTCGAGCAGACAGGTCGCGACCACGAACTGGGCGCTGAACTTGGCCTCGTAATCGGTGCTCGGACGCTCCTTGAGCTCGGCGGGCTCCGCGACGATGGGCAGGGTCGGCTGCGGCAGGAAAGCCACGACGGCAGCGATGTCCTGGGGGTCGATCTGATCGTGCAGCTCGATGGCCGCGTCGGCGCATCCGTGGATAAAATGGCAGACCGGATAGGGCTTGAGTGCCGTCTCGCCGAAACGCCAGACCTCCCCCAGACCCGCGGTCAGCTCCTCGAGGTCGGCTCGCGGCGCCTCGCCCTGCAGGTGCGTCTCGAACAGGCCGAACCTGCCCTCGTAGGGCCGCGACGGCCCGACGAAGCCCTGTTGCGCCAGGCGCGCGGCCGTGATGCCGGCAACGGCCGCCCAGCCGGGGTGGAAGCGCTTGGTCCACGCGCCTTCTTCCAGAAACACCTGGATGCCGGACGCAGTGCTGCTCGCGATCCCTTGCGCGGCAACCAGCTGATCCTCGCCGAGCTCGAGCAGACGTCCCGCCGCGAGTGCCGAGGCGAAGTGGGCGACCACGCCGGTGGCATGATAGCCGACATGATGAAACCCGCCCTTGACCGCGGCCCCGATGCGGATCGCGGTCTCGGCACCCGCGAGAAAGGCTTCGAGCAGCCCCTCCCCGCTCGCTCCGAGCGACTCGGCAAGCGCCATGGCGCAAGGCAGGCTGGTGCAGGTGGGATGAACGATGCTCGCCAGATGAGTGTCGTCGAAATCCAGGCCGTGAATCAGGATGCCGTTGGCGAGCGCCGCATCGCGCGCCTCGTAACGCTCCGCGCGCCCGAGCACGGAGCAGGCCCCGCCCGCCGACATGGCGGCAATCGCGGCGACGGTACGCCGACCGTAGTCCTGGGCGCTCGACGCGAGGCCCAGGCCGAGCGCATCCAGGATATGCAGCTTGGCGCGATCGCGAACCGGCGCCGGCACGCCGGCGAGTCGCAGGGCCGCGGCGAACTTTGCCAGCTTTCTGCTCGGCGACAGGGGCGGCGCAGGGGTGGTGCTCACGGACCGCCACCGTACCACCTCCGCGAACCTGTGCGAAGATGGCGCTGCAGTCGCCTTTTGGCCGGCGGCGAGGAGACGAGCGCGATGATCGAGAACTACCGGTTGTTCATCGACGGCACGTGGCGCGACGGGTCGAGCGGCGAGACCATGCCCGCCGTCAACCCATTCGACCAGGAGGTCTGGGCAACCGTCTCGGTCGCGACGCAGGCAGACGTCGAGGCGGCGATCGCGGCGGCGCGGCGCGCGTACGAGAGCACCTGGCGAAACACGACGGGTCTCGAGCGTGCGGCGCTGATCAACCGCCTGGCTGATTTGCTCGAGGCGAACGCCGACCGCATGTCGCTGCTCGAGACCACCGATAACGGCAAGGTGATTCGCGAGACGCGCTCGCAGATGAGCTATGCGGCGCGCGTCTACCGCTTCTTTGCCGGCTATGCCGACAAGATCTGGGGCAACGTCATTCCGCTCGATCAGCGCGGCGTGATGGACCTCACCTTGCGCGAGCCCTATGGCGTGGTGGCGGCGATCACCGCCTGGAACTCGCCGGTGGCGCTGCTGGCCAACAAGCTCCCCGCCGCGCTCGCGGCCGGCAATTGCGTGGTCATCAAGCCCTCGGAGCATGCGTCGGCGACCACGCTCGAGCTATGCAAGCTGGTGCAGCAGGCGGGATTTCCGCCCGGCGTGATCAACGTCGTCGCCGGTAAGGCGCCCGTGGGCAAGGCGCTGGTGAGCTCGCCGGGAGTCGACAAGGTGAGCTTCACCGGCAGTCCCGCGGTCGGACGCGAGATTGCCGCCATGGCGGGACGCAATCTGCGGCCGGTGACCCTGGAGCTCGGCGGCAAGTCGCCGAACATCGTCTTCGCCGACGCCGATATGGATCGCGCGGTGGTGGGCGCGCTGGCCGGCATTTTCGGCGCCACCGGTCAGACCTGCATTGCCGGCTCACGCCTGCTCGTACAGCGTCGCGTCTACGGCGAGATGATCGAGCGGCTCGCCGAGCGGGCGCGGCGCATCGTGCTCGGCGATCCGCGCAGACCGAGCACCGAGATGGGTACTGCCGCCAACGAGCCGCAGTTCCGCCGCATCCTCGAGTACATCGACATTGCCAGGTCCGAAGGGGCGCGGCTCGTCACGGGGGGCGAGCCGGCTCGCGACGGCGAGCTCGCCAAAGGGCTGTTCATTCAGCCCACCATCTTCGCGGACGTCAGCAATGCCATGCGCGTCGCCCGCGAGGAGATATTCGGGCCGGTCCTGTCGATCATCCCGTTCGACGAAGAGGCGGAGGCGGTCGCGATCGGCAATGCGTCGCCCTATGGCCTCGCGAGCGGCGTCTGGACCCGCGACATATCGCGCGCCCTGCGCATGATCCATGCGATGCGCACCGGCGTGGTTTGGATCAACACCTACCGCATGGTCGCGGCGCAAGGTCCGTTCGGCGGGATGAAGGACAGCGGATTCGGCCGCGAGCGCGGCGAGCAGGGTCTGCTCGAGTTCACCACCACCAAGAACGTGATGATCGACTTCTCCGACGACCAGCGCGATCCGTTTGCCATGAAGACCTGATGAGCCCCGGCCGCGGCGCGCATTCCTTCATGCCTGCACGGGATCGAGATACATCACCTCGCCCTGAAAGAGCCGGCGCGCGGTCCGGTACACGCTCGCGTGCAACACCCGGCCGGCGCGGCTGTCCGGTTCGGCTTCGACCAACACGGTCCCCGAGGCATGCGCGATCCGCAGCGGTCCCGCCCCGCGGCGGCACAGCTGCGCCGGCAGCGTGCCGGGCGTGCGGCACGCGACCGCGGCGCACAGTGCCGAGGTGATCGGGATCGCCCGGTGCGGGCGCGCGCTCGACAGCATGCGCACCGCAATGTCCGCCTCGTCGGCGGACCGATCGATCCCGGATTGGGTGCGCCAGGCCTGCGGCGGCGCCACCAGGCCGATGAAGGGCACGGTGCGCGATGCGGCGGCGCTCGCGACGTCGGCCGAGAGCTTCATCAGGACCGAGGCCTGCCGGCGCAGACTCTCGAGATCGGCCATCAAGGCGGCATTCGACTCCATATGCTCGGGGCGCTCGTTGCCGATGAGTCCGAGGTCCGCGGCAGCGACGAAAACGCAAGGATTGGCGGCATCCACCAGGCTCGCTCGAACGGTCCGGCCGCCCGGAAGAGACAGGCTGTGCAGCGGCTCGCCCGCCGGCAACAGCCTGCCGGTGCGCGCGCCGGCAAGGTCGCGAAATTCCAGCCGGATCGGCGCACCGGTGCCGGCGACGCCGTCGATGGCCAGCGGGCCGAGCACCGCCGCGCGCCCGGCCTCGACGCCGAAGCGCGCGACGATCAGCTTGCGCGTATTGGTGTTGTGGATGCTGACGGTGGCCGGTCCATCCGGGAGCACCTCGACGAGCCGCTCGTCGACGGCGAAGGGGCCGACCGCGGAGGACATGTTTCCGCAGTTGGCGCCGTAATCGACGGTCGCCTGGTCGACCCCGATCTGTGCGAACGTGTAGTCGACGTCGGCTTGCGGATGCGTGGGCGGACCGATGACGCAAACCTTGGACAGGGACGAGATGGCGCCACCCATGCCGTCCAGCTGGCGCCCATTCGGATCCGGGGTGCCCATCGCCGCCAGAAAGATCGGCGCCCAGTCCTCCTGTCGCTCGGGCAGGTCGGCGCGGCGAAACATCAGCGCCTTGGAGGTGCCGCCGCGCATGAACACGGCGCGTAGACTCCTGAGGGGCATGGCGCGTCACCTCCCTCAGCGGGCGCTCTTGCCAAACAGCATCTGCACACGCAGCTTGGCCGCGTTGCGCACGTGCAGCCGCGCCGCTTCCTCGGCTGCCGCGCCGTTCCCTCGGGCAATCGCCTCGACGACCCTCTTGTTCTCCTTCCAGCCCGACCGGATGCGCCCCGGCACCGAGTAGGTCGTCCTACCGAGCAGCTCCAGCGCGTCGTTCAGCGAATTGGTTGCCCGCGTCAGGTACTCGTTATGCGCCGCGGAGGTGATTGCCGCTCGCAAGGCATCGTTCAACCGGGCCGCCGCGTCGGCGTCCTTCGCGGCCGCTTGCTGGGCGATGAGCTCCTGCAGCGTCTGAATCTCCATCGGCGAGGACTGCTCGGCCGCAAAGCGTGCGGCCACGCCGGCCAGAACCTCGCGCATGGCGTACAGCTCCATGACGCGGGCGTGGGTGAGCTCGGTGACGACGAAGCCGCGAGGCGGCGCCACCCGCGTGAGGCCGTCCGCCTCCAGGCGCTTGAGAGCCTCGCGCACCGGGGTGCGGCTGACGCCCAGCCGCCCGGCCAGCTCGGTCTCGCGCAGTCGATCGCCGGGCTTGAGCTCCCGGTTGCGGATCGCCGAACGCAGGCGGCCGTAGACGAACTCGGGCAGCGAGTCGCCCGCTTCCGGCACGGCACCGAGCCCGGGCTTTTTCAGTCTTGTGTTCTCTGCCATGCAAGCAAGCGGCGCATGCCCTCCTCGATGCTGACTTGCGGCTCCCAGCCGATCTCGCGCGCCGCCTTTTCCCGACTGAAGCCCAACCGCGCACCGCCCGCGGAGCGAACGGCGCGGCGGTCCTCTCGATACTGGGGCTCGAGGTCGCCGCGCCCGCAAAGCCGCAGCGCGATTTCGGCAACCTGACTCGCCGTGGTGTCGACGCCGGTGGCGATATTGAGCGTGTGCCCATGCGACACGCTGTGCATGGCGAGCACGCAAGCGCTCGCCACGTCCGTCACGTACACGTAATCATGGACCTCGCTGCCGTCGCCCTCGATCAGCGGGGCCTCGCCGCGGCGAACCTGATCGCACACCCGTGCGACGAACACCGCATTCACGGCGCGCGCGTGCTGACGCTCTCCGTACACGGAGGCGAAGCGCAGCGCGTTAAATTGCAGCCCGTGCGCCTTGGCGTAGCGCGCGCAGGCGGCTTCGCCCAGCAGCTTGCTCGCTCCGTACAGCTGGGAGGGCGGCTGCAGCCCGGCGCTGACATAACCCGTCTGCTCGGTGATCGGAGAGGCGGCGGCGTTGCCGTAGACGGCCACGGACGAGGAGAACACGATGCGGCGCACCGCGGCGAAGCGGCACGCTTCCAGCGTGTTTGCCATGCCCAGTACGTTCACCGACAACCCCGCGATCGGGTCCTGGGCCATCGGCAGCGTCAGGAAGCCCGCCAGCGCGAACACACCGTCGACACCCTGCATCGCCTCCAGCAGCTCCGGCAGGCGCAGGACGTCGCCGCGAATGCCCTTCACCCGGCGATCGCCTGCGAGGTGCGCGATCGTGGCGGGCGTGCCGAGCGAATAGTTGTCGAGCAGCCGCACCTCCCGGGCGCCCCGCGCCAGCAGAGCATCGGCAACGTGCGAGCCGATGAGGCTCGCACCGCCGGTGATGAGATAGATCCCTTCGCCGATGCCGGCGCTCATGGGTTCGCGCTCTTGCGCGCGTAGCTCGCGGCCGAGGCGCCGGCGAGGCGTCCGAATACGGCGCCCGACATGAGCCCGGCGCCGCCGAGATAGTTGCCGTAGAAAATGCCTCCGACCAGCTCGCCTGCGGCGAACAGCCCCGCAATCGGCCGCTCGCCCGTGTCGAGCACCGCGGCACGATTGTCGATGCGCAGGCCCCCGAAGGTGAAGGTGATACCGCAGGTGACGACGAAGCCGGTGAACGGCGGCCTGTCGATCGGCAGCGCCCAGTTGGACTTCGCCGGCGCGATGCCCTCGGTCCTCACCCCGTCGAGAATCGAGGGGTTGTAGCGGCCGGGCCGGCAGGCGGCATTGAACTCGCTCACGGTGCGCGCGAGACCCTGCGGATCGATCTCCAGGGCGGCCGCCAGATCCTCGAGCGTATGGGCCTGGTGCTTGGTGACCTGCTTGATGCGGTATTCGTCGCGCACCATGTCGATGGTCTTGGCATCGAAGATCTGCACCGCGGTGCGCTTGGGCTGCTTCATCACTTCGCGCCCATACTTGGCGTAGGTGTGATTGCGATAGTCGGCGCCCTCGTCGATGAAGCGCTTGCCCTCCAGGTTGACGACGATGCCGATCGGGTAGGAATGCTTCTGGAAGTTGTCCAGAACCACCCGGTCCCCGAACGGCGGGGCGCTGATGTCCCACTGGACCGCATGGCAGCTCGACCAGCCGCCGAAGGGTTGCGCACCGATGTCGAGCGCCGCCTGGATGCCGCGACCGGTGTTGTGCCGCGTGCCGCGCACCCGGCACAGCTCCCACCCCGGACCGAGGTAGCGCACGCGCATCTCGGGGTTGGACTCGAAGCCGCCGCAGGCGAGCACCACCGAGCGCGCGCCGATCTCCTCGTAGCCTGCGGGTCCCTTGACCCGCACGCCGCTGATGGCGCCGTCGCGCGATTGCAGCAGGTCGCGCATCTCGGTCGCGTAACGCACCTCGATGCCGCGCTTCTGAGCGCGCTTGAACAGCGCGTCGACGAGCCCCCAGCCGCCGCCCACCGCCTCGATATTGACCCCGCCGTAGAAATGATGCTTGCCGTCGACCAGGTACGACTGGCGGCCGAACATGGGCAGGAAGCGCACGCCGTGCGATCGCATCCAGACGATCGTCTCGCGCGAGCGATCGACGAGGATGTCGGCCAGCTCATCGCTGCTCTCGCCCTCGGTCACCCGCATCAGATCGTCGAGATAGGTCTGCCGGTCGAGCGATGGCATGACCATGCGCTCGATCTCGGCGGCCGACAGATCGACCAGCACATCCTTGCGCAGATCGTCCACGCCGCAATGCACGAAGCGAAAGCCTCCCGCCGTGAACAGCGAATTGCCGCCGCGCTCGTCCTCGGGCGCCTTCTCCAGCATCAGCACCCGGGCTCCGCCGTCGTGCGCCGAGATCGCCGCGCACAGCGCCGCGTTCCCCGCGCCCACGACGATCACGTCGAATCGCCCGTCCGGTTGCATGTCCGGTTGCATGCGACAATCCTCGTTGCTAGAATGTATACAATTGAATACTAGCGCATACTACACGCATGACGCCGCCGCCGCCAGGGCGCCCGGCCCGATCTCGGAGCCGGTCATCGAGGCGCGGCTGCCGATCATCGATGCGCACCACCACCTGTGGCTCATTCCCGAGGCGATCCTTGCGGCAATGCGCGAGTCGGCGACGCTCGCGCCGGTCCTGCGCGGCAAGGCTCGATATCTTCTGGAGGATTTCCTGGCGGACGCGCAGGCGGCCCACAACGTGCGCGCCACGGTCTTCGCCGAGTGCCACGCCATGTACCGCGCGCATGGACCCGAGGAGTACCGGTCCCTGGGCGAGGTCGAGTTCGCCAACGGCGCGGCGGCCATGTCGGCAAGCGGGATCTTCGGGGAAGTCCAGGTATGCGCCGGCATCATCGGTCATGTGGATCTGCGGCTCGGCGACCGCGTGCAGCAGGTGCTCGAGTCGCATGTGCAGGCCGGCGGAGGGCGCTATCGAGGCGTTCGCAACGTGACGCATCACGATGCGGATCCCGATGTCCTCGGCAGCTGGGGCGGATACGGAGCGCATGCGCTGCTCGATGACGGGCTGCGCCGCGGATTCAAATGGCTCGGCAAGTTCGAGCTCAGCTTCGACGCCTACGTTCTCGAGCCGCAGCTCCCCGACGTGATCGATCTGGCCCGCAGCTTCCCGGACACGCAGATCGTGGTGGATCACGCGGGCGCGCCCGTGGGGGTGGGACGCTACGCAGGAAAGCGCGGCGAGCGATTTCCGATCTGGCGCGATCACATGCGTACGCTTTCCAGGTGCGACAACGTCGCCGTGAAGCTCGGCGGCCTCGGCATGCCGACCGCGGGCTTCGCATCCTTCAGGTCCGATCCGCCGGCCACCTCCGAGCAGCTCGCCGCCGAGTGGAAGCCGTACGTCGAGACGTGCATCGAGGCCTTCGGCGCGGGCCGCTGCATGTTCGAGAGCAACTACCCGGTCGACGCCGGCAGCTGCAGCTATGCCGTGCTGTGGAACGCCTTCAAGCGACTCGCGGCCGGCGCGTCCACAGACGAGAAGGCCGCGCTGTTCAGCGGCACGGCGGCAAGGGTCTACCGCCTCGGCCTCTATCGCGACGGCCTGACCGCGGCTTATCAGGGCGAGCTGATCGGCGAGGCCTTGTACCGCGAGCTGTCGCGGCGAGCGGCCGACCGCGACCAGCAGATCAAGCTGCGGGCGATTGCGGAGGTGGAGCGGGCGACTCATCGCAGGTTGAGGCCGATAGCGGACAGGCTCCTCATCGGCGCCGCGGAGGCGGACTGTCAGCCCATCGTCGAGCGGCGCGCGCAGCAGATCGCCCGGCTCGGGTGGCCCGAATTCATCGACATGGCCTTGCGGGACTGGCCGCCGTACATCGAGCGCTTCGAGGCGCTGCGAGCGCTGGCGCCTGCCGGCGACGCCGCCGCCGTCCAATGGCTGGTGGACCATGAGGTCGCGCTGGTGAAGTTTGCGAGCGTCGAGAAGGACGCCATGGGGTCGGATGCCTCGTTGCAGGTGCTGCAAGCCTTCCTGCAGGCGTGCGAGGCCCGCCAAGCCTGAGCTTGCGCGCGGCCCCGATCCGTCAAGTTCGGCTAGGATCGAGGAGCGAGAGGGTCTCCCGCCGTGCGCCGCGCCACGGCATCACGCCCGTCGGCACCATGCTCGGCGGCGGCGCCAGCAGCTCGAGCAGGCGGGTTTCCCAGCATCTGGCGCTCGAACTCCACCTTGGGCACGGGCCGGCCGTGCAGATAGCCCTGCGACTCATCGCAGCGCTCGCGAATCAGATAGTCGAGCTGCGCCTGCGTCTCGACGCCCTCGGCAACGGTGATCATGTCGAACGCATGCGCCAAGCCGATGATGGTCGACACCAGCGTACAGCGCTTGTGGTCCTCGGGCAGGCGCATGGTGAAGGAGCGATCGATCTTCAGCATGTCGATGGGAAGCTCGGACAGGCGTCCCAGCGAGGAGAATCCCGTGCCGAAGTCATCGATGGCGATGCGCACGCCGGCCGAGCGCAGCAACCTGAGCGCATGGACGCAGCTCGAGGAATCCCCTGCCAGGGCACCCTCGGTGACCTCGATATCGATGCCCCGGTGCGGCTCGCCGACCAGGTCGCCGATGCCGTCGAGAATCTCGCGTGCGATGTTGCGGCGTCTGAGCTCGGGCGGCGAGATGTTGACGGCGATTCTCATGGCGGGCAATCCCCTGCGGCGCCAATCGCGACAATCCGCGGCCGCCCGCCGCAACACCCAGGCGCCGATCGCCGGCATCAGGCCGGCCGATTCGAGCAGCGGCAGGAAGATTCCCGGTGCGGTCAATCCATTCTCCGGATCCTGCCAGCGGAGCAGCGCCTCGGCGCCGCAGATCTTGCCGGTGAGCAGGCTCAGCTTGGGCTGGTAATGCAGAGCGAACTGCCCGTCCTCGAGCGCCCTGCGCAGCCGGTGTTCCATGGCGACGCGGCGCGCGAGATCCGAATTCATTTCGATGCGGTGGTGCAGGTACTGCTCGCCCGAGGTCTTCGCCTCCTTGAGGGCCGCCTCTGCGTTTTGCACCAGGGTATTCGGCTCCTCGCCGTCGTCGGGATAGCACGCCAGGCCGCTCTTGACCTTCACCTGGATCTCGCGCCCCTCGACGCTGAACGGTCGGTCGAATATCCGGGTGAAATCGCTGTTCAGCGTTCGAATCTCATCCTCGGCGTGCTCCGACAGCGCGTTCATGCTGAGGAATGTGCCTCCGCCGAGGTGCGCGAGCTGCTCCGTATCCGGGAAATGTGCCTTCAGGCGGTCGGCCACGCACTGCAACAGGCGGTCGCCCGTATGACGTCCGAAGGAGTCGTTGATCACGCTCAAGTGCTCGATGTCGAATACGGTGACGGCGAGCCGCGGCAAGCTCCCGCTGCCGCGCTTGAGCAGGCTGTTGAGGCGCTCGCAGAAAAGAGCGCGCCTGGCGAGCCCGGTCAGCGGCTCGAAATACGACAAGAACCGCACCGCATCCTGCTTGTCCAGATACTGCAGCGCGAAGGAGAGATTCGAGGCGACCTCCTCGAGCAACAGCATTTCGTCGGCGCCGATCGCGCCGGTCATGACCGTGCCGCAGAGGAACGAGCCCACCGGCGTGCCATCCACCCGCAACGGCAGGCACGCGAGCGAGCGGACCCCCGCGGCGAGGAGCGCCTCACGGCCGTCGATCACGAACGGCGGCCGGTTGATGTCCTCGCACAGCGCCGCCTGCCCGGTACGCATGACGCGCCCCAGCATGCTCGTGTCCGCGGACTCCCGGTCCGCAACGGGGAACTCCTCATCGGGATGCGGAAGAAAATCATAGCCGGCCCATCCCACGGCGCGCGCCATGCGCGTCATCGGATTGATCAGCGCCACCATGGCGATGGCATATCCGCCCACCCGATGGGCCAGCCGGCAGGCCTCGCTGAGCAGATCATCGCGGTTCTGGATGCGCACGACCGCGGCATTGATTCCGGAGAGCATCTGCAGCACGCCCGTCAATCGAGCCACCCGCTTCTCCGCCAGCTGGCTGGTACGGCGCAGCTCCGCATCCGCGAGCGCGCGCTTGATGGCGGGCACCAGCCGCTTCGGGTTGCCCTTCAGGACGTAATCGATCGCGCCCGATTTCAGCGCTTCGATGGCGCGCTCCTCGCCGATCGTGCCGGATAGAAAAATGAAGGGAACGCCGGGCGCTTCGGCGCGCGCGACGGCGAGCGCCGACATCCCGTCGAAGCCTGGCAGACTGAAGTCCGACAGGATCAGATCGGGCAGACGGGCCGCCAGCGCACTGCGCAGCTGCTGCTCGCTCACCACGCAGCGGACGCTGCAGTCGAATCCGGCCTCCTGCAAGCGCCGCACCGTCAGCTCCGCGTCCGATCGGGAGTCCTCGATGAGCAGGACATCGAGCGCGATGTGCTGAGAGATCTGGCTTGCCATCAGCGTCCTGCCACGTCAGTAGCGCCAGGTGATCTTGCCGAATACGCTGCGCTCGATCGCCTCGCGCGAGGGCGAGGGGAATCCGTACTCGACGTGATAAGGATGCAGCAGATTCTGACCGACGATCGACAGCTCGATTCTGCGCGTGACACGCCAGGCGAGCCGGGAATCGAGCTCGAAATAGCTCGGGACGATGCCCACCACGGGGCCGCCGGTCGGTCCGTTGTCGATGCGCAGCTGGTCGACCCAGCGCAGCGCGGCGTCCAGCTGTACGGCGCGCGGCAGATCCATGGAGGAGCGCAGCGCGACCTGTTGCTGCGGGTCGGCGGTCTCATTCGCCGCGCCGGTCGCGTCCACCTCGCCCGGCTTGACGTGGATATCCTCCCTGAGCAAATCGTAGCCGCCCCGCAGCCGCCACCAGTCGAGCAATTGATACGTGGCGGACAGCTCCAGTCCGTGCGTCTCGCCCTCGAGGTTGTTCTCGAAGATGATCGGATAGGGAAAGACATAGTAGGCCGTCGTCGCAGTGGCGGAGGTACTGCGCAGGTCGTTGTAGTCGTTGTAGAACAGGGACACGGATCCGGATAGGCTGGAGGTCAGCTCGGCACGGTATCCGGTCTCGTACGCGATGAGCGTCTCGGAGACGAAGTCCGGATTGCCCTTCAGATAATAGGTGGGGAATTGGTACGGAGCCGGCGCATCGACCAGCCCCGAGGGCACTTCCAGGTCCCGATCGTAGCGCGAGGGGGTGCGCACCGCCCGCGATACCGCCCCCCAGAGCATCTGCCTGCCGTCGAGGTCCCAGCGCAGGCGCGTGTTCGGCTCCACCTCCCAGCCCGTGTAATCGTTGTGCTCGAGCTTCGAGCCCAGAATGAGATGCACGCTCGGCGCGAGCATGATCTCGTCCTGCAGAAATCCGCTGTACAGCGCCTGATCGAGTACCGGTGGCGAGAATCGCACCACCGATGCGTCCTCATCCACTTCGTGAGTTGCGCGATACCCGAGACCCCAGATGACCTGATGGCGCTCGCCCAGCGGAAGGTGATGCTGGAAGTCGACATCGGCGGTATCGAGAACGTCCGTCAGAGAGGCCGCGGGAAAGCCCGTGTAGTAGGGGGCCGGCGCACTGGCGGCGAACGGTTGCGCGAGATAGGTGTAGTCGTAATACGCCTGCAGGCTCATCGAGGAGCTGTCCGCCGCGGCATGCGTCCAGCGGCCGAGAACGTTGCCGCCGGAGAGGGCCGCATCACCGATCGCGCCGTAGTCCTCGGAGCCGTTGTAGACATCGCCCTGCAAGGTCAAATCCTCGCTCGGGGCCGGTTGCGCGTCCATCCGAAAGCCCCCGCGGCCCACGTGCCAGGAGTCCTCGGCCCGCGCGCCGCTCTGCGTGACCTCGTCGCCTTGATCGATGTATTTGCCGTAGACGCGAAGGTACACGTTTCGGGCGAGCTCGGCTCCGTCACGCACCCCCGCGAGGTCTTCGACCTGGTTGCCGCCGGCGGCCTGAGCATAGAGCCCCTGGGAATCCTTCGCGCTCTTGGTGATGATGTTGATGACGCCGTTGACGGCGTTAGCACCCCACAAGGTGCCCCCCGGGCCGCTGATGACCTCGATACGATCGATGTCCTCGAGCAGGTAATCCTGCACGTTCCACAGCACTCCGCCATAGAGCGGGGAGTAGACCGCGCGCCCGTCGATCAGCACCAGGAGCTTGTTGGCGAGATTGGCGTTGAATCCGCGCGCGCTGATGGCCCAGTCATGCGCATTCTCCTGCGCCACCTCCAGATTGTCGGCGAGACGCAGTGCCTCCGGCAGGGTCGTGGCGCCCGAACGTCGAATGTCCTCGCTGGTGATGACCTGGATCGCCGAGGCCGCCTGTCGCAGCGCCTCCGGTTGCTTGGAGACGGAAGTCACCTCGATATTCATCAGGTCCTCGACGCTCAAGCTCTTGAGCGAGCTGGTCGACACGGCATCGGCCCCGCACGGGACCGGCATCAGCCAGGCCAACAGCACGGCGATGATCACGTGCGCGCAACGCGCATGCGAGCTGCGGCGGCCGATTTTTCCGCGTCCGGATGGACTCACACGCTCCTCCAATCCTTCAGGGTATCGGCGCAGCGCCTTGAACCTGAACGAGTCCGGGGCTTCGGCCGCCGCCCTCGAGCCGTTGCTCCGCGTAGGAGTTTTCCTACCCGGCCGCCGGGGAACCCTGAAACACATCGTGTTCCTTAGGCAGAGCTCTCATCCACCGCGCCCGGCGGCTCCAGGGGCAGGCCGAACTCGAAGCAGGCGCCGGCATCGGGCACGCCGCGCGCCCAGATCCGTCCCGAATGGCGGGCGATGATGCGCTGCACGATCGCGAGCCCCACGCCCGTGCCCGAGAACTCCTCCGCCCGATGCAGGCGCTCGAAGACACCGAACAGCTTGTCGGCGTAACGCATGTCGAAGCCCGCGCCGTTGTCCTGCACCGTGTAGAAGGCCATGAGGCCCTCGATACGACCGCTGATGCTGATCTGCGGCTGCTCGCGCTTGGCGCTGTACTTCAGAGCGTTGCCGATGAGGTTGCACCAGACCTGGCGAATCACCCTCGGATCGGCGGCAACGGCGGGCAGATCACCGATGTCGACTCGCGGCGTCGGCCCCGAATACAGCGGCATGACCTCGGCCAGGGCCGCGCTCGCCATGAGCGTCATGTCGACCCGATCGAGGCTCAAGGGCTCGCGCCCGGCACGCGAGAACTCCAGCAGCCCGACGATCAGCTGGTCCATTTTTTCGCTGCCGTCGTGAATGATGTCGATCATGCGGCGTGTCTCCGCCGCGGATTGCCGTTCGAGATCGTTCTTGAGGATCTCTGCGAAGCTCGCGATGGCACGCAGAGGCGCTCGCAGGTCGTGCGAGATGGAATAGGAGAAGGCCTCGAGATCCCGGTAGGCGGCGGCGAGCTCTTCGGAGCGGCGCCGCTCCCGCTCCTGAAGCTCCAAGTTCTCGCGGCGCAGCCGGCGCACATCGAGCGCGCGGACGATGACGGGCAAGAGGACGTTGAGCTTGAAGGGCTTCAGGATGTAGTCGAGCGCCCCGTCCTGCATGGCGCGCACCGCAGTATCGATGGTGCCGTGGCCCGTCATGACGATGGTCGATACGGCGGGATCGACCTGCCTCACGGCGTTGCTCAGGGTGATACCGTCCATCTCGGGCATCATGAGATCGGTGATGAGCAAATCGAACTCACCAGGCCGCAGCGCCTGCAGGGCCTGCTGCGCCGATGCGTAGCCCTGGGTGGCGTACCCTTCCGATGCCAGGGTTTCGCAGAGCGCACGCATCTGCGCGATCTCGTCATCGACGATGAGCAGCCTCGCCGGCGGCGGGACGCTCACGCCAGCAGCTCCGCGAACGCCGTGCGCAACTCCGTGAGTCGCGGCGGCTTGCTCATGACCTTGTCGACGTGCGCCGGCGTGTCGTTGGCCGCGATCAGCCGCTGACCCCACCCGGTCAGCAGGATCACGGGCGTCGCCGGCGACAGCGCCTTTATCGCCGAGGCGACCTTGCGCCCGTCCACGCGCGGCATGCCGAGATCCGTCACCACGAGGTCAAAGCGGCCTTCGCCTCGATGAGCGGCCGCAAAGGCTTCGATTCCGGCCTGGCCGCCGTGGGTCGCGCAGATCAGATGTCCGTCCTCCTGCAGGGTGTCCTGCAGCGACTTGATGAGCACCGGATCGTCATCGACCAGAAGTATGCGCAGGCGCCGGTTCTTCGCGGCCGGCCTCGCCTGCCCGCAGCCCGCCACCAGCGAGGCCGTCTGCGCAGCAAATTGCAGGCGCACGGTCGTACCCCGGCCGACCTCGCTCTCGATCTCGATCTGCGCGCTGTGACGCTGAACCATGCCGTACACCATGGCGAGCCCGAGGCCCGTGCCGCGCTCGCCCTTGGTGGTGTAAAACGGCTCGAGACAGCGGCGGCGCGTATCCTCGTCCATCCCGATGCCGCTATCGGCGACCTCGACGACGGAGTACTCCACACCCTGCGGCGCCGTGATGGTCCGAGTCCGCACGGTCAGGGTTCCTCCGCTCGGCATCGCGTCCACCGCGTTGAAGATGAGATTGGTGAGCGCGTCGCGGATTTCATGCTCGGCCCCCATGATGTCGCGCAACGCATCGGCCAGCTCGAGCCGCAGATCGATCATGACGCCGCGCTGCTGCGGCAGGTCGCTCCAGCGCGGCCGCGTCAGCTCCGAGACCTGCCGAATGGCTCGATTGAGCTCGACCCGCTCGAGGGTGAGCTGCGCCTCGCGCTCCCGATAGAACTCACGCATGCGCGCCACCGTCCGCGCCACATCCTCGATGGCGCGCTGAATCGTGACCAGGTAGCCGCGCGCCCGCTCGCTCAGGGCCGGCTCGCGCTCGAGGAGCGACTCGGTGTAGAGCGAGACCGGCGAGATCGCATTGTTGATGTCGTGCGCGATCCCGCTTGCCATCTGGCCCAGTGCGCGCAGCCGCTCCTGCTGCATCACCGTCTGTTGAGTTTGACGAAGATCATCGTAGGCCTGTTGTAGCGCCCCATAGAGCCGCGCCTGGTGGCTGGCCAGGGCGACATGCTCGCTCAGCTGGCGCAAGAACTCGCACTCCCCGCTCGAGAACGCCGCCGGCGTACGGCGGGCCGACGCCAGGACGCCGAAAACCTGGTTCTCGACGATCAGCGGAGATATGACCAGTGAGCGCAAGCCGGCGGCGGCGAGGCGCTGCGGGAAGGGATAGGAGACCTCGGCCACATCCGGCTCGTACACCAGCTGTCCTGCGACACATCGCGACAGACCGTTCGCATCGATGGGCACGGTCGAGGCGTCCGACAATCCCAGCCGCTCCGCATAGACCCTGCCCGCGACCCCGAGCGCGCTCACGGTGAGGGACTGGCCCACCGCATCGTGCAGCAGGAAGCAGCCGAAATCGATGGGCAGATTCTCCTCGAGTCCCTGCAGAACCACCTGGAAGATGCTTGCCAGATCCTGCCGCTCGCCGGTCGCGCGGGTGATGTGCTGCAACAGGCTCAAGCGGCTCAGCTGATCGCGCAGCCTCTGCTCGGATGCCTGGATATGCGTCAGCATCTGGTTGAAGGTATCGGTGAATACGTCGAATTCGTAGGCGCCGCTCCTGAGCGCTCGCACCGTGTAGTCGTTGCGCTCCGAGACCGCCCTGGCGGCGTGCGCAAGGGCGAAGATCGGAGTCAGCAGTCGATGCTGGAACCTGCGGGAGATGAGAAAGCTGAGCGGCAGGGACACCCCCACCACCAGCAGGACGATCATTCCGTAGAGGCGCACGCGTGCATACATGGCGCCGAGGTCCGATTGCACGTACAGCGTGCCGAGCTGCTTCGAGCCGTCGACCACCGGCTGGAAGGCGCTGAGCGCCGAGCGGCTGAACGCATGGCCTGCGGCCCCGGGGCGCGCCGGGAAGCGCGTGTCAGGCAGCCCCTGCGGGTAGGTCGCAAACAGCTTGCCGTCCGAGTCGTACAATGCCGCTGCGGCGATGTGCGGATCCGCCTTGAAAGCCGTCAAAACGCTCGAGGCGTCCTCCTGGTTGTCGAAGGCCAGCGCCGCCGTGCTGTTGGTCGCGATGGCCTGGCTCAGGATCGCGAGCTGCTCGATGCTCGATTGGCGGAATGCAAAGAACTCGTAGGTGCAAAACGCCAGCGTCGTCACGGCGAGGGCGGCCCCGCTCGAGAGCAACAGCATGCGCATCAGGGTACGGCGGATCGGCACGGAATTGCCCGTCATGTCAGTCTCCGCGAGTCGTGCCGACGATATCGGCCAGGTGCAAGAGCTTCGAGCTGATCGAGAGGCCCGCGGCGCGCGCGGCATCGGCGTTTATGCGCAGTCGAATGCGGTTGTTCTCGGTCACGAATTGGATCATCACGCCCTGCTCGGCGGCCGCGTCGAGCTCCGACACGGTGAGCGTCGCGCGCTGATTCAATTCGTGGAGAATCTCCCCGAGGCTGGGGGCCAGGGAGCGGTCGATGAACAGGATTTGACAGCTTCCCAGCTCGCCCGCGTTGCGGTAGCGGCGCACGACGAGCGGGTGCGAGTCGATGCGCTCGCCGCGGATGGCCTCCTGCAGCCGCGACCCGAACGGATCCTCGCCGAGGATGCCGATCACGAACGGATCCGTGGGCGAGCTGAACTGGCGCGGCGGCCACTCCACGAAGTGCGAGAAATTGAAGAGGAAGACCGCCTTGAGCTGATACTCGGAGGGCGCGTCCGCGGCGACGGCCTGGCCGAGCATGGCGGCAGCCACGGTGCCGCATAGCCAGCGACCAAGCGTCCTCCCTACAACAGACATGCGGGTTTTCCCTACGCTCGACACTCGATATCCAGTCACTGCGGCACGCGAACGGGCCGCAACATGACGCGTCGACGATCAGCCGCGAGACTGCACTTCGCGGACGCCGGCCGCAATGAGCAAGCTGCGGTTCCTTGAGTGAGGTCTCAGTATGCGGGCATGAAGCCGCTCACATTTCGGCCGGCTCGAGAGCCGCCGCGGCCTGGCGGAGCTCAAGAATTTCTCCTCGCAAACGACTCTTGACGATTGGAGGCCCGCGATCACGCCATGCGGGCGCGTCGGTCAGCGTGCGGTCGCGCCGATCGCAATCGCCCCGATCGTCGAAAGGACAGACCCGATGACTGCGCGCCAGAGAACCGATGAACTGCCGTCGAGCGGCGAGCTCGACTCGACGGCGCAGCGCGTGGCGCGCCTGCAGGGCGAGATGGCCCGCCTGCAGGGCGAGATGGCCCGCCTGCACGCCGAGAACGACGCCATCCGCACGGAGCTCAGGCTTCGCGATCACGCACTGGATGCCACATCGAGCCATTTCGTGATCGCCGACGAGACCGGTCCCGAACCCGTCATCGTCTACTGCAACAAGGCGGTCGCGGATCAGCACGGGATTCCGCGCGCGGAGCTGATCGGCAAGAGCATCACCGCCCTCGCCCAGTGGCGCAACGCCAACGAGGACTACCGCACGCAGCTCGCCGCCGCCCTGAGCGCCGGCAGGACTTTCCATCACGAGGACGAGATCGTGCGCCGCGACGGCAGCACCTTCTGGCTCGGCGTCTCGATCACGCCGATCCTCGACGTCGCCGGCACTCTCACCCACTCGGTGGCGGTCGGCGCGGACATCACGGTCAAGCGCGAGGAGAGCCGCAAGAAGCAGGAGCTGCAGGACAAGCTGCTCGAGGAAATGAACGAGCACCAGCGGGTGGTGATGGAGCTGCAGCTGGCGCAGAAGCTCGAGTCCGTCGGACGGCTCGCCGCGGGAGTGGCCCACGAGATCAATACGCCCATCCAATACGTCTCCGACAGCGTGCACTTCCTGCGTGAGGCCTACGAGGACCTGAACGGGTTGCTCGATGGATGGAGGCAGGCATTCGAGGCTTTGCCCGAGGGTCCGCACCGCGATGCGCTGGCGCGCGACGTGCAGCGCCTCGACGAGCGCTACGACCCGCGCTACGTGCGCGCCGAGGTCCCGGCGGCCTTCGAGCGAACCTTTCACGGGGTCGAGCGCGTCGCCAACATCGTAAAGGCGATGAAGGAATTCGCGCACCCGAACACCGACGAGCACAGTCCGGCCGATTTGAACCATGCGATTCAAACCACGCTGCTCGTGGCGTCGAACGAATACAAATACAACGCCGTGGTCGACACCGACTTCGCGGACCTGCCCCCGGTGACGTGCAACATCGGCGAGATGAACCAGGTCTTCCTGAACCTCATCGTCAACGCCGCCCACGCGATCGAGGAGGCCGGCCGGGATGCGAGCACGGGCAGGATCACGATCCGCACCGAGCGCGAGGCCTCCTTCGCCGTCATTCACATCGGCGACAACGGCTGCGGCATCGCCCCGCAGAATCTCCCCAAGGTCTATGACCCTTTCTTCACCACCAAGGAGGTCGGCCGCGGAACGGGCCAGGGGCTGGCGATCAGTCATTCCATCCTGGTCGACAAGCACGGCGGGGAAATCAAGGTGCACAGTGAAGTCGGCGTCGGAACCACCTTCACGCTGCGAGTGCCCATCGCCGGACATGCCGCGTGAGCAGGCTGCCGTGAAGAACATCTTATTCGTGGACGACGAGCGGCCGCTTCTGGAGGGGCTGCGCTCGCGCCTGTACAAGCACCGCAATGAGTGGGACATGAAGTTCGTCGTGAGCGGCGATGAGGCCGTGGCGATCTTCGAGGCCCAGCCCGTCGATCTCATCGTTTCCGACGTGCGCATGCCGGGCATGGATGGCGGTCAGTTGCTGACGCTGGTGAAGCAGCGCTGGCCGACCACGATGCGGATCATCGTCTCGGGCTACTCGGATCCGGTGCAGGCGGTTCGACTGACCTCGCTCGCGCATCAGTACGTCGCGAAGCCGTGCGACGATCAGCAGCTCGAGAACATCATCAAGCGTTGCTTCAACCTTCAGGCGCTGCTTGCCCAGGAATCGCTGCGCGACGTGGTGGGCCGCATCGGCCAGCTGCCCGCCATGCCGAAGACCTACGCCCGCCTGCAGGCCGCACTGTCGCAGCCCGCCGTCACGGCTGCGGAGATCGCGGATATCGTGAACGCGGACGCCGCCATCGCCGGCAAGGTGCTGCAGATCACGAACTCCGCCTTCTTCCGATTGCGCAAGCCCATGGTGCGCATCAAGGACGCCATAACGTATCTGGGCTTCGCGACGATCCGCAATCTGGTCCTGTCCGCGGAGATCTTCTCGCAATGGAAGACGCCGCAGTACCTGACGGACGTCAGTCCGGATCACCTGCAGGGCCATGCGCAGTATGCGGCGGCCGCCAGCAAGTCCCTGGCGGGAGGCCGCGCCTCGGCCGATGACGCGTGGCTCGCGGGCCTGCTGCATGACATCGGCTACTGGGTTCTCGTGCAGGAGGCGCCGAAGGAGTTCGCTGAGGCGCTCGCGCTGTCGCGCGCCGAGCGCAGGCCGCTGCCGGATTGCGAGCGTCAGACGACCGGTGCGACCCACGCCGAGATCGGAGCCTACCTGCTCGGACTGTGGGGCTTGCCCTATCCGATCGTCGAGGCGGTGGCGCTGCACCACACCCCCACCGCCGTGCCCCATCACGGCTATGACCTGGTCGGAGCGCTCGCGGTTTCCCATGCGCTGCTCGAGCCGGCTCACGCGCACGCCATCGCGGGCTACGACGGCGCCGAGCCCACCGCGGACGCGATGTTCCTGTCGAGCCTCGGGGCGCCCTTCGACTGGGAAGAGGCCCGGCGCCGCGTGGCGATGAGCGCGCTGCCGACCAATTGAATGTGCTGCCCGATTGACAAGTGCTGCCCAAGAGACTGAACCATGAGCGCCGAAAGCCTGCCCAGTATCCTGTGCGTCGACGATGAACCGAGGGTGGTGGACAGTCTGGCGGCTCACCTGCGCCGCAGCTACCAGGTATTGACCGCCCACGACGGACGCGGCGCGCTGCGCATCATGGAGGAAAGAGGCGCTCCGGCGGTGATCGTGTCGGATATGCGCATGCCGGAGATGGACGGCGCCACCCTGCTCAAGCAAGTGAGACAGCTGTATCCGGAAACCACACGCATCCTGCTGACGGGTGAGCCGGGACGGGATGCCGCCGTCGCGGCCATCAACGAAGGCCAGATCTTTCGCTTCCTGACCAAGCCCTGCCCGCCCGATGCCTTGCGCTCCGCCATCGAGGCGGGCGTGGTGCAGCACAAGCTGGTGGTGGCGGAGCGGGCGGTGCTGCAGGAGACGGTCATCGGCTGCATCAGGGCCCTGATCGACGTGCTGGCGATCACCAACAGCGTGGCGTTCGGCCGCGCCCGCCGCATCAAGCGCCACGCCACCGAGCTCGCCGCGGCGATCGGCGCCAAGGGATTCTGGCAACTCGAAGCGGCGGCCATGCTGTCGCAGATCGGCTATGTCTCGCTGCCGGTGGAACTGGCGGAAAAGCTCTATTACGGCCAGCGGCTGACCGCCGAGGAGCGCGTGCTGGCCGAGGGCATCCCGCAAGTCGCGCAAAAGCTGCTCGGCCGCATACCGCGTCTCGAACCGGTGCTGGAGATCCTCGCCCTCAGCCAGAACGCCAAGAGCAGCGCCGAGCAGGGACTGATCAAGCTCGGCGGACACATCTTGCGGGTGGTGCTCGCGTACGATGCGCAAGTGGCGCGCGGTCAGTCGCCGAGCGGTGCGATTCAAGCCCTTCGCGCTCAGGGCGACCGATTCGATGCGACCCTCGTGAAGAGCCTCGAATCCCTGGTCGGGCAGGCGGTCGAGTCGCAGCAGGTGAGCGAGGTGATGGTGGGCCGGCTCATCCCGGGAATGGTCTTCCTGGACGAGCTGCGGACCTCGGTAGGCACGCTATTGGTCCCCAAGGGGTTCGAGGTGACGGAGACCTTCCTCGAGCGCGTCCGGAACTTCGGTCCCAATATCCTGCAGGAGAAGGTGCGCGTGGCGCTGCGCGCTTGATGCCCCGGATGAGCTACAGTAAGGCATGGCTTCGTCACTGCTGCTGCATGAGCTCGCGTGGAGGCGCATCGGCGGGCGCCTGAAGGATTTTCCGGGCATCGATCCCCTGGTATTCACCGATGCGGGGGTGGTCACTTGCGCCGATCGGCCGCTGAGCCCGGATCAGGTGAGGCCCGATCTGGTGTGGTACTCGGTCGACCTGTTCGTCTCGCCCGCACGGGAGTCATTCGTCGAGCGCATGCGGCAGGCGGGCGGGCTCAAGTGGGTGCAGGTCTCGGCGGCCGGATTGGACCATGCGGTGTTTCCAGAGCTCACCGCCCGCGGGGTTCGGCTCACGACCAGCCACACGCACGCCGCCAGCGTCGCGGAATTCGTCGTTGCGGGTGTTCTCGATCATTACCAGCGCGGCCGCGAGCGCCGGGCGCAGCAGAGCGAGCGCGTATGGCGCCCCATCTTTTTCCGCGAAGTGATGGGCACGCACTGGCTCATCGTCGGCTTCGGCTCGATCGGCCGATGCGTCGCTGCGCGGGCGCAGGCCTTCGGGGCCACGGTCACCGGTATCCGGCGCACGCCCGCGCCTGATGGTCCGGCCGAGCGGATCGCACCCTTGAGCGAGCTCGAGCATCACGTGCGAGAGGCCGACGTGGTGGTCCTCAGCATTCCACTGAGCGCCGCCACGACCCACCTGGTCGGCGAGGATTTCCTGCGGGCGATGAAGCCGGGCTCGACGCTCGTGAACGTCGGCCGGGGCGGCCTGGTCGACGAGGCCGCCCTGCTGGCTGCGCTGGACCGCGGCACTCCGGAGCATGCGGTGCTCGACGTGTTCGAGACCGAGCCGCTCCCGCCCGACCATCCGTTCTGGGCTCACCCGCGCGTGGCGCTGAGCCCGCACAGTGCGGCGGTCACGCCCCATCTGTATCCGCGCACCGATGAGCTGTTCCTCGACAACCTGCGCCGATTCCTCGACGGCCGGGATTTGCTTCACGAGGCTCGCTGAGGACGAGGCGCGCCGCGGCGCGCTACTCCTCGACCGCGAAAGCCAGCTTTCCGCGCGGATGACGGCCTTCCAGGTACCTGTGAGCGTCGGCGGCGGCGTCCAAGGAGAATGATGCGCTCACGGTGGGCGTGACGCGGCCCTCGTCGATCAGCTTGCGAATCTCGTTCAGCTGCGCGCCGCTCGGCGCGGTGACGTACCCCGCCGCCCGCACGCCGTGCTCGGCGGCTCGCCCTTCGTCGGGTTGACCGAGCGTCGACACCAGCACGCCGCCTGGCTTCAACACCTGCCATGATCGCTCCCTCGTATCCGAGCCGACGAGATCGAATACCACGTCGATGTCCCGCGCCACGCTCTCGAAGCGCTGCTTGCGGTAGTCGATGACGACATCGGCGCCCAGCTGCGCAACGAAGTCGAGATCCTCGCTCGCGGCAGTGGCGAGAACGCGGGCGCCGCGGACTTTTGCGAACTGTATCGCCAGATGCCCGACGCCGCCGGCGCCCCCGTGAACGAGAACGCTCTGCCCCTGGGTCAATTTCCCGTGGTCGAAGAGCCCTTGCCAGGCCGTAAGGCCCGCCAATGGGACCGAGGCAGCGGCCACGGCGTCCAGCTTGCGGGGCTTTTGCGCGCATAGGGTGCCGGACACGGCGACGTACTGCGCGTATCCGCCGAGGCTCCATTCCAGCAGCGCAAAGACCTCCATGCCGGAGCGCCACTCGGTATGCACGCCGGAGTCCTCCTTGATCAGACCGCAGATATCCCGGCCGAGGACAATGGGCAGCTGATCCTGCGTGACCCTTGGATAGCTCCCGGCGCGGATCTTCGCATCCACTGGATTGATCCCGGCGCCCTGGATTCTCACCAGCACCTCGCCGGGCTTGAGAAGCGGCCGATCGATCGACTCGCTGCGCAGCACCTCGGGACCACCGAATTTGTGGATGCGAACCGCCTTCATAGAATTTCCTCCGAGGCGCGGCGCTGGTATGCGCCGCGCTGACGCCGGGTCGGCGCAGTGTCATTAATCCACCGCGCAGGCAGACACCTTGTCGGACGCGCGCGACGCCTTGGTGTAGGAAAAAGCTTTCACCGGCACGGCCCCGATTCGCCGCTACAGCCCCGCGCCGCGAATGGCGTCCGCCACCGCTCGCAGGTAATCGATGTGCTCCTCGATCGTCTTGAGATTGCGGCCCATGGTAACGACGGATGCATGAGTTCCGCCGATATCGCGCCAGCGTGCGGCCGTCTCGATCACGTCCCGCGGGCTCTTCGCTTGGATCATATTGCAATGCAGACCAAAGCCGCTCTCCGACCGCCCCGCCTCCTTCAAGAACTGCCGCAAGCGCGCGGCAAGCGCGAACGCATCGCCGGCGCCGTGCGCGAAGATGAACCCGTCGGCGAGCGCAGCGGCGCGCCGCAGCGCAACGTCCGCGAAGCCGCCCACCCAGATGGGGATGACGCGCCGCGGGCGCGGATTGAGCGCCGCCCGCTCGATGCGGTCGAACGCGCCCGCAAAATCGACCAGCGGCTCCGACCACAGGCGGCGCAGCAGACCGACCTGCTCGCCCAGCCGCGCGCCGCGCCGGTGAAAGTCCTGACCGAGCGAGCCGTACTCCACGTAGTTCCAGCCGATGCCGACGCCCAGCCTGAGCCGCTCGTGCGACAGAAGATCCAGATCCGCCGCCTGCCGGGCAACGAGGGCCGTTTGACGCTGCGGCAGGATGAGCACGCCGGTCACGAACTCGATGCGCCGTGTGATCCCCGCGAGATAGGCAAACATCATCAAGGGGTCGTGAAACGGCTGCTTCTCCGTATAGGGGCCTTGCAGCTTCGGTTCACGGTCATGCGTCGCGCCGAGCACATGATCGTAAGCGAGCAGGTGCTCATAACCGAGCTCCTCTGCAGCAAGTCCGATGCGCTCCACCGCCCGGGGATCTCCCTGCAGCTCGGTTTGAGGATAGATGACGCCGATTTTCATGCTGTTCACCGCTGGTCTTGGCCGAGTGCCGACTACTTCGTGCGGTTGCCGTGCTCCGCCGTCAGACCCGTGATGGGTTTGTCGCTCGCGAGGCGCGCCTGGCGCAGTCTCGCCAGGCGCGTGGGCGCCGGCAGCTCCGCCGGCGGCGTCGGTATCGGCTGGCCGCGCCGCCGGGCCTCGTATTCCAATCGCGCCCACGCCTTGTTGCGCGTGTCTTCGCTGGGCTGAAGGACTTCTCTGGTGTCGCGGGTTGCGGGGTGCTCGGGAAGCGCCCGCTCGGTCCTGAACAGACTCGCGGCGCTCAGCGGCGAGACCTCCCCCACGAAGGTCTGGAAGCCGGCGAAGGTCAGACTCGCCTTGCCGGCGATGCGCCAGGGCACGCCGCCGGGCATGACCAGCCGAAAGCCCTCCTGCACGAGCTCGATCGACCGCGCCCGCATCGGCATCGGGTAGCCGTCCTCGTCCATGACCGTGAGGTGCGCGGCCGCTCCTTTGGCGAGCGCATCGCGCGCGACCTCCTGCCAGGGCCGCACCGGCCAGGCCGAGGGCTTCATCTCACCCGACGGACTGGAGTCGGAGACCGGATAGACCGTGTCCACCGGCGCGTTCCAGACGTGCGGCGCTGCGTTCATGGCTGCCTGGTCGTTCCACCAGTAAATCCGCTCGGGCTGGTTCTCGATGATGATCCGCGACCAGTAGGTCACCGCCTGGCGAGCCTGTTCCCAGGTGACGCCGTGGCTGATGCCCTTGAAGCCGGTCTCGGCGATGTAGCGCACGCAGTTGGCCTGAAGATCGGCATCGCGCACCGCCGCCCGGGCGCGTATGACCAGCACCGGCTCCTCGGCCGCGCCGTCCACGAGCAGGCCGACCTTGGCGTTGCGACGGGCCCGCTCGGCCTTGGCCGGATTGGGCAAGCCCGTCGCCACATCGATGGTCGCGAGGTCGTCGCTCGGGAAGTAGTACGTGGGCGTGTCGATCGGTACGCCCGCCGCGCTCACCGTCGCGAACTCCGCAACCACGCCTGACTCGATGAATTTCAGGACCCGTTCGGGCAGATCTCGCAAACCGCTCATCGTTCCTCCTCTTGCGCAGCATGCCGCCTCGCAGCGAGCCGCGGCTCACCGCAGATAGGGCACCAGCCAATCCTGCCAGCGTTGATACACGTCCATTTGCCGGATCGGATCCCCGGGGAAGTGACCGTCCACGGGAATGGCGTAGAACTCCGTCTTGACGTGATTATCCACGAGCGCACGGTACAGTCCGAACGACTGTGCGATGGGCACGCGGAAATCGCCGGTATCGCAAAGAATCAGCGTGGGCGCAGTGATCCTGGTGGCGGCGCTCGAGGGCGATTGCCGGCGATTGATCGCCATGCCCTCGCCGACGTAGGGAGAGGCACCGGTCTGCGCCGACGTGGTGACATTGCCGTCGGACAGATCATACATCTCCACCCAGTCCGTCACCGGCGCGCCAGCCACTGCGGCCTTCCACACCGGATAGTGGCCGGCGAGCCACGTGGTCATGAAGCCACCGTAGGACCAGCCGGTGACCGCCATGTGCGTCGGGTCGATCAGGCCGCGATACTTGAGATAGTCGATGCCGGACATGACATCCTCGCCGGGCCCCTGGCCGGCGTCTCGATAGATCGAGGCAAAGAAAGCGTTGCCTTGATTGTCGCTGCCGCGGTAGTTGGGTTCGAACACCAGCCAGTCGTGGCTCGCGAGCAGCTGCGGCACGAGATTGAACCGCTCCCGCGACGATGAGTTGGGGCCTCCGTGGATGAACAGCACCAGGGGATAGCGGTGCCCCTGTTGATAGTGCGCGGGGTAGGTCACGACCCCATCCAGCGTTCGACCGCCCGGCCCCGCCCAGGTCACGGTCTCGGAGCGCGCCAGAGCGAGGTCCGCAAGTCCCGCGTTCACCTGAGTCAGCGCCGCGGGCGCCCCGCCGTCGGCGGGCACCACGTAAATCTCGTATGGATCGGTCTTGCTTTGACCGACGAACGCGATGTCGCCGCGTGCGTCGATGTCCGCATAGATCCAGTAGGAGTTGACCGGCATCACCCCGCCGAGCGGCACCGCCGTGGAGGATCCGTCAAGCCTCAGCCGCCACAGGCCGACGGTCGTGTCGACATTCGCACCCACCAGCAGCCAATCCCCGTTCGGCGACCAGCGGGTGAGGTACACATTCTTGTCGAGCGCCGCACTGATATCCCGCCCGGCGCCTCCCGCAAAGCCGGCCAGCCAGACGTCCTGCACATTCCAGGGACGCGCGTCGCGATCTCGCCAGTAGGCGATGCTCGATCCATCCGGCGACACGACGGGATACCCTTCGAGGCCGTCGGCGCCCGTGAGCGAGCGGATCTGGCCGCTCGCCACATCGAGCACCTGCACACGCGAGAGCAGCTGGTCGCCCGTCGACGGCGTTTCCTGACGCACGAACACGATCGATTTCCCATCGCGCGACCAGTCGATGGGCGATGAGGGCGGACCGGGAGGCAAACTGGAAGGCAATGACCACGTGCCGCTGGTCAGGCGCCTGGGCGCGCCCCCTTGCGCTGGCACCAGCCACACGTGCACGGGCCTCACGGCTTCATGGATGGTGACGTCGTCGTTGCCCACCTTGAAGGCGGTGCGAAACTTGTCCTCGCCCTTCAATTCCGGCTTCGGATCCGCCATCGCATAGGCGATGCTCGCGCCGTCGGGACTCCACGCGAACTGATCGACGCCATCCTTTCCGCTGGTGAGCTGCAGCGCGTCCCCGCCCGCCATGGGCATCACGTACAGTTGCATGACCTTGCCGGCATCGGGCGCCAGAAACCCCAGGCGGTCACCGCTCGGAGACCATCGAGGCGATGCCGCATGATGCCGGGCGCGGGTGAGCGGCCGCGGCGCGCCCCCCGATACGGCGATCAACTCGATCTCGGACTCGTACTCGTCGGAGTCCAGGTTGGCGCGGGTCTCCAGGAAGACCAGCGACTTGCCGTCCGGGGAGAAATGCAGATCGCTCAGCCTGACGATGCGCGCGACATCGCCGACGGCCGGCGCCCGCCCTGCGCCGCGCGCCATTGCAAATCCCAGGACAGACAAGGCAATCACCGCTCCGACCACACGCGTGCTCATGCACCCTCCTCCTCCATGGCCCGCGGTACTATACGCGACTGCGGCGCGAAGCTGCCGGCGGTAAATTCTTTTGGGAGTTGATCATGTCCGATATTGTCCACCGCAGGGCGGCTCGGGGGCGGCGACTGGCGCTGCTGACGCTGATCGTGGCCGCAAGCGCAGGCTTGCGAGTCCTCGCCCAAAACTCTGTGAGCGATTGGCCCCAATTTGGCTGGGACCTCGCCGGCTCCAGCGCCCCGACGGCACCCAGCGGTATCACCGCATCGAACGTCGCCGATCTGAGGCGCCGTCAAGTGAGCCTCGACGGCACCGTGGACGCTTCCGCCATCTACCTGCGCGCGGTCAACGTTCAGGGCTCGAATCACGACGTCTTCTTCGTCACGACCAGCTACGGGAAGACGCTCGCGATCGACGCCGACGAGGGTACGGTGCTGTGGGAGTATACGCCGGCGAAATTCGCAACCTGGGCCGGCACGCGCCAGATCACCAACAGCACACCGGTCGCCGATCCCGACCGCGAGCACCTGTACGCGGCCGCGCCGGACGGCACGATTCAAAAGCTGGCCATCTCCGACGGGCATGCGCTGTGGATCACCGCCATCACGCTGCTGCCGCTGCGGGAAAAGATCGCCTCGCCGCTGCGGGTGTTCCGCGGCCACGTGATCGCCGTGACCGGAGGCTACATCGGCGACCGACCCCCGTACCAGGGCCACGTAGCCATTCTCGATGCGCGCAGCGGCACACTCCTGCACGTCTGGAACTCGCTCTGCAGCGAGCGCACGGGATTGCTCGTGCCGAGCTCCTGCCCTTACTCGCAATCGGCCATCTGGGGCCGCGCGGGCGCCGTGATCGATGCCGCCAGCGGCGCTATCTTCGTGGCGACGGGCAACGGACCGTACAACGGCGCGACCAACTGGGGCGATGCCGTCCTCGAGCTCGACGCGGACGCGACCCGCGTGCTCGGCAACTTCACTCCCACCGACAACGACACGCTCGACGAGAGCGACCTCGACCTCGGCTCGACCTCGCCGGTGCTGCTGGGCGCAGGCCTGCTGGCGCAGGGCGGGAAGGACCGGCTGATCCGGCTCCTCAGCATCCCGGGCATCGCCGGCACGGCACCGCACGTCGATCATGAGCTCGAGGTCCTCTCCACACCCTCGGGCGGTATGCTGCTCAGCGCTCCGGCGGTGTGGCGCGGCGGCGGCAAGACGTGGATGTTGGCGGCCGATCTCGGCGGCACGGCCGCCTGGACGCTCGACGGCGAGCGGCTCGATGAGGCCTGGAAAAACAGCACCGCCGGCACGAGTCCGGTGGTGGCCGGGGGCTTGCTCTATGTCTACGACCCGCAAGGCGGCTTACACGTCTATGAGCCGACGCGGGGAAAGCAGGTCGCGACCCTCGAGTGCGGCAGCGGACACTGGAACAGCCCCATCGTGGTCGACGGGAAGATCGCGCTTCCCGAAGGCAATGCCAACGCCCATGCCAGCTCGGGCGTGCTCGACATCTGGAGCCTGCCTCACGCGGGTGCGGCCAGATGAGGGTCGCACCCGCGGGGCGATCCGGCAGCGCGAAGATCGCGCGGCAAATCCGCCCGATGAGCGCTAAGCGCTCTTCGCCAGGCTGTACGAGTGCGCGCCGGCCCCCGCCAATTTACCCCCGTCGACGATCAGATATTCCTCGCGGATCGGGCGTCCCTCGAGCCAGCATTCGAGAATCTCCCGGGTGCCTGCGGCATAGCGGGCCTGCGCGGACAGGGATGTTCCCGAGGTATGCGGCGTCATGCCCTGGTGCGGCATCGTCCGCCACGGGTGGTCCTTGGGCGCCGGCTGCGGAAACCACACATCGCCCGCGTAGCCGGCCAGCTGTCCCTTTTGCAGAGCGCGCACCACGGCGTCGCGATCGCAAATGTTGCCGCGCGCCGTATTTATGAGATATGCACCGCGCTTCATCTTGCCGATCAGCGCGTCGTTGAACAGATGCTCGGTTTGAGGATAGAGAGGACAGTGGATGCTCACCACGTCGCAGACTCGCACCAGGGAGTCGACGTTCTCGTGGAAGGTGAGGTTCAACTCCTTCTCGACGGATTGCGGAAGTCGATGCCGGTCGGTGTAGTGAAGCTTGACGTCGAAGGGCTTCAGCCGCCGCAGAACGGCCAATCCGATGCGGCCGGCGGCAACGGTGCCCACCGCCATCGCCTCCAGGTCGTATGAACGAGCGACGCAATCGGCGATATTCCATCCTCCTTTGATCACCCAGTCGTACGAGGGAAGGTAGTTGCGCACCAGTGCGAGAATCATCATCACCGCATGCTCGGAAACGCTGATGCTGTTGCTGTAGGTGATCTCCGCCACGGTGATCTTACGGATCGTCGCAGCCTGCAAGTCCACGTGGTCCGACCCGATGCCCGCGGTGATCGCAAGCTTCAGCTTCTTCGCCTTGGCAATCCGCTCCGCCGACAGATAGGCCGGCCAGAAGGGTTGCGAAATCACAACGTCGGCATCGGGCAACTCGCGCTCGAAGACGCAGTCCGGCCCGTCCTTGTCGGAGGTGACGACGAACGTATGGCCGAGGCCTTGAAGAAATTTGCGCAACCCGAGACCGCCGGACACCGAGCCCAGGAGCTCCCCCGGTGCGAAGTCCAGCTTCTTCGGCGTTGGCGTCGTCTGACCGTCGGGATAGCGCTCGATCCTCGGAATTGCGTCCCGCGCATAGGCGGGCGGATAGCCGTCGACGGGATCGTCGTAGAGTACACAGAGTATCTTGGCCATGGGTACCTCGCTTCGTGAAGTGCTCAAAAAGCATTAGATCCTCATCGTGGGCGAAATGTTTCCTCCGGGGCGTTCGCGCCGCCATGCCGCGAGTGCCCGCGCGAGTCCGCGCCTGTGCGAGTCCGCGCCTGCGCGCGGGCGAGGGGCCCTGCGGGCCGGATCCGACGTGCGCGTCGGAATTTTTCTACAGGCCGCATGGTCTAACTGTTGTAATTGGCAAGCACTCGATTGAAGGAGTTACAGCATGGCAACTCAGAAGTATGCCGCTCAGAGTCGAGCGGCAAGCAGCATCAATGTACTGCTCGGCCTGTGGCTGCTCGCCTCCCCGTGGATATTCGGATACCACACGCTCGGGATGGGGCCTCTATGGAACAGCGTGATCATCGGTGCGGTGATCGCCCTGCTGGCGGCCGGCCGCGTCTATTCGCCGCAGCCCCGCACGGTCGGACTGAGCTGGGTCAACCTCGTCCTGGCGCTTTGGACGATTGCCTCTCCATGGGTATATCACTACGCCGTGAATCTCGATGCTCGATGGGATAATGTGCTCGTCGGCGTGGTGATGGCGGCGTTCGCGATATGGAGCGGCGGCGCATCGACGGCCGAGCAGCGCCACCTGCCGGGAGCGGCTGCGCATCCGTGAGGCGCGCGGGGTGAGGCGCGGGGGGTGAGGCGCGCGGGCGGGCGGCAGATGGCCCCCGCTCAGGCGCCGGCGTTCTTCCTCCGCTCCTCCAAGCCCGCGAGGAGCGGACCGATTTTCTCGTCGGCCAGAATGGTGCAGAAGTACTCGTTGACCTGCTTGATCTTGCCGTCGCGAAGCGTGAATACCATGCAGTACTGATTGCAATAGCGCTCGCCGTTCGCGAGCGTTGCGTCGCCCTCGAACTCCACGGCCACCCGGTCACCTTCACCCGTCACCGCCTGGATGGCGGGTCGCAGGCCGCTCGGAATGACGTCCTTGAACGCGCCGGTCGTGGCGAGGATGATCTCGTAGGAGCGCGAACCGGAAAGCTTGCCGAAGCCCTTGGCGATGGCGACGGCATCGGGGGCGAGGCAGGATTTCGCCGCCTCGGCATCGCCTCTGCTGAAGGCCTCGATGAATCGGATGGCGACCTTCTTGTTCTCCTCGCTCATGGGTTCTCTCCTCGTAGTCACGCGCAGCCGAACAGGGTCCGCCACAATTCGCGCAGCCGCCGGCCGAGAAGGCGCAGACCCGAGCGGCCGTCCGTCACCGGCCCATCTTGCGCAGCGCGCGCGTGCGCGGCCTTCTCGATCTCGGTCTTGAGCTGCACAATGAAGGACTTCGCCAGCTGCGGCAGGAGCGGCCGGCTCATCGCCTCCCACAAGGGACTCATTGGTCCGCTGCCTTCGACGCGCACCATCAAGGTGACGTCGGTCGCCTGGGCCGCCCTTCGCGAAGCCACGTAGCTGCCGCTGCCCACCACGGGATCCCCCTCCAGGCGGTAGGAAAATTGAACTTGCTGCGGGGCGTCCCACGCATCGACGTGCACCATGACGTTGACCGTACGCACCAGCCCACCCACCCCGACCTTGAGGGTCCAGCGCGAGTCCTGCGCGTTGATCACCGCACAGTCACGGCAGCCGGGTACGAGGCTCGCCCACTGCCGGATGTCGTTGACGTATCCCCAGACCTGATCGATGGCGGCGTCGATCGAAATCATCTGCTGGGTCTCGATCACCTCGATCGCCTCAAAGGCCCAAGCGCTCGATTTCCTTTCGCAGAAGGTCGCTCGGATGACCGGCCGCGTGACGGGCGGCAAGGTACCCGTGGGTCATGCCGCGCGCGTTCGAGACCCCGCTTTGCATGGCGGCGCCGGTTTCCAGACGAGCCGCGGAATTCCCTGCGACGTACAGCCCCTCGATCGGTCTCTCGTCCCAGCCGATGGCGCGGCAGTGATGATCCGAGACCACGCCGGCCGCGGGAATGGCGCTGCCGCCGAGGCGATGAAGCTCGACCGCGTAGAATGGAGGCTGCACGAGCGTGCCGAAGTTGGGATGCGGCTTCTGGTACGGGTCGCCGCACATCCAAGCGCTCCAGGGATGCGTGCCGCGGCGGAACTCCGGATCCTCGCTGTTCTGGCAGTAGCCGTTGAAGGCGCCGATGGTATCGGCCAGCGCCTGCGGCTGCACACCGATCTTGCGTCCAAGCTCCATGACCGTGGCCGCCTTGACGCCCAGGCCCTCCGGCAGGTCCTGGCCCGGCATCACCGAGCCGAAGGGATATTTCTCGCGCGCCTGACTGTCGAAGATCGCCCAGCAAGGGAAGTTGGGGTGACTCTGGGTTCCGCCGTCGATGATGTCGACCGCATAGAGGATCGCGCGATAGAAAGCCTCGTTGCCGAAACGCTTGCCCATGCGATTGACGACGATGGTGTGCGGCAGGCCGATGGGCTGCAGGGCGCTGCGCCACAACGGATCTCCGCTCGCCTGCTCCTCGCCCGGAACGTGAAAGCCCAGCGAGGTGATATCGGGCACCCGGGCGATGCGCGCCCCGACCGGACCTGCGAGCCGGAAATTGGCACCGTCAATCGATGGAAACACCATCGACTGCAGATCGAGCTGCTGGCCCAGGGTCTTGTTGTAATTCGCGTTTCGCTCGTAGCTGCTGACCGCGAGAACGACGCCGCGACTCGCCTTCACGAAGAGCTCCTTCCCGTCTCTGATCGCGCGCACGCCGACGATGCGCGCGCCGTCGCCGATGAGCTCCTGCACATCGGTGCCGACATGCAGGGGAATGCCGCGATCCAGCGCACCCTTGACGAAATAGGCCGCCAATCCCGCCCCGAGACAGCGCTGGTCCGTGGTGAGGCGCTCGGCCATGAGGCCGTAGTCCCAATTTCTCATGTTCGCCACCCCGCCGCGGCCGAACATGTCCTCGTGAGTGAGGCCATAGGGAACCAGCGGAGATACCCGGGTCCGGGATTGCCAGTCACCGAGCGTGCCGGCCGGAAAAGGCAGCACCTCGAGCAATCGCCCTTCGGGCGCAGCATCTTCGGTGACGCCATAGTAGTAGTCAGGACAATGGCGGATGACCCTCGCCTCGAGGCCGATCTTCTCCTCGAAGTACTTGAGAGCGATGCGCGCGTGGACGACGTTATTGAGCGTCGCGGCATCCTCGCCGTAATTCATCGCAAGGCGTCTCAGGTAGCGAAAGCCGCTGTCCGTGGAGTCCACCAGGCCCAGCGCCAGAGCGTGATGATTCCCGGCCACCCATAGCTCGCCCAGGGACAGCGCGGTGACGCCGCCCAGCTCGCCGCAGCGCTCCAGCACGAGGGCGTTCGCGCCCAAGTCATGCGCCGCTATCGCAGCCGCTAACCCGCCGATCCCGGAGCCGATGGATACGAGATTGGCCTCGAGATCCCATTTCGCTGGAAGATTGCGGATCATCTGCATTCCCCCGATGTCCAGCCTATATCAGCTATATTAGCATCTCTGACGTTTCAATGCCGGACGATGCGAATGATAGAATCCCCGGCGAGAGCCTGCTGCCCCGCAGGGCAGCGTGTCGTGCAGCCATTGCGAGTTGACCGATGGACAGCGAGCAGCACTCGCGCCACAAGCGCGATGCCGGCACCCCCTCTGCGCAGACGCCGGCGCGCCGAGGTCCGGGTCGCCAGACACCGAATGCCACCCGGCAGCGCAATCTGGAGCTGCTGGACAAGGCGCTCGATCTGTTCCTGGAAAACGGCTTCGAGCGCACCACCATCGATGCCGTCGCGGCCTCCGTCGGGATGGCGAAGCGCACCGTCTATCTGCGCTATGGCAACAAGACCGGGCTCTTCAAGGCTTCGCTGAAGCGCGCGATCGAGTCTTGGATCGTGCCCGTGGAGCGTTTGCGGGCCGCGGAGAGCGACGATGCGGAACAGACGCTGCTGAAAGTCGGCCAGATCCTGGTTGCGAACATCATGAGCCCCGCCGGATTGCGCTTGATGCGCATCACCAACGCGGAGTCGGGGCGGCTGCCGGAAATCGGGGCGTTTGCCTATACGCAGGGCACCGCGCCAACCACCGCGTATCTCACCGACCTGATTCGCCGGCGCGTGCGCCCGCACGGTGTCGAGGTCGCCGAACCGGGGGAAGCGGCCATGGCCTTTCTTTATCTCGTGGTCGGCGGGCCGGCCAGCATGACGGCCTGGGGCCTGGTGCTCGGCGAGAAAGCCATCGACAAGCACACTCGATACGCGGTGCGGTTGTTTCTGCACGGCCTGCTGCACCCGCAGGATCGGTCGGTGGGGACGCCCGCAGGAGCACGCACCTGCGAGGCGCCCGAACATGCGCCGGCTGCGCAGGATGCCATGATGGCGGATGAGCGCCCGCGCGCATCGCTCCTGGAGGAGAATCGCCGGCTCAAGATGCTCCTGGCGGATTCCATGCTGGCAGTGGCCACGCTCAAGGAACGGTCATCGCCGCGGTGAGATCTCAGCGCCAATGCCCGGGCCGACCTGCCTGGCGGGCAGCAGCACCCTCCATTGTCACCCGGATGGTTTCAATTGGGCCCTAGCCGCTGGCGGGTGGGCCCTAGCCGCTGGCGGGAGCGGACTTCGTATCGGCAGCGTGGCCTCTGCGGGCTGCGAGACCGATCCGTGTCGCGTTGCGGGCCTTCGGGGCCGCCTTGGCGACGCGCTCGTGGCTTCGATTGCGGGTGCCCTCCACTCGCCCCAGCAAACGCTCCACGAAAGCCCGGGTCTCCGAGTGTGCGAACGAGATACCGAGCACCTGCTCCATGACGAAGGCGCGAGACATCCCTTCCATCAACATGATTGCGCACGCGGGCGGGCAGCTCTTCGGGTCTATCCCGGCGTCGGCGAGAGCCTCGGCCAGGGTCTCCGCCTGAAACTTGCGCGAGCGCTCGTCGTGCTGAACGATCTCCTTGCGAATGATCTTGCGGTGATTCGCGAGTGCCATGAACTCCACGCCCAGCGCCATGTGGCTCGGATCGGTCAGTATGTTCCAGAGCGCGTGCAGCGGCAGATGCGAAGCGAGCGCCTCGCGAATGCGCTGGTCGTAGCGCTCGACGGTGCGCCGGTAAGCCGCGAGCAACAGATCATCCGTGGTCGGATAGTAGTAGTGCACGAGCGCCGCCGTCAGGCCGACCTTGCTGGCCACCCGCCGGGTGGTCACGGCGGCGTATCCCTCGAGCACCATCAGCCGCTCGGTGGCGTCGAGAAGCAACGCGCGCGTGACCGAGGGTTCCTGACGAACTCGTCGCTTGGGCTTCAAAATATGACCTCCCGGCATTTCACACCCAGTCTCGATGGCGGCCGCGGCTGTGAACATAGCACATCCCGCCATGGGGGGCTCTCGGTCACGGACGCGGGTCACGGCCGCCCGCCCGACAGACGAAGCTGCCCGCATCCGCGGGATCGCCCTTCCCGTCGTAATGGGCGACTTGCGGGAACGGACAGAGCGGGCGCTGGAATTGGATGCCGCGGGCCGGATCGCCGTCGAGGAAATGCGTGGCGACGATCTTCTCCGGCGCGACACCTTGCTCGACCCAGCGCTCGAGCGCCGTCAAGATGTCGTGGTCCGCATCGATGACCGGCGGGTCGTTGAAGCCCCCGAACTCGTTCGCGCCCGGTCCGCCCCCACAATGCGCCATTCCCGGGACCATGAACAGCCGATAGAACCGCTGGATTCTCTCGAAGCTTGCTGCAGTCGTCGATGCGCCGCCCGACAGCAGGGCCCTCACCTGGTTGTAATAGTTCACGCTGTTCAGCGGGGTAAGAGCCGAGTCCGCCCAGCCATGGTACTGAATGATCTTTCCGCCATGGCGCTCGAACGGCCTCAGGTCGGGGTCGATGGCGTCGATGATCTTGCCCACGCGCTGGTCTGCAGCGGCGACCGCGGCGCCGATCTTCAAGGAATGGAAGTCGAGCTTCGGATCCTGGTAGACGAAGTAGGCGAAGAAACTGTTGCCGTAGAATTCTTGCAGCGCCCCGCGGGTGGGGGCCAGCGGCAATGTCGGCGGCTTGGTATTGTCAGTGAGATCCGCCTGGCGCGAGGCTCCGATGATCCAGATGGGCCAGTCGGCCGGGTCGTCCTCGTTGCCCGGCACGAATCCCGGAACGATCCGGCGAGCGGTGCGCGGATCGCGAGGTCCTCCGTAGATGGCTTTGGCCGCCCGGACCTGCGCGGCCGTCAAGCACGAATCGGCGCTTTGGCCCGCGGCGCACTCGACGGTGGCAGGATCGAAGCTGCAGTGAAGCGGATCGCTGAGAAAGGCATCGCCCGGCGCCCCGCTGTCCTGCTTGCCGCAGTGGGCCAGCACCGCCTTGCTCAGCAGTGGCAGCTTCGCGCCCGCAATGTAGCTCGCCGGATCGTCGAGCAGCGCTTGCTCGTTTGCCACCATGCCCGCGAACATGCGTATCCAGTTGTTGGCGGGGGCTCCCACGATGATGCCGTCGAAATCCTCAGGGAAGCGCTGCGCCTCGATCAGCGCCTCGCGACCGCCCCCGGAGCAGCCGTTGAAGTAGGAGCGCTCGGGCGCCCTGCCGGCGAGGGCGAGGAGGACCGCCTTCGATTTGTCGGTCGTCTCCTTCAGGGCACGGTACCCGAAATCCTCGATCTTTTGCGGATGCCCCAGGGCGAACGAGCCGTCTCCCGGCGACTGGTTGCCGGCATCGTCGGCCGCGCCCGCATATCCGCGGCGCAGCGCCCGGGCGAGCGGGATGTATTGATACTGCAGCGTGCCGCAAAACCCGCCGCATCCGACCTGAAGGAACTTGCCGTTCCAGGCGCGGCCGAGCGGAATCCAGATCTCGATGTCGATGAGCGAGTCGGGGCTGGGCGATGACTTCACGGACACTCTGCAAAACGGGGGCAGCTTGTCGAAATGCATCGTGGACCCGGGCGGCGTGAACCGCCCCGTGGTGATCGAGCGCGCCTGCGTGATCGTGGCATGCGGCAACTTCAGGCTGATCAAGCCCTCGCAGTTGGCCTGCGTTGCCGCCCCGCTCGTGTCCGGCAGTGCCGCGAGCGAAAGCGCAACCAGCAGCGCCGCGCTGATCGAAATCCTCAATGGATCCCCCTTCCCTGCTCGAATCCTCGAGCGCCAATCCGCAGGCGGTGTTCCCCGGCGCCCGCACGGATCGTCCCGGCGCCCGCACGGATCGCCGTTCTCGCTCGACGTTACTTAACGTATGTTAAGTCGAGCGCGGGACGCAAATCAAGAGAGAACAGCCCTACAGCCAGCGTCGAATGCGCTCGGCCTGCTCGAGCAACAGCCGCGGGTCGGCTCTCACCGCCGCATGCATGAGCAAGGGCTGTCCCGGGCGCCGGGGTATGATGTGGAAGTGTACGTGTGGGACCGTCTGGCCCGCGGCGGAGCCGTTCACCTGCGTGATCATGATTCCGGGGGCATCGAACGCCCGCTTCACCGCCGCCGCGATCAGCTGGGCGGTGCGGATGCAGGCGGCGGCGCCGTCGGGGGACAAATCGAATATGGTCTCGGCCGGCTCTCGCGTGATCACCAGCGAGTGCCCCTCCGATTGCGGCATGATGTCCATGAACGCGAGGGTATACGCGTCCTCGAACAGCGGGATGCTCGGCAGCTCGTTGCGCAGGATGCGCGCAAAGACGTTTTGCGGGTCGTAGGGCATGCGGTTGCGAGAGATGCCCCGCCAAATTAAGGCATTCCCGCGAGAATGAAAAGGCGTGTCAGCCCTCGCGGAAGTTGAGCTCGAGCAAGATGTCGGTCGGATCCCGGACGAAGATCTGCCGAATGCCCATGTCTGCAACGTGGTTCTCGCGGAAGCTGACATCGAGCGCGATGAGCCGGGCCCGTGTCGCCGCGAAGTCCGCGCAGGAAAGCGCGATGTGGTGAATCGCGCCGCTGCCCCGCGGAGCCTCGGCGGGGAGAACCTCCGACGGCGAATAGGCGACATCGGCGCTCGCCAGATGCAGCACCGGGGCGCCGCCGTGGTCGTAAACCCACGCACCCTTGTCGATCGACTCGCGCGAGGGCGGCGGTGATACCGTCATGCCCAGCGCGTCCCGCAAGAACTCCACCGTACGCTTGAAGTCGGGCGTGCGCACGTTCACATGATCGAGTCCAAGGACCGGCATAGCGCTCTCCAGCGGCAGTATCCACTGCACAGTGTATCCCTTATTTCCTCCGTCCGCGCTCCGGACCCGCCCCGCCGTGGCGCCGCGGCATTCAGCAGGGCTGCGGCATTCAGCAGGCGGAAGCCGCCCTGGCGTGAGTTTGCGGACAATCACAGATGACGCACGTGCCCCTGGGTCGGTTGGGCGCTATCTCGAACCGGGCTCCGATCATCGAGGCGCGGTATTGCATCGTGCGAAGCCCCAGCCCCGCCCCCCTGGCGCCTTCCCTCACCCCCTCACCGTCGTCGCGGACCTCGAGTCGAACGTGCTCGCGTTGCACATCGAGCGAAACCTCGATGGACTTCGCATTTGCATGCTTGAGGGCGTTGCTGAGCGCCTCCTGCGCAATCCGATACAGATGATCCGTGGTCGATGGACTCAATCCGAGTCGGGAGACCTCGCTCACCGAGATATCGAGATGCGGACCCGACGATCCCTGGAGCCTGCAGACGAGCTGGCGCAGCGCGCCCACCAGGCCGCCTTCCGTTGAACCGATGGGGGACAGTCCGCGGGCGATCGTCTGGGACGAATGCAGCGCGTGGCGCGCGACCTCGCCGGCGCGCACCAGATCCGCGGCATGCGGACTGCCCGCGGCGGCCGCCGCCTTCCCGAGAGCGGAAAGCAGCAGCGAGAGACCGGTCAGCTCCTGGCCGAGTCCGTCGTGCAGATCCGAGGCGAATCGACGTTGTTCCCGGCTCACGACGTCGAGCAGGGCGGCCTCGAGGTCTCGGCGTTCGGACACATCGTGAACGACGCAGACGAAACGGCGGTCCGCCGGATGGTCGGCTTCACCCACGGAAACCTCCGCCGGGAAAGCGCTCCGATCTCGCCGTCGGCAGGTCGTCGCTCGTGCCGCGACGAGCAGACGGCCGCTCGATGCGTCGACGGCCGTGTCGCGTCCCCCGGTCGGGGGCGAAGGCATGATGGTCTCGACGTTGCGGCCGATCATCTCTGCGGCGGTATAGCCGAACAGCCGCTCGCAAGCGGAATTGATCATGAGTATGGTCCCCGCCGCATCGAGCATCAGCACGCCGTCGACGGCCGTGTCGATCACGGTACGCAACTGCCGGGCCAACGAGCCGAGATCCGACTCCGCCTTGCGCGCGCTGGTCACGTCGCGCAGCGTGATGGCGGCGCCCACGGCGCGCCCCAGGCCGTCGATGACGCATGACATGCTGCCGTCGACCGGCACCTGCACCCCGTGGCGACTGATCACCACGGCGCCGCTCCCCAGCGCAAGCGTCGACCTCGACCTCAGCACCCGCCCGAGCAGATCCACTACCATCTCGCCGGCGTCCATGAGATTAAGAGCAATCTCCAGCGGCTTGAGCTCGGCCTCTCGCGTGGACCATCCGGTCAGTCGCTCGGCGATGGCGTTCATGAACCGGATGCTTCCCTGCATGTCGACCGCAATCACCGCATCGCCGATGCTCGACAGGATGGTCGCATAGGTCAGCTGACTGTCCTCGAGCCGTCGTTCCATCTCGAAGCGCTCGACGGCCACTTCGATCGCCACGATCAGGTTCTTGATGTGAAACGGCTTGAGCACGTACCCGTAGGCGGAAGCCGCCTTGGCGCGCTGCAGAGTCGTCCGGTCGGAATCGCCGGTGAGGTAAACGACCGGTGTGCGTACCTTCTCGTTGATGAGCTCCGAGGCATGAATGCCGTCGATGTCGCCCTTGAGCCGCACGTCCATGAGGATGACGTCGGGTCTGGTCGACAGGCTCGCTTCGACGGCACTGGCACCGTTGTCGGCCGTGGCGACCACCTCGCACCCCGCCTCCGTCAGCCGATCGCAGATCGCCTCGCAGACCATGCCGTCATCCTCGGCCACCACCACGCGAAGACCGACGATCGAAGGATGTCCAGATGACATAGTGCTCCCTGCCCCAAGCCGACTGCACCTGCGACATTGAATCGGCGCGCGCGAGGATTGTCCATCCGCTTCAATCCTGCGCGGCGCTCCTCACATCGATCTTCCCTCACATCGATTCTCGAGCTCCCGTTGCTCGCCGTTGCCCCCACAAGAGGGCACGCCTGCCGCGTAGGCATTAGGATGATTCGAGCGTGAGGCTCATCCTGATGCGAGGCTGCGCATCGAGGACTGCACAGCGCCGGGTGGCGCTTCAGGCCCTATCGATCCGCGATGGCAAACTGCAAAGCCGCGCCGGCGCCCGCCGCGCATCGAGAGAGCGCCTCGCGCAGCTCGCTCAGCTTGGGCGGCTTCGACAGCAGGCAGTCGATGTTCGCGGGCGAATCCTCGGCCGTCATGCGCCTGCCCCAGCCGGTGAGCATGATGACAGGAGTCGCGGCCGAGGCTGCCTTCACGGCAGCCGCGACCTTCCTTCCGTCCACATCGGGCATGCCCAGATCGGTGATGACGACGGCAAACGGCTCATCGCCCCTGGAGCGGAGGTTGAACAGGTCGATTCCGGCCTGCCCGCCGCTCGCCGCCGCGACCGTGTGACCCTCGCTCTGCAGCGTGTCGCGCAGGGATTGCAGCAGCAACGGATCGTCGTCGACGAGCAGGATCCTCAGGCGCGATGGCTGCTTCGGTGCGATGCGGACGACCCGCGGATCCTGCACCTGACTGGCGGGCACCGGGAAGGCCAAGCATATGGTGGTGCCCCTGCCCGGTTCACTCTCGATGTCGATCGTGGCGCCGTGGCGCTGGACCATTCCGTACACCATCGCCAGCCCGAGACCGGTGCCCCGCTCACCCTTGGTGGTGAAGAAGGGCTCGAGACACCGGGCGCGGGTGGCGTCGTCCATGCCCGTCCCGGTATCGGACACTTCGATGCCGACGCGCGCGCGCGGCAGCGCCGGCGCTGCATCTGCGCAGGCGGGCAGGATCCTGGTTCGAATGCTCAGTGTTCCGCCTTTCGGCATCGCGTCCACTGCATTGAAGATGAGATTGACGAGCGAATCGCGGATCTCGCTTTCGATCCCCGAGACGAGCGGCAAGTCCGCGGCGAGGTCGGTCTGCAGACGAACGTCCACGCCATGCTGGCGCGGCATGTCGCTCCATCGGCTGCGTGTCAGATCCACGACTTGCCGCACCAGACCGTTGAGTTGCAGCGCAAGAAGCTCCGACTCCGGCTCCCCCGGACGATACAGCTGGCGCATGCGCCCGATGGTCTGCGCCACATCGTCGATGGCCTGCCGAATCGTCTGCAGGTAACCTCGAGCGCGCTCGCTCAAGCCGGGCTCATGCGCCAGAAGCGATTCGGTATAGAGCGCGACGGGCGACAAGGCATTGTTGATGTCGTGGGCGACCCCACTCGCCATTTGCCCGAGGACGCGCAGGCGCTCGTGCTGCATGACGACCTGCTGGGTGCGCCGCAGGTCCTCGTATGCCGTCTGCAACTCGCTGTAGAGTTGCACCTGATTCGCCGCGAGGGCGGTATGTTCGCTCAGCTGACGCAAGAATTCGCAGTCGGCGCTGCTGAAACCCGCCGGCTGGCGGCGCGCCAGCAGCAATATTCCGAACACCTTGCCCTCGGTGCATAGCGGCGCGATGACGAGAGACCGCAACCCTGCGCTCGCCAAGCGCTGCGACAGCGGCAAGTCCAGGGACCTCAAGTCCGGCTCGTAGAGAAACTCCCCGCGCATGCAGCGCCACAGGCCGTTCTCCTCGATGGCCAATTGCGCCGGCTCGATCGGCGCCCGCTCCGTGACGAGCGCCTGACTGCGCAGTCCGACGCTCGTGACCAGGAGGAGATTGCTCGGCGCATCGTATCGGCACGCGCAAGCGAGATCCACGGGCAGCTGATCCTCCAGAGACCTCACGACCACCTGAAAGATGCTGAGCAGGTCCTGGCGCTCGCCGATGGCATGGGTTATTTGCTCGAGCAACTTCAGCCGTTCGAGCTGGGACTGGAGCTTGCGTCGCGCTGCCATGCGCTCGACATCCGAGCGATGCAACGACTGGGCCGTATCCCATATCAGCGCACCAAAGACCATGATATTCGACAGGGCGAAGAGCGATACCCCCGCTTCGGTGTCGAACAGTCCGGCGCGCTGTCCTTCGAGCCGCAACCAGCCGAGCACGGCCGGAGCGAACACCGCTGCCGGGACGAGTCGACGCGCAATCACCCCGCCTGCGCTCTGCCCCATCAGCAACGCGACCAGTCCCCGATCGGTTCTGGTGCAGAGAATACCTGCGCTCAGAATCAGAAATAGAATCGCGGTATGCAAGGCCATCTTCGTGTAGGGCAGCAACGGCTCGCCGCCATAGATGTAATGGCTGATCCCGAGCCAGCCGGTCATCGCGACCAGCAGACACAGCGCCTGGAATACGCCGAAAAGGCGTGCGCCGCGGCTCAGCAGCAGTGCCGCGCCGAGCAGCAAGAATCCGAATGCCGTGGCGGGCGCCATGAGGCTGAGCGCGCCGCCGCCCGCCGGATGCGGACCGCCTAGCCCGAGTTGATCGACGTTCAGATTCCAGCCGAAGCCGTAATCGCCCAGCCGGTATGCTCCGATCAACGCGACGCCTGCCGACGCGGCGCGAAACCATGCGGGGCCGGCGCCGGGCCGGATCTCGGATGCGTGGGGCGATTGCGGCGGAGCGGTACCGAGCCAGAGCACCGCGCCCGAGAGCGCGAATGTGAGCGCCGTGAGGGGTGACATCTTGGTCAGCCCCGGCAAGACGCTGGTAAGAGCAACGATCCCCAGGGCCCAGCCCAGGAGCACGAGGATTCCGGCGGCCGCTGCAACGGCGCCCGCCGCGCGAGCTGCCGAGGAGGCATAGCGCGGGCGCGCCGTCGCGCGCTCGGCTAGTTCTATTTCACGCAGCGATGGCGCCACCGACGTCCTTGGAAATGGCCGATCGACTCGCAGGGCGAGAGTCCGCTGGCGGGTGCCGCCGTTGCGGGGCAAGCGGCGAGCGGCGGCAGGTCCGTCGGATGCATAGTGCCTCAGATTCGCGGCGCTGAGGAGCTATTCGGGCCATTTCTGTGATGCCGCGCATGTCTCAACGATCCAGGCTGGACCGATCCCACCGGGCCGCCGCTGCGGCGGCGGCGTAGGTGCCCTGGAGAAACTCCAGCACGACACGCTCGGGATCGGCCGAGCCGCGCACGTCGTCGTAGTCGAGCAAGAACTCGCCGAGATGGTCGTTGAACGCTCCAGGTCCCGCGATCGTCGCTGCGGGCAGGCCGTCCGGCACCGGAGCCCCGTAGCAATAGAAGGCCGCTCGCCCATAGCCTCCGTTGCCGGGCCAAAAGCCGGCGCTGATGCATTCATGGGAGTAGGCCTCGGCTTGAACGGCGTCCGCGGTGGGGCGAACGGGCGCTCGGCGGCCGCTGAAGCGCGTGACTGCAAGATCGAAGGAGCCCCAGAAGAAATGCACCGGACTGATCTTGCCGCAGAAATTGCCCGAGAATCGGTGAAAAATAGTGCTCGCCCGGCCGAGCACCTGCCAGAATCGCCGCGCCGCATCGCCATCGTAGCTGTGATGGACGGTGTCGAGATCGAATCGAATCGGGTGCTCGAGCTCGACCGGCAAGCGGTCGATGTGAACGGCCACCGACAAGGACTTCAGCACCTCGACATAGGCTGCGTAGAATTCGGCAACCGACTGAGCGTGAAGAGGCAGCGCCCTGGCGGCACCCGAGCTGCACCGAAATGCCAGCTGGTGCGAAATGAAATCAAATTCGATTTCCAGCAATCCGCCTTGCGGCAGGGGCATGGCGGAAGTGGACAGGCCGCGCGCCGTGACATAGAGCGCCACGTTCCACCAATGATTTTGCATGGGTGCCAGCGCCAGCCGAGTCTTGCCGACGATCTGCGTGAACATGTGCAAGGTATCACCCGTCTGCGCCCATTGCGGCCAATCGAGGGCGGGCCAACGGGCATGCGCGGATGGCTGCGTCATGGTATGTCGCTCCTGCGTTGCGCGAGCACGATGCTACGCGACGGGGAAATATCGCGAAAGTGCGACCGCCCCGAGGGGGGCCCGCCGGAGCGATGCGAGCGCTGCGAGATCTTGACCGTCGCCCGCATACCCCCCGAAGATGTCCGCTGCCGCACTGCCAGGAGAGATCCGTGACCGAAGTGTTCATCCGCTTCCCCGTTCATTGCCCGGTGTGCAAGCAAGAATGGGCGTCCCAGCGCACCAAGAGCGAGATTCTGGATGCACTCGCCCACGACAAGCCGATTCGGGTATACGCCGAGTGCCACGACTGGCACTGGGATCTGAGCGAGAGCGAGCGCAAGGATCTCGCTGCCCGCGCGCGGGCGTGAGCCGCCGGCCATCGGTGTCGGCCACAACAGTGTTGTTGATGATGATGCCGAATCGGCGAAAGCCCAATATAATGGGTCGAAGCCAGGCCAGAAGCGAACCGGCCCGCGACGGCGCGGAAAACCTCGCACGGATCCGCGGCGGGCGAATGTGGCTCATTGCAAGGCGCGGCCGCTCGTGCGGAGGATTCGATGAGGGTTCAACCTGCTGCCTTTCTGCGGACGACGCTGCCGCTGGACCTGAGCAACCTGCCGCTGATGGACGGCGGCCGATATCACTCGATCTGGCTGCCGGACCACATGGTGAGTTTCTGGCCGGACTCGATCTGGACGCCGGAATTCACCGACCTTGCGACCGCATCGCCATCGCCGCACCGTCATCTCGACGCACTGGCCGTGGCAGGAGCCGTCGCAGTTCAGACCAAGAACGTGCCCATCGCCACCAGCGTCGTGGATACCGTGCGGCGGCACCCGGCGATGCTCGCTCAGAGCGCCCTCACCCTCGATCACTTGGCGAGGGGCCGCTTCATCCTGGGCGTGGGGAGCGGTGAGACCGAGAACACCGTACCCTATGGGTTCGATTTCACCAAGCCGGTGAGCCGCTTCGAGGAGGCGCTGCAGGTCATCAAACTGCTGTGGCAGAGCGAGGGACCGGTTGACTTCCAGGGCCAGTTCTACCGGCTGCATCACGCGCGCATGGATACCGAGCCGTTCGAGGGGCGATATCCGAGAATCTGGGTGGGCTGCAACGGTCCGCGCATGCTCGAGATCACCGGCCGGTATGCCGACGGCTGGTGGCCCGCGGGCGCCTGGACGCCGGAAGAGTACGCGAGCAAATTGCAGGTCGTTCGCGCTTCCGCGGAGCGTGCCGGACGCGATCCGATGGCCATCGTGCCCGCAAGCATTCAAACCTGCCTCATCAGCCACGATGAGGCGGAGCTCGCGCAAATCCTCGAGGCGCCCTTGATCAAGGCCTGGGTGCTGCAGCCCTCCGCCGAAGCGCTGCGAAAGTTCGGCTTCGAGCACCCGCTGGGCGAGAGCTGGCGCGGATATCAGGACATCAATCCGCAGGTGCTGCCGCGGGAGCGCATTCTCGAGATGCTGAAGAAGACCGACGTCGAGGCGATCCGCAGGATCATTCCCTGCGGCACACCGCAGCAGATTGCGCGCCGGCTCAAGGGCTTCGTCGACGCCGGCATGCGCGTGGTGAAGATCATGGATTACGGGGGCATGGCGGGACTGAGATTTGCGGCGCGCTCCGCCGAGAAGGTGCGCGCTGCGGAGGACGAGCTGATGCGGATCGCGGGGTGAGAGGATGAGTTCCAGCGTGCCAGATCTGGATGCCGACGCGCTGCTCGCGCAGGCGCAGGCGCAGACCGGACTTGCGGACTGGGGCGACGACACGCTGCCGGCGCGGTTCCGTCTCGCGGTCGAGTTTCTGAAGAGCTGCCGCATGGACGCGGCCGGCGAGCGCGCCGCAGCCCAGACCTGCCTGTGGCTGCTCAGCTCGCGGCTCAGTTTCTTCGAGGACTTCAAGCGCTATCCGATCGGCGAGGAGCAGATCGTGCAGCCGCTGTTTGCAACCGGCGAGCCGCGCTCCGGTACGACCTTGCTGCATGCGCTGCTGTCGGTGGATCCGAAGGCGCGAGCGCTGCGCTTCTGGGAGGTGATGTACCCCTCCCCGCCGCCCGGCACGACCGGCGCGGATGATCCGCGGCGCGGCCGGGCAGATGCGGATTGGCGCGAGATCAACACCAAGATGGCGTTCTGGCTGAAAAGCCATCCCTACAACGACATGCTGGGCGAGGGCCTGCCCGAGGACGAGCGCACCTGGGCGTTCGATTTTCGAGTGATGACGCCGACGGCCTGGTGGCGCGTGCCCTTCGGCATGAACGTCGGGGGGCTGCCGGCGCAGCCCGCCGCGCAGTATCGCATCCACAAGATGATGCTGCAGCAGTTCCAGTACGCCCGCCCGAAGAAGTACTGGGTCCTGAAGGGTTTCCACGGGCCGCGGCTGCCGGAGTTCTTCGCCACTTATCCGGATGCCAGGATGATCTGGGTGCACCGCGACCCGGTGCAGGCGGTCGCCTCGCGCATCGTGCTCACCGGCGAGCTGGTCGAGGGCCTGACCGGCCGGGTGGACTGGGCCGAGCAGGCGCGCGTGCAGCTGGCCATGTGCCGCGCCGGCTTCAAGAACACGCTGGAGAATCCCTTGGTCAGGGACCCGCGCATTCACCACGTGCGCTACCCGGATTTCATCGCCGATCCGGTCGCCACCATCCGCGGCTTCTACCAGACCTACGGCATCCCGTTCGCACCCGACACCGAGGCGGCCATGCGCGATTACCTGAACAACAACCGGGGCGACCGCTACGGAAAATTCACCTACTCGACCGCCGTGATCGGCGAGGACATCGAGGCGCTGCACCGGGAGTTCGCGCCCTACCGCGAGCGCTTCGGGCTCGAGATCGAGCATCGCAAATAGATCGCCCGCTTCGCCGCCGGACACGCGCGGGCATAGGAGCCCTGGACCGAGATCCCGTGCCAGAATGGCGGGGAAATGAGCGCATGGGAGTGACTCGCACATGGATTACATCCGGTTCGGGCGGACGGGCCTCAAGGTATCGCAGCTTTGCCTCGGCACGATGTCGATGGGCAGCTCCGCCTGGAAGGGCTGGGTGCTCGACGAGGACGACTCGATTCCCATCCTGCGACGCGCCCTGGACCTGGGCATCACCTTCTTCGACATGGCCGACTGGTATTCCACCGGCCGCAACGAGGAGGTGGTCGCACGGAATCTGCTGCGCATGAGCGCACGCGAGCGCCTGGTGCTCGCGACCAAGGTCTACTACCCGATGAGCGACGACGCGAACGATCGCGGACTGTCCCGCAAGCACATCGCGGCCTCCATCGACCGCTCGCTCGCGCGGATGGGGACCGACTACCTCGATCTGTACGTGATTCACGCCTTCGATGCGGGCACGCCGGTCGAGGAAACCATGCAAGCGCTCGACGACACGGTCCGCGCCGGCAAGGTACGCTACCTCGGCGCATCCACGATGTATGCCTGGCAGTTCGCGAAGATGAACCACGCGGCATCGATGAACGGCTGGACCCCATTCGTCAACATGCAGTGCCAGTACAACCTTCTGTACCGCGAAGAGGAGCGGGAGATGCTGCCCTACTGCCGCGACCAGGGCATCGCCGTCACGACCTTCAGTCCTCTGGCGCGCGGCTTCCTCGCGCGCGAGGCGCGCAGCGCACGCACGGCCCATGACCTCTACCAGCAATACTACGGCGATGATATCGATCAGGAGATCGCGCGACGGGTGCGGGAGGTCGCCGTCCGCCGCGGCGTGAGCAGCGCACACATCGCGATGGCCTGGGTCGCGGGCAACCGCAATCGCAACGTGCCGATCGTGGGCGCGGCAAAGACGGCGCACCTCGACGCCGCCGTCGAGGCGCTCACGCTCGAGCTCGATGCCGGCGAGCGGGCCTTGCTGGAGGCGCCCTACCGGCCACGCGATGAGATCAACGACCAGAATCCGGTGCGACGTCCCCGAGCACTGCATCCGGGCTGAGCCACGGGCTGTCCTGTCGAATTTCGATCAGGGTGGGCCGATCGGCGAGCAGCGCCTCGCGCACCGATCGCGCCAGATGTTCGGCGCTCGCGGCGCGGGTGGCATGACAGCCGAGGCTCTTCGCCAGTCCCAGGAAATCCGGACTCTTGGGCTCGAGGCCGATGCGCGGAATCTGCCGGCGGTCCATCTGGTCCACGATCTCCTTCAGGGCGTCGTTGTTCCACACGATGACCGGCAGCGCGAGGCGCTCTTCCGCCGCCGTCGCGAGCTCATTGATCGTGAACATGATGCCCCCGTCGCCCGCGACCGCGACCACCGGCCGATGCGGCGCGGCGATCTTGGCGCCGATGGCCATCGGCAGAGCGACGCCCAGCGCACAGTAGGTGCCGGAATAGCACCAGCAGCGCTCCACCTCCATCGGCATGGCAAACGAGCCCGAGTACACGATCTGGGTGGCATCGCCCATGACCATGGCGTTCGCGGGAAGGGCCGATCGCAAGATCTTCCACACGCGCGCGTGCAGCCTCTCGAGGCCGGTCATTTTCGCGGCGTTGCGCGCGAGGATGTCCCGCACACGGCTCTCGCCCAGGGGGCGTTGCGCCGCCGGCTTGCGGCCCGCGAGGGCGGACGAGAGGGCGAGCATCGCGGCACGCGCGTCGCCCTGAATGGGCACCGCCGCGGAATACATCGAGATGAGCTCCGCGGGATCGATGTCGATGCGAATGATGTCGCCCGATATCTCGAGCCGCGGCAGGAAGTGATCGCCTTGCCCAACCTCGGAGCCTACCAGCAGCACCACGTCGGCCTGCGCCAGGGCCTGCTGGCTCGCCTCCTGCAGGATCGAGCAGCCCAGAGAGAGCGGGTGGGACTCAGGCACGATCCCCTTGCCGGCATTGGTGCAAAGAACCGCGGCGCCGATGTGCTCGGCAATGTCGATGAGCGGCTGCCGCGTGCCAACCGCTCCACCGCCCACGAGAATCAGCGGGCGCTCGGCCTGTGCGAGACGATCCGCGGCCTCCTCGATCGCCGCCGGATCGGGCATCGGCAAGGACGGCGCGCGCCGGGTCTTCCAGTCCGCCTCCACCATCACCGGGAGGATGTCCCGCGGCAGCGACAGATGCACCGGACGGGGCCGGCTGCCGCGAAACAGCGCATAGGCACGCGCAATCAATTCCGGCAGCTCGTCGGGATATCGGATCATGGCGCTGAAGGCGGTGAAGCCGGCGGTCACGGCGGCCTGATCGTTGAGCTCGTGGACGGCGCCCCAGCCTTTCCCCTGGGTGAGCGTGGCGCACGCTCCCGACAGCACCAGCATGGGCTGCGAATCGCAGTAAGCCTGGGCAATGCCGGTGGCCGCGTTGGTGACGCCCGGACCGGCGATGAGGGTGCAAACCCCGGGCTTGCCGCTCGCCCGCGCATAGCCGTCGGCCATGAGGCTCGCGCCTTGCTCGTTGCGACATTGCACGTGACGGATCCCCGCGAGTGCGATGCCGCGATACAGCTCGACGGTCATGGTCCCGGCCATGCCGAATACCGTGTCGACTTCATAGGCCGAGAGCAGCTTCATCACGGCCTCGCCGCATGTCATGGCTGTCAAGCGTTCTCCCCTCGATGTGCGGATGATTCACGACGCCGACGAGCTGCGCAAAGTGATAAGCTGAAATTCAGGGCAATCATCACCGGCACAAGAACATCGACGCGTCAGCCGATCGGCCGAACTGGATGCTAGCAGCAAGCGAGGGCGATGGCTCGAGGTCGTGGGGTGCCCGCCGGGCGGGTGCATCGTGCCGGCGGACTGGTTCCCGCTGGCGTACGCGTTCCCGCTGGCTGGCCGGTTCCCGCTGGCTGGCCGGTTCCCGCTGGCCGGCCGGTTCCCGCGCGCGCGCGCCTTCCCGCTCGGACCGGGATGGAAACGGGCAGCACGTCGCCAGCCATGGGAACATCGCTTGATTGCCGTCGTGATCCAGCGATCCGAAACGCCCTCGGCCGTCGAGCGCTGGTATGTCCTCATCGTGATGTGCCTGGTCTATGCGATCAACATCGCCGCCCGATACGTGGTGACGACCGTGTTCGAGCCGATCCGTCTCGAGCTGCGGCTGACGGATGCGGGCGCGGCGTTCCTCACCGGCGTTCCGCTCGCCTTGTTCTATGTCGTCTTCGGAATTCCAATCGCCTGGCTCGCCGACCGCTCCAATCGGCGCAACATCGTGGCCGCGGCGCTCGTCATCTGGTCCGGGTTCACGATGTTTTGCGGTCTGGCGCAAAATTACTGGCAGCTCCTGGCAGGCCGCGTCGGCGTCGGCGTGGGTGAAGCGGGAGCCACTCCGCCCTCGACCTCGATCGTATCGGACTACTTTGCGCCGGAACGGCGCCCGATGGCGCTCTCGGTGCTCGCGCTCGGCGCGCCGGTCGGCGCATGGATGGGCGCCGACCTGGCCGGTGCCGTCGCCCAGGCGTTCGGGTGGCGCGCGGCGTTCTTCGCGCTCGGCGCGCCGGGGTTGCTCCTGGGTGTGCTCGCCTTCTTGACGGTGCGGGAGCCCAGACGGGGGCGGCTCGATGCGGTCGGCGGTGCAGGCAAGCCTTCACTGGCACAGTCCCTGCGCTTCCTGTGGCGCCAGAGGGCCGCGTTCCATGTGATCATGGCGAGCGGCGTTTGTTCTCTGTGGGGATGGGGTCTGGTGTGGTGGACACCGACGTTTCTCATGCGCAGCTACGCGCTGAATGTCGCGCAGGCGGGCGCGGTCACGGGACACGCTCACCTGGTGGGGGGAATACTGGCGACGGCCGCTACGGCCTGGCTCATGGCACGACCCTGGATGGTCAGTCCTCGCCGCGTCCTCTGGACGCTCGCAGCCATCATCGGATTGACCACCATTCCATCTTTCTTCGCCTACTGGACGCACACGCTGTGGGTGGCGAAGCTCATGTTCTGGATCTATATTCCCGCCATCTATTTCTTCATCGGACCCTGCATGGCCCTGGTGCTGAACCTCGCGCCGAGCAACATGCGCTCCATATTCACCGCCTGGTCGGTCCTCGTCGGCAACGTATTCAATCTGATCGTCGCCCCGCAGGCGGTGGGGATCATGAGCGACTTCTTCGCCGGCGGCCGAGGGGCGGATGCCGCTTCACTGCGCCTGGCGTTGCTGTTTCTCGCACCGACCGGTTTCTGGGCGGTCTGGCACTTTTTGCTGGCCGAGAGAACCGTCGTCGAGGACCAGATCCGGGCCGTCGGCTGTGCTACGGTATGAAGGGGAGATTCGCGTGAAGATCCAGTTACTGGGGCTCGTCCTGGCGGCGGCCGGCGCATGCGGCGCTCACGCCGGTGATATCCGCATCCTCAATGCCGACGCGCACTTTCCCGAAGGACCGATCTGGTATCGCGGCAAGTTGTACTACGTCGAGTACGACCGCAATTCGGTCACCGCCTGGGACGGACACGGAAACACGATCTTCTGGTCGCAGAAAGGTTGCGGGCCGTCCGCGGTCATTGCGACGGCCGAGGGCGAGTTTCTCACCACCTGCTACGACAGCAACTCGATCGGACGGATCTCGGCCGATGGGCGCACTCTGCCGCCCTATACCCACGACAAGGATGGCCACAAGCTGGTGGGACCGAACGACTTCGCTCCGGACGCACACGGGGGCATCTACTTCACGGCCTCGGGACATCCGGGCGCGGCCATCGACGGCAAGGTCTTTTACCTCACGGCCGGGGGGACGATCGAGCAAGAAGCGGAGAACGTGGAGAGCGCCAACGGGGTGGCGGTCTCGAAGGACGGCAAGATTCTCTACGTCATCGAAACCGAGGGACATCGGCTCATCGAGTTCAACATCGGACCGGGGGCGTCGCTGAGCGATCGGCGCTTGTTCCTGAACCTCGACGATCTGACCCACGATGTCGGTCATATCTATCCAGATGGCGTCAAGATCGATTCCAAGGGCGAGATCTACATCGGCCAGAATCCGCGCGACATTCATGCGCCGCTCGCCGGAGTCATCTTCGTCGTGAACGCGGAGGGGAAACTGCTGCGCGAGCTCAAGCTCCCCTCCCCGGGCGTACCGAACCTCGCCTTCAGTCCCGACGAGAAGACCGTCTACGTGACGGCGCTCGATCAGCTGGACAAGCCGCCCTACCACGGTAAGGTGTATTCGATACCGAACAACTGAGGATGGAAGTCCAGCGCCCATGTCCAGCCTGCTCGCCGGAAAAATTGCCGTCGTCACGGGAGCGAGCTCCGGGATCGGCCGGGCAATCGCGCTGAGCTTCGCGAGCGAGGGCGCGAGCATCGTCATTGCGGACATCGATGCCGTGCCGATCGAGGGCGGCGATCCGACCGCGGACATCATCCATCGAGCCGGCGGCGAAGCCAGCTTCGAGAAGACCGATGTGGCGCGCTGGGACGATGTCGACGCCTTGATCGCAGCGACGGTGGCGCGCCATGGGCGGCTCGACGTCATGGTGAACAATGCGGCCACCTATTCCGGCACGGCCCTCGCCGATACCCGCGCCGAGCAGTGGGAACGGGTCATGGCGGTCAATCTGACCGGCATGTTCAACGGATGCAAGCGTGCGATTCGGCAGATGCGAACGCAGGAGCCCCGCAACGAGGTGCGGGGGCGCTTGATCAATCTGGGGTCGCAGCACGGCATCGTGTCCACGCGCGGCGATTCACCTTATGGCGTGAGCAAGGCCGGCGCGATCTATCTGACCAAGCAGATCGCGGTCGAGTACGCGCAGGATCTCATCGTGTGCAACTGCATCTCGCCGGGCAAGATCGTGACGGGCAAGCCCGGTCTCGCCATGGATCCGGCGCTGCTCGAATATGCGCGCCGGCGCACGCCCTGGCCGCGGTTCGGGCGGCCGCAGGACGTCGCCAATGCCGCCGTGTTTCTCGCGAGCGATCGAGCGACCTTCATGACCGGCTCGAATCTGGTGGTGGACGGCGGATGGCTGGCGGGCTGACGCGCATGCGACCCGATCTCGAGCTCGCCGCCAGGCTATTCGATGGCTTGAGCCGCACCACCCGCCAGGGACGGGGCATCGTGCGCGACAGTTATGGAGCGGGCGAGCAGGCCGCGCACGATCTCGTGCGCGCCGCCGCCGCAACCCTCGATCTCGAGATCTCGGTCGACGCCATCGGCAACCTCATGATGACGCTCCCCGGACGCGACCGCAGCGCGCCGCGCGTGCTCATCGGTTCGCACCTCGACAGCGTGCCGCAGGGGGGCAACTACGACGGCGCAGCCGGCGTCGTCGCCGGCTTGAGTGCGCTATCGGCGCTCCGGCAGGCGGGCGTCGAGCCCGCTCACGATCTCACGGTCATGGCGATTCGCGCCGAGGAATCCGCCTGGTTCGACGTGCCGTACATCGGCAGCGCCGGCGCCTTCGGACTGCTGGACCCCGCCTGCCTGTCCGTCAAGCGGTCGGACAACGAGCGCACCCTGGAGTCGGCGCTGATCGAGCGCGGCTTCGACGCACGGGCGATTCGCGACCGGCGGCGCCTGCTCGAGCCTGCACGGATCCGCGCGTTCCTGGAGCTGCATATCGAGCAGGGCCCGACGCTGGTCGCCAGGGGACTGCCCGCCGCCGTGGTGACGGGCATACGGGGATGCAAGCGATTTCGCAACGCCCGCTGCCTGGGCAAATATGCCCATTCCGGCGCCGTCGATCGTCCCTATCGCCAGGATGCGGTGGCCGCCACCGTGGCGCTCCTGCATCACCTGGAGACGGTCTGGGTGCAGGCGCAGGACGCCGGGGCCGACCTGGTACTCACCAGCGGAGAGCTCTACACCGACCCTGCCCTGCACGGACCGAGCAAAATAGCGGGCGAGACGCGCTTCGTCCTCGACCTGCGCAGCGTTTCGCAGGCGACCATGGATGCCGTTGCAGCGCAGGCGCGCGCAGCGGCCGCCCGCATCGGCGAGGCGTACCGGGTGAGCTTCGACCTGGGCGTCACCAGCGACTCTCCGAGCGCCGTGATGGATGCGCGCCTGCGCAGACGGCTCTTGAGCCTGCTCGATCAACCTTTCGAGATGCCGAGCGGCGCCGGTCACGATGCGGCCGTGTTCGCCAAGGCAGGCATCCCGACGGCGATGATCTTCGTGCGCAACGAGCAGGGCAGCCATAATCCCGATGAGGCCATGGCCCTCGAGGACTTCGCGGTCGGCGCTCGATCGTTATTGCGCCTGCTGCTGGATTTTCCGCTGTAGCGCGCGACTGGACAGCGAGGTTCGTCATGAAATTACTGGTCACCGGCGGCACGGGCTTCGTCATGAGCGTCCTCGGCCGTCATTGGCTCGACGCCGACCCTGCGGCACGATTGATCGTGCTCGACGCCGCGCCGCTGGATGCCGCGGCGGTGCGCTACTTCGCCCCCGTGGCCGCAAGGCTCGAGGTCATCGTCGCGGACGTGACGCGGCCCGAGACCTGGCGCGCGGCGCTGCGAGGCGATGAGATCACGCATATCGTTCATGGCGCCACGATCACCCCGATATCGCGCGGCAGCGCCGCCGAAGCCAAGCGCGAGCCCGAAGCGCAGAACCCGGCACGAATCGTCGAGGTCAACACCATGGGCACGGTGGCGATCCTCGAGTGGGCTCGCACCCTGTCGCGGCTTCAAAGGCTCATTTACGTGAGCTCCGGGGCCGTCTACAAGCACCATGGACCCGACCACCCGGGCGAGCCGCTGCCGGAAGACGGTTACGTGATGCCGCGGCGATTGTATGGGATCTCCAAGCTGACATCGGAGCTGATCACGGAACGCTACGGCGATCTGTTCGGGCTGTCGACCGCATCGGTGCGCCCATCGTCGGTGTACGGCACCATGGATCGGATCACGCCGAGCCGAAACTTTCGTCACCTGCCGAACCGCCTCGCCCACATGGCGCTCGACGGCGAGCGCGTGCGCGTCAATACCCTGGATGCGGTGGGAGATTATATACACGCGGAGGACGTGGCTGGCGCGATCGTCTCGCTGCTGCGCGCGCCGCGTCTGCGCTACGCCGCCTACAACGTCGCCGCCGGCGAGGCGGCGACGGTGGGCGATCTGGTCCGCTGGATCGGCGAGCGGGTTGCGGGGTTTCATGTCGAGGTCACCGCGCCCGAGGAGGCCGACATTCTGCAGGATCCCACCCTCAAGGACGGCATGTGGGGCGCCTACGACGTCTCGCGCATCGCGGCCGAGACGGGCTGGAAGCCGCGGCCCACGCGCGAGGCGCTGCATGCGTACCTGGATTGGATCGTCTCGGAGCGGGGCGCGAGGCCATGAATTCCTTCGACGCCTATCCGCGCGATCTCATCGGCTACGGCGCGCGGCCGCCGCATCCTCGCTGGCCGGATGATGCGCAGATCGCGGTCTCGGTGGTGCTGAACTACGAGGAAGGAGGCGAAAGCTGCGTACTGCACGGCGACGAGTGCTCCGAGTCGGTATTGACCGACGTGGGTGCCGAGCCCGTACCGGGTGGGCGCAACCTCAACGTCGAATCGACGTTCGAATATGGGAGCCGTGTCGGATTCTGGGAAATCATGCGCCTGCTCGAGGACTATGGCGTGGATGCGACGATCTACGCGGTCGGCATGGCGCTGGAGCGCAACCCGGAGGCAGCCGCGCGCATCGCGAGCAGCGGCTTGGAGGTCGCCTGTCACGGACAGCGCTGGATCGACTATCAGCTCGTTGCCGAGGAGGTCGAGCGCGCCCACATACTGCGCAATGTGGAGATCATCACGCGCATGGTCGGCCGCAGGCCGCTCGGCTGGTACACGGGACGGCCGAGCGAGAACACCCGTCGACTGGTGGTCGAGAGCGGCGGCTTCCTGTACGACAGCGATGCCTATAACGACGATCTGCCCTACTGGACCCGGATCGGGAGCCGCCCGCATCTGGTGATTCCCCACGCCTTCGACGCCAACGACAGCCGCTTGCAGCGCGGCGGCGATTTCGCCACCGGCGAGGATTTCTTCGTCTACTGCCGGGATGCATTCGACTGGCTGTACCGCAAGGGCGCTCGCGGTGAGCCCCGCATGATGACCATCAGTCTGCACGGTCGCATCATCGGGCGCCCCGGGCGCATCCAGGCGCTGGCCCGCCTCCTCGAGCACATTCGCCGGCACGACGGCGTCTGGCTCTGCAATCGCGCCTCGATCGCCCGGCACTGGATGGCGCAGCACGCGCCGGGCTGAAGGGCGGCGCGGTCTGAGCCTGCCGCGCACTCAGAACTTGAACCCGACCCTGAACTCGATCACCCGCGGCCGCGTGATGACCTCGGCCGGGACGAACTGGTTGGTCGACGTGTACGTGCTCTTGATCACGTTGGTCAAGTTCGTGATGTAGAGGCCTGCGGTCCAGGCACCCTTGGCGATGCCGCCCGACGCGTCGAACTGCGAGATGGGCGGATTCTCGAACCTGAGCAGCGTGGTGCTCACGTTCGAGCCCGAGGACAGCGAGGGGTTCGCGCTCGATTGGGTGAAGGAATGCGCGGTGTGCGTGGCGCCCGCCTGCACGAAAGCATTGTAGGAGCTCACGGTCCACTGATAGCGCAGCCGCGCATTGAATTGCAGGGGCGGCGAGTTGGCGCTCGGGCCGCCGATGGGGCCGTACGGATTGTCGACGCTCAGGATGGGCTGCCCGTATTCGGCCTTGCTCGCCGGATTCGAGAGCAGCGCCGGATTGTTCGCAATCAGGTACGGCGAGTTCGTCTGCTTGCTGGTGTTCCAGGCCGCCCCGCCCTGCGCGGTCAGCCCTTCGGTGAGCAGGGCGACGAAGGAGGTCTCCAGGCCGTGAATGCGGTAGTTCGGTCCGTTGGTGCCGAAGCCGACGTTGCCGAGGACGCCCGGATCGAAGAAGGCGACCTGCACGTTGTTCCAGTCCTCGCGGTACACGGCGCCGTTCCACTGCAGTCGGTGGTCGAAGAACTGGGTTTTCCAGCCGATCTCGTTGTTGGTCAGGTTGTCGGAGGCATAGGCGAGCGGCGAGCAGTACTCCTTGATCCCCTGGGCATCGGGGATGTAGCAGCCGTTGTTGCGGTTGAAGGCACCCGGGCGAAAGCCCTGGGACCAGGTGTAATAGACGAGCGCATCCGGCAGGAAGTGCCACGTCAGATTGCCGCGGCTCTTGGCGCCCGAGTAGGTCGTATGCAAGTTCTCCGCGTCGATGTTGGTCGCATAGCTATAGCACGGCCCGGGACCTGCCTCGTAGCAGGTGAAGCTGCCGACGACGGCGCCGAGCTCGTCATTGACGAAGCGGTAGTAGCGCGTTCCCGCCGTGATCGTGAGCACCTTGGGAATGAGGTCGAAATCCAGCGACGTGAAGAACGCGGTCTGACGGTAGCCGCGCTTGACGTCGTTGAAGAACGCGGTGTTGTCATTGCGCACCGACGGATCGTTGACGCTCGAGCCGGACGGCGGCGCCACATCCGTCAAGCAGCCGTACATCACGGATGCGGTACACGCCGGCAAGGTCTTGTAGAGCCAGTTGAGCTGATCGTCGATCTGCAGCTCCTCCCAGAAAGCGCCGACGATGGCGCGCATGCGCCAATCGTCGGGGGTGCTCAGCCTGAGCTCATGACTCTGATGCGTGTTGCGCTCGGTCTCGTTCCAGGTGGTGCTCGGCGAATAACAGGTCGGCGTGAGCCCGTGCGCGGGCTCGGCACCGTGGCACTGGTAATAATCCGAGTACAGCCCGCGCGAGTAATTCGTGTAGTCCTGGACCTGACTGATGTTGCGCACCAGATAGGCGCCGGCATAGACCAGCTTCAGATCGCCGATCCGCCCATTGACCGTCAGGGCCGTGTTCTCGAACTTGTCCTTGTTGTAAGAGGGGTTGAACAGCGTGACCGACTGCGGCGGGAGCGGCGCGCCGTCGGAGCTTTTCGGCATCTGATAGAACACCCCCTGGGCGTCGATGCTCTGGTAGCTCTGAGCGAGCAGTGCGTTCCAGCGATCATTGATGTCCCACAGAGCGGACACGCGCAGGCCCTCGTAGGTCACGGGGTTGATGGCGTTGCCGACCAGGCTCGAGTTGTTGATCGACGCAGAGCCGGGCGGCACGCAAAAGCCATTGTTGGGCTGGCCATCGGGGCAGGCGCCGTTGACCGCCGGATAGCCTGCATAATGAATGCCCAGATCGGTGTCCTTGCGCGTGAAGGTCGCCGGCACGTTGTTGATGTAGCCGCCGCGATTGTCGTCATAGATCACCCCGCGCAGCGCGAGCGTGTTCTCGATCAGCGGCACATTGAGGACCGCGGTGACGTCGCTGTTGGGGTCCCCGCCCGCAGTCGGGCCGTACCCGGCGGTGACGCTCCCCTCGGTCACGTCGAGCTTGGGCTTGTTGGTGATGTAGCGAATGACGCCTGCTTGAGCCCCCGCGCCGAACAGCGTTCCCTGGGGTCCCTCCAGGACCTCGACGCGCTCCAGGTCCGCCGCATACACATCGAGGTTACGGCCCGGGAGCTGCCCCGACTGCTCGTCCAGGTAGATGGCGACGTTCGGAAACCCGTTGATCGACCCGCCCGATTGGGTCCCCTGATCCCCGACGCTCAGGCCGCGCATGAAGATCTGGGATTGCCCCGGGCCGGCGGAGGAGGCCGACACGTTCGGCAAATATTTCACCAGATCGTCGAAATTCGTGACATTCAGCTGATTCAGCGTCTCGCCGGTGAGCGCCTGGATCGCGATCGGCACGTTCTGAATGTTTTCGCTGCGGCGCTGCGCCGTTACGATGATTTCCTCGATCTGATCGCCGGCCGAATTCGTATCCGAGGCATCGGCCGCAATCGCACTGGTGCACGCGCCGCCGCCCAGAATAGCGGCGATCGCGCAGGTCAACTTCGAGTTCAAATGCATGTGGCATCCCGTCTATTGTTCGAATCATCTCTAGTCGAAGCGTCATGGCGGTGTCTGATGTTGAAGTGACGACTGGTGCTGAACTGCCTCCACTGCGCCGACCCCTCGGGGTCGATGCAGGCAGTGTTACCATAGAATTAACTGGCATGGAAGAAAATTGCCTGCCACGCAACGAGGGGTCCCGACCGGACGCCCTATCTCAGCGGCACGACCGGCGCGAGATCCGCCCGCGACGCCCATCCGGCGAGCCCCGCCGAGGTCTCGACGAGCACGAATCCCTCATGCTGCGCCCTCATCCTCACGATCGCCGCCTCGGGCAGCACGATGAGCGCATCGCCCATGGGAACGGGCGACACGCGAACGGGCGCCGCCGCCCTGATGACCACCGCCTCGTGCAGCTTCGGCCAGAGCAGCACGGCGTTGCCGACAGTGAGTCCGACCAGCAGGATCCCGGCGAGCAATGCGCCGCGACGCAGCCATCGATATCGCGCCGTACGGCGCCCGCCGAGCAGGCTCGCCCCCACGATCACCAGCCCCGCGACGCCGATCCAGGAAACGGCCATGGGACTGACGGCGCTGAGCGCGCGGGCCATCCGCCCCCGGGGCTCGAGCGGCAGCCGCCGGGATTGGAGCACGTAGCGCAGGTTGAACTCGATGTCGGGGTCATTGGGAGCCAGCAGGCTTGCGCGCTCGTAGTTCAGCACCGCCATACCCGGCCTTCCGGCGCGCGCATAGGCGTTCGCCAGGTCGTACAAGCCTGCCGCGGAATAGCCGGGCAGCGCCGAGTGCGGGCGGCCCTGGCACCCGACCAGCATCAATCCGACGATCAGCGCGCCGAGCCGCTCCCGGTGCCTCATCTCGTCCCCTCACTCTGCAGTCGGCTGCGCACGATCTGCGTCCATCGCGCAAAATCCACGGCGCCGGGTGCCGCGCCCGAATACTTCGCCTCGTCCGCAAGCGCGAACAGCTGGCGGATCTCCTCGCGATCCGGGCCATACTGCGGGCCGCCCTCGCGGCCTTGCGCGCGCTGCGCGGTCGCCTCGGCAGGCCCAGCCATCACAGGCCCTGCCATCAATAGAGCCTCGCGCGCCTCGGCCAGAAACGAGGCGGTATCGCCGGCGCGGGCCGCCGCCTGCATCCGGCCGAGCGCACGCGCGGCCGCGCGCGACAAGGCGCGCCCGCCCGGCCGTGCGTCCGGGTCGGAGGCACTGCGACGTATCATCAGCCAGCCCCCGGCGAATAGCAGCCCCAGCAGCGGGGGTATGGTGAGAAACCGCGGCTGCAGATAGGGAGGCACGAGGGAGGCCACGAAGCGCGGTGCTGCGACATGATCGGGCCGCAGGCCGCCGAGCGATGCGCTCGCGGGGTTCGCGCTGCCGTTCGCTGCGGCGGGAACGGCGGCGAGCGCGGCGTCCGCCGCAGAGGGGGAGATCACCACCCGGAGCGGTGCGCTGCGGGCCGTTTGGTAGCGCCCGGTGCTGGGGTCGAAATAGCTGAAGGTCAGCCCCGGCAAAGTCTGCGCGCCCGCGTTCGACGCAATCACGGGTTGCTCGAAGACCTTCTCACCCTGGAAGCCAATGGCATCACGCGCATGAAACGAGGATTTCGGCGGGTAGGTCTTCCACTGATCGAGGTGCGCGAGCATCGCGCTATCCACCCGGTCGAAATTGCCGGACCCGGACACGCGCATCCGCAGGGTGAGCGGATCGCCCGCGGCGGCGGTGGCGGGCGAAACGTCGCTCGAGATCTCGAACGTGCCGACCGCCCCGCTGAAGCCGGCGGGCCGCCCGTCCGCGGGCAGCGCCATGGCCCGCAGTTGGTACGTCGGGCTTCTTATGGTGACATCCTTGGGCACGGTCGCGCCGTAGAAATTCTGCAAAAATGGATCGCCCAGCTGGTCCTCGAGCAAGGACTCCCGCAGCGGCCTGGCCGTCACTCGCACGGTGAGTGGTGTCTCGACGGCGAGGGCAAATGCGCCGGGCTTGATCGCTGCCAGCACGCTGCGCCAGGTGAGCAGCACAAAGGGCTTGCCGTCGATGATTCTTTCGCTGCGCGCGGGTTGGCGCGAGAGATTGAGGAGCGTGAAGTCGCCGCCCGTGACCGCCGGCAGGCCGTTCACCGAGGTGACGACCCCGGCTCGCAAGCCCAGCTCGATCGAGATGGGAACGCTCTCGCCGACGTAGATCTCGCCTTTGGGACCGCTCAGGCGCAGGAACGCCGAGCCGTTGGCCGTCATCTGGACGCCTGCGGCGCCCGGTTCGCCCGTGCCCGCCGGCGCCGCGCCCGGCGCCCCAGCCACTGCCCCGCCCGGCCCGCGCAACGGGCCGGCGCCATTGTCCGGATCTACCCGAAGCACCAGAGGCTGAGATCTCGGCGTGAGCGCGGGAATGATGAACGTGCCCGGCACCTGGGGTGTCACGCGCACCACGAGGATCGTTGCAGCGAGGGATGCTCCGTGAATGACCTCGGGCCGTTCCGACCGCTCGATGATTCGAAACTCCAGCCCCGGCACGACCGGCAGCTTCACCGACTCCAGGCTGGTGCCGAGCCTCGAGATGGTGAGCCGCGCCGACTCACCGACGCTGATTCGCACCGGATCGAGCGTGGCGTTCACGACCGGCGTACCGCCCTGGACCGGAAGAGCGAGCAGAAAGGCGGCGGCCATCCCGAGACGGGCGCAGCGCGCCCCAGTCGTTCTCATGTCACCAATTCTTGAAGGGCTTGTCGGGCGGCTGGTCAGCGCCTTGGCGCGCCAGCGCCGCCCCGAGCGCTTGATGCTCGTCCCCCTTCGCCGAGTCCAAGAGCTCGCGCGCTTCCTCGGGGCTCATCTCGCCACGCGGCATCGGCGCCGCTTGGCCATCCCGCTGCGGAGGTAGCGGCGGTGGCGGTTGCTCTCCCTGATTGGGTGGTGGCGCCCGGTTGGGCGCTGGCGCCTGACCGGGCGGTGGCGCCTGACCGGGCGGTGGCGGCTGATTGGGCGGCGGCCCCTGATTCGGCGGCGAGGTCTGATTCCGCGGTGGGGCCGGGCTCTGCCGGGGACCCTGATTCTGGTTCTTGTTCTGGTTCTTGTTCTGGTTCCGGTCCTGGTTCTGCCTCAGCTCATCGATCTTGCGCTTCACCAGATCGCGGTTGAACTTGCTGTCCGCATCATCGGGGCGCAGCTGCAGCGCCGTCTCGTACGCCTTCACCGCCTGCGTCCATTGTTGAAGGGTCTGCTGCGGGGCGGAATGCTCGGTCTTCTGGCCCTCACGATACAGGGCATTGCCGAGGTTGTAATAAGCGTCCTCCTGGTCGATGAATCGCAGCGGATCGCTCGATGGGGCACGGCTGATCGCTCTCTGGAATGACTGCGCGGCCTGCGGAAACTCGCCCGCCCGATAGGCGGAGGTGCCCTGGTTGAACTCCAGGACCGGCTTCTCGGGATCGCGCTGCGCCGCGGCCGCGCGCCGGGCAGGGATCAACGGGCTCATGAGCAATATCAGGCCGGTCACGATCGCCGCCGCCGAGCGGCGAACGCCGCCTGGCCGGCGGGTACCCATGAGCAGGCTGGCGAGGAGCATCGCGAGGGACGCCGCCAGCGGCCACTGATAACGCTCGATGTAGATCTTCTGCTGCCGATACGCGAGGTCGTGCTTTGCCGTGCTCCCAAAAATCGACTTGAACACGGCCTCCAGACCTTCTCCCTGGGCGCCGAGCGGGACGTACAGGGCGCCGGTCGCGGCGGCGATCGCCCTCAAGGCCGGCTCGTCGAGCCGTGACCTGACGAACGAGCCCGACTCGTCCTTGACGAATCCCCCACCCTGTTCCGGGGGGATCGGAATGAGATCGCCCGCGGCGGTTCCCACGCCCACGGTGTAGATCTTGAGACCGTCCTGTCGCGACGCCGTCTGAGCCGCCGTCAAAGCGCTACCCTCGAGATCCTCGCCGTCGGTAAGCAGTATCAATATTTTATCGCGGCCGGGGCGGCGATGCAGCGCGATCTCGGCCGCCTCGATGGCGCGCGATATATTCGTGCCGCCGCGCGGAATCGTGGTCGTGTCGATGGCACTCAGCGACTCGTGAAAGGCCCCGTAATCGAGCGTCATGGGGCACACCAGAAACGCCGTGCCGGCAAACGCGACGATGCCGATGGCATCGCCATCCAGAAGATTGGCGAAATCGTCGATCGCGAGTTTTGCCCGCGTCAAGCGGTTGGGCTTCACATCCGGCGTCAACATGCTGCGCGAGGTGTCGATGGCAAACAGGATCTCGTTGCCGCGGCGGCTGATGCGCTGCCAGCGAAATCCGATCAACGGACCGGCGAGCGCTACGCACAGCATCAGCAGCGCCGCCAGGTACAGAGCGCGCTGCGCACGCCGCCGCGCACGGGACACGGAGCGCGTCAGTCGTGCGCGCAAATGCGCGGAAACGAACCCCGCGAGCGCCGCGTACTGACGGGCATCGTACCAGCGCCACAGCCAGATGAGCAGCAGGCTCGCGAGAAGTCCGGCCGGCAGCCACAGCGGATGGCTGAATCTCATGGCAATCTGCGCAGCAATGTGTGCTGCAGGATCGACGCCAGTCCGAGAATCGCGAGCGCGGGCATCAGCGCCCACGGATACAGCTCCTCGGCGTGCTCGAACTTCTGCACGGTTCGCGCGGATTTCTCGTAGCCGTTGATCTGCTCGTAGATCTTCTGCAACGAATCGGTGTCGGTCGCGCGATAAAACCTGCCGCCCGTCTCCTCGGCGATGGCCTGCAGGGTCTTCTCATCCACGTCGACCTTGGCCATGATCAGATGAGGGCGTCCGGCCGCGTCCTTCACCAGTATCGGCGCCTCGCCGCGTGCGCCCACACCGATGGTATATACCTTCACGCCGAGCGCGCGGGCGGCCTCGGCCGCCGCAAAAGGCGAGATCTTGCCGGTGTTGTTCATGCCGTCCGTGAGCAGAATGACCACTTTCGACTTTCCCGCCGTCATGCGCAGCCGGTTGAGGCTCGCGGCAATGCCTTCGCCGATGGCCGTGCCGTCGTCCCCGGCGCCGACGATGACGCGGTCGAGGTTCTGCTCGAGCCAATCATGATCGAGCGTGATCGGGCTGATGAGGTAGGGAGCCCCGGCAAAGGCGATCAAGCCGATGCGATCATCGGGCCGCTCCTCGATGAACTTCGAGACCACCGATTTGACCACCTCGATGCGGTTGACTCGGCGGTTGTCGATCGCGAAGTCGAGCGCCTGCATGGAGCCGGAGACATCGAGCGCGAGCACGATATCGATTCCGTTCACGGTCACTTCGGTGCGGCTGTGCATGCGCTGCGGGCGCGCCAGCCCGACGATCATCAGCGCAGCGGCGATGACCGGGAGCAGCGCCGCCCAGCGCCCGATGCGGCTGCGGCTGCGGCGGCCCAGCGCCCGCACCAGACTCACATCGGAATACTCGATGGCGGCGACGGGACCGCGCCGTCCGCGGTACAGCCAAACGAGCGGCAGCAGCGCCAGCCCCCAGAGCCACTCGGGCTGCAGGAAGCGGATCATGTCGATTCACCGCTCGGCGCCGGCCGCGCGGCCTTGGCGGGGTCGGCGGCCTTGGCGGGGTCGGCGGGGTCGGCGGTCTGGTTCACGAAGGCGCGTGCGCTCTGGTCGAGAGATTCCATGCTCTGCAGGGTGAGCGAGATCCCCGCGAATTTCACCAGATCGCACTCGTGAAGAAATGCCGAGAGCAGACTGCGGTGTCGTGCGAGCAAGGAGTCCGGAGATGCGAGCACTCCGCGCAAGAACTCCTCGGTGGTCTGGTGCGTGGCAGCCACATCGAATCGCTGCTCGATGTAGGTCCTGATGATGGCGGAGATCGTCGTGGAGAACTCGCGCGCGCGCGCCGGATGCATCAGCACGCGCGCATCGGCAAGGCGCTGCAGAGCGAGCTCGAACGGCCGCAGAGCGCGAGGACCTCGCCGGCGACGGCGACGCCAGATGCCGTAAGCGCCCAGGACGAGCAGCACGCCGGCCGCGGTCAGCCCCGGGAGCAGCCAGGCGGGTCGAACGGATTTGGGGCCACGGATATCCCGGATGTCCTGCGCAGAGTCGCCCGCCGCCGCCATGCCCGCGGATGGGGCGTCCGGCCCGAGCCCCACCGCGGCGGCCGCGTCGGCCGCGCGCGCCCCGCAGGTGGAAGCGAGCAAGACCGCGGCGCAAAGCAGCGCGCAGGCCGGCCTGCTCACCGCCTGCGCTCTCGTGCCTTGAAGAAACGCTGCAGGGCTGGCAGGTAGGGCGAATCCGTTTGCAGCTGCAGCGTATCGACGCCCTCCGAGCGGAAGTCGCTCAGCAGACGGCGGCCTCTCTCCAACGCCTGCGTCCGGAACCGCTCGCGCACCACGGCGCTGGTGGTGTCGATCTCGAGGATCTCCCCGCTCTCCGCATCTTCCAGGGCGAGGATGCCCACATTGGGCAGCTCCTTCTCGTGCAGGTCCTCGATGTGCACGGCGATCAAATCGTGACGTCGATTCGTCCGGCGCATGGCGCGACGCAGCGCCGCCCGATCGGCCGCCGGATCTGCGGGCGACTGGAAATCCGAGATCAGGAATACCACCGCGCGGCGGTGCAGGACACGGTTGAGCACATCGAGCGCCTGAACGCTGTCGGTGCCCGTGCCTTCGGGCGCGTGATAGAGAATGTCGCGCACCGCGCGCAGGACGTGACGACGTCCTTTCTTCGGCGGCAGATAGCGCTCGACCCGATCGGTGTACAGGAGCAGCCCGACCTTGTCGCTGTTGCGAATGGCGGAGAATGCCAGGACGCTGGCCAGCTCGGCGGCGAGATCGCGCTTGCTCAACGCTGCAGATCCGAAATTGCCCGAGGCGCTGATGTCCACCAGCAGGAAAATCGTGAGCTCGCGCTCTTCCGTGTACTTCTTGACGAAGGGCCGGCCGGCGCGCGCCGTCACGTTCCAGTCGATGGTCCGCACTTCGTCGCCGGGCGTGTATTCGCGCACCTCATCGAAGTCCATTCCCCGGCCCTTGAACACCGAATGGTATGCGCCGGCGAGACTGTCGTTGACCATGCGGCGCGTGCGAATCTCGAGCCGGCGCATGCCGCTCAGCATGGCCTTGTAGGACCTGGCCGTCTCCGCCGGGCTGCTCAAGGTACGGGCACCCCGGCGAGAATCTTTTCGATCACGTGCTCCGAGGAAATGCTCTCGGCCTCGGCCTCATAAGTAACGGACACTCGATGACGAAGGACGTCGAGAGCGATCGACTTGACGTCCTCGGGAACGACGAAGTGCCTGCCCTGCAGGAACGCCATGGCGCGCGCCCCCAAGGTCAGGGCGATGGTGGCGCGCGGCGAGGCGCCGGTCTGAATGAAGCCGTTCAATTCGAGCGACGCCGAGTGCGGCGGACGCGTGGCGAGCACCAGCTCCACGATGTAGTCGCGAATCTTGTCGTCCACGTGCAGCGAGTTCACGACCTGCCGGGCCTGCACGATCTGCGCGGCGCTCACCACCGGCCGCGGTACGAGCAGCGGCTCCGAGGTCGCCATGGCGTCGAGGATGGCGCGCTCCTCGGCGCGACTGGGATAATTGACGATGACCTTCATCATGAACCGGTCGACCTGCGCCTCCGGAAGCGGATACGTTCCCTCCTGCTCCAGCGGATTCTGAGTGGCTAGGACCATGAACGGGTTGGGCAGCGCGTAGGTCTCATCGCCTATCGTCACCTGGCGTTCCTGCATCGCCTCGAGCAACGCGCTCTGCACCTTGGCGGGCGCCCGGTTGATCTCGTCGGCGAGGATGAGATTGCTGAAGATCGGTCCGGGCTTGGTGCGGAAAGCCCCGTCCTGCGGGCTGTAGATCATCGTGCCGACGATGTCGGCCGGCAGCATGTCGGGCGTGAATTGCAGCCGCTTGAATCCAACCCCGACGCACCCGGCCAGGGTCTTGAGCGCGAGCGTCTTGGCGAGGCCGGGCACCCCTTCCAGCAGCACATGGCCATTGCTGAGCAGGGCGATGAGGAGTCTGTCGATCAGCTGCTTCTGGCCCACGATCACGCGGGCCACCTCCTGTTGCAGCGGCCGGATCCAGGTCGAGTGAGCCGCAACCGTGTCGCCGGGGTCCGCTTTTTGATCCATCCGCTATCCTCGTTGATAGAATTGCGCCCATGGCAGGCGCGTCGGCAATGAAACGGTCGAAAACCCGCTGCATATTACAAGCGCCCGTGAGCCGCGGCGATGACGGGGGTATTTGCGGCGAAGGTATCGTGGCGCGTGCGCAACGGGCCGGCGCGAGCTGCGGCCGGGGCGGCGCGGGCTTCGACCCAGGCAGCCCGGCCAGTTTCCCATACATCGCGTGAGGACGGTGAGCTATCCTGTTTTCGCCTGCCTCTGGGCGCTGCTGTTGGGCCCGGTGGTGGCCAGCGCGGGCGTCGTCTACGACTTCACCGTCCAGCCCGTCGACCAGAACTTCGCTCCTGGATCGCCGGGCGAGGCGGCGCCGACGGTGACCCGGTATTTCGTCGTGGATGACATGGTGCGCGCCGGCGGACCCGGGGCGAAGACCGCCTACATCTTCAAGAATGGAACGGTGTACGTCATCGACGGCGATTCGAGATCCGTCCGTGTTTTCAAGCATGCGACATTGAGCGAGGTCGCCGCGCACTACGCCGAGGCCGTCAAGCAGCTCGAAGACGCCGCCGCCAGCGCACCGCCCGAGGATCGGGCACAGGCGCAGCGCAGGGCCGCCGATATGAAGGAGGCGAGCGACCGGCTGCAGCAACCCGTCGCCCGCGACTTTCGCATGACGGCGCGGTTCGAGTCGGTCGGCGGACACGACTGTCGCATCTGGGAGGAAAGCGAGGACGATGCCAAGCGGCTGGAGCTCTGTGTGGCACCCGTCGCGGCCGTGCCCGGAGGGGCCGAAATTCTCGATGGCATGAAGACCCTCAGTCGGTTCCGCAGAGGCTCCTCGTTCGCGCTCGGCGTGGACTTCGGCCTATCCCAATGGTGGTCGGACATCGGCGAACTCGCCGGCGTGCCGCTATTGATTCGCGAATTCAAATTCGGCAGCGTGATCAGCGAAGTGAGGTTGACGGCAATCCGCCCGGATGCGCCCGCCGCCTCGCTTTTCGTCGTGCCCGGCGGCTATCGGGTGCAAGATGTGCCCGACTATGCCGAATGGTAGCTGCGGCCTGGCGGCCGCGGGAGTGAGACATGTTCGAGATTTGGCGTTCAGGCGGGTCGAATATCACCACCTCGCCGTCGGAGGCACGCGCGGTCGAGGCCGAGGGCTGGGACGGCCAGATGTTCATGGACTCGCAATCGCTGAGCCTCGATCCCTACGTGATGATGGGCCTGTGGGCGGGAGCCACCGAGCGGCTCAAGCTGAGCACCGGGGTCACCAACCCTCATACCCGCCACATCGCGGTGATCGCAGGCTGTGCCGCCTCGGTCCAGGCGGTCTCCGGCGGTCGCGCCGTGCTCGGCATCGGACGCGGTGACTCGGCGCTCGCCTATCTGGGGCTCGCCCCGGTCGGCCTCGCGGCGTTCGAGCGCGCGCTTCACGATCTGCAGGTCCTGCTGCGCAGGGAGTCCCTGCCCTTCGACCCGTCGGCGGCGGGTGGCGAGGCGCCCTCGCTCGACGTGCTGTCGCTCGGCGCCCGCCCGGAGGGTACTTCCTTGCGCTGGCTGGCGGGCGATCTGCCCAAGGTGCCGCTCGACGTGGCGGCCACGGGTCCGAAGGTGATCGAGATGGCGGCGCCGATCGCCGAGCGGCTGACCTTCAGCGTGGGTGCGATCCCGGAGCGCATCGACTGGGCGATCGCCCTGGCTCGCGCCGCCCGCGCGCGACAGGGACTGACCGACCAGGGCATCTCCTATGGAGCGCAGTTGCTCGTCTACTGCCACCGTGACGCGGACACGGCGCTGGAGGCGGCTGCGCGGGCCGCACCCCCGCTGGCGCGCTTCCAGGTCATCCAGAGCGGCGCCGCAGGCCCGCAGAATGCGAACGATGCCGCCAACTTCGAGGCGATCCGCAAGAACTACGACATGACCACGCACGGCGTGACCCACGCCAAGAGCCGGCTCATGGGCATGAAGCTCGATGCGGATTTCGTACGCCGCTTCGCCATCGCCGGTGCGCCGGAGCAGTGCATCGAGCGGCTCATCGATCTCGCGCGCCGCGGCCTCGATCGCCTGGTTTGCGTGGGTCCCGCCTTCTACTCCGAGGCGTGGGGCGAGGATCGCCATCTGTTCGCGCGCGAGGTGATGCCGGCGCTGCGCGCCGAGCTCGGCGCCTCGAAGCGCCCGGCGCCGCCGGGCGCGTGAATGGCGTGGCATGATCTTTTCCCGCGACTCGACGCGGTGGGATCCTAGAGCCTCAGCGCCAGGGTGAGGCCGTCGCCTATGGGGACGATCGACGCCTCGACCCGGCGGTCCGCGTGAATTTTCTGGTTGATGGCGCGGATTGCGACCGTGTCGGGCGACTGGTCCGCCGAGTCGACGACCTTGCCGTCCCATAGCACGTTGTCGATGGCGATCAGGCCGCCGCGCCGCACGAGCTTGAGCGCATACTCGTAATATGTGTCGTAGTTCGTCTTGTCGGCGTCGATGAAGGCGAAATCGAAGGTCTCGCTCTCGCCCGCCGCCACGAGAGCCTCGAGGCTGGCGGCTGCAGGTCGAAGGCGCAGGTCGATGCGGTCGGCGACGCCGGCCTGGGCCCAATGCCGCCGCGCGATGGCCGTGAACTCCTCACTGACGTCGAGGGCGATCACCTTTCCCCGAGCACCGAGCGCTTTTGCAACAACCATCGCGCTGTAGCCGGTGAATACGCCGACCTCCAGGGTCTTGCGCGCGCCGAGCATGCGTACCAGCAAGGCCATCAGCTGCCCCTGCTCCGGAGCGATCTGCATCCCCGCCCTTGGATGGTTTGCGGTCTCTGCTCGCAACGCCGCGAGATCGGCGTCCTCGCGCATTCCCTGGCTGCGTATATAGGCCTGCAAGGCGCCGGTCAGATTGATGGATTCACGCGACATGCTGGTTTCCTGATGGGTTCGAAGGTTTCGAGGATCGGCCCGGGCGTGGAATTCTCGATCCGATCGCGCCCCGGCACCAAGCTTTTTCTTCGTCACCGACGCGGTTGCCCGAGTGGGAGCATATGTCGTTGATTGCATTGACTGATCGCCGCGCCGCGAACGGCCGCCGAGGGCCTTTCGCGGGGACCTCGCGGCGTGGCATCCCGGCGGCCGCGGGAGCGCCGCGCGCGAGGGGGGGGAATTATCGACATGACGGCGCGAATTGTTGAGACAGGGGAGCCGGTGGCTGCCCTATGCTGATCGAGCGCCGATGCGATTCCCCGGCCCCCGAGGCACGACCCATGACAAACACCGTGCGAATTCCGCCGCTGGCGCCCGAGGACTTTTCGCAAGAACAGGCATCCCTGGTGGGCGACTGGAAGCACCTGATCTTCTCGCGTGTCCTGGTTCACAGCCCCAGAATGTATCGGACCTTCGTAGCGCACCTCGCCGAGCTGATCACCCGCACCAACCTGCCGCCCCGCGACCGGCAGATCGTGTGTCTGCGGATGCTGCAGTTGTGCGATGAGGTCTACGAGAAGACTCATCACATCACGATCTCCCGCAAGGTCGGCCTCAGCGGGGAAGAGATCTCCTCGATCCTCGACGGGCAAGGGGACTGTCTCACGGCCTTCGAGCGTGCGGTTCTCGGAGCCACCGACGAGCTCTTCCGGCGGCAGCGCATAAGCGATGATACGTGGAGCACGCTCGCGGCGCGCTATTCGCGGCAGCAGCTCATGGAGATCGTGTTTCTCGCCGGCTGCTATCAGACCATGGCGATGCTCACGAAGAGCTTCGGCATGCAGCTCGAGCCGGACCTCGAGAGCTTCAATGCGCTGAGAAGCTACGCTTGATCCGGCGCCGCGGTGGCGCGTCGAATGCCGCCGTGGACCAGCCCGAGCGCCGCGAACGAGGGATCGGCGCTCGACCGCTGACCGTCCATCAAACCGCTCTGGGCCGTCCAATCGGCCTGCACCGGCATGCTGATCGCCCAGTCGCGCACGACCACTCGATGCTTGATCAGCCAGCGGCCATCTTCCCGCTGCAGTGTGTCGACGAAGCGGCCGCCCAGCTGATTGCACATCTCGACCCCATCCTCGCGCGCGCTGCGCGCGACCGCGAGAAAATACGTCTCCGCACCCGCCTGGTCGCCATTCACGTTGATCAGGGACTGTCCCAGCATGTGGAACAGGCTGCTGGTGCGCGCGAGGATCTGCTCGGTCATGAGCCGGGCGAATTCTCGCCCCGGCGCCTTGAAGCTCCCGTGATCGTCGAAGCTGTCCTCGAGATAGACGCTGGCCATCCGCGCCTCGTCGCAACGATCGCAGCCGTGACAGTATCTGCTCAAAGTCTGCCTGATCTCGTGATGGTCAAGAAGCCGCTGCAATCGCTCGTCCATCTGCTCGCTCCTCCGAAACGCCTCATCGTTCGCGATCCTGCCCTCGTTCAATTCAGCCGATAGAGCGCGATGGCGGTCCCGCCGAGAATCTTGCGCGCGTCGGCCTCCGACACGCGCTCCGTGATCTCCCGCAAGGCATCCGCGGTATAGCCGAAGGTCCCTTCGCTGTGTGGATAATCCTGTGCCCACATCACTCGATCCGCGCCGATATGCTCGAGCAGCTCGAGGCCGATCGGGTCAGTCTGAAAAGTGGCGTAGCAGTTGGTATGCCAGTAGTGACTGGGACGGTGCTTGGGCTGCCAGTCATAGATCTCGCGATGGGCGCCGTAGGTGAGCTCCGCGTCCTGCAGGGCTCCGGCCACCCAGTTGATGCCCCCTTCGGCGAAAACGATCCTGAGCGAGGGATGACGGTCCAGAATTCCGCCGAAGATCAGGTTGCCGAGCACGCGCCGGAATGGCGCCGCCTGGACGATGAAAAACGTGCCGAATCCGCCCCGCCCGCCCTGCGCCGGCACCTCGCCGATATGAAAGCTCACGGGCAATCCCGCCTCCGCGGCCGCCGCCCAGAGCCGGTCGAGCTCGGCCCCGGCGTAATCGATGGGCTTGCCGTCGAGGCCCTTGCCGGGACTGAAGGGCAACATGAAGCTCTTCAGCTGCAGGTCGACGATCTGCCGAATCGCCGACTCGGCTTTTGCGGGGTCCCACCAGTTGCTGCAGATGCCGACCCCGTGGAAGCGCCCGGGGCTTCTCCTTGCGAGGTCGGCGAGGTATTCGTTGTAGATGCCGTACATGAGCTGCTGAATTTGCTGGTCCGGGTGCCGAACGAATGCCAGCAGACTTTGCGGGTAGGCGATTTCCTTGGCGATTCCCTCGGCCTCGAGATGACGTTTGCGAATCTTGAGATCAAAGCCCTCATTCAGCACCGACCGCGAGAGCGCGGTGTCGATGTCGACGCCGGTCGGATAGGCCTCCATCTGCTCCTTGAAGCCGATGCGCCAATATTTGTCGAACCAGACGCGAGGGGCGGCGTGGCGCAAGTGCGCCGGAAATTCGCGGTAAAAGACGTCCTCGGTGAGCTCCATGTGGTTGTCCGCCGAGACCAGCGTCAATCCGCGGGGCAAGCTTTGCGGATCCGCCGGTTGCGGCTTGCGATCGACGATCATGCCGGCTTCGGCCGCGACGCGGCTCTCGAATGTCTTGCGTTGCTCGAGCACGCGAATCTCCCGTCATGTCCCGCGGCCGTGGGGCTGCGCGCGATAGGGCTTGATGTGCCACTGTCTGGGGTCGAAGGCGCCGGCGCCGACGACGGTCTCGGCGCCGCACGCCATGATCTCGCTGCAGCGCGCCGCGACCGCCTCCACGGTCAAGGTCCGGTCGATGATCCCCGCGGTCTGAGCGAGGTAAATTCGCCGCACCTCCCCGCCCGCCGCCTCGATGCACTCTCCGGTGACCGGGCAGTCATCGTGCGCCAGAAAAGCGACCACCGGCGAGACGAGCGCCGCAGGCAAGCTCTCTCTGGCGTGACGGTACATCGGCGAGGTGTCCTGCTGCTGGGCCGCCACCATGCGAGTGAACGCGCCCGGGTTCACCGCATTCGCCTTGATGCCGAGGCTCGCCCCCTCCGCCGCCAGCGCGCGCGTCAGGGACAGCAAGCCGCCCTTGCTCGCCCCATAGGCCGCAAGCCAGGCAAACCCCGCCAGGGCGCCCGAGGTGACGTTGACGATGCGGCCGCGCCCCGCGGAGCGCATGTGAGGCCACGCGGCCCGCGAGGTCCAGATCGGTCCCATCAGATTGATGTCGATGTGACGTCGAAAGTCCCTCGAGCTCATTTCGTCGAACGGCGCGGCGATGGAGATGCCGGCGTTATTGACGAGAATGTCGACACTGCCGAAGGCATCGAGCGCCGACCGGACGAGCGCCGCCGCGCCCTCCTCCGTCGCCACCGAATGGACGTCGGCCACGGCCTTGCCGCCGAGCGCGCGGATCTCCTCGGCGACCGCCGCAGCCGACGCGGTGTCCGAATAGCCCGGCGTTTCAGGATCGCGCCCGATGTCGTTCACGACCACGCTCGCTCCGCGCGCAGCGAGGAGCAGGGCATGCGCCCGACCCAGACTCGGATTGCCGCCCGCCCCGGTCACGATGGCGGTGCGGCCATCGAAACGCAGCTCGCTCGAGCGACGCGGCGTGGTGGGCGCGCCGGTCACGCGGCGCCCGCCCCGCGCCGACCCTCGAGGGACGCATCACTCGCCAGGCGCGCCGAGATCATATCGGCCAATTCGAACAGCTTGATCTTCCCCGTCCCCGTCCGCGGCACGTCCTGCGGCGCGATGAAGACGATCCGGCGGGGAACTTTGTAGCTCGAGAGGGTCGCGCGCAGCGCCGCCTTGAGCGACTGCTCGGTGGGCGCCGCGCCCGGTTTCGCAACGACCGCCGCGACGAGGCGCTGACCGAGCTCGGCGTCCGGGAGACCGACGACGATCGGCAGCTCCACTTCCGGCAAGGCGCGCAGCGCCGCCTCGACCTCCAACCGCGAGACGTTGGCGGCTCTGGTCTTGATCATGTCTCCGAGACGGGCGATGAAATACAGATACCCGTCGCCGTCCAGCCGCACCAGATCGCCGGTCGGATAGAAGCCATCCGGTGTGAAGACCTCCCGGCTGTCGACCTTGTAGAGGCCCGACATCAAAGCCGCTCCACGGACCTGCAGCTCGCCAATCTCCCCTGCTGCCGTCTCCCGACCGGTTGCCGGATCGACGACTCGACGCTCATAGCCGTGCACCGCGCGGCCCGAAGCGCCCGCTTTGTTCTCGGGCAGTCGGACATCGAGCGGCTCGGCGCTGTGGGGCGCGAACGTCTCGCTCATGCCCAGCATGTTGGACTGCAGATGCGGCGGGATGGGTACGCCCTGCCGGTCGCGGAAGGGGCCCAGACCGACGATGCGCTCGACGTCGATGCCGCGCGCGACCGCGGCCTCGCGCAGCTTCACCAGCATGTCGCCCCAGCCGTTGACCCGATTGACGTCGAAGCGCTGAATCGTGTCGAGGATCACCCCGGTTTCCGGCGTCTCCGGATAGACCAGCGCCGCGCCTACGCTCAACACCTCCATCGCCATCGCCAGGCCGCCGAGCCAGAACGCAGGCAAGAGCGGCATCATGCGATCGCCGCTCTCGAGCAGGAAATACCTGGCGAGCGCACGCGGATGACGGGTCACGTTCCACTGCGTGTGCACCACCGCCTTCGGCATCGATGTGCTACCCGAGGTGTAGACGATCACCGCATCGTCCCCCGGCACGACCTCGCGCTCGACGGCATCGAGCAGCGCCGTGCCGGGAGCCCCCGCCTCGTCGGCGAGCGAGAGGAGATCATCGATCGGCGCCGCCCAGCCGAGCCCGGCGGCATCGTCCAGCCAGATGGAGCGCAGATAGGGCGCGTCGGTGAGTCGCAGCGCCGCCGCCCTGCCCTCGGCCAGCTCCGGCAGCGCCGCGGCGAGCGTCCTGCCGTAATCATGGCGCAGGAAGCGGCGCGCAGCGATCAGGATCTGCGTGTCGCTGTGGCGCAAGATGTGTGCCAATTCCCGCGGCGTGCACAGCGTGCTGACCAGCGAGAGCAGCGCGCCGATGCGCAGGACCCCCAGAAACGACGTGAGCCACAGCACCCCGTCGGGCGCCAGCAGACTGATCCTGGTGCCCTTGCCGGCTCCCGCCGCGAGCAGCGCTCGAGCGATCCGGGAGGAGCGCCTGTCCAGCTCCTGATAGCTCAGGGTCGCGCAGGCCGTGATGATGGCATCGTGGCTGCCGCGCGCCGAGACGATCTCCCTCAGCAGCGCGGGCACGGTGGATGCGGGCTCAACCCGCGGCTGACCCTGCGGGTTGGCGATCATATTCTGCGATGATGTCGGTGACGACCTTGTGCTGATGACGCAGCGCCAGCTCGTGATCATGGAAGTAGAACTGCTTGATCTGCCCGGTATCCAGGGCGCGCTGGATGCGCTCGAGGGTGCTCAGGTCCTCCATGACCACGTCGCGGTACTCGACCATGGTGTTCTCCTGACCGAAGCGCTCGGCTGCGTTTTGCGCCCTGCGCACGAAACAACGCTGCTCATAGACGCTGCGGTTCGGCCCGAGCGGCCACACCTGATGGGCGGTGTATGCACCCGCCGATACCGTGAGCTCGAGCCCCGGAAAGAACACGACCAGATCCACCGACCAGTGCTGCGAACGGGTGGCATTCAATCCCTTCGGCAGCTCATAGGAGAGGGTCTCGCAGACGACGTTCTGCGCCGCTGCATTCCGATAGGCCAATTTTTGCACCGGGTTCGGCTCGGCCTGGACGCTGTAGTGAGAATTCGTGCGGTGCGGCCCCTTGATCTGCACGTCGAGCAGCCGGCCGTTGGGATTTCCCGATGCCATCATCGTCGGAGCGGCGGAGTTCGGGTGCAGGATCGGAATGTGATACACCTCGGCCGGGGAGTCGACCAGCAGCTTCCAGTTGCAGTTGATCTCGCTCTGAAAGTGATAGCTCTGCGTGCACAGATCCCAGGGATAACCGACGAGGTCTCGGCCCTGTTCTCCCAGGTAATCGTCAAGACTCTGGTCGGGCTCATCGACCGGGGAGACAAAGATGAAGCCCTGCCAGATCTCGAGCGCAACGGGCCTCAGGCCGAGCCTGCTCTTGTCCACGTCGAAGAACCCCTCCTCATCGCGCAGCCGGGCGAGGTTTCCCTTCAGATCGTAGGCCCAGCCGTGAAAGCGGCACATGAACACGCCGTTGCATTTACCGGATGCGCGATGCTCCACCACGTTCCCGCGATGAGTGCATACGTTGTGGAAGCCGTTCACCTTGCCCTCCTTGTCGCGACAAACGAGCAGCGACTGCCGGAAGGTAGGCAGCTCATAGACGAAGAAGTCGCCCGGGTCGGGAATCAGGTCCACGCGGCCGATCATGTACCAGCAGCGCTTGAATATCGCCTCCATCTCCTTCTTGTAAGTGTCCGGGTCATGGTAGATCGCGGTGGATACCGGCCCGGTGCCGAGCTCCGGATATCTTTTGGTGAGGCCGATGGGCGGGACGGGAACCTTCGCGAGATCCATGTGGTCTCCTGGTGCGCGCGTCAGCGTTTGGGGTCCGTGTCAGCGCTTGGGGTCGGTGTCAGCGTGTGGTGTGCGTATCAGCGCTGCGCGGATGTGTCGGGAATTTGCCGCAGGTAGCGGATGCGGCCGATCTCGAAACCGTCATATACCTTCGGATCCTTGTACCACTCGACCGCCGGCGCGATCTCGGCAAGGGACAGCATCAGCTTGAGCAGTCGTTCCGCCTCGGGCGGAAGCGAACCCAGCTGAAACCCGCGCAGATAATCCAGGGCTCTTTCCCCGAGCGGAAGCAAGGCGTCGTAAAAGCCGCGGATCTCGGCGTATGCGCTGCCCTGGCGCTTCGCCATGCGGGCCACCGCGTCGGGCAATACCCACTCCGCCGCGAACGGCTCGAGCGATTCGAATCCAGCCGGCAATGATCTTGCGCTCTGCAATCATGCCTCCTCGATGCGCACGGCGGCACCGAAGCGTTCGGACCCGCGCGCCTGGCTGCCAACCTATCAGCCGCGCCGGTCCTTCGCTCGACATCTTGCGCCCTTTATCTGCATGCCCCGCCCGGCCTTCAGCAAGTGTTTTGCCGCGTATTTGGACGCGAAAGGGCAGGTTCAAACCGCGCCGATGAAGGCGTAAATTGTCGGGACAGCCCGCTCGGCGCCGTGCTCCACTGCGTGCTGCAATGTGAGGAGGCGAGGCGGCCATGTTGACCTTCACCAATGCCAAGCTGTTCGACGGCCGGGAGATGCTGCCGGGCAGGCGCAGCGTCGCGATCGATGGGAATCGCATCGTATCGGTGACAGCGCACGCCGCGACGGCGCACGCCGCGACGGGGCACGCCGCGACGGGGCACGCCGGGGGCTCCGAGAGAGCCATCGATCTCGACGGCATGACCTTGATGCCCGGGCTCATCACCTGTCACCTGCACGCGGATTTCTTCCGCTTCACCCTGGCGCAGGGCCTCGCCAGCGAGCCGCTCGGCAAGGAATTTCCGCCCGGGGTGATGATGGCGATCGGCGTGCGCACCTGCCGGGTCCTGCTGGAGAGCGGCTTCACCGGCTACGTCGGCGCCTCGTGCAGCAACGACGTCGACGCACAGCTCAAGATGGCGATCGCCGAAGGCATCATTGCGGGGCCGCGTATCCGTGCTTGCAGCCATCACATCGGCACGACCGCCGACCTCAACGACAGCCGCAAATGGTGGCGTCGTTTCGAGACGCCGGGCACCGATCTGTTCGTCGATGGTCCCGACGCCATGCGCAAGGCGGTGCGCGAGGAAATCAGGCGCGGCGCCGAGACGATCAAGATATTCGCGAGCTCCGGCCGCGGTTACATGGGCCGCACCCACCGCAACATGGGGCGCGACGAAATCACGGCGATCGTCCGTGCCGCGCACGAGCGCGGCGTCAAGGTACGCGCCCACGTCGCCGGCAAGGAAATGATACTGGAGTGCGTCGAGCTCGGCGTCGACGTCATCGACCACGGCGATGAGCTCGACGAGCAATGCATCGAGGCGATGGCGAAGGCCGGCACCTTCTGGGTGCCGAGCCTCGTCTATCCCAAGGTTCTGCTCGAGCTCGGATGGGGCGACGCCGCCGGGCTGATGCAGAGCCTGTACGACAATTCCAGACGCATGTTGCCGCTGGCCCAGGCGGCTGGAATCCGAATTCTCGTGGGCGATGACTATAGCGGCGTTTTTCGCGACACCCTGCAGGATGATCCGCTCGATCATCAAGTGGGCCGGTACGGCCGCGAGTTCGCCTACTACGGCGCCATCGAGGGCCTCTCGGCCGCCGCGGTGCTCGGGTGGGGTACGAAGAACGCGGGCGAGCTGCTGGTCGATGCACCGGGCAAGCTCGGCCTGGTCGAGCCAGGCGCGCTCGCCGACCTGATCGTCGTCGATGGCGACCCGCTCGCCGACTTGACCTTGCTTGCGCGGCCCGAGCAGACGCTCAGGGCCGTCATCCGCGATGGCGTCTTCGCGATCGACCGGCTGCCGCCGTACGGCCGCCGCATGGCCGCCTAGCCGGTCAGCGCGCGGTCCAGGCCCCGTCCACGGCAATCGCCTGGCCGGTCACGTACGAAGAGCCGGGGTCGCACAGCCAGAGCACCGCGGAGGCGACCTCCGCAGGCTGACCCAAGCGACCGAGCGGGCTTTCGGCGAGCAACTTGGCCGTGATGTCGGGCGTCAATCCCTGCCGCGACATCGGGGTGTCGATCATGCCCGGACAGACGGCGTTGACCCGAATCCCCGCCCTCGCGTATTCGAGTGCGGCGGCTCTCGTGAGCCCGACGACGCCGTGCTTGGCGGCGACGTACGCGGGAACGCACGGCGCCCCCACGAGACCCGCCACGGAGGCGCAATTGACGATGGAGCCACCACCCGTTCTCAGCATCTGTGGGATCTCGTGGCGCATGCATGACCAGAGTCCCGTGAGATCGATCGCCATCACCCGGTTCCAGTTGTCCATGCTGCAATCGGCGGTTGCCTTGCCCGCCTCGCCGTCGATGCCCGCCGCATTGAAGGCGACATCCAGCCGGCCATAGGTGCCGATCGTGCGCTGTACGGCTGCGCGCACGGCATCGTCATCGGTCACGTCGCAGCGGATGAACGTGCATTCGCCACCCCTGCGCAGCTGCGCCTCGGCGTCGCCGCCGGCGTCAGCGTCGCGGTCCAGGAGCGCGGTGGCGTAGCCGCGGGCGACCAAAGCCTGCGCTGTTGCGCGACCGATGCCCGAGCCTGCGCCCGTGACGAAAGCCACCCTGGGCCCATTCACCTCCGCCATGGCGTCTCCTTCAAGAGAGGGTGCGAACCGGATTCTTGCCGTCCCAGTGCTCCGCGGCCGCGCGGATCCTGCCGAACACGCTGTCCGCAATCGGATTCGCCTGAATCACTTCGACCATGAATCCGAGCGTCGGGGTGGTATCGACCCAGCAGACTCGGCTACCCATCATCAATCCGGCGAAAGCAACCTGCGCGCCCGCTCCGGTGTAGGCCTGCACGCTCGCGTCGTAATCGGTGCAGTACAAGGCCATGTGGTGCAAGCCCGAGCGGCCCGCCGCAACGACGTCCCGAAACATGGAGGGGCGCTCCTCATCCTGCGAGACGAGCTCGATCTGAACCTCGCCCGCCTGCGCAATCGCGGCCGTGATGTGCACGCTCTCCCAGGGGCGCCCGCGATACTGCGGGCTGTCCCAGGTGACGCTCTCGAACAGGAAAAAGGGGCCTACGCCGGCGCAGCGCGTCCAGGCCGCCATGGCCCCATGGACGTCGGGAACGACCCAGCACACCTGCATGAAGCGCCTATCCGGAAAAGGAGCAGCCAGCATGACCTCCGGACCCATGAGCCGTCGAAGCCGACCGGCACGTCGACCGGTGATAAGTTATCAGCGCGGGCCGTCGGCCGCTCGACATGGCGCGCCGCTTTTCTTCATATCCCGCCGCCAAACAGCCCGCCGCCAAACACCGCCGCGCAACGGCCGGCCGCGCAACGGCCGGCCGCGCAACCGTCGCGCGCCCGCGCCGGGACACGCGCGCCCTCAGCTGAGCAGGCGCCTGCGGTCCTCTTTCGATCGAAACGCTTGAGGTGTCATGCCGGTGGAGCGCTTGAAAGCGCGCCCGAAGCTCGTCTGCTCGGAGTAGCCCAGCTGCAGCGCGATTTCGTCGAGGGTGCAATCGCCGCGCAGCAGCGCGTGCCGGGCCAGCTTGATGCGCTCGGACTGCACGATGCTCGAGAACTTCATGTCCATGCGCGTGAGGCGCTTCTGCAAGGTTCGCGACGAGGTGCCCAGCCTCGCCGCGCAGCCATTCACCGAGCAGGTCCCGGCGGCCAGCGCGCGGCGCACGTAGGCTTCGACCTGCTCGACGAAACCGGGCTTCGACGCGGCGCGCAGCTGCGCGAGATAGCCTCCCAGCAGGCTGAAGAGCATCTTGTTCGACGTGCCGATCGGCCGATCCAGGATGTCGGGCGAGAAGCCGATCGCGTGGGCGGAAGCGCTTCCGCTGATCTTGCAGCCCACGTGCTCCTGCAGCGCCTGCAGATTGGATCGCGCGATCTTGAACGTCAGGGTTGCGTAGCGCGGCCGGAACTGCGGTCCCGCCAGCATTTGCAGGGTCTTCACGATCAGCATGAGGCCTTGATAGTTGACCTGCTCACTGTCGCCGAGTCCGGTGTCGGTCCGCCAGCGAAGCTCCACGATCTCCCGGCCCGCCACCATCTCCAGCTCGCACTCGGGCGAGGCGCAGACCGGCACATAGTCGATGAGACTTTGCAGGGCATGGCGCACGCTCGGCGCCGCACGCGCAAGCGTGGTCGCACAACCGAAGACGTCCGGGTCCTGCCGTTGTGCCAGGCGCAGGCCGAACAGGGGATCATGGAGAAGGCTGCTGCAGGATTCGAGCAAGTTCACCGCCGTCGCGCATTCGATGTGCTGATCCGGCTCCTCGAAAGTCCGCGAATCGATGTCATGGTGCTCCAGGACCTTGCGCGGGTCGCAACCCCGGCTGCGGACCAGCTCGAGGAGCCCGCGCAGATACCCGGCCTGAATGGTGCCGTGCGACGGAAGAACGTCGAAAGCGCCGTCCACGCTGAGCACGAAGGTATTCTCGACTCGCATCGTTCTCCTGTCCGCGCCGGGCGCAGCACCCGTGAGCGCGCACCGCGCGACGTCACACGGTCATCTCGAGCAGCTTGTCGCCGGTACGGTTGTTCTCGAAATAGCCGAGGCCGTAATCGCCCTTGATCGTCGTTCGTTGCATGCGGCGGGGATACTTCGGATCGTGCCCGCTCACCGAATGGAGCACGCGCCAATTGTCCCAGATCAGCATGTCGGTTGGCGTCCAACGATGAAAATACGGCCGCACCTTGTCGAGGATCTCCTCGCACACCGCGGCGAGCAATGCATCGCCCTGCGCATTCTCCGCGCCTTCGATTGCGACCGCCATCCACGGGGAGACATGCAGCACTTTCTCACCGCTCGAGCGGGTCCAGACGGCCGGATGAATCGCGCGCGGTAGAGTCCTCGCGAGCTCGGTCATCTTGTGATGACCGGGGTGCGGCACGAGCTCGCGAAAGGTCCGCGGCTTGCCGAAGCGCATGTTGGCGTAGGCGAGGTCCAGCGTGTAAACGATGTTCCTTCCCTCGATACGGTCGCGAAGATCCGCCGAGACGGCATCATAAAGCGCGATGCAATCGGCAAATCCGGTCATGCCGCCCTCGGGCGGTATCTCCAGCGCGCGCAGCACGCCGGCGCGATTCAGCTCGTTGTTGTAGCAGTGGTCGAAATGCCAGGGAAGCCACTGTGCGAGCCGTTTATTCTCTATCTCCACGACCCCCGCGCTGTGGGGCTCGCAGCGCATGTCGATCACCCCCGGCATCGTGTCCTGATCGACTCGCGCGACGGCCGCGACCGGGTGATCCTTGAGTGGCCCGAAGACGTTGCTGATCGCGACGTGCATCCGGCTCGAGGGTTCGACCTGCTCGAATACGATCAGCCCTCGATCCTGAAAGAGATCGGTGAGTTGCTTGCGGACACCTTCGTCCTGCACGGACTCATGGGTGATGCCCGAGACCCGAGCTCCGAATGAGAGGTCGTCGGCCAGCGGTTTGACGGTGATCGAGATCATAGCGCCTCACTCCTCCGATTCGATCCACCAGGCCCCGGGGCCTGGAGCCGCGCAGCAGGGCTCATGTTGGGACGCGCCGCCAAATAAATGGTATGAAGACGCTGTATCAGGGTCAAGCGCGGCCAAAGTGCATTGCACATGCTCATTATGCTCGTGAACGCGGGCGGGCACGATCGAGAAACCCCTGATCCCCGGAGAGCGTACACTATGGGTCCCTGATGGCAGTAGATCACGATGCACGCCGGCAGCGCATCGCCGAGGCGACTGCCGCGGTCATTGCGCGCGATGGGCTGGAAGCGGCGACGATCCGGCGCATTTCCGCCGAGATCGGCGGCCCCACCAAGATCATCACCTATTACTTCTCCGACAAGCGGGAGCTGCTTCGCTTCACGTGGGAATGTCTGGCACGGCAGTACTTCCAGGAGGTCAGCGCCTGCGGCACCACGGACATCGTCGACAGCCTGCTGGCCATGGCCGCCGCGGATGAAAGAAGCATGCTGCGCTGGCGGGTCTATGCTGCGTTCTGGGACAGGGCGACCCGAGACCCGGTCTTCGCCGAGATCCAGCGCAGCCACATGGAAGTCGCCCTGACACACATCGGCAGCGTCCTCAGGGCGCGGGATGCGACGCGCGGCGACATCGAGCGCGTGAGCTTGATGCTGAATGCCGCCGTGCAAGGAATCTCCCTGCAGGCCCTCGTCGATCCGAAGCGCTGGCCCGCGCAGCGAATCCGGCGCGCCCTGGCCGACCAGGTCGAGATGCTGCTCGCCCGGCCCGCCGCCGAAGCCTGAAGGCCGGCGCCTCATGCGACGCGCCTGGGCGCGGCCAGGGGATCAGCGGACGGCAGCCTCGCGTGCCTTCAGGAGAATGTAGGCCTGGATCTGCCGCGCCTGCGTGGCGTCGAGCCCGTCGAAACGCGGCATTCCCCGCTGCAGCAGGGCGCCGTCGTGCAGCACGCGCCAGAAGCCCTTTGGGTCCGTGGCAATGGGCGACTCGCGCAGATCGGGTGCCGGCGCTCCCGCCGAGACGGCGTTCAACCCGTGGCAAGCCGCGCAGTTCAGCGTGAACAGCAGCTCCCCGGGTCCGGTGTCGGCGGGGTCGATCCGCAGGGACGAAACATCGACGGGGTGCACTGCCAGATCCGGCGCGGCGGCCGGCGGGAGGGCGGCCTCGCCGTTCAGGCGGAAGGTCAATAGCCGCCGCGGCTGCGCACCGTACTTCCAGCCGGCGTTCATCAGGTCCCCGGCGCTGTTCGAGCCGCCGTAGCCTACCAGGACGGAAACATACTGATTGCCGCCCACCGAATAGCTGATTGGCGCGGAAATGATGCCGAGCCCGGCGTCGAATCGCCAGAGAACTCTTCCCGTCAGCGCGTCATAGGCCGTGAAATAGCCGTCCGCCGTGCCCTGGAACACCAGGCCACCGCCGGTCGCGAGCGTCCCGCCATTCCAAAAATAGGCATGTGGAACCTTCCAGCGCACCTTCTGCCGCAGCGGATCGTACGCCAGCAGAGCTCCCTTGTGATCCTGTGCATCGCTCTCGACGATCGACATGCTGATGCCGACCATGGAGACCTCCTTGCCAGTACCCTGTCCCTTCGCATAGCGCATGCCGAGCTGCATGTAGGGAATGTAGAGGAGGCCCGTCTGCGGGCTGAAAGACATCGACTGCCAGTTGTGCGCCCCGAGCGGCGAGGGCCAGATCGTGACGGGTCCGTGCTGGTAGCGAATGTCCTTTTCCTCGACGGGACGGCCGCTCGCAACGTCGATGCGATCCGCCCACGTCACCTTGCCGATCTTGCCGGCCGAGATGAGCTTGCCGCTGATCCGGTCTATCACGTAGAGGAATCCGTTCTTGGGCGCCTGCATCAGAACCTTGCGGCGCCGGCCGTCGATGGGCAACTCGGCCAGGGTGATCTGCTCCGCAGAATCGAAGTCCCACGAGTCGCGCGGATTGAGCTGGTAGTGCCAGAGGTACTTTCCCGTGTCGGCATCGAGCGCCACGATCGATGCGGTGTACAGATTGTCGCCGCCGCCTGGGCTGCGCTGCTCGGGATCGTAAGGCGCCGCGTTGCCCGTGCCCACGTACACCCTGTTCAGATCCCTGTCGAACGTCATGCCGTCCCAGGGACCGCCCCCGGTTCCGGTTCTCCAGAACGCTCCCCTCCAGGTAGCGGCGGCTTTCTCCATCGCGGCGTCACCGCGGTTCTCCTGCGCAGAGCCCGGCACCGTGTAGAACCGCCACAGCTGACGACCCGTCGCCGCAGCGTAGGCGCTGATGTAGCCGCGCGCACCGAAGTCCGCTCCACCGTTGCCGATGATGACCTTGCCGTCGAAGGCGCGCGGCGCGCCGGTGATGGTCTGCACCGAGCTCGGGGAGGTGGTCTGCGTGCTCCACAATACATTCCCCGCGCTGGCGTCGAGGGCGATCAGCCGGCCGTCGATCGAGCCCACGAAAATCCGTCCGTGCTCGTAGGCCACGCCGCGATTGCACGGAAGCGCATAGCGCAGCTTTTGCGGGGCGTGACTCCAGACCTGAGGATCGTATGTCCACAGCAGCTTGCCGCGGGCCGCATCGACCGCATACACCTTGTCATAACTGCCCGTGAAGTACAGGACACCGTTCACCGCGAGCGGCGTCGCCTCGAGCATGCGTTCGCCCGGCAAATCCAGATACCAGGCGAGCCCCAGGCGTCCCACGTTCGCAGCGTCGATCTGCGCGAGCGCGCTGTAGTCGGTCTCCTCGGAGCCGCCGCCATGGGCCGGCCAGTTCACGGAGCCGCCCGCGGGGGCGCGGCGCGCATGCGCGGTGCCTGCGATGGCCGCCGCCGCAAATAGCGCGCAGAGGCCGAAGGCGCGGATCCAGAACCGCTGCTGCACGAATCGATCCCCCCATGAGCTCAAGGCCGCCGGCGTCATGCTGCGCCCATTCGCAGCGGCGCCCGATACGCTATTGCGCGCGACGCTAGATCGCCGTCCGGGAAATTGCAAGCGCGCACTTTTTGAAATGCGCGTTTCCGAACCGCCGAGGGAAACACGTGTTTCACGCCGCAGGCGTGCACGCGGCGCGTGCTTCACGCCGCCGGTGTTTCCCGCGGCGCGGTTTCGCGCGGCACGATTGCGCGTGCTCATGAATTACCTATACTCGACATCCGCCACGAGCGTGTTGAGCTTCACATGCGGCCCGTCACCGAATTGATACTGCCTTACATGGCCATCGAGGATCCGGAGTTCGCCAAGGATCCGATCGCGCGGCTCGACGCGGCGCGCAGCGAGCACCCCTGGCTCGCGAAGACCGCCTACGGTTACATCGTGACCGAGTACGCGGCGATCAGAGATCTGCTCGGGATGGACGCGCGCATGCGGCCCCCGCACGAGATCATCATCAACGCGATGAACGCGAAGGGCTCGCGCTGGGAGCGCTTCCAACTCGACTCCTTGCTCGCCATTCATGGCGAGGACCACAAGCGCATACGGGATGTCGTCGCCCCGATGTTCACCCCGCGCGCCGCCAATCAGCATCGACCGCTGATGCGGCAAGTGATCTCTCGGGTCCTGGACGAATGGGGTCCCAAGGGCCGCTTCGACTTCGAGGAGTTCGCGTCCTACTTTCCGATCACGGTCATGTGCACCCTGCTCGGCGCCTCGCCCTCGATCATCCCCGGGCTGCGCTCCTCGCTCGAGGCGCTCGGTCTGAGCTTCAACTTGATATCCGGCTTTCTTCCCCAGCTCGAGAACGCCTGCGAGGTCCTGGAGCATCATCTGGCGCGGCTCATCGCCGAGCGCCGAGCGGGCCGTCGCTCGAACGCCGAGCCCGATTTGCTGGACGCTCTACTCGAAGCTCGTGACGGCGGCGGCATCAGCGAGGGCGAACTGACGAGCCTGCTGATCTTCCTCTTCGTTGCCGGTTACGACACCTCGAAGAACGTGCTCACCTTCATCATGCACGAGATGCTGGCGCGCCCCGCGATGTACGAGCGCTGCGCTGCGGATGCGGATTACTGCCGGAAGGTCGTCGAGGAGAGCCTGCGCTACCGCAGCCCGGGCACCAGCGCGCGCCTGACCAACGAGGACCTGGCGTATCGCGATGTTCTCATTCCGAAGGACACCATGCTGTTCCTGCCCAACGGCATCGCCGGGCGAGATCCTTCCGCGGCGCCCGATCCCGACACATTCGACCCGGAGCGACAGCACGTGAACCGGCACCTGGCCTTCGGACGAGGCATGCACATCTGCCTGGGCCAATTCATCGCACGCGCTCAGATCGAGGAGGGATTGCACCAGATCGCTCAGCGCATCAAGGAGCCGAGGCTCGCGGGCCCCTACGGGTATCGTCCGTTCCCGGGGGTTTGGGGCTTGAGGGGCCTGCCCATCGAGTTCAGGCTGGAAGCGGCGAAGTGACTGCGTTCAGGCCAGCGTGGGGAAGCGATCTTCGGGAAGCGGCTTATTGATCTCCATGCCGGCGGCGTCGAATGCTTCGGCCGGAGCCCCCGTCCAGCACGCATCCGCCGGCTGCACCAGCATCAGATAGGCCCACCGCGGGCGGTTGGTCAGGTTCGCGCCGGCCCCGTGCACCGTCATGTGGGAGTGCACCGTCACGTCGCCGGCGGCATAGGACATCGGCTCGGATATCTCAAGATGCTCGCGCAGGTTGGGATATATGTCGAGCAGATCCTCGCCCTTCTGGTAGGTTCGGTAGTTACCGAGCACGCCGAGACGATGCGACCCGCTGACGAAGGACATCGTTCCGAATTCGGGACCGTAGTCCTCCAGCGCGACCCAGAACGTCATCCCGCCGGAGCGATCGACCGAGAAGTTGATGAAGTCCTGGTGAAAGCTCGTCGGCCCGTTCCCCCCGTGTCTCGCCTGCCTGGAGGATGGCAGCTTGGGCGCATAGAAATCGGAGAAGTAGCGGACCCCCACCGGCCGCGAACGGCTCATCAGCGGCTTCGCGTTGCTGCCGACATGCTCGATCAGCGATCGGACCGGAGGATTCTCGAGCCCACCGCCATACTCGGCGTTGAAGTAGGCGATCTTCTTCTCCACACCCGGCGCGAGAGTCTCGATCAGCGCGTTGCTGTCGGCGTCCTCCCCCATTCGCTGCAGAGCGCCGTCGAGTACGAGCTTCACCGTCTCGGCGCGAACGAAGCCCTCGAGCTTGACCCACCCGAACTCCTGGTAGTGGGCGACTTCCTCAGCCGTCACGGCCCGGCATGGATGGCCGCCGGCGCCCAACGCTTCCTTTCGAACCGTACGTCGCATGGGGGCAATCCTCTTCACGGTGATTCACGGCGGATCGTTGCCGAAGATTAGCCCGAATCTCAGAAGCCGAAAAGTCGCCGAGGCGCGCGCGCCGGGCACGCATGCGCGAGTGTCCCGCCCATTCCCGGCACCGCCGGCGCGGCGCAAACTATGGATGAGGCGGCGTGAACTGTCGGGACGATTGACGCGAGCGTGTGGTTCAATCGCCGGGGAGGCGTAGCAGTGCTGAGACAGGTCAACCTGGATCGTCGTCGATTCGTAGTCTCGATCTCCCTCGCTGCAGGCGGCTTCGCGCTCGGAATCGTCTCCGCCGACGCAGCGACGATCCCCGCTCCAGCCACTCCTTGGAGCCCCGATGCGATCGAAGGCAACGAGCTGTCGGCGTGGATAGAGATTGCTCCAGACGACACCGTGACGATTCGCGTGCCCACGCCCGAGATCGGCAATGGCGCAATGACTCAGGTCGCGATGAACGTGACCGAGGAGCTCGCTTGCGACTGGTCGCGGGTCAGGGTGGAGTTCTGTTCCATCCACCGCGACTACCTGCAGAACGGAGTGTACAACTGCGGCTTCCTGCCCTTCTTCGGGGGACACGGCACCGACAAGGCACGGATGACTCATGCCCTGCAGCTTGGAGCGAGCGCGCGCGAGCGGCTGAAGGCTGCGGCGGCGGCTCGATGGAGAGTTGCGGCATCGCAGATCGAAGCGAGCAACAGCGTGCTCACTCACATCCCCAGCGGCCGGCATTTGCGTTACGGGGAGCTGGCTGCGGCGGCCGCGAAGTTGACGCTGCCGAAGGAGCCGGCGCTCAAGCCGCAGAGCGAATGGACCTTCCTGGGAAAGGTGTCTCCCGCGAAACTTCACATCCCGCAGGTCGTCGCAGGCAGCGCCACGTTCGGCATCGACGTGCAAGTGCCCGGCATGGTCCATGCGGCGCTGCTGCAGGCCCCGGTGCATGGCGGCAAGTTGAGAGATCATCGTCCCGAGGCCGTCCTCGGCATGCCCGGCGTGCGCGCCGTGGTGGTCATCGACCCGGCGAAGACGAAGGGCTCGCCGGTACCGAACAAATCGACCTGGGGCTTCGGCGACAATCAAGCGCAGAGCGCGGTCGCGGTCATCGCGGACCATTACTGGCAGGCCAAAGCGGCGCTCGAAGCGCTTCCCGTCGAGTGGGACCTCGGTTCGGGCGCGCGCTGGAAGAGCAGCGAACAGATCTACGGGGCGGCCCGCGCGCTGCTCGATGCGAACGGCGGGAAGGTGCTGCGCAAGTCGGGCGAGGTCGCCTCCGTGAAGAGCGGCGCAAACGTCGATGCCGTCTACTCGACGCCCTATTGCGAGAATGCCGCGCTGGAGCCCTTGAATGGCACCGCGCTCGTGACCGCCGAGAGCGCCGAGATCTGGTGTCCGTCGCAGGACACGCTGCAGGCCTACTGGGTCGCCATCGATGAGACCGGCCTCGCCCCCGAGAAGGTCAGGGTCCATCAAACCTTCGTGGGCGGGGGATTCGGCCGCAGGACCATGGCCGATGACGTCCGCATGGTGGTGGCGGTCGCCAAGGAGTTTCCCGGCGCTCCCGTCAAGACGATCTGGTCGCGCGAAGAATGCTTCCAGCAGGGCCGCTACCGGACGCCGATCATCACGCGCTTCAACGCCGCCCTGGGTGCCGACGGCTATCCGGCGGCGGTGACCTCGAAGGCCAGCTTCGTCGGTACCCGCCCGCTGTTTCAACTCACGCTCGGCTATGACGACATGCCTTACTTCACGAGCGGCATCATCCCGAACGTTCATTTCTCGTCATCGAATCTCCCCCTGCACGTGCTGAACGGCGCTTATCGGGGCCCTTGTTTCAATTCGCACGCGTTCTTCGTCGAATCCTTCATCGACGAATGCGCGGCGGCCGCCTCCATCGATCCGCTCGAGTACCGCCTGAAGCTCGTCTCCCGCTGGGACGAGCCTTGGTCCGACTGCCTGCGCGTCGCCGCGCACAAAGCGGGCTGGGGGACGCCCTTGCCCAAGGGAGAAGGCCGGGGAATCGCCATCACCAGCTGGCCGCAGGCGGCGATGCACAACGCCGGCACGATCATGTGCGCCGTGGCTCGGGTGACAGTCAGTCGCGAGGGCGCGCTCACGGTCAAGCAGCTCGACTTCGCCTTCGATTGCGGGCGTGTCGCGAACCGCGACGCGGTGCGCGCACAGATCGAGGGCGGCGCGATCTTCGGCATGAACATGGCGCTCAACGAGCGGCTCACGATCAAGGATGGCGCCGTCGTCGAGCGCAACTTCAATCAATATCCGATGCTGCGCCTGAGCGACGGGCTGCCGATGATCAACGTCCATTTCGATGCGCTCTCGGGTCTCGACCGGTTCGACATCATCGGCGAGGCGCCGGTCGGTCCCGTCGGACCTGCGATCGGGAACGCCATATTTCAGGCGACCGGCAAGCGCCTGCGCAGCACGCCCTTTCGCGATCACGATCTGACCTGGACTTGAGAATTGCGCAGCGGACACCATCGTCGGGCCGCGCCCCGCGATGGCGGCCCTTCGCGGCGGGTGATAACCTGTGCCGAGCAGTCGCCCCATTGCCGGCGACCCAGCGGATGGGAGGCGAACCATGTCGACCTTCGACACCATCATCAGCGGCGGACGAGTCATCGACGGTACCGGCAGCCCGGCTTTCCAGGCGGACGTGGGCATCATCGAGGGCCGCATCGGCGCAATCGGCAACCTGCGGGGCAGCAAATCGAGGCAAGTCATCGACGCCGCCGGCAAGATCGTCGCGCCGGGCCACGTGACCCAGCACTCTCATTACGACGTCGCGCTCTTCTGGGATCCGTATTGCTCCAATTCGGGAGAAAACGGCGTCACGACGGTGGTCAACGCCAATTGCGGATTCGGCGTGGCACCTGTGCGCGCGCGCGATATCGAGCGCACGATGCAGATGCTGGAGACCACGGAGCAGATCCCCGTCGCTCACCAGCGCGCGGCATTGCCCTGGGACTGGGAAAGCTTTCCCGAGTACCTTGCTCGGGTGGAGCGATTGCCGAAGGGTGTCAACGTGCTGAGCTACCTTCCGCTCAATCCCCTGCTCGTCTACGTCATGGGGATCGACGCCGCCAAGTCACGCCGGCCGACCGCGGCCGAGATGACCGAGATGCATCGCTTGATCAACGAGGCGATGGATGCCGGGGCGATCGGCATATCGATGTCCGCGATGGGCGCCGCAGGCAATTCCCACGTCGATTTCGACGGCACTCCAATGCCCACCGACGTGCTCGACCACGATGTCATCCTGGAGATAGGCCGCGCACTGATCGAGCGAGGCGAAGGGGTCATCCAGCTGCTATCACACATCATCACCTATGGTGATCGCTCGATCTCGGAGCGGATGGCGGAAATGGCGAGGGGATCCGGTGTGCGCCTGATGCACAACAGCTTCCTGCCGATCGACCTGCTGCCTGAGAAAACCGCGGAGAACCTGGCCTGGCTCGAAGCGCAGCGCGCCAAGGGGTGCGATATCACGGTCAGCTGCCTGCTGCACCGGGGATGGCTCGAGTCCGGATTGCGGCAGCTCGACGTCCCGGCGGGACAACTGGCCGCGATCCGCGAGATCTGCGCCTGCCGGTCGGACGAGGAGGTCATGCGCCTCATCGTCAATCCGGACTTCCAGCAGGGATTCATCGAGGAATACAGGACTCGCGGTCCGGCCCATGGCGCCGGACTCGAGGGTCAAACCGTCATCGATGTCGGGAGCGATCCCGAGCTGGCGTCCTACCTGAATCGCACCCTGGGCCGGATCGCGCAGGATGAAGGCCGCGACGTGGTGAGCGTGCTGCTCGATCTCGCCTTGCGCTCGAGGCTGGCGCTGCAGTTGAAATCCGGACAGATCACCGCCACCGACCCGGCGCAGGCCATTCGCCTGATGGCGCATTGCGCGGTCGTCGGAGGCAGCTCCGACGGAGGCGCTCATACCAAGTCCTTCGGGGTGGGGCACTACGCCACCGACCTGCTTCTGTGGCTGGTACGCGACGAAAAGCTCATGACCCTGGAGGACATGCACTTCCAGCTCTCGTTGAAGACGGCGCGCTCGGTGCAGATCCATGATCGCGGCGCCCTGCTGCCCGGGTACTGGGCGGATATCTTGATCTACGACCTCGACGCCCTGTATTTCGATCGGCGCCGCTACCAGATCGTTCATGACATGCCGAACGGCGACTGGCGCAGAAAGGGCCGTGCCGGCGGCTACGAGTACATCCTGGTGAACGGGGTGGTCACCCATCGGCGAGACTTGCCGACCGGCGCCACTCCCGGCCGGCTCGCGCGCATCACCACCGATCGACGGCGGCGGCGCGCAGCCGCGGCGTGAGCGCCCGTGAGCGAGAGTCACGCGGTGTCCGACACCTCATCCGCCCGGTTCGAGATCGATCTATTCTCTCCCGGGGTCATCGCCGATCCTCAGCCCGTCTACAAGCGGCTGCGAGACAACCACCCGATCTACTACAGCGCCGAATACGACACATACTTCCTCTCTCGATTCGACGATGTCTGGGAGGCTTTGCGTGTCGGCGACAATGCGCTTCTGGCGACCGAGAGCAACCTCCCCACGCCGGAATATCTGCGCACGCACCGTAACAGCGGCGCGCCGCCATTCGCCTCCATCAATCCGCTCGCCCCCGGACCCCGGCTGCCGTCGCCGTGGTACGAGGAGATGCGCCTGGCGCATGCCGGACCATTGCGGCCGAAAAGCGTGGCGGCACTCGGGGAGTTCATTCATGAGCTCGCATGCGAGCGGCTCAGGCAGCTTCTACCGCGACGCAAGTTCAACCTGACGATGGACTACGCCGGCCTGGTCGGAGTCACCGTCATCTGTTCGTTGTTCGGGCTGCCCCCGTCCCGCGCAGAGAATCTGATGAACAAGGTCAACGAGATCACACGCTACAGACCGGGGGAGAAGAGCATCGATTTGTCGACCTTCTTCACGGCCCTGACTCAGGACATCGTTCCGGCGATCCAGGCGCGACGCGACGCGGGCGCCGACGGCACCAACGGGCTCATCGACGGGCTGATCAACTACCGGATGGAACCCGATCGGCGCGCCCTGAGCGACGGCGAGATCGCGGATCAGCTGGTATGCGCGATGGTCGGGGGCATCGAGTCGATGCCCAAGGTCACCGCCCAGGGAGTCATGGAGCTGTGGCGGCGGCCGGAACAGCTCGAAGCGGTTCGTAGGGATCTCGACAAGAACGTGCCCATCGCCGTGCAGGAGATGATTCGCTACTGCGCCCCGGCGCAATACACCTTTCGGACGGCCCACAAGGACGTGACCGTGGCGGGCCAACAGGTCAAGGCGGGCCAGAGAGTGGCGTGCATGTTGCATTCCGCGTCTCGCGACGAACGAGAATTCGAGGATCCCGACTCGTTCATCTGGAACCGGCCCATCCGCCGCGTCCTCTCTTTCGGACTCGGGCAGCACCATTGCATCGGCAAGCATCTCGCGCGGCTCGAGGTCGCCATCCTGGTGAAGGCGCTGCTGTCGCAGGTGAAATCGTTTGAATTCATCCTGGATGATGCGATTCAAAATGCCGGCTACATGCAGCGAGGTTGGATCAACCTGCCCATCGTCGTCGCGGGCTGATCCCGAACCTGCGCTCATCCCTTGAGCCGCGGCAGGATCTTGTTGGCGAAGCGCCTCATCTGGTCGTACACGAGCTCGAACGGCATGCCGCCGTAGCTGAAGTTCGCCACGATGTCGTAGTCGCCCACCAGGGCCTTGCGCGAGAGATGCTGCTGCCATATCTCCTCGGGGGTGCCGATCAAATTGGCCCCGATGTAATCCTTGTACGCCTTGTCCGGGCCGCCGGCCGCGGCCGCCAGCTGACCCAAAGTCACATATGTGGAATAGGACGGCAACGACTTGAAATGCTCGCCGCCGAATTCGTAATGATTCGCCACCTGCGCAAATAACTTGCTGAAGTACTTGTCGGTATATTCAATCACCTTTTGTCTGTCATCGAAGCACCCCATGAAATCGCAGACGATGAACGGCGGGGCCTCGCGGCCGTGAAGCTGCTTGAACATGCTGCGGTACTCGTTGATCTCGGGCAGCGCCCTGTCCCATCGCCCCTGCGAGAACCTCAGTGACCTCAGGCCGTAGCGCGCCGCGACCTCGACCGAGCCCGGCGACATGCTGACCATGACGGTTCGGTCCTTGAAGGACTTGAAGGGCCGAGGACGAATCTCGGTCCGCGGCCGCTTGTACCATTTGCCGTCGGCCTCGACGATGCCCGTCTCGAGGCCGTTCATGATGATGAGTGCGGCCTCGTCGAACATCTCCCGCGAGTCGGCCAGGTCGACGCCAAAGGACTTGAATTCCCTGCGTGCAGCCCCGCGGCCCATGCCGAGAATCATGCGTCCCTCGCTCAAGATGTCGAGCATGATGGTCTTTTCAACTACACGGAGCGGATCGTTCCAGGGCAGGATCACGGCCCCGGTCATGAGCTTCAGAGTCTTGGTCTTCGCCGCGATGTAGGTGAGGACCTGGAAATTATCCGGGCATGCGGCATAGTCCGTGAAGTGATGTTCGACCGGCGCGACGTAGTCGAACCCCATCGCCTCGCCCTCGACGGCGAGCTGCGTTTCGCTTCTGAAAAAGTCGGCGTCCGCAATACCATGCAGATTCTGATACCCGAGCTGTAGTCCTACTTGCATGACCGTGCCCTCTTCCATCCGAGTTGATCTGGCCACCGATTGAGCCCTGGAGCACGCCGCGCCTTGAATGCACGCGACCGCCCGGGCCGCCCAAATGTTACCTATATCGTTTCATATCACGCCGGAGGATGCTTGTCGACATGTCCCCGGCCCCGGGCGACCGCTCAGGCGGCCCAGTCGAGCCAGGCGCGCGCAGTCCCGCCCAGCAAGGCCTTGCGCTCCGCCTCCGACAGGTCCGGGTCGCCCAGGACGCCGAAAAGCAGCATGGCCCAGCTCTCACCGGTCTGGTTGGCGCCGACGTCGCTCGCCCACATGATTCGATCTGCGCCGAAGCGCTCGAGCGCCATGCGCAAGACGGGCCACAGACCCTGACCTGGGTAGCCCGGCGCATCGAACATGGCGGGCGCATGAGCCCATTTGAGCGCGACATTCGGCAGATCTGCCAGCGCCAGGACTTGCTCGAAGGCCTCGAGCTGCGCGTCGCGGGACAACGGCGCTCCGCCGCCGATCTTGCGCCGCATGGAATTGCTGAGCAGACCACAATGGTCGATGACGATCCGCAGGGGCGGAAACTTGCGGGCATATTGAACGACGTCCCTTGCCCTGCCCGGAGCGAAGATGAACAGCGGCAGGCCGCAGTCGCACGCGGCCGCACAGATCGGCTCGTAAGCGCCCGCGGCGAAGGCCTCTGATTCGGCCGACCACATCCCGGGCGTGATGCGCAGCGCGCGGGCGTGCGGAGCATCTCGCGCCAGACGGATGATGGCGGCCGCATCCTCATCGCGGCGATCCAGCCTGACGAGGTAGGAGAAGCGCTCTGGATGCATCAGAGCGGCCAGCTCCGCCGTCGGCTGCACGGGACGGAAGGCACCCCCGGGAATCCGGTAGCCGGGATCGCCCGTCGCCCTGCCGATCCAGTATTCATCGACCAGGATCGCACGAATGCCGAGCGCATCCATGGCCGCCAGGGTTTGCTCGATCCGGTCCGGACCGATGTGAACCTGTGCGTCGACGATGTCCAGGCCAGATCCCGAGCCGTTCATGCTCAACGCGCTTCGCGGGCCGCCTCGTAGGCGTCGACATCGTCAAATGCCTGCATCACCACCTTGACGTAGTTGTCCAAGAAAACGCTGCGCAGGGTGCCGTCGGTGGTCACCATCGCCCGGTTTGCGCGCACCGCGCGCAGCACCATGTCCGCGACGTCCTCGGCGGGGCGAAAGCGTATCTTGGCATGCTCATGGAAGGCCTCGGGCAGCTTCACTTCGCCCGCGGCCGGTCCACCGAAACGCTCCGGCCGATAGCGCGCGTTGTTCGCCTTCATCCCGCTCTGCACGCCGTGCGGAACCAGAACCGTGCAGCCGACGCCGAATTCGGCCGCCTCGATGCGCAAGTTGAGCATCATCCCGATGATGCCCAGCTTCGCGGCCGAATACGGAGCGTGATACGGAACCCAGGCGGGCAGCAAGCCCGCCGTGGAAGCCGTCGCGATCAGATGCCCGTCACGCGCAGCCTTCATCTCGGGGTAAAACGCCATCAGGCAGTTGGTGACGCCCATGAGATTGGCCTGGATGATCCAGTCGACGTCATTGTCCGACATATCGCTCAGCCGCTCGAACGAGGTCGCCCCGGCATTGGCAAACAGCAACGAGACGGAGCGGCCGAAGGCGGACAGCGCGTCGGACTTGAGCCGCCTGACCGAGGCGCGATCGGAGACGTCGCATCCGAGCGCCACGGCCGCCCCGCCCGAGCGCTCTATCTCGGCTGCAACCAGCCGAGCATTGTCGGGAAGAATGTCGGCGACGACGACGGACGCCCCCTGCTTCGCGAGGGCCAGGGCCAGGGCACGCCCTATGCCGCTGCCGCCGCCGGTGACCAGCGCGATCCTGCCGTTTATCTCGATCATTCTCCTTCCTTTCGGCCGATAGCGAGGGTCTCGGCACCGCGAATGGGCTCCTCGCCGTCCAGGGTGAAGCGATGCAAGCGACGCCCGCAGCTCATGTCGTAGGGCTTGGCGCGGTGCATGGTTCCGGTGTTGTCCCAGATCAGCAGGTCGTTCATGCGCCATTCGTGCCGGTAGACGTACTCGGGCCTGGTCGCCCATGCCATCAGTCTTTGCAGCAAGTCGAAGCTTTCCGCCAGGTGCATGCCGAGGATGCGCGAAGCGGAGGCGGCAAGCACCAGCGACCTGCGGCCCGAGCGGTGACGCCAGACCAAGGACTGAGTACGAACCGGGTAGGTCCGCCACAGCGCAAGCTGTTCCACCGTCACGTCCTCGTACGAATGCCACATCGCGGACTGCATGGTGTGCACGACCTGCAGGGTGTCGAGGAAGGCCTTCTCCCCACCCGGCAGGTCTTCATAGGCCGCGTACATATTGGCGAATTCGGTGTTGCCGCCGGTCGGGGAAAGCACGCGGGGCGTCAAGACGGTGGCGAACGGCGGCACCTCCTCGTAAGGCCCGTCGAAATGCCACAGGAAAGTCCCCGGGAAGAACTCCGCATAGACGGGATTCTCCTTCCTGTCGTGGGTGACCTTCATCAGGCCCGCCTCTCCCTCCGCCTTCACGGTGCCGAGCCGCAGCTTGCCGAGAGTCTGGGTGAAGGCACGCTGGTCCGCATCGCGCATTTCAACGCCGCGTACCACGACCACGCCCCGCTCAACGAGAAGCTCCCTGAGCTCCCGCGACACCTGCCCGCTCAACAGCGTCGCCAAATCCGCCCGGACCTCGGTGCCGATGCGCGGCGTCAGATCGACCTTCTCGAGCGCCATTAGTAACTCCCGCGTACCCCTGCGCCAACGAACCCGGCCGGGAAGCCTTGCGCCCCGGCGATCGAATTTCGCGCCGATGGTATATTATTACCTGCATCGTTTCAATCTCGCATGGCGCCGTCGAGCGGGCGTTTCATTGCTCCGGGACGGGCGACCGAATGCCTACACGAGCGGCGGGAGAATGAGGTAAATTCCGGCGCATGATGAATCGCAGCTCTCGCTCCGCAGCTCTCGCTCCAAGGATTCGATCGTCGTGAGCCAACCACCCGTTGCAGCTCGCAGTACCTCGAAAGACGGCAGCAAGCTTCGCCAGGGTCCCGGCCGGCCGACGCTCAGCAACGAGGAATTGCTCGACAAGGCGGTGGACCTTTTTCTGGAGAAGGGATTCGAGCGAACCACGATCGATGCGATCACCGCCTCGGCCGGCATGGCGAAGCGCACGGTTTACCTGCGCTACGGCGACAAGACCGCACTGTTCAAAGCGGCTCTGCAGCGCGCCATCGAGGAATGGATCGTGCCGGTGGAGCGATTGCGGGCGGCTGAAAGCGATGACGTGGAGGATACTCTGCTCAGAGCGGGGCAGATCCTGGTCGAGAACCTGATGTCGCCCGCCGGTCTCAGGCTTCTCAGGCTTACCAATGCCGAGTCGGCCCGCATGCCGGAAATTGGAGCCTATACCACCCGGCGCGGCACGGAGCCGACGATCGCCTATCTCGCCGACCTCATTCAGCGGCGCATTCCATTCCGATCCGACATCGCCAGCCCGGAGGAGGCCGCATTCGCCTTTCTCTATCTGGTGGCTTGCGGCCCGGCCACCATGGCCGCCTGGGGATTGGTTCTCGACAAGGCCGCCATCGACAGACACACGCAATATTGCGTGCGGCTGTTCCTGTATGGACTGCTGCCGCGGGAAAGATCGGCCGCAGCGCGGCGTGGCAACGGCGCGGCCGTGCAAGCGGCGCACCCGGGCGAGGAGATCGGCACGCCGCGATCGCGCATGGAGGCCCTCGAGATCGAGAATCAGCGGCTCAAGAAGCTGCTGCTGGACTCGATGCTGCAGGTGGCTGCATTGAGAGAGCGGCAAGGCGGAGGAGTCTGAGCCCTCGCAGCTCGCTTTGAAACAGCTGGCAGCTCGCTTTGAAACAGCTGTTTTGTCACCCTCGCGTAGGTAAATCGCCCGCGCAAGACCAGCGATGGCAGGATGGCGGCTGCCCGGCGGCGCTTTGCGGCGGCATCGCTCCCGCAACCATAGCATGGCAAAATCGCCGGCAATTCTCGACCCAGGACGCGCGCACGGGCAACGAACACTGCCACGTCAGGCAACGTTTGCGGGCCGCGCGCGAGATTTAGTAATTGAAATGCTCGAGGGGACAATACTAGAATAACGGGTAGCATATCCGCACCTGGGGGGTGGACGAAGCATGCTGGGGGATGGAGGGCTTGCCCAACATCTTGTGAGCGAATTCGCGCCGACCCTGGGTGCGCGACGCAAAAATGCAATGGATCGCGGCCTCCTTGTCGCGATCGGCCGAACCTCTCGAATGGCTTGCCGATGTCTTCGTCAAGGGCGTATCGCGCCTTCGATGAGCCGTCGACGCACCTGCTGCAAGGAGATCGGGTTCCAAGACTGATCGAGATCGCTGCCTGTTAGACGACGAACAACGAGAGCGACGTAGTCAGTCGTTCCATGTGGCTTAAGTAAGGGAGTCCTTCATGAACTTCATTTCGAGTCGTGTGCTTCTGTTGGCTGCACCCCTGTTGGCTCTGCCGATGATCACGATCCCTGCCCTGGCACAGGAGCAGACCCAGCCTGCATCGGACCAGGGCGGGGCCCTCGAGGAGATCGTCGTGACAGCCCAGCGACGACAGGAAAGCGTTCTGCAAGTATCGGACTCGGTCCAAGCATTCACTGCATCGCAGCTGCAGCAGTCCGGCCTCACGCATCTCACCGACCTGCAATACATGACTCCGGGCTATTTGCCCACCGAGGGCTCCGGCTATACGCAGATATTCATTCGTGGTGTCGGCAACAGCATCTACGTCGGGGCCGACCCGAGCGTCGCCACGTACATCGACGATGTGCCGCGCATCTACGGCTCGATGGTCAACAATTTGATCGACGTCGAGCGGATCGAGGTGCTGAAGGGGGCGCAGGGCGGTCTGTACGGCCGCAACGCGACCGGCGGCGTGGTGAACATCGTCACCCGCCAACCCGATACCGGCGCGTTCGCGGCGAATGGACTCATCGATTACGGCGACTACAACACGTTCCGCGGAGCGGGCTACCTCAATATCCCGCTGGCGCCGGCGGTGGCCTTCAGCATGGCGGTCGAGCGCGACTCCCACAGCTACTACATCCGCAACATCGCGCTCAATCCGGCGCCCTATACCGCGGCAATGTTTCCGGGTGGATCGGTCCTCGGATCCGCGGCGCAAACGGCGGCCTTCTTCAATTCCGGCGTGAATCCAGAGCTCGGCTACGACGACGGCAGCTTCACCGCATCGGACGCGAAGCTCCTGATCAAGTTCACCGACAACTTCAAGCTCACGATTGCCGGCGACGACTCGATCAAGACGGACAGCGACGGGGGACAGCTCTACCAGACGAACCCCGCGAACAACCAGACCACTCTCACCGGCTTGCTCGACCTCTTTACCGGCGCCAATGCGCAGCTCCCGGCGGGATTTCTCTATGGCCCCAGCGGGAAGTTCACCATGGCGATGGGGCTGCCCGCGCCCGTCGATCTGATCGACAACGGCATCTCCGCCACGGCGGTGTGGAGTCTGCCCGGGGTCGACTTGACGTCGATTTCCGCTTATCGGCACCAGATGACCAACTTCTTCTCGGAGCTGGGTGCCGACAACGTACCCGTGGAATCGGTCCTGGTGCGAAACTTCAAGCATTTCACCTACCAGGAGCTGCGCGCCGTCTCGAACGATGCGGGTCCGTTGCATTTCCTGGGCGGCGCCACCTACCTGCACAATGACTTCACCGGCAACACCCAGGCGTACGTGCTCAATCCGCTGTACACGGCACCACTCACTCACGTCAACACCTATGTCAAGGACGAGTCGGCCTACGCACAGGTGGGCTACGACTTCACCCAAGCGCTGAACCTGACCGTCTCGGGCCGCTACATCCGAGAGACGAATGACACGGGCTTCGAGGAGCCGGTCGTCTCGGCTGCAAGCACCACCGAATCGAAATTCCTTCCTTCGGCGACGCTCAGCTATCAGCTCGACCGCGGCAACGTCTATGCCCGCTGGGCGCGCGGCTTCAAGGCGGGCGGCGTCAATCCCGTGGCCTCGCCGAGCGTATTTCCCAATCCGAGCGAGGGAAGCATCTTCGGACCGGAGCAGGTGGATACCTATGAAGTCGGATACCGCCAGGCCCTGCTGGACGGTCGAATGCAATTCACCACGGCAGCCTTCTATAACAATTACAAGGATCTGCAGGTTTCGGCGCACGCTCAACCGCAATATGAGGACGAGATCGTCCTTGCGATCGTGAATGCGCAGTCGGCGCGCACCTGGGGTTTCGAGGAGACCCTGCAGATGCGCGTTGCGGCCCCCCTGACGCTCGCGCTCAATGCCGGCTACCTGAACGCCGAGTACGTCAATTTCTCCATTCAGAACAATCCGGTGCTGGCGAACTTCAATCTCGACGACACCACCATGATCAACGCACCCAAGTGGCAGTTCGGCGCCGTCGCTTCCCTGGACCAGCCGCTGAACGGCGAGCTGCATCTCATCGGCACGCTTCTGGAGTCCTTCACCGACAAGGTCATCTACGGACCGTCGGGCAATCCGGGGGTTCTGCCGGAACCGGCCGGATGGGCCTACTGGCTCTGCAACCTGCGCTTCGGCGTCGCCGCCGCGGACAACAAGTGGAGCGCCCAGTTCTACGCCAACAACCTGTTCGACCGATCGTACATCACCGACGGCCAGTCCTCGGCGGCCCTGGGTGATCAGCTGATCTGGGGCACACCCCGTATCATGGGTGGAGAAGTCACATTTCGCTTCTGAGCGCAGTCGATGCACCAGAATCGCTTGCCGGCCTCGACTGACGTGCGCTCGGCAGCAGGGTCCGAACTGAGGGCGCGAGAGCGCGCGGGGAGCGACAGATGACGGAGATTTCCGTAAGCGCGCTGCGGCGGGATCTGCCTTTCGGGGCACGCATCCGCAGCACCACACGCACCGCACTCGCAGACCCCGAGGTCCGGCGTCAGATCCTCGACCTGTTCGAGGCTCGCGGAATCATCGTGTTCGAGAACGTAGAGCCTACGACCCAGATGCATGTGGCGATCAGCGACGTCTTCGGACCCCTCAAAGAACATCCCAATCCCGCCGTCGCGCGTGTCGACAAGGACTCGCTCCCGGGTGTCATCGACATGCACACCAAGGCCGGCGAGTCGGGCATCGTCGAGCTCGACGGTAGACGCATGTCCGCATGGATACCCTGGCACTTCGATCATTGCTACAACGACCAGCTCAATCGCGCCGGCGTATTGCGCGCCATCGAGATCGCGCCGCAAGGCGGCTTGACGGGATTCGCCGACGGCATACAGCTCTACGAGGCGTTGTCACCCGCCCTGCGCAGCCGCATCGAGCGCCAGAACATCATCTACAAGATGGACGTGATCTACTCGAACATGCGCTTCGGGAAGCCGAAAGGTCTTCTGGAGATCAGCGAGAAGCCGAGCGCGAGAGCGGTCAACGAAGCCGCAAAACACACGCCGCGCGCTATCCATCCCGCCGTGTGGACCCGTCGCAGCGGCGAGAAGGTTCTTCACGTCTCGCCCTGGATGGCGCAGGGCATCGAGGGCCAGGAGAATGACCAGGGCGACGCGCTTCTCGAGGCCGTCTGCCAGGAGATCGCGGAGAAATCGCTTGCTTATCACCACCAGTGGCAGCTCACCGACATGCTCATCTGGGACAACTGGCGCATGCTGCATTCGGTGACCGGCATGAATCCGAGCCATTCGAGGCGCATGCAGCGCACCACCATCAAGGGAGACTACGGCCTGGGCCGCTTCGAGGACGGCGGGCGGCGCGCGCCGGTTCTCGAAATGACGGTATGAGGGGCGCATGGCACGAATAGAGATCTTCGGGCTGGCCATCGAGTATGAGCTCCTCGGTCCCAAAGGCGCCCCGGCGATCGCGCTCACGCCGGGCGGCCGGTTCCCGATGAACAGTCCGGGCCTGCCCGAGCTCGGCCAGGCTGTGGCCGCGGGCGGCCGTCGGGTGCTGCTGTGGGACAGGCCGAACTGCGGTGCGTCCGATATCTGCTTCGAGGGCGAGAGCGAATCGGACCTTCAAGCCCGCACCCTGATCGAGCTCATTCGCACCCTGGAGCTCGGCCCCACGGCTCTGGCTGGCGGATCCGCGGGCTCGCGAGTCTCGCTGATCGCCGCATCGCGGAACCCCGAGGCCGTGTCGCACTTGATACTGTGGTGGATCAGCGGAGGGGCCATCAGCCTGATTTCGCTGGCGGCATACTACTGCGTCAATTCGGCCATCGCCGCAAGCCGCGGTGGAATGGCCGCGGTGGCCGCATTGCCGGGCTGGGCGCAGCAGATCCAACGCAATCCACACAACCGCGACATCATTCTCTCCCAGGACAGCGAACGCTTCCTGGAGACGATGGAGCGCTGGGCCGTGGCCTACATGCCATCCGCCACCTCACCGGTTCCCGGCATGTCGCCGGCGGCGTTCGCCCGCCTGCGCATGCCGGTTTTGATATTTCGCAACGGCAAGAGCGATCTGAGCCACACGCGCAGAACGAGCGAATGGGTGCACGAGCTCATCCCTCACTCGCAACTGGTCGCGCCCCCGTGGCCGGACGACGAATGGAATCGGCGCTCGGATTATGCGGCCGAGCACGGCAGCGGACATTTCGCGGGATGGCCGATGCTCGCGCCGGCCATTGTCGAGTTCACGCGCCGATGAGCAACTCGCCTCATCCGCCTCGAGCGATCGACCAGCCGAGCTCGGCGACCTGCCGATAGGCGGCGCCCCGCTCGCGGCCGTGCGCGTCCGCTGCGTTGCCTTCCAGCGCCCGCTTGTACACCCCGGCCAGGATCGCGGCGGAGCGAAACAAAGAAAATGCAATGAAGAAGGGCCAGCGCGCGACTCCCTCGCGCCCGGTGCGCCGGCAGTAGGCGGCGAGGAACTGCGACTCGCTCGGAATGCCCGTCTCCTCGGACAAAGTGGCCGGCGCGCCGGCACCGATGAATGACGGTGAGTGATAGCCGAGACAGGTATATGCCAGATCCGCCAGCGGGTGCCCCAACGTCGAGAGCTCCCAATCGAGCACGGCAACGACTCGCGGCTCATGCGGGTGGATCACCAGATTCCCCAACCTGAAATCGCCGTGCTGAATGGCTACTTCCTCCGGACCCGGATCTTGCGCCGCGAGCCATTCGATCAGTCGATCCATGGCCGGACACTCCGGGAGCCCGGCCGCTGCGTACTGTCGCGACCATCGCGCGATCTGGCGGGTGAGAAATTTCTCCGGCCGCCCATAATCCGCGAGACCGACGGCGGCGATGTCCACCCGATGCAGCCGGGCGAGGGTCTCGTTCATCGAATCGTAGATGGCGGCCCGCTCGCTCGGCGTCAGCCCCGGCAAGGTCGCGTCCGTGAATACCCGGCCGGGCACGCACTCCATGAGGAAGAACATCTGGCCGATCACGGATTCGTCGCTACAGAGCAGATGCACCTTGGGCACGGGAACCGCCGAGTTTGCCAGCGCACGCATGATGCGAAACTCCCGATCCACCGCATGCGCGGAGGGCAGCAGCTTGCCGGGCGGCTTCTTGCGCATCACGTAGTCGGCTGAAGGCGTTGCCAGGTGAAAGGTCGGATTGGACTGGCCGCCCTGGAACTGGCGAATCACGCATCCGTCCGCGAAGCCGGGCAGATGCCGGCGCAGATACTCGACGAGTCGCAGCTCGTCGAAGCGGTGATTGGGCAGCACGGGGATCCGTGTCGCCGCACCCGAGGCCTTGTGGTCCGATTCCATCATGACCTTACGGCATACGCCATGACCTTACCGCATACGCCATGACCTTACCGCATACGCGAGATTCCACCGCTCTCGATGCCTTCACTTCCTCGCGGGGGCGAGCACGACCGCCGCCTCGGTCGTCAGCAGCCGAAATGTGAAGGTCTCCTGCAAGTACAGCTCGACGGCGGTGCTGGAATGGCTCTGATAGCCGATCGAGATATCCTGACCGATGGTGAGCTCAAAATCGCCGCTCCGGGTGGTGACGACGAACCCGCCTTCGATGGCGGGTGCCCAGACGATCCCGGCGTCGACCACACGCTCGATATGGTGAAAGACCGGATAGCCCTCGTCACTTCCCCCGCTCGCAGCGGTGTAAGCCTCTGCGCCGAGTACCAGCGCGTACGGCCCATTGACGCCAGCAAGCCTCAATTGGCTGACCGCCTGCGCGACCGCCCCAGGGTAGTGTTTCACATTGGCAGGAAGCGCAACCGGTGCATTGCTGCTGCCTTCGCGAATGCCCTGAATCCCCGCGGCGGAATAGCCGTGGAACACGGAGCGGTCCTCGGCAAACGCGATGGTGCGCGCCGCATCCTTCACCGGCGACCAGTCCGAATCGGTGGCGCCGCGTGCGACGTCGTCGATCGCCTGGCGCGCAAGCTCGAACGGAACGCGTATCTCGATGAGCGCCTGCGCCTCGCGTTGCACCGCCCGGATTCCCTCGCCGGGCGCCTGGATGCTTCGCAGATGACCGGTACCGACAGCCGCCAGCTCCAGGCCCTTCGGGCCCTGCACGTCCACGACCCGGCGCGCCGCCAAGTGGCGCTTGAGGGTTCGAGACGCTTCCTCTTCGATCTCAGCCCAGGCCGCGTCGGAGATGGGAGCGAGTTCCCGATGGAGATTATTCATGTCCTGCCTCTCGTTTCAGTGAGCCGATAGCGAGTGAACCGTCGGACGAAGACGATCGCGGTTTGGGCTTGTCCTGCGCCTCGCGGTCGCTTGCGCTGGTCGCGCAAGTCGATGGAGCCGGGGCCGGGATGTCTTCCAGAAATGTCGCCGACGGCGCGAAAAACAGCGTTCCGGTGACCGCACGGCTGAAGTCCAGCAGCCGGTCATAGTTGCCGGGCGGGTTACCGACGAACATGTTGAGCAGCATCTGCTCGATCCTGTGCGGGGAGCGGGCATAGCCGATGAAATAGGTCCCGAACTCGCCCTTTCCCGCATCGCCGAACGGCATGTTGTCCCTCACGATCTCCAGCTGCTTGCCGTCTTCCACGATGGTCGTCAAGGCGTTGTGCGCCGAGGTCGGCTTGACGGCATCGTCCAGCTCGATGTCGGAAAGCTTGGTCCTGCCAATGATCCTCTCTTGCTGCTCGACCGGGAGCGCGTTCCACCCGTCCAAGTCGTGAAGGTACTTCTGCACGAGAACGTAGCTGCCGCCAGCGAACTGCGCATCCTCCTCGCCGATGATGGCGGCATCGCTCGCGGCTTGATCGACGGGGTTCTCGGTGCCGTCGACGAAACCCATCAGGTCCCGCTCGTCGAAGTAGTTGAAGCCGTGTACCTCGTCCGCGGTCGATACCGCCCCGCGCAGCCCCGACATGATCTGCATCGCCAGCTCGAAGCACAGATCCATGCGCGCGGCGCGAATATGAAACAGGATGTCTCCCGGCGTCGCGACGGCGTGATGGCGGCCACGGATCTCGCGGAACGGATGCAGGTCCTTCGGCTTCGGTGTGCGGAAAAGGCGGTCCCATGCGTCGGAGCCGAACGCCATGATGCAGGACAGCTGCCCGTCCAGATCGCGGAAGCCGACCGCGCGCAGGAGCGCGGCCAGATTGCCGCACCAAGCCCGCACCGCAGACTCACTTTCCTCGCCGCGGTTGATGGTGACGACGAGAAAAATGGCGGCCCGCGTGAGCCGGGCCACGACCGGTTGTGGAACAGCGGATGGCACGTTCGATTCCTCGATGAGCTGTCTGGGGCTCCCGTACGTCGTGGGGCATTTTACCTCAGCTGGGCCGCGAATGAGCCCGGGCCGAGCGAGTCTGGAAACCTGGATCACCATGCACGAGGACCTGCGCAACAGCCCGCGCTGCAGGGTGACCTTCGACGCACCGGTCAAGGGCCCGCAACGGCACGTCGCTCGGCCGGAGCTAGCGAGCCAACAAGCCCTCGTTGCCCTCGGGCAGCGGGAGCCTCAAGCTGTTCTGATAGTAGGCAACGGTCTTGTACTGCCCGGCCAGTATCACCAGCTCGATGAGTTTCTTGTCGTTGTAGAATTCCTGAAGATCGGACCAGGTGTCGTCGCCGATCATCGAATCGAAATGCAGCTGCTCCACGGCGCGCAGGATGGCCCGGTCCCGTTTGCTCCAGCCGGGCGCCGAGGATCCCTCGATGACCCGCGCTATCTCCTCCGAGGTAATGCCGTTACGCTTGGCGATCTTGACGTGAGACCCCCACTCGAAGGGTGCCTGGGAAAGCCAGCCGATCCGCAGTATGGCCAATTCTCTGTCGCGTATGTGCATCTCGCAGTCCGACAGGTATCTTCGAGCCACGTCCATGTGAGCTTTGTAAAGCTCCGCATGGCGGATGAGTATCTCCAGGGCGGCCTTGTCTTCTCGGGGCTTGCGCACCCCGTCGACGACCACCATGCTCATCTCATCCAGCAGCTGCCGCTGCCGGGCGGTCCGCTCCTCCGGCGGCAAGACCGGCAGGCGCGGCGGCCGCCCGCGGATATACTCTTCCCGCTCGCGTACCTCGGCGGCGGAGAACTCGAGGGGCGCGCGGGAATCCGTCATGGGGTGGAGTCTACCTCCGAACCCCGACCATCGGCACCCTGCCATGCCGTGGTTTCCTGCGCTGCGGGCCGGGCTCTAAGTGGGCAGCATCAGGACGAAGCCACCGTTTTCGTAGGCGTAGAATCGCCACTCGCGAACCGTCTTCGGTGTTCCGAGGATGACGAGCTGCTGGCGCAGCGTGGCGACGTCGTTGAATACGTCCGAGGTCTTGATCAGGTTCTCGTACTTGCGCAGCAGGGTTTCGGTGGCCTCGTCGCTTGCATAAGTGATCAGGACCTTCAGCGGCGCATTGAAGGACTGAAGCTTGTTCATCTTTTCGTGGGCGCGGGAGGCATCGTTCTCGTGCTCTATCGCGACCGAGATCCAGTTGGCATAGGTGGCGTACTTGCCCGTATCGTCCACGCCGCGCTCCTCGTACAGCATGCCGTCCAGCGTGTAGTACTCCTTGTTCCATGACAGCAACCCCAGCTGTCTGGCGACTTTCGGATAGATCGTGGTTCGCATGAAGAAGTTATACGATTTGGTCTCGTAGCCCACCGCGATCCGGAAGTTCTCATGCTCCGATTGCATGACGGAAGCGAAGGCATTGCGAAAATCTCTGGGCGTGATCCGATTCATTGCGTGCTTCGAGCCGACTGTCGCCGTCAGCACTGTATCACTGGGGATGGACCGGTTTTCGTGCTCATCGCCCGCCGTGGCGCTCCCGCCTGTAGGTCGCCGTCCTGCTGCACTGCAGCATAGCGCTGTGTGGGGACAGCGCTGCCCCGAGGAGGCGCCGATCGAGCGGTTGCGTCGCGGCACTGCCCGTATCTATCGTGAAGAATTGCCCGGATCCGCAACTCATGAAGCGAGCCGAGACGCCCCCACCCGACGAGTCGAGCCTGCTGCGCGCGCTCGGCCGCTGGGACCTGCTTGCCCTGGTCATCAACGGGATCATCGGCGCCGGCATATTCGGCCTTCCCGCCAAGGTGCAGGCGCTGCTGGGCGTATACGGTCTCGGCGCGATCCTCGTCTGCGCCGCCATCATCGGTCTGGTGGTGCTGTGTTTCGCCGAAGTGGCCAGCCGATTCACACGGACGGGCGGTCCCTTCATCTACGCCGATGCGGCATTCGGCCCTCTGCTCGGCTTCCTCACCGGGTGGGCATTGTGGATCGCGCGCGTGACCGGTTGCTGCGCCATCTGTTCGCTGCTGCTGCGCTACCTCGCCGATCTCGCTCCTGCGATGAACCAAGGCGCGGGCCGGGTCGCGACCGCCTCGGTGATCATCGGCGGCTTGACCGTCCTGCACGTGCGGGGCATACGGGGCGCGGCATCGTTCGGCAATCTCGTGACAGTGGCCAAACTCCTCCCGCTGCTGCTTTTCGTGGCGATCGGCCTGTTTCATGTCGATTGGGCGCGCTTTCAGCCCACCGGGCCGCCGATCAACGAGCATTTCGCCGAGGCAGTCCTGTTGCTGGGCTTTGCCTTCGTTGGCTGGGAAAGCGTCGTCGTGGCGGCGGGCGAAACGCAGGACCCGCGACGCGATCTTCCGCGCGCCTTGATCGCCGGCCTCGCCTTGGTCGCCGTGCTATACGGATTGATCCAGCTGGTTTGCATCGGTACCTTGCCGCGGCTCGCGGCCTCCGAGCGACCCCTGGTCGACGCCGGCCGCACGTTCCTCGGGCCCGCGGGCGCCCTGATGATCACGCTGGGCGCGGCCATCTCCATGCTCGGCACCCTGAATGGCTCGATGATCACGATCTCCAGACTCCCTTACGCCATGGCCGCCGCGGGGCAGCTGCCGCGCGCGCTGGCCGCCGTGCATCCTCGTCATCGCACACCGCACGTGGCGGTCGTATTCTCCGCTGTGCTGGTGCTCGGATTCACGCTGAGCGGACGATTCGTCTATCTGTTGACCGTGAGCACGATATCCCGGCTGCTGGTGTTCGCTGTGACCTGCGCGGCCATGCCGAAATTGCGGCACAGCCCCGGGGTGCCGTCGGCGCGCTTCGTGCTGCGCGGCGGTGCGATGATACCTGCCGCGGCGCTCGCCTTGATCGCCTGGCTGCTGGCGAGCTCCTCGTTCGCGGCGACTCGCGACGTGGCTGTTTTGACCGCCTTCGGCGCTCTGCTCTACGCTATCGGCCGAAGGCGGCGGCGAGGGACAGGAGTGCGCATGTGAGGCCGGACCGGAAATGAGTTGCTTCGTCACTCATCTGGAATGTGCGAATTGCTTCGAGCGGTACGATGCCGGGCTGGTGCACGGACTGTGCGTCAAATGCCAGCGGCCTCTGTGGGTGCGTTACGACCTGGATGCGGTGCGACGCCACCTCCCCAAGCGCAGCCTCGCAGATCGCGAGCGCACGATGTGGCGCTACCGCGAACTGCTGCCGATACGCGACATGGGCAACGTGATCACCCTGGGGGAGACCGCCACGCCTTTGCTCCCGGCTCCGCGCCTCGGCGCATCTTTCGGCGTACGCGAGCTCCTGTTCAAGGACGAGAGCCGCCTTCCGACCGGCAGCTTCAAGGCGCGCGGCATGGCGATGGCGATCTCGAAGGCGAACGAGCTCGCAATCCGCCGGGTTGCAGTACCGACGGCCGGCAATGCCGGCGGCGCCGTGGCGGCCTACGCCGCGCGCGCGGGCATGGAGGCCTATGTCTTCATGCCGCAAGACACGCCGTCCATCAACGCCAAGGAGTGCTGGTTGGCGGGCGCCAAGACGTTCCATGTCAACGGGCTGATCGACGACTGCGGCCGAATCGTCGCCGAAGGCAAGACCCGCAAGCACTGGTTCGACCTCTCCACGCTCAAGGAGCCTTATCGGATCGAGGGCAAGAAGACGATGGGGCTCGAATTGGCCGAGCAACTGGACTGGCAGTTGCCCGACGTGATCCTGTACCCGACCGGTGGCGGCACCGGCCTGATCGGCATGTGGAAGGCCTTCGCCGAGCTGGCATCGATCGGATGGCTGAATTCGGCGCACAAGCCTCGCATGATCGCCTGCCAGAGCGAGGGCTGCGCGCCCATCGCACGCGCGTTCGAGCGGGGCGAGAGATTCGCGGCCAAATTCGACCATGCAGCGACCATCGCAAGCGGTGTGCGCGTGCCGGTGGCGGTGGGTGATTTCATGATCCTGGACGCGGTGCGCGAAAGCGGCGGTCTGGCGATCGCGGTGCCCGAGGAGCGAATCGCACCGTGGATGAGAAAGGCGATCAGCCTCGAGGGGTTGTCCATCTGTCCCGAGACCGCCGTGTGTCTGGGCGCGCTCGAGTCCCTGCTCGCGCGCGGTGCCGTGCGCCCCGACGAGCGGATCGTCGTCTTCAATACCGGCGGCGCGCAAAAGTACCCCGAGGCGATCTGCGAGAAGCTTCCCCTCATCGATATCCGGGGGCCGGTCGATTGGGACCGGATCTGAGCGATCCTCGCGTATCGGGTCGCGTGCACGAGTACTTGCCGAGGCGAGGATAGCGTGTACCATCGATGGCACGTCAAGCGCCGACGTGCAGCGAAGGATCTGCCGATGCAACACCTGCTTTCGAGGTCCGCCGCCGACTGCGATCCCCGCCGTGGGATGTTGCTCGCCGAGCACTTTCAAATGGCCTATGTGACGACCGACATGGAGCGGGCACTCGATCTGTTGCAATCGCGTCTCGGCATACGCGAGTTCCGCCGCCTGGAGGGACAGATGCCGGCGGGCGGGCATATTCGCGCGGAATTCGCCTGGGTGGGCACGATCATGTACGAGCTGATCTGCGCTTCGGGCCCCGGATCGGAGATCTACATGGATCGTCTGCCGCCCGGCGATGACTTTCACATGAAGCATCATCATCTCGGCTTCCTGCTCCGCAGCCGCGAGCAGTGGGAGGCGGTGATGGTCAAAGCCCGGCAGAGCGGCTGGTCCGTGCCGTATCGCAACGACAATCCGCTGGTCGAAGTCTGCTTCGTCGACGCGACCGAGCTGGGTCATTATCTGGAATATTTTCTACCCAAGCAGGCCGGTCTGGATTTCTTCGAGAGCGTTCCCAGGCATTGACCCATGACGCAGGTCATCGGGCCCCTACTCGAGTACCTGAAGCCTCTGGAAGAGGCGGTCAAGCAACTGGCCAACACCTGGCGGCCGGGCGATCCACGATATCGTGCGGACGTCTACCGCCAGATCATGATGCAGCTCTCGTACGGCTATTTTGCATTCTTTCACGCCGACCCGGAGCACCCCGATTGGGCCCCGTTGTGGAACCCGGTCTATACCTTGCAGCCCAACCCCGACGATATCTATCTGTACTGTCCGATCAGCAGCCGCTACAGCTACCGGATCGCGGGCAATCGCGGCACCGTCAAGATGCTGACCATCGGCACGCAGCTGAGCCTGTCGGGCATGCCGTGGGAGAACGATACGACGGGCGCTTATTATCACGACATCGACGACTCGGATCTGCAGATCGCCGCGAACGGCGACTTCGAGCTGCTGCTCGGCACCGAGCGTCCCGCTCGGCATCGAGGCAACTGGCTCAAGATCGAGCCGGGGGCCCGCGTGCTGATGACGCGCTATCGCAGCTACGACTGGGAGCATGAGATCGATCCGCTCATGTCGATCGAATGCCTGAACGCGACCTCCTTGAAGAAGCGCCTGAATCCCGAGGAGATTCTGGAACGCATCGAGCAGATGGCCTGGATGCCGGCACGTTCGACCAAGCTTTTCTATGACATGCAAAACGCCGTCAAGGCCCGCGTCGGCGTCAACGTGTTCGAGCCCGTGCGCTACGGCGGCGCGCTCTCGCGGCAGGTCTATCTTCCGGCCGTGTTCGAGTTCGAGCCCGACGAGGCGTTGATCCTGGAGACCGAGCTGCCGAAGGAGCGGCGCTACTGGAATTTTCAGCTCAACGATCCCTATTTCAACGCCATCGAATATGTCTATCGGCTCTCCAGCACCAACGGTCATTTCGCGACGGTGAGCGCTGACGGGTGCTTTCGCGCCGTCATTTCGCTCGCCGATCCGGGAGTTCCCAACTGGCTGGACCCGGCGGGCTTTACCCAGGGCACCATCTACGGTCGCTGGTACGACTGCGACAGCTGCCCGACGCCGGCATTGAGGCGCGTCAAATCTTCCGACATTCGCCGCTACCTGCCGGCGGACACCCCTGCCGTGACCCCGCAGGAGCGCCAAGACGAACTGCGGCGGCGCGTGCGCGGCTGTCAGCGCCGGCGGCGGTGGTGAGAGCAGGGTCCTTTTTATCGATCATGGACATCGAGCCCGACATCCTCGCGTATCTCGATGCGCTGCAAGGCGCGGTGGAGAATCTCAAGGACACCTGGCGCCCGGATGATCCGCACTACCGCGCGGACCTCTATCGGCAGACGATGACGAGCCTGTCGTATGCCTACTTTGCCTACTTCCATGCGGACGCCGAGCATCCGGACTGGGCGCCGCTGTGGAATCCGGTCTACACCTTGCAGCCCAATCCCGACGACATCTATCTGCAATCGCCGATCCGCGGTGATCTGACCTACCGCGTCTGCGGCAATCGCGGCACCTGCAGGATCCTCAGCTTCACCACACAGAAGGCCTTGTCCGGGACGGTGGACCAGATGCCGCAGCCCAGCGGGCACAACGAGGTGGATTCGATCGACCTGGAGCTCGAGCTCGGGCGGGACTTCGAAGTAATCTTCAGCGCTCGGCGGCCTTCGGGCCACTCCGGCAAGTGGGCGCCGATCGATCCGCAGGCGGGCGGCATGATGGTGCGCTTTCGCAGCTATGACTGGGCCAATGAGATCGACCCGGTGCTGACGATCGAATGCCTGGACCCGGTGCCGCTCAAGCCCCGCTTGACGCCCGATCAGATCCTCGTACGCATAAAGGAGATGGCGAAGTTTCCGGCCCGCAAGACCGGGCTCTACTACGGCATGCAGAACGGTGTCAAACGGCGCGTCGGCTTCAACGTGTTCGAGCCGGTGCGCTATCCGGGCGCGCTGGTCAAGCAGGTGTATTGGCCGGCCTGTTTTCAGCTGGCCGAGGACGAGGCGCTCATCATCGAGACCGAGCTGCCGGCGAAGCGGCCCTACTGGAACATCCAGCTCAACGACCCGTACTTCAACGCCCTGGAATACGTCTATCGGCTGTCGAGCACCAACGGACACTACGCCCGCCTGAGCACGGACGGGCGGCTGCGCGCGGTGATATCGCTGAGCGATCCGGGTGTGCCCAACTGGCTCGATCCGGCCGGCTACACCGAGGGCGGCATCTACGGCCGCTGGTACGACTGCGACAGTGCGCCGCTGCCCACGATCCGGCGCGTCAAGCTGTCGGAGCTGCGCGAGCATTTGCCTCGGGACACGCCGCTCGTCTCGGAGGCGGAACGCGCCGAAGAAATACGCCAGCGGGTCAAAGCGTGCCAGCGCAGGCGGAGGTGGTGACGGCCGCTCGGTGACCGTCGCCTCGGTACGCAATGGATCTAGGCTACGATCCCCCGGAGAGTTTCCGTCACGCGCTCGATCAGGCGCACCAAATCGTCAGCCGCGAAGTGGGGAGCGACGATTTCGGCGCCGGCGACTATCTGCCCGGCCTCAAAGTGCTGCTGCAGTCGATGGATTACGACCCGCATTTCTCGATCACCGGAAGGCGTATCGCCTGGGGCATGGTCATCGGGGTGCTCAGGGGCCGGGCGCAGGCGATTCAATCGATGAAGCAGCACCGCGGATTCGACGCTCATGCCATCCGCAGTCCGGTGGTGATCACCGGTGTGCCTCGCACCGGCACGACCGCGTTACATCGGCTGATGGCGGTCGATCGGCGCTTTCAGGGTCTGCAGACCTGGCTGCTCGATTCACCGATGCCGCGCCCGCCGATCGAGACCTGGAAAGACTTCCTGGAGTTTCAAAGAACCGCGGCCGCGCTCGACGCGCAGTATGCGGCGGCGCCCGAAAAGCGAGCCGCGCACCACCGCGCCGCCGAGGAGGTGCACGAGTGCTGCATGGTGCTGCGGCAATCGTTCGTCTCGAACCTGTGGACCTGTGCCTGGTCTGCGGCCACCTACGATGCCTGGTGGCAGTGTCAGAGCGAGGCAGCGGCCTACCGCCACTTCTACCGCTGCGTACAGCTGATCGGCAGCAACGAGCCGCACACCCGCTGGCTGCTGAAGAACCCGGGCCACATCGACCAACTGGATCTGCTGTTTGCGCTCTTTCCGGATGCGAAAGTCATCCAGACGCATCGCGATCCGGCAAAGGCCCTACCCTCTCTGGTATCCCTCTTGATGCAGCTGAATGCGTTGACGGAGGACGGACGCCGCGAGCAGCGGGCCGAGAACATGCTGGTGCGCGAGGTGGCGAAATGGGCGAACGCGGTCCGCAAGGCGGAGCGGGTGCGCGCATGCAATCCGGGCCAGGTGATCGACGTCATCCACGCCGATTTTCATCGCGATCCCATGAGCGTGCTGGAGCGCATCTACGCCTTCATCGGCATGCAGATCAGCGGCGAGCTGCGGGCCCTTTTCGAGCGGCGCATCCGGGAGAAGCCCGAACTCTCGCATGGCGAGCATCGCTACAGCATTGCCGCTTACGGGATGAGCGAGGCGCAGGCGCGCGAGCCCTTCGAGGAGTACATCCGACGCTACGATCTGGTGAGGGCTCGCTGAGTGAAGGCAGCCATCTATCCCGGCCACGGCAAGGGCATCCTCCTCGAAGAGCTGCCCGATCCCAAACCCGGTGCCGATGATCTCATCATCGAAGTCCATCGCTGCGGCATCTGCGGGACCGACTTGTCGATGACCAAGGGGGGGACATGGGACTTCGGCGTGAACACGCAGTTCGGGCACGAATACGCCGGCGAAATCGTCGAGATCGGGCCTCGGGTCACGGGCTTTCGAATCGGGGAGCGAATCGGCGTGTTGCCCTCGCCGGCGTGCGGCAATTGCGAAGCCTGCCGCAGCCACGGCAACCATGTGCTCTGCCACAACAAGCCGGGCACGGCCATGGTGGGGTTTGCCGAGCTGGCGCGCGTGCCGGCCGCGCTCGCGACCCGATTGCCCGGCACGCTGTCGATGGCGGATGGCGCATTGATCGAGCCCTTGGCCATCAGCCTGTATGGCGTCAAGCTCGCTCATATCGAACCGGGCACCCGGGTATTGGTGCTGGGTGGCGGTACCGTCGCGCTCTACGCCATCTACTGGGCGCGTCGACTCGGGGCCGGACGCATCGTTGCCATGTCACGCTCGGACCGCCGCCGTGACCTCGCGCTCGAGATGGGCGCGAACGAGTTCATCGTGTACGGCAAGAGCGAGATCGGCGAAGTCAAGGAAGCACTGCAGGGCGCCCCGCAGCTGGTCTTCGAATGCGTCGGTGCCGAAGGCATGTTGTCGAAGGCGGTGCTGCACGTGGGGCAGTTCGGCAGGATCGTCTCGCTCGGTTTTTGCACCGCACCCGATCCCCTCGTTCCGGCAATGGGTTCCTACAAGTGCGCATCGATCCAGTTCGCGGTCGGCTATTCCATGAGGGAATTCATCTACATCGCCGACCAGATGGACAAGGGACATGCGGATCCGAAGGCGATCATCACCCGGGAAATCGCACTGACCGAGCTGCCCGCGACGATCGAGCGGCTGCGCGCCCCCCATACCGAGACCAAGGTGCAGGTCTGCTTTAGGACAAATCCGTAGCCATTGTAGGACGATCGGCAATGGGAATGGCCTGCGGAAACGGCTATGCTCGCCATCATGCGAGCTCGTCCCCTGCTGATTGGCGCCGCCCTCGGCGCGCTGGCCGCCATCGCGGTGGGCTGTGCGACCACCACCCAGCCGCCGCCCTCCGCGGCGAAACTTGCGAACCTGACGAAGCTGGCGAATCTTCCCGGAAAGCCCGCCTGCTTCTGGAGATCGAACTTTCAGGGAGACTGGACGGTGCTGAACGATTCGACGCTGATCGTGCGTGCTCCGCTGCCGAAGGATATCTATGTCGTCAAGCTGTTCGAGCCGGTCTTCAACCTGAGCTTTCGCCAGCGCCTCGGCTTCGAGGACAGAGAGCACACCGGCCAGATCTGCGACAACGGCGATGACTATCTGACAGTCCCCGGGTGGCAGCCGCCGCAGGTGCCGATCGTCGCAGTTCGAGCCCTGACGACCGCCGAGCAGAACGAGTTATTGCGCGCCGCTGGTTTGCCGCTGCCGCACTACCACGGGAGCGCTCAACCGGTACCCCCCAAGAGCTGAACCGCGCGCGCACGGGGACGCGCGCTGTGACGCGCCGCGAGGTCAGCGCCGATTCGTTCGGCCAGCTCGCCCATGAGAACGCCATAGGCATCGGCCACGCCGGCTGCGCCGGAGCCCGCGGGCGCCTGCAGAGTCACTGTCTGGCGCTCCCCGCTCGAGTCGCTCCCCGGCGCCGTGATCATCCACCCGGCGGTGAGCTGAGCCTGGCCGCGATCGACGACCATACTGAGCAAATCGACCTCGACACCCAGCGCATCCGCCGGCTTTGGCAAATCCGGGAAGAGCACCGTGCCCGGCGGGAACAGGGCGATGAGATCCGCCGAGAGGGCTCGGCGCGCCAGTTGCGCGAGCGGCGCCGACCAGTAGGCAAAGTCGTCTATCTGAAGCTCGCCGGGCGCAATCGTCCACATCAGCTCTGTCCGATCGAGCCCCGGCGGTACGTGGACAGCGTCCACTCGGACGACGGGGCCCTGGTAGCTTGGGTATCCCGGGCCCCGGGTGACTGCCTGGATGGTGAACAGGCGTGTGGGTTGGCTGCGACAGCCCGCCAGAACCAGGAGCGTGAGCGCCGAGGCGAGCAGTCCACGGATCAGGGGGCTCATCGGTCCGCTCTCTTGCCGCGCAGCAGCGCCTCGGGATGCCGGCTCAAATAGTCGGCGAGCGTGCGAATGGAGACCGCCGCCTGCGTCATCTCTTGCAAGCCGTCGGCGAGGCTGCCCTCTCCGCCACCGCCCCGCAGCAGCCGATGGGCGTCCGCAACGGTTGCCGTCAACTGCGCCGCGGCTTCGTGCAGCTGGTCGAGGAGCGGTCCGACCTTGGGCTGCGTCGTGCCCAGTATCTTGTCGAGGTTGGCGAGCACCGAGCTCAGGTGCGTGACGCTCGCACCCATTTGCGGCGATGCCGTCAACCGGTCAAGACGCGCGGTGACCCGCCTCACATTCGCGGCGATCGCTTGAAGCGGCAGCTCATTCAACGTGTCGAAAAACCGTCCGGCTTGCGCGGTGAGCTCATCGAGCCCGCCGGCGCCGGAGACCGCGGGGATGCGTGGACCTTGCACATCGTCGCGTGCCAACACCGCCCGGCGCCCGCCGCGCACCCTGACCAAGGCGACCGACGGTGCGCCAAAAATGGCCGGTGTCGTTCGCAGCTCAGCGCGGAACCCCAGGCGCAGCAGCCGCTCGAGGGCAGCGTCGGTCCTGCTCCGCCAATCCTCCGCAGCGGCGGGTGCGGCGGTGAGGTCCATGCGGCGCGGATACAGCAGCACGGTCACCAGCGTGTACGGCTCACCGCTGAGCGGGTCATAAGCGAGGCGCGTCGATGTCACCGCGCCGATCTGAAATCCGAGCAGCGTGACCGGCGCATCTTCCTCGAGACCACCCGCCGCCTGGTGAAACGCGATCTGGTACGGTACCGTCGGTCCGGACAGGGCGGCCCGGGCCGCGCTGCGCGAATCGTAGAGGATGAACTCCGTGGCCGGCTTGCTTTGCGGCGCATCGGCGATCTCCTCCTCGTCTCCGAGCTCGATGCCGCCCGACAGGATCGTGCCGAGCGGCGCCAGCTGCGCGTGGATGCCGCCGGCTGCGAACGACAGACGCAATGGACTGGCTTTCCAGAATCTTGCCCCCGTCTTGACCAGCGAGTCGTAGGGCCGGAATACGAATATTCCCAGGCGAAACCCCTGCTCCCCCTCGAACTGGATGCCGGTGACCCGGCCGATGGCTTTGCCATGAAACAGCAGCACGGAGCCGTCACGCACGGAACCGACGTCGGACGCCGCCAGGACGTAGGGCGTTCCTTTGTCCCCGGGAAGGATGATCGGCGCGTGATCGAGCCCCTCGAAGTGCGTGGTCGGCGTGCCGCCCCTGCCCGGTGCATAGCCGATCTCGACGCCCGAAAGAACCGCTTTCAGCGAACTGAGGTCCGCAAAATTGGGAGAGGCTCCAATGAGCCAGAAGCGCGCATTGGTGTTCAAGCCCGACTTCGCTTCAGGCACCAGCCGAAGGCGAAAATCGATGCGCTGGCCGTCCTTGTTCGGCACGATCTTGATGAGCCGACCCGCCACCGCACCCTGGTAGTAGACCTTGGTCTCGCCTGCTTGAGCGCCGGCGGCCCGCCGAAAGGTCACCGTCACGATCTCGCCTCGATGGGCGAGGGCTTGCACTGCCAGGTAGATGACGACCAGCAGGGCGGCGAGCGGCACGCTCCAGACGACATTGGGCCACACGGTGCCCCGGCGCTTGCACTCGGGCGGCTCCTGCGGCTGTGGGGGCTCGTTCATCTGCAACGCGCCTCGCTCCACATCAATCGCGGGTCGAAGGCCCGCACCGCCAAGGTCGTGAGAATGGCGACTGCCGCGAACGGTATGGCGGCCGCGTCGGCGCGGCCGTAGATCAACCCGTTGAAGCGCAGCACCGGGACGAAGCAGGCGATGGTCAGCGGATCCACCAGAGACCATCGGCCGATCTCTTCGATCACGCGATAGATTCGAGTCTTACCCACCAAGTGCCGGGTCGAGTGCCGGATCACGGATGCCGCGCACCAGGACAAGCCCGCCATCTTGAGCAGCGGAATGATGAAGCTGGCCGCGAAGATGAGTGCAGCGAGGCCGAACAGATGCGACTGCAGCAAGTCGGCGACGCCGCCGAGCACGGTGTACGGCGTCGGAGTCAAGCCGATCGGAATCGTCGCGATGGGGTAGACGTTCGCCGGCACATACAGGAGTACCGCGGCGGACAGGAGCGCCATGGATCGGGAATAGGACGCGGGCTTGCGGGCGTGAAGCGTCGCTGCGCAGCGAGGACAGGCGCCGCCCTCGAGGCACCCCGGGACCAACAGCTCGCAGCTCCTGCAGGCGAGGGCCGCCTGCTTATCGCCGGCTTCGCAGTCGGGGGCGATCATGCGCCAGATGCGGGCCCGGTCGAGGGTTGCGCGTGCGACCAGCGAGAGCAGCGCCGCCGCGATGAAGCACAGGGCGCCGGGACCGATCGTCACCAGCAGCGAATCACGCAGACGAACATAGGCGACGACGAAGCCCAGAAGAAAGACATCCAGCATCGCCCACGTCTGCAGCGCATTGCAGAGCCGAAAGGCCGGCGCCACCCAGGGTGGCCGCAAGCCGAGCCGCAATGCGGCCAGAGCCGCCGACATGGCGCCGAAGCGCACCGCAGGCGCGAGCAGCACGAACAGGAACACGACGATCGCGAGCCACGGCCGACTCTCACCCCAGAGCACCGAGACACTCATCGGCAGGGTGCTGGTGAGCGTCGCGTCGAGCGCGGACGTGGTCAAGAACGGCAGGCACCAGCTCGGGATCAGGAGCAGCATCACGGCAAGCGCGCATGCCAGCGTCGCGTCGAAACTGCGGCCGGCGCCGTGCTCGAGCTGCGTCCCGCAGCGGCGGCACGACATCAGCTGCGGTCCGCCTCCCCCCTGCACGAGCTGCACCAGCCCGCAGTTACGGCACTGCACGGTGTGCTCTCGTCGAGCAAAGCCTTCGTCAGCGAAGGACGCCGGAGCGGTCGGCAGCAGTCCGAGATGCATGGTGCATCGCTTTGCAGTGGTGCGGATCAAGCCACACGATGGTGTGAGATTCGGCCGGGAAGCGCTGCCGGATTCAGCATCTGTTGGGGTGTAGGCCCATTCCGACGCGGCGGCGGACGGGCCGGTTTTGTGCGGGGCTCCCTGCTCGGGACGCCGGCGCCGAAGGCTGCGACCTCGGCTACGACCTTGCGGGGGGCACGGCTCCCGGGAGCAAAGCGCGCCATTGCGCGAGCCAGTCCAGACTGTGTTCCGTGGCACCGCTCGGGAAGTATTCAGCGCCCAGCCAGCCTCGATAGCGCCCATGGGCGAGAGCGCTCAGCAGCTCGTGGAATCGCACGTTGCCCGTGCCTGGCTCGTGGCGGCCGGGAGCATCGGCGAACTGCACGTGGCGAATGCAGGGCAGCGCCCTGTGGAGCTCCTCCACGAGATCGAGACCCATGCGCGTCACGTGGTAGGCATCGAATTGCATTGCGATTGCCGGCCCATGCCGCGAAAGTATCGAGCGGGCGAGATCGAAGGATCCGAGCAAGTAGCCGGGCGCGTCGGCCGCATTCAGGGGCTCGATCAGCACCCCGACGCCCCTTGGGCGCAGAGCCTCCTCGGCAAGCCGCAGGTTCTCCTCGTACACGAAAAGAGCGCGCGCGCGGTCCGCCTCAGCCGGCAGGATTCCCGCCAGTACATGCACAAATTGCGCGCCCAACGCCTCGGCGTATTCTCCGGCCTGCGCGAGCTGCGCCCGGAACAAGCTCCTGAGCTCGGGGCGTCCGGCGATTCCCAATGGATGTTCCGATGGGACAACGGGTGCGTTGATGAGCACCACCGGCATATTGGCGGCGACGGCCGCCCTCGCCAGCGCCTCGGCCGGCTCCGTGTAGGGGAATTGTATCTCGACCCCGTCGAAGCCATGCGAGCGCGCGGCCTCGAATCGATCGAGCAAGGGCACCTCCCGAAAGAGCGTGCTGATGTTCGCCGCAATGGGTAAGGCCCCGCTCACGCGCCGCCGTTCGCATACAACTTGAACAGCGCCGCAAGGTCTTCGTGAATCAATCCGCGCTTGGCGGCCTCGCGGTAGATCTCGAGCGCGGCCTGCGTCATCGGCAATGCCGAGCCGTGCTCCCCGGCAAGGTCCTCGACCGCACTCAGATCCTTCAGCATGAGGGCGAGCTCGCCGAGAACCGGGGTGAACGTGCCTTGAGCCATGCGCGGGCCGAAGATCTGCAATGGAATCGAGTCCGCAAAGCCGCCCGCCAGCGCCTGCGGAATGGCCTGCAGATCGAGGCCGCTGTCGCTCGCGAGCTTGAATGCCTCGCTGATGGCCACCAGGTTGGTCGCAACGATGAGCTGATTGCAAAGCTTGAGAGTCTGCCCCGCGCCCAACTCGCCGACCCGGGTCACCCGCTGGGAAAAGGCCGCGAACAGCGGACCAAGCCGGGCAACGTCGGCGGGCGGACCGCCGCACATGATCACCAGCTTGCGATGCTCCGCACCCGTCGCCCCTCCCGACACCGGGGCGTCGACCCAGGAGGTCCCGCGCTGATGCTCGAGCCGCTCGGCGAGCGCGAGCGTCGCCGTCGGGCCGATGGTCGAGAAGTCGACCACCAGCGGAGGCATTCGCAGCGCCCCCACCGCGCCACCCGGCCCGAACAGGATGCTCTCCACGGCGCGCTTATCCGTCACGCACAGGCACAGAACGTCGGCGCCGTCCGCCGCCTCGGCCGGGAGCGGCGCCGCGGTGGCGCCAGCCTCGACCAAGGGCGCCACCTTGCTGCGGGTACGATTCCACACGCGCAATCGGAAACCGGCGCTCAGCAAGTGTCGCGCCATCGGCGCGCCCATGAGACCGACGCCCAAGAAACCGACGGTGCGAATGGCCTCAGCGGGCATCGAAGAAAGTCCCCGGGAGCCTGCGGACTGGTTTGTCGATGCTAGCACGAACACAATGGGCCACCCCTCCGGGTGGCAAATGTCCAGGAGACAACGCAATGAGCAATCGAATCTGCTTCGTCGAGCTTCCGGTCGGAACCATCGGCCCGGCAAAGTCCTTCTACGCCGAGGCGTTTGGCCTCTCGATGTCTGACTTTGGGCCGAGCTATTCGTGCACGATGACAGGTGACGTGGATCTCGGGCTGCAGGCTGACGCGAGGGAGGCAACAGGGGCCCCTCTTCCCGTCATTCAGGTCGATTCGCTCGAGGCGGTCGAGATTCTGGTCAAGCGCGCTGGCGGAACCATCACCAAGCCGGCCTTCAGCTTTCCGGGAGGCAGGCGCTTTCACTTCCGAGACCCCGCCGGCAACGAGCTGGCCGCCATGCAAGCAACCTGACCCCGCAGGTTGCGGCACGCACGTTGGGATCTCCTCGACGGCGTTCGGGTCAGTGCTGGCTCTGCGGCATACGCACGATCAGCCCGTCCAGCTCCGAGGTGACGGGGATCTGGCATGAGAGACGGCTGTTGGGCCGAACGTTCTCGACGAAATCGAGCATCGGCTCCTCGTTGGCGCTCCTCGGGCCGGTGCGCTTCACCCACGCCTCGTCCACATAGACATGGCAGGTGGCGCACGCGCAGGCGCCGCCGCAATCGGCGTCGATGCCGGGAATGTTGTTCTGTCGCGCCCCCTCCATGACGGAATGGCCGGGCTCTACCTCGACCACGTGCTCCTTGCCGCTGAATTCCACATACGTGATCCGCGCCATTACCGACCTCTTGCCCCAGTGGCGTCGAGATTATCTGCTAGTCGAAGTGTTTGCAATCTCGGCGCCATCGGATCCGCGTGGGATCGTGCGTGGGCCGATCTTTTGCAGTATTATGGGACAATTGCAGGTCCAGGGTCGTTTCGGGACGTTGACCAGGCGGTGCCTCGCAAATGAGATGATTGGCAATCCACGGCCGGATGCACTGCAAAAGAGAGACGAGGAGGGCCGCCTATGGCGTCGGTGACTGAGCTCGAATTGATTCCTCTGGCGCTCGAGGCGCCCGAATTCGGCGCGGACCCGCTGCCGCACTTCGAGCAAGCGCGCCGGCACCACCCCTGGCTTGCGAAATGCAACGTGGGCTACGTGGTCACCGAGTACGTCGCAATGAAGGAGATCCTGCACAAAGACGATAAGCTGCGGATGCCGAGCGAGCAGATCGTGGACATCATGGGGGCCCGCGGAACCGGCTGGGGTCGATTCGCGCAGGAGATGATGCTTTCGAAGTCAGGAGCCGATCATGCCCGCCTGCGCGGGAGCGTCGCCGCGGCTTTCACCCCGCGCAGCGTGAACCGCCTGCGGCCGGTGATGCGGGATGTGGTCACCGCGCTGCTCGATGAATGGGCTTCGAAGGGCGCCTTCGACTTCAGCGAGTTCGCAGCTCATTTCCCGATTCGCGTGATGTTCGGACTGATGGGCGCCGATGCGGCCGCGCTGCCGAGCATCCGCACCTCGCTCGAGGTGCAAGGCTCGAGTTTCAGTCTCGAGGCCTGGCGGATGCCCGTCATCGAGGAGGCTTACCAGGTGCTCTGGAATTTCGCCGACAAGCTGGTCATCGAGCGGGGCCCGGGCACCGGCCGAGGCGACCTGCTCGATGATCTGATCGCCGCCAACACGTCGGGCGCCCTCAATGACGACGAGCTGCGCATGATGTTGATCTTCCTGTTTGCCGCAGGATATGACACCTCGAAGAACCTCCTCACCTTGACCATGCGCTCGATGCTCGACGCGCCACAGATCTGGGCGCGCTGTGCGAAGGACCGGCCCTACTGCGACAAGGTGGTCGAGGAGCAGCTGCGGTACGCCAGCCCCTCCAACATCTATCGTCTGGTCACCGAGGCCTTCGACTATCGCGGTGTCGAGTTCCCGAAGGACAGCATGATCATCATTCCTCTCACCATCGCAGGGCGCGATCCGTCGGTGTTCCAGAAGTCGATGTCGTTCGAGCCCGGTCGCGGGGACAAGGATCGCCACCTGGCATTCGGGCGCGGCATGCATATCTGCCTCGGTCAATACCTCGCGCGTGCTCAGGCCGAGGAAGGACTGCATCTCATCGCCCAGCGGATCACCAACCCGCGACTCGCGGGCGAGGTGACATGGCGCCCCTTCCCTGGCGTGTGGGGCATCAAGAGCCTACCGATCGAATTCGACCCGGCGCCCCGCCCTCCCCCGCCGATCACGTCCGCGCACGCGAGGCCGCAATGGAGCTAGGTCTGAAAGGCGCCGCCGTCTGCGTCAGCGGCGGCACCAAGGGGCTCGGGCGCCAGGCGGCGATTGCCTTCGCACGCGAAGGGGCGCGGGTGGCGGTCGCCGCCCGGGGCGCGCCAGCCCTGCAGGAGACCGTGGCTTTGCTGCGCGAGGCGGGCGCTTCGGATGTGCTCGGGGTACAAACGGATGTCGGCAAGCTCGACAGCATCAACGCCCTGTTCGAGACGATCGACGCCAGGTGGGGTGAGCTCAATACGCTGATCAACATGCCTGGGGCAACCGAGCCGAGCGCCGGGCAGAACTTCGTCGAGGTTCCCGACGAGCAGTGGCAGTTCTATTTCGACGTCGGGATCATGAGCGTCGTGCGTTGCACACGGGCTGCCGTGCCGCTGATGCGCCGGGCGGGTTGGGGACGGGTCATCAACATCTCCTCGATCGCCTCGAGCATCACCGTGCCCATGCAGGCGCCCTACACGATGGCCAAGGCGGCGCTTCAGGGACTGTCCAAGAACATGGCATGGGCGCTCGCGCCGGAGGGGATCCTGGTCAACACCGTCACCCCCGGCGTGTTTCGCACCGAGGGCACGCGCGACTTCATGAGGGCGACGGGCGTCGCGGATCGGTATGATCCCGATAGCCTCTCGGACATCTGGAACTGGATGCGCGAGACGAACGGCCGGCGCCACGCCGGTGTGATCGGTCGCGTCGCGCTTCCAGAGGAGCTCGCACCGGTTCTGGTGCTGCTTGGATCGCGCGCGAACAGCTACATCGTCGGAGCGAATATCTCCGTCGACGGCGGGACCGACTTCTCGAGACCCTGAGATGCGACGCACGGTGGCGAAGAGACGGATGGGCCCGCCGGACGCGGCCACGCCCGCGGCGCTCATGGATGCGACCGAGGCGGTCATGCGCGAGGAAGGCTATGCGGCGGTCACATCCCGCCGTGTGGCCGAGCGCGCCGGCATCAACCAGCAAACGGTTTATTACTACTTCCAAACGATGGACGATTTGCTGCTCGCGGCATATCGCCGCCGCACGCAGAGAGTGCTCGACAGGGTCCAGCAGGCGTTGAGCGCCGCCCGGCCGCTGCACTCATTCTGGCACACATCGAGCGATCCGATGGATGCGGCCTTGACGATGGAGTACCTGGCGCTCGCAAACCACAACGACTTGATCCGGCTGGAGACCATCGAATTCGGCGAGCGGCTGCGTCGCCTGGAAGTCGACAAGCTGGCGGAGCGCATCCGTCAAGCCTCACCGGACCCCCAGGTCGTTTCGCCCTTCGCCGTCATCATGGCGATCACCTATGTCGCTCACCTCCTGGGCTTCGAGGCGACCCTCGGTCTGCGCGGCGGGCACAGGGAAACCCGGGTCCTGGTGGAGTGGTGCCTGCGACAGATCGAGCCGGCCGGCGCGCGCGCGAAGGCGATGCCGGAGCGGACCTCACAGATCCAGGGGTAGAGCGATTGCCTTGGAGGCCTCCACCCGGATCCGGGTCACACGGGTCGACTTGATCCTCCAGGCACCGCCGACCTTCTCGTACGTCTCGTGATAATGACCATAGCCGGTCATCACCGAGAATTCAGCGCCCGGGGGAAAGAAAAGCCGGTCCGTCATCGACCAGATTCCCCTGGCAGTCGTGTCGCTGGTGAACTCCAGCTCGAAGTCATGACCCTGGTGAACGCTCACGATGCCGAGCCTCGCCATGCCGTCGGAAATCCACGAATCGCGGCCGCGCAGGATGACGTTCATGGCCGGAATGAAGTCCTTGCCGCTCGCCGGATCAGTGCAGCAGCCGATGAAATCGAGCACACAATCCTCGGCCAGGATGCCCCTGACCAGGTCGCCGTCGCAGGTGTCCACGCCCCGGAAGTAGCGGGCTTTCAGTTGTCGAATGGCTTCGATGGCGCCGACCCGCTCGATCTCGTTCATGATCTGCCTTCCCCGATCGAATCCCGTCCCCCGAGACCCCGTGCATATTACACAAACCGCAAGCGCCCCCGAAACTCGCCCTCCCCGATACCGACAGGTCCCTGCGAGCCTTGCGGGATATAATCGGCGCACCTGGAACGGAGGACGCTCACGATGAACGATCGGCCGATGACGCGCGTGTACGGCGTGATGAGCCCGAACGTGCTCAAGGTGGTGATCATGCTCGAGGAGCTGAATCAGCCGTATGTGCTGCAGCATGTGGCGCTCTTCAAGGGCGAGCAGTTCACCCCGGAGTTTCGTGCCTTGAATCCTTTGAGCAAGGTGCCGGTGATGGAGGATCCGGCGCTTGAAACGCCGCTGTCCGAATCGGGCGCCATCCTGATCTGGCTGGCCGAGCGGGCACACGCCCTGCTGCCGGAGCAATCGGCCGAACGCTACGAGGTGTTGCAGTGGTTGATGGTGCAGATGTCCTCCATTGGCCCCATGCTCGGCCAGCTCACGCACTTCCGACTGCTCCCCGAAGGCAGCGAGCCGTACGCGCTGGGCCGCTACCGCACCATGGCGGAGAAGCTCTATCGCCTGCTCGATGAGCGTCTCGCCCAACGGAGCTGGATCGCCGGGAGCGGTTACTCCATCGCCGACATCGCCATTTTTCCCTGGGCCGAATATCTGGAGCGCCACGGGTTCCTGGCGGAGCAGTACCCCGCCATGCAGCGCTGGCGCAACGTCATCGACCGCCGGCCGGCCGTCATCAGGGCCAAGGCTCGGATCTTCCAGGCTTTCTCGGCACCCTCAGCCGAGACCATGAAGAGCGCGACGTCCGAGGACCTGGATCGATTCTTCGGCCGGACCGAGAGCATGCCGGCGCGCGATTTCACCGCCGTCAAACGATTGAAGTAACCTCATTCATCCTGGCGGCGGCGGCGATCATTGCGGCGCCGGTCACGCGGGCTGCGTCGAGTCCAGGTACGCATCATGCGCAAACACCCGACATGCGCAAACACCCGACGCACGGAGGGTTGGAAGGTGAATCGAAAAGCACTCATCCTGGGGTTCGTCGGCGCCGCGCTCGCCGTCCTCTGCCGGGCCGATGGCACGCCACCGGTCGAGGTATCCGACGCCGCCTTTTCCTTCAATCTGCTGAGGCAGCTGGCCCAGGACCAACCGGCGACCAACATTTCGCTATCCCCTTACAGCGCCGCGACCGTCTTGGAAATGGTGAGCAACGGCGCGGCGGGGCGGACTCAGGAGCAAATGCGGCAGGTATTGGGAACGAGCGGGCTGTCCTCGGCCAACGTGAATGCGGCGCACAAGAGCATTGCGGGCGCCCTGAAGAGCGCGAGCGACCAGGTCGTGCTCGAGACGGCGGATGCGATTTGGTATCGCTCCGGCACGAAGATCAGGCCTGAGTTCATCGCGGTCAACCAAGCATTCTACGACGCCACCGTCGATCCCCTCGACTTCTCCGATCCGCATGCGGTGGACGTGATAAACGATTGGGCCAGCGACAAGACGCACGGAAAGATCAAGCACATTGCCGACGGAATGATCGACCCGGGCAGCGCGCGGCTGTTCCTGGCCGACGCGGTCTACTTCAAGGGAAAGTGGGCGCACCCCTTCGAGACGAAAGACACGAAGGATCGGCCATTTTACCTGCGCAGCGGCGCGGAGAAGCCGGTGCCCATGATGACGCAGACCCGGCATTTCGACTACCGGGACGGGCCGGACTATCAAGCCGTGCGGCTACCCTACGCGGGCGACAATCTGGCGATGTACGTCTTTCTCCCCACGAGCGACTCGAGCCTCGCGGATCTCGTCGGGAAGCTGACGGGCGATGCCTGGGAGCGCATCAGGGTCGAGTTCAGAAGCGCGAACGGGACCGTCGTGATGCCGAAGTTCAGGATCGAATACGGCACGCAGCTCAAGAGGCCGCTCGAATCCCTGGGGATGAAGCTTGCCTTCGATGCGGGTCAGGCGGACTTCTCCGGCATCGCACCGCATCTCTATATTTCCGCCGCGATACAAAAGACGTTCGTCGAAGTGAACGAGGAAGGCACCGAGGCGGCGGCGGTGACCGGCATCGCCGTGACCGCAACCGCGCTCGCACTGCCGGCGCCGCCTTTTCAGATGATCGTGGATCGGCCGTTTCTTTTCTTGATCGAGGATAGGCCGACGCAGACGATCTTGTTTGCCGGCCTGGTATACGATCCCAAGCCATGAAAGCGGTCCCGAAGATGCGATGAGCACAACCAGTCTGAAGGTCAAAGGGGAGGTTCCCTATGCAAATCGAAGTCCGTCCGGTACGCGCAGACGATCTCCATGGATGGCACAAGCTCTGGGACGGGTACAACGCGTTCTATGGGAGATCCGGACAGACGGCGCTGCCGCCGGAAGTGACGCGGACCACGTGGTCGCGATTCTTCGACGCCTACGAGCCCATGTATGCTCTCATCGCCGAGGAGGCCGGCAGCTTGCTCGGCCTGGTGCATTTTCTCTATCACCGAAGCACGACCGAGATCGGCCCGACCTGCTATTTGCAGGATCTGTTCACCGTGCCGCAAGCGCGCGGCAAGGGAGTCGGCCGCGCCTTGATCCTGCGCGTCTACGAGCACGCCAGGAGCTCGGGAGCCCGGGAGGTGTACTGGCAAACGCACGAGACCAATGCCGGCGCGATGCTCCTGTACGACAAGGTCGCCGAGAAATCGGGCTTTTGCGTCTACTCCCACATGACTTGAGCGCTGCCCGCACGATCGCCCTCGCCGCCACGAGCTCAATTCCCGAGGAACCAGCATGCTCAACGGTCGCCCGCCTCGCTTTTTGGCCCTCGTCGCGGCCATGGTCCTTTCCAGTCCTTGCGCCGCGAAGGAAGGCTACGACCTGCTGATCCTCAACGGTCACATCATCGACGGCACCGGCTCGCCCTGGTATGCAGGGGATGTGGCCATCAAGGACGGCCACATCGCCGCCATCGGGCAACTGCCGGATGCGACGGCAGCACGAGTCATCGATGCACGCGGCCTGGTGGTGGCACCGGGGTTCATAGACATGCTCGGCCAGTCGGAGATGACCATTCTGGTGGATCCGCGCCTGCCGTCGAAGATCTTCCAGGGCATAACCACGGAAATAACGGGCGAGGGAGAATCGATCGCGCCCCTCGATGACGCCATCGTCAGCGAGCGCCGCTCGACGTTCGATCACTATCACATCAAACCCGACTGGCGAACGTTCGGCCAGTACTTCGCGCGGCTGCAAAAGCAAGGGATCGGCATAAACTTCGGCACCTACGTCGGCGCAGCATCGGTGCGCGAGATGGTGGTGGGCTACGGCGATCGCGCGGCGAGCGCCGAGGAGCTGAAGGAGATGCAGGACCTGGTGGCGCAGGGCATGAGGCAGGGTGCTCTCGGCTTGTCCACCGCACTGGAGTATCCGCCGGCGCCCTACGCGAGCACCGAGGAATTGATCGCGCTGGCGCGAGCCGCATCGCAGTACGGGGGAATCTACGCGACGCACATGCGCAGCGAAGGCGATGCGGAGATGGCCGCGCTGGACGAGACGTTCCGGATCGGCGCCGAGGCGCACGCCGCCATCGAGATTTTTCACCTCAAGGTCTCGGGAAAGGCGAACTGGGGCAAAGCGCCCGTCGTCATTCGGCGGATCGAGGCCGCCCGGGCGCAAGGTCTCGACGTGGCCGCGGATACTTATGCGTACACCGCCTGGCAAAACGGCCTGGCCGCGTTCGTTCCGCCCTGGGTCTCGGATGGCGGCACCGAGAAATTCATTGCGCGCCTCAGGGATCCTGCGACTCGCGCGCGGATCCACAAGGACCTGCTCACCCCGAGCGGCGCGTGGGACAACGAATGGCTGGAGATCACCGGTCCGCAGGACATCCTCATTGCGGCGGTGACGAACAAGGATTTGCTCGGGTACCAGGGCAAGCGGATGAGCGCAGTGGCGCAGGAATGGCACGAGGATCCCATCGACGCGATCTGCGACTTCCTGATCAAGGATGGCGCCGCCACCACCGTGGTGGTATTCGGGATGGCGGAGCCGGACGTGGATCTGATCTTGCAGCAGCCCTGGGTTTCCGTGGACAACGATGCACCCGGTACCTCGCCCGAGGGCATCCTCGGCATGGAACACCCGCATCCGCGCGCTTACGGTACTTATCCGCGAATCCTCCACAGGTTTGTCCGCGAGGAGCGCAAGCTGTCGCTCCCGGATGCAATCCGCAAGTTCTCCTCGCTGGCCGCCCAGCGCGAGCATCTGGCGGACCGCGGCGTATTGAAGCAGGGAATGTGGGCGGATATCGTCGTGTTCGATCCCGGTGCGATCCGCGACCTGGCGACTTACGCAAGCCCGAATCAGTTGTCCGTGGGCATGCAGTACGTTCTCGTGAATGGAGTACCGGTCATCGATCGGGGGAAGATGACCGGGGCGCTGCCGGGCCGCATTCTGTATGGCCCGGGGTTTTCTGGACCGCGGCCTTGACCTCGGCCGCGGCCTTGACCTCGGCCGCGGCCTTGACTCGGGCCGCGGCCTTGACTCGGGCCGCGGCAGCTACGACGTACGGAAGCGCAGGGCTCTAGCTAGAGCAGCGACTTGATCGCCCTTTGAATGCCGTCGGAGTCCAGTCCTTGATGGCCCATTTGCTGCCACAGGCCGCCGCTACCCTCAACATGGGTACCGATATGATCGTATTTTCCTCTGAAGCCCGCCCGCAGCAGGTAGCTGCCAAAGCGGCTTCCCAGGCCGGTCTTGACGTTCCAACCCTCCACCACCAGCACGAACGGCGCGGCCGCCAGCGTCCTCATCATCGCCGCGTCGACGACGTTCAATGTGGGCTTGTTGACGAGACCCACGCTCACGCCGCCCTCCTGCAGCCTGATGACGGCATCGAGTGCCCGATAGACGGCTTCACCCATCGCGACGACGTAGCCGCCCCCGGGCTTCGTCTCCCGCACCACGTAATCCTTGCCGGGCTCGAAAGGCTTGCCTCGATAGAGCGGTTGACCGTCGCCATCGAGAATGTCGGGAACCGGAGCGCGGGTCGAGAAGACGAATCGCAGACCCGGGTCGCCGTAAATGCGCTTGATACACGCGTCGAATTGATGCTGGTCCACCGGGAAATAAAGGCGCGTCGTGTCCTCTCCGTGGCCGGGCTGCACCCCGCCGTCGGCAAACATGCTGTTGATCCCGAAGTGACAGGTGTTGTCGGCCATGTCATCGACGCCGCTGTGGCTGAAGTGGGCCAGCACATTGGAGAAATTGAGCCGCGCCATGGTGATTTCGCTGACGCACATCTCCAGGAACGCGCTGAACGTCCCATAGATGCCTTGCTTGCCCGCCGCGGAGCCGAATCCGGCCGCCGCGGAGAAGTTGCCGCGCTCCATGATGCCACCGCGAACGAAGATCTCAGGATGGGATTTGCGGATGTGATGCAAGCCGCAAGAGCCCTCCAGGTCGTTGTCGAATACGCGCACGCTCTGCAGCCGTTGTGCCTCGCTCATGCCATCGAGGATCCCGTTGATGATCTTGCCAAAGTCATCGCGGTTCTTGCCCACCCCCGACGATCCTTTGAAGCTCAGCGGGCTCTTCTCCGGCTTTGCCGCCTTCAGCAGCTCGATCGCCCGCTGGTAGCCGCCGCGGCTCTCCAGGTACTGAATCGCCGTGGCAGTCTTGAGAACCTCGTGCGCCGCAGGACTGCCTTCCGCTCCCTGAATTCCAGGTGCCATCGGACGCTTGATCACCAATGCGTGCGGCCTCGCATCGCTGAAGGCTCGGCACAAATCGACATACAGCGCGTCCAGATCCTCACCCATGGCCGTCTCGGTGGTGAGACCATATCCGGCCAGTGTGCGGCTGAGATCGTACCCGGCCATGTATTCCTGGGGATGGCCGGCAATGGTGACATTGTTGTCATCGACCAGGACCTTGACGTTCAGCTGCTTACCGACGGTGAGACGGGCCGCTTCCGCGTCATCGCCTTCCATCTGGCTGCCATCCGAACCGAGCATCACCACCGCCTTGCCCGGATTCGCCAAAGCAACTCCATTGACGAACGCCCACAAGTGGCCGAGACGGCCCGAACTGAATTCGACGCCGGGGGTGAGCCGCTTCTCGGGGTGCCCGGGCAGAGCACTGTCATATTCGCGATAGTGCAGCAGCTTCTCGGCGGGCATGGCACCGTTGAGGACGCTCAACAGGTATTGCGTGGCGACTCGATGACCTGCCTCGTCGTAGAAGATGGGAACTATGGGGGAGCCGTTCGCGATGAATGCACGGATGATCGTGAGCTCCGGCACGGTGTCGTAAGCGCCGCCCGTGTGGCCTGACAGCCCTTTGGCACCGGCCAACGCCGTGAAGAACACGATGGCATCGCGGCATAACTGGATGTTGTGTCGAAGGCTCGCTCTCTGCGCCTCGCTCAGTAGCGCGACCGCGGGGTCGAGCTTGAGGGGCTCGAGTTTGCTCAGGTCTATGGGAAAGGTCTCGGTGTTCATTGTATGCAATGCGGCAGTGCCGAACAGGGGGCTGAAATTGTACTACGCGCAGGCATCCGGCGTTGTAGGAGCGAGGCGCGCTGGATTGCAGGGCCGAAGGCACCGCGCGCGATTGATCACGGCGTCTTTTCGGGCACCATACCTGCAGGAGGCGTCTCTTGCACCCATGCACGCCGATGGCTTCGCGCGGCATCGGCGGCCTTCTCCCAGAAGGCCGGATTGTCCGCCATGACCTTGATGTTGAATTGGTTGGAGGCGCGAAACTCGAGCACTTCGACGCCGGCAGGGCCAGGCGTGTAGGCGTAGGGGACCTCCCGCCCAACGAAGAAGCCGTCGCCCGCGCCGAGCTCGTGGTGCCCGATCGTCAACGAGCCGCCGACGATGTAATACAGACAATCGACATTGTGCGAGTGTCGAGGAAGGGGAAAGCCGCTTTTGAACCAAACATAGACCAAGCTGAACCCGGGTGCCGAGAACAGGACCCGCAGGTCGTGACCGGCGTCCACCCCCTCGGCCTGCGCCCTGCGGGAGCCCTCCGCCACGACCGCGCTGACCGGTTCGTACTGCATGATGGTGCTGTCCGCATCGCATCGGGCATCCTTGGCCCGGAAGATGGCAAAGCGTCCTTTTTCCGATTTGCGTTCGCTGTCCACCACATTGCGTCCCCGAACGATCGTGATGCCCCAACCATAGCGCCGACCCGCTGAAATTTCCAGAAGGCCGCCCCTTCATTGCCCGCATGCGCCCGTTCCGGCGTCGCCGGGAGAGGCATCGGGGAGGCTGTCGCGCAGCGGAATCGCCGGTCGATTCGCTAGTCCAGCGGCCAGGGTACCGAGCCGTGCAATGTGACTTCACCCTCTTTACGCGGTGCGGGCTCGGCCGTCGCGCCATCGACCGCACGCCACCACGGTTCGACCATGTCGGCATGCGCCGGCTCCACCGGTTGACCGAGAACCGGCATGAGCAGCCGTGTGCCGGTGCGCGGCGCGAGTTCCAGCAATCTCTCGGCGGGTTGATCCCAGGGATGCATGCCCAACGCAAACGTGCCCCAGTGCACGGGCATGAACACGCCGCCCAGCATGGCGTGCGCCTCGAGGGCATTGTCGGGTCCCAGATGGATGTCGCCCCAAGCCGGATGAAACGCGCCGATCTCGAGCATCACGACATCGAAAGGCCCAAGCCGCTCGCGAATCGCGCGGTACTCGGTGGTCAACCCCGTATCTCCGCTGAAGAACACCGAGTGGTGCGGCGAGCGAATCGCAAACGAGGACCATAGAGTCGCATTGCGATCCTTCAGCCCGCGACCGGAGAAATGCTGCGAGGGCGCGGCCGTCACCACGACACCCGTGTTGTGCACCGCATGCGACTCCCACCATTCGAGCTCGGTGATACGTTCCGGCTGGATGCCCCAATACTCCAGATGCGCACCGACGCCGAGCGAGGTGATGAACGGTACGCCGGTCCTCGCCAGGGCGCGAATGGTCGGGTAGTCGAGATGATCGTAGTGATCGTGCGAGATCACCACGGCATCGATCGACGGCATCTCGCGAAGCGACACGGGCACGGCCTGAAATCGTTTCGGCCCGATGAGCGCCGAAGGGGATGCACGGGGTCCCCATACCGGATCGGTCAGGATGCGTACCCCGTCGATCTCCATCAGCAGCGTGGAATGCCCGAGCCAGGTGACCCGCAGGCCGCTCTGCGGCTTCCTGGTCCACACCTCGAGCGGGCTCATCGACGGCAGCGGCCCGCGCGGCAGGCGCCTTTCGCCGCCGCACAAGAATTCCTTGAGGGAGGGCATTGGCACCGTCGGATCACGCAGATTCGGCAGCACCGGATGCACGTTTTGAAAGCGATCGCCCGCCCACAAAGCCGATGCCTTGATGCGCTCGAGGCGCGCACCGCCGGCGCGTGTACCCATGGATTTCACCGCGCTAGTGTAGCAATCCATGCAAGGCGGTGGACGCCGGCAGTTCGAGCGCCTATTCGGGGCCGAGTCGACGCCAAGCGCGCACCAGCGCCTCGGCGGCGCGATCCACCATATCCCGCGTCGTGGCCCGTCCCAGTGTCAGGCGCACCGAGCCGATCGCTTGCCCGGCAGGAATGCCCATCGCCAGCAGCACTGCCGACGCGGTTTCCGCTCCTTCGTGGCATGCCGAGCCGGCCGACGCCGCGATCTCGGGAGTTGCCGCAAGCAGCACGCTGGCAGAAACCTTCGGGAAGCGCACGTTCAGCGTGTTCGGCAGTCGGCCGTCCACGTGACCGTTGAGCGCGATGCCGGGAACTTCCCGCGCGAGGTGCTCCCATAACCGGGCGCGCAGCCGGCTCACCCGCACGCCCTCCTCGCTCAGGTCGCGACGCGCGATCCGGGAGGCCGTGCCGAGCCCGACGATGGAGGCGACATTCTCCGTCCCCGGCCGCAACCCGCGCTCGTGCCCGGCTCCCAACACCAGCGGTTCGATCGCGATGCCGCGACGCACGTAGAGCGCGCCGACTCCTTTGGGTGCGTAGAGCTTGTGCCCGGCGATCGACAGAAGATCCACATCCAGCGAGCGCACGTCGACAGGCACCTTTCCGACCGATTGCGCGGCGTCCGTGTGTATGTACGCGCCGGCGCGGCGCGCAAAGCCGGCCGCCTCGCGCACGGGCTGCAGTACGCCCGTTTCGTTGTTCGAGTGCATGATCGTCACGAGCGCGGCGAGGGGTGTCGCGGCCCTGTCCAGCTCATCCAGCCGCGCCCGGCCGCCGCCGTCTACCGCGACGCGGGCGATTTCCCAGCCCTGTTGCTCGAGCCAGTTCACGGGATTGGCGGTCGCCGGGTGCTCGACGGTGGTGGTCACGATACGGCGGCGCGCGCTACGCGCCGCGACCCCGCGAATCGCCAGATTGTTCGCCTCGGTGCCGCCGGAGGTGAAAACGATTTCGCCCGCATCGCACATGATCAGCGCCGCCACATCGCTGCGCGCCTGTTCGACAGCCTCGCGAGCTCGGCCTCCATAGGCGTGCGCACTCGACGGATTGCCGTAATGCTCCCGCAAGTACGGCAGCATGGCGTCGACCACTTCCGGCAGAAGAGGCGTCGTCGCATTGTGATCAAGATAGACGGGAAATGAGTCCACGACAGCGCTCGATGCAGGGCATCCGCGTCTAACGATACGCGAAGGGCGGGCGTTGTGCCGCGACCGTTGGCGCGGGGCGCCCGGCGTGCCGCGCGGCGCACCTTGCGGCGAAGCTCCCTGCCGGATCGCCTCGCCGCGACTTTCTCCCGGCGACGCGGGCTATCGCGCGGCCCATGCAGTGGTATGCTCACACGGAACGCCTGGCGCGATACCGGCATGCGCGCCGGCGCGCGAGTAATCGAGGTCGAGATTCTATGCACCGGCCGGCACGAGCATCGCCGCCGTGTCCGCACCCGGGAAGATGAGATTCCCGGCCTCGTGCTTCCGGATTGGGAGCAGGTGATCGGGCGCGACTATCATCCCTGGGATCGCGATCACCTGGCGATCGATACCGCCGGCCAGAGTATTGCGGCTTGCATCGATCATCTGCTGGCGGCACTTTAGAGTCCGTGCGTGCCCGCGCGCCCCTGGCAGCTTCGCGGCCGCCGCGCGGGCGCTACGCATGTGCCCAGGCGCCGTCGACCGGCAGCAACACACCGTTGACATAGGCGGCCGCGGGCGACAGCAGAAACAGCACGGCGCTTGCGATCTCTTCTGGAAATCCGAGCCGCCCCATGGGAATGCGCGCGGCGGTTTGCGCGATCACCGGCCTATCCAGCAAAGGTATCGTGCGAGGCGTGATGATCAACCCCGGGGCCACTGCATTGGCCCGTGGCGCTCCCCGGTAGCGGGTGGCCAGATAGCGCGTATAACCGGCGATCGCCGCTTTTGAAGCGGGGTAGAAGGGCTGGATCGACTGGCCGCCGCCCTGAAAGTTGCCTGCGATGGAGGAGATGCTGACGACGGCTGCAGCCACTGTCGAACAACGCTCGATCCAGCCGGTGGTGACGCGATGGACGCTGCCCACGGAAATCGTCAGATTATCATCGAAGGACGCCGTGGAATTGCTCGAGGGACCGGCATTGTTGACGAGATACCGGCACGGCCCGAGCTGCAAAGTCGAGTCCCAGGCTCTTGCCACGGCGAGGTCATCGCCGACATCGACAGTGACCGCAACGGCCTTCGCGCCGGCCCCCTCGACTTCCAGCTGCGTGGCAAGACCGGCCTCGGCGCACAGGTCCCATACGGCCACGGACAGACCGGAGCGCGCGGCCGCCAGTGCCGTGGCCTTGCCGATGCCGCTGCCCGCCCCCGTCACGACCACGACCTCTCCGGCAGCGAAACCGAGACCGCGCATGTCGTAAAGCGGCCCATGATGCTTGCGGGCCAAGGCACCCTCCGGCATGGCGCTCCCTCCTGTCGGCTCGCCCCGAGTCGTTTGAAATCGCTCCGATTGTAGTCGAAGTCCCCGGCCCCTGACGGGCGAGCTGCGGCGACGCTAGAATCGAGCATCGGACTCGCTCGTCAGTCATGGAGAGCCTCCGAGGACTCTGCAGGCCAAACCGATGCACCCAAAGTATCCGCATGTCTTCAGTCCAATCCGGCTCGGTCCGGTGGAGATTGCGACTCGCTTTTTCTTCGCGCCCCACGGAAGCTCGTTGACCGCGGGCACGAAGCCGACCGACGATCTGGTCTCCTATAGTGTGGAGCGGGTCAAGAACGGAGGCTGCGGCCTGGTCATCGTCGCCATGGTGGCGCATGAGCGCGGGCGAACGCGACAGCCTTCGCCCCATCCTACGGAGAACATTGCCGCCTTCCGGGCGCTGGCCGACGCGATCCACGAGGCAGGGGGAAAGATCTTCGGCCAGCCTTTTTATTGGTGGGGAGGTTACGGCCAGTGGCAACCACTGAGCCCTCCGGCGCCGTCGCTCGCCCCGTCGACGCGCCAGTTCGGCTACTCGGAGCGGACCATCTCGACCCATGAAATGGGTATCGATGAAATCAGGGCCATGCTCGCGGCGGTTCGGCAATCGGCTGAGAATCTGCGTGCGGCGCATTTCGACGGCATCATGCTGCACGGCTCTCATGCCGGGCTCATCGAGCAGTTCCTATCTCCTTACTTCAACCAGCGCAGCGACGAGTATGGAGGCAGCCTGGAGAATCGCATGCGATTTCTGGTCGAGTCCTTGCACGCTGCGCGCGACGGTGCCGGCCCCGCGATGGCCGTGGGCTTGCGCTTCAATTGCGACGAGCTGCTCCCCGGCGGCTATGGAACCGATACGGCGCGCCGAGTGATCGAGGCAATCCGCGATCTGGGGCTGGTCGACTATATCGACCTGGACGTCGGCGTGGAGCCCCAGCAGTTCTACCACGGCATGCCGACGAGCTTCAGCGCGCCGCAGTTCTACCGGCCATTCGTCGAGGCGGTGCGCGACGCGGCGGGCAAAGTGCCGGTGCTCAGCGTGCTCGGACGCGTGACCCGCATGGCCGACGCCGAGGCAGCGATCGCGACCGGTGTTTGCGACGTCGTTGGCGCCGCGCGGCAGCTCATTGCCGAGCCGGAGTTCGTCAGAAACGCGCGCGAGGGAAAGGAGGCGCTCAGCAGGACGTGCATCGCTTGTAACTGGTGCACGGCTGCGATGGGCGACGGCGCGCAAGGCTGCACCATCAATCCGGCGAGCTATCGCGAGCGACTGTGGGGCGTTCATAGCTTTGCGCCTGCGGCTCGCCGGTCGAAAGTCGTGATTGTCGGGGGCGGCCCCGGCGGCATGGAGGCCGCGCGCGTCAGCGCACTGAAGGGCCATCAGGTGATTTTGCTCGAGCAGCGCGAGCGGCTGGGAGGCGCTCTCGCGCTTTGGGCCGATCTGCCCGGCCGCCAGACCTATCGGAGTGCGATCGATTGGTGGGAGGCACAACTCGCCCGGCTCGCGGTCGATGTCCGGTGTGCCACACAAGCCAGCGCCGACGGGGTGCTGGCGGAGTATCCCGACGCCATCATCATCGCCACGGGCGCGCTCTACAGCGCCGGTGGCCGCAGCATCACCTACGATGCCGACCTTCCGGGATACGATCAGCCGTTCGTCTACCGCCCCGAGGACGTCCTGCTCGGCCAAGCCCGCCCCTCGGGCAGGATCGTCCTGCTCGACGGCGAAGGCTTGCACACGAGTGCCGGCATTGCCGAAATGCTCGCGAGCAACGGCGGCGAGGTCTCGTTCGTGACGGCGGGATTTTCTCCGCTCTCACCGCGGCTGGTGGACAATTTCGAGGCCCGCTTCATCATGAAGCGCATGAAATCCGCCGGAGTGCGCTTCTCGCCCAGCACCTGGGCGAGGCGCATAGGCGCAAATGCGGTCACGCTCTACGACGTGCACACCGCCGAGGAATGGGAGATCCCAGACGTCGATGCCGTCATGCTTTGCACCGGGCGTGTCCCGCAGGATCGCTTGGCCAGGGAGCTGGTCGGCCGGGCGAGTCAGCTCTTCACCATAGGCGATGCGCTCGCCGCGCGCCCGCTTGCGGCGGCGACATACGAGGGACAAAAATTCGCTCGCCATATTGGCGAAGCGGGCGCGCCGGATTCGGTCTGCGAAGCCTTCTTCCGGCCGGATGACCCGGAAGCGACGCCGCTGCCCGCCGATGTGCCGAGACGAGGACAGCGGCTCAGTTGACCACCGCCTCGGGGACTCGAGGCGGCATAGCCATGCGGAGCCTGGTCACCAACAAAAGCGCGCACAGGGCAAGGAGGATATAAAGGTGAAAGCCCTCATCGTACGCGCCCGTTAGATCGTAGATCCGGCCCAGACCCGGGGGCGCGAGCAATGAAATGGGCGTTACGACAATGGTCATGAGACCGAAAACGCGCCCCACGTTGGCAGAACCGAACAGCCGCGCCGTCAGATAGCTCCAGAGCGGCAGGGCGACCCCGACCGCAGCTCCCAGCAGAAAGCTGCCCGTGATCAGAACCGTGTAGGTGTGCGATCGCAGAAAGAAGATGCTGGACAGCATGAACAGGACCAGACCCGCCGCGAGCCCGAGGCGAGGCGTCAGTCGATCACCGAAGGCCGCATAGAGAAGTTTGCTGCTCAGACTGCCCGCCGAGAAACAGGACAGGACCAGAGCGCCCTTGGTGGCGTTGAAGCCTCGGGAGATGACGAATTGAACCATGTTGCCGAGGACCCCGGCGGCACCGCAGAGAACCAAGCCGACGGCGAGGGTGACGACCCAGAAGTTGACATCGCCGAGCAGCGAGGCAGTCGATTGCGGTGCGGCGGTGCCTTCGGCCACAGCCGCCGGCGGCGGCTGGGCGTCGCCGTCCGGATAAAGGCCCACGTCGGACGGCTTGTCGATGACCAGCCAGCCGATCACCGGAACGAGAAACACGATCACGAACGCGGCAAAAAGGCGCAGCGCATCGCGCCATCCAAACGTGTCGATCAAGTACTGGAAGACGGGCGGGAGGATCAGGCCGCCCAGGGCATACCCCAGGACCGCGATGCCCACCGCCCTCGCCCGTCTTCTGACGAACCAGCGCGGCAGCAATGTCGAATAAGACAGTGGTCCCAGGGTCGCGTTGGCCAGCGACAAGAATACTCCGTACGCCAGGAACACCAGCAGCATGGAGCGGGAGAAAGAGAGCACGAAATATCCGGCGGCCAGAAGCACGGCGGCCCACATCAGGAGCTTGCGGATCGAATAACGGTCCATGGCCGCGCCAACGAGCGGGTTTGCCAGGCCATTGATCAGATAAGTGATGGTCATGGTCAGCATCAGAACCGTGCGGCTCGGTCCAAACGCCTTCTGCAACGGGACGGCGATGACGCTGAAGCACACGATGATGCTGCCGGGAGCCATGGCTTGATTGAGCATGGAGACCGCGACTTGCCGCCAGCCGACGAAAATGGTTCTCTGCACGTCTCCTCCCGGACATGGTTCGCCGCTGCTCACCGCCGCGGCGCTCGCAAATTCCGTGCGTAGCATATGCGAAGATCAACACCGGCTCCCGGTAGTTTATTTAGGATGAGAATATCCTGCTATATTATTGATCCTTATTAGATTCTTATAGAATTTCGGCTGCGCGCCCCGGTGGAGGGCTGGGCAATCGGCGCATTTTTCCGCCTCCTGGCCTAGCGGGCCATCGACAGCTGCATGCCCTTGACGCGGAACAGTCGCACACAGGCGTCGACCACCACCGCATCGTAGAGCGTGCCCTTGGTGGCCTCTATTTCGGCGAGCGCCACCTCGAGGCCGCGTCCCGGCCGGTATGGGCGGTGTGAGGCCATCGCCTCGACCGCATCGGCGACGGCGACGATCTTCGCCTCGAGCAGGATCTCCTGGTCCTTCAGGCCCCGAGGATAGCCGCTTCCGTCGACGCGTTCGTGGTGCTGTCGGGCGATCTCGGCAATCGGCCACGGAAACTCGATGCCCTTGAGAATCTCATAGCTGGTCTGCGGGTGGACCTTGATGAGGTTGAACTCCTCCGGCGTCAAGCGGGTCGGCTTGGCGAGAATCTCGGCGGGCACGCATATCTTGCCGACATCGTGCAAGAAGCCGGCGATGCGTATGCCCTCGACGCGGCCTGGATCCAGATGCATCTCCATGGCGATGGCGGCCGCAAGCTCGCCGACCCGGTGCTCGTGTCCGTGCGTGTATGGATCGCGCAACTCGCCGATGGTGGCGATGACATCGATGGTGCTGCGCATGGCCCTCTGCAGGCGCTCGACTTGCCCCTCGATCTGCTGCTCGGCGTGCTTGCGCGCGGTGACATCCTCGGCAAGGCCCGCGAGGCGGGTTATCTTCCCTTCCCCGTCGCGGATCGGAAATGTGCGCCCATTGATCCAGCGCAACGAGTGGTCCGGGCGCCTGATGCGATATTCGTGGTCCATGTGACCTGTTACCACCGCGGCAGCCAGGGCGGCCTCGACACCTGGGAGGTCGTCGGGAACGATCGCGCCCATCCAGGCCTTCCAATCCGCGTACACCTCGGAGGTGCTTTGCCCCCAGATGGCCTCGTAGGCCGGGCTGATGTACAAGGTGCGGCCATCGGTCGGGTCGATCAAGAAGAGGACCTCGCGGATGTTCTCCGCGAGCTGCAGGAATCGCTCCTGGATCTCGAGGTTCTGCCGCTCGGCTTCCTTTTGCTGCGAGATGTCCTGCACCAGCGAGGTGAAATGTGCCGGCGTGCCGTCCGCCGCACGTACCAGCGAGGTCGAGATGCGCGTCCAAAGGGCCTCGCCGCCCTTGCGCAGGAGCCGCACCTCGTACTCGTAGCTCGGACCGGTTCCGGCAAGTATGCTGGCGCGGCCCTCGACGCTGCGATCGATGTCATCCGCGTGAGTGAGCTCGCGGATCCCGCGGCCCGCCATCTCCTCTCGCCGGTAGCCAAGCAACTCGCAGAATTTCGGGTTGGCATCCAGCAGCCGCCCATCGAGGGTGCTGTGCGCGACTCCAACCGCCAGCTGCTCGAACACCGCACGGTACAATTCCGCTCCGGAGCCCATGGTCAAAAGGGCATCGGCGGTGCGAGCCTCGCACTCGATCCGGGCCAGGGGGTAGCTACTCAACTTAATTGCGGTCCTCTCGGCATCCGAGCCATGAGACCACTCTATCGGCGCCGGCTGGCGAAACTGTTGATGTCTTTTTGGGCGCTTGGCGTCGCCGTTCTCGTCGCGGCCGCGGCGGCACGCATCCTACGCACGCATCGCCCCTGCTTGGAAGCCGCCCGGATCGCGCAAGCCCGGTGAGTATTGTAAAGTTCCGCCGTTCGCCGCGCGGACAAGCGTTGAAGTGCAACCTCTCCGCGAGGCGGTGCTTCGCCCTTATTGCCTGCCTGGGGGAAAATCCGCATGCCGCAGAAAGGCCTGCCTGCGCTCCTCGATCGCCACTGGGCCGAGAGCGTGCTCGCCATAGGCGCCGTGATCATCGCGGCAGTGTCGTTGTGGGTCGCGTACGACTCCGAAATAACGAACCGCCAGTTGGTCGCGTCCCAATCGTGGCCATATGTCGAGGTATACGAAAGCGATCCGGGCACCGAGCCGCGCGTTATGCGCTTGTATATTGCCAATGATGGCATCGGACCCGCCAAGCTGGAATCCTTCGAGCTGTTCTGGAAGGGTAAGCCGCAGCGCAACCCCTGGGAGCTGCTGCAAGCATGCTGCGCGCAAGCGCATGAAGGCTCCGCCCAGACCGGCGATCTCGTGCCCTTGCAGCACGATATCGATCTCGAGACGTCCTCGGACGAAGGCATTGTGGTTCGAGCCGGACAGATCCTTCCATTTTTGGCCCTGACGCGAAATGCCGCCAGTTCCGCAATATGGGATGCGCTTCACTCCGAATTCGAGGGCAATCTCAGCGTTCGGTATTGCTACTGCTCGGTGTTCAACGAGTGCTGGGTGAATACTCGGAGATTCGGCAGCGAGCATGACATGAATCCGCCTCGGGTCGTATCATGTGCCCGGCCGAAGGTGCCTTACGACAACAAACGCGATTGATCGATCGAGAGGTGCTCGCCGGCGGCCCCTCAGCCCGCATCGCACTGCGCAAACTCCTCCAGATCGCCCGCCACAATGAATGCGCAGGGGCGAGCATCCGACGACCCATCGGCGTCCGGCATCCGCTGCGCCGACCACGCCGCATCCAGATATTCCAGTATCGCCTTCAGCTCCTTGCGGTCCGCATCCCAGCCGACGACGTGACAATTCGCATAGAGCCGGATCTCCCCCGATTCGAACGCATCCGCCAGGACCGAAATCCGAAATCCCACCAGCGACTCTTGCCCGCAGATCGGGCACGTCACCGGCAGCAGCACTTGAGGCTCGGTCACATCACCCCCGCTTCGCTGGATGGCTGTTCGCTTCATCGTGTGTCCGCCGCACGCCGGCGCCGCCGCACCGCCGCCGCGAAGGCTTCCCACATCACATTCGGAAAGCCCTCCCGGTGACTCCGCTCGGGAGCTCCCTCCGGCGCGCTCAGGTCCGGCGCATCCGGGTTCATCGCCCGCTCGAGTTCTTCCTGCTGCAGGAGCAATTTCGCCATGTCCGCCTTCGCCATGATTCCACTCCCTCCCGTCAATCCGCCGCCGGTGACGATCAATATCGCGCGCCCTCGGCCACTGCAATGTGAAGCCATTCCCGTTACCGATGGCGGAACCAGTTCTGTAAAGGTGGGCTGTCGCGGCGCGCAGACGATCCCGCCTGCGGGACCGGCGCACCGTGACAAATAGCGTCAGTTGTTGCCAAAAAAAGCGCAGGAAAGCTTCCCCGCGACGGACCCACTCCCCGACGAGCCGGCGCCGGGAACTGTCGACGCCGATTGAAACGCGACCTCTCTGGAGCCGCATTGGCGCTTCAGCTCATCAGGCGCCCAATTTCGCCGCGAGATCCAAGGTGGTACTTGTCACCAGGTCCACCAGAGAGCCGGGCACGCTCTCGCTGACGCCAGGGCGTTCCTCGGGCCGCGCAATGAAGGCGGCGGTTCGCAGTCCATTGGCAGCAGCCGCTTTGAGGTCCCCGCTGTGAGCGGCGCACATCATGCAATCGCCGGGTTCGAGATCGAACGCATCGGCTGCAGCGAGGTAAACGACCGCCTTTGGCTTGTAGTCCCTGGCCAGATCGGCGCCCAATATCGCATCCCACGCAAGGCTGTTCCTGCGCGCGAGATCCGACATGATGGCGATATTGCCGTTGGACACGGGCGCGACAAGGAAGCGCTGCCTCAGTCTCGCGAGGCCCGCAGCAACATCCCTCCAGGCGTCGAGGCGATGCCATGAAAGAGTCAGTTGGTCCAATTCGCCATCCTGAAGTCCATCAACGCCGAACTGCGGAAGAATCCTCTGCAGCATCCGCCGGTGGTCCAGTCCAAGGAATAGCCGAGCGGACTTAGAATGTATTCGGCTTCCCGTGCAACTCCCGTCCGCCAATCGACGAGCGTGCCGAAGACATCGAAAAATAGCGCCTTGACGCCACCCACAGGCAGCGTTCGCCCCGCAACGCGCTTGGCCGTTGCGAGCCCATCAAGCGGCGAGCCAAAGACGGCTCCGCTCGCCGCCAAACTCCAGCTGCTCAGGATAAAGTCACGACGAGCGGGGCTTCTCATACGTGCCGGGGGATCTTACCATCACAAAGTACGCGACTGCGGTATCGCTGCCGGGAGACGCGTCGGTGGGCGGGTGAAAAACAGGAAAATCGCCGCCAAGATCGAGAACGCGGCGAGCGATACAAACGCTGGCGTGTAACTACCGCGCACGTCGTAGACAATGCCAACCAGGAAAGGCGAAGCCGCTGCGATGGTATTACTGATCGGAAGTTGTGCACAAAGGATCGACGGGAATGAGGAGGGCCCGAAATAGTTGCCGACTGTCGCGTGCCAACAGGTCAGAGCCGCACCCGAGCCAAATCCAAGCATCCCCGTAAACAGATACATGGCGGCGTCAGCGCGGGCGCGGGTCGCGACCAACATGCCGGCCCCAATGAGCGATATGCAGACGGCCCACACGATGCGCGGCTCCACGCGGTCACATGAGAACCCGACGGTCAAACTACCGAAGATCGAGGATGTGGAAAATAGTCCGAGCGCAGCGCCGGCCGCGGCAGCGGAGTGGCCGAGATCGCGCAAATGCGGTACCGCATGAGCGATCGTGGAAGTGCCCGGAACAGACTCGCCGACGGCAGCCAGAGTGAGCAGCCAAAACGTTGGAGTGTGCGCCGCCTCTTTAAGAGTCCAATGATCTCGAGTGCGATATACGCGCGAGCGCCGTGAAGCGGCATCGTTGATGACCTCGCTGACCGCTTGGCGCTCTCCGTCCGCGACCTGCCCGACCTCCTCCGGGTGATTCTTCACAAACAGGATCGACATCAGGGCCGCCATCAACGAAGCAGCGCAAAGGCACGACCAGCCTGCATGCCAATTTCCGTTGGCCGCGGCGATCAGACGAGTAAGGAGGGGCGCGAAGATCGAGCCACCGAGACCGGCGCCCACCAGGACGAGGGCGAGGGCCATGGCACGCCTTTTTTCGAACCAAAGCGTCGCACATGAATGCGCCGGAGCGATGCCGCCAAATCCGCAGCCGGTGCCCAGTAGAAGTCCGTAGCCGAGGACAAACTGCCATCCCCGGCTTACACATGACGCCAGCAATACTGACCCAAGCGAAACCAGTAGCGAGCCGACGCACAAGGTCGCGCGGCTACCGAGCGAATTCACGGATCGCGCAACCAATGGCGCCGACAAACCCAAGCAAAGAAGAAAGACCGTGGAGCCCAAGCCGAGCGTACCGCGACTCATCCCGAGAGCTCTCGCCATGGGCGCGTTGACCACCCCGGCGGCCACGTATGTCATCCCCACGTTGATCGAGACGATAGCCGCTAGAGCGGTAAGCAGCTTCCATCCATAAAACGGGCGACTCTGAAGCATCGATGGCTCAAGCTTGCTCGATTCGAGCGGCGTCGGCGGCGCAAGGGATGGAAAAACCGAAGGTCGCGCCCGGACCCTCGTTCGGCATCGCCCAGAGCTGCCCCTTGTGACTCTCGATGATCGAACGGCTGATCGCGAGACCAATACCCAAGCCATGGGCCTTGGTCGTATAGAACGCCTCGAACAGCTTCTCCATGGCGCGCGGATCCAAGCCCACGCCTGCGTCCTGCACCGACAGCTTGACGCTGTCGCTGCCGTCCATCTCGGTCCGAACGCGGAGGGTCCTCGGCCGGTCTTCGATGCCCGCCATTGCATCGGCCGCATTCAGCAGCAGGTTCAGGATGACCTGCTGCAGTTGCACACGATCGCCTCTGACGGGCGACAGGTGCTCCGCGAAGTTTGTCTCCAGGGCCGACCGCAACCTTCGCAGCTCGCCCGAGGATACGGCAATCACTTCCTGTGCCGCTTCGTTCAAATCGACCAACTCCATGATCGGCGCCTTCTTTGCAAACATCGATCGTAGACGCTTGATCACCTCGGTGGCGCGATTGGCGTCTCGGATGGTTCGGCGAACTGTCTCGGCGGCGCCCGCGACGTTGGGCGGGTCGGCCGCCAACATACGCGCGCAGGTACTGGCATTGGTTAAAATGCCTGAGATAGGCTGGCTCACCTCGTGCGTAATCGAGGCGGTCATGGCGTTCAACGTCGCGGTCCGTGCCACATGCGTCAACTCCAAGCGAGCCTGATTCAGCGCCTCATCGGCCCGCGCACGGTCGATCGCGATACTTGCAATTTTGGAGAGTCGCTCCATGAGATCGCGCTCTCGCGCCGTTGGATTTGCCGGCTCGCGCCGATACATCGCGATGATCCCGGAAACCTCACCAGAACCCGACATGACGGGTATCGACCAGCAGGATGCGTAGCCATACATCCTCATCATCGTCTGCCAATCCGAGCCTTCCCATCTCGAGTCGATATTTGAGTGCCATGTGATTATCGGGGATTTCTCGATGAATGCCCTCGAATAGGGATCGCACCCACCCCCGTCGATTCTTCTGCGTTCGAGGAGCGCATTGAATTCGCTCGGCAGGCTGGGACCCGCGCCAAGCTCGAGATGTTTTCTGTCGGATCCAACGATGAGCACACCGCAGAAGCAACCGTCGAAGAGCCCTTCCATCTGACGGCTGAGGGCTTCGAGCACCTGACCCAAAGATTCGCCTCGCGCCACCCTCTCGAGCAACTTCACTTCAGCCGAAAGCAGATCCTCCGCCCGCTTGAGATCATCGACATCGACATGCACGCTTACCCAGCGAACGAGGTCGCCCTGTGCGTTACGGCACGGAGCATCCCGGGCGAGCGTCCACCGATAGGCGCCGTCCTTATGACGCATGCGAAGTTGGTACTCCCTCCGATCGCCTGCCGTCATTAGAGCCGCGACATAGCCGAAGACTCGATCCAGGTCATCCGCGTGGATGATCCCGGATCGCGTTGGCCGCGACAATTCCTCCTGTGTCATGTCGAAGTCGTCGAGAGCCTGGGCATTGCTGAACGTCGAATAACCAGCCGTGTTCAGAAACCCCGCGCGAATGGGGAGCGAGTCCAACACCCGACGCAGGCGGCCATCGATCGAGGCGCTCTCGTCCGCATACAATCCGAGCCAGCACCAACGATCCTGGCCGCTCGCGTCCTCCATGATGGAGGGCTGGAATACGAACCAGCGATATTCTCCGTCGCAGCGGCGCACTCGCACATCGATCTCTTTGGCGACGCCGGACTGCCGGACGGCGCCCCAAGATTCCAAGCACGAAGTCACATCCTCGGAATGGATCGCCTTCTGCCATCCGAGACCGAACGCGACGTCAGGCCCGAGACCCGTGTATTCACGCCAGTAGCGGTTGACGAAGTCGCATAGGCCGTCGTCCCGCGTTGTCCACACGAGTGCGGGCAGCGCACTCACAACCTTATCGAGATCCACCCCCGATGCGGCAATTCGCTCATTGTCCATGTCCACTCCGCAGGGACTCCAGTACCTAGTAGCGGACCGACGCACTCAAGCCAAAGAGCCGCGGATCATTGTAAAACCCGCCCATGACGTAAGGCGATGCAGCCGCGCCCCCGAGCACCGTGGCGTTGAATGCGTTGTCGATCCATGCGGCCAGGCTCCAACGAGCTCCTTGCGGCGCGTACTTGACGTAGAGGTTCACCAGGTTGTAGGCCTTTTGCTGGATCTCATCGCCCGGATCGAAGTAAAAGCCGCTGTTGTGATAATAGCTGGCCGTCGTTTCGATTCGACCCGCGGCGCCGACAGGAAGTAACCACCGGAGCTGTGTGGTGGAGGTAAGAAGCGGCGCGCGCTCCATGCGATTCCCCGAAGCATTCACCGATTTCTCGTAACCGATCGGCGTATCGGTTCCCAACTCGCCGTCAACGATGTTGGGAACCTGAGCGTCCGGAAAGCTTTCGTACCGGGCATCCAGGTACTCCATCCCGATCGATGCCGTCAAATTCCTGACAATGGGCATGGCGAGATCCAGATCGACGCCCCTGTTGATGCTCGAGGCGGCATTTTGAGAGGCCGCCTCACCGCCGATCCCCGGCTCTTGGATGCTGACTTGTATGTTGCTGTAGTCATAGTAAAAAACGGCCCAATCCAGATGTCCGTGGTTCAAGAACGGCAAGTCGTGCTTGCCGCCCACTTCGTAGGCTTTGATATTTTCGGGGTCCAACGGGCCGGGAGAGGTGACGCTGATGAGATTATAAGAGCCGGCTTTGAAAGCCGTCGAATAGCTTGCATACAGCAACTGGCCCGGATTTTCCCATTCAAGCGTCGCCTTCGGCTTGGTGGTGGTCCAGCTCTTCGCGGCATCGATCGGCGCCAGGCCCAACTGGGCACGCACCGCGGGATCGAGCAAGTCGCTCCCGAAACTTGTTTGCCCGGTCAATTTTCGCTGCTCATAGCTGGTTCGAAGGCCGGCAATCAGCTTGAACCCGTAATCCAGCTGGTAGCTTGCCTGGCCGTAGATCGCATAGGAGCTGATGCGAGTTCTCCCGTCGAGCAGGGCGGCATTCGTCGGATCCGAAATCGGAACGCCTGCCCAGACATTCAAAGGCCCCTCAAAGGCGTTCCCCTTGAGGAAATAGAGGCCCCCAATCCACTGCAGCGGCGACGGGCCGGAGGATATCAATTGAAGCTCCTGCGTGAATTGCTGTTCGCCGTTGAAAGACTGATAGGCGAGCAATGGCTGCAACGTCTCGCTTCCGTCCGATAAGGATGTGAAATAATCCTCGCGAAAACCCGTGATGGCGGTGAAGTCGGCCCAGCCCATATGGCCATGCACGGTAAGATTCGATCCGAAATCCGTGGCCGTGCGAAACGGCGGCGGATCAAGAATCGTGTAAAGATCGCGCGAACCATACGGAGCATGACTTCCGGGCGGCAGCGCATCGCTTCCCAGCAACGCGGTGTACACGGTGTCGGAGGAGTCGTTCTTGTTTTCGTAATCCCCGCCGAACAGGACATCCCAACCATCGCTGATTTGGTATTTGAGTTTGCCGCGCAGCCCAAATTGATCGAGATTGTCGAGGTGGCCTCCATTGTTGAGCACGTCGAAAAATCCATTATGGATCGTGTACACCCCCGCGAGGTTGGCGCTCAAGTCATTGGTCAGACCTCCGGTAACGTAGGTCGACGCCTTGGCGTATCCAAGATTCCCGGCGCTTAACGTCGCGTCCGCGGAAAATGTCTGTTCCGGGTCGCGCGTGATGATGTTCACGGCGCCCCCCGTGGTGTTGCGGCCATACAGGGTGCCCTGAGGACCTTTCAGGACTTCGACACGTGATATGTCTCCGAACTCCTGCAATAGACTGGAAGTGAGCGGCAGGTAGACCCCATCGAGATAAAATCCGACGGGTGAATCCTGTCCCGGTGAGAGCAGATCCGTACCGATGCCTCGGATATAGGGCTGCGCAAACCCATTCGTATTGCCAAAAACCAAGCCCGGCGTCTGCCACTCGATCTGCTGAGTGGAGCCGATTCCCGATTGAATGAGGTCCTGATTCCCCAGAACCGTCATCACAATCGGCACCGTATTGACGTTCTCGGGCCGCTTTTGCGCCGTCACGACGATCTCCTGCAGACCGGAGCCATCCGAGTCCGCCGTTTGAGCGACCGATGCACCTGCACCCGCTACGACGAGCCAAGCGGCCACCGCCGCGAGTAGGAGTCCGCGCATCACACATCTCCCTGCTTTGTTCGACGCCCAACCCAAGCCCAGGGCGCATGTCGGAGCAATTAGGCGACCTTCGGATTCAACGATTCAACCCGATAGCGCCGCCCCTGAATATACCAAACGGAAGAGAGGACTCCAGGTTAAACACAGCGACTTAAGTAATGCATCATAATCGTCGTAGCACGTCGATCGGTCGGCGCCACCGGTCGAAGCACGCGTTGACCGCCTTGAGGACCTCGGGGAGCGTGGCGAAGTAGCGGTTGTGCGTCATCCAGGCTCCACAGTTCGACGTCGGCGCGGCGAGCCAGGCGACGGAGTTTTTTTTAGTGCCGCGACTTTCAGCGGATCCGATTGAGCGACTTGAGGACGCGGCTTGCGTAGCCGGAAATCCATCTGTCGAAATAATCGCTGACACTGGCGGACACCCAAGTCCACGGCGTAGCGGCGGCGCAGATGTTCCGACAACACCGGACCGTCCCATAAAGTGGCCGGCAGGCCGAAGTCGCGCGGGGTTTTACGTAGATCGCCCTGCAACGAGCGCCATTGCTTCGCATCGAGCGTGCGGGGCCGTCCCGCGCGCTCGCCTTCGCGCAGAGCGTCCAGGCCGCCCTCCTCGAAGCGGCGCACCCAGCGCTGCACCGTGGTGCCGTCCTCACCGAACAGATCGGCGACTTCGCGGCACGATTGACCGGCGGTCACGAGCAGCAATCCGTGCAGGCGATGATCGTAACGCGACTCCTCGCTACGCCCGATCTCCTGCTGAATCGCGATTCGCATTATCTCGGCGTCCTCGATCTGCAGCTTGCGCATCTTCCTTCTCCCAAAATGTTGGCTGCCACCGGACGTCGTCAGACAACAGTACGCTTGCAGACGGTGCCGACAGGTGCCGGTTGAGAGTTTACCGAGAACGGATTGACCGCGCCGCCGCCTTGGCCGGATTGCCGCTGGCTGCATTCGTGCGCACGGCGGTATTGCGAGAGGCGGATAGAACCGTGGCGGCCGAGTCTGTGGCGACCCTCTCGCTGACCGACACTAGCCGGACAGCATCGCGTCAAAGGCCATACGAGGCTTCGATTGCGCTGGTGAATCTGCCGGCGACGCAGCGCATTGGCAGGATCGCGACACACTTGCAGGAACTCGAAGACCATCTGCCGCTTGCCGCCGAACTGCGTGGACGCAAGCTGGGTGCTGCCGCAAGCGGGCTGACTGCTGGTACCCCTGCCGGAGCTTGGCGGTCATGGCACCGGCGGCCCTCCTAAGCTGTCCCATGGATTCAGGATCTGCACGCCGGTCGATTCAAAATCGACGATGTTGCGGGTAACAACAGTCATGCCATGAGTTAGAGCCGTCGCCGCGATGAGTGCAGCGCGGATCGGCCGCGGATCAGGGATATGCAGAGCGGCGCTACGGCGCGCGACCGCTGTGTCGATGGGCAGAATGCGCTCCGTGAAGCTCGGGAGTACGTGGTCATTGAGCCATGCACGGAGTACTCCTCCCTTGGACGGATCGCGGCGCCCGGCAAGCAGAGTGCCGATTTCGAGCTCCTGAATGACGATGACCGATAGGAAGAGACTTGCAGCGGGAACGACTCGCGCCCAGGCCGTGACGTTCGGATCAGCCTTGCCCGCTCGTGCTTTCCGGAGTTCCGAAATGACATTGGTGTCGAGCAGGAACATCAACTAAAAATCGGCCGGGCGTGCGCGATCACGCATCGGCGGAATCTCAAGCTCCACATCTTCAATGCCCGCCGGCAGCCCCAACTGATCGATGAGATCGCCCTTCCCTCCCGTCAGGCGCTGGTACTCCTCAATGCTGAGCAATACATGGGCCGGCGTACCCCGATCCGTAATGAATACGGGGCCTTCCGCCGTGGCCTTCTTAGCGCGGCTAGTGTCCTGATTGAATTCGCGGCTCGACAGGGTGGTGATGGACACAGCAGATATCTCCATAACTCTAATGTAGCAACGTTACTACAATTCCATTCCTTTTGCTAGGGCAATTTGACATAAGAGCCGTTTGTCGTGCCAACCTGCCGCGCCCTGGAGGGATGGGATGCCATGATGGCATCCCACCACTTTCATCGCTGTTTTCGCATGGTCCTCGGTGAGACGGCGCGGACGGTTGTCGCCTCGCCGTGCGGAAGGAGCCATGGCGCTGGTGCGAACCACCGGTCGATCCGTTATTAAGGTTTGTCGCGTTGGGTTAGACGAGTGCAAGTTCCTTTAGCTCATCGTTTTGCCGCGCGTTACGGCATGCCACCGTCGCAGGTGGGCAAGTCGCGCTTTATCGCAGACGAAGGTGGAGCGGCCCCGGCGGCCTAGGCGCTTGCGCCTGCGTGCAGATAGCTCGAAGGGTTGAGCTCTTTAGGCTGGCGTGATTGGGTAAAGTGAGCGGGGTTATGGTGCCCGTCGGCATTTGTCCGTCGCATCGAGATGTGTTCACGGTCACGCACGATTTGAAAGCCCAACACTTCAAGGGCTCGAACGACGCGGCTGCGTGGCGCCTCGACCGGGAATTTCATACAACGACGATATTGCCCTCAGCGACATACGCGGCTTCGACATCACTGTCATCGTCAAAAGCCTCGGTGCCAAAGCTCTCGATATGAAATTGCGCCGCCGACTTAGCGTCCACCAAGGCAGCCTCATAGGAGTCGCTTTGGCCCAACGCCAAGCCCCAATCATTGACGACGACGCCCAGCGCTCGTGCGGCGGAGGGCTTCTCCATGCACCTCCCGGAAAGGCGCGGTAAAACACCTTAGCAAGATGCAGTCAGCAACTCATTGAATCAACATCAAGCCACCGACCTATTTATTTACAGGTAAAAGCTACCGCATATCATCGCAGCGAAAAATGAGGGGACTTCGAGTGTCGTTCTCGCAGTCGGGACTAGAACGCGATTCATCCTTTTGAGTATTTTCCCACGCGCTTGGTTTCCCTATGGTGGGTGTGGCTGAGGACACGCCAAAGCGTGCGCGGTGATGTTTCAACCTCAACGTGTCGGATGGTGAACTCACCGATCTGCGCGCGGCGGGCTACGCGGACGCCGAGATCATCGAGATTGTGCTCGCGGTCGCGCTCAACCCCTTCACCAACTATGTGAACGAGGTCGCACAGACCGATATCGACTTCCCGGTGGTCGACCTGCAGCGGGCCGCTGCGTAACTCATTCTCACTTCATAGGAGTTTTGCCCATGAATATCCCACTCAAGGTTCTGATCACCGGTGCGAGCGAAGGCATCGGGCTCGAAGTCGCCCGGCGCTATGCCGCGAGCGGCGCCGAGCTTCTGCTCGTGGCGCGCCGCCCGGAGATTCTGGCGCACGTTGCTCATGACCTCGGCGGTGGGATCGAAACGGAAGCGCTTGATCTCACCGATTCGGTTGCGCTCGAGGTCTTTCTCAACCGACTGGATGCTCAAGGCTATACGCCGGACCTGCTCATCAATAGTGCGGGCCAAGGATTGTCGGGGGATTTCTTGGGCACCCCCTGGAATCGGCTCGAGTCGATGCTCACGCTCAACATGCGCGCCGTGGCCCGGCTTGCTCACTGGGCAGGCGGCAAGATGCGCACCGCGGGGCGCGGTGCCATCGTGAACCTCTCGGCCGCGGTGGCGACTCGCCCGGTGCCGCACTTTGCCGCCTATGCCGCGAGCAAGGCCTTCGTCAGCAATTTAAGCATCGCGCTCGACTACGAGCTCAGAGGGTCTGGAGTTCGCGTCTGCGCCATTCACCCGCCGGCCGTGAGAACCCGCTTTGCGGATGCGGCCAACGCGGATCTGCAGTCGACCTGGGTACTCAAGCTCTTTCCGAGCGTCAGTGCCGAGACCGTGGCGAATGCGGTGATCAAGGCCGCCACGCACGGCCACAGGTCCCTCATCGTGGGACCAGTCGCCGCTCTGGTAATGGGAACCGCTCCTATCATGCCTCGCGTTCTCGATCTGCCCTTCATGTCGCTCCTCTTCAAAGGACGACAGTCCATCGGCGCACCGCGCTCGATCACCGATTGATTGTTCCTTGTTCCAACTACCCCTGCTCCAAAGGAGTTCATCGTGAATGCGCGATCCTCTTGGCGTACCGCCTCAATCCCATCGGTCAAGTCCGACCCTCACAACCGCAACTATCAACACTTGCTCGCAAAATTCATACGACCAGGTGTCTCAAAACGATTGACACGCGCCGGATTCGAGCCGTTCCGTGGTCGCAGGCACATGCTGGCGGATGGTTTCCGGACTCACATGGCGCATCGAGTCGGTCATCAACTCTTCGTCGGCTGCAGCGAAGCGGTGTCCTTCGACGACGCCGAGCGGCCTTGCCAAGGCCATCTGAGGGCCGCCGGAAAGACGGCTCTTGCGGGCACGATGACTTCGACCCCGGTCCCCGAGTTTCGCGACGAGCGGACGCAAAACTGCGCGCCGAGTTGTCTCGCGCGCTCGCGCATTCCCACCAAGCCGAAATGCAGCGTTTTGTTCCGCTGCGCCGCTGCATCGAAGCCTCGGCCATCGTCCGTGATCATCATCCTCAATGAGCGCCTGCGGTATTCAAGAGTAACGACTATGCGTGAAGCCCGCGCGTGCAAACACGCGTTGCGCACTGCCTCGCGAGCGATATCGAGTAACTGTTCTTCTGCATCCATCGTCAACGCCTTCGTCTCGCCGACCACCTCCACGTTGAAGGCCGGCATTTCGGCATCCGCGGCCTCGTGACCGATCACGCCGATCGCCTCGGCGAGATCGCGGGGCGACGCTTTCTTGCGTCTCATCGTCAGTATGCGCTCGCGACCCTGCATAACGATCGACTCCGTTTGACGAGTCACGGAAGCGATCTCCACGCGCAAAAACTCGGGGACCTGAGCATTGTCTTCCCACATCTGCAACCGAAAAAGGAGCGCCTGTACGCCTTGCAAAAGAGTGTCGTGGATATCGCGCGCGATTCGCTCACGCTCTGCGTGCCTTGCCATGCGATAACGTTTGCGCAAATGACTCAATCGCACGAGAAAAAGAAAGGTGAGCAACAAGCACGCCGCGACTGCGGCGCTGCTTGCGAGACCCAGCCTCCGGTAGAACGCGAGCAGCACCCGAAATCGCGATATTCCAGTTCTAGATAGTCCGTTTGGTTCAGTCCCGACGGCATTACCCCTTATCGCGGTCCCATCGAACTGGTATGGAACGTGATGCAAATCAGCGTCGTCGGCTTGCCCAAGCTGGCCCGCGCGACCGAGTTGAGTCGCTGCCCCGGCCGAGTATCCCGTAGGGGCAAGCTCCAGGAACCCATGAGTTCTTCCCATCGCTACAACCGGCGTCAGAGCAGCCGCCATCGCACCGATCGGCACCAAGAGGTGCAGCGGAACACCGCGCCGCCACCCGCTGCCCACGAAGAAAATTCGCAGGGCGGCGGAAATCCGCAACATTTCGTGCCTTCGGAATAACGTGGAGGCCGTCTTGACTAAGCACGCATACATCGCTATCCGCCCCTCATTGACCCGCTCCTAGGGCGGATTACGACCCGGCAAAGGATCTCGCTGGACACCTATCCGTAACTGGCAGGGCATGGTCAAAAGACCGCCCGCGTTTCGCCGCCGTCGACTCGCATTGCAGTGCCCGTGATCCAGCGCGCGCTCGGCGAGACGAGGAAGGCTATCAACTCGGCCACCTCTTCCGGTTCGCCGTAGCGCGCGATGCCGCTTTCGGCCGCGAAATGTGACGTCGCTTCATCGAGCGACATGTTATGCACACTGGCGTAGGCCTCCAGCATCGAGCGTCGCCGTCCGGTCATCACCGGACCGGGTAGAACGCTGTTGACCTGTACACCCTCGTTTATGCCGCGTTCCGCGAAGGCCTTCGCCAGGGCGGCGATCCCGGCGTTGATTGCTCCAACGGCGGCAAAAGCCGCCTTCGGCGCCTCCGCTGAGCTTCCTGAGGTCAACACCACTGATCCTCCTCGAGCTCGGAGCGTCGGCCAAGCCGCCAGCGTCAGCCGGCGAGCGCCGTGAAACTTGAGCGACATTCCATCTTCCCATTCCGCGTCTGTCATAGCGAACAGGTCGACCTGGGGCACCGCGCCGGCGATGTTGACCAAGGCGTCCAGAGCGCCGAAGTGCTCCAGGGTGCGGTCCATCACCGCTCGGGCCGCGTCGGCTTGCCGGAGATCGAACGCGATCGGGAGGGGCGTGGCCCCGGCCGCCTCGACTGCTCTTGCCGTGACCGCGAGATCCTCGGCGCTGCGTGCCACCAGTGTCACGCACGCGAATTCACGGGCCAAGCGTATCGCGGCTGCCTTGCCGATGCCGCGGCTGGCACCAGTGACCAGGGCGATGCGCCCGATCACGACCGGGCCTCCACCACACGAGCCGTATCGACCGTCTGGCGCATTCGCACGATCCGGCCATTCCGGACTTGCCAGACGTGCACATAGGCCGCCTCAAGCTGCTTGCCAGTGACCGTGTGGACGCCCGTCATCACGCCCATCGATACGACTCTGTTGTCGTCCGCGGCGAACATGTCGCCGCCATGGAGTGCGTAGTCGCGCCACTCCTTCAGCACGGGCACCAGCACGCCTTCGGCGACGCCCTGCGGGCCTCGGCCGGTGGGCTTGTAGGGCCAGCCGGACACGACGTTCCATTCCATATCAGGTGACAGTAGGCCGAGCGCCGCCGGCGCATCGCCCCGGCCGAGGGCGTCGTAAAAGGACTTCACGATGTCGATTGGTGCGGTCATGGAGGATCTCCTTCGAGAAAAGGCGGTGGCCGCCGACGGGCGGCGACCACGGATTCAGAAGAGCAGTCAGGCAGCGAACACAGCCTTGATCTCGGCGGCGACCTGCGGACCGTTCTCGTCCAGGACGAAGTGACCGGCGTCGAGCCACACCAGCTTCGCCTTGGGAAGGTCGTTGAGGTAGGCGCGCGCGCCCGGCGGGATGAAGAACGGGTCGTTCTTGCCCCACACGATCAGAGTCCTCGGCTTGTGCGAGCGGAACGCGGCCTGCCACTCGGGATAGAGGGCGATGTTGCTTTTGTAGTTTTCCAGCAGGTCGACTTGGTAGTCCTGCACGCCGGGGCGATCGAGCAGCGCCTGATCAAGCACCCAGTTGTCCGGATTGATTGCCGCCGGATCCTTGGCGCCGACCAGCCAGTGGAATTTGGTGCCCTCCAGGCTCACGAATTCGCGCGCCGGCTTCTCGGTCTCGGGCGTCCGCTTCTCCCACAGCGGCAGCAGCACGCCCTTAGGCGCGTCGCCGACGCCTTCCATGTAGGCGCTGGCGTTCTGGATGATGAAGCCCTTCACCTTCTCGGGGCGCTGCGTGAAAAGGCGGAAGCCGACCGGGCCGCCATAGTCCTGCATGTAGAGGATGTAGTCCTTGAGCCCCAGCACATCGACGAGACCCGATACATGGACGGCCAGGTTGTCGAACGTGTAAGTGAAGTCGCCGCGTAGCGGCGCGTCGGAATGGCCGAAGCCGACGTAGTCGGGGGCGATCAGATGGAAGCGGTCGGCCAGCGCGGGAATCAGGTCGCGAAACATCTGGCTGCTCGTGGGCAGGCCATGGAGCAGCAGGATGGTCGGCGCAGCCGGGTCGCCAGCTTCGCGATAGAAAATCTTCCGACCATTGACAGTCGCGGTCCGATGGTAGGTTTGGGTGATCATGGCGCGGAGCTCCTCGGTCTATCGGGGCGGCCCGTTGCCGTCCCTCTTCGCTATCCAATTTAGGGTCTTCCGCGATCGCCCGGCAGAGGCTAAAGTCGAAAGGAGACCTCTCACTGGACGGAAGGCCCCTTGGATCGGCTCGATGCGATGTCGGTGCTGCTTGCAGCAGTAGATTGCGGCAGCCTGTCGAAGGCGAGCCGCAAGCTGCGGCTGCCGCTGCCGACTGTCAGCCGCAAGGTGGCGGAACTCGAAGCCTATCTAAACGCGACGCTGTTGATCCGCTCGCCAAAGGGGCTTGAGCTAACGCCGGCCGGTCGCTCCTACGTCGCTGGGGCCAGGACGATCCTCGAACAACTGAGTGAGGTCGAGCGCACTGCGGCGGGCGAATATACCGAGCCCAAAGGTGACCTCGTGGTAACCGCGCCCATCATGTTTGGGCGGTTGCACGTGCTGCCAGTGGTAACGCGGTTTCTGGAAGCCTTCCCGGACGTCGCCGTTAAGCTGGTTCTGACGGACCGGGTGACGCATTTCCTCGACGACCAGGTCGATGTAGCACTTCGCATTGGCGACCTGCCAGACAGCAGCCTCATGGCCACGCGGCTTGGCACGGTACGGCGCGTCATGTGCGCGAGCCCGGCTTATCTGGCGACCCGAGGAATGCCTGAGACGCTGGAGGACTTGGCACGGCACAGCGTGATCTCTTTCGACAGTGTGTCCACGCCCAGTACCTGGGTTTTTGAATCGGGCGGCGCCGAGGTAACTGCTACCTTCAGCGCGCGTATGAGCGTCAATACCATCGACGCGGCAATCGATGCTGGTCTAGCAGGTACTGGCCTCGTCCGCGCCGTCTCGTACCAAGTTGCCGACCTCGTGCGCGCCCACCGCTTGGCGATCGTGCTCGAAGCCTTCGAGCCATCGCCGGGGCCTGTGCATCTAGTCTACGACAAGCAGAACCGCCTTCCGTTGAAAATGCGCGCCTTCATCGACTTTGTCGTGCCTCGCCTGCGCGAACGGTTAGTCCAGGCGGCGCTGTAGCCTGCGCTTTCTGCGCCTCGAGCAGCTCCAATCGGGCGGTGAGCCACTCCTCTCGTGTTCCGGTCTCGTGCGTTGTCATGGCGCGTTGCTGTCTATGCGCCGAACATCGCACCGATCCTGCCGACAACCTGCTTCCAACCGCCGCTCATGTTCCTGAAGGCGGTGTCATTCTTCGGCGGCACGAAGCCGGAATGGACAAGGCGAAGGTGCGTGCCATTCGCCGCTTCGGAAAGCGTGAAGGTATCCAGCTTCGAGCCGTATCCAGTATTGCCTTCGTCACCGCCCCTCCATTTCCTACAACGGAGCTGTGTCTTCCTTCGAGAGCTCGAGCAACGTATTCATTGTCCGCTTGTAGGGTCCGGCGTCTTCGCCAGCTGCCTGCAAAATCAGAGTCCCTTGAAGGCGCGCGACCCTGTCTTCCGCAAAGTGTCTTGCCTTCACGGGCGACATGCCACTTTCGCGCGCCAGCGCTCCAATGCCTTCGATCTGGTCAAGTGTGGCCACAATCCTGCGGATACGGGCTTTAAGTGTCCCCGACGATTGTGCGGCGCCCAAGATTTCGCTGTCGACCATTGCTGTTGTCCGCTCAAGCACTGCCTCAGCCATTTGCTCCTTTCCTGCGGGGAAATGATGGTAGAGGCTCGATTTTCCGAGGCCAGTCGCGCGCGATAGGTCCGCGATCGAGGCGCCCTCGAACCCACGGTCGCGGAACACCGTGAAAAGTCGATCAGCGATTTGCTCTTTCGAGGGTTGGGACGCGGCCATAGGATTGTTACTGTAAATACAGATCGTTCGGTACATTCGCACCGGCCGGCTAATCCCACCACGACCCAGGAGATCCCCGATGCCCGCATTTCCCACCTATCAGACTGTTTCAGTGGCCGACCGGCGCAGCGGCACGGCTCTCAACCTTTTCTATCGTGAAGCAGGGGAAAAAGACGCACCAGCGATCCTTTTGCTGCACGGTTTTCCGACCTCAAGCCATCAGTACCGTGGCCTGATTGATCGGCTGGCCGGCAAGTACCGCGTGATCGCCCCCGACATGCCGGGCTTCGGCTTTTCAGATGCGCCGCCCGCGAAGACCTTCGGGTACACCTTCGATCATCTCGCGGAGGTCATCGAAGACTTCACCGATGCCGTCGGCCTGACACGCTATGCCCTCTACGTGTTCGACTATGGTGCGCCCGTGGGTTTCCGTCTTGCCGTCTCCCGGCCCGAGCGAGTGACGGCACTTATCTCGCAGAATGGCAACGCCTATGAGGAAGGGCTCAGCGAGGGCTGGGATCCGATTCGTGCCTACTGGCAGAACCCAACCAACGAGAATCGCGCGAATCTGCGCGCGTTTCTGAAGGCCGAAACGACGCACTTCCAGTACACGCACGGCGAGTCGGACACGTCACGGATCGCACCGGAGAGCTATACGCTGGACCAGCATTTCCTCGACCGTCCCGGCAACGATGAGATTCAGCTCGACCTCTTTGGTGACTACCAGACGAATGTCGCGACTTACTCTCGCTTCCACGACTATTTCCGTGCTCACCGTCCGCCGACGCTCGCCGTGTGGGGCAAGAACGATCCGTTCTTCCTGCCCGCAGGCGCCGAAGCTTTCCGACGCGACATTCCGAACGCTGAAGTTCGTTTCGTCGACGCGGGTCATTTCCCGCTCGAAGCGCACGTCGACGAAATCGCCGGGATCATCCGTGCCTTTCTGTCTCGCACGTTGGATACTGCCCAGGGCAAAGCTCTGTTCGGGGTGTTGAACAAAAAGTCCGCACCGCCCGAAGCGCAGGCCGCCCTGAATGCCATGGTTGGCATGTTCGGTTTCGTGCCGAATCTCGGTTATGCGCTTGGAGTCGAGCCGCCGGTGTTGAGTGCGTACCTTTCCTGGCTCCAGGCGTTGGGCACCACCTCGCTCGATCCGGTGGCCCAGCAAGTAGCCATGACTGCCGCGAGCCACGCGAACGCAGCGGACTATGCCGTCGCGGTGCACGCGACGCTCGCCAGCAAGCTCGGCGCTTCGACGGAGGTTGTATCGGCGCTTCGCGCCGGCAGTGCGCTCGCCGATCCGAAACTCGAAGCCGTCCGGCGCTTCGCGGCCGCCATTGTGACCACGCGCACGCAGGTCTCCGACAGCGATGTCAACGCGTTGACAGTGGCAGGCCTTGACCGTCGCGCGGCCGTTGCGATCGCCATGGCTGTCGCCGGCAAGACGCTCGTCAATACGGTCGCTCATCTGTCGCAAGTCGAGATCGATGCTGGATTTAAGCCCGTATCCGCGAAGACCGAAGCTGCCTAACCCCTGCCGGGGCGGTGCAAAAAGCCGCCCCGGTAGCTCTACCAAGGATCCTAATCATCTCAGGAATGCACTTATGCACATCCGAATGCTCCTCGCCGGCTTGGCTATGTCCATGACCTGTCTTACCGCACAGGCGACTCCAATTCCGTCAACCTCTGACACAACTTCTTACCATTGGGTCACGGTCCATGGTGAGCGTATTTTCTATCGGGAAGCAGGCCCCAAGGACGCGCCAACCATCGTGCTTCTTCATGGATTTCCGTCATCATCGCGTGAATTCGACTCGTTGATTCCTCTGTTGGCCACTCATTATCACCTTCTGGCACCGGATTTCCCGGGGTTTGGCCAAAGCGATGCGCCGTCGCCATCGTCTTATACGTACACGTTCGATCATCTGGCCAGCACCATCAACGACTTTATCGAACAACTTCATATCGACAAATATACCCTGTACCTCCATGACTACGGCGGCCCTGTGGGATTCCATATCATGGTGGCTCATCCCGATCGTGTTCAGGCGCTCATCATTCAGAACGCCAACGTCTATAAAGATGGACTCGGCAAAAAATGGGCGGGCATAGCGAAGTACTGGGCCGACCCCGCTGCACATCCCGAAGTCCTCGATACCTTCATGTCGCTGGCGGCGGCCGAACAGCGGCATACGGGCGGTACGACCCATCCCGAACGCTACAACCCGGACACGTGGACCGATGAATACGCGCACCTGTCGCGCCCAGGACAGCGGGAAATCCAGGGTGCGCTGTTATACGACTATCGAACGAACGTCGCGTCCTATCCGGCGTGGCAAGCGTGGTTGCGTGAACACAAACCGCCGACTCTCGTAGTGTGGGGACGAAACGATCCGTCGTTCGTGGCCGCCGGCGGGGAAGCGTTCAGGCGTGATTTGCCGGATGCCGACATCCATCTGCTCGATGCGGGCCATTTCGCGCTGGACGAAAAAAACGACGAGATAGCCAGTCTGATACTCGATTTCATGGCAAAGCACCAACCGTAAGAGACGAGCGCTCCTAAAACGCCCGTCGCGCGCGGATAGCCGGGCGCGGCTTGCTGCAGTGGTGATGTTGCGCATGGATTGAGCGGCGATTGACCACGGATCGAGGATTTGGAGAAATAGATCATGAATTTAGCCGAGGCTTCGCAAATTGCTCAGACAGTGGGTTCGGCCGCCGTCGTCGCATCTCTCCTCTTTGTTGGTTTCCAAATCCGTCAAAACACGAAAGCTACGCGAGCTACTTCTCACCACGAGGTTTCCGTCGCGTTAAATTGGATCAACCTCCTCTGGGCGCGAAGCGGCGAGGTGAGCCATATATGGATTGCGGGGCTGAGCGAGCGCGGGGCGCTCACGCCCCAAGAGCGATGGCGTTTTGACTCCATGGTGCGCGCCTACCTGCACGTTTGCGAGACCATGTACATCCAAGCGGGTTTGGGATCCGGCGATTTCGGTATTGTCATGGCCGAAGAGAACGGCATCAAGACCCTCTTTGCGTCGGACGGTGTAAGACAGTGGTGGGCGGAGAATCCGTTCGGCTTCTCTCCTGAGTTCCGTCAGTACATCGACCGACTCACCAAGCCATGATCGCGTGAAACTCATATAGCGCGTCGGCGGCCGGATGTGGCATTGGATGAGGTTGGTCACGTTTTGGTGCCGATCGATGCTGGAAATAGTGACATGCCGTGGGCCCCAAGTCTTGTGTCAAAAATGTTCAGGCTGAATCGCTGGCGGAGAATTCTACGCCGGTTTTTCCCTGGCCAGGAGCCTCCGCAGCATTGCATCCAATTGACAAATTGCCGAATGCATTACCGCCGCGCATTCAGGTCTCCTGGAACTCGTGACGCCACTCGTTATTCGGGCGCGAGGCAGGGCGAAATTTGCGGTCGGATGCGACCACATTCCCCGGGATACCTGGTCATCTTTCGCAGTCGCAAGCGTTGCGCTATTCGCTCCTGTTTCGTTGACACGCTTGCAGGTTTCAAAGCACCCTCGTGTTTCTCAAAAGCGACTCTGCTGCAACGGCGCTCCGCTTTCCTCGGTCGGGTCCGCCCGAGCGGCGAACTCAATCACGCGGCTTCAGTACCTGCTGCCTACGCTTCAAGTCGTGCGTTGCCGCACGCACATGCAAGGCTCGCTTCCGGCCGGTGGTTGGCCTCTGCCGGGAGGGGGTCGAACCCTCTGGACTCCGATGAAGGGTTTCTATCTGCTACATCAGATCTCCTCCTTTCCCAGGCTTATCCTGGCGCGACGGAATGTAAGACGGGGCGCCTTCCGAGCGCAGTTATTGGAGGCCGCAGGTTCATTTCAGCCGAAGCGATCGCGGATCTGATCGAGCGGTCGACCACGACGGAAAGCCCTTCGCAAGCGGCGGTGCGTCGTTCCAAGTCCCCGAGGCAGATCACGTTGCCCAGCGCGCGCATTGGGCGCGGTCAAAGCTAAGGTTTTATGAATTTCAGGGCACTTCGGAAGCGGCTCGTAGGATCGGAAGCGCAAACTCGGCAACCCGCTTTCCCAGCTCCCCGGCCGAATCCGACGTCGTCACAACGCGCGACCGGCGTGCAAAGGCACTGACCTGGGCATCCCGCCCGGCCTGCGTCCAGAACTCCGGCGTCAACCAGATCGGCGGCTCTACCGGGATTGGCGTGCCGCGCCACTGGAACGTGCGACGTACAGCTTCGACCAGTGCCGCCCGGTTGAAGTGCTCGGTGCGGGCTAGGTAGTCAATGTCGAAGAAAGCCTTAATGCGGCTGTTGCGGATCCCAAGCGAGACGATCGCCTCGAGCTTCTCGGCAATCACGGTTTCCGGTCGATAGGCACGGATCAGCGGTACGGGATCGCCCAGTGCAACGGGATACTCCATCTCTTCGGCTGGTGGCCAAACGGCATCGCCGAATCCGATGTCCACCTGCAGCCGCTCGCGGATTGTGCCGAGTCGCGCATCGAACACGACTCTGACGCCTGAATATTCGTCCTGTGCGCGAATGGGCTCGACATCGAGGCGTACTTGATCCCATCGTCTTCGACGTCGGTGCTGCAAATGGCGGCGATATCGCGGCTGACGGACTCAGCGTCGCTACTGCCATGTGCGAGCAGATCGAGGTCCAGGGTCGACCGGTATGGCTGATCCGCCCACAGCCGCAGGAGCATCGCTCCTTCGAGCACGAATCGCTCGCGCACCGGTGAACGGCCGAGCCGGTGCAGGAAGCGCTCAAAGAGGTAGTTTCGAAGCGTGATCTGAAAGTCCTCGCCGCGTTGGCGGGCGAGGTTGAGCAGGCGTGCTCGGACAGAAGCCGCGCGACCTCGTGTTCGCTGGCTTTTCAACCCGCCGCTTCCAGATACGGTCGCATCACGTTCGACACGCGGCAGACCTTCGCGAAACGCCACAGCGCATCGGCGCCGCGCGGATGCTGCTCGAGGTAATCCTTCAGCGCCTCCACGGCGATCTCGGCTCCGATCTTGTTGCGGTACTTGAAGCAATCGGCCACGGTTTTAGCCGGCGAATAAATTCGCACCGGCACGCCGTCGATCTTGTGCGTTTCCGCGCCTTCTGTCAGCGCAGCACCGGAGAAATAGACCATTCGCACCGGAAATGGCGTGCTGCGAGGCCTCCAGGCATGGACACCGAGCGCAATCCAAACTTGCGGAGGCGCTTGCGTCGTCAGCCGATGGAACTTGAGCGCGCTGAGCAGGCATACGATGCTCCTAGGAACCGCCCGTGCGACCTCGGCCAGGCTCCGCTGCGCCGACATCGGCGCGTCCGGAACGGCATACAGGCCGCGCGCCACGCGCACCAGGGCGCCGCGATCCGCCAGTCGTTGCACGTACTCCCGTGGCAGGCCGAGCCGAGTCAGGTCGCGGGGCCTTGCAACGCCGAGGCGCCTCACCGCTTCGAGTGTTTTTCTTT
>DATJSL010000010.1:0-33142 GCA_035504115.1 Steroidobacteraceae bacterium | reverse complement strand
AGTACAGCGCGCACCTACGCATTCAGTTTCCGGACACGGGCTCCTCGATTGTCGGTGAGGCGGGCGATGGCATCGGCCGCGGCGGACGATCCTCTGCCCGCGAACCTCCTAGGTTTCTCGCGTTGCCAAAGGCCGCACAAGGCGTGCCTCGCGAGAGGGCGAACACTGGCGGGGCGTTTTCTAGCTGTGCGCGCCGCTCGAGGACTTCAACACCAGCACGAGGCCCGCAAGGAGCGTGACTGCGGCGACGGCGCGGCCGAGATCCAGCTCTGGCGCTTGCAGAGGATCATAGGTGGTCGGTGAACCGCCGGCAATCGCATACACACCGCTCGCAGTGCTCGTTCCGGCATCCTCACCGTCATAATGATTCTGCGGCTCGTATCCAGTATCTAACTCGTATACATTGCCATTCGCAGAAGAGAATTGGAACCAATTCACCGGCCCCACGCCCACGTCATAGAACAGGCAACCACTGCAATATAAGCCAGTCGTTGTTGCCAACAATCCTTGCTGAAGGGCGGCGGGAGCATCGTTAGCAGTACACCCCGCATTGCCCGCGCCGTTGAAGCAGAAGTTCGCCGATACGGTGCCGTTGGTGATTGTGATGTCATAGCCTACCACCTGCATCCAGTCGACCAGGTTCCATGCGGACGTCCCAAATCCATCGGTTTCGATAAATCCGGTAGCGGTGATGGTGCCGATCTGCGCCGCAGCGTCTCCCGGCTCAATCGAATAGAACTCATCTTGCGCTTGGGCGGCGCCGGCGGCGGCGAGCAGCGCCGCGAGGGCGAGTAGGGTTTTCATTTTCGTTGGTTCTCCGTTGTTGCCGAGGATGCTACGCGAAAAAGGCCGCGCCCGATGTCAGACGCGGCCGTGAAATCGCGTGAAGTTGTGTTAACGGTTAGCCACCTCCCGGCGTCATGATCGACGTTGCGCACGGCCTCCTGCATCGCTCCAGGCGCCCATCGGCGCGACCGATATCCTGCGATGCGGCGCCCCCCGGCAAGGATCGACTGAGAGGCCCATTTTCATGCGCTTTGGCGCCCGAAGGTGAGCAACGCGAGAAGGATCAATATCGCAACCACCAGCGTGTGAAAAGCAACGTGCAGTGTATCGGGCCTCATGCCGTTCCGCTCCGGCAAAAGTGCGTGCGTGCCGGCAAAGCGAATGCGGTAGCGCTGCGCGCGGTGCGGATCGGGAGCTCCCAGATAGGGAATCCACCAAGCCCGAAGAATGCCGTAGGCGCACGCCAGGTGCCCCACGACCACCACAGCAGCCAGCCCGGGTACTCGAGCGATGCGAACGGGACGCTCGCGATGAGTACTGCGGCGAATGGCAGGGTACTCGTGGAGCGCCACGAAGATCACCACCATCAGCTGGCAGAGGAGCAGCGCGTACTGCATTCAGCGCTGCCGCTCGCTCGAGCCATCGAGGCGCGGGGCCGGACCCTGATGACCGAGAAGGCGCGCGATCCGATCCGACAGAAGTCGACACACCAGCCGCTGCCCCGCCTGGTTGGGGTGAAAGCCGTCGCCGGCGAGCAGCAGATCGTTGACCGACCGACCGGGCATCTTCCCGTATTGCTCGAAAGTGCGGTAGATGTCCAGCAGCGGCACCGATTCGCTCCTCGCCACCTCGCGCATGTCCTGTGCATAGATCGCGAGCAGCCGGTTGATGCCCTGCACGTCCTTCACGTCCAGAAGCCCGGGGTGATCGGTGAAGGCCTTGATGTAGTAGGGGTCCTCCCAGCGCATCGAATTGGGCGTCATCAGCACCACCGCCGCGCCCTGCTCACGCACCCGCCGGATGATGGTGCGGAGATTGTCGCGGTATTCGGATCGGCTGAGGCGCGGTCGGGTCTTGCCTTGATCGACGTCGATCCAGGAATCGTTGATGCCGAACTGAACGACCACGAGATTCGGATGATGACTGAGGACGTCCCGATCGAGCCGGGCAACCGCCTCGCGGGTGGTGGTGTCGCCGATCCCGGCATTGAAGACCACGACCGGCAGGCCGCGCCGAGCCAGAGCGGCGGGAAGACAGTCGGCGTACACCTCCTTGATCTCGGGCGCCCAGTCGCGCGCGGTCGCGGTGGTGGAGTCGCCCAGAGCCACGATGCGTACCGGCGAGCCGGAGGGGGCGCCGACCGGCTCGGCGACGCCGCCGGGGACCTGGTCAAGCGCTGCGACCAGCAGGAGGAGTGACAAGGCTCGAGCGCGGTTTCTCATCTGATGGGCTCGTGGCTATGGTACTTGAAGGACCGGCGGGATGTGACCAAGCTCACGGAAATGCCGAGGCGCGGCCGGGACCCGAGGCGTCGGCGCGCCGCCGTTGGCGCTACACTTGCGCCATTGCGGGACGAGGGTCCCCCAGGGCAGCGAGCATGAAGCCAGAGACCATCGCCATTCATGGCGGATTCGACTCGGACCCGGCGACCAAGGCGGTGGCCGTCCCCATCTACCAGACCGCCGCCTATTCGTTCGACAGCGCGGAGCACGGCGCGGCGCTGTTCAATCTGGAGGTCGAGGGCTTCAGGTACACGCGCATCGCGAATCCGACCACCTCGGTCCTGGAGCAGCGGGTTGCCGAGCTCGAGCGCGGGGTCGGCGCCCTGAGCGTCGCTTCCGGACAGACGGCTCTCTATTATGCGGCGCTCAACGCGACTCAGATGGGACGCAACCTCGTCTCCGTGCCGCAGCTCTACGGCACCACCTACACCCTGTTCGCACACATACTGCCGGCCCTCGGGGTCGGGGTGCGATTCGCGAAATCCGACCGCGCCGCCGACATCGAGGCGCTGATCGACGAGAACACCCGCGCGGTATTTTGCGAGACGGTGGGAAATCCCGCCGGCAACGTTTGCGATCTCGAGGCGCTCGCCGAGGTGGCGCACCGCCACGCGATGCCGCTCATCGTCGACAACACCGTCGCGACACCGATGCTGGTGCGGCCGGCGGACCATGGCGCGGACGTCGTGGTGCACTCGCTCACCAAGTTCATGGGCGGCCACGGCACCACGCTCGGCGGCATCGTGGTCGATTGCGGCACCTTTCCGTGGGCGAAACACGCCACCCGCTATCCCATGTTCAGCGAGCCGGACGAGTCGTATCACGGGCTCGTCTACACCGAGCATTACGGAGCGGCGGCCTTCATCGGGCGCTGCCGCAGCGTCTATCAGCGCACCATGGGTGCGGTGCTCGCGCCCATGAATGCCTTCCTGCTGCTGCAGGGGATCGAGACGGTTGCGCTGCGCGTCGATCGGCACGTGGAGAACGCGCGGCGGGTGGCGGAGTTCTTGCGCGCCGACGGGCGCGTCGAGTCGGTCAACTATGCGGGTTTCGCCGACAGCCCGTATCACGCGCTGGTGCGCAAGTATCTCGGCGGGCGCGCCTGCTCGCTGCTCACCTTCGACGTCCGCGGCGGCTTGCCGGCCGGGGTGCGCTTCTATGACGCGCTGAAGCTGTTCAAGCGCCTGGTGAATCTCGGCGACGCCAAATCGCTCGCCTGCCATCCGGCCTCGACCACGCACCGGCAAATGACGGCCGCGGAGCAGCGCGCCGCCGGCGTGGGACCCGGGAGCATCCGGCTGAGCGTGGGTATCGAGCACATCGACGACATCCTGGCAGACCTCGACCAGGCCCTCGGGGCGGCCGGCGCCGGGCCGGGCGCGTGACGGATCCGGCCGTGCGCGAGCTGGCCGCGGCCGTGGCGGCGCTGTTTCCGCCGCGGGTCGAGCGGGCGCGCGTCGATGCGTGGCTCACGGCGGCGCTTAACGATGCCCTGGCGCGCGTGCACGACGGCGCGGTCATCCCCGACATCGACATGGCGAGGTTTCGCGCAGAGCTCGATGCGATCGACTTCGAGACCCCGCGCCCGCTCGAGGCGCTGCTCGAGTGGAGCATCGAGCGCATGGAGCACGGCATCGTGCAGATGACCAACCCGCGCTACTTCGGCCTGTTCAATCCCGGCGCGAGCTTCCCCTCGCAGTGCGCCGACCGCATCGTGAGCTCCTTCAATCCGCAGCTGGCGAGCTCCGCCTCCTCGCCCGTACCGGTGGCGCTCGAGAGCCATCTCATCCGGGCGGTCGCGCGCCGCGCCGGACTGGGCCTGCAGGCCGGCGGGCACTTCGCCACCGGCGGCTCGGAGGCGAACTACACCGCCCTCATCTGTGCCCTGACCTGCGCGCATCCGGACTTCGCGCAGCGAGGCGCGCGCGCCTTTCCCGGCGCGCCCGTGTTCTACACCTCGCGCGAATGCCACATCGCGTGGCTCAAGATCGCACATCAGGCCGGTATCGGGCGGCAGGCATTGCGCCTGGTCGATACCGACGGCAGCGGCCGGCTCGATCCGCAGGCCCTGTGCCGCGCAATCGCCGCGGACCGCGCCAGCGGGGCCGTGCCGGTCATGCTGGTCGCGACCGCCGGCACCACGGGCGGCGGCATGATCGATCCGCTGACACCGTGCGCCGATATCGCCCGGCGCGAGCAGCTGTGGTATCACGTGGACGCGGCCTGGGGCGGCGCGGCGATCGCCTCCGAGCGCATGCGCACCTTGCTGCGCGGCATGGAGCGCGCCGACTCGATCACCATCGACGCTCACAAATGGCTCGCGACCACCATGGGATGCGCCCTGTTCATCAGCGCGCGGCCGGCGGTGCTGTCCGAGGCGTTTCATGCCTCCACCAGCTTCATGCCCTCGAGCATCGCGGGCGTCGATCCCTACCTCAACAGCGTGCAATGGTCGCGGCGCTTCCTCGGATTGCGTCTGTTCCTGGCGCTCGGGGCGGCCGGCTGGGCGGGTCTCGGCGCCCACGTCGAGCGCAGCGTCGCGGTGATCGAACAGATCCGCGCGCGACTGACGGCGCTCGGATGGAGCATCGCGAACGATTCGCCGCTCGCGGTGCTCGACGCGCTTCCGCCCACACCCCAGGACGTGCGGGTGCTGGTGCGGCGGGTGGTCGCCGCGGGACGCGCCTGGGTGGCACCGGCCAGTTTCGAGGGACGCGACGTCGTGCGGATCTGCGCGACCCATGGCGCGACCTCGGAGCGCGATATCGAGGAGCTGGTGAGCGCGCTCAGTGCCGCCGCATGCTGAGCATGCGCTCGACCAGCGACTGGATGGCGCGCACCGATTGAAAGTTCTCGGGCGTGATGTCGGGCTGCGGGATCGCGATGTCGAACTCGAGCTCCACGGCGAGCATCAGGTTCACCATCTTGAGCGAGGTCACCCCGAGCTCGCTCAGCTGCGTGTCGAGCGGAAACGGGTGCGGGAAGACGGCTGCCGAGCCGCTCACCTGCTTGACCAGCCCGATCAGCCGGTCGCACACTTCCTCCGGGCGCAAGTCCACTCGATGAGCCTCCCGACGCGAGATTTTCGATGATACCGTGCGCCAGGGGGGCCGTCGAAGCTTTACATATGGCGCAAGAGAGCGCGTACTGCGTCACCGAGCCGTGAAGTTCATGTTAATTAATCCCTCCGGCGCCCGGGCATCTGGCGGATAATGCGCGCTCTCACTCCCCAGCGAACCGAGACGTCATGGAAGCACAGCGAATTGCCGCTCCGGACCTTAAAGTCGTGAACACTTGCGCATCGGGCTACGCCGCGCGCGCGCGTCTCGCCGCCGAGGCGGCGGCCGCGCACGCCGCCTCGGTGGATGCGGCCGCACGCTTCCCGGGTGAAGCGTTCGCCGAGCTGCGCAAGCAGCGCTTGCTCGGCGCGATGATCCCTCAGAGTCTCGGCGGCGAGGGCGCGACGCTCGCGGAGATCGCCGACGTCTGCTTCATCCTCGGCCAAGGGTGCTCTTCGGCGGCGCTGATTTTCGCAATGCATCAAATCAAGGTGGCGTGCATCGTGCGCCACGCCAAGGGCAATGCCGCGCTGGAGCAGATCCTGCGCCAGGTCAGCGCCGAACAGCTGCTGCTCGCCTCCTCGACCACCGAGGGGCAGGCAGGCGGCAATGTGCGCTCGAGCGAGGCCGCCGTCGAGCACAGCGGTGAGATGGTCACGCTGGAGCGCAAGGCGACCGTGATCTCCTACGCGATGGAAGCCGATGGCATCGTCACCACCGCGCGCCGCGCGGCCGATGCCGCCGCGTCCGATCAGGTGCTGCTGGTGCTGCTGAAGCGCGACTACGTCCTCGAGCGGCTGCAGTCCTGGGACACCCTCGGCATGCGCGGCACGCACAGCGAGGGATTCACCCTGCGCGCGCGCGCCCCCGCACAGCAGATCGTGCCCGAGCCGTACGAGAAGATTCACGCACAGACCATGGTGCCCCACGCGCACGTGCTGTGGGGCTCGGTGTGGGCGGGAATCGCCGCGGCGGCAACCGCCAAGGCGCAGGGCTTCGTGCGCAATGCGCTGCGCAGCTCGGGCGGCCAGATGCCCCCCGGCGCCCCGCATTTCACGCAGGCCGCCTCGTCGCTGCGTACCTTGCGCGGCGTGCTGAGCACCGCGCTGCGCGGCTACCAGGCCGTCATGTCGGACGAGAAGGCCCTCAGCTCGCTCGAATTTCAGTCGATGATCACGCTCACCAAGGTGCAGGTCTCGGAGCTCGCCACCGCCACCGTGCTCGCCGCCTTGCGGGCCTGCGGGCTGTCGGGCTATCGCAACGACAGCGAATTCAGCATTGGCCGGCAGCTGCGCGACATCCTGTCCGCGCCGCTCATGATCAACAACGATCGTATCCTCGCGAATCTCGCGATGACCTCGGTGATGACATCGCTGCCGACTTCGATCAGTGGTTGAACAGGATTTCTCTTCCGTGAATGCACCTCATACCGCCCCGTCGGCCGAGCCGGGCGCCGATCCGCTCGCCCACCTCGCGCCCGCGTTGTTCAGTCCGATGGGCGTCGAGGGCGTCTATGCGCGCAGCGCCCTGTACGTGGGCGTGTGCGAGCGCCTCGAGGGGTACATCACCCGGATGCGCGAGCCGCAGGCCGAGGTGATGCGCTTCCCGCCCGTCATGAGCCGCAGGCAACTGGAGAAATCCGGCTACCTCAAGAGCTTTCCGAATCTGCTCGGCTGCGTCTGCGCCCTGCATGGGAGCGAGGCCGCGATCCGCGCCGCCGCGGATCGTCACGAGAGCGGCGGGGACTGGACCCTGGCGTTGAGCGCCTCGGACCTGGTGCTCTCCCCCGCGGCCTGCTATCCGGTGTATCCCATCGCCGCGGCGCGCGGCCCGCTGCCGCCGGCAGGCTGGCAGTTCGACATCGAGGCGGACGTGTTCCGCCACGAGCCCTCCTCGAGTCTCGATCGGCTGCAATCGTTTCGCATGCGCGAGTTCGTGAGAATCGGCTCGCCGTCCGAGATCATCGAGTATCGGGAGCGCTGGCTCGCGCGCGCGCCGCAGATCGCGGCGGATCTGGCGCTGCCGCATCGGGTGGAGGTGGCCAACGATCCGTTCTTCGGGCGGGTGGGCCAGATGATGGCCGTGAGCCAGCGCCAGCAGGCGCTCAAGTTCGAGCTGCTCATCCCTTATCATGCCGCTGCGACGCCGACCGCGTGCATGAGCTTCAATTATCACCGCGAGCATTTCGGCAGCGTCTGGAACATGCGCGACGAGAGCGGTGCGCCGGCGCACACGAGCTGCGTGGCCTTCGGCATCGACCGGCTGGTCGTCGCACTGTTCGCCAATCACGGCCTCGATCTCGAGCGCTGGCCCGCTGCGACGCGCCGGGCGCTCGGCCTCTGACCCGAAGGCGAGAGCCGCATCCCTTGCCGCTCGATCCGCGCGTCAAGCGATTCCTGGACGTGCTGGCCGCGGGAAACGCGCCCCACCCGCTCGAGACGAGCGTCGCGCAGCGGCGCGCTCAGCTCGCCGAGCTGATGCAGCTCGGCGGCCCGGGACCCGCCGTGGATGCGCCGCGCGAGCTGTGCCTGCCGGGCCCCGCGGGTGCTCTGGCGGGGCGCCTGTATGCGCCCGCCGGCGCGCCGGGCACGCCGCTGCCGGGACTTCTGTACCTGCACGGCGGAGGGTTGATCGCGGGCACCCTCGACACCCACGCCGCGATCGCCCGATCGCTCGCGCACTTCGGCGCCTGCCGCGTGCTGGCGCTCGACTATCGCCTGGGACCGGAGCACCCGTTCCCGGCGGCGCTCGAGGACGCCTGCGCCGCCCTGCGCCATCTGTCGATGCATGCGGCGGACTTCGGCATCGATGCGGCGCGCCTCGGCATCTGCGGGGACTCCGCCGGCGGCTTGCTTGCGGCGGCGGCGTGCCAGTGGGCGGCGGCGGCCGGCGGACCGGCGCTCGCGCTGCAGCTGCTCATCTGCCCGATCCTCGACTACGGCCGCCGCACGGGCTCGCGCGCCGAATTCGCGAGCGGCTACCTGCTCGATCAAGCCACGCTCGATCATGACCTCAGGCACTGCGTTGCGGGCGGCGCGGACGCCGGGGATCCGCGTCTGGCGCCGCTGCGCGCCGCCGACCTCGCGGGTGTGCCGCGCACGATCGTGCATACCGCCGAATTCGATCCGCTGCGCGATGAGGGCCGGGATTATTTCGAGCGCCTCGCCCATAGCGGATCGGCGCTGTCCTATACTTGCCACGCAGGTATGATTCACTTGTTCTACGCCCTGGGTGCTGTCATACCCTACGCCCGCAGCGCCCTCGAAAGCATGGGGCGCGAGGTGCGGGCGGCACTGGCTTGAACTCGAGGAGCAGCTTAAGTGACGCAACGGGCCGTGGCAGAGCGCATCGTGCGGGACCTGCACATGGCCCGCGTCGGCGGTGACCTCGCCGGCATGTGCCGCCTGTTCGCCGACGATGGCCGCTTCGAGATCGCCGGCGCCAGCGCCGACAAGCCGATCGCCATCCGCGCCGAGGGACTCGCCGAGTTTCGGCCCTGGCTCTCCATGATGACCAAGGTGTTCAAGCTCAGCGATTATCACCTGCTGTCGCTGGTGGTCGAATGGCCGCGCCTCGCGGCACACTGGCGCGCCGACATCTACTCGAAGGTCACCGGGGTGACGGTGCGCACCGAGCTCGTGGATCTGATCGAGCTGCGCGCGGAGCGCATCCAGAGCTACAACGAGTTCTTCGTGCCGCGCTGACGCAGGCGCAGAGTCCGCAGGCCCGGCGCGAGCCCGAGGGAGCGGTGCGCGCGGCGCGCCGCCTCAAAAGCCGAGCGTCAATTGCGGTGAGTCGGCGAGCGGCGGGCGAAACTTGCTGGTGTCGAGGTCATAGCGCTCATCCTCGCAGGCGAGGCCGAGCTTGCGCTTGGCGAGCTCGAAACGCGCCCGCAGCAGCTCCGCATACGCGCCCGTCCCCTTCATGCGCACCCCGAACTGCGCATCGTAGTCCTTGCCGCCGCGCGCCTGATTGATGAGCGACATGACATGGGCGGCGCGCTCCGGGTAATGATCCTTGAGCCACTCTCGAAAGATGATCTTGAGCTCGTGCGGCAAGCGCAGCAGCACGTATCCGGCGGAGCTCGCGCCGGCCGCGCGCGCGGCCTCGAGAATATCCTCCATCTCGTGGTCGGTGATGGCGGGGATCACCGGGGCGAGCAGCACGCCCACGGGCACGCCCGCCTCCGACAAGCGGCGGATGACGCGCAGGCGCGCCTGGGGCGAGGCGGTGCGCGGCTCGAGCGTGCGCTTGATGTCGTCGGTGAGCGAGGTGATGCTGAGCGTGACCGACACCAGCCGATCGCGGGCGAGGTCGACGAGCAAGTCGAGATCGCGCAGCACCAGGGCGCTCTTGGTGACGATGGTGAGCGGATGGCGGCAGCGGGCCAGCACCGACAGGATGCTGCGCGTCACCTCGAGCTTCTTCTCGAGCGGCTGATAGCCGTCGGTGTTGATGCCGAGCGCGATCGGCTTGCACACGTAGGAGGGCCTGGCGAGCTCGCTCTCGAGAATCTGCACGGCGTCCGCCTTGTAGAACAGCTTGGTCTCGAAATCGAGGCCCGGCGACAGCCCGAGGAAGGCATGGCTGGGACGCGCGAAGCAGTACACGCACCCATGGCTGCAACCGCGGTAGGGGTTGATCGACTGCTCGAAGCCGACATCGGGCGAATCGTTCCTGGAGATGATGGCGCGCGCCCGATCGGGCAGCACCGTCTCGGCGATGCTGTCGGGGGTCTCCTCCCGGTACCAGCCGTCGTCGGCCTCCTCGCGGTCGAGCGCCTCGAAGCGGCCAGCGGGATTGGACGCTGCGCCTCGCCCCTTGAAGGCCTGATGACCGATGAAATGTCGCGCCATGCGCGGACTGTACGCGGGCCGGTGAGCAGGGTAAATCCAGTACTCGCGAACGCGCAATACTGTATGCGGGCGGGCCCGCGCGCCCCACGGAGCTCGCCGAGGACTCAGCCCGCCGGCCGCTCAGGATGCCCGCCCGCGGCCAGCTCGCGCGCGCGTTGCAGATCCTGCACCAGCGATTTTCGCAGCCCGCTCGCCTGCTCTCCCTCGGCGCGCAGGATGGCGGAGGGATGGTAGGTCGCAATGAGGCGCGCACCGCCCGCATGGGGCAGCGCCTTGCCGCGCGTCGAGGCAAGGGTCAGGGAGGCCCCGGTGAGGGCGCGCAGCGCCGTGCTGCCGAGCGCCACGATGACCGAGGGGCCGAGCGTGTCGATCTCCTGATCGAGCCAGACTCGGCAGGCGCTGATCTCGCGCAGGCCGGGCTTCTTGTGCAGCCGCCGCTTGCCGCGCGGCTCCCACTTGAAATGCTTGACCGCGTTGGTGATGTAAACCGCGCCGCGCTCGAGGCCGGCCTCCCGGAGCGCCGCATCGAGCAGCCGCCCCGCCGGCCCGACGAAAGGATGGCCGCGCCGATCCTCCTCGTCTCCGGGTTGCTCACCGACCAGCATGATGGAGGCGCGCGGCGACCCCTCCCCGCCCACGGCCTGAGTCGCGCGCTTCCAGAGCTCGCACCGATGGCAGTTCGCGGGGCTCTCACCCGGCCGCGGCGGATTGGAGGGAATCACACCGAAATGGATCCATGCTTCATCGGCATGCGAGGTTAGACCTCGCCGGCGCGCCGCGGTGCCCGCCGGGCGGCAGTGCGCCTGTCGCCACCGCGCAGCGCCTCGCGTAGGACGGGGCACGCCGACCGTAGGACGCCGCAGGACAGCGGCATGCGTCACGGGCCTCCTGCGCCGCCTGCAGCGTGCCTTCAGAATGGCTGCCGACGAGGTGAGATCAAAGAACAGGAGTCGACAATGAAGGTCCTATTGAGTGCCCTGATCGCAACGGGGTTGCTGGCCGGTTGCATCAGCAGCTCGAGCCCGGCGCCGCCGCAAAAGACCACCGTGGTGGTACCGCAAGGCTCGACCACCACGGTGGTGTGCGAGAACGGTAATCCGCCGCCCTGCGATTGAGCGCGGGAGCGGCGCCCCCGCGCGCCCGATCCGTGCCGGGAGGCGCGACAACGAGCTTGCGCGCCGACCCCCATAACTGGCCCGCGAATATGACGAGGCGTGTTCGCACGGGGAGTCCTGCGGCTCTGAGCGCCTCGGCCGCCCACGTATTGCAGGTGTGCAGCGCCGAATAGCGCGGCAGCGCGCCGTAGTAAAGACTTCCCTCATAGGGCCCGGGGGCTTCGGGCTCGAGCTCGGCGGCCTGCGCGGCCGGCGGCGCGAGCGAGCGAGCGATGAAGAGCCGCAACTGTCGCGCTCGCCGCGGCGCGAGCTCGAAGGCGAGCACCTGCGATGCACCGAATGCCTGCGCGGGCGAATTCTCGATCGCCGTGACCAGAATCAAGCCAGGTCCGGGCCACAGCGCGGCGAGCAGGCTCGACGAGCCATGGTGCCTCGCCAGCAAGTAATGCCGGTCGCCGAATCCGAAGAACAGATACCGGGAATGCGGAAACCGAGCCGCCACGGCCGCAAGCGCAGCGCCCGAATCGCGCGTGGCGAATCCCACTTCGATATGCCATTTGCGGCGCACGAGATAGACGCTGACCTCGCCGCCCGCGGCCGCGCGGTCCTCCGTGGCCGCGCCGTCCTCCGTGGCCGCGACGTTGGCGGGCGCTGCGCCCTCGCCCGCCGCCGCCGCGCGAGCCGGCGCGGGCGCGCCCGCCTGCGCCAGCCACGCCAAGGCAGTCAGAAGCGCGGCGAGCGGCGCTGTACGCAATCCGCTCAGCCGGCCGGCAGCAGCGCGGTGACCTTGAAGCCGGCGCCGGGCTCGCTCGACAGCACCAGCGAGCCGCCGCAGGCGCTGGCGCGCTCGCGCATGCCCACCAGTCCCAGACCGGGGCGCGGCGTACGCAGGTCGACGCCGCGTCCGTCGTCGGCGACGCTCACCTCGACGCACTCCAGCCCATCGCCCGCGCGGCGCGCGCCGATGCGGATGTCGACGCATGCCGCGCGCGCATGGCGCGCGACGTTGGTCATCGACTCCTGTACCAGGCGAAACAGCGCCATGCTTCTGACCGCATCGAGCCTCGACAGATCGCATTCGATGCGCATCTCGACGCGGGTCGAGGGCAGACGACGGCGCCAGTCGCCCACGCAGTGCTCGAGCGCCGCGGCAAGGCCCAGCTCGTCCAGGCCGACCGGACGGAGCTGGCGAATGAGGCCGGCCACGACGGCATAGACGCGATCGATGTTGTCGAGCATCGCGGCGCCGATGCGGCGCGCACCCTCATCGGCGGCGGGGATGGCCTCGCGCACCGACACGGCATCGAGCTTGATCGCGTTGATGTACTGCCCGAGCTCATCGTGCAGGTCACGCGCCAGCGCCTTGCGCTCGCTCTCCTGGGTGTCCAGATACTGCTGCGCGAGGCGCTGATTCTCCGCCAGGGCGTCCGCGAGCCGCGATTCGGTGGCGCGGCGCAGATCGAGCTCGCGGCTCGCCTCGAGATAGCGCCGGGTGGAGAACCAGATCAGGCATATGGCGATCACCAGCAAGATGCCCGGCAGCTCATCGAGCTGCAGGCTCTCGTGGCGGCGCATCCACCCCATCATCGATTCGCTGAGATCGAGCCTGACGCAGGCGATGGCAGCGGCGATCGAAATGAGGACGATCACCACGGTATCGCGCCGCGCGCTGCTCTTGCGCCGCCCGGTCACGGGCGCGCGAGCGCGCTCGATCGGCTGCTGCGCGCTGTTGTGCATCGACCTATGATGCCGCAAGCGCGCGCCTCGTGTCACAATGAAGCGGGGGGCGCCATCGAGCCAGGCGCGCGCACCATCGGCGGCCGGCGGAGGTTGCATGCAGGGGGAGGATTGAGCGGCGAGCAGCGCGGCGGCGCCGGCGAGCGTCGATCCGGCGCGCGGCGGCCCGGCGCCCGCGCGCGGCGCGTCGGCGGCAGCGCCATCCATCAGCTGCCGCGCAGGGACGTGGTCAATCCCTACGCACCGCTCCATCTGCTCTCGCAGGAGCAGCTCGAGGCGATTCACCGCACCTCGCTCGACATTCTCGAGAACCTCGGCATGGAGGTGCTGTCGGCGCGCGCGCTCGAGCTGTTCCGGGCCGCCGGCGCGCCGATCGAGGGCCGCAGCGTGCGCATCGACCGGGGAATGGTCGATGCCGCGCTGCGCTGCGCACCGGCCTCGTTCACGCTCACACCCCGCAGCGCCGCGAACCGGGTGATCCTCGGCGCCGATCACATCAATTTCGGCCTGGTCGCAGGCCCGCCGAACGTGCACGATCTGGAGCGCGGCCGGCGGCCGGGCAACTTCAGGGACTATTGCGACCTGGTACGGCTGGCCCAGTACTTCAACGCCATTCACCTGCTCGGCAACCAGGTCTGCGCCCCGACCGAGCTGCCGGCAAATTCGCGCCACCTCGACACCTATCGGGCCAACCTCCTTTACTCGGACAAGGTGTTTCACTGCAGCGCCATCGGCGCGGGGCGCGTCCTCGACGCGATCCGCCTGTGCGCGATCGCCCGCGGCCTTGCGCTCGAGGCGATGCCCGAGCACCCCTCGCTCATCACCATCATCTCGGTGAACAGTCCGCGACGCTTCGACGAGGCCATGTGCGAGGGACTGATCACCATGGCCGAGCACGGACAGGCGGTGGTGATCACGCCGTTCACGCTGATGGGCGCGATGGCCCCCGCCTCGCTCGCCGCGGCCCTCGCGCAGCAAAATGCGGAGGCGCTCGCCGGCATCGTGCTGGCGCAGCTGGTTCGCCGCGGCACGCCGGTCATGTACGGCGCCTTCACCTCGAACGTCGATATGCGCTCCGGCGCGCCCGCCTTCGGCACCCCGGAGAACGCCCGGGCGAACGTGGCCAGCGGCCAGCTCGCGCGCCGCTACCGGCTTCCCTACCGCACCTCGAATGCGAGCGCGTCGAACGCCGCCGATGCCCAGGGCGCCTACGAGACCGAGATGTCGCTGTGGGGCGCGATCCTCGGCCACGGCAACCTCATCTATCACGCGGCAGGCTGGCAGGAAGGGGGCCTCACCGCCTCGTTCGAGAAGCTCGTTCTCGACGTGGAGATGCTGCAGCTCATGATGGAATTCCTCAAGCCCATGGTGGTGAACGAGGATGAGCTCGGCTACGAGGCCATCAAAGGCGTACCCACCGGCGGACATTTCTTCGGTGAGCCGCACACCATGGCGCGCTACGAGCATGCGTTCTACCGCCCGCTCCTCTCGAACTGGCAGAATTTCGAGAGCTGGCAGATCGCAGGCGCCCGCGATGCCACCCGGCGGGCGACCGAGGTGTGGAAGCAGGCGCTCGCGGAATACCAGCAGCCCGCGCTCGACCCCTCGATCCACGAGGCGCTCGACGCCTACGTTGCGATGCGCCGGGCCGAGATCGGCGGCGGCGAGCCTTGAGACGGACCCCGCCGGGGAGTAACGTAGCGGCGCCGCCGGGGAGGAGATGCATGGATACGATCAGCCGCAAAAACATCGCGCGCGCGCTGCGGGAACCTTGCGCCTGGGCGGCGCGGCGCTGGCTGGTGCGGGCGCTCGGCGCCGCGATGCTCCTCTTGAGCGCCGCCGCGGCGGCCCAGCTGCCTCCCGCCAAGGCGGAATTCGGCGGGCAATGCCCGGAGGCGCTCGCCGAAGGCCAGCACCTGCAGACCAATTGCTCCATCACCTGGACCGACCAGGACGGCAAGACCTATTGCTTCAGCACCGAGGCGGCGAAGAAATCTTTCCTCGCGGACCCGGCGCAGAAGCTGCAGCGTGCGCGCGAGTTCATGGCCGCGAGCAACGTCGAGTCCACCGAGAGCGCCATGCAGGAGTTCGCGGCCAGCGACGCCGAGACGCTGGTGCGTCAGGCGATCTCCGCCAAGACCGCCGCCGGCGGCGGGGTCTTCGCGATGACCGACCCCCTCGACGGAGAGCATCTGAAGCTCGCGTTCGATGCCATCGATTTCACCCGGACCATCGACGGCTACGGCTTCTTTCCCGACGTCAAATTTCACGACTCGAGCGACGCGCAGAAGCGCTACCTGATCGATTTCTGGGTGGTGCCGGTGGCCGGAAAGCTCACCATCGAGGAGACGCGCATCTACAAGGCGCCCCTCGAGGTCGACGGCAAATGGACCACCATGGAGCGCCAGCCCATCCCCTGGTGGTGGATTCCGGCCTCCGAGCACCCGGGCCACCTCGCCACCAAGCGCGGCTGGGAGGTGATGTCGGCCGTGGAGCAGCACGCGATGCAAGTGAGCGCCGCGAATCACGGCGTGTTCAAGCTCAAGGACGACAAGACCGGTCAGGAGCTCGACCTCGAGTTCGTCGATACCCATCAGCCCGTGAGGCAGCTCGATGCGAACGGGCATTATTTCGCCTGCACCGACTTTCGGGTGGTCGGCACCAAGGATGAGATCTACGACATCGATTTCTGGGTGACGGACAAGAACGGCACCATGAGCGTCGATCAGACCAAGGTCCACAAGGTGCCGGAGCTCAAGGACGGCCGGTGGGTGCAGGTTCCGCGCTACGAGTGGAAGGACCTCGGCAGCTCGCACGTGGTGCCGTGAGGGGCCGCGCCTCGGGCTAGCCGCGCGCCGCCCGATCGGCCAGCTCACGAAGGGCGTCGACCGCCGCCCGCGCCACGACCAGCTCGGCCTCGAGGCTCCTGCGCACGGAGGCGTCCTTTACGTCCACCACCACGAATCCGCCGACCTCCAGCGGCGTCAATCGAATCTCCGCCGGGAATTCGGCCCCGTCCGCGCGCAGCCCGTACAGATCGAGCCTCGCGTCCGCCGGATGGCTGCGCAAGGTCTTGAGATAGTGCTGGCGTACCCTCGAGTAGCGGGCGCGCAGGCGGCTCGGCATGAGCGTCTCGACATTCTCCCCGACCAGCTCGTGCGAGGGGTATCCAAAAAGCGCGCAGGCGGCCCGATTGGTGTACCAGACGGTGCCCAGGATATCGATCACCAGCACGGCATCGCCCACGGCATCGAGCGTGATGCTGGCGAGGCCTTCCGGAATCTCCGTCATTGCCGCGTGCCGCGAGGGACCGCGCGGCGACCCCGTATCGATGGAGGCGCGCCACGAATCGCCGGCAATATCACCGCAATCTCGCTCGAATCGCCCATGGAATGCGTCCGGCTGCCTGAAGGGGCGCGGGCAGTATGCGCCGAATCTCCGCCCTTCGGGGGGCGCAGAGCTCAGGGCTCGCGGATATAGGGAAACCCTGCGGTCGACTGCGGCTTGGCGAGGTGAAAGCCTTGCGCGAACACGATCCCGAGCCGTCCGAGCTCGGCCAGCACGTCCGCCGATTCGACCCGCTCGGCGATGGTCTTTATTCTCATGGCGCGGCCCACCTGGCTGATCGCCTCCACCATGCTGCGATCGACCGGATCGCTGGTCACGTTCTCGATGAACTGCCCGTCGATCTTCAGATAGTCGACCGGCAGCGTCTTCAAGTACATGAACGAGGAGAGGCCGCTGCCGAAATCGTCGAGGGCGAAGTGACAGCCGCGCGCCTTCAGCTCGCGCATGAAATGGGCGACGTTGCCGAGGTTGGCGATCGCCGCGGTCTCGGTGATCTCGAAGCACATCGCCCCCGGCGCAAGATCATGGGCGCTGAGCTGCGCGATGACGTACTCGAGGAAGCGCTCGTCATTGAGCGAGGTGCCGGAAAGATTGACCGCGATGGTGTAGGGCTTCACGCCCGAGGCGGCGCGATGCACCATGCGGTCGAGCGCCTGGCGCACGACCCAGCGGTCGATCGAGGGCATGACGTTGTAGCGCTCGGCGGCGGGAATGAACTCGGCCGGCGCCACCAGCGCGCCGCCCTCATCGCGCAGCCGCAGCAGCACCTCGAAGTGCTCGGTCTCGGCGCCGCCCGGCCCGATGGGCACGATGGGCTGATAGAACAGCTCGAAGCGCCCCTCGTCGCACGCGCGCGTGAGCTTCGATACCCAGTGCATCTCGCGGTGCCGCTCCGGCACCTCGTCGGGCCGGTACAGCTGCACGCGGTTGCGGCCCTGGTCCTTGGCCGCGTAGCAGGCGACATCCGCCGCGCTCATGACGCTCGCGACGGTGGGCGTGCTCTCGGTGATCTGCACGATCCCGACGCTGACACCGATCGCCAGCACGCCGTCCTGCCAGATGAACCGATAGTCGCGGATCGCCTGCCGCAGGGTATCCGCCACGCGCAATGCCTGATCGAGCGAGCAATCGGCGAGCAGGATGCCGAACTCATCGCCGCCGAGCCGCGCCAGCACATCGCCCGGGCGCACGCGCGACTGCAGCACGCCGGTGATCTGGCGCAGCAGCTGGTCCCCGGCCGGATGTCCGCAGGTATCGTTCACCAGCTTGAACTGGTCGAGGTCGAGGTAGAGCAGCACCTGGCGGCAAGCCGCGCCCCCGCGCGCGCTCTCCACCGCGCGGGTGAGACGGCTCTCGAACTCGCGCCGGTTGATGAGGCCGGTGAGCGCGTCGTGGCTCGCCTGGTAGTGCAGCGCCCGATGCAGGCGCCGCTCCTTGCTCACGTCATGGAACACCATGACGGCGCCGATCAGGTTGCCGGCGCGATCGCGGATCGGCGCCGCCGAATCCTGGATGGCGATCACCTGGCCGCGGCGCGTGACCAGCACGGTGTGCTCGGCGAGCCCGAGCATGTGCCCCTCGCGCAGGCAGCGCATGATCGGGCTCTCGCACGCCTCGCGCGTGGTCTCGTCGACGACGGTGAGGATGTTGCCGATGAGCTGGGATTGCGCCTCGCGGCTCTCCCATCCGGTGAGGCTCTCGGCCACCGGGTTCATGTAGTCGATGTGCCCCTCCGAGTCGGTGGTGATGACCGCGTCACCGATCGACTGCAAGGTCACCTGGGCACGCTCCTTCGCCTGGAACACCGCGGTCTCGGCCTTCTTGCGCTCGGTGATGTCCGCGATCGAGCCCTCGTAGCCGATCAGGCGGCCCTGCTTGTCGCGCACCACCCGGCCGTTGTCGACCACGACCAGCATGCTGCCGTCCTTGCGCCGCATCACGTACTCCTCGTCGCGCACCTCGCCGGCGCTCTCCATGCGGCGCACGTAGGTGTCGCGGTCGCTCGGATACCAGTAGAGCGCGGCGGCGGAGACCTGATACAGCTCCTCGGCCGAGCCGTAGCCCAGCATCTGCACGAAAGCCGGATTGACCAGCAGGAGCCGTCCGTCGCGGGTGGTGCGGTAGACCCCCTCCATGACGCTCTCGAACAGGCTCCTGAACTTCGATTCGCTCTCGCGCAGCGCATCCTCGGCGCGGCGCCGCTCGATGGCGATGCCCGCGATCTGAGTCATGCGCGACATCAGCTCCTGGTCGCGCGGCGAGGGCACGCCGGGGTGGCGCTGGTAGACCGAGAAGGTGCCCACCACCCGGGCATCGGAGGCGAGGATCGGGGCCGACCAGGCGCCGCGCAGCCCGGCCTGCTGGGCCGCCTCGCGGCGAAATTCCCACAGCGCATCCGATTGCATGTCGGCGACGATCACCGGCCGCGACAGGTAGACCGCGGCCGCGCAGGAGCCGAAGCGAATGTCGACGGGCGCAAGGTCCATGGCGGCGACGAATTCGCGCGGCAGGCTCGGCGCCACGCCGAAGCTCAGCACCTGGCGCTCGTGGTCGAGCAGGCTGATGGCGCAGGAGCTGCCGGCGATGACCCGCTCGATGGCCTCGCAAATCGCCTCGAGCACGGCCGGGAGCGGGGCGTTGGCCGCGATCTTCTCGAACACGCGCCGCTCGCCTGCGGCGATCGCCTCGCTGCGCTTGCGCTCGGTGATGTCCATGATGCTGGCGCGGATCAGCCGGCGGTTCGAGCTCGGCAGGCGCACGAAGCGCACCTCGCACGGCACGCACTGCCCGGCGGCATCGCAATGCACCCACTCGAACACCGGGGCACCGCCCGCCAGGGCGCCGTCGATGAAGCCGCGCGACACCCCGAAGGAGGGGGTGCCGTCGGGCTGGCTCGCGGGCGAGATACGGTCCGGACCGCAGCCGAGGAGCGTCGCCCGGTCCATCTTGAAGAACCGGCAGGCGTTGTCGTTCACATCGACGAACCTGGCGCGATCCACGTCGAACACCACGATCACCTCGGGCGCGTGCTCGACCAGCGTGCGGTAGCGCGCCTCGCTGTCGCGCAGCGACTGCTCGGCGAGGTGACGCTCGGTGATGTCGCGAATGCACACGATGTAGCCGTCGCGGCGGTTGAGGCTCGCCTTGCTCACGGCGATCTCCAGGGCGATGCGCGCGCCGTCCTTGGCCGCTCCCCATGCGTGGTGCGCAGCCAGATCGACGTGCGTATCCTCGATCTTCGCCGCGCAGCGCTCGAGAAATTCCACGGCATTGCGCGCGCCGATCTCGGGGAGCAGGTAATCGAGGGTGCGTCCCAGCACTTCCGCGGACGAGTGGCCGAAGATGCGCTCCCCGGTGGGATTGAACGTCTCGATGTGTCCGCTCTCGTCCACGGTGACGATGGCGTCCTTGACGTTGTCGAGAATGGCCTGCAGGTGCGAGGCGGTCTGCTCGCGGATCTCGCGCGTGAGGGCCTGCGCCTCATCGGACATGAGCTGCATCGAGCGCACGATGCCGCGCCGCTCCGAGTCGATCCGATCGTAGTGCGCGCTCACGGTCTTGAGCAGCGTGCCGAGATCCAGCTCGCCGCTGCGGGCGCTCGCCTCGGAGAGCTGGCGCTCCAGCAGGCGATTGAGCGTGCCCGCTGCGGGCGCTTCATCGATCAAGACGGCGGCCGCTATATCGCGTGACAAGTCAGCAGATCTCCCGCAGTCGAGCGCGCCCGCGCGCAAAGCGCACCGGCCCGCTTAATGAGTGCATGTTAGGGCGATCCGGCAGCGACGGCGTGACGCGCGTCTCGGTTCGCCCAATATTCGGTTAAGTTCCAGCTCGGCCGGCCGGCCCTCGGCTCGGGGAGCAGCGGCGGCTCGGGGAGCAGCGGCGGCTCGGGGAGCAGCGTCCGCTCGGGGGGCGGCGACGGCTCGGGGGGCCGGTCTCAGCTCTGCTCGGCGGTCTCGCGCTCGGAGCGCTTGCGGTCGGTGGCGCGCAAGCTGCGCTTGCGCAGGCGGATGGAGGCCGGCGTGACCTCGATCAGCTCATCGTCGTCGATGAACTCCATGGCCTGCTCCAGGGAGAATCGCACCGGCGGGGTGAGCACCACGTTCTCGTCCTTTCCGGCGGCGCGCATGTTGGTGAGCTTCTTGCCCTTGAGCGGGTTCACCACCAGATCGTTGTCGCGGTTGTGGATGCCGATGATCATGCCCTCGTACACCTCCTCACCCGGACCGATGCACAGCCGTCCACGCTCCTGCAGGCTGAACAGGGAGTAGGCGAGCGCCATGCCCTGGCCGTTGGCGATGAGCACCCCCTGCGGCCGCTGGCCGAGCTCGCGCGGCACCACCGGCCCGTAATGATCGAACACATGGTGCAACAGGCCGGTGCCGCGGGTCATGGTGCGAAATTCGGTCTGAAAGCCGATCAAGCCGCGCGAGGGGATCATGTAATCGAGGCGCACCCGGCCGCGCCCGTCGGCCTGCATGTCCGTGAGCTCGGCGCCGCGGCTGCCGAGCGCCGTCATGACCTCGCCCTGCGCCTCGCTGTCGGCATCGACCGTCACCTGCTCGTAGGGCTCGTGCGCGATGCCCTCGAGCTGCTTGATGACCACGCGCGGCCTCGACACCGCGAGCTCGTAGCCCTCGCGCCGCATGTTCTCGAGCAGCACCCCGAGGTGCAGCTCGCCGCGGCCGAACACCACGAACTTGTCAGGATCGGCGGTCGCCTCCACACGCAGCGCCACGTTGTGGATGGATTCGCGCTCCAGGCGCTCGCGAATCTGGCGGCTGGTGACGAACTTGCCCTCGCGGCCGAGGAACGGCGAGGTATTGACCTCGAAGGTCATGCTGATGGTCGGCTCATCGACGGTGAGGCTCGGCAAGGGCTCGGCCTGCGCCGGGTCGCACAAGGTGTCCGACACCTTCGGCTGCGAGATTCCGGCGAAGGCCACGATGTCGCCGGCACTCGCGCTCTCCACCTCGATCCGCGTCAATCCATGAAACCCCAGGATCTGCGTGATGCGCTCCGAGCGCTGGCTGCCGTCGCGTGCGACCACCGCCACGGGCATTCCGCGCCGCAGCGTGCCGCGCTTGATGCGGCCGATGCCGATGGCGCCCACGTAGCTCGAATAATCGAGCAGCGTGACCTGCAGCTGCAGCGGGCCGGCGGCGTCCACGTCGGGCGGCGGGCAGTGCGCCACGATGGTCTGGAACAGCGGCTGCATGTCGCCGTCGCGCACGGTCGATTCGAGCCCGGCAAACCCGCGCAGCGCCGAGGCATACACCACCGGGAAATCGAGCTGCTCGTCGGTCGCCCCGAGGCGGTCGAACAGATCGAAGGTCTGATCGAGCACCCAGCCGGGGCGCGCCTCGTCGCGATCGATCTTGTTGATGACCACGATGGGCTTGAGGCCGTGCTTGAAGGCCTTCTGCGTGACGAAGCGGGTCTGGGGCATGGGCCCGTCCACCGCATCGACCAGCAGCAGCACGCAATCGACCATGGCGAGCACGCGCTCGACTTCCCCGCCGAAGTCGGCATGCCCCGGCGTGTCCACGATGTTGATGCGATACTCGCCCCAGGTGATCGCCGTGTTCTTGGCGAGAATGGTGATGCCGCGCTCGCGCTCGAGCGCATTCGAGTCCATCACCCGCTCCTCGATATCCTTGCGCGCATCGAGCGTTCCGGACTGACGCAGCAGCTGATCGACCAGCGTGGTCTTGCCGTGGTCGACGTGCGCGATGATGGCGATGTTGCGGAGCTTGGCGGTCACGATGAGCCTCGAGCGAAACCGCCCATTATACGGTCAGGTGCGCGGAATAGCTCGCCCGCGCGCAATGGCCTGCCCGCGCCTGCGCAGCAGCCCGCCGTCTCGCAGCGTTTCAGGATCCGCCGCGGGCCAGCGGCGCGCCCGCAGGACTCGCTTGCTGCGAAGCGGTGCCCGCTCCCGCTGGGTGCGCCGCGGCGGGGGCCGCCGCCGAGCTCCCCGGGGCGGCCCCGACCAGGATGGGCACGGAGAAGACGCGCGTGTCGCTCGACTGATCATGCTGCAGGCTCACGCTGAAGGTGAGCAGCACGAGCCCCTGCGCGGTGGGTATCACCTTGATGCCATGGCGGTACACCTGCGCAGCCTCCACCGACTGGAACTGAAAGCGCGCCTCCTCCGGCGCGAGCGTGAGGCCCTCCGATGCGCTCACCTCGATCGTGGCCGGGCTCCCCGCCACTTGTGGCAGAAGCGCAATCACCACCTCCAGCGGCTCGCCTTCGGTCGGGCGCTGGCGCAGGTCGAACTTCAGTCCGATCGGCGCCTGCGACTTGCCCTCGGTGACCGCCTCGACCATGTCCGAGGTCTGCTGCTGCGCGCTCGGACCGGCCGGCGCCGCGACCCGGTGGCCGATGCGCGGGGAGGGCTTGGCCGGCTGCGACGGACTCGACTGGCGATGGCAGGCCGCAAGGGCGCCGAGCGCGCCGAGCAGAATGGCGAGCCGCCGCAGGCGCAGCCGAGGCGAGGGGGGCGATCTCATGGGGGCCCTATGATCCAGAAAAGCGATGCTCCGCAAATATGACGTCGTTCACAACTCTCGAGCGGCGGCCTCGATCTAGAGCTCGAGCGGGGGCTCGAGCACGGCGCCGAGCTGCTCTTCCAGCTGGCGATGATGCTGCTCCCAGTAGCGCGGCTCGGCAAACCAGGGAAAGGCCCGAGGGAATGCCGGATCGTGCCAGCGCCGTGCCAGCCACGCCGAGTAATGGATCATGCGCAGCGCCCGCAGCGGCTCGATCAGGGAGATCTCGCGCCGATCGAAGGGCAGAAACTGCTCGTAGCCCTCCAGCACGTCGGTGAGCTGCACGCGCATCTCGGCGCCGCTCCCCGCGAGCAGCATCCACAGGTCCTGGATCGCGGGCCCGGCGAGGCAGTCGTCGAGGTCGACGAAATGCGGCCCCGCATCGGTCCACAGGATGTTGCCGCGATGACAATCGCCGAGAATCCGGCCGAGCGTGACGCCCCTGAAGTCGCGGATGCGCCGCTCCACCTCCTCGATCAGCTCATCGGTGACGGCCTCGTATTTGAGCGCGAGGTAGTCGGGCAGCCAGTCGCCCTCGAGCAGGAAATCGCGCGAGCGGCGGCCGAGCTCCTGCACGTCCAGGCGCCCGCGATGGCGAAATGCAGCGCTGCGGCCGACCGCATGGATCCTGCCCAGAAATCGCCCCACCCACTGCCGCTCCTCGGTGGTGCCGAGCTCGGGCCAGCGCCCGCCGCGGCGCGGGAACACGGCGTAGCGGAACCCGTGGTAAGAATGCAGCGTCTCACCCTCGCGCGCGAGCGGCGCGACCACGGGAATCTCCTGCCGGGCGAGCTCGCCGGCGAAGGCATGCTCTTCGCGAATCGCCGCATCGCTCCAGCGCGCCGGCCGGTAGAACTTGGCGACCAGCGGCGCGCCCTCCTCGAGGCCGAGCTGATAGACGCGGTTCTCATAGCTGTTGAGCGCCAGAACCCGCCCATCGCAGCGGTATCCCAGGCTCTCGAGCGCGCCAAGTACCACCTCCGGAGAGAGCTGTGCATAGGGCGCCTCGGTGCTCATCGGCGGGGATTCTACCGTGATCAGTGATCGCGCCGCCGATTGGGGGCTTACGCTAGAATGCGCCCCATGCGCATGCCCCGACCCAGATCCCTGAGCGGCCTGATGCTGGTGGGCTTCACCGTCGTGGCCGCTCCGCTCCTGTTCGCGATCGTGAACGCGGCCGTGCAGATGAATCGGCTGTCGAACGAGAGCGAGCAGCTGGTGGTGCGCGGCATGCAGGGGAGCAGCGCCAGCCAGCGCATGTTCGTGGAGATCGCCGCGCTCGAGCGCACCGCGCGGCTGTATCAGATCCTGCCGAGCAGCGATCTTCTGGAGGTGTACGCCCGCAATCAGCAGCGCCTCGAGAACACCATCAACGAGCTGCTCGCGCTGCCGCTCGACGGCAAGGCGCAAACCGACGCGCGCGCCCTCAAGAGTGAAGCCGAGCAGCGCGCGGAGGAGATCCGCACCTCGCCGCCGAACTCCCCGCGCATGGCCGATGTCGTCAGCTCCTTCGCGCAGATGTCCGACCTCGCCTCCCGGATCTCGAACCGGGTGAGCGGCCAGATCGATCGGGAGCTGCGCGGCCTGCAGCAGGCGACGCGGCTCGCGCAGCAGAACCTGTTCTGGCAGACGCTCCTGCTGGTGCCCATGACCCTCGCCGTGGTGGGCGTGTTCACCTACCTGTTCGGGCGCCCGATCCGCGCGATCGACCGCTCGATCAGCGAGCTCGGCCGCGGCACCTTCTCCAGGCCCATCGCCATCCGCGGCCCGGCGGACCTGGAGCGCCTGGCCGCCCAGCTGGAGTGGCTGCGGGTGCGGCTGCTCGATCTGGCGCAGGAAAAGAATCGATTCTTGAGACATATGTCGCATGAACTGAAGACGCCTCTGGCGAATATTCGGGAGGGAACCGAGCTGCTCATGGACGGGGCGGTCGGTGAGCTGCAAAGCGCCCAGAGAGAGGTGGCCGGTATCTTGCGCGAGAATGGAATGAAGCTGCAGCGGCTGATCGAGAACCTGCTGTCCTTCAGCGCCTGGCAGGCGAAGAGCGTGGGCCTGGAGGTATCGGAGTTCAAGCTGCGGCCGCTCATCAAGTCGGTCCTGGAGAACCAGCAGCTCACGCTGGTGGCGCAGCGCGTGCGCCTGGATGTGCAGGTGGAGGACCTCACGCCCCTGGCGGACCGGGGGAAGCTGCGCCTCATCCTCGATAATCTGCTCTCGAATGCGATCAAGTTCACCCCGCGCGGCGGCACCATCTCGATTCAGGCGCGCGGCGAGCGCGAGCAGCTGATCATCGATGTGATCGATTCGGGCCCCGGGATACCGGCCGAGGAGCGCAATCGGATCTTCGAGGCGTTCTATCAGGGCAAGACCCCGCAGGGGGGGCACGTCAAGGGCACCGGAATCGGCCTGTCGGTGGTCACCGAATTCGTCAATGCGCACGGCGGCAGCATCGAGATCCTGGAGGCGGCGGCCGGAGGCGCGCATTTCCGCGTGCGCCTGCCGATGCGCCACTCCGCGCCCGCCTCGCGTGAAAAGGCTCATGCGGCCTAAGCGAGCTGCCGCCTGCTTGCTCGTTCTCCTGCTGGGCGGTTGCACCCTGATGGACGGCATGGGCTCGAGCGGCAAGAATCAGCCGCCACCGCAGCCCGAGGGCCAGCCGCGGGACCCGAGCCCGGTGGCACCGCTCCTGGAGATGATGACCTCGCTCCCGCAGGGCGATCCGGCACGCCAGGCGGAGGTGTTCCAGGCCGCCAAGGACGCCGCCTCGCTCGCTCCGACCACCAGCAACCGCCTGAAATATGCGCTCGCCCTCGCAATTCCCGGGCATTCCGGCTCCGATCCCGTCGCCGCACAGCGACAGCTGGCGGAACTTCTGGCGAGGCCCGAGACTTTATTGCCCGATGAGCGCTTGCTGGCCATGGTGGAACTGCAGGACGTGGATCAGCGGCTGGTATTGCAAGCCGAGAACAAGCGATTGCGCGACGAGGACACGCAGAACTCACGGGACAAGCTGCAGGCGATCAATCGGCGTCTGGTGGCCGAGTCGGATGAGAACGCGCGGTTGCGAAAGGCGCTGGACGAGGCTCGAGCGAAGCTCGATGCAGTCACGCACATCGAGCGCTCCATCAACGATCGTGGAACTACCGAGCCGCATACTCCCTGAATGAAGCCGACGGAGAAAACATCCTTGAACGCTTATTCGATCGCCTCCACGACCCCGCTGTCGTTCGGACTACAACCCTCCTCGCGCGATACCGCGGCGCAGAAGCGCAAGGCGCGAATCCTGGTGGTCGACGATGACCCGGGCCTGCTGCGGCTGCTGACCATCCGACTGCGGGCGGAGAATTACGAGGTGGAGGCGGTCGAGAGCGCCGCCGCCGCGCTGGCCGCGTGCACGCGCTTTCGGCCGGATCTGGTGATCACGGACCTGCGCATGGACCAGATGGACGGGATCGGGCTGCTGAAGGAGCTGCAGAGCCGCTGGCCGGGTCTGAAGGTGATCATCCTGACCGCGCACGGCACCATCCCCGACGCGGTGCATGCGACGCAAAGCGGCGCCTTCGGCTTTCTCACCAAGCCGGTCGACAAGCAGGACCTGCTGGACCACGTGCAGAAGGCACTGAAGGTTTCGGGCTTCGCGCACGTCGATGAGGACTGGCGCGCCGCCATCATCACCCGCAACCAGCTCATGGAGGACAAGCTGGCGCAGGCCAACATGGTCGCCGGGACCGACGCGCGCGTGCTGATCACGGGCGAGAGCGGCACGGGCAAGGAGCTGCTGGCCCGCGCCATTCACGAGGCGAGCCCGCGCCGAAACAGGCAGTTCGCCTGCCTCAACTGCAGCGCCATGGCCGAGAATTTGCTCGAGTCGGAGCTGTTCGGACACGAGAAGGGGGCCTTTCCGGGCGCCACCCGCTCGCAGAAGGGGCTGTTCGAGACGCTCGACGGGGGCACGCTGCTGCTCGATGAGGTGGGCGACATGCCCATGCGCCTGCAGGTGAAGCTGCTGCGCGTGCTGCAGGAGAATCAGATTCGCCCGGTGGGGAGCGTCGAGCCGATCGGCATCAACGTGCGCGTGATCTCCGCGACGCACCGCGATCTGCATCAGCTCATGGTCGGCGGCCAGTTCCGCGAGGACCTGTACTATCGCCTGAACGTCGTGCACATCGAGGTGCCCTCGCTCGGCCGCCGTCGCGAAGACATCCCGCTGCTGGTGGCCCATTTCCTCGAGCAGATCGCCAAGGAGACCGGGCAGCGCAAGATCTACGCGCCGGAGGCGGTCGAGCTGCTCGCGACCGCCGAGTGGCCGGGGAACGTGCGCCAGCTGTACAACGTCGTGCGCCAGAACGTCGCACTGTCACATGGCGCCATCATCACCGCCGAGCTGGTGCAGCAGTCCCTGGGCGGCAATCCGACGCGCCTGCCCTCCTTCGATGAGGCGCGCGATGAGTTCACGCGCAACTACCTCTCGCAGATCCTGCAGATCACCGCGGGCAACGTGAGCCAGGCGGCGCGCCTCGCCAAGCGCAACCGCACCGACTTCTACAAGCTGCTCTCGCGCCACCAGCTGCAGCCGGACGACTTCAAGAAATCCTAGCCGAGCGGTCAGGCGTAGAAGGCGCCGACGGCGCCGACCACCGTCTCGAGCTGCTCCTGCGAGAGCTCCGGATAGATCGGCAGCGCCAGGGTCTGCGCCGCGGCCTGCTCGGAGGCGGGGAAATCCCCGGGCCGGTAGCCGAGGTGGGCGAAGCACTGCTGCAAGTGCAGGGGCACCGGGTAGTAGATCTCGGTGCCGATGTGCCGCTCGGCGAGGAAGGCGCGCAGCTCGTCGCGCCGCTGCGCGCGCACCACGTATTGGTTGTAGATGTGGCGCCCGCGGGCGGGCGGCGGGGGCGTGGCGAGCCGATCGCCGAGCCGCGCGCGGGCGAATGCGGCATCGTAATAGGCGGCGTTGCGCCGCCGCGCCTCGGTCCACTGGTCCAGGTACTTGAGCTTGATGCGCAGCACCGCCGCCTGCAGCTCATCGATCCGGAAGTTGCCGCCGATGAGCGCATGGAAATACTTCGGCTTGCCGCCGTGCACGCGCAGTACGCTCATGCGTTCCGCCAAGGCGGGGTCGTTCGAGGTGCACAGGCCCGCATCGCCGAACGCCCCGAGATTCTTGCTCGGAAAGAAGGAGAAGCAGCCGATGTCGCCGATCGATCCGACGCGCGCCCCCGCGGAGCTCTCGGTGCCGATCGCTTGCGCCGCATCCTCGATGACGCGCAGGCCGTATTCGCGCGCAATGCTCATCAGCCCCGCCATGTCGGCCGACTGGCCGTACAGATGCACCGGCATGATGGCGCGCAGCCGCCCGCCGGTGGCGCGATGAATGAGCGCATCGCCCCGGCGCACGCAGTACGCGTCGATGAACTCCTGGACGCTCGCGGGCGAGAGGTTGAAATTGCCGGCCTCGATGTCGCAGAACACCGGCCGGGCGCCGCTGCGCGCGATCGTTCCGGCGGTGGCGAAGAAGGTGAACGGCGCCGTGATGACCTCATCGCCCGCGCCGATGCCGAGCGTCATGAGCGCAAGCAGCAGCGCGTCGGTCCCCGAGGAGACACCGACGCCGTGAGATGCACCGCAGTAATGCGCCACCTGCGCTTCCAGCGCGCGCACGTGCTCGCCCAGGATGAACTGTTGGCTTTCGCACACATCGGCGATGACGGCCAGGACTTCGGCGCGAATTTGCGCGAACTGCGCCTTAAGATCTAGTAATGGAACCTTCGGCATGCGGCACTAGAATATCACCGGTGCCCGGCGATTTGACATTTGTCGGAACGCTTTGCGTACTGCTGGATCGAATTGACCGATAATGCACGGTAGTCTTGTCGCGCTTTTGCGACGATCGAGCACCTGACTGTAGACCAGCGAAATGACCCAACCCGTCCAGTTCAGGAGGAGCATTCTCATCGCGGTGATGATGAGCGCCCAGGCGGTGCTTCCCGCCTTCGTCGCAGTCGGCGCCCTGTACGCGACCATCTTCGCATTCGGCAGCCGCTTCGATCCGCTGTCCTCGGGCATTGCGGTGGTCGCCATCGTCTGCCTGGTGCTGGTGCAGCCGCCGCGCGAGGTCACCACGCAGCTCACCTCGCCGCGCGTTTCGGCGGTGGTCGATGTGATCTTTCGCTGGTTCCTGATACTGGCGGCGCTCCTCGGGATCGCTTATGTCACCAAGTCGCCGCTGCAGAGCTATCCGCGCCGCGTGTTCCTTACCTGGGCGGCGGTGACGCCGGCGCTGCTCATCGTCGCGACGCTCGTCATGCAGGAATTCATGCGCCGCTTCCTGATGAATGCGTTCAATGCGCGCCGCGCCGTCATCGCGGGCTACAACGACTCGAGCGTGGAGCTGGCGCGGCGCCTGAAGAGAAACCCGGGCCTGCGCCTGGTGGTCGACGGCTTCTTCGACGACCGCAGCACGGACCGGCTCGGCATGGAGGTGGAAGCGGAGCTCATCGGGCCGCTCGCCGATCTGGGCGACTACGTCAAGCAGTACCGGACCGACGTCATCTTCATCGCCCTGCCGATCCGGCACCTGAAGCGGGTGATGAACCTGCTGGACGACCTGCGCGACACCACCGCATCGATCTACTACGTGCCCGACATCTTCGTCTTCGATCTGATCCAGGCGCGCTCCGGAGAGATTCACGGCATCCCGGTGGTCGCCATGTGCGAGACGCCGTTCTACGGCTATCGCGGGGTGGCCAAGCGGCTGATCGACATCGGTCTCACCGTGGTGATTCTGCTGTTGCTGCTGCCGCTGCTCGTGGTCATCGGGATACTGGTGAAATGCTCCTCGCCGGGACCCATCATCTTCAGGCAACGCCGCTACGGGCTCGACGGCTGTGAAATCGCCATCTACAAGTTTCGCACCATGAAGGTGGCCGAGGACGGCGCGCAGATCCGCCAGGCCACGAGATCGGATGAGCGGGTCACCCCCATCGGGGCGCTGCTGCGCCGATCCTCGCTCGATGAGCTGCCGCAGCTCATCAACGTGCTCCAGGGCCGCATGAGCCTGGTGGGACCGCGCCCGCACGCGATCGCGCACAACGAGGAGTATCGCAAGCTCATCAAGGGGTACATGGTGCGCCACAAGGTGCTGCCCGGCATCACGGGGCTCGCGCAGGTGAACGGCTGCCGCGGCGAGACCGCGAAGCTCGAGGAGATGGAAGCGCGGGTCAATTACGACCTCGACTATCTGCGCCACTGGTCGCCGATGCTCGACATCAAGATCATCCTGCTCACCGTGGTGCGGCTGTTCAGGGACGACAAGGCCTACTAGGCGGATCGGGCGGACATCGGCAGCGCGACCCCCGCGGAGAGGAACTCCTCGTGGAAGCGGTACGCCGCGGCGAGCATCCGCGGCGGCGCATCCGGCGCCGTGAACCAAGCGAGGCGTCGCTGCGGCTCGACCGCGAAGGCGCCCTGCGATCGGCCCCAGTCGAGCGCGACGATGCGCACATCCTGGAAGCCGAGCCACTCCTCCGTGCAGGGGTACTGGCACTTGTAGAACGCCTCCTTGGCGCAGAAGATGAGCGTCGCCGCGCGCGCACGCTCAGCCTGCGGCAAGGACTCGATCCAGCCGAGCTCATCGGCGACACAGATGCTGGGCCAGAGCTCCGCCTTGACCGCCGCTGCGAGCTCGGTATCGAGGCCGAGCGATGCGAAGCGCGTGCGCTCGGCGACCACCGCGGCGCAGAAGCCTGTGGTGTGAGTGATGCTGCCGACCACCGCCTCGGGCCACAAGGGCCGGCGATCGGGCGCGGCGCGCAGGGCAAATCCCGCGATGCCGAACCTCGCCAGGGCACTGCGCGCGCACAGCCTGCCGGCGGCGAATTCCCGGGCGCGCTTGGGGACGGCACGCGCGAGCGCTTGCGCCTCATCCGGCGCGAGGAGGGCCGGGTCGCCGCCGCTGCGCAGCTCGGCGGCCGCGACGCCGGGCGGAAAGAGCGCCTCGATGACGAACGATCGCTGTGCCGGGCTCGGTGCGAAGGCGCGCGCCGGCTCGCCCAATTGCGTGTCGATGGGCACGTTTTGAGGTCGTTTCCTTTGCCTGTGCTCGTGCAGAGTCGCTAAAGTAACATGATGGCATCGTTGTGGGATTCGGCGGCAAGGGCGGGGAATCGGCCGCGCGCGGCCCTGCATGCGCCCGCGGCCTCGCTTGCGCTCGCCGATCTTGCGCACGGCTCCTGCCTGGGCGGGCGCCTGGAAGCGCTGCGCGGGCGCTCGGTGCTGCTCGCCATGCGCGAGCAGCTGAGCAGCGCAATCGCCCTCATCGAGCTCGACGGCGTCGCGCGGCGGCTGGTGCTCTGCACCCCGGAGCTGAGCGCGGAGGCGCTGCGCGAGGTCGCGGCCGCCGCCGGGACCGACACCGAGCTCACCGATCTCGACCCCAAGCCGGTGAGTGCGCCGATCGAGCGGCGCGCGAGCGAAGCGACGGAATGGATCCTGCTCACCTCGGGCACCACCGGGACGCCCAAGCTGGTGGCGCACAGCTTCGCCACCCTGGCGGGCACCTTGCCGCGGCAGGCGCCCGGATCGGCCGCGGTCTGGAGCACCTTCTACGACATTCGCCGCTACGGCGGATTGCAGATCTACTTGCGCGCCTTGCTCGCGGGCGTGCCGCTGGTGCTCTCGAGCCCGCAGGAATCGACGGCGCAGTTCCTGGCGCGCGCCGGCGCCGGCGGGGTGACGCATATCTCGGGCACCCCGTCGCACTGGCGCCGCGCCTTGATGAGCGGCGCCCTCGCCCTGCTCCAGCCCGAGTACGTACGCCTGTCGGGCGAGGTCGCCGATCAGGTTCTGCTCGACCAGCTGCGCGCCGCCTACCCGGGCGCGCGTATCGCTCACGCCTTTGCCTCAACCGAAGCCGGGGTCGCATTCGACGTCGATGACGGGCTGGCGGGATTCCCGGCGGAGCTCCTGGACAGGCCGCGCAACGGCATCGAGATGCGCGTCGAGGACGGAACGCTGCGGATACGCTCGGGCCGCATCGCCGCGGGCTATCTCGGTTCGGGCGCACGAGCGCTCGGCGATGCGCAGGGCTACGTCGACACGGGCGATCTGGTGGAGCTCGAGAAGGGGCGCTATTACTTCCGCGGACGCAAGGGCGGCGTCATCAACGTGGGGGGCCTGAAGGTCTACCCCGAGGAGGTCGAGGGGGTACTGAACGCCGATCCGCGGGTACGCATGTCGCGGGTGCGGCCCAAGCGCAACCCCATCATGGGGGCGCTGGTCGTGGCCGAGGTCGTGCTCGAGGATGGCGCGGGATCCGGGCTCGGCGCAGCCGATGAGCAGACGCTCAGGAAGGAGCTCCTGGAGAGCTGCCGGCGCGCCCTGCCCGCGCACAAAGTCCCGGCGCGATTGACGTTCGTGCCGGCGCTGGAGCTCACGGCCGCCGGCAAGCTGGTGCGTCCCGATGCATAACGTGCTGGTCACGGGCGGCAGCCGGGGCCTTGGCCTCGCGATCGCGAGCGGCCTGGCGAAGGCGGGCTATCGAGCCATCGCGATCGCCCGCGGCGAGAGCCCGCAGCTTCAGGGCGCGCGCGAAACGGCGTGCGCACAGGGCCAAGGGGCGATCGAGTTTCGGCCCTGCGACCTGTCCGAGGTGGCGCTCATCCCGGCACTGGTACGCGGGATCCGCGCCGATTTCGGGCCGATCTACGGACTGGTGAACAACGCCGGACTGGGCGGCGCGGGGATGCTCGGAACCATGCGCGACAAGGACATCGAGAGCCTGATCCGGCTCAACACGCTCTCGCCCATCACGCTCACCAAGTACGTGGCGCGCTCCATGATGACCCAGCGCCAGGGCCGCATCGTCAACATCTCATCCATCGTCGCCGCGACCGGCTACAGCGGACTGTCGGTGTACAGCGCGACCAAGGCATCCCTGGTCGGCTTCACCCGCTCGCTCGCGCGCGAGCTCGGAGAGCTCGGCATCACGGTGAATGCCGTCGCTCCCGGCTTCATCGACACGGCCATGACCGAGGAGCTCTCGCCGGCGCAGCGCGAGCAGATCGCGCGGCGCAGCGCCCTCAAGCGCATGGCGGACGCGGAAGATGTCGCGAGGAGCGTGGAATTCCTGCTCGGCGCCGGGGCCCGCAACATCACCGGCATCGTGCTCACGGTGGATGCGGGCAACACGGC
>DATJSL010000009.1:0-48199 GCA_035504115.1 Steroidobacteraceae bacterium | reverse complement strand
GGGTGCATGCCCCAAAATGGGCGTCTGTCGACGAATTTGTGCGATCCGAGGCGGACAGGGTTTTCGCGAATTCGCCTGGTTTTATAGGGTTTTGCGAACTTCGGCGAACGGGTGCGGAAGCATAAATGGCGGAGAGGGTGGGATTCGAACCCACGTGCCGGAATTACCCGACCATCCGATTTCGAGTCGGCGCCGTTATGACCACTTCGGTACCTCTCCGCTGGACGAAAAATCGATGTCAGCGTCAGAGCGCCAACGCGTTAACTTAAGACTTTTCCCGTTAACTTAAGCGTTTTCCCCTCGTTAACTTAAAACTCTCGGCCGTGTGAAGCGTTAAGCGACTCGACTGCAAATCCATTTGTCAAGAGTTCATTGGCGCTCGAAAAGGTTTATTCTAGCGCATCGGCACTGGGCTCGCCTCCCCGAAGGGAACTGGCCCTGCCTCACGGAATCTATACATACGACCGTGCGTACCTACACTCAAACAATCTGGCTCAGGTGGTCCAAGCTCGGCATCGCGGCATCGGCCGTCGTGCTGTTGAACACTTGTTCACCACTGCCGAGCCTGATCGATCAGATCAAGACGCTCGGGGAGCTGCGCGTCGCGACGCGCATCTCGCCGCTCTCCTACTACATCGGCGAGGACGGCACACCGCAGGGTCCGGAATACGATCTCGCGCGCCGTTTCGCCAATGAGCTCGGCGTGGCGCTGAAGATCACGCCCATGCGAAGCTATGCCGATATCTACTCGGCACTGGTCTCGGGCCGGGTTCATCTGGCCGCGGCCGCACTGAAGGTGCCGCAGCGGTCGATCGACGGCATCGAGTTCGGGCCCACTTACCAGCGCGTGAGGGAACACCTGATCTATCGCCGTGGCGCTCCCCGGCCGGGCTCGCTCGCGGAGATCGGCGACGGCGAGCTCGAGGTGCCAGCCGGCAGCTCCCAGGCGAAAGCCCTGGGCGCCGCGCGCGATTCCCTGCCCGAGCTGGTGTGGGTGGAGGATGCCACCACGGACTCGCAGGCGCTGCTGGAAGGGGTGGCGGACGGCTCCATCGATTACACCGTCGCGGACTCGGCCGAATTTGCGTTCGCCCACGACACCCATCCGGAGCTGCGCATCGCCTTCGACTTCCCGGGCACTCAATCGCTGGCGTGGGCGGCGAGCGACCGCTATCCGCAGTTTCGCCAGGCGATGGGCGCATATTTCGCGAGCCTCAACGGCAGCGGCCAGCTCGCCGCGATCGTGAACCGCTATTACGGGCGCTCGGAGGATGCGGAGCTTGCAGAAGCGCCCGAGGACTTCATGCGGCACCTGCAGAGCCGTCTGCCGCTCTACAAGAAGTGGTTCGAGGAGGCAGCGGAGCAAAGCAGCCAGGACTGGCGGCTGCTGGCGGCGATCGGCTACCAGGAGTCGAAGTGGAACCCGAGAGCCGCGTCCGGCTCCGGCGCCCTCGGACTGATGCAGCTGACCATGCAGTCCGCAACCGCGGTGAACGTGGAGAATCCTGCCGACGCGCGCCAGAGCATCTTCGGCGGAGCGCGCTATTTTCACCAAGTGTACGAGAAGATCCCCGCCCATGTGCCCGAGCCCGATCGTACCTGGTTCGCGCTCGCCGCCTACAACATCGGCTACGGCCACCTCGAGGACGCGCGCGTGCTTGCGCAGAGGGCGGGGCGCGACCCGGACTCATGGGATGATGTGCGCGAGTTCCTGCCGCTGCTCGCTCAGGAGCAGTGGTACAGCCAGACCGAGAACGGCTATGCGCGCGGCTGGGAGCCGGTGCGCTATGTCGACAACATTCGCGGCTACGTGGACCTGCTCGAGTGGGTGGGCACGGGCAGCTCGGCCGGCCGCGGCGGCGCCGCGCTCAACTAGCTCGTCGATCGCGCGCCGCGCGGACGCCGCTCCTCGAAGAATCGCCGCAACAGGGCTTTGCTCTCCTCCGCGCACACACCGCCGAAGGCATCGAGCCGATGCGCCGCTCGCGGCTCGCGGGTCAAGTCGAACAGACTGCCGCAGGCTCCCGCCTTCGGATCCCAGGCGCCGAATACCACCCGCGCCACGCGCGCATTGCGCGCGGCGCCGATGCACATCGCGCACGGCTCGAGGGTCGCGTACAGCGTGGCTGTCTCGAGCCGGTAGTTGCGCCGGGCGCCGGCGGCGGCGCGCAGGGCGACGACCTCGGCATGGGCGGTGGGATCGTGCGAAGCGATCGGCTGGTTCCATCCCTCCCCGATCACCTCGCCCCCGATGACGACCAGGGCGCCCACCGGAACCTCGCCCAGCTCGCCGGCCTGCTCCGCCAGAGCGAGCGCACGGTGCATGAGCTCCACATCCGTCGCTGCGGCGCCTGCGCCGCTCATGGCCGGCTCGTTCGCCAGCGGGCGGCGGAGCGTGGATAGCGCCCCGTTGCGTCGAGGCGCAGGCCCCCGGGGCGAGCGCGACGGGCGAACGAGGCGAGGACTTGGTGCGTGATGGGTGCCGGGGGGATGCCGGCACGGGTGTCCGGATTCAATGGGCTCCAGGGCGTTGAGCGTCTCGATTCGCCGATTGTAATGCTTAGCGGTGTCGGCACAAGCTGTAGAATCGGCGAACTACGCGGGAGGTAAGGTGCGGGCTGGAGGACACGTCATTCGCGCAATGGCACTGCTGCTGGCTATCGCGGCGTCATCGCCGGCCCTCTGCGACGAGGGGATGTGGACCTTCGATTCCTTTCCGGTCGAGGCCGTGAGGAAGTCCTACGGCGTCGACATTACACCGGCCTGGCTCGATCACGTGCGACTGTCGACGATCCGGTTGACCAATTGCACCGCCTCGTTCGTCTCCCCCGACGGGCTGATGCTCACCAACCATCACTGCATCGAGTCCTGCCTGGGCGAGCTGTCCTCGAAGAACGACAGCCTGATGGAGCTGGGCTACGCGGCCGCCGGCCGGCCGGCCGAGAAGCGCTGCCCCACTCAGCTCGGCGACGTGCTCATCTCCACGGAGAATGTCACCGCAGCCGTGGCGCAGGCGACTGCCGGGCTCTCGCCGCAAGCGGCCTATGAGGCGCGCAAGAAGACACTCACCGCGCTCGAGCAGCGTTGCGAGCGATCGAGCGGGAGATCGGGCAAGTTCACGTGTCAATCGGTCTCGCTCTACGAGGGAGCCCAGTACTTCCTCTACAAGTACAGGCGATACGACGATCTGCGCCTGGTGTTCGCGCCGGAGACCGATATCGCCGCGTTCGGCGGCGACCCGGACAACTTTCAGTTCCCTCGCTGGAGCCTCGACTTCGCGCTGCTGCGCGCCTACGAGAACGGCAAGCCGGCGCGCACGCCGGACTATCTGAAGATCGACTTTGCCGGTCCGCATGCCAACGAGCTGGTGTTCGTTTCCGGAAATCCCGGCTCGACGTCGCGGCATGAGACGCGCGCGCAGCTCGAGTTCGACCGCGATGTGTATCTGCCGACGACGCTGCTGCGCGCTGCGGAGCTGCGCGGCGGATACATGCAGTTCAGCCGCGGCAATCAAGCCGACATGCAGCTGATCGAGGCGCCCTTGAGCAGCCTCGAAAACGCGATCAAGGTCCGCCGCAAGCTGCTCGATGCGCTGCATGACGATGATCTCATGGCGCGCAAGCAGGCCGAGGAGCAGGCGTTGAGGTCGCTCGTGAAGCCGGGCGCCCCCGATCCCTGGCGACAGATAGAATCGGCGGTCGAGCGCGAACGAGTGCTATACCTGCCATACAGCTTCATCGAGGGGGGCGCGGGATTCAACAGCATTCTGTTTCGCTATGCGCGGCTGCTGCTGCGCGGCGCCGACGAGCGTGCCAAGCCCGATACCGAGCGGCTTCGCGAGTATACCGATTCCGAGCTGCCTCGGATCGAGCAACAGCTCTTTGCGCCGGTTCCGATCTACGCCGAAGTGGAGTCCCTCACGCTGTCCTTTTCGCTGCAGAGAATGCGCGAGTGGCTGGGACCGGATCACCCGCTGATCCGGCGACTGCTCGCGAGGGAGTCCCCGGAGTCGCTGGCGACCCGGGTCGTCGCGGAGAGCAAGCTCGATGACCCGGACGTGCGCAAGCAGTTGTGGATGGGCGGCAAGGCGGCGGTCGGCGCATCGCTCGACCCGATGATCGAGCTGGTGCGCTCGATCGACGGCGACGCCCGGGCGCTGCGCGCCGAGTTCGAGGACCAGGTCGAGGCACCGATACTGGCGGCGTCGGCCAGCATCGCGGCCGAGCGCTTCAGGACCTTGGGCAGCCGCGTGTATCCCGACGCCACCTTTACTTTGAGGCTGAATTACGGCACGGTCAGCGGATGGATGCAAAACGGCGTCGCCGTGGATCCGTTCACTTATCTCGGCCGGGCTTTCGAGCGCGCGACCGGCGTGACGCCGTTCAGGATTCCGGACACCTGGATGAGCGTCAAGGATAGCCTCGACATGCACACGCCCTTCTGTATCTCCACGAGCAACGACATCGTCGGCGGCAACTCGGGGAGCCCGCTGATCGATGCGCAGGGCAACCTCGTGGGTCTCATCTTCGACGGCAACATCGATTCGATCGCGGGCAGTTACTGGTTCGATCCTGCGAACAACCGCGCCATCGCGGTACACCCGGCGATCATCCGCGAGGCGCTCGAGAAAGTGTACGGCGCCAGGGCTCTGCTCGCGGAGCTCGGCGCGTCGTGAGCCGCACGGAACCCGTGAAGATCGGCCAGCTGAGCGAGCCCGGCGAATACGACGAGGGCATGCTCACGTTGCTGCAGATCATCTGGGGCGACGGATTCTTGTCTCCGGGGGGCGGCGAGGAGGTCGCTCGCCTGCTGGAGGGCAGCGATATCGCAGGCTGCGAGGTCCTCGATATCGGTTGCGGCCTGGGCGCCGTCGATGAGCTGCTGGTGCGGGCGCATGGCGCACGGTCGGTGGTCGGGGTCGACATCGATCCCACGCTCATCGCCCGCATGCGGGAGCGCATCGAGCGCGCGGGGTTGACCGGCCGCATTCGCGGGCAGCGCGTCGACGGCGGCACTCTGCCCTTCGAGGCGGCGAGCTTCGACGTCGTGTTCTCCAAGGACTCGCTCGTGCAGATCCCCGACAAGCGCGCGATATTCGCGGACATTCTGCGCGTGCTGCGTCCGGGCGGTCGGTTCATCGCGAGCGACTGGCTGCGCGGCGGTTCGGGTGCCTATTCGCCCGAGATGATGGAGTTCTTTCGTCTCGAGGGCATCGCCTACAACATGGTCTCGCTCGAGGAAAGCGCGGCGGCGCTGCGCGCCGCGGGCTTTGGCGGCGTCGAGATTCGCGATCGGCATGCGTGGTACCTGGCGCTCGCACAGCGCGAGCTCGAATCCATGGAAGGTGCGCTCAAGGCGGTGATCGTGAGCCGTATCGGGGCCGACCGCGCCCAGTATTTCATCGATGATTGGCGCCAGCTCGTGCTGGTGGTGAAGCGCGGTGAGCTGCGCCCAGGGCACCTGAAAGCGGCCAAGCAGGCGTAGGCAGCCGCCGCTCGGGCGCCTGCCGCGCTCGCAACGCGCCGCGAGCCGCTCGGCTCAGGCGGCGATGATGCCGCTGCAGCTGCCGAACCCGATGGACGCGAATCCGGAGGCGCTCGCCTGGCCCCGCAGTGTCAGCTCGTCTCCGTCCTCGAGGAATGCGCGCGCTTCTCCCGACGGCAGGGTGATCGGCAGGCGTCCGCCTTGAGTGATCTCGAGCAAGCTGCCGTATCCCGCGGCGCAGGGCTCGGAGATCGTCCCCGTACCGAGCAGATCACCCGGGCGCAGATTGCAGCCGTTGGAGGTGTGATGGGCCACCATTTGAGCCACCGTCCAGTACATGCTGGTCGCCGCGGCGCGGCTCAATCGATGCGCGGCCATTCCTCGCTCGCGCATTGCAGCGCTCCTGATCCAGGCCTCCAGCGTGATCGAATACGCGCCTCGGGACTGATCCTGCGCATCGAGCAGATAATCGAGCGGTTGGGGATCGCCCGCAGGTCGCGCAGGCTGGGCGACGCGAAACGGCTCGAGCGCCTCGCAGGTCACGATCCAGGGCGACACGCTGGTCGAGAAGCTCTTGGACAGAAACGGGCCGAGCGGCTGATATTCCCAGGCCTGGATGTCGCGCGCGGACCAGTCGTTGAGCAGGCACAAGCCTGCGACGTGCGCAGCGGCGTCGGCAATGCCGATCGGCTCTCCGAGCGCATTGCCGCTCCCGACCCAGACCCCGAGCTCCACTTCGTAATCGAGCCGCCGCGTCGGCCCGAACCCGGGTGGGCCATCCGCGGACTTGGTCTGTCCGCGAGGCCTTCGCACCGCCGCCCCCGAGGCTTGCACCGAGGAGCTGCGTCCGTGATAGCCGATGGGCATGTACTTGTAGTTGGGCAACAGCGGATTGTCGGGGCGAAACTGGCGACCGACGTTCATGGCGTGATGGATCCCGGCGTAGAAGTCGGTGTAATCGCCGATCGCGGCCGGCAAATGCAGTCTGCACTCCGCGGCGGCGATGAGATGCGGCTCCACGGCGGCGCGATGCGCCTCACGGCTGAGCAGCCCGGAGAGCGTCGTTCGCAGCTGTGCGCGCGCGCCCGGCGCAAGCGCGAGCATTGCGTTGAGATCGCCGCCCCCGACCGCGGCCGCAAGCTCCTGCGGAATGAGATTCCCGATCGCAGCGAGGTCGAGAATCAGGTCTCCGATGGCGGCCCCCGTGCGCGGCTCCCTGCCGCCGGCCGAGAACACGCCGAGCGGAAGATTTTGAATGGGAAACTCGCCATGGCCGTTGGCGGAAGCCACCCAGCTGCGCAATGCTGGATCGTGTGTGGCGTCTATCCCGGACATTTGGGTAGCTTCGCGCGCGCAAACCCCGACCAGACGCTGCCGTAATCGGCCTGGCGATGGGGCGTCTCCAGCGCCCAGCGGGTGACCCGGATGATGTGCCGGGTCTCGAACATGAACGCCATGCTGTGCTCGATCTTCTCGGGCTCGAGCCTACGCGCGACCGCCCTCGCGTAGCTCTGCGCATCGGGACCATGACCGTTCATGCAATTGTGCAGCGATGCCCCGCCCGGGGAGAAGCCGCCCGCCTTTGCGTCGTAGGTGCCCTCGATGAGGCCCATGAATTCGCTCATGACGTTGCGGTGGAACCACGGTGGTCGGAACGTGTCCTCCGCGACCATCCAGCGCGGCGGAAAGATCACGAAATCGCAATTCGCGGTACCGGCCGTCTCGGAGGGACTCGTCAGCACCGTGAATATCGAGGGATCGGGATGATCGAAGCTCACGGTGTTGATGGTATTGAAGCGCCTGAGGTCGTAGCGATACGGCGCGAGGTTCCCGTGCCAGGCGACCACGTCGAGAGGCGAGTGCTCGAGCTGCGTCGTCCACAGGGCGCCGCCGAACTTCTGCACCAGCTCGCAGCCCCCGCAACCATCCTCGAAGTAGGCTGCCGGCATCTCGAAATCGCGCGGAGCGGCGAGGCCGTTGGCGCCGATCGGGCCGAGCTCCGGAAGCCGCAGCGGGCTGCCGTAGTTCTCCAGCACGTAGCCGCGCGCACGCTCCTGCCCGAGCTCGACGCGAAACCGAACGCCGCGGGGAATGACGGCAATTTGCAAGGGCGATACCGTCATCGCGCCGAGCTCGGTAAGGAGCCGCAGCTCACCCTCCTGCGGCACGATCAGCAGCTCGCCGTCGGACGAGAAGAACACCCGGTCCCTCATCGAGGCGCTGGCCGCATACAGATGGATGGCGCAACCCGAGCCTGCGCCCGCATCTCCGTTGCCCCCGTAGGTGATCAGGCCGTCAACGAAGTCGACCGAGCCCGGTGGATAGGGCAAAGGATCCCAGCGCATCCGATTGGGATTCGGCGCCACCTCCTCGAACGGTCCGCAGCGCAGCCGCGTCGGCTTCGGGTAAGGGGCGAAAGGCGGATGGCTGGCGCTCGGCTGGATGCGATACAGCCAGCTGCGCCGGTTCTCATGGCGCGGGGCGGTGAAGGCGCTGCCCGACAGCTGCTCGGTGTAGAGCCCGAAAGGCACCTTCTGGGGGCTGTTGCGGCCGAGGGGCAGCGCCCCAGGCAGCGCCTCGGTGGCGATGTAGGAGCCGAATCCGCAGGACATCGCGGCCCCCGCACCGCGCTCGTCAGGCGGCGATTTCGCAGACATCGTCCCGCTCCGTTGGTAACATTTGAAACCAGTATGGCCGCGCCCGGCAAGTAGTGTCAAATGATACCAACCGTCTCGATGCCATCCTCGACGCCCGCCGCCGCAGCCGATGAGGGCGCGCCGGCGCAGGCCCCGGCCTCTCTTGCCTTGGAGCGCTTCCTGCCTTATCGGCTGTCCTACACGGCGGGCATCGTGAGCGAAGCGATCGCAGCGCAATACCGCGATTCGTTCGGTTTGAGCATTCCCGAGTGGCGTGTGCTCGCCCACATCGCCGAGCGTTCTGGAATCACCCAGCAAGAGATCGGGCTGCGCGCGCGCATGGACAAGGTCGCCGTGAGCCGCGCGACCCTGGCTCTCAGGGCGCGCGGGCTCATCGCGCGCCGCCAGAACCCCCTCGATCGGCGCTCCCGCCTGCTGCTGCTGAGCAAGTCCGGCAGGGGCCTGTACGCCGCGATCGCCCCCCGGGCGCTCGAGCTCGAGCGCGCGGTGTTCCGCGAGTTTGCCCCGGAAGAGCTTGCCGCCCTGGCCCAGACCCTGCGGCGCATCGATGAGGCCGCGGCTCGGGCGCTCGGCGAGCGGCCCTGACGCAGCGGGGCGAGCAGCGGCGCGAGCATCCTGCCGGCGTGCTCGATCACCGGAACCGTCTTCGATCGCGTGCCGAAGATCTTCGGGATATCGGTGAAGCCGATCGGCACCGGCTCGAAGGCGATCCCCTTGTGGGCGAGCGCGTAGCGGATACGCCACACGAAGGGACTCGCCGAGCGGCCGTTCTCGAGGGCGAGCTCGTACAGGCGCAGCGAGCCCGCCGGCGCGGCACATTCCGCGCCGCTCATTGGCGCACGATGGCGCTGCTGCGGCCGCGCAGCACGTATTTCTGGATCTTGCCGGTCGCCGTCTTGGGCAGCTCGTTCACCAGGTGAAATGCGGTCGGCACCTTGAAATGCGCAAGCTGCGCGCGCGCGAAGTCGGCGAGCTGCGCCTCGGTGGCATGGGCGCCGGGCCTGAGGACGACGAAGCCATGCGGCGTCTCGCCCCACTTCTGGTGCGGCATACCGACCACCGCCGCCTCGAGCACCGCCGGGTGGCGCAGCAGCACCCCCTCGACCTCGATCGAGGAGATATTCTCGCCCCCGCTGATGATGACATCCTTGAAGCGGTCGCGGATCTCGACGTACCCGTCCGGATGAACCACGGCCGCATCGCCGGAGTGGAACCATCCGCCGTCGAATGCCGCCGCCGTCGCACCCGGATCGTTGTAATAGCCGCGCATCACGACATTGCCGCGGGCGACGATCTCCCCGAGCGTCGCGCCGTCGCGCGGCACGTCGCGCATCTCGGCATCGACGACGCGCAGCTCACCGGAGGTGATCAGCTCGATTCCCTGGCGCGCTTTCACGGTCGCGCGGTCGGCGGGCGCCAGCGAATCGTGCTCGGGCAGCGGCTCGCAGATCGATATGAAGGGTGCGGTCTCGGTAAGACCATAGACGTGCGTCACTTCCCATCCGAGCTCGCACTCCAGCCGCTCGATGGTGGCGGCCGCCGGCGGCGCCCCGGCCGTGAGGATGCGCACGCCGCGCCGCAATTGACGGCGTTTCGGCTCGGGGCCATTGGCGATGCCGATGAGCACGGTGGGCGCCGCGCACAGATGCGTGATGCGCTCCGCGTCGACGAGCTCATAGATGTTCGCGGCGTCCACTTTGCGCAGGCAGACGTGCGCCGCCCCCGCCGCCGTCACCGTCCAGGTGAAGGTCCAGCCGTTGGCGTGGAACATGGGCAGCGTCCAAAGATAGCGGTCGGCCGGCGTCATGTGCCAATGGGTCAGCGTTCCCACCGAATTCACCCAGGCATTGCGATGCGTGATCATCACGCCCTTCGGCCGCGAGGTGGTGCCGCTGGTGTAATTGATCGCGAGCAGATCCGTTTCGACGACCGGGCTCGCCGCGAATCCTGTGCCCGCGCCGAGCAACGACTCGTAGCTGAGCCAGCCGCTGCGCTCGCCCTCGAGCGCGACGAAGTGCTCGACGGTCGGCATGCGCGCGCGGACCCCGTCGATGAGCTGCAGATGGTCCGCGTGCGCGCACAGCACCTTCGCGCCGCAGTGGTTCACCATGTAGACGAAGTCCTCGCCGGCCAGCCGATAGTTCATCGGCACGATGACCCCTCCGAGCTGGGGAATCGCGTAGAACTGCTCCAGGTGCTGGTGCGTGTTCGGCGCGATGGTGGCCACACGGTCACCCTTGACGATGCCGAGACCCGCAAGGCCCGCGGCCCAGGCATCACAGCGCGCGCAGAACTGTGCGTAGGTGTATCGAGTCGAGCCATCGACCAGCGCCTCACGGGCACCGTGAAACTTGGCCGCCCGGCGTGCGAAATCGAGCGGCGTGAGGGGCGTCTCCATGGTGCTCAGCGCCGTGCGTCTTTGGCCATTCAGTCTCCCCTTTGCTCTGCGGCACGAACCGATGCGCCGCGCCGGTCGCGCAAGCGCAGCGCTGACCAGTTTAGCTGATCTGGGAGGCCCCTTCGCTGCCCCGCCTGGCTGCGCCATACCCTCGAGCAGAGCCTCTCATCGCGCCGGCCCGAGCTCAGCTCACAGTGGACTGCCCTGAGCGCCCGGTGTCTGTGGCAGCGGAATGAACTCTTGATTGTCCAGATCCGGCAGCTTCATGCGGCCCGCACGCCAGTCGGCCTTGGCCTGCTCGATTCGCTCTTTCGAGGAGGAGACGAAATTCCAGTCGATGAAGCGCTCGCCGAGCGGCTCGCCGCCGAGCAGCATGACGATGGCCGGTGCCTCGGCGAGCAAAAGGATGGGCTTGCCGGGTGTGAATATGAGCATCTGACCGGCACCGAAGCGCCGCCCATCGACCTCGATCGAGCCGGCGGCGACGTACGCGGCGCGCTGCGGGTAGTCCGCCCCGAGCTGCGCCTTGGCGCCCCCCGCCAGGCGCCAGTGGACGTAGAACATGGGAGAGAAGGTCTTCACTTTCGCCTTCGCGCCGAACGCCTCGCCCGCGATCAGCCGGGCCCACAGGCCCCCGCCTTCGTAGGTCGGCAAATCCGGCGCCGGATGGTGCGCGAACGCAGGCTCGGTCTCCTCGTATTCCGTGGGCAATGCGACCCAGGCCTGAATGCCGTGCATCGTGCCGCCCTCGGCGCGCGCGCGCTCGAATCGCTCCGAGTGGGTGATGCCGCGACCCGCGGTCATCCAGTTGACCTCGCCCGGACGCACGATCTGCTCGGAGCCGACGCTGTCGCGATGCGTGATCTCGCCGTCGAACAGATACGTGACCGTCGAGAGGCCGATGTGAGGATGTGGGCGCACATCGACGGAGCGTGCAATACCGCGCGGAAAATCCACCGGCCCCATGTGATCGAAGAACACGAATGGACCCACCATGCGCTGCTGCGCGGAGGGCAGGACCCGCCCGACCTCGAATCCCCCGAGGTCGCGCCGGCGCTGCTCGATGACATGATCGATCAGCGGCACGGCGATTTGTGGTGAGGCGCGGATGTTGCGGCCACGTCGAACCTCCGGCTTGCGATCGTGCTCGGTTTTGGCGGAATGCGCAATGCCACCTCGCTAGCGAGCTCGGCTCTTCGCCCGCTGCAGAAGACTTTGCGCCGCAGCCACGATCGACTCCTCGTTGGAACGGGGCTTCCAGCCGAGCAGGCGCTCCGCCTTCAGGTGCGTGGCGTTCTTGATCTTGCCGAGCTCGGGCAGCAGCTCGCGCACCGTCTTGCTGCAGAGGGCGACGAGGCGCAGCAGCCAGTTCGGCAGCTCCCGGGTCGGGGCTCGATTCGCGGCTGCGCCGAGGCGGCCTCTCAAGACCTGCGCGATCTCGAGCAGCGACATGAACTCGCCCGCCGCCGCCAGGAATCGCTGTGCGCGGGCCGCCGGGTGGAGCATGGCGAGCAGGTGCAGGTCAGCGACGTCGCGTACGTCCACCACGCCGAAATACAGCCTGGGCGCCCCCGGCATGCCGCCCTTCAGCATGCGCTCGATCAGCCGGATCGAGGCCGAGAGGTTGGGTCCCCACGCCGGTCCGAGCACCGCGACCGGATTGACCACCGAGAGCTCCATCGCGCCCGCTTGCTCCTCCAGGAAGGTCCACGCGGCGCGCTCGGCGAGAGTCTTCGACCTCGCGTACGCGGACATGGGGCCGTCCAGATTCGACCAGCAGGTCTCGTCGAACGGCGTCTGCCGCGGCCCGTGGCCGTAGCCGATGGCCGCGAACGAGGAGGTGAGCACCACGCGCTTGACGCGCGCATCGCGAGCGGCGCGCAGCACCCGCAGCGTGCCCTCGCGCGCCGGCTCGATCAGCTCGCGCTCCTGTCTCGGAGCGAGCGGCGGAAAGGGCGATGCCACGTGCAGGACGTAGTCGGCGCCCTGCACGGCCGCCGCCCAGCCCGCATCATCGCCGAGGTCGGCGACCACGAAGGACAGGTCGCGGCCGCCATCCCCGAGGAGGTCGCGGACCTCGGTCGCGCGCGCGCGCGAGCGCACCGTCGTGCGCACCCGGTGGCCGGCTGCCGCGAGCTTCAGGATGCAATGCCCCGCGATGAAGCCCGAGCCACCCGTGACGAGCACCGTGCTCATCGCGGCGCGCCGCCGCCCGCCCGCTCTGCCGCGAGCTTCACGAGGTGCGCGACCGAATCGCCATCGACGTCGACCGCGGCAACCGGACGCGCCTGCGCAAACTCGCCGCGAACGAGATTGCTCAGCGCCCTTCCGGGCGGCGTCTCGACAAACAGCCGGCAACCGAGCTCATACAGCAGCGTCATGGATTCGTGCCAGCGTACCGTGCGCGACACGTTGACGATGAGATCCTCTGCGATATCCTCGCCCCTGAGAAGCGCTCGCGCACGGTGGTTGCCGACATAGGGCACCCGGGCAGGATGCAGGCGCACGCCGGCCATCGCCCGCCTCAGGGCGGTCGAGACGCCCTCGAGCGGCGGCCCATGCGAGGGCACGCTCACGCTCAGCCGCCGGGTCCGGGCGCCTGCGCGCCGCGCCGCCTGCTCGGCGGCGGCAAGCGCGGCATCGCTTCCGGCGAGGACCATCTCGGCGGGCGCATTGACGCTCGCCAGATATAGCGCACTTGAGCCGCCGGCAACCCGCTCGATCAGGCTCCCGATCGCGGTCTCGGGAAGCCCCAGTATCGCGAGCATTCCGAACCCACCCTTGCCGAAAGCCCGCTGCATCGCTTCGCCGCGAACCCGCACCAGGCGCAGCGCATCCTCGAAATCGAGCGCGCCTGCGACAGCGGCCGCCGTGAACGCCCCCACCGACAGGCCCGCCACGGCGTCCGGACGGGCGCCCTTCGCGGCGAGCAGCCGAGCGTAGGCGAACCCCGCGATGACCAAGCCGAGCTGCACGGCGAGCGTCGAGTCGAGCGAAGCCGCGCTGTCGAGCTGCGAGCAGTCCAGAGCGAGCACGCCGGAGGCCTCCTCGAGGGTCTCGCGAATCAGGGGCCGGTCGGGCAAGGCGTGCAAAAAGCCGAGCGATTGTGCCCCCTGACCGGGGAACAGAAAAGCCGTGCGCATGTCCGATCGCCCGCGCGGCAAGGGCGGCTATCCATCCGCCACGGCAGCGCAGCCCGAATCGATCAAGCGAGGGCCGTGCACCGTTCTCAGCAAGATGCGCCGCGGCATTTGCGCCAGCTCGCCGAGCGACACCGCACCCCAGGGCATCTCGAGCAGCACGTCGCAGCGCACCGGGAGCGGCGCCAATGCGGCCTCGAGGCCGCGCGCCGCTGCGCACGAGAGAGGCTGCTCGAGCCGAATCGCGAGGTCGAGGTCGCTCTGCTCTCGGGCCGTCGCGCGATGGCTGGCAAGCTCGAATCCGACGCTTCCGGTGGGGCCCCAGCGGCCGGCGAGACCTGCGCTGCACATGATGGATTCCACCGCGTCGAGCGCCGCGAGCGCGGGCCTCCCCTGGGAGCCCCCGCAGACGCGCCAGCCGCGCTCGGCTGCGAGCGCCTGCGGCGTGCGCTGCCCGCGGATGTCATGCGCCCCAATCCAGGCGGCATATCGCTGCTCGCGTGCCTCGCCGCGCACGCCGACCGGGATGAGCGAGCGGCCAGATGGAGCGCGGCGCACGACCACCCACGGAGCCCGGTGCAGTGAGGCGGCGACCCATGCCGGCGCGGGCGCCTGCGAGGGGAGCAAGATGCCTGCATCGACCCGCAGCAGCGTGTGCGTCGCAGGCTCGGCCCACTGCGTGCTCATGGGCCGGGCTCGCTCCACTGCTCGGCCACTCGTCGGTGCACCTCGATCGATGCGGCGCGCGTACGCCCGGCCGCCGCATTGCTCAGGCGCCCGGACAGATCGGTGCCGCCGGTGCGGGCGTCCGCCACGGCCCGGATGAGCGCGGCGCGCACGCGCTCGACATCGCCCGGCCGCGGCTCGCCGGCATCGACGCCCTCGATCAGCTCATGCAGCAGCCCGAGGGAAGCGAACGAGCGCACGTCATACGCCATCGGCGCAATTCGCTCCCCGAGACGCTCGAGATCCTCGACGGATCGGTGCGTCACGCGAGCCGCCGCCTGCTTGCCCATGGCGTGCACCAGCACGCCGGGCGCATCGAGTGCGAGCATCCGATTCGCCTGATAGCCGTGCGCCAGAAATGCTCCGGACATGGCCTTGCCGACGAGCAGAGCGATCACCGGATGGCCGGCCAATCGAGCGCTCGCGTAGGCGTCGACCGCAGCGGCGCATGCCAGATGAATACCGAGCCTCTCCTCCTCGCGCCCGTAGGCCTGGCTGCTCACATCGACGATGGCGACGATGGGACGCGGCACCCGGCCTGCATCGGCGTGCAGCGCCGCCCGGATCTCGCGGACCAGCGTCCAGGCCTCCTCGAGCCCCAGCTCCCCGTGACGCGCTCGCGCAAAGCGGTTGCTGGGATCGGGCACGACGGCGAGGAAGCGCGCCGATTCGCCGCCGAGCGGTGCATCGGCCCGAAGCACCGATCGCAGCCCACCCTCGAGCGCTCCCGCGCACATCGCCAGCGCGCCGAACCAGGTGCGGCCCCGCGACGCCGCCGTCTCGCCGCGCCACGCCGGCTCCCGGGATGCGGGAGGCGCCGCGGGAGCCTCGGCCGCGAGGCGCGAGATGAAGTGCTCCACGGCCAGCGTGCGCGGCGCTGGCGGCGCAGCTCGGGCGGCCGCGTGAACCGCGGCGGCGATTGCCGCGACGTCATCCTCGAGCAGCGCATCGGCGAAACCCATCGCATGGCGCTGCTCGCCGCCCATGAGACTCCACACCAAGCGCCGGTCGGAGGCATCGAGTTCGGCGACGCCCGCTTCCTGCTCGATCACCTCCGGTCCATTCATGCCGAGCCTTGCCTGGCGCGTGACGATCAAGGTGCTGCACAGCGCCGCGGCCAGCGACATGCCGCCGAAGCAGCCGACCAGCCCGCAGATCACACCGATCACGGGCACGTGCCGGCGCAGCGCGACCAGGGCCGCATGAATCTCGGCGATCGCTGCGAGCCCCAGATTCGCCTCCTGCAGCCGCACGCCGCCGGTCTCGAGGATCAGCACCGGCACGATGGGCCGCGAGCGCTCGCAGCTGTGCAACGCGAGCTCGAGCGCCGCGGCGATCTTGGAGCCCGACACCTCTCCGATGCTGCCGCCCTGGAACGCGCCCTCGATCGCGGCCACCACGGCGTCCACGCCACCGAGCCGGCCGCGGGCGATCACCACCCCATCGTCGGATTGCGCTACCACACCTTGCAGCGGCAGCCACGGAGACTTGACTCGCTCGAACGGACCGACGAGCTCGCGAAAGCTCCGCTCGTCGAGAAGCGCCCGCGCCCGCGCGCGCGCCGACAGCTCGATGAAACTGCGCCGGCTCAGCAGATCCGTCCAGGCTGAGGTGCTCACGGGCGGCTCGCCTCGGCGGCCTGCTCCAGGCGCAGCATGACCAGGCCCGGGCTGGCGCCGAAGTCGTTGATCTCGATTGCAGCGGCGGCCGTGAAGCCGCGGAAGAATCGGTCCAGAACGTTCTTCCACACCGGACCAAACCCTTCGACGCTGGTGGTGACCAGCACCTGCGATTGCTGCGTGGTGGAGGGCTCGAGCAGCACCTCGAGATCGCCGGATGCGACCACGCCCACGTGTGCTCGCCGCAGGGGCAAGCTCTCGGCGGCATAGCAAAAGGTCAGCTGCTCCACGATTCCTCCACCGCGCACGATCCCGCCTGCGCGCCCTCCGCCGCGTCGGCGAAAAGCTCGGCGACGGGCGCATCGCCTTCGAGAAACAGGCAAGCCGACAGGACGTCGGCGCTGCCGCCGGGCGATGCCCAGCGCCGCAGCAGATCCCGATCGAGCGCGAGCAGCGCATGCCGCCCATCGGTGGTGGAGCAGCCCCCGCTCGCGATCACGGCGCGGGCACCGGCCTGTGCTGCCTTAAGGGCGCTGCGGCCTCCGCGATGCAGTAAACACGTATCCTCGAGCCGCGCCATGATGGCCATCAGCGCATCGAGCCGCGCGCAGTGCTCGGCGAGCCCGCGAGCGCGTGCGCATCGAAGCGCCGGCAGGCCCACCCCGATGACGTGCGGGAAGCCGCTGCTCGCCTCGCCGCGCGCTCCCGGCACCCCGTAGCGCGCGCAAGCACGCGAGCCGTTGCTCGGGCGGCGCGGCGCAAAGCGGTCCGCAAAGCGCGCGAGGGTCGCGGCGAGGTCTGCAACACGCTCCGGCCGCGCCGGTGCGGGGTCCATGGCCTGCGCCGATGCAAGCAGCCCCAGCATCCAGATGGCACCGCGGTGCGCGTTGCTGCCCCCGGTTGCGGCGAGCATGGCCGACTCCGCCTCACGCCCGATGCGGCCGAGATCCTCGCGCAACGAAGCGCTCGGCTGCCGCCCCTGCGCGCACTGCGCCATGCGCTCGAAGCCGGTGCGCAGCGCTCCCGCCGAGCGCAGCAGCCGGCCGAGATCGAGATCCCGGTGAGCGCCGCAGCCGCGGCGATCGACCAGTGCGGGCTTGGGCGTCAGCAACGCCTCGGCAACGAGCGCCCCGACGGCGCGGTCGGCGATGGCCGCGGCACGTTGCGCGCGCAGGGCGGGCGTCAGCACGGCAGGCATCGGTACGGCGGGCATCGGCAAAGCAGGCGTCAGCACGGGCATCACCAGCTGCGAAATCGCGCCGGCGGCACGTACAGACCGCCCGACCAGGCGACCAGATCGTCGATGCTATGGGCGGCGAGGAGCGCGCGGTCCGCCTGCAGGCGTGCTACGCCGATGTCTTGCGGATAGGCGATGATGCCGCGCGCGCGCAGCGCGGCGCTGCGTGCCGCATCGGCGCGCATACCGATCGGGGTGGCGCCGGCGATGGCCGCGAGCGCGGCGCGGCGCTCCTCCACACCTTGCGCCTTGTACAGATAAGCGATGCCCTCCTCGCTCACCACGTGACTCACGTCCTCGCCGTAGATCATCACAGGGGCGATGGGCATACCGCTGCGCTTGCCGACCTCGATCGCATCGAGCGATTCCACCAGGGTGGGCGTGCCACCTTTCTTGAAGGTCTGCAGCAGCTGCACGACCAGCTTGCGGCCGCGCACGATGGGCGCCTCGGCGTTGATGAGACTCAGCCACGGCGCGCTGGCATGGCGCCGGCCCTTCGGATCGTGGCCGAGGTTGGGAGCACCGCCGAAGCCTGCGAGCCGGCCAAGCGTTACGGTCGAGGAGTTCGCATCGGCATCCATCTGCAGGGTCGATCCGGCGAACAGATCGACGCCATACTGGCCGGCGAGCTGGCACAGTGCGCGATTGGAGCGCAAGCTCCCATCGGAGCCCACGAAGAAGACATCGGAGCGCGCGCGCACGTACTCCTCCATGCCCACCTCGCCGCCGAAGCAATGCACGCTCTGCACCCAGCCGCTCTCGATCGCCGGGATGAGCGTCGGGTGCGGATTGAGCGCCCAGTTGCGGCAGATCCTGCCCTTCAGACCGAGACTCTCGCCATAGGTCGGCAACAACAGCTCGATCGCCGCCGTGTCGTAGCCGATGCCGTGGTTCAACGAGGTGACGGCGTGACGCTCGTAGATTCCGCGGATCACCATCATGCCCATGAGCACCTGCAGCTCGCTGATGTGGCGCGGATCGCGCGTGAACAGCGCCTCCAGGGCGAACGGCCGATCCGCCTCGACGATCAGATCGACCCACGAGGCCGGGATGTCGACGCGCGGCAGCTCATCCACGATCTCGTTGACCTGAGCGAGCACGATGCCCTGGCGGAACGCGGCCGCCTCGATGAGGGTCGGCGTATCCTCGGTGTTCGCGCCGGTATAGAGATTGCCTGCGCGATCGGCCTGTTCCGCACACACCAGCGCCAGGTCCGGCGTGAGATCGACGAACATGCGTGCATACAGCTCCACGTAGGTATGGATGGCGCCGACCTGCAGCCGTCCGTCCTCGAGCAGCTGGGCGAGACGCAGGCTCTGCGGACCGGCGAAGGAGAAATCCAGCTTGCGGGCAATGCCGCGCTCGAACAGATCGAGATGCTCGGGGCGGCTGATCGCCGAGATCAGCAGGTGGATGTCGTGCACGTGGGTGGGATCGACCTCGAGCAGCGAGCGCGACAGAAAGTCCGCCTGCTTCTGGTTGTCACCCTCGAGCACCACGCGGTCGCCGGGACGTATCAGCGACTGCAATACCGGCACGATCGCCGCCGGATCGAGCACCTTGCCGCTGGCATGAGCCTTGACGCGCTCGAGGCGCCGCGCCTTGGAGTCCCGCCGGGTGTTCCAGGAGCGAGCGCCGCCGGTCACGAGGGGCATCGTCGAGCGCCTCCTCGCTCAGGTGAGCGCAGCCGCTCGGTCCGGCGGCTCGGCCTGGGAGCCGAGCTGGCGCGCCAGCACGCTGCCCGTGAGCAGGAGGTGTGCCGCCAGGACCTGCGACGCTCGATCGAGATCGCCGTGCCGACAGGCGCGGTAGATCTGCCGATGCTCCTCGTCCGAAGCGCGCTTGTGGACGGGCATTTCCAGCTTGAGGCGCAGGTAGCGCTCACCGCGGCGGTGGAGCGATTCGATGAGCGCCAGCAGATGCGGCCTTGCGGCCGGCCGGTAGAGCGACAGATGGAATTCCCGATTGCGCTGCACATAGCGCGAGCGCTGCCCTTCGCGCCGGGCGGCGCGCAGCGCCGAGGCCACCTCGCGCCAGCTGCTGCGCGTGTGGCGCGCAAAGGCGAGCCTGAGCGCCGTGCACTCGAGCGAGGCGCGAATCTCGTAGATCTCCATGACCTCGGCCGCCGACAACCCACTGACACGTGCTCCGCGGTTCGGCAGGAATTCGATCCAGCCCTCGCTCTCGAGCCCTCGCAGCGCCTCGCGCAAAGGGATCCGGCTCACCTTGAAGTGGGCGGCGAGCTGTTCCTGACGCAGCGGCTCGCCGGGCAGCAGGCGCCCCTGAATGATCGCCCCGCGCAGCGCGTCGGCTATGAGCCGCGGCGAATCCTGCCGCTCGGACAGCGGATTGCCAAATTGATAGACGCGCCCCATCAGTATATTGTATACAAAAATGCCGCGCCGATCAGCGCCAGCGCGATCCGCGGCACGGACCGGGGGAGCGTATCATGACGAGCTCGAACAGCCGCACTCCGCTCGACGCAGCGCAGCGTCGGGGCTTCTGGGCAGCCTGGACCGGCTGGACCCTCGACGGCATGGACGGGGTGATCTACGCGCTGGTATTGAGCCCGGCGCTCACCGAGCTGCTCCCCCGCTCCGGCATGGACGGCTCGCCGGCCAACGTGGCACGCGTCGGATCCTTGCTGTTCGCACTGTTTCTCGTCGGCTGGGGACTCGCGATCGTGTGGGGCCCCATCGCCGATCGCTTTGGGCGCGTGCGTACGCTGGCAGCCTCGGTACTCATGTACGCGCTGTTCACGGGAGCCGCCGCCTTGGCGCAGAACGTTTGGCAGCTCGCCGCATTTCGGCTGCTGGCGGGAATCGGCATCGGCGGCGAGTGGGCGCTCGCCGGCACCTATGTCGCCGAATCCTGGCCCGAAGACCGGCGCAAGATGGGCGCGGGCTACCTGCAGACCGGCTATTACGCCGGCTTCTTCCTCGCCGCCGCCCTGAATTACACCGTGGGTGCCCGATTCGGCTGGCGCGCCATGTTCCTGTGCGGTCTCGCGCCCGTGGCGCTCGCGCTATACGTGGTCCTCAAGGTGAAGGAGCCCGAGCGCTGGGAGAAAGCTGCGATCAGCCCGCCGCGGATGGGTCCCCTGCGCGCGATCTTCTGCGCCCCGTATCGGCGGCGCAGCATCGTGAATACGGCCTTGCTGACCGTGTCCATCATCGGCCTGTGGGCCGGTGCCGTGTACGAGCCGACCGCCATCATCACGCTCGCGAAGCGAAGCGGCATGGATGCGATGCATGCGGTGCGGCTCGCCTCCATGGGCACGGGGCTTTTGTCGATCGGCACCATCCTCGGCTGCCTGGCCGCGCCGCCGCTCTGCGAACGGCTCGGACGCCGTGGGGCGACCGCGCTGTATTTCGCCGGAATGGCCCTGTGCATCTGGCTTTGCTTCGGCTGGGCGTTCTATCGACCCGAGGGCCTGACCACGTTCATCGCGCTGCTGTTCGTGCTCGGATTCTTCGGCGGCAACTTCGCCATCTACAGCCTCTGGCTACCCGAGCAATACGCCACCCGGGTGCGCGCGACGGCGTTTGCGTTCACGACCTCGTTCGGACGATGGATCGGCGCCGGCGTCAATTTTCTGCTCGCGGGCGCCATCCAACAGCATCACACGCTCGGTCTTCCGGTGGCCTGCACGGCGCTTGCGTTCCTGCTCGGCCTGGCATTCATCCCCTTCGGCCACGAGACCCGCGCAGAACGCTTGCCGGCCTGAGCGCCACGGGGAGATTTTCGCGCCCGTGGCGCCTCGGCTCGCGCTCATCAGAACCGCTGCGCGATCTCGGCATACAGGCCGCGGCGCGGCCCGTATTGCGGCGCGAATTCGCCGATGCCGCTGCCCGAGCGCAGCAGGTAGCTGCGATCGAACAGATTGACCACGCTCAGACGCAGGGTGAGCGGCTTACCCCCGCTCCAAGGACGGAACGCGCGGCCGATCGCGGCGTTCCACTGCGTGTAGCCCGGCGTGTGCTGCAGGTTCGCAAAGCCGGTGCGCAGTCCGCTGCCATAGAGGCCGTCGACGCTCGCGAGCATCGAGCCCCAGCGGTAGGCGGCGCCCGTGGACGCCGTGAAAGTCTGGGCGTCGGAGGCGTAGGTGTAGTTGTCGGCGAGGTAGGCGAGCTCCACCGGATCGCCGATCAGGAACTGATTCGAGATCACCTCCTTGGCCTTGGTGACCTCCGCCGAGAAGTTACCGTAGAGGCGCAGTCCATCCTTGAGGTAGTTCAACTTCAATTCCGCTCCGCGGCTGAAGCCGCGCGCGTAATTGAACTGCTCGAGCACCACGGCCTGGCCGAACTGGCCGTCATCCAGAGGATCGGTGGCGCGCTTGTAATACAGGTCCAGGCCGCCCGTGAGGCCGGGCGCGAACGTCTGGTCGACGCCGACATCGAGGTAGGTTGCGCGCTCGGGGCGAACCGGATCCTCGAGCTCGATCGCCTGTTGCTGCGTCGTGTTGCTGAACAAGGCGAGATTGACCGGGGTTGCCTGCGCCTGCATCGGCGGCGTGAAGTAGCGCGAGATCCCGGCGTGCACGCGCGTTTGCTGCAGCGGCCGGTACACGACGGCGATGCGCGGGCTCACCTGATCCGCGGACACGAACTGCCTCATCGCGTCGAATCGCGCGCCGGCATTGAGCGTGAGGAGCGGCGCAGGACTCCACTCATCCTGGAGATAGACACCGACCGTATCCCCCACCTTCGCGGTGTGGTCGTTCAGCGTCAGGGGCAGCGGCACGGCATTGCCGGCGGCATCGAGCGGCAGGACGGTCGACAGGTCATCCACCTGGGTCTGCTCGACACTCACGATGAACCCGCCGCGCAGCACGTTCCACTCGTCGAGCCGGTCGGCCAGATCGAGCTGCACCCCGTCGAGCAGACTCTTGCGCACCACGCTGGAGGCGACGTCGTTGAAGGCCAGGTCGCCGTACACATCGGGCATGAAGTCGATGGTTGCGTAGCGCGTGAACGCGGACAATTGCGACTCGAGGTCGCCGCGCCGAGTCTGCAGCGCGACGATGCCGAAGAAGAACCGGTCGGTCTCGTTCTCGTTCAAGCCCGCCGAGGACAGATCGGCGGGACCGAAGTCGCCCAGCGGCTGCATGCCGGCGACATCGGGAATCTGAAAGCGACCCGTCCATGCGCCGCCGATGTAGGTCAAGCGGCTGGAATCGCCGATCAGCGTCGAGCCGTAGCCGAACAGCCTGCCCTGCGAGGTGCGGTCATGGATGGGGTCGGCGGTCGGCATGGCATTCTCCAGCCCCTCGTCGCTGCGCAGATAGCGCCCGACGAGAAAGTACTGGGAGGCGCCCGCGTCGCCGCCGTACTCGATGCTCGGGCTGATCGTTCCGAGGCTCCCGCCGTACACGCTCAGCGTGCCGCCCGGATCGAAGGCGCTCTTCGTGCTGATGTCGACCACCCCGGCGGTGCGCAGACCGTACTGCGCGGGCAACGCCCCGTCGAGCAGGTTCAGATTGCCGATGAACGCGGTCTCGAGCACCGGCCCGAGCGCCGATACGCCGTCCGGCAGCTGGATGCCGTTGATGCGGTACTGGACGTTCGCGTACTCGTTGCGGACGTGAAAGTCCGGATTGCTGATCGCCGAGTCGTAGGAGATACCCGGCACCTGCAACAGCACTTTGTCGAGCGGTGTATCGGTCCCCTGCGGCAGCGCCTCGATGGACTGCTGATCGAGGTCGTACGTCGAGGCGCCCAGCTTGGGCAACAGATAGCGATCGCGAGACTCATCGAGCGCCTTGTTCTTTTCCTCTTGAGGCCGCGCACCCTCGACCACCACCTGGGGGAGGCTCAGATCCGATGCCTGATCGGCATCGGCCGGCGCCGCCGAATCCGCCCCGAGCGCCTGCCCGCAGAGCAGGACTGCGAGCCCGGCCGCAAGGCACCGCGCGATTATGTCTTGAAGCATGGAGGATGATGATCACGATGCAAACGCGTCTACGAATGATAAGCGTTCTCATCTCTGGGTCAAGCGCCGGGCACAGGTACGCCCGCCCGCGGTCAGAAGTGCTGCCACTCCTCGGCCGCCTCGGCAGGCGGCTTGGAGGCGAGCGCGGCGCCGGATGCGCTGCGCACGGCTCTGGCGGGCGTCGCGCCCGGCTTGACGGACGCAGCACGCGGCCTCGGCGAGAAGCCCGGCTTCACGATCGGCGCAGCCGGCGCCGGCGCCGCCGGGGACACGCTCGGCGCCGCCGGGGACGCGCCCGGCGCGGCCGGGGACGCGCCCGGCGCTGCGGCGGACGATTGGGGGGCGGCACCGCCGGCGACCTGGTAGCCCGCGATCAACCGCGTCAAATTGAGGGCCTGCTCGGTCAGGGCGTGAGCTGCCGCGGAGGCTTGCTCGACCAGGGCGGCGTTCTGCTGCGTGACGTCGTCCATCATGGTCACCGCCTTGTTGACCTGCTCGATCCCCGCGGCCTGCTCGTGACTCGAGGAGGCGATGGCGGTCATGACGTCGGTCACCTTCTTCACGTCGGCGACGATTGCCTCGAGCACCTTGCCCGATTCGTCGACCATCTTGGTCCCTTCTTTCACCTTCGAGACCGAATCCTGGATCAGGATCTTGATCTCCTTCGCCGCTTCGGCGCTGCGCGAAGCGAGATTCCTCACCTCCGAGGCCACCACGGCGAACCCGCGCCCTTGATCGCCGGCACGCGCCGCCTCCACCGCGGCATTGAGCGCCAGCAGGTTCGTCTGGAAGGCGATTTCATCGATCACACCGATGATGTCGGCGATTCGCCGGGACGAGACACTGATCTCCGACATGGCCGCCACCGCCGCACCAACCACGGTGCCGCCGCGCTCGGCACGCTCGCGTGCCGCGCTCGCGAGCGAGCTTGCCTGCGTGGCATTCTCCGCGTTGTTCTTGACCGTCGCGGTCATCTGCTCCATCGAGGAGGCCGTTTCCTGCAGACTGCTCGCCTGCTCCTCGGTGCGTTGGCTGAGGTCGGAATTTCCGCGCGAGATCTCCTCCGCGCCGTTGCGCACTTCCGCCGCCGCCTGCGACATGCTGCGCACCACGCCGCTCATGTTGTCGAGGATGCGATTCACGCCGTTGGAGAGCGTCTTGAAGAACGAATGCTTGCCGTGCTCCTCGATGCGCGCCGTCAAGTCCCCGCTCAGCGCCCGGGCGACGATTGCCTGAACCTCCTCCTCGGTGGCCGCCTCCTGCGTTCGATCGGTCCACTGCGTGACCGTACCGACCCTGACGCCTTGATCGTCCACGACCGGATTCGCAACCACCCGCAATATCGCCCCTCCCATGCGCACATCCGAGCCGTCCGCGCGAGCCGGGCCGCTCGAGCCGCGCTCCTCGAGCGTCGAGACGCGGTGCAGGGACTCAAGGGATGCGCCCACCAGGCGTTGCGGATCGAACCCCGGCACGGTCTTGCGGATGTCGCCGGCCAGCTCGCGAAACTTGGCCGACGCCGCTTCGTTCGCGTAGCTGATGATGCCGCGAGAATCCGCGACCATGACGGCCACCGAGACGCGGTCGAGCGCGGTGCGGATGCGGGCGTTCTCGGCGGCGGCGGCGTGCTCGTGTTCGGTGCGCTCCTTGAGCGCGCCCTGCATGCGGCCGAGACCGCTCAGCATGCGCCCGATCTCGTCCTTCGAGCGGACGTCGAGCCGAGCGGAGTAGTTGCCCCTTTCGATCTCGCCGAGCACCTTCAGAGCCTCGTTCAACGGGCGCCTGATGGTGCGCGCGAGCGCCAGAGCGAGCACGCTCGCGATCGAGACGGCGAGCAGCGACAGGGAGATGAGCAGAATCCGCATGCTGCGGTAGGAGACGGCGAGCGCATCCGCCTGTCGGTGCATCTCCCCCTTGTAATACTCGGCAAGCTTCGAGAGCGCCGCCATGAGCTTGAGCTGTGCCGGCCGTGACTGCTGCAGAAGCGTATCGCGCGCGCCTTTCACGTCGCCGCTTTCCACTTGCTGAAAGTAGCTCGCCTCGAGCGGCGCGAGACTCGAGCGGGCATCGAGCGCATCCTGCAGCAGGGCTTGGGCGTCGGCGGTCTGCGCACGGTCCGTCAACGCCCGGGCGTAGCCGGCCGCCTTGTCATAGAGCGCCGTGATCTTGCTGCGCTCGCCGTGCACCAGGGTCTTGTCGTCCATGATCAGCATGTTGCGGGCGTGACGCATCGATTCGGAGACGCTCGCCGCCCATGCATCGGTGATCTCGATGTCCTCGAGCATCGGCCCCGTGATCTCGGTCACGGCGGCGTCGAAGGCGCCGAGCCGCACGATGCTCAAGGTCACGGCGATCCCGAACACGGCGATGACGCCCACGAAGGCGAACAGCAGGCGGGCGGCGACCGAATTGCGAAATCTCATGAGTACCCTCGGCTAGCTCGACAGGATCGTGAGCACGCCGCCGCCGTACCTCGGCAGCTGCAGCTGAAACTCGCGCCTCCCCTTGGGGGCGTCGAGCAGCGTTGCGGCCGCGGCCGGCAGCGATTTTCGGTGCACCAGCTGATCGAGCTTCAGGTGCGGGGAATCGCCGTCCAGCACCAGGCGCGTGCAGATGTTCATGACCTCACGCAAATTCTCGCGCATGGTGTCGCTGAGCTCACGCGCCTTGGCGGCCTCCTTCGCGGCGTTCGGCGGCAACATCGACAGGGCGGCGCCGAAGCTCGCCGCAAGCTGCGCGTCGGCGCCGCAAAGGGCGACCGGCTCGCCGGCCGCTCCGATGAACACGCCGAACCAGGATCCGCCCACGGGCGATTGGTCGAAGGTGCCGCCGGCCTTCACATCGAGACCGTCGAAGAGCATGCCCAGCAAATGCAGCACCTTGGGCGCGTCTGGAAGCGAATAAACGCCGGCCATGGGTTCTCGACTCCTGATCGCTCAGCGCAGATGCGGGCCGAGCTGCTCCTTGAACGATTCGGGTGTGAACGGCTTCGAGATGAGGAATCTCGCGCCGGCCTCCATGGCCTTGGTGCGCATGGCAGATGTCGCCTCGGTGGTCACGAAGCCGAAGGTCAGCCTGACCCCGCTGCCCTTCAGTGCCTCGAGCAGCTCCAGTCCGCTCATGTTCGGCATGTTCCAGTCGGAGAGGACCAGATCGGGCGCCGATGCCTTGATGGCCGTGAGGGCCTTCGCCCCATCGTCGGCCTCGATGATTTCGTGTCCTTCGAAGCCGGCGAGGCGCAAGGTCTTCTTGACGATCATGCGCATTGCGGTGGAGTCGTCCACGATCAAGATCTTCATTTGCCTCTCCGTGCGCCTGAACCCGTCACGTGCATCGTGGGCCGGTCGTGCGTCATGGCACCCTCCCCGTATCGGCGCTGCTGCGCGGTACTTGAATGTCGCTCTGCAGCAGAGCGCCTCCGCCACGCGCCCAGCTGACGATGTGCTCGGCGATGAGCGGCAGCGGATGGAGCGACTGCGCCGCGCCCGTCTGCCAGGCCGCGCCGGGCATTCCCCAGACGACGCTGGTGGCCTCATCCTGCGCCATCGTTCGCGCTCCGGCCTGGCGCATCGCCTTCAGGCCCGCGGCGCCGTCGCGGCCCATGCCGGTGAGAATCACGCCGAGAGAATGAGCGCCGGCGAGCTCTGCGACCGAATGGAACAGCACATCGACCGATGGACAGTGCCGATTCACGGGCGCGGAGCCCGTCAGGCGGCATTGATAGTGGACCGCGTGGCGCGCGATTTGCAGATGTTGATCGCCGGGCGCAATGTAGGCATGACCGGGCAGGATCTCCTGACCATCGAGCGCCTCGCATACCTGCAGGCTGGAGTGCGCATTCACGCGCTCGGCAAATGCCTGGCTGAACGCCTTCGGAATATGCTGCACCACGACGATGCCGGGCAGATCCGCAGGCAGATGCGACAGGACCTGCCTGATCGCCTCCGTCCCGCCGGTGGAAGCGCCGATGGCGATGATGCGCGCGTCCGCTGCGAGCCGCCTTGGCGCACACGGCGCAACCGCCGCGCCGGACGGGCGCGGCGGCGCGGGCGGCGCGGCGCGGGCACGAACGCTCGCACCCGCCGCCATCCTCACCTTGAAGATGATCTCCTGCGCCGTCTCGCGGATGCCCTTCGCCGCATCGAGTGCCGGCTTGGCCACGAAATCGATCGCGCCCAGGTCGAGCGCGCTGAGAATGAGATCGGCGCCGCGATGCGTGATCGAGGCGCACATCACCACGGGCATCGGCCGCAACCGCATGAGATTGCTCAGGAACGTGAGACCGTCCATGCGCGGCATCTCCACGTCGAGGGTGAGCACGTCCGGATCGAGCGCCTTGATCTTCTCGCGCGCGTCATACGGGTCCTCCGCGGTCGCCACGACCTCGATTCCCGGGTCCGATTGCAGGATGCTGCTCAGCATCTGGCGCATCACGGCCGAGTCGTCCACCACCAGCACGCGAATTTTCTTAGTCATCGCCGCACTTCCAGCTCTGCTCGCGCTCGAACACGATGCGGTTGACGGTCGACGGCAGCCGCTTGACGCGCACCTTTCCGCTGCGCGGGCTGTAATAGAGCTTGCGGGCGAAATCATCTCCGAGGTCCTCGGCGGCGATCGCGAATCCCTCCCGGCGCAGGTAGTCACGGACGAACTGCGAGTTCTCCGACCCGACATCCAGGGTCATGTCGAGCACCTTGCCGCCGCCGATCACCTTGAACTCCAGGTTCTGGCGCTGGCCGCCGAGCTTCAATATCTCCTCGATCAGCCGCTCCATCGCGACGTTTCCGTAGCGCGTGCCCGACCCGGCGCGAGCGTCGCCCCAGCCGCTCGTCCCGCCCGATCGGTCCACGGGCAACATGAAGTGATTCATGCCGCCGATGCCGAGCACTCGATCCCGGGCGCAGGCCGAAACGCAGGAGCCCAGAACCGTGAAGATGATTTCATCCTGGTCGGTGGCGTAGTACTCGCCTGGAAACAGCTTGGCAACGACCCGGGCGAACTTCGGATCGAAGGCGCGGCGGATGTGAGCGAATTGCGGCGGAACCGGCGGGCTCAACTCACCCTCCGGTACACGGTGCGCCCGACCAGCTTGTAGCGGCGCGTGACGTTGAAGAGGTTCTCCGAGTGGCCGATGAACAGCCAGCCCCCGGGATCCTGCAGATCGGCCATCCGGTCGAACAGCTCGCGCTGCGTCTCCTTGTCGAAGTAGATCACCACATTGCGGCAAAAGATCACGTCGAAGGGCCCCTTCATGGGCCACGCCTCGAGCAGGTTGAGCCGCCTGAAGGTGATCAGGCTCTTCAATTCGTCGCCAGCCGTGAAGGCCTTTCCCGCGCCGGGAGTGAACCAGCGCTCGGCGCGCTCGGGGCTCACGCCCTTGAGCCGCTCCGCGGAATACTCTCCCGCGCTGGCGGCGCAGAGCACCTTCGAGTCGATGTCCGTCGCCAGCAGCCGCACGTCCCAATCCGTCCAGCGAGTCCAGGCCTCCCGCAGCACCATCGCGATCGAATACGGCTCCTCGCCGCTCGAACAGCCCGCCGACCAGAGCCGCACGCGCCGGCCGGTCCTGCGCTCCTGCTGCAGCTGCGGCAGTACTTCCGCGGCGAGCTGATCGAAGTGATGCTTTTCACGGAAAAATGCGGTGAGGTTGGTGGTGATGGCGTTGGTCAGCTCCTGCAGCTCATCGCCGTGGCCTGTCTCGACCAGGGCGCAATAGTCGCTGAAGGAGGAAAGCTTGAGCGCCCGCAGCCGGCGCGCCACCCGCGAGTACACGAGCTCACGCTTCGAGTCGGCCAGCGCCACGCCGGTGTGCTCGCGTACCAGCGCGCGCAGACGGGCGAAGTCGGAGTCCGAGAGCTCGAACTCCTGCAGTACCGGCCGAGAGCTCATGATGTCCGCCGGTCCGCGTGCGCCTCAGCTGTCCGCCTGACCGGCAGCCGCCGCAACTCCCGCCGTCTCGAGGGTTGCATCCATTCCGATGAGGGCGGCCGCGCGGCGCACGGGGTCCGAGATCCCCTGCCATCTGCACTCCACACCGCGCTCGGCGCAGGTGCGCCACAGGCTCGCGAGCAGCTGCAGGATGGCCGTATCGATTTCCTCGACCTGGCTCGCATCGACCCGCAGCGGGGCTCCCTCGGCGAGACTCCCGCAAAGGATCCCGTGCAGCTCCGCGCTCTGCGCAATCGACAGCCTTCTCTGCAGGACGATCGTCCGGATCCGGGCTGCGCGCGGCGGCCTCTTGCGGCTCATGCCGCCGACGCGGCCGCCGCCGCCTCCTCGAGGATGCTGTGGCCGATCAGCAGATCGATGTCGAGCAGGATGAGCATCTTGTCATCGACCGTGGCCAGGGCCTTGACGAACACCGTGTCCACGCCGGCGCAAACGTCCGGGGGCGGCTTGGTGGCGGCCATGTCGATGCTGTACACCTCCGAGACGGCGTCGACGACCATGCCCACCGTGCGCTCGCCCGATTTGGCGACCACCCGCACGACGATCACCACGGTCGTCGGCCCGAACTCCAGGCTCTCGAGTGCGAAGCGGCGGCGCAGGTCGATGATGGGCACCACCGCGCCGCGCAGATTGATGACGCCCAGCACGTAGTCCGCGGTGCGCGGGATGCGCGTGACCTTGTCCCACCCCTTGATCTCCTGCACCCGCAGGATGTCGACGCCGTATTCCTCTCCGGCGAGCAGGAAGGTCAGATACTGCTCCGCCCCGCCCGCCGCCGGACCGTCGGCGTGCCCCGTTTGTCGATCGGCAGTCATGTCATCCACTCCTCATGCTGACCTCATCACGCAGCCCGCATGCTGCGAGCATCGCCCGACCGCTCGGTCGCGGCTCGAATGACGTCGCGCACCTCGATGATGAGCGCGACTGCGCCATCGCCGAGAATCGTCGCTCCTGCGACGCCCGGGACCGGCTTGAAATTGGATTCGAGGCTCTTGATCACGACCTGCTGCTGCGCCAGCAGATCGTCGACCAGCAGGCACACCCGCTTGTCGTCGGCCTCCACCACCACCAGCAGCCCGTCCTCGGGATTCGCGCTGTCCCCTTCGACAGCGAACAACTCACCGAGCCTGACGACCGGCAGGAACTCATCGCGCAGCCTGAATACCTGCGAGCCGCCCAGGATGGTGTTCAGCCGCTCTCGCGATACCTGGATGGTCTCGACGATCGCGAGCAGCGAAATCACGTAGATCTCCTTGCCGACGCGCACCAGCTGTCCGTCGAGAATGGCCAGGGTCAGCGGCAGCCGGATCCGCACGGTGCTGCCTTGCCCCTCCGTTGAGAATATCTGCACGTATCCACCGAGGTCGTTGATGTTCTTGCGCACGACGTCCATGCCGACGCCACGGCCGGAGACATCGCTCACCTGCTGCGCCGTGGAGAAGCCCGGCATGAAGATCAAGCTGTGTATCTGCTCGTCGGTCAATTCCTGGTTGTCGGCAACCAGTCCTCGTTCGCGGGCTTTGCTCAGGATGCGCGCACGGTTGAGTCCGGCGCCGTCGTCGCGCACCTCGATGATGATGCTGCCGCCCTCGTGGAATGCGCTGAGCTCGATGATGCCGGTGGCCGCTTTGCCGGCCGCGGCGCGCTGCTCGGGGGTCTCGAGTCCATGGTCCAGCGCGTTGCGCACCAGGTGCACGAGCGGATCGCTGATCTTCTCGAGCACGGTCTTGTCGAGCTCGGTGCTCTCGCCGGTGAGCTTGATCTCGACCGATTTTTCGAGCTTGCGCGACAGATCGTGCACCAGGCGCGGGAATCGGTTGAACGCAAAGCTGATCGGCAGCATGCGGATCTGCATCACGCTCTCTTGCAGCTCGCGCGTGTTGCGGGCGAGCTGCGACAGTCCCTTGCGCAGCCGGTCGAGCTTGCCCGGCGCGAAGTCGTCGGCGAGGACCGTGAGCATCGATTGCGTGATGAGCAGCTCGCCGACCAGGTTGATGATGTTGTCGAGCTTCTCGGTGGCGACTCGGATGGAGGCCGACTCGGCGGAGGATTTGGCGGCCGGCGCGCCTTGCTTGGACCCGGTACCGCCCGGCGCCGGCGGCACCGGCGGCGCGGGACGCACGGCGGTCACGCCGACGGCCGCGGGCGGTGCCGCCGACGCCGCAGGCGCTGCCGCACACGGCTCGGGAAGTCCCCCATCGGCGGCGGGCGGTCGGGGCGTGAACTCGAGCCGGCAGCGCGAGTCCACCCAATCGAATACGTCCTCGAGCTGCTGCCGCGCCACCGCTCCCTCCAGCTCGAGCTCCCAGCCGAGGTAGCAAGCCTCCGGATCGAGCGCCTCGAGGGCGGGAATACGCGAAGCATCGAGGCGTACCGACAACCTGCCCAGGCGTTGCAGCTCGGTGAACATGCGAATCGGCTCGTTGCGCAGTCTCAGCAGATCGGCAACGGGCTCGAAGGCGATGCGCCATCCCTGCGCCGCGGCCGGCGAGCGGGCTTGCTCGGCGGGCGGCGCGCCCGAGGCATCGACGGAGCTCTCGGTATCCGGCGGCCCGGCTCCCGGGTAGCCGGGCGAATCACCCAGAATGTGAGCGATATCGCCGTTCAGCACGGCGATGCGCCCGGCATCGAGCGGGTGCCCCGCCTCGGTGGCGGCGATCATCTCGCGCATGCAATCGCAGGACTGCAGCAGGGTCTGGATGGCCTCCGAGGTGACGGGGCGCACGCCGTTTCGCATCTCGTCGAGCAGGGTCTCGACGCCGTGCGTGAACTGCGCCACTTCCGTGAAGCCAAACGTCGCCGCGCCGCCCTTGATCGAGTGCGCCGCCCGGAAGATGGTATTGATGGCGTCGGCGTCGGCCGCGCCGCCGAGCCCGAGAAGACCCGCCTCCATGACATCGAGCCCTTCGCGGCTCTCCTGGAAGAAGATCTTGGCGATTTCGGCCATTTCGGCATCGAGCATCATTGCATTTCCCTGCCCTGCGATCCTGGCGATGATGGGCCGGCGCGGCTCAGATGACGCGCGCTATGGTGGCGAGCAGCTGTGGGGGATCGAACGGCTTCACCAGCCACCCGGTCGCCCCGGCCTGCTTGCCGCTCATCTTCTTGTCCCGACTCGACTCGGTGGTGAGGATCAGCATCGGCAAGAACTTGTAATGCGGCAGGTCGCGCAGCTCGCGGACCAGGCTGATGCCGTCCATGCGGGGCATGTGAACGTCGGTCAGGACCAGGTCGACCATGCCGGTTCGCGCCCACTCGAGCGCCTCGAGCCCGTCGCTCGCCTGGATCACCTCATACCCCGCCGCCTGCAACGTCAACGAGACCATCTGGCGCATCGATGCCGAGTCGTCGACTGCGAGTACTCTCTTGCCCATAAGGTTCGTCTCCGCGCAATCTCACTCCCTATCGTCCGCTCGTGCGAAAACTTGACCGCCGGCGCGCCGTATCGGGAGAGGCCTCGCGTCGCCGGACGCGGCCTCCCCCCGGGGTCAGGCGGCGGTGAGCATCGGCAGAATCTCTGCCGCAGCCTCGCGGGTCTTGGCGACGATTTCCGCGATATCCTCGGGCTCGAGCCGAGCGGTGCGCAGCGCATCCGCCGACAGCGAGGGGGCGTCGTCGAGCTCGGTGCTGCCGATGTCGGCCAGCACCGCGACGCTGTTCGCAATGTGAACCGTGGCCACCTCGCTTCGGTACGCGTGAGCGAGCTGCGGCTCGTGGTGGAATTGAATGCACTCCACCAGCGACTCGGGAAGGCCCCAGCTGCGAGCGAGCAGCGCCCCGACCTCACCGTGATCGAAGCCGAGCAGCGATCGCTCGCTCTGATGCATGTCGAGATCATCCGCCGCGTCGACCACCATCAGGAGCGCGGTGCGCGCGACATCCGGCGCGCGGCTGAACAGCACCAGCTCGCCGATGTCGTGCAGCAGCCCGGCAACGAAGGGGCTTTCGGTGCGCGCGGCGTCGCGGCGTCCTGCAATCTGTCCTGCGGCGACCGCGCACAGCACGCTCTGCCGCCAGAACACCTCCATCGTGACCAGATCGTTGGAGATGCCGTCGAAGGCGCGGATGGCGGTCAAGCCCACCGTCAGATCACGCACCTGCCGCACGCCGAGAACCGTGATCGCACGGCTGATGCTGGCGATCTTGCGATACTGCCCGTAGGCGGCGCTGTTCGCGATGCGCAGCAGCCGCGCGGTCAATGCCGCATCGTTGCCGATCTCCCGTCCGATGTCGGAGGCCGAGGCGCGCGGATCGTCCACCATGCGCGCAATGCGCATGGCCACGTCGGGCAGCGTGACGAGGTCCTTGATGCCGGCAATCAGGCTCTGCGGCGTCACTTCGGCCATCAAAAGAGCTCGATATTGGCACCCGCATCCGGCGCCCTGGCCGCCTGCGAGTCGGGTGCGCTAGTACTGGTCAGCAGGTCGAACAATTCCCGCTCTTGCTCCATGCTGAGCGTCGCTCGGATACGCTCCTGCAGCTTGTCCCACTCGGCCGGCTTCATTGCACCGCTCGCGGCGAGGAATTCCGAGACATAGTTGAGGCTGGCGCAGACGTGCGTCAGGCACTGGACGAGGCGGTCGTGAAACTGGATGGCGGTGGCGGCCTTGGCGGCTCGCGCATGCATGTCGTCGTGCAATACCATCAGGTCCTGGAACACGCGAGCCGGCGAGCCGGAGAAATCGAATACGCAGCGCGCCACCGTCTCGGTGGCCTTGCCGAGCGCGTGTGCCGTCTCGACCAGCGTGGCCGCCGGCTCATTCGATTCCTGCACGGCGGCATCGATCTGCACCGCCATGACGGCGAGCATGGCGGCGAGCCTGTAACGGGGGTTTTGCGCGGCCGCAGCCAGCGCCGATAGGTCGCTCATTGGAGGATTCCACTGAATGGCGGCGGCACGTCGGGGGCCTACATGACCCGGGCGATGGTTGCCAGCAGCTGTTGATTGTCGAACGGCTTCACCAGCCAGCCGGTCGCTCCGTTGGCCTTGCCGACCTGCTTGCGGTCCGTTCCGGACTCCGTGGTGAGGATGAGCATGGGGACGGTCTTGTAGCCGGGCAGCGCGCGCAGCTCCTTGATGAGAGTGAGGCCGTCCATGTGCGGCATGTTGATATCGGTCAACACGAGATCCGCCACGCGTTGCCGGGCCCACTCGAGCGCCTCGACGCCGTCGGTGGCCTGCATGACCTCGTAGCCTTCGGCCGTGAGGGTGAGCTTCATCATCAGCCGAATCGACGGTGAGTCGTCAACGGTCAGGATCAGTTTCGCCATATTCTCGTCGCTGGGTTCAGGGCCGGGTTTTGGGTCGCATGTCTCAACATCCGAGCGTCTCGTGCAGCAGCGCGAAGTGACGCTCGGCGTGATTCACGATGGCGGCGCACTCCTCCGCAGAAAGCGCGAGCGCGGCGTACGCCGCCACGCCCTGCACTGCGATCCGGCGCGGCGCGGGCCTCTTCAGCTCGTTCGCCAGCAGCACGCCGGCGATCAGGATATCGGTGAGATCCGCCTCCTGTCTGCGTCTGCGATCACGATCGAGCTGATCCTGGTCGCCGACCGCCTCGCAGATCTCTGCGGCGAACCGCCAGTTGCTCAAGATGGCCTTTCCGATCGACGCCTGCCAGCTCGATACCAGGTCGGTGAACGAGGCATGGTCGCCCACCTGGGCGGACTTCGCCGCGGCGCGCACCATGACATACAGCCGGCCGATTCCATGCAGCAAGCCCGTCAAGAAAGCCTCGTCGGGGCTGACGCGGGTGCGCCGCGCGAGCACCTGACAGATCGCGGCCACGGCAATGCTGTCCTTCCACAGCTCGGTGAGCGGCTTCGAGATCGCGCGCAGGGACTGCTCGCTTTTTATCTGCTGAACCGCATACGACATGGCGGCGCTCTGCACCAGCTGGTGGCCGAGGCGGGTGATGGCGGTACGCAAGTCCGTCACCGGCTTGCCGGACTGATTGAACGCCGCGGAATTGGCGGTCTGCAGCAGCCGCGCCGCAAGACGCGGCTCCGCTCCGACGACGATGACCGTTCGCTCCGGCGTGGTCTTGGGATTGGCGAGCTCGTTGCGCACGCGCAGCACGACATCCGGAAAGCACGGCAGATCGACGGTCCCGGAGGATACCTGGCGTGCGAGCTGTGTCAGGAACTCCAGCGCATGAGCCCTCGCCGACTGAGGCGTCGAGTCGCTCACCGGCGCCACGGACTTCGTTCCGGACCGGTAAGTCGGCGCTTCGGGCATGTTCGACATCGTGCTCCTCCAAAGCTGAACTCGTCTCCTCAGCCTGCCCTCCGCAGCAGGCCGCGACCCGGCTTACTCTCCTTGTTTGCGCTTGCCGGCATGTCGGCAAAAAACCCCCTGTCTTGACCCGGGGCGGCATGCGGGGGCCGCGAAGCGTGACGCATTTAACATCTCGAGCCGCCCCACCCGGCGTGCTGCCGCCCCGCGGCGCTCAATGTTTCGTGCGCCATGCCGACAAACCGGAGCACGATCATCCGCCACACGACCATCCGCCACGGAGCGCTTCACCGTCTTGATCCCGCAAGCTGCCGATGAGGCGCATCTCATGAGGTCGAACAGCACCTACCTGCAACATCTGCGCGTCACGGGCGACCGGATGCTGCTCGTGGTGATCGGCGGATCCCTGGCGCTCTCGCTCGCGCTCGCGCCCTGGCATCACACGCTCGACATCGCGCTCCTCATCGGACTGCCCGCGGCGCTCCTGCCCGCCGCCCTTGTGCTCATGCGCCCCGGCGCGCTGCTGACGCGCTGTGTGATCGCCGCCTGCCTGATGATCTTCGCGGCGCTGCAGATTCAGCAATCGCACGGCATGACCGAGATGCACTTCTCGATCTTCGTGATGCTCGCTTTCCTGCTGGTGTATCGGGATTGGATCCCTCTACTGCTCGCTGCCGCGCTGATTGCCGCGCATCACCTGGCATTCGACGCGATGCAGCGCGCCGGTCTGCCGGTGTGGGTATTCGCTTCCTCCGGGGGCCCCGGCATGGTGGCGGTGCACGCTGCGTTCGTCGCGTTCGAGACCGCCCTGCTGGTCCGCATCTCGGTCCAGCTGCGCGGCGAGATCGAGGCCGTCGGCTGCGAGCCCGCGGCCCTTTCTGCCATCGCCCGGGAGCTCGCCCGCGGCAACCTGTCGGTCGATGTCGATACCCGGGGCGCGAGCGACGGCAGTCTCGCGCGCGCCATGGACACCATGCGCTCCGAGCTCGCGTCGACGCTCGCGCGGGAGCGGGCCAGCACCGAAGAGAACAGCCGGATCCGTACCGCCCTCGATCGGGTGACCGTGGGCGCGGTGCTCGCCGACGTGGATGGCAAGATCATCTATGTGAACGAGTGCGCGCGGCGCATATTCGAATCGAGCGAGCTGCGCAAGCGCCTACCGGAGGTGGATCCGCAGCACCTGGTCGGCACGCGCTGCGAGGCGCTGCATCCGAGCTTCGCCGAGCACCGCAATCTGCTGTCGGCCTCGACCGGCAGCCATACGATGGACATTCGATTCGGTGCGGCGGCCGTGCGCATCACGTCGGACCCCGTGCTCGATGCCGGCGGCAAAGCCATCGGCATCGTCATGCAGTGGACGGATCGCACCAAGAAAGTCGCCATGGAAGAGGAGCTCAATACCGTGGTGCAGAAGGCCATCGAGGGCGACTTGACCGTGCGCGCCGATGAGCGCGGCAAGGATGGCTTCCTCAAGGCGCTGTCGGCGGGGATGAATCAGCTCGTCGCCAACATGGCGGATGTCGTGCGCACCATGGCCCAAGCCGCGGCCGGGGTGCGCAACGGCGCCGAGGAGATCTCGAAGGGCAATCTGAATTTGAGCCAGCGCACCGAGGAGCAGGCCTCGAGCCTGCAGGAGACCGCGGCCTCGATGGAGCAAATGACGACCGCCGTCAAGAACAACGCGCAGAACGCCGCCCAGGCCAACCAGCTGGCGCTGGCTGCGGGCTTGCGGGCAGAGCGCGGCGGGGAGGTCGTCAGCACCGCGGTCGCGGCCATGCGCGAGATCGAAGCGGCGAGCAAGAAGATATCCGACATCATCGGCGTGATCGACGGGATCGCCTTCCAGACCAACCTGCTGGCCCTCAATGCGGCGGTCGAGGCGGCGCGCGCTGGGGAGCAGGGACGCGGCTTCGCCGTGGTCGCCGCCGAAGTTCGCAACCTCGCTTCGCGGAGCGCAGAGGCGGCCAATGAAATCAAGGCGTTGATTCACGACTCGGTGGGCAAGGTGGCCGAGGGCACGAACCTCGTGAACGAATCGGGCCGAGTGCTGGGTGAGATCGTCACGAGCGTCAAGACAGTCACCGATGTCGTGGCGGCGATCGCGCATTCCAGCAGCGAACAGGCCGCCGGCATCGACCAGGTCAACAAAGCCGTGACCTCCATGGACGAGGGGACCCAGCAAAATGCCGCGCTCGTCGAGGAGGCGTCAGCGGCCGCCCATGCACTTTCGGAGCAGTCCGCCCATCTGATGCAGCTGATCGCCCGGTATCGCGTCGAGGAGGATTCGCTCCCAGCAGCGGCGACGGGGCAGCGGACCGCAGCACGGCGGACGGGGGCGGAGCGCAGCGCCTTTCGCGGCGAGCGGCGAGGCACCAACCGCCCCTGGAGCGCGGTGCCGACGACCCCGCCGCCGCCCGCATCCCCCGGCGAGTCGGACATGTCCTGGAAGGAGTTCTAGCCCGGCCGTGACCCCGGCCGGCTCCCTCAAGCGCGCGCCGCGCACGCCGCGCCACGGCACTCGCCGCCGCGTTGCTCATGAGCGCCGCGATGGCGGTCGGCGCCGAGCCGCTTGGCGGGTCGCTCGATCTGACCAGCGATTACTTCGTCCGGGGCATCTCGCGCAGCGACGATGACCCGGCGCTGCAGCTCGATGTCCACTATCTGGCGAGCTCCGGATTGCTGGCCGGAATGTTCGCGTCGAACACGCAAATCGATCCCCACGAGCGGCGCGATGTCGAGCTCAGCCCTTTCCTCGGCTACCTCGCGCCCCTCGGGCCGGACTGGCAGGTGAAGCTCATCGCGAGCAGGTACTTGTTTCCCTGGAACGCGGCCGGCTCGAGCTACGATTATGACGAGCTGGATGCCGATTTCGTCTGCCGCAGTGGCGAACAATCATCGCGGCATCGTGGACGTCGCGCCCGGTGCGCGGCTGCTGCTCTTGAAGGCCTGCTGGCAGCTCTCCCCCGACGAGGACGCCGCGGGGCCGAAGGGTGCGGGGCGCGGACTGCTCGGTGCTGGCGGCGCTCGAATCCGCCAGCCTCCCGGCGCGTGGATCCGCACCCGGGGAGGTTGCCCGCTTCGACGCGTGCGCGGCCCTGCAGGCCGTCCTGGGCGCTCCGCGCGGCGCCGCCGCGAGTTGCCAGGAAGATGCCGCGACGCGCCTGGCACGCAAACGCGACTGAGGAGCCGATCGCAGGCGTCCCCGTTCCCGATCCCGGGCCCCGGCCGGGCTCGAGAGCGGCCTCAGCGCAGACTCCGCTCGAGCACGACGAACTCGAGATCACTGCGCAGCGGCACCCCGAAGCGAGCATCCTGATAAGGAAAGGGTCTCGTCTCACCGGTGAGCCGATAACCCCGCCTCTGATACCACGCGATGAGCGTGTCGCGGACATTCAGCACTTGCATCTGGATCTCGAGCGCTCCACGATCCATCGCCCATTGCTCACCAGCCGCCAGAACCTCGCGGCCCAGTCCTCCGTTTTGAAGACCAGGGTCCACCGTCAGCGAGCCGAGGTACCACTTGTCCGCGCACAGAGGTTCCACCCAAACGCAGGCGCGCAGACCGCCTTCGGGATCATCCAGCACGAGAAAGAACCCTCGAGGGCTGCCCGACAGCTGCGCGAGAAGATCCTCCGCGCTCGTACGGTCGCCCTCGATGAACTGTGCCTCGCTGTTCCAGCCTGCGTTGGGCCCCACGCCCCGGTAGCTCACGTTCATCAACCGAGCGATCGCCGGTACATCGGAGGCGTCCGCCTTTCGTAAGCTCAAGGCCGTGCCACGCACATCGACGCTGACATCCACTGCATTGTCGTGCGCCTGTTCATCGTCAGGTCCCGAGATCCCCGTTTTTTCCACAGTATGCCACCACAGATCGCCTTGTATGAGAACGCGACCCCGTTCGACTATCGACTGATCGAACATGCCGAGAACTGGGCGGAACTGAAGGCCTTGTGGCCGATCGGGAAGTTTCCCATGCTGAGAGATGGCGACACCACCATCGTCGAATCGAGCATCATCGTGGAATACCTGACGCTGCATCATCCGGGAAGCGTGCGGATGATACCGACGAACGAGCGTGAGGCGCTGCAAGTGCGCTTCATGGATCGGTTCTTTGACAGTTATGTCATGACTCCGATGCAAACCCTGGTCGCGGATCGGATGCGCACCGGGAAGGAGCATGATGCGAAGCGCATTGCCGATGTAGAGCAGATGCTGGAGGTGGCATATGCCTGGCTGGAGGAGCGACTCACACCGGAGTCATGGTTATGTGGCACGTTCTCCCTGGCGGAATGTTGCGCCGCCCCTTGCCTATCGCCGCCGAGCTCTTACGCGGCCCTCCGTCGCCCGTGTGGTCAATGAGGCACGTCCCTACCGCGGGTCATTCCCAGGGGGGCGCCGCACCAAGACTGACCGGCGAGTCTCGTATCCCGCGGATGTCGGTTGCGGCCGGTCAATCAAGGTCGACCGCGAAGCGCTTGAGGTCGGCGAGCGAGCAGTAGCTCAGCGCACCTTCGTGGGTGGCGCGCAAGACCACGCGCGGCGCACGCCCCGCTTGCAGCGCTTCCCGCCAGCGAGGCGCGCACAGACACCAGCGATCACCGGGCTTCAGTCCCGGGAAGCCGAATTCCGGAACCGGCGTCGAGAGATCGTTGCCGCGGGACTTCGAGAACTCGAGAAAGGACGCCGTCATGACGGCGCATACGGTATGGCTGCCGAGATCCTCGCGGCTGGTGTCGCAGCAACCGTCACGCAGGAATCCCGTCATCGGACTCAGCGAGCAGACCTCGAGTCGATCGCCGAGCACGTTTTTGGGCTCTTGGCGCCCGCCGCCGCCCTTGCGCGCGTCCTCTCTCAACATCGGGATTCTTCGCATCGTCGCTCCCCACCCAGTCGCCGATCAGGCGCAACTCCAGGCGCGGATGGTGAGCCCCCGGCAAGGCTTGAGTCAACGGTAAAAACGCGGCCGCCCGACGCGTCCAGTGATCAGAATGCCGCACATCCCGGGCTGGTGACGACCCCGACCGAGTGCTGATGGAATAACGTGCGATATTCCGCGGTCACCTGCGCAATCCCGGCGCGTACCTCGGGCGTATCGGCCGCCACGATCACGACGACCTTGCTGCGCTCGCGGGTGATGGAGCGGGTACCGGGCTGCCGCCACTGACCGTACGCGTCGTACACCGTGAATCCGTCGGGAAAGCGCGGTGTCACCGTCCGCGCGAGAAACGATCGCCATTCCTTCGATGTCACGGCACCCCCGCCGGGAATGCGCTGGCCGAAGAACAGCTCGATCACGAGCGTCGCGGTCTGCTGGGGAAGCGGGCATGACCCCGACTGGGCGTGCGCGCCCTGTTCGAGCGCGAGCGCGAGAAGAAGGATCAGCAGCGCCGGGCGCATCAGGGGCAGCGGTAGGCGACGCCTTCGGTGGGCACTCCCAACGTGGCCGACGTCACGAACACCACATTGCCACCGAGGCCGATCGCCTTGTTACGGAGCTCTGTCGGCGCGTCTACGACCGCAGACGGGCCCTGCGGAGCTCCCGAGGCATTGACGTTGCCGACAGCGGTGCACATCGAAACGTCCGATGCGTTCTTGGTGAAACGTACCTTGTCGGCGCCCGGCGCAGAGGACACGCAGGCAGTCAGGAGAATCGCATGGATCGCGGCGAGCGGGAGCGTCCGGCTGGTTCTCACGAGTCACTCCTTCCTGAGCTCATTGCGGACGATCTCCGCGCCGTCCTCGCATGCGTACACCCGCAATAGATCACGTTGCCATGGGCTCGTCAAACATCATGGGGCCGCGGCGCTATTGCTTGCCTCAGTGCTGCTGACTTGCGACACCATACTGTGGACCTTGGATAAGAATCTTCCCACTCGATCCCGCCCTTACGCGTCAGCCGGGACACGGGATTACCGGTCCAGGGCCGCCTACCAACACTTCCGGATCGCGTTGGGCGGCGTCGAGCATGTCGAGATCGTCGAGCGTTGCATAGCGACGGGTGCCGGGAAGCAGCTGTTCCGCCAGAGTACTCTTACCGGTCTGACGCGCACCGCCACTGTCATGCGACGCCGCTCGACATCCAATCCGCTCGCCGGTTCAGAACGACCATGCTCAACCAGGCTCGACCGCGACACCCAACCCTTTCGCAGCTTGGCGCACGCGCTCGTCAAGGCTCAGCAGTCGGAGGCCGACGACCGCGGAACGCGCAACGAGCAGCGACGCGAGGTGGATGGCATCCAGTGTCCGAATCGGGTCCCCGGGAAACGGCCGACGCGCGCGATCAACTATCTCGCCCGCCATTCGCAGGACCTGCCAATGAGCAGCGGCCGCGATGAGGTGCGCTCGACGGTCGGCGGCTTCGGCCTCCGTCAATTCCTTGAGCGCCGCCGCCCGCAGCAATACGCGATCACACTCGATCAGGGTCAGGTCGGAAGCGACGACGACTTCTGCTTCGCCAAGTAGGCGGCGCACCGCAGCTGCGGTCGGCTCGTCAAGGAGCCATGCCAGCACCGCACTCGACTCCGCGTAGAGATTCACCGAGTGCCGCGCTCCTCGTCGAGCAATTGGGCGACGCTCCGTCGACGTTCACCCGGCTTGCGCGTCAGCGCGGGGTACAGGTCCGTTCCAGCCGGAGCACCCAGGGTCAGGAGGCCCCGTTTAGCCAGCGCCTGAAGTCCTGCCGGCACCGACGGATCGCCCTGCCCTTGCCCGGGTGGCAGGAGCTCAGCCACGACTTCTCCCCGATCGGTGACCAAGACGCTCTCGCCCAGCCGCACGCGGCGAAGGTATTCGCTCAGCTTGTTCTTGAGGTCGCGAACGCCGACGGTTTTCATAGGGCGCATTGTAGCTACTTGTAGCCACATGGTCAACGGACGACAGCAGGCGATAGATGGCAAACGACCTCTCGATCATATCGTGGGCCACCCGAGGTAAAGCCACCAGCGATAATATTGGGAGTACACGGCGGGCAACGCTTTCCCCTCCAGCATCGCGCGTGCCGCTAGATTCCGCTATTCTCGCGCCTCAAGTTACGCCTTGTGCCTGTGGTAGACGCAAGCGAGTTTGTTTCCGTCCGGGTCGCTGCAGACCCAAAAACCGTACCCCTCGTCGTACGATCCTCGCCAAAACAGGAACTATCGATGCAGCGGCCGGATTACATTCAATACGTCGCGAAGGGCAACCGCCTGAACTTGGTCGGAAAGAGGAAATGTCTGGTCGCCGGCATGTACGACTGTCAGCGACTTGAGTTTCAGATCATGCATCGCCAAGCGCATCGATGGCGTCAGCGTCGGAGCGACCGTGCGCTTCACCTCGAAGCCCAGCCTCAATCCACCACGCACGACGAGCAGATCCAATTCGGCACCCTGAGGGGTTCGCCAGTGATAGGTCTTCTCTGGGGAAACGCCCATCAGCAGTGCATGCAGTAATCCGCAGTCGCGAATGAAAATCTTCGGCGACTTTACTTGCCGCTTGCCAAGGTTCTCGTGCCAGGGTTTCAGCTGCCTCACGACCAACGCATCGGTCAGTTTGTCGAGTACCGTCACCATCGACGATGAACTCTTTCGGCGCGCCCTAGAGTTAGCCGACCCCGGGACTGACAAGGCCGACCTGTTTCGGGAGGCCATGAAGGTATTTGTTCGCGTCCAGGCAGGCAAACGCTTGGGCGCACTGGGGGGAAAGTCGCCGGGGATGAAATCAGTCCCGCGCCGCAGGCCCCTCTAGGATTCGCGTCCAATGAGTCTGGTCCTGGCAGATACCTCGGTTTGGATCGCACATTTCCGCAAGTCCAACCAAGCGCTGCACGCTCTATTGTCGACCGACCAAGTGCTCTGCCATCCCATGGTTTTGATTGAAATCGCGTGCGGCACGCCGCCGGCATCGCGGGAACGTACTTTGAGCGACTTGAGGCAGCTGCGCTCAGCTACAGTCGCCAGCACGGATGAAACGCTGGCGTCGATTGAGCGTGAGCAACTTCAGGATTCGGGCTGTGGCGCCATCGATCTACTGTTGCTTGGGTCAGTGCTGCTGACTTCCGATGCCGTGCTTTGGACCCTTGACAAGAATCTCCGGGCTCTCGCTGCGCGCTTCGATATTCTATTCGCTTGAATCCGCTCGCGTGCCGGAGGCAGATGCGCGAATACCGCGCAGTCGGAACGCACCAGAGGCAAGAGCGTCAGCTTGAATTGCGACAGAGGCCACTCGCGGCTGTCTGCTGGCTCCTTAGCACCTTCCCCGATCAGGCACTCGCACCATGCGCCCAGCTGCATAAGCGCCAGCCCGCCTTCGGCGCGCAGAGGCCGGCGCAACGCGGCGATGACATTCTCCTCGTCGTCGACCAGCAGCAAGGTGCGCTAGCGCGAACGCCGCCTAAGCTGAAGCGCTTTCCAAAATCAGTCCTGCCGTGCTCGCGAGAAGTAGTCCGCCTGGACTGATTTAGGTGAGTACTGAGATTGCGACGATCACGATGGCGTGATCGCGTAGTTGCCTTGAGCTTCTGACGCGTTCGCGTCAGACCGTGTTTGATTCCCGAGAGTTATCAATCTGACCCGGTGCAGCGGCCGACCGCATTGCCGTGGCGGCCCAATGATCACTTCGATCAAGATAAGCGAGGGCCCGGGCACGATTTGGCGATCTAACCCCGGGCCCCCGGCGTTACGGATGCTTTAAGGGCGAGCCGCTCAGCATAGCCTTTATGCCTGCATCGCCCCGGTGCTGTCCAGCGCCCGAGTGGAGGGCGCGTGGGCGGTGGGCGATGGGGTTCGAGAGTTCGATTGCCGGCGCTGCAGCCGGCGGGTGCGGGTGTGTCGCCCGTGTGATCGAGGGCAGGTGTATTGCGCGGCCGGCTGCGCCCGGATCAGCCGGCATGGATGCTTACGGGCAGCGCGGCGTCGCTACCAGAAGAGCCGCCGTGGCGCGCACTTACACGCGGCGCGGCAACGGCGCTACCGGGCGCGGTGTGCCTTGCGGCAGCGCACGAGCGCAAAAATAGTGACGGATCATACTTCCGCGGCCGAGACGGCGGCCGGCACAGTGGTGGTCGGTGAGATGACCGCCGTGCGAGAGAGGGATGATGATCGAGACTGTGCACCTGGCGCATCGCTGGGCTGTGATTTTTGCGGCCGCCTGCCCGATCCGGATGCCGGAGTAGGCAGCGGTGGAGTTGGAACTGCACCAACTGACGCTACGGTTCGAGCGACTGCGCAAGCGTCAGCCGCGCGAGGAACGCTCGCTCCTGGTCTCGCTAGCGGAGATCGGCCAGCAGTTGCCGGTGGTGGTGATCCAGGAAGCGCCGAGCTTCATCCTGATCGATGGCTACAAGCGGGTACGGGCGCTGAAGCGCCTGGCGCGCGACACGGTGCGCGCGACCTGCTGGCAGGTCGCGGAGGCCGAGGCGTTGCTGCTCGAGCGGGGCCTGCGGCGTGGGAGCGAAGACGCGCTCGATCAGGCCTGGTTGCTGGCCGAGTTGCAGGAGCGCTGCCAATGGTCGCTCGAGGAACTGGCACGGCGGTTCGAACACAGCAAGAGCTGGGTGAGCGGCCGGTTGGCGCTGCTGCAAGCGTTGCCGACATCGATCCAAGAACAAATCCGCGCCGGCAGCATCAGTGCACACGCGGCGATGAAGTATCTGGTGCCGCTCGCGCGCGTGAACGCGGCGGCGGCGCAGGCGCTCGCGACCGCGATGACGCCGTTGAAGCCGACGAGTCGCCAAGTCGCCGCGCTGTATGCCGGCTGGCAATCGGGGACCGAGCGCACGCGCGAGCTGATCATCCAAAGCCCGCAGATTTACCTGCAAGCGCAAGCGACGCGCGAACCCGCCCCGCCATCGGCGACCCAGCGCTTCTTGCAGGACCTCGCTGCCTTGGGCGGCATCGCACGCCGTGCCCACCGAGCCCTCGAGGGGCGCCTGCTCGCGCAACTGCGCGAGAGTGAACTCATTGAGGTGACCGACGCGTTCGCGCGCGCGAACGCCGACCTCAAGCGTCTGGTCCACCGCTTTGAGTTCGAAGTGCGGCCGTGTTAGACGAAGAGACCCGCACGGCGATCTTACGCTTACACGCGCAAGGTCACGGGAGCCGGCGGATCGCGCGGGCGCTTGGGGTGGCGCGCGACTCGGTACGTCGTATCATCAGCTCCGGCAGCGCCACGGTGCCGCCACTGGTGCGCACGGAGTTGGCCGAACCCTGGCGCGAGCAGATCTTGGAGTTGCATGCCCGGTATGAAGGGCATCTGGGGCGCGTGCACGATGCGCTCAGCGAACTCGGCGCCGCCCTCTCGTATCCGGCCCTGACCGCGTTTTGCCGGCGCCACGGCATCGGCAGTGTCCCGCCGCCGCCGGCGGGACATTACCTGTTCGCGCCGGGGGTGGAGATGCAGCACGATACGAGCCCCCACCAGGCCCGGATCGGCGGGAATCTCACCCGAGTACAGAGCGCCTCGCTCGTTCTGTGTTACTCGCGCATGATCTTCTTCCAGCACTATCCGCGCTTCACCCGCTTCGAGTGCAAAGCGTTCTTGGCGCAGGCCATCGACTACTTCCACGGCTGTGCCGGGCGCTGCATGGTAGATAACTCCAACGTCGTGGTGGCCTCCGGTTCCGGGGCCACGATGATCCCGGCGCCGGAGATGGCCGCCTTCGCTCAGCGCTACGACTTTGTCTTCGTCGCTCATGAAAAGGGCGATGCCAATCGCTCGGCGCGGGTCGAGGCGCCGTTCCAGAGGATCGAGAAGGGGTTTTTGGTCGGCGAGCACTTCGCCGACTGGTCGGACTTGAACCAACGCGCGCGGGCCACGTGCGAGGCGTGGAACGCCAAGTACTCGACCAAGCTCCATGCCAGTCGCCGGGAGCTCTTTGCCGCCGAACAGGCGCACTTGAGGCCACTACCGCTGCACGTGCCGGAGGTGTATCAGTTGTATACCCGCATCGTCGATGCCGAAGGCTACGTGAACGTGAACCGGGTGCGCTACTCCGCCCCGTACCGCCTCATCGGCCGAGCGCTCGAAGTGCGCGAGACGCTCGAGCGAATCGTCCTCTACGAAGGGCCGCGGCGGGTCGCGAGCCACGCCCGGGTCCAGGGACCCTGGGACACGCGGGTGACCGATCCTGCCCATCGGCCACCGCGCGGCCAGGGACTCTCCCGACACCGACCCGAAGCGCCCGAGCAGATCGAGATCCTGCAGATCGAACCGCGCCTGACTGGCTACGTACAGGCCTTGAAGCGTCACATCGGCGATCGCCGGGCGCCCCTGCGACGGCTCCTCTCGATGCTGCGCGATTATCCGCGCGCTGCCTTCCTCGCCGCCGTGGTCGAGGCCGAACGCTATCGGCTCTTCGATCTGGAGCGGCTCGAGAAAATGGTCTTGAGGCAGATCGCCGACGATTACTTCCCGCTGGATCTGGAATCCACCGATGAATGAAGACCTCGAGCAGTTGCTGGAGAACCTCAAACTCAAGACCATCGCCGTCCGCTTCGACGAGCTGCTCGCAGCCGCCGAACAGAACAGCACCCCGGTCCCGACGCTCATCGCCCAGTTGTTGCGCGCGGAGTGGCACGCACGTCAGGAACAGGCCCTCCAAGCACGCATCGACCGCGCAAACTTCCCCGAGGACTGGACGCTTGAATCCTTCCCCTTCAAGATGCAAAAGGGTGTCAAGGAACGCCAAATCCGTGCCTTCGCCGAACTAGACTTCATCCCGAAGGCCGAAAACATCGTCTTTATCGGTGAAACCGGCGTCGGCAAAACCGGGTTGATGGTAAGCCTCGCGCGAAAAGCCGTGCAGAACGGCTATCGGGCGCTCTTCATCAAAGCCCAGGATCTGCTCGATGAAATGTACGCATCACTCGCCGATCGATCAACGCGCCGGCTCCTGAAGTCACTCGCCAACGTCGATATCTTGGCGATCGATGAGCTCGGGTACGTCAATATAAAACCCGAGCAAACCAACATCTTCTTCAAGCTCATGGAAGAGCGGCATCATCGCAAGCCGACTCTCATCACCACGAATTTACCCTATGCGACCTGGCCCGACTTCCTCGCCAATCCGGCGCTGACCAAAGCGCTCTTGAGTCGTCTGCGCGAGCGTTGCCACACGGTCACGATCGAAGGTCCTTGCATCCGCCCTCAGACCGGTTGATCGACTACCTCGCCCGGTCCATCACGCCCGTCCGTGGCCCTCGCACTGCGCCCGAATCCGCGCCCAATCTCGCAACCAGCGTGGACTAATTTAACCGATCAACCCCGGACTGGTTCTGCCAAGCGCCGCAGGCCTAAGCCCGGGGAAGCAGCGCCGGATCGATCCGACGGCCGTCGCGCAGCATCGTTTCGACCGCTGACGCCGGCAGCGCTGCGCTGAACCAGTAACCCTGAATCTGATCGCATTGGTTGGCGGCGAGCAGAGCTGCCTGGCCCTCACTTGGTGCGCTTCGGCTCGCCATTTCCGAGCCCGGAATTGTTCCCGCCTGCCAAGCTCGGACGTACCCTCGGTATGGGCGCGCAGCGCATAGACCCGTGGCGGACGGTCGAGTACTTGGCGGACGGCAGCTGGGAGCTGCGGCAGCGGATCGCACAACGCTAACTGCGCCATGGGGCAAGCGTCGCGCCCGATCAGATCAGTCGGGCGCTCTGGAGGGCCTGAACCTGTGCCTTCAGGTGGTGACCCGCCCCGGTGCTACGGTGTAAGCGCTGGTGGGCTTTTTCGAGTGACCGCGAAGATCTCGATAGACGACGATCGACAGTGTAACGTCTTTTCGATGGTAAGAAAGGCCTTTTCGATCGACGGCGAACGGTCTCTTCGTGCTGGAGACAATATAGGGAGATCGAT
>DATJSL010000008.1:0-227528 GCA_035504115.1 Steroidobacteraceae bacterium | reverse complement strand
TGTTCTTCAGCTCCAGGATCTCGCCCTTCACGTCGACGGTGATCTTGCGCGAAAGGTCTCCGGTGGCGATGGCGGTGGCGACGTCGGCGATGTTGCGCACCTGGTCGGTGAGGTTGCCGGCCATGAAGTTGACGCTGTCGGTGAGGTCCTTCCAGGTGCCGGAGACGCCCGGCACCTGCGCCTGGCCGCCGAGCTTGCCCTCGGTGCCGACCTCGCGCGCCACGCGCGTCACCTCGCCGGCGAAGGCGTTCAGCTGGTCCACCATGGTGTTGATGGTGTTCTTCAGCTCCAGGATCTCGCCCTTCACGTCGACGGTGATCTTGCGCGAGAGGTCGCCGCGGGCGACGGCGGTGGTCACCTCGGCGATGTTGCGCACCTGACCGGTCAGGTTCGAGGCCATCGAGTTGACGTTCTCGGTGAGGTCCTTCCAGGTGCCTGCCACGCCGCGGACGTTCGCCTGGCCGCCGAGGCGCCCCTCGCTGCCCACCTCGCGCGCGACGCGCGTGACTTCCGAGGCGAAGGCGTTGAGCTGGTCGACCATGGTATTGATGGTCTCCTTGAGCTCGAGGATCTCGCCCGACACGGTGACCGTGATCTTCTTCGCGAGATTGCCGCTGGCGATCGCGGTGGAGACCTCCGCGATGTTGCGCACCTGCGCCGTGAGGTTCGACGCCATCGAATTGACGTTGTCGGTGAGATCCTTCCACGTGCCGGCCACGCCCGGCACCTGAGCCTGGCCGCCGAGGCGCCCCTCGGTGCCCACCTCGCGCGCCACGCGGGTCACCTCGCCCGCGAAGGCATTGAGCTGGTCGACCATGGTATTCATCGTCTGCTTGAGCTCGAGGATCTCGCCGGATACATCCACCGTGATCTTGCGCGAGAGGTCGCCGCGTGCCACGGCGGTCGTTACCTGCGCGATGTTGCGCACCTGCGCCGTGAGATTTCCGCACATCGCATTCACCGAGTCGGTGAGATCCTTCCAGGTGCCGGCGACGCCGGGCACGAGCGCCTGCCCGCCGAGCTTGCCCTCGGTGCCGACCTCGCGTGCGACGCGGGTCACCTCCGAGGCGAAGGAGCGCAGCTGGTCCACCATCGTGTTGATGGTCTCCTTGAGCTCGAGGATCTCTCCCGATACCGTCACCGTGATCTTCTTGGCGAGATTGCCGCTCGCGATCGCGGTCGACACCTCGGCGATGTTGCGGACCTGGGCGGTCAGGTTCGAGGCCATCGAGTTCACGTTGTCGGTCAAGTCCTTCCAGGTGCCGGCAACTCCCGGCACCTGAGCCTGGCCGCCGAGGCGCCCTTCGGTGCCGACCTCGCGCGCCACGCGCGTCACCTCGCCCGCGAACGCATTCAGCTGGTCGACCATGGTGTTCATGGTCTGCTTGAGCTCGAGGATCTCGCCGGACACATCCACGGTGATCTTGCGCGACAGGTCCCCGCGCGCCACGGCGGTGGTCACCTGCGCGATGTTGCGCACCTGCGCGGTGAGATTGCCGCACATGGCGTTCACCGAGTCGGTGAGGTCCTTCCAGGTGCCCGCGACGCCGGGCACCAGCGCCTGACCGCCGAGCTTGCCCTCGGTACCCACCTCGCGCGCGACGCGCGTGACCTCCGATGCAAAGGATCGCAGCTGGTCCACCATCGTATTGATGGCTTCCTTGAGCTGCAGGATCTCGCCGCGCACGTCCACGGTGATCTTCTTCGACAGGTCGCCGTTCGCCACCGCGATGGTGACCTCGGCGATGTTGCGTACCTGAGCGGTCAGGTTCGAGGCCATCGAGTTCACGCTCTCGGTGAGATCCTTCCACACCCCCGTCACTTCGCGCACCTGGGCCTGACCGCCGAGCTTGCCGTCGGTGCCGACCTCGCGCGCGACGCGCGTCACCTCGGAGGTGAACACGGAGAGCTGCTTGATCATGGTGTTGACGATGTTGGCGGAGCGCAGGAACTCGCCCTTGAGAGCGCGGCCGTCCACATCGAGCGGCACGGTCTGCAAGAGGTCGCCGCGCGCCACGGCCGTGACCGTGCGGGTCACCGCGGTCGTCGGCCACAGGAGGTCGTCGATGAGCGTGTTGATCGAGCCTTCCATGTCGGCCCAGGCGCCATCGGACAGGCCGAAGCGCACGCGCGTGCGCGTCTTGCCCTGGCGGCCCACGACCTCGCCGACGTGCTCGAGCTGCTCGGCCATGCGCTGGTTGGCGGCGACGATGGTGTTGAAGGCGTCGCATACCTTGCCTGCGACGCCGGTCTTCGAGCCGGGCAAGCGCACCGAGAAGTCGCCCGCCCGCATGGCATTCAGCGCATCGAGCAGATCCTGCTGATCGAGCTCCGCCGTCGCCGCCCCGTTCACCGCACGGCCCGTCTGCCCGTTCGATCTTCGCTTGCGCGCAGTCGCTTGACTCGATTCCATAACCACCCCCGACCTGGCGGGCAACGCGCGCCCCCGAGGTCAATCATTCACACGAATGCTCATCCCGATGCTTCTGGGCTGGCGCATGTAGTGCTGAATGTCCGAGCGCCGAGTGAGGAAATGTTGGCAGCGGGGCGCTCAATTGTCCACTTGCAAAACGCAACGCGGGTTCCAAAAAAGAGGCAACGCGTGTTGGTAAAAATTACAATTCGCCGTTAGGCAATGCGCCTAGTCACGCGGCCGTTGCCGCGTCGGGGCGCGCCGCCCCGCGATTGGCAGCCGGCGCGCCGCCCCGCGATTGGCAGCCGGCGCGCCGCCCCGCGATTGGCAGCCGGCGCACCGCCCGGCTAAAGATACTTGGTCACGCCTTGAAACTCCTTGATCAAGGTCTTGACCTCGCGCGGCAGCGCGTCGGAGGTCTCCTCCATGCAGTGGTTGATATGGTCCTTGATCAGTTCCTTCTTGGCGTTGCCGATGGCCTTCTCGACCGCGTGCAGCTGCTGCGTCAGATCCATGCAAGGCCGGCCCGCCTCCATCATCTCGATGACGCCCGCCAGATGCCCCTGGGCGCGCTTCAGCCGGGCCGCGATCTCGGGAAACTTGTTCATCGCTGAAACCTCATTGTCATATATCCTATCCCCCTAGACAGGATATACGAATCGGCATAGCATCGCGAGCGCGCTCGGGGAAGCGGTTCGTCGGGGAGAGCCATGCCGATACACGATCATCAGCCGTCCTTTCGAGGACGAGCGTTCCTGTGGGGCGGCATCGGTCTCGGCGTGCTGTTCGTCGCAGCGCTCTTCACCCACGGCTTCGGCCTTCTCGGCGCCGGCGGCAACGCCTCGGAGCCGCCGGCGCTGATGGTGCGCCAGGGCGACAAGATCATCGTTCCCGAAGGCTCTGCGCTGCGCGCTCGATTGGGCGTAGAAGCCGCCGCGCTGCGATCGGTCGATCCGAAGCTGGTATTGCCCGGCATCGTCGAATCCGATCCGGCGCGCACCGCCGCCGTGCTCCCCGCGCTCGGCGGCCGCGTGCTCGAGCTCAAGGTCGCTCTCGGCGCGCGCGTCGTGCGCGGGCAGGCGCTGGCGGTCATCGACTCGCCGGATCTGGCGCAGGCGTATGACGATGACGACAAGGCCGCCGATGCGTTCCAGCTGGCCGACAAGATACTCGCGCGGCAGAAGGAGCAATCCAAGATCGGCACCGTCTCGGCACAGGATCTGGATCTGGCGAGGAGCAACCGGGTGCAGGCCGAGGCGGAATACCGCAGAACGCAGGCGCGTCTGCGGGCCCTGGGGGTATCCCCCGATGCCCGGCCGTCGAGCCGCCTGCTCACGGTCACCGCGCCGGTGAGCGGCAGCATCACGACGCTTGCCGTCACCGCCGGCACGATGATCAACGATGCGACGCAGCCGATCATGACGGTCGCCGATCTGTCGACCGTCTGGGTCACGGCCATGGTCGCGGAGAAGGACATCGGCGCGATTTCCAAGGATGAGGACGCCGAGGTGCGCTTGACCGCCTATCCGGATCGGATCTTGCGCGGCAAGGTGCTGTTCGTATCCGACGTGGTCGAGGCCGATTCGCGCCGCGACAAGCTGCGGATCGCGTTCGCGAACCCCGACCATGCGCTCAAACCGAACATGTTCGCGACCGTCACGCTGCTGGCAGCGCCGCGCTCGCGCGTCGTGCTGCCGAGCTCGGCGCTGCTGATGAACAACGACCGCACCAGCGTATTCATCGCGGTCGCACCGTGGACGTTCGAGCGGCGCACCGTCGATCCGGAGCTCGAGGAAGGGTCATCGGTCGCCATCCGCTCCGGCGTCGAGGCGGGCGATCAGGTCGTCGTGAAAGGCGGCATCCTGCTCAACGATTGACCGATGATCGACCAGTTCGTCACTTTCTGCCTGCACCGGCGCGTCGCCATGATCGTGCTCGCGATCCTGCTGGGCGGATTCGGCGCTTATGCCTGGGAAACGCTGTCGGTCGAGGCTTATCCGGAGCTCGGCGACGTCGCCTCCCAGGTCACCACGCAGATTCCCGGGCTCGCCGCCGAGGAGGTGGAACAGCTGATCACCGTGCCGCTGGAGCGCGCCATCAACGGCACGCCGGGCATGATCCTGATGCGCTCGCAGAGCACGTTCGGCCTGTCGCTGATCACCGTGCTGTTTCGCGACGGCTACGACGACTACTGGGTGCGGCAGCGTCTGAACGAGCGCATCAGTCAGGCGGTGCTGCCGCCCGGCGCATCGCCGTCGACCGACCCGGTGTCGGGTCCGGGCGGGGAGATCTATCGCTACACGCTGGAATCGGACCGCAAGAATCTGCAGGAGCTGTCCGAGATCCAGCGCTGGAAGGTGATCCCGGCGCTCAAATCCGTTCCCGGCGTGGTCGATGACGTCAATTTCGGCGGCTTCACCACCGAATACCAGCTCGACCTCGACCCCAGGCAGCTCGAGCACTACGGCCTCGGCATCACCGACGTCATCAATGCCATCAACAGCAACAACACCAATGCCGGAGGCGGACGCGTCTCGCGCGGCGACCAGAGCTACGTGATCCGCGGCGTCGGCCTGATTCGCACCCTCGGGGAGATCGGCTCCATCGTGGTCACGCAAGTCAATGGAACCCCGGTGCTGGTCCGCGACCTGGGGCGCACGACGCTCAGCCATCAGGAACGCGAGGGAATCCTGGGCAAGGATCGCAATCCGGACACGATCGAAGGCATCGTGCTGATGTTGAAGTATCAGAATCCGTCGCAAACCCTGCGCGGCATCCACGCCAAGGTCGAGGAGCTCAATCGCGCCCTGGCGAGCGAAGGGGTGAGGATCGTACCTTACATCGACCGCGACAATCTGGTCAGGGCCACCGTCCACAAGGTCGGCCAGACCATCCTCGAGGGCGTCACCCTGGTGTTCCTGATCCTGATCTTGTTTCTCGGCAGTCCGCGCAGCGCCCTGGTGGTGGCCGTGACCATTCCGCTCGCGCTGGTGGCGGTGTTCTCGCTCCTCAATCTCACGCACGTGTCGGCCAACCTGCTGTCGCTGGGCGCGATCGACTTCGGCATCCTGGTGGATGGCGCCATCGTCGTGACCGAGTCGATGCTGCGGCGGCGCGAGGCCCTGCCCAACGACGTGCTGAGCGAAGACGAGGCGAAGGCCGCCACCTTGCAGGTGACGCGGCCCATCTTCTTTGCGAGCCTGATCATCATCACCGCGTATTTGCCGATGTTCTCCTTCGAGCGCGCGGAAGCGAAGCTGTTCACTCCCATGGCCTACACCATGGGCTATGCGCTGTTCGGAGCCCTGCTGACCACCCTCGCGCTGGTGCCCGGACTTGCGTACATGGCGTTTCGCAAGCCGGGACCGGTCTACCACAACCGCTGGCTCGAGCGCCTCACCGACTGGTACGACCGAGGCCTCGCCGCCTGCCTGGATCAGCCGCTCATCATCTACGGGGTCACGAGCTTCGCGCTGCTCGCCGTGATCGGGCTCGGCGCCACGGTCGGCCGCGATTTCCTTCCCGATCTGGACGAGGGCGCATTGTGGCTGCAGGTGCAGATGCCCACCGGCCTGTCGCTGAACAAGGCGAGCGACATGGCGAGCGACCTGCGCCGCGCGATCCTGAAATATCCCGAGGTTTCCTACGTGGTCACGCAAACCGGCCGCAACGACGATGGCACCGATCCCTGGACCATGTCGCACATCGAGGCGCCGGTCGGGCTCACGGACTACGACACCTGGCCGCATCACGAGTCCAAGAAGCAGTTCGTGGATGAGCTGGCGGCGGATCTCGCCAGGGATCTGCCCGGCTATTCGATCGGCATCAGCCAACCCATCATCGATGGAGTCAACGACATGATCGGCGGCGCGCACAGCCCCCTGGTGATCAAGATCTTCGGCGATGATCTGAACGAGCTGCGCGACATCGGCGGACAGATCGTGAACGTGCTTTACACCATCCAAGGCACCTCGAGCGCCTCCATCTTCCAGGAGCCCCCGATTCCGCAGATCGAGATCAAGCTCGATCACGACAAGGCGGCACGCTATGGCGTCAACATGAGCGACGTGCAGAACGTCATCCAGACCGGCGTCGGCCAGGCGCCGGTCTCCACGGTTTACGTCGGCGAGAGGACCTATCCGCTGACGGTGCGCTTCATCCCGGACGTGCGCAACTCGCCCGAGGCGCTCGGCAACCTCTTGGTGCGGACCGCGAGCGGCGCGCAGGTGCCGCTATCCCAGCTCGCCGACGTGCGGGCGCGCACCGGAGAGAGCACCGTCACCCGGGAGAATGGACAGCGCAATCTCACCATCCGCATCGACGATCGCGAGCGCGACCTGACCTCTTATCTCGAGGAGGCACAGCGAAAGATAGCGGCTCGCGTACATTTCGATCCGCACAGGATCAGGCTGGAATGGGGCGGCCAGTTCGAGAATCAGCGCCGGGCGGAGGCGCGGCTGCTGGTGATCCTCGCCCTGGTCATGGGCATGATGCTGATCTTTCTCACCGTCGGCCTCAAATCCTTCCGCCAGGCGGTGCTCATTCTCGGCGTGGTGCCGCTCGCGACCCTCGGAGGACTGATCTCGCTGCATCTGACCGGCCAGACTCTGAACGTCGCGAGCGGGGTGGGCTTCATCGCCCTCTTTGGGGTTGCAGTGCAGAACGGCATCATCATGGTGTCGAATCTCAATCGCATGCGCAGGTCCGGACTGGATCTGCACGAGGCCGTCATGAAGGGTGCCACCGAGCGCCTGCGGCCGGTGTTGATGACGGCCACGGTGGCGAGCCTCGGCATGTTGCCGGCGGCAATCCACACCGGCGTGGGGAGCGATGTGCAGCGCGGGATCGCCACCGTGGTGGTCGGCGGGCTGGCCATCGCCACTCTGCTCACGCTGTTCGTTCTGCCCTCGATCTACCACGTCATCGAGCACTGGGCCGAGCAGCGCCACGGCGAGCCGCGGTGGGGCCGGTGATGGGGGCGCCCGCCGCGCGCTCGGTGATCTCGCTTGCCGCCGGCGCGCTCATCGTGGCTGTGAGCGCCTGCGCCGTCGGGCCCGATTTCAAGCGACCCACGCCCCCCACGGCCGCCGACTATGGCAGCGCGCCCATGCACGGAGAGACCGCGGCGGCCGAGGGCGCCGCTGGCAGCGCGCAGCGCTTCCTCGCCGACATGGACATCCCGAGCCAGTGGTGGACACTGTTTCGCTCGCCGCAGCTCGATCGGCTGGTCGAGCAATCGCTCAAGGCCAACCCGGGCGTGGGCGCCGCTCAGGCCGCGCTGCGCCAGGCGCATGAGCTCTACCTGGCCCAGCGCACCAGCTTTTTTCCGAACATCCAGGGAAGCTTCAGCGGTGATCGCTCGGAATTCCCCGCGAGCACCTTGACCGCCCCGACCGTTGCGTCGAATACCACCTACAATCTCTACACCGCCCAGCTCACCTTGAGCTACATGCCGGATGTGTTCGGCGCCACCCGCCGCGCGGTCGAGATGGCCAAGGCGCAAGAGCAAAGCACGCGCTTCCAGCTCGAGGCGACCTACCTGACATTGAGCAGCAACGTGGTGGTGACCGCAGTCGAGGAAGCCACGCTGCGCGGACAGATCGCGGCCACGGAGCGGCTGCTCGAAGTGCAGCGCGAGCTGACCGACAAGGTGCGGCAGCAGCGCACGCTCGGCACCGCCAGCGACCTGGATGTACTGGGCCAGCAATCCGCGCTGGCGCAAACGGCGCAGATGCTGCCGCCGCTGCACAAGCAGCTGGGTCAAGCGCGCGATGCGCTGACCGCATTACTCGGGCGGCTGCCCGCGGACGAGCCCGCGGAGACCTTTCATCTGAGCGACTTGACACTGCCCACCGAGCTTCCCGCGAGCGTGCCGTCGAAGCTGGTCGAGCAGCGCCCGGACGTGCGCCAGGCGCAAGCGGACCTGCATGCCGCGTCCGCCGCGGTCGGCGTCGCGCTCGCCGACATGCTGCCGCAATTCGCCATCAACGCCGATCTGGGATCGAGCGCCCTGAAACTCGGGCAGCTGTTCACTCCCTACACGGGATTCTGGGATGCCGGCGCGTCGCTGACCCAGACGCTGTTCGATGCCGGCGCATTGCTGCACAGGAAGCGCGCCGCGGATGCCGCTCTCGATCAGGCGGGGGCGCAATATCGGAGCGCCGTCATCCTCGCCTGCCAGAACGTCGCCGATACCCTGCGCGCTCTGCAGGCGGACGCCGAGGCGCTGAAGGCGAGCGCCGAGGCGCAGCGCGCGGCGCAGCGCACGTTCGAGCTCGCCCGGCGCCAGCGGCAGCTGGGAACGGTCAGCCCGGTCGCGGTGCTGCTCGCGGAACAGGCCTACGAGCAGGCGGAACTGGCGCGGGTGCAGGCCGAGGGCAACCGCTTCTCGGACACGGCCGGGCTGTTTCAGGCGCTCGGCGGCGGATGGTGGAATCGTAAGGAGGAACCTCACTATGAACGATCTGGTGCGGCGGGAAAATAGTGGTGGTACGGCAACCCTCACTCTGAATCGGCCCGCGAAGCTCAATGCGCTCAACAAGGAAATGTTCGAGGCGCTCAACAAGCATGTCGAGGCGATCGGACGCGAGACGAGGAAGATAGGCCTCGTCATCCTGCGCGGCGCGGGCGCGAATTTCTCGGCGGGCTACGACATGGAGGAAGTGCTCGAGCACGTCAAGGCCAACGCAAAACCGCATTTTCACTCCGAGGTCATCCAGAAGATTGCCGATCTGCCGCAGCCGGTGATCTCCGCCGTGCAAGGCCATTGCTCCACCGGAGCGCTGGAGCTCGCCCTGGCCGCCGACTTGATCGTGGCCGCCGAATCGGCCCGCTTTGCCGACGTCTACGCGCGCTGGGGGCTGACCCCGGTATGGGGCCTGAGCCTGCGATTGCCGCACCGCATCGGCACGGCCAAGGCGAGCGAAATGATGTTCAGCTGCCGCAGCTACTCGGGACGGCAGGCCGAAGCCATGCATCTGGCGAATTTCTGCTTCCCGGACGACCGATTCGAGGCCGAGCTCGGCGCGCTATCGGCCGACATATTGGCCAACTCGTGGTACGCCAACCAGGTGAACAAGCGGGCACTGATCGAGACCGACGCCATGAGTCTGCACGACGCGCATGCGCTCGACCTGTTCAAGAACGAAGGTCTCGCACCCGATTCGGCCAAGCGGGTGGCGAAGTTCTTCGCGCAGCGCGAGCATTAGTCTTTCGCGAGCCATTTCACGACAGTCGATCGTTGCATGCCGGTCGGTCATTTCTTCAAGTACTGATGCACGATCTCGATCAGGTCCTCGGCCGCCGACGCTCGGGTATTTGACTCGGCATGCGGGTTCATCACGTGCTCGCGTATGTGATCCTCGATCACCTCCGCGATGAATCCATCCAGCGCGCCGCGGCAGGCGGTTGCCTGTTGCAGCACGTCGGCGCATTCGTCATCGGCGTCGACCGCCCGCTCGATGGCCTCGATCTGGCCGCGCATCCGCTTCAACCGGTTCAGCAGCTTCGTCTTTTCTTTCGCGACATGACCCATGGCTCGTGACCCCTGCACCATCCGACGCTCCGTGCGACCCGCTCGCCCAAGAGCGCGATTGTGTGCCAATTGACCGGTGGACCCAAGGGCCGCCCGCGGCGGCGCGGATTCTGTTTAAATGGGCCGACCGGGTGATCGGCGCAGCACGAGGGACAACAGGCGATGAGAAGAGAGCTACTGCCCGAGGATGTGGAGTACGCGGTCAAGGGGGGGTCGGTGTACGGCTGCGGCGGCGGCGGCTTCGCCGACCACGGTCGCACGCTCGGCACCATCGCCACCTCGATCGGACGTCCGCAGCTCGTGAGCGTCGATGAGCTCGACCCCGATTCCCTCGTTGCCACCATGGCCGCCATCGGAGCGCCGGGCGGACTCACCCAGTGGGAGATGCGCGGGGTCGATTACTTGCGTGCAGTGCAGCTTCTGCAAGAGGCCTCCGATCGGCCGATCGTCGGGCTCATCATCGGCCAGAACGGCATGTCGAGCACGCTCAATGCCTGGCTGCCAGGCGCCGTGCTCGGCCTCGCGGTGGTGGATGCGGTCGGCGATCTGCGCGCCCACCCGACGGGCGATATGGGATCGCTCGGCCTGGCCATGAGTCCCGAGCCCATGATCCAGACAGCGGCCGGCGGCAACCGCGATCGGGGCGCTTACCTGGAGATCGTCGTGCGCGGTCCGACCGCACGCGTGTCGCCCGCGCTGCGAACCGCGGCGAACGAGGCCGGCGGCTTCATCGCGAGCTGCCGCAACCCCATCCCCGCGCGGCTGGTCGCGGAGCGGGCCGTTCTCGGCGGCATCAGCCAGGCCATCGAAGTCGGGCGCGCCATCGTCAGGGCCGAGGCGCGCGGCGGCGATGCGGTGATCGCGGCGATCTGCGCAGCGACCGGCGGGGACATCCTGGCGAGCGGCAAGGTGGTGAGCACCGACCTCGCGTACACCCAGGAAGCGTTCGATTGCGGGCGAATCGAAATTGCCGCGCCGGACGGACGCATCGTCGCCCACGTGCTCAATGAGTACATGGCGCTCGAGCGCGATTCCCAGCGCGTTGCCACCTATCCGGACGTGATCACCACGCTCACCCCGGCCGGGGAACCGGTGAGCGCGGGGCGCCTCGCGCCCGGCATGCCCGTGCACATCCTGCACGTGCCCAAGGATCGCATTGCGCTCTCCGCGAGCGTTCGCGATCCGTCCGTGTACCCGCCGGTGGAGCGGGCGCTCGGCATCTCGATCGCGGCGTACGCGCTCGGCGGGCCCTCATGAGCGGTGCGCGCCCGGCCGCGCCGCGCCCGGACCGCTTGCGCTGCAAGGGCTGGCGCCAAGAGGGGCTCCTGCGCCTGCTGGAGAACGTGCTCACGGTCGCCGAGGATCCGCAGCGCCTGGTGGTGTACGCAGCGCTCGGCAAGGCCGCGCGCAATCGCCCCGCTTATGAGGCCATCGTCCGCGCGCTCGCAGAGCTCGCCGAGGGCGAGACCTTGATCGTGCAGTCCGGCAAGCCCATCGCCATCTTGCGCACGCATGCACGCGCTCCGCTGGTGCTCATGGCGAACTGCAATATCGTCGGGCGCTGGGCGAACGAGGAGGTGTTCTACGACCTCGAGCAGCGCGGCCTCATCTGCTGGGGCGGCCTCACCGCCGGCTGCTGGCAGTACATCGGATCGCAAGGGGTGCTGCAGGGCACTTACGAGATCCTGGCGCGCGCCGCGGCCCGGCTCGGCGCATCGGATCTGCGCGGCCGCTTCTTTCTCACCGCGGGGCTCGGGGGCATGGGCTCGGCCCAGCCGCGCGCCGCCGCGTTCCTCGGCGCCGCCAGCGTCGTGGTGGAGGTGAACGGGGAGCGCGCGCGCAAGCGGCTCGAGAGCGGCGCGGTCGATGCCGTCACCGAGTCGCTCGATGAGGCGCTCGCAGGCATCCGGCGGGCCATCGCGGAGCGGCGAGCGTGGTCCGTCGCCCTCATCGCCAACGCGGCGGACGTCTATCCGGCCATCGCCGCGGGCAGCTTGCGGCCCGACATCGTCACCGACCAGACCGCCGCCCACGATCTGCTCTACGGCTACATTCCGCGGGGCTACAGCCCGGCGCAGGCGCGCCACACGCGCGAGCACGACCCCGCCAAGCTCACTGCAGACGGCCTCGAGTCGATCGCCCGGCACGTCGAGGCCATGCTGCGCTTGCACGACTCGGGTGCCATCGTGTTCGACAACGGCAATCTCATTCGCAGCCAGGCGGCCCGCGCCGGCGTATCGCGCGCGTTCGAGATCCCGGTATTCACCGAGGCGTTCCTGCGGCCGCTGTTCTGCGAGGGCATCGGTCCTTTTCGCTGGATCGCCCTATCGGGCGAGGCCGCGGACATTCGAGCCATCGATGACCATCTGCTCGATGCCTTCGCGCACGATGCATCGGTCACGAACTGGATCCGCATCGCGCGCGAGCGCGTGCCGTTCGAGGGGTTGCCGGCCCGCATCGCCTGGCTCGGACACGGCGCGCGCACCACGCTCGGCGTTGCCGTCAACGAGATGGTGCGCACGGGAGCTGTTGCGGGACCCATCGCCTTCACCCGCGATCACCTGGACGCCGGGGCGATGACGCACCCGAAGATCATGACCGAGAATCTGCGCGACGGGAGCGACGCCATCAGCGACTGGCCGCTGCTCGATGCGCTGGTGAACTGCGCCTCGCAGGCGGATCTCGTCGCCGTCCATTCCGGCGGCGGCGGCTACGCCGGATTCATGACGAGCGCCGGTGTCACCGTGATCGCAGACGGCAGCGCCGCGGCCGAGGAGCGGCTGCGCCTCACCCTGACCAACGACACGGCGCTCGGTGTGCTGCGCTACGCCGATGCGGGCTACGAAGAGGCGAGCCGCGCGGCGGCGCGAGCGGGACTGCGCCGGCTCTCCCCCTGAGCACGGCGCCGGGCCGTGACCGCAACCCGCATCGCTCGGCGCGTCCTGCTCGGCATCGCAGCCGCGCTGGCGCTGTTGCTGGCCGTGGCCGCCGGATTCATCGCGGCGGTGCAGGCGGGCCACTTTCGAGGCGCGCTGCTCGATCTCGTCAGCGCCCGGGTCGGACGTCCCATCGAGGTCGGGGGGCCGCTCCAGGCGCAGCTATTCACCTTCAGTCCGCGCATCAGCGCCGCGAGACTGATCATCGACAATCCGCCGTGGATGCCGGCCGGGCGCACCGCCGAGATCGGCAAGCTCTCCCTGGTGCTCGACCTGCCGCGCCCGCACCACCGATTCGGCGTCAAGAGCCTGACGATGGAATCGGCGACGCTGCACCTGGTGCGCGAGGCGGACGGACGCGCCAACTGGCAATGGACCGATCCGCGGCGCGCGCATTCCGGCCGAAGGATGGCGATCGTGCGCAGCTTGTCCGTGCCGGGCGCACGCGTGACGCTCGACGATGAGCGGCGCCATCTGAAGTTCGAAGGGACGGTGTCCGCCGATGCGCCGGCGGGCTTGGCCTCGAGCCCGCAACCGGCGCCGCCGCTGCGGATCCGCGGAGAAGGCGATCTCAACGGCCGCCCCGCCGGCTTCGAGATCACCGGCGACTCGCTCGCCACGGCGACCCACGAGACCCCCTATCACTTCTCCTACACCGAACGCTCGAGCGGATCGCGGCTCGACGCGACAGGATCTCTGCCGCGGCCCTTCGACTTCGGCGCGATCGAAGCGACGTTCCAGGCGGCTGGCGAGGACCTCAAGGACCTGTACTTCCTGGTCGGCCTGCGCCTGATCGACACCGGCCGCTACCGCCTGTCCGGAAAGCTCGAGCGCGACGGGCTGCAATTCAAGTTCGAGGAGCTGTCGGCGCACTCCGGACAGAGCGACATGCACGGGAGCGTCGCCATCGACTCGAGGCACGCCCGCTCGAAGCTCGACATACGCCTCGATTCCCGATTGCTGCGCATGGCCGATCTCGGAGCGCGCGCCGCCGGGCGGGCGCCGCCCGTGAGCGGCCCGGCGCTGGTGCTCTCGAACGCCACGCTGAGCCCGGGCGCGCTGCGCCGCGATGATGCCGCGATCCTGTTCCGCGCCGAGCGTCTCGAGGCCGGTCGCCTGGCTTTGAGCGATGTGTCCGCCAAGGCGGTCCTCGATCAGGGGGTGCTCACGGCGGCGCCGCTCGCCGCACGCCTGCTCGGGGGCGAGATCCATGGACGCGTGCGGCTCGACGTGAATCAGGATCCGCCGCTCGCGGACGTGGATCTGCAGATCGCCGGCCTGCAGCTCGCCGAGATCCATCGCCAGGAGGGCGCGGCACCGCCGCCGATCGAGGGCCTGCTGCAGGCGAGGATCGCCGTGAGCGGAAGGGGCAGCTCGATTCATCAGGTGGCGGCGACGGCAAGCGGGCTGGTGACCGTCATCGTGCCGGGAGGCACGATTCGAGACTCGCTCGCCGAGCTGACCGGCATGGACCTGCGCGGCCTCGGACTGTTGCTCACCAAGAGCCAGCGAGATACGGCGCTGCGCTGCGCGGTGGCGGTCCTGCCGGACCGCGGCGGCACGCTCACGGTGCAAGAGCTCATCGCCGACACCGATCCGGTCCTCATCACCGGCGGCGGGCAGATACGACTCGACACCGAAAGCCTCGATCTGAGCCTGCGCGGCGAGCCGAAGAGCTTGCGGCTCTTTCACTGGCGCTCCCCCATCTCGATCAAGGGCACTCTGTCCCACCCCTCGGTCGACATCAAGGCGCACAAGCTGCAGATCGTGGATCCCGGCAAGGCCAAGAATGCGGACTGCCCGGCATTGATTGCCTCGGCCGAGTCCGAGCAGAGCCGCCGGCCGGCATCGGCGGGACCCTCGAGCCCGTAGCCCGAGCGACGATTTGCGCAGCGGTCGCGGCGCCGCGCCTTCAGAAGGCGCTGCGCACGACACCGCCGTCGACGCGCAGCGCGGCACCCGTCGTCGCGGAGGCGAGGGGACTGGCGATGTAGGCGACCAGGGGGCCGATCTCATCGGGCTCGATGAAGCGCTGAAGGATGGAGCTCGGGCGCATCTTGGTGAAGAACTCCCGCTCGAATTCCTCGAAGGACTTGCCCTGCTCGGCCGCGAGCTTGGCCACGAAGTCGCCCACCCCGCGGGACCTCGTCGGACCCGGCAGGATGCTGTTGACCGTGATCCCGGTACCGGACACCGACTCGGCGAGTCCGCGCGCAACCGCTATCTGCGCCGCCTTGGTCATGCCGTAGTGGATCATCTCCACCGGAATCTGGATCGCACTCTCGCTCGAGATGAAAATGATGCGGCCCCAGTCGGCGCGCTTCATGGCCGGCAGGAACAGGCGCGCGAGCCGAACACCGGACAGCACGTTCGCCTCGAAGAATCGGCGCCAGTCCGCATCCGAGATCTGCTCGAAGGACTGCGGCTCGAAAATGCTGAAATTGTTCACCAGGATGCTCACTTCGGGGTGCCGGCGGGCCAGCTCATCCGCCGCCGCCTCGGTGCTCAGGTCGCCCGCGAAGCCTCGGACTCGCCCCGCCTGCAGGCCGCGAGAGAGCCTTGCCGCGGCATCGTCGACCGCGCTCTGCGTGCGTCCATTGACGATCACGCGCGCGCCCTCGCGGGCGAGCGCGTGCGCGATCGCGAAGCCGATGCCGGCGGTGCTGCCGCTGACGAACGCCGTCTTGCCGGTAAGCTGCAGGTCCATTGAGTCGCCCTCGGGAGTTTTGCCGAGATTATCCTCCATTTCCCGACAGGCTGAGCAACCGCGACGCGGGGATCGGCGGCGTCCCGGCAGCGCGTGCCTCTCAGCTCGTTGCGCGGTCGACCGGAGCGCCGGAGGAGCGCACCGCCCTGCGAGCGTCCTCCGCGAGAAAGCCACCCGACTGGCGCCGCCAGAGCTGCGCGTACAGCCCGCCCGCCGCGAGCAGCTGCGCGTGAGTGCCCATCTCGCAGATCGATCCCTGGTCGAGCACGACCAGCCGGTCCATGCGCGCGATCGTCGACAGCCGGTGAGCGATTGCAATGACGGTACGACCCTGCATCAGGCCGTCCAGCTGGCGCTGGATGGCCGCCTCGACCTCGGAGTCGAGCGCGGAGGTCGCCTCGTCGAGCACCAGGATGGGCGCATCCTTGAGAATCACCCGCGCGATCGCGATGCGCTGGCGCTGGCCGCCCGAGAGCTTGACGCCGCGCTCGCCGACATGGGCGTCGTACCCGCGCCGGCCTTGCCAGTCGCTCAAGCCGAGGACGAACTCGTGCGCTTCGGCGCGCCGCGCCGCCTCCTCGATCATGCGATCGGTCGCCTCTGGCCGGCCATAGCGGATGTTGTCGCGGATCGATCGATGCAGGAGCGCGGTGTCCTGCGTCACCATGGCGATCTGCCGGCGCAGGCTCTCCTGGGAGACGCCGGCGATGTCCTGGCCATCGATCAGGATGCGGCCGTGCGCCGGCTCGAAGAAATGCAGCAGCAGATTGACGAGGGTCGATTTGCCCGCGCCCGAGGGACCCACCAGACCGACGCGCTCGCCCGGGGCGACCTTCAGATCTATCTCGTGCAGCACCGAGACGCCGCGATCGCGGCCATAGTCGAAGGAGACGCGCTCGAAGCGAATCTCGCCGGCCGTCACCATGAGCTCGCGCGCGTTGTTCGGGTCCGGCATCTGCCGGGCGACGGCGATGGAGCGCATTCCGTCCTGAACGACCCCCACGTTCTCGAAGATCGAGGTGACGTTCTGCGCCACCCACCCGGCCATGCTGGCGATCTGCCAGGCCATCGGCAGCGCCGTCGCCACCGCCCCCACGCTGATGCGGCCGAAGCGATACAGCATCACCGCCGCCAGCCCGGTTGCGACCACCAGAGCGGCGTTGATCACGGCCAGCAGGAAGTTGAAGCCCGTGGCGAGGCGGGTCTGTCGCCGGAACGCGGCGGTGTGATCGTTGACGGACTCGCGCACGAAGGCGTCCTCATCGCTCGCTCTGGCGAAGAGCTTGACCGTGAGGATGTTGGTGTAGCTGTCGACGATGCGGCCGGTGAGGGTCGAGCGCGCTTCGGATACGGCGTGCGACCGCTCGCGCATGCGCGGCACGAAGTACGCCAGCAGCAGCGCGTAGCCCGCGAACCATCCGAGAATGGGTATGGCGAGGTGCCAGTCCGCCACCGAGAGCACGCTCACCGCCGTCGAGCCGTAGGCGAGGATGTACCAGACGGCATTGACGCACGCCACCACGCTCTCGCGCAGCGACGGCCCGGTCTGGATCACGCGATTGGCGATGCGGCCGGCGAAGTCATTCTGGAAGAACGTCCAGCTTTGCCGCACCACGTGCCAGTGGCTTTGCCAGCGGATGAGATTCGTGACCCCGGGATTGATGATCTGATTGGTGACGAGGTATTGCGAGAGCAGCGCCGCGGGCCGCACCAGCAGGAAGATCACCGCCATCCAGGCGAGCGGCGGGCCCGCCGCGGCGAACAGCTGTGCCGGCGGGTAGCGGGTCACCAGCGTGACCACGCGGCCGATGAACAGCGGAATGGTGATGTCCAGCAGCGCGACCGCCAGGCCGGTCGCGAACAGCGCAACCACCAGCCAGCGCGTCTGGCGGATGAAGTGCCAGTAAAAGCGCGTGAGACTGCGCGTCGGCGGCTCGGACGGCGTCAGAGCCGTCGGCTCCAGGAACGATTCGAACCATTTCAGCATGCCATTTCTCACTTGAATCCGTCGGGCACCCGCGCCCGCGGATGAGCCGCCGTTCGCGATACCGCCATCGAGAGATGGTCCATGACCGGGAGGCCGCCCGGAGGATCGGGCGTCGGGCGCGTCGCTTGAACGCAACAACTGCCGGCGGCTATCTTATCATCAATGGCGGCGAGCGCCGCCGCAGATTGGACGTGGCCGCATCGGGCGAGGCGCCCGGCGGCAGCGCGCGGGGTGCCGCGAGCTAGGCTGGCGCGCTGGCCCGATCCAGTGCGTCCATCGTGTCGCGGTCGAGCTCGAGATCGATGGCGTCCAGCAGACTGCGCAGCTGCGCCGAGCTCGTGGCGCTGGCAATGGGCGCGGTGACGCCGGGTCGCGCGATCAGCCACGCCAGGGCCACCGAGGCCGGCGTGCCGTGCACCGATCTGGCCGCCGCGGTGAGCGCGTCCAGGATGGTTTCCCCGCGCGGCGTCAGGTATCGCGCGACGATGCCCGACCGCGCCTTGCCCTCGACATCCTGCTTGGAGCGGTACTTTCCGGTGAGAAATCCGCTGGCGAGCGCGAAGTACGGAATCACGCCGAGGCCGTGCGCGCGGCACACCGCCTCGAGATCGGCCTCGTAGTCGGCCCGGTCATAGAGATTGTACAGAGGCTGCACGCTCTCATAGCGCGGCAATCCGAGCCGCTGCGAGGTCTCGAGCGCCTGGGCGAGGCGCGCCCCGCTGTAGTTCGAGGCGCCGATCGCACGGACCTTCCCGGCGCGCATGAGATCCGCGTACACGCCGAGAGTCTCCTCGATCGGCGTGCGGGCATCGTCCGTGTGCGCCTGGTACAGGTCGATGTAGTCGGTCTGCAGGCGGCGCAGCGATTCCTCGACGGCCTGCAGGATGTAGGACTTGCTCAGACCCTCCTTGCCGGGCCCCATCTGCATGCCGGCCTTGGTGGCGAGCACGACCCGGTCGCGGTTGCGGCGCGCGCGAAACCAGCGGCCGATGATGGTCTCGGATTCCCCTCCGGCATGACCCGGCACGAAGCGCGAGTACACATCGGCCGTGTCGATGCAGCAAAGGCCCGCATCCAGGGCCTCGTCCAGAATTCGAAAGGAGGCCGCCTCATCCAGCGTCCAGCCGAACACGTTGCCGCCGAGCACCAGCGGCGGGATGTGAAGATCCGACTGTCCGAGCCTGCGTTTCTGCATCGACGTCAGGGCAGCCCCTCGCCGCCGTTGGCATCGAGCACGGCGCCGGTGACGGCGGAGGCGTGGTCGGAGATCAGGAACAGCGCCGCGCGCGCGCACTCATCGTCGGTGACTATGCGGCGCAGCGGGATATTCGCGGCGACGGCATCGTACATCTGCTTCTCGGAGATGCCTTGCTCCTTGGAGGCATAGGCGATGTAGCCCTGCACCGGAGCGCCCCACATCCATCCCATACGGGCGATGTTCACCCGAATGTTGAACGGACCAAGCTCGGTGGCAAGGTACTTGGTGACGACGTTGAGAGCCCCCTTGGAGGCCGCGTATCCCGCCTCGCCGACGTGCGGCTTGATGGTCGCCATCGTGCTCACGATGGTGATGGCGCCCGCCTTCTGAGACTTCATGATCGGCACGACCGCTTGCGTCATCTGCATCGTTCCGAAGAAGTTCGTATCGACGACCTCGCGCCATACCTTGAGATCCGACTCGTCGGCCGTGCCGGGCGTACCCCAGAAGAACGCGCTGTTCACCAGCCCGTCGATCCGGCCGAACCGCGACTGGGCGGCTTGCGCGAGACGCTTGCAGTCCGCCTCGTTGCGGATGTCGGTCGGCTGCTTCAGCACCGCGCACTCGGCATTCACCTCCTTGATCCGGCGCTCCGCCTCATCGAGCTTGTCCAGCGTGCGCGCGCCGATCGCCAGCGCGGAGGCGCCGTAGCGCGCCGCCTCCACCGCGAGCTTGACGCCGAGCCCCGGACCGATCCCGGAGATGATGACGACCTTGTCCTTGAGCAACATGAGTATCCCGTCGGCAGTGGATCAGGGCCACCACGATACGCCCTTCCGGCACGCCTGAGGATCGGCCATTCATGGTATCTGCGAAACCCGGGCGGGATGCTAGGATGCGGGCCGTGCCCGTAGATCCGCTCTTTCAATCGCTGCTCGACATGCCGGCGATGCAGCTGGCCCCGCCGCCGCCGGGGATGAGCGCGGCCATGCTGCGAGCGGCCATGCGGGCGCTACCCGCTCCGGTCGTGACGCCCCCGCCCATCCACGCGATCCGCAACGTCACGGTGCCCGGCCCCGCCGGCTCGCTTGCGGTGCGACTCTACTACCCGTCGGCGGCTGCGCGGCTGCCTCTCATCGTCTTCTTCCACGGCGGGGGCTTCGTGCTGTGCGACCTCGAAACGCATGATCCGCTGTGCCGCTCGCTGGCGCTCGAGAGCGGCGCCGTCGTCGCGTCGGTCGATTACCGGCTCGCGCCCGAATGCCGCTTTCCCGGGCCTCTGGAGGATTGTTACGCCGCGCTCGGCGCGCTGGTGCGGCAGGGACGCGAGCACGGCGTCGATTCGTCACGGCTCGCCGTGTGCGGAGACAGCGCGGGAGGCAATCTCGCGGCGGCGGCGGCGCTGCTGGTCCGCGAGCGCGGCGGTCCGAGGCTGCGCCATCAGGCGCTCCTCTATCCGGTCCTCGATGCCGCATGCGAGACCGCCTCGATGGCGGAGCTGTCGGTCGGCTACATGCTGAGCCGCGCCGTCATGCAGTGGTACTGGAACTGCTATCTGTCGCAGCCGGCCGATGCGGCGAACCCGCTGGCCTCGCCGCTGCGAGCCGAGAGCCTGGCGGGGCTGCCGCCGGCCACGGTCGTGACCGCCGAGTTCGACCCGCTGCGCGACGAGGGCGAGCGTTATGCCGAGCGCCTGCGCAGCGCCGGCGTCCCGGTCACCGCACGCCGCTACCTGGGCATGATTCACGGCTTCGCGAGCATGCCTTACATCACCCCGGTCGCCGACCGGGCAATCGCCGACGTCGCGCGCGACCTGCGCGAATCGCTCGAGGCGTGAGGGCGCGGCAGCGCCGGATCGACCGGCTCCGGGCGCGGCTGCGGCCATTCATTGGATCGGCGAGCGCCGCTCCTCGACCTCGAAGAAGCGCGTGCGTGATCGATCGAACAGATTCTCCTCGTCGCGCGCGATGCGCTCGGCGTTTGCCGGCAGCGTGAAGGCCGCCATGGCCGCGCGGTGCGCCTGGCGGTCCGGATACCACAGCTCCGTCACCACGTCGAAATCGAGCGGCGCGGCCCCCGGCATCACGATCGCACCGCTCGGGATGATGTAGCTGCGCCGGTACTGCGAGATTTGCGGCGCGATCGCCAGGATGAGCGGAGCATGCTTGGTCTCGTAATACTCGATGAACGCCTCGCGCGACAGCCCCGCCTTGCACTTCAGGAACGCAATGTTCTTGATCACGACACTCCCCATTGAACTACCACATTCGGACGAGGGACGGCACATTCGGACGAGGGACGGCACCGCAGGACGCCCCGGGGCGCCGTTGCGCCGGCAATCGATCGCCAAGCACGCTACGATACACGCCTTCCGAGGCATCGAGCAGGGCTCATGACCGACTTCGCCAATCGCGCGGACACCGCTGCGCTCGTGTACGCATACGCCCGCGCGGTCGATGAGCGCAACCTCGCCCTGCTCGAATCGCTGATGCGTCCCGATGTGCGCATCGCCGGTCCGGGATTCGAGGCGCGGTCGTGCCGCGAATTTCTCGACACCCTGCGCATCCTCGAGCGCTATGAGCGCACCTATCATCTGGTCGGCAACCATGCCGGCGAATGGAGCGCGGATGAGTTCCGCGGCGAGACCTACTGCATCGCCTCGCACCTCTATCGGGTCGACGGTGCGGCGCGCAAGTTCGACATGGGCATTCGCTACGGCGATCACATCGTGCGCGAAGACGCGAGGCTCCTGTTTCGCGAGCGCGTGCTCGCGGTCATCTGGACGCAGGACCTTCCCGCCACCGTCGGAATGCCGGCGTCATGAGCTCGGTGTGCATCGGCGTTTTCGGCCTGCAGAACTGGTTCGCGGGAGACTTCGCTCCGGTGATCGAGCTCGCGGCGCTCGCCGAGCGCGCGGGCATCGATGAGATCAGCATCACCGACCACGTCGTCATGGGCGAGGCGACGCACAAGTACCCCTATGGCAAGTTCCCGACCGCGCCGGACTTTGCGTGGTTCGAGCCGCTCACCTTCCTCGCGGCCGTCGCCGGCGCCACACGCCACATTCGCCTGGGCACGGCGGTGGTCATTGCCCCGCTGCGTCCGGCGCCGTTGCTGGCCAAGCAGGTGGCGACGCTCGATGCGCTCTCGCATGGACGGGTGGATCTGGGCGTGGGCGTGGGCTGGCAGGAGGAGGAATACGCCGCCTGCGCAGTGCCGTTCGAGGCGCGCTATCGCATGCTCGATGAGCAGATGCGCGCATGCCGCCTGCTGTGGAGCGAGGCGCCGGCCACCTTCCACGGCGAGTTCTGGAGCTTCGAGCGCATCTGGTGCAAGCCTTTTCCGGTGCAGCAGCGGATCCCGGTACTGCACGGCGTCAAGCTCTCGCCGAAGAGCCTCGAGCGCATCGCGGCGCACGGCGATGGATGGATTCCGATGGAGCAGGAGCCGGCGCGCATCGCCGCCGGCGCCGCAGCGCTGCGCGCCGCCTTCCGCGCGCGCGGCCGCAGTCCCGACGAGGTCAGGATCCGCGCCGTGCCGAAGTTCCGGTTCCGCGCCGACGGCAGCGCCGACCTCGATGCGGCCCTCGCCGAGATTCCCAGGCTGCGCGAAGCGGGCGCCACCATGATCGAGCTGCACGCCTACATGTATTGCCGCGGCCCGCAGGACTTCGAGTCCTTTTGCGGGCGGCTGGCCGCTTGCAAGCGCTGACCGGGCGAGCGCCGATCGGGCGCCGATCGCCCCCTCAGCCCGCGAGCTTCTTCCCGAGGTAGTGCGCCGTGAGATTCGGCGGCCGATCGAACTTCTCCACCTCCTCGTAGATCCGTTCGTAGGTCGTGACGGCAATGCGCCACTTGCCGCCGCTCTTCACGTAGCGGTCGCGATACAGCGCTGCACCCGTGGTGCGTACCCGGTCCGCCAGATTGATGAACACATCGGTCAGCGTCCAGATGCCGTCCGCGCTTGCGTCATCGTGCACGGTGATCTCCGGATGATGTCCGGTATGAATCGAGGCGGCGCGCGGATTGAACGCGGCGGCGATGGCGGCGAGGATGTTCTGCTTGCCTTCCATCTGCCAGCGGTAGGTGCCGCCGACATAGTCCACCTTGACGTCCTCGGTAAACAGATCGCGCAGCAGCTCGATATCGGCGGTGTCGATTCCGCGCCAGTACCTGTACTTGAGCTGCTTGATGAGTTCGATGTCTTCGAGCCGCAGGGACATGCCTACCTCTCCTTCGATCAGGCGCCGGCCGCGCCGCAGCGCAGAACCTGCTCCCCGGGCCGCAAGCTGTCAATACGTCAAATGAGGTAGCGGGGCGCGCCGCCTCCCCCGGGCGCTGCTCTGCGATCAGCGGTCGGCGAACGGCAGGATGTGTCTTTCCCGGTAGGCCCGAAATCGCCGCTCCAGCTCCTCGCGCGTGAATCCGAATTGCTCGAGCGTGTATTCGTGGGCAGGACGGCCCTCTCGCGGATGAGAGCCCATGTAAGCCTCGATGCGGCGCCTGGCCTCTGCGCTCATGGGCAGCCCGATGCGCCGATAGATGCGCTCCACCACCTCGAGCGGACGGCTGACCGCGTCCCTGAAGTCGACGTCGACGAACCGCTCGCGGGGCAGGCGCCCGCGCACCGCGAGGCAGTGGTTCAGGTGCTCCTCGAGGGTCGAGCTCCATTGACGCGCGGCCTCGCGCGAATCCGCGCAGACGCTGCCGCTCTGCCACAGCTCGTGCACGAAACTCGAGAACGAGGGAATCGTCACGATCGGGTCGCGGTGGGTCTGCACGAACGTGGCATCGGGCAGCAGCTCATCGATCACATCGACGTAGCCGAGATGCATGGGCGTCTTGAGCACCCAGCGCTCGCCGCCGCCCTCGCCGCGCTGCTTCTTCTGCCACTGCAGGAATCTCAGCAAGCTGAGGAGATAGCGGTACGCGGGGCGCAGGTCCTGCGCGTGAACCCAGCTGCGGTAGCTCGGAATGCAGGCGAGCGACTCGGCCGTGGTCGACAGGAAGGTCTGATCGATGAGCATGATGTCCTCGTCCGCGCCGAGCGCATCGAAGGGGTGAATCGCCGCCAGTCCGGGCTGCGCCTCGAGAATCGCCGCGACCTCGGCCTTGGCTGCCGCGATGCGCTGGGTGCCCGAGACATCGTCGGGCGCCGGCACGGGAAAGCGGCACTCCCACCACGCCGCGCAATACACGCGGCGGTCGGCCGCGATCAGCCGGTGCAGCAAGGTCGTGCCGGTGCGCGCGAGGCCCAGGATCACGATCACCGGCGGGAGCTTCTCCGCGAGAATCTCGGGGTGGCGCTTGAACCATTCGCACGCGCGCAGGCGCGTCACCAGGGTGCCCTGGATGCGCGCCCGCCAGACCTGGTAGCCGATCTCATTGAGGCGCGCTTCGCCGTCGAGCGCACGCGTCAGCCGCTCGAGCGGCTCCTCGATCGGCGGCCCGTCGAAATGGGTCAGTCCGGTCTCCTGCCGCGCGGCCGCGAGCAGTTGCTGTGGGTCGAGAAGCCGCTTCCCGTTCATTTCAACCTCCCCCGTCGGCCTGGATGCTCAAGACAGCGAAACGATCAGAACCACTCGCCGTGCAGCGTCTGCCACGCGCCGATCCCGGAGGTATCGGGCTCGACCGTGAAGCGTCCGAAGCGGCCGGCGTGAAACGCGAGCGGCTCTGCGGCTCGCGTCTCGAGCCCGCGCACCTCGCCCACGATGATCCAGTGATCGCCCGCCAGAAAGCTCGAGTGCACGCCGCACTCCATCCGCGACAGCACACCGGCGATGTGCGGCGGCCGCGGATTCTCGCGCCAGTAAGCGTCGACATCGAAGCGCTCGCGGCCGCTGCGTGCGAAATGCACCGCCAGATCGCGCTGATCGTGAGCAAGCACGTGCACTGCGAACGGCGCCCCGGGCGAGAAGGCCGAGATGCTCTTGCTCTTGACGCTCAGGCACCAGAGGATGAGCGGCGGATCGAGCGAGACCGAGGTGAACGAGTTGGCGGTCGTGCCGACCGGCTCGCCGTCGGCGCGCACCGCGGTCACGACGGTCACGCCCGTCGCGAAGGTGCCGAACACCTCGCGCAGCTCGCGTGCCGAGAAATGGGCCGGGTGCGCGGCCTTGGTCATTTGTCCGCCAGGTACAGGAAAACCGGGCGCTCGCCGCCGCCGTGCACCGCGATGCGTGCGCCGCTCACATAGGCGGCGAGCGGGGAGGCGAGATACAGGCATGCCGCGGCGACGTCGGCGGGCTCGCCCATGCGCTTCAGCGGAAACATCTCCCCGATGCGACGCACCCCCTCGGGGCCCCCGTAGTGATCATGCGCATGCTCCGTGGCGACCAGCCCCACGACCACGGCATTCACGCGTACTTTCGGACCCCATTCCATGGCGAGACTCTCGGTCGCCGACAAAAGGCCCGCCTTTGCCGCACCGTACGCCGCCGCCGTCGGAGCCGCGCGCAGGCCGCCCGCCACGCTCGCGATATTGATGATCGAGCCTCCCGTCTCCTGCCTTTGCATCAGACGGTTGGCCGCCTGCGCACAGTGCAGCGGGGCGATCAGATTCAGCTGGATGAGCGATTCGGTGAGCCGCGGGGACGCCGTCGCGGCCTCGACCGGCGGCGATCCGCCTGCATTGTTCACCAGGACATCGAGCCTGCCGCGCTGCGCCTCGAGCCGCTCGAGGAGCCTCTGCACCGCCTGCGCATCGCGCACGTCGCAGGCCATGAACTGCGCGCTGTTCGCGCCGTGCGCCGGCAGCTCGCGCGGCGTGTTGCGCCCGCAGACGGTGACGCTGGCGCCGCTCGCCAGGAACGCCTGCGCGATGCCGCGCCCGATGCCGCTGGTGCCGCCCGTCACGAGCACCTCGTAGCCGTCCAGATGAACCTCGACTCTGCCGCTCATGGCTCGCATCGTAAGTGATGGTCTGGTATTTTCAACGCCGCCTGCATGCGAACGCCAGGGCCTCGCTCCCATAATCTCCGAGTCGCCGCATGACCATCCTCGATTCCGGTCTCCCGCTCACCCTTCCGCACGCCCTGTGCTACGCCGCCGAGCATTTCGGGGATGCGACGGCCGTCGACATCGAGGGCCGGCAGATCGGATTCCGCCAGCTCGAGGCGCTGGTCGAGCGAGCCGCCGGGGCGTTCATCGCCTGCGGCGTCGGCGGGGGCGATCGCGTCGCGATATGGGCGCCGAACAGCCTCGAGTGGATCGTGGCCGCGCTCGGCGTGCACTGGTCGGGCGGCGTCGTGGTGCCGCTCAACACGCGCTTCAAGGGCCGCGAGGCGGGCTACATTCTCGCGCGCAGCGGCGCGCGCCTGCTGTGCACGGTGGCGCAGTTCCTGGGGGTGCGCTATCCGGAGCTCTTGACCGGCGAGTCGCTGCCGGCGCTCGAGCGCACGATACTGCTCGACGGCGAGGCGCCGGGGTGCGTCGAGTGGGGGAGATTCCTCGCCGGCGGCGAGGCAACCGCGCCCGGCGAGAGACGCGCGCGCCTCGCCCGGCTGTCCGGCGGGCACATCGCGGACATTCTCTTCACCTCCGGTACGACCGGCGCCCCGAAGGGCGTGATGAGCGCACATGAGCAGAACATCCGCGTCTATCACGCCTGGAGCGAAGCGGTCGATTTGCGCCGCAGCGACCGCTACCTCATCGTGAACCCCTTCTTCCACACCTTCGGCTACAAGGCGGGGTGGGTCGGCTGCCTGATTCGCGGGGCGGCGGCATTTCCGATGGCGGTATTCGACGCCGGCGTGGTTCTCGATCGGATCGCGCGCGAGCGCATCACCTTCATCCCGGGGCCGCCGACCTTGTTCCAGTCGATGCTCGCGCACGAGCAGTGCGGCAGGACCGACACGTCGTCGCTGCGCATCGGCGGCACCGGAGCGGCGGTGGTGCCGCCCATCCTCATCCGCCAGATGCGCGAGGTGCTGGGCTTTCAGCGCGTGTTCACCGCGTACGGGCTCACCGAAGCCACCGGCACGGTGAGCGTGTGCCGCGCCGGCGACAGCGACGAGCGCGTGGCGCGCACCTGCGGCCGCGCGATTCCCGGCGTCGAGATCAAGTGCATCGACGAGGACGGGGGCACGCTGCCGCGCGGCGCGACCGGAGAGTTGCTGGTGCGCGGCTTCAACGTGATGCGCGGCTATTTCGACGACCCGCAGGCCACCGCCGAGGCCATCGACGCCGACGGGTGGCTGCACACCGGGGATGTGGCGGTGATCGACGAGCAAGGCTACCTGAGCATCACCGATCGCAAGAAGGATCTGTACATCGTGGGAGGGTTCAACTGCTACCCGGCGGAGATCGAGAAGATCCTGTGCGCGCATCCGTCGATCGCTCAAGCGGCCGTGGTCGGCATCGAGGATGAGCGCATGGGCGAGGTCGGCAAGGCCTTCGTCGTCTTGAAGCCCGGCCACGGCGCCGAGCCGGCGTCCATCATCGAGTGGTCGCGCGCAAACATGGCGAATTACAAGGTGCCGCGGTTCGTCGAGATCGTGGCGAGCTTGCCGATGAACGCCGCGGGAAAAGTCCAGAAGTTCGCGCTGCGGGGCCGGTCCTGAGCGCGCGATCCGCCTCAGGCGAAATGAACGGATGCATCGCCCACCCCTTCGAGCTGCAGCCGGAAGGAGTCGCCCGGCAGCGCAGGCTCGAGCGGTACCAGGGAGCCGGACAGGATCACCTCCCCCGGATCGAGCGACACGCCGTAGCGCCCGAGCGTATCGGCGAGCCAGGCCACGGAGGCGAGCGGGGAGCCTTGCACCGCCGATCCCAGTCCCTCGCTCAGCGGCGCCCCGTTCTTCCACACCCGAACCCGGAGCGATGCGAGGTCGAGCGTCCGTGGGTCGAGCCGCGCGCTGCCGAGCACGAAGACCCCGCACGAGGCGTTGTCGGCGACGGTGTCGAGAATGCCGATGTTCCAGCTCTCGATGCGCGAGTCGACGATCTCGAAGCACGGCGCAACCGCCTCGGTGGCGGCGAGCACCTGCGCCGTGGAGACTCCGGGTCCTTTGAGTCCGCGCCCGAGGATCAGTGCGATCTCCGCTTCGGCACGCGGCTGAATCATCGATTCGCCGATGCGGATGGTGGCGCCATCGGCGATCTGCATGCGGTCCGTCAAGAAACCGAAGTCGGGCTGATGCACGCCCAGCATGTCCTGCACGGCCTTGCTGGTGACCCCGATCTTCTTGCCGATCACGCGCTCGCCTGCCGCGAGCCGCCGCTCGAGGAGTGCGCGAGAGATCGCATAGGCATCGTCGATGCCCAGATCGAGCCCACGGGAGCGCAGCGGCGCAACGGTACGGCGCGCGCACAGCGCCGCGTAGAGCTCCTGCGCGAGGCGCTCGCGCAAGGCAACGCGCGCCGCGTCGTGCGCCGCCTCGTGCGCCGCATCAGCCATCGAGGAATTCGACGACATGGCGGTTGAAAAGCGCCGGGTACTCCACCATCGCCCAGTGCCCGCATTGCGAGAGCAGCTCGAAGCGGCTGCCCGGGCAGGCGCGCAGGATCTTCTCGTGGCCGGAGGCGGGACAGAATTGATCCTCGATGCCCCAGAACCCCAGTATCGGGCAGCGCAGCTTCGGCAGGTCCGGCGTTTGATCGGGAATCATCATGCGGGCGAGCACATCCTTGGGCTGCGTCTGCATGACGTTCCAGCGCTCCTCGACGAGCTCGTCGGTCACCACCTTGGGATCGAAGGTGAGCAGCTGCAGAAGCCGGCGCAGCCCCGGCTTGTCGAAGCCGGAGCCCACGAATCCCGAGACCATCTTCTGGATGCCCGGCATCTGGAAGTAGGTCTCACGCGACTCGATCCCACCGGGTCCCATGAGCACGAGCTTGGACACGCGCCGCGGCTGGAGGATGGCCAGCCGCATCGCGACCGCACCGCCCAGGGAGTTGCCGATCAGAGCACAGGTGTCGATCTCGAGCGCATCGAGCAGCTCGATGAGCGTGCTGGCAAACAGCTCGAGCGTGTAGTCGATGCCGGCGGGTTTCTCCGACCAGCCGAATCCCACCAGATCGGGCAGGATGCAGCGATAACCCGCAGCGGAGATCTGGGGCACGTTTTGCTTGAAATTGCTGCTGCCGCTCGCACCCGGCCCAGAGCCATGCACGAACACGACCGCGGGCCCCCGGCCCGCTTCGCGGTAGTGCATCTCGTATCCGGAAGGTAGCTTCACCGTGCGCCCGAACGGCGGGTTGCGCACCGGCGCGGACGAGTCGGACATCTGCGTCTCCCCCAAATGCAGCGCCCGGCGTGCAGATCCGGGCGCTTGAATGATAGCACGCCACACCCCTTGTAGCGTCGAATTTCGACGGCTGCGTGCACGATGCGGCACTAGTTGCGTAATTACTAACCTCCAAAAGTACGAAGTTTAATTGCCACTTCCCTGCATCCAGAGGTATATTGCGGCCTGTTACAACCCGCTTGCACAGCCTGGAGCCCTCGCATGGCCACCGCGGTTGCGGACCCCGCCGACACGCCAACTCCCGATGCCTTGATCAGCCGCGCGCGCGCCATGGTGTCGACGCTCAAAGTGCGCGCCGAGAGCGCCGCCAAGGAATGCTGCATTCCGACCGACAGCATCCGCGAGATGAAGGAGGCGGGATTCTTCCGCGTGTTGCAGCCCAAGCGCTGGGGCGGCTACGAGATGGACCCTCAGGTGTTCTACGAGATCCAGATGGCGCTCGCGGAAGGCTGCATGTCCACTGCCTGGGTGTATGGGGTCGTCGGCGTCCACCCGTTTCAGCTCGCGCTGTTCGACGCGAAAGCGCAGCACGATGTGTGGGCCAAGGACGATGCGGCGCTCTTGTCCTCGTCGTATCAGCCGGTGGGCAAGGTGGAGCGCGTCGACGGCGGCTTTCAGCTCTCCGGGCGCTGGGGATTCTCGAGCGGCTGCGATCACTGCGACTGGGTACTGCTCGGCTCGTTCATTCCCCCGCCGCAGGCCGGCGCTGCGCCGGACATGCGCACCTTCCTGCTGCCGCGCAAGGATTACAAGATCGTCCACGACTGGAACGTCTTCGGGCTGCAGGCCACGGGCAGCCACGGCATCGTCGTCGACAAGGCCTTCGTACCCGAGTACCGCACACACCGCGCCATCGATGGATTCGCGCTGACGAATCCGGGCCAGGCCGTGAACACCGCGCCGCTCTACCGGGTGCCGTGGGCACAGGTGTTCGTTCGCGCCGTGTCGAGCGCCGCAATCGGCGCGCTGCAGGGCGCGCTCGACGGCTACAAGTCGATCGTCGCGAAGCGCGTATCGACCAATACCGGCCAGGCGACCAAGTCCGATCCGGCCGCGCTCAACGCGGCGGCGCGTACGCAGTCGGCGATCCTGGAAATGAAGAGCGTACTGCATCGAAACTTCGACGAGATCATGGCGAGCGTGCGCGCCGGCCGCGAGATCCCGCTGCTCGACCGGGTGCGCTACCGCTACGAATCCTCGCAGATCGGCCGTCGCTGCGCCGATCTGTGCGATGAGCTCATGCCTCTGCTGGGCGGGCGCGCCATCTACATGGACAGCCCGGTGGTGCGCTACTGGCTCGACATCAACGCGGCGCGAGCGCACGTTGCCAACGATCCGCGCGTGATCGGCAGCGCGCTCGGCGCCATGTACGTGGGCGAGCAGGTGCAGGAGTTCTTCGTCTAGCGCACCGGGAGCTAGCGCATCAGGCGCCGCGCGCAGCGCTCGAGCGCCTGCTTCTTCACCGCGAGCTGCGAGGTGTCGGCTCCGGCATCGACGAACGATTCGACGTCCCAGGGCGAGGGGAGCCAGGGGGCGATCACCACGATGTCGTCGAGCCCCGCACCGCGCAGGTCATCGAGGAGCGCCCGGGTCAGCGGCTCCGCGATCGGCAGACCCACCCTGAGAGTATCGGGCGCACGGCCTTCGGCCTCGCGCAGCGCGATGAGCTTGGTGACGGCTCTCTGCGCCTGGGCCACCGTCATCGGCAGAGGCAGCCACCCGTCGTTACGCGCCGCGCGGCGCAGCGCCGACGGCGCATCGCCCCCGCACCAGATCGGGATCGGCCGGGGCGGGGCCGGGCAGGAGATACCCTCGAAGCGGAAGAACTCTCCTCGATGCTCGACCACCCGCCCGCTCCAGAGCTTGCGCATCACGGCGAGCACTTCATCGAGGCGCCGGCCGCGCGCGGCGAAATCGACGCCCACCATCTCGTACTCCTCCGCGAGCCATCCGGCCGACACCCCGCAGATGATTCGTCCCTGCGTGAGCAGCGCCGCCGTGGCGACGGCCTTCGCGGCCGTGAACGGATCGCGCAAGGCCGCGAGGTAGATGTTGGAGGCGAACTGGAGCTTGCGGGTGATGGCGCCGAGGTGGGCGAACAGCACCCAGGGATCGGGCCAAGGTGTGTCCTGCGGCACGAACAGCTTGCCGTCGGGCGAGTACGGGTAGGGCGTCTCGATGTACGCGGGCCACAGCAGGTGATCGCCCACCATCAGGCCGTGAAACCCGAGATCTTCGGCGAGGCGCGCGATCTCGGGCCATTGCTGCGATTCGCGCACCGATACGAGCGAGAGCCAGAAGCGCACCAGCGCCCCGCTAGAGCCCGTAGCCGCCGGCAACGGCGATGCGCTGGCCGGTGACGTACAGCGCCCGATTGGAGGCGAGGAACACCGCCGCATGCCCGATTTCCTCGGGCTTGCCCCAGCGCTTCAGGGCGAGATTCTTCTGCACTTCCTGCACCCAGTGGGCATCGAACACGCCTTGCCGGGTGAGCTCCAGGAACATGCCGGCCTCGATGACGCCCAGCAGTACGGTGTTCGCGCGGATCCCGAATCGCCCCTCTTCCTTGGCAATACCGGTGATGAGGGCCTCGATGGCCGCCTTGGGGGCCACCGACATGACGTCGCGCGGCGGCCAGCTCAGCTGCCCCGCCGAACCCAGGTGCACGTAGGAGCCGCCTCCCCAGTCCTTCAGCCGCTGCAAGGTCGCGCGCACGACGTTGTAGAACCCGTTGAGATCCTGGTTCACCACCGTCTGCCATTGATCGCGCGTCATCTCGGAGATGAGCACCTGCGTACTGAACGTGCCCGCTCCGACGAGGATGGTGTGCAGCCGCCCGTGCGCCGCGGCCGCCTCCGCCACCACCGCCTCGACACGCTGCGCATCGCCGATGGTGAGCTGGTGCACGGTCGCCGTGCGGCCGAGCGCCCGGATCTTCGCGGCCACGCCCAGGGCGGCATCCCTGTCGCTGTGGTACGTGACGGCCACGTCCGTGCCGGCGCGCGCGAACTCCAGGCACACCGCCTGCCCCACACCGCCGCTGCCCCCGATGGCGAGAACGGCTCCCTGCGGAAAAATCGGCTCCGTCATTTCGGCATCCCCTTGCTGAGCATATCGATGAGTCGCCTCTTCGACGGGATCACCCATTCCTGCTTGAGCTTGGAATCGAGCAATCCCGCCTCCTCGAGCTCGTCGCACAGACGCATCTGGTGCGCGAAGTCGAATAGATCGTATTGCGACGAGAACATGCCTCGCCCGCCGTAAGTGATGAACGAGACGCCATGCGTCTCGTAGTGACTGCCGTCCGGGCGGCGCCCCGGTCCACGGTTGGTCCAGTGGCTGATGATCCGATCCCCATCGATGCCCCAGCCGATGATCGGGAAGCTCCAGCCCTTCCAGCCGGAGCCCACATCCATGTCACGCCCGTAATGCGTGCGGCGGATTTCCTCGCGCCCGTGCGCCACGACCACCATCGCGCCGGCATAGGGGCAGGTGTAGACGCAATCCTCGTGATAAAACTCATCCGCGATCCAGGACCACCGGTTGAGCCGCTCGGCCTTCTTGAACGCCTCGGCGAGGCCGCGGATGGCCGCCTCGACCTCTTCTCGGGGGTATGCCATCGGATGCTCCCTCTGCTGTTGCCGATCAGCCCTTGGAATAGTCGACCGCGCCGGCGACCGAGCGCGCCGCGAGGATCGGCTCGAGCGTGCCGGAGGCGTAGCTCAGATGCAGCGCGCTCTTGAACTCGGACACGCTCTTGCGGATCTTCCACCGTCCGTCGATCTTCTCGTATTCGTCGTGATAGATGAGGCTCGCCAGGGTCACGGTCTTGTCCCTGGTGTTGATGTTGCGGTAATCGAGCGACCAGAGACCCTTCGCATGCGTGTCGTCGAGGTGCTCGATCTCGGGATTGGCGCCGTGATGCGTGTCGAGTATGTGCGGATGGCAGCCGGCGGAGCGGTACAGCGCGGCAAATGCCTCGCGGTCGCGAAACACGCCCACGTGCCCCATGTCGATGAGCACCTCGCCCTCCGCGAAACAGCTCTTGGCGCTGTCCGGATCCTGCTGGTCGCAGGCGTTCAGATAGCGTGCCTTGAGGCGGCGAATGGCCTCGAGATCCTCGAGCCGCGCGACTCGGCGGAACAGCTCGTCCGGGGGAGTATCGGCCATGCTCAGCTCTCCTGCGGCACGCTCTCACCGGCAGTGAGGCCGCCATCGACCACGAACGCGCTGCCGCTGGTATAGGATGACTCATCGCCGGCGAGAAAGACGACCGTGCGGGCGACCTCGTCGGGCGAGCCCATGCGGCCGAGCGGCGCGTTCGGCAAGGGCATCGCGAGCAGGTTCGCCGTGCTCGTGCCATACACCGCGGCGATGAGCGGCGTCGCCATGGCGCCCGGACACACGGCGTTCACCCGGATGCGCGCCGCGGCGAGCTCCAGCGCCGCCACCTTGGTCATGCCGATGACCGCGTGCTTGGTGGCGGTGTAATGCAGCGCGCCTCCCACCCCCTCGATGCCCGCGGTCGAGGCGATATTCACGATCGACCCGCCGCCCGCCTCGCGCATCGGCCCGGCACAGGTGCGCATGCCGAGAAAGCAGCCGAGCTGATTGATGCCGACGACCTCCAGGTACTCGGCCGTGGAGATCTGTTCGAGCGGCATGGTTCGATAGATGCCTGCGTTGTTCACCAGCACCTGGGGGATGCCGAAGCGGGCGCGCGCCGCCCCGAGAGCTTCCCGCCACCCCGTCTCGCTGCTCACGTCCAGGTGGACGTAGATCGCGCCCGCACCGATCTCGGCCGCCAGCGCCTCGCCTTCGGTGTCGAGCACGTCGGTGAGCACCGTGTTCGCACCTTCGGCCGCCAGGCGCCGCGCGACGCTCGCGCCGAGACCGCGCGCGGCCCCGGTCACGAGGGCGGTCTTGCCCGCGAGCCGCGCGCCGCTCACGGCGCCCCGACGATGGCCGGCGAGGCCTGCGCCGGCTCGCCGAGCTGCTCGCGATCCGAGCCCGGCTGCTTTCCGCCGACATCCTGCACGGCGAGCTCGAGCGCGAGCTCGGCCGCGATCCAGGTCTTTCCCGAGCGCGCCATGAGCCCGGGATCGCGCATCAGCGCATCGAGCACCCGCCCGACGAACTCGGGCGAGGCGGCATGCGCCGCGAAGGCGTCGTACTGGCCGGGATGGGCTTGCATCGCCGCGTGAGAACGCTCGGTGAGCGTCATCCCGGCCCAGAGCGAAAGCGCCGCCACGCCGCGCTTGCGCAGGTCCACCGCCATGTCGGCGGCCATCTTGTCGATGCCCGCTTTACCCGCCCCGTAGGCGGGCCCATGCATGTAGCATCGGGCGCCGGGCGAGGAGATCATCGCGATGAGTCCCGCGCCCTGCGCCACCATGAGCCGCGCGGCGTGCCAGCTTGCGACATAATGCGATCGCAGGCCCACATCGAGCAGCGCCTGCATCGCCAGCGGTTTCTCCCAGAAACCGCCCGGCAGCACCAGCTCGTCCGGAATCACGGTGACGTTGTTGACCAGCAGGTCGAGGCGCCCGGACTCGCGGGCGATGCGCGCGAAGAGATCCTGCACCTGGCCATCGTCGCGGTGATCGCAGGCGACGGGCACGGCCTTCCCGCCGCGGCGCTCGATCTCGGCCGCCGTCTCGTGCAGCGTGCCCGGGAGCGGTGCGAGGCCCGCACGGATCGTGCGGCCGGTGAAATATACCGTGCTGCCCGCGGCCGCGAGCGCCACTGCGACGCCGCGCCCGATCCCGCGGCTCGCGCCGGTGATCAGCATGACCCGGTCCGTGCGCAGTCCCATAAACCCCCAACTGGTGAGTGCCGACCCCCAAGCCTACTCGCAGCGCAAGAGACTGCCTCGCCCAAACGGACTAAGCGCCGCAGGCGGCGTCGCCGTCATCACGGGCGCCGCGAGCGGCATCGGTGAGGGGCTGGCGCGCGGCGGCGCTGGCAATTCCCGCCGATGTGACCGATGCCGCATCGGTCGAGCGGCTCGCGGCCGCGACGCATGAGCGCTGCGGCGACGTGCGGCTGCTGGTCAACAACGCCGGCATCGAGGTGGTGGGATTCAGCTGGGACGTGGCGCCGCAGGTGTGGGAGCGGGCACTGCGCGTGAACGTGCTCGGCGTCGTGCACGGGATCCGCGCGTTCCTGCCGCGCATGCTCGCGCGCGCAATCCCCGCGTATGTCGCCAACCTCGCATCCCTAGCGTAATTGGACGATGCTGCGAGTGCGGGCGGCCGGTATGCTTTGATGGCGAGCAACGAATACCGCCGCGCAGGCAGTCAGGATCGACGGATGACGAACAAGGCATTGAGATTCGCGATCATCGGGTCAGGCATGGCCGGCATCCTCGCCGGGGTGCGGTTGCGGGAGGCGGGCTATGACAAGGTCACGATCCTCGAGAAGGCGTCCGCCATCGGCGGCACGTGGCGCGAGAATCGATACCCGGGACTTTACTGCGACGTACCCGCGCATGCCTACACCTATTCCTTCGCGCCCAATCCGGACTGGAGCGGCTACCTCGCGCCCGGACCCGAGATCCAGCGCTATTTCGAGGACGTCGCGCGCCGCCACGGGCTGTACGACATCATTCGCTTCAACCAGGAAGTCGAGCGCTGCAGCTTCGAGGATGGACACTGGACCGTGCTCAGCAAGACGGGCGAGCGGTATGCGGCGGACATCATCGTTGCCGCAACCGGCGTTCTGCATCACCCGCGCCTCCCCGACATCGAGGGACTCGAGCGCTTCGCAGGCCGATGCTTTCACAGCGCGCGCTGGCCCGCCGACGTCCATCTGGAGGGAAAGCGCGTCGGCATCATCGGCAACGGCTCGACGGGCGTGCAGCTCGTCTCCGCGCTGGCGGGCCGCGCCAGCCGGGTCGCGCATTTCCAGCGCTCGCCGCAGTGGATCATGCCCGTGGAGAACCGGCCCTACAGCGAGGCGGAGCGCGCCGCGTTCCGCGCCAACCCCGACCTCGTAGAGGCGATCCGCTTCGATTCGACCTATCTTTCCAACGTACGTCGGTTCACCGACGCGATCGCCGATCCTTCATCGCCGCCGATGGCGATCATCGAGGGCATCTGCCGGGATCATTTCGAGACCACCGTCCTCGACACGGCGTTGCGCGAGAAGCTCAGGCCCTCCTACCGCGCCGCGTGCAAGCGGCTCATCTACTCGCCGGACTACTTCCGCGTCGTGCAGCGCCCCGACGTCGAGGTGATCACGACTCGCATCCGGCGCATCGAGCCCGAGGGGGTGCGCTGCGTCGACGAGACGCTCCATCCGCTCGATGCGCTCATCCTCGCCACCGGCTTCCACGCGGATCGCTTCATGCGGCCGATCGATATCCGGGGCCGCCGCGGCGCCTCCCTGCAGCAGGTGTGGGCAAAACGCCCGCATGCCTATCTTGCGATCAGCATTCCCGAGTTTCCCAATCTCTTCATGCTGAACGGCCCGGGCGGACCGGTCGGCAACTTCTCGCTCATCGATATCGCCGAGCGGCAGTGGGGATACATCGCGGAGCTCATCGCGCTCATCGACCGCGGCGAGTGCCGCGAGATCGCGCCGACGCAGGCGGCGCTCACCGCCTACGAGCAGCGACGCATCGCCGCCGCCAAGGGCACCATCTTCGGGTCCGGCTGCTCGAGCTGGTATCTCGATGCCGAGGGAGTTCCGAACACCTGGCCGTGGAGCTACGATGCATTCGCCGAGCAGATGTCCAGTCCGAATCTCGAGGCATTCGAGCGCGTGGCATGATCGACTTGCGTGGAAAGATCGCGCTGGTGACCGGGGCGGGAGCGGGCATCGGGCGCGCCATCACCGAGGCTTTTGCGGCGGCCGGCGCAACGATCGTGGCGGCCGAGGTGATCGAGAGCCGCGCCGGGGAGCTGCGCCGAGCGCTGGAGAAATCCGCGCCGCAATGCATGGTGTCGGTCACGGACGTACGCGACCGCAAGGCGGTCGAGGCGTTGCTGGCCGAGGTCGACGGGCGCTTCGGCGGCCTCGACATCCTGGTCAACAATGTGGGCGATTTCTGCGGGATCGTGAAGCCGCTCGAGCAGCATACCGACGAGGATATCGAGACACTTTATTCCATCAATCTCAGATCGGTCCTGCTCGTCACCCGGGCGGCGATTCCGCTGCTGAGGAAGCGCGCGCCCGGGGGCAGCATCATCAACCTCAGCTCGATCGAGGCCTTTCGCGGCATCCCGATGACCAGCGTCTACTCAGCCTTCAAGCACGCGCTCACCGGTCTGACGCGCTGCCTCGCCCTCGAGCTCGGGCCGGCGGGCATTCGAGTCAACGCCATCGCGCCCGAGACCACCGAAACGGCGCAGGTGCCGGTGTCGCAGATGATCGCGCCGCAGTACAGGGACCACATTGCGCGCTGGATTCCGCTCGGACGGTTCGGCAAGCCCGAAGATGCGGCGGGATGCGCACTGTTCCTGGCCTGCGAATTGTCGGCGTGGGTGACCGGCACCACCATCAATCTCGACGGCGGCGCGCTCGCCGCGGGCGGCTGGTACCGCGACCCCACGGGCCGGTGGACCAGTATTCCGGTGATTACCGGGAATGGCTTCAATCCTTGAATCGAATCTGGCGATAATCCCGGCATGAGTTCAGACAATCCCAGACTCCGCGGCAAGGTCGCGATCGTGACCGGCGGCGCGCGCGGGCTCGGCGCCGCCTACGCGCGAGGCCTGGTCGAGGCCGGTGCCCGCGTGACGGCCACGGATGTACTGGAAGAGGAAGGGCGGGCACTGGCGGGCGAGCTCGGCGAGAACGCGATGTTCCTGCGCCATGACGTCACGCGCCTCGCGGCCTGGACCGAGGTCGTGCGCGCCACCGAGGAGCGTTTCGGCCCGGTCGGCGTGCTGGTCAACAACGCGGGCATCATTCACCAGGAGCCGCTCGAGACGGTCTCCGAGGCGAACTATCGGCGCGTGATCGACGTCAACCAGGTCGGGGTGCTTCTCGGCATGCAGGCCGTGCTCGGCTCGATGCTGCGCGCCGGCAAGGGCTCCATCATCAACATCTCCTCGGTGGCGGGCCTGACGTGCTTTCCGGGTATCATCGGCTACGTGGCCTCGAAATGGGCGGTTCGCGGCATGAGCAAGGCAGCGGCGGTCGAGCTCGGCCCGCGCGGCATCCGCGTGAATTCCGTGCATCCGGGCTTCATCGACACGCCGATGAACCCGATTCCCGCCGACTCGCCGGCGATCCTGAGCCAGCCCCTGCCGCGCAAGGCCATGCCGCAGGAGCTCGCAGGGCTGATCGTGTTCCTGGCCTCGGACGAGTCGAGCTACTGCACCGGCTCCGAGTTCATCGCCGACGGCGGCTACACGGCGCAGTGAGCGGGGCGCAGGGCATGACGCCCGGCAATGATCTGGCGCAGCGCATCGATCGGCTGGAATCCATCGACGAGATCCGCCAGCTTGCCGCCAAGTACTCGCTCGCGCTCGACATGCGCGACGCAGACGCCTGGGTCAATCTGTTTCCCGCGGATGTCCGGGTGAGCGAGACCGAGACGGGGCGCGAGGCGCTGCGCCGCTGGTTCGACGAGACCATGCGCAGCCAGTTCACCGGGACCTCCCATCACATCGGCGGTCATATCATCGAGTTTCTCGACCCCGATCACGCGCAGGGCGTGCTGTATTCGAAAAACGAGCACGAGGCGGGCGGGGACTGGGTCATCATGCAAATGATGTACTTCGACCGCTACGAGCGCATCGAGGCGCGCTGGTACTTCCGGCGCCGGCTGCCCCTTTACTGGTATGCGACCGACCTCAACAAGCCCCCCACGGGCGAGCGCAAGATGCGCTGGCCGGGGCGCGAGGCCTACGAGGGCAGCTTTCACGATCTGTTCCCCTCGTGGGAGGAATTCTGGTCCGAGGCGCCGCGCAGCGTCGCGCCGGTCGCACCGCCCGCCCCGCTCGAGCAATTCATCGAGACCATGCGGCGCGGGAAAAAGCTGCCCTCGGTGCGCGTGCGCTGAGAGCGCCCGTGCGCTGAGAGCCTCCCGGCCCGTGCGCTGAGAGCCTCCCGGCCCGTGCGCCGAGGGTCTCGGTGCCCGTGCGCCGAAGGTCCCGGGCGCGCGGCGCAGCCGCGCAATCGCCGGCTCAGCGCTTCAGGATCACCGATGAGCCATGGCCAAAGAGGCCCAGGTTGGCCGTGATGCCCACCTTGGCGTCCTGCACCTGACGAGCGCCCGCGGTGCCGCGCAGCTGCCAGGTGAGCTCGCAGACCTGAGCGAGGGCCTGCGCCGGCACGGCCTCGCCGAAGCACGCGAGACCGCCGCTCGCATTCACCGGAATACGGCCGCCGATGCGGGTGGCGCCGCTGCGCAGCAGGTGCTCTGCCTCGCCCGGCCCGCACAGGCCCAGATACTCCATCCAGTCGAGCTCCATCGATGAGGCGAGATCGTAGACCTCGGCGAGCGATACATCCCGCGGCCCGATGCCGGCCTCCTCGTAGGCCTTCTTCGCGATCGATGCGCGGAACGAGTGCGCCGCGACGGCAGCCGCCGAGTCGGTGGCGATGTCGGGCATCTCGACCTCGGCGCTCGCAAAGCGCGGCGTCACCGTGGAGATGGCCGCGATGCGCACGGCATGGCGGGTGCGGCGGCGCGCGTAATCGAGGCTCGAGATCAGCACCGCGGCTCCGCCGTCCGAGGTCGCGCAAATCTGCAGCAGCCGCAGCGGGTCGGCCACCATGGCCGAGCCGAGCACCTCTTCCACGGTGAGCTCCTTGCGGTAACGAGCGTTCGGATTCGAAAGGCCGTGCGCGGCGTTCTTGACCTTGACCTGCGCGAAATCGCGCTCCGTGGCGCCGTACAAGGCCATGCGCCGGCGCGCATAGAGCGCAAAGTAGGTGGGATTGGTGATGCCGAGATGAAAGCGCACCCAGTCGGGATCCTCCGGACGGTATCCCTTCGCGGGCGCGAGGAATCCCTTGGGCGTCGTATCCGCGCCCACCACCAGGGCCACCTCGGCCTGTCCCGAGAGGATCCTGGCGCGAGCGGCCGCGAGCGCCTGCGAGCCCGAGGCGCAGGCGGCATAGGAGGTATTGACTTCGGCGCCCTGCCAGCCGAGCGCCTGCGCGAAGGTGGCGCCCGCCACGTATCCCGGATAGCCGCAGCGCATCGTCGCACCGCCCGAGATGAACTGGACGTCGCGCCACGAGACCCCGGCATCCTGCAACGCCTCGCGCGCTGCCTTGACGCCGTAGTCGACGAAGCTGCGGCCCCATTTGCCCCAGGGATGCATGCCCACGCCGAGGACGGCGACCTCACCGCTCGGCGCCGCCGTCGCGGCCGTGGACGCGCCGGCGCTCGCGGAGGAGGCGGCGGGACCGGTTGCCGACGCGCTCACGGCACGCCTCCGGCGGGCTTCCATTTCCACACCACCTTGTCCACCTGCGCATCGGCGTACAGCGTCTCGAGCACCAGCTCGACCTGCATGCCCACCCTCAGGTCCTTCACGCCGAGGCCGCTCACGACCTGTCCGAGCACGATCATCTTCTCGGCGTCGAGCTCCACGGCGGCGATCGCGAAGGGTACGAACGGCTGCGCCGCGACGTACGGCTCGGGCGGCTGATAGCACGCATCGGTGAACGACCAGATGCGCCCCGTGCGGCTCAGGGGCACCCTCTCGAAGCGCTCCCCGGCGCATTCGGGGTTGCGGCAAAAGACGCTCTGCAGCGGTGGAAAGAAGTAGGTGCCGCAGGCCGTGCAACGCGACCCGATGAGAGCCGGGGCGGCCTCATCGAGCGTGTACCAGCCCTCGATGGCGGCGGCGCGCGGCCGGGTCATGGGCCGGCTCGCGTCATGAGCGGCCCGCGATGTGCTTCGCGGCCTGCCAGCCGAACGTCATCGCCGGGCCGAGCGTCGCGCCGGGGCCGGGATAGGTGGGCAGGATGGCCGCGGCGGTGTTGCCGATGGCGTAAAGTCCCGCGATCGGATCACCGCGCAGGTTCAGCACCTGTGCGTCGGGATTGATGCACAGCCCCCCGTGGGTCGCGAAATCGCCGGGATCGACGCGCATGGCGTAGTACGGCGGCTCCGCGATCGGCGCGAGGCACGGATTGGGAGTCACGGTCGGATCTCCGTAGTAGCGGTCATAGGTCGAATCGCCGCGCCCGAACTCCAGGTCCTTGCCGCTGCGCGCGTACTCGTTCATGGCGCAAATCGTCGCCCCGAGCCCCGCGGGCTCGATCCCGGTCAGGCGCGCGAGCTCCTCGATACTGTCCGCCTTGGTGAGGAATCCCGTCTCGAAATAGGACCTCGGCAGCGAGCGATCCGGCCGAAAGCGCGAATTCAGGAGCGGTCCCACGAAGTAGCGGCGCCGGAAACGCGCGTCGAACACCAGCCAGGACGGCGTCTGCGGATCCGCCTCGCTGTGCTTGGCAAAAAAAGCGAGCTGATACGCCATGTAGTTCTGCGATTCGTTGGCGATGCGCCGGCCGCGGCGGTTGACCACGCAGCAGCCGGGATAGGACTTCTCCATGATCGCCATGCGCGGCACCGGATCGTCCGGCGCCTTGATGGTCTGACACCACCAGGCGCCGTTCATGAGCCGGGTGGCGGCGCCGAGCTCGAGGGCGGCGCGCAGCGCATCGCCCGTGTTCGTCGGCGCCCCGCCGCTCCACGCCGTGTTCGTGGGCTTCGGCAGATATTGCTCGCGCATCGCCTGGTTCTGCTCGAAGCCGCCCGCGGCGAGCACGACGCCCTTGCGCGCCTCGATCTCGAGCAGGTCCGACCCGCGCCGCGCGAGCACGCCGGCGACACGCCCACTCGCGTCGACCCGCAGATCCGTGAGCGCGGTATCGAGCCACAAGGGCATTTGCCGCTCGAGCATCGACCAGCGCAGGCGTGCGATGCCGGCGGCGCCGCATGCCAGGCGGCGCGAGCGATGATGCGTGAACACCCAGGGGATGTCGGTGTAGTAGTGCCAGAAAAGCTTGGCCGCGAGCTTCTTCCAGCCCGCGGATTGACCCACCAGAACCGCGGCCTCTTCTTGCGTGAAGGCCACGCGGTCCATGAGCCACATCATGTGATGCGTATCGACCAGCCGCCCACCTTCGGCACCGAGCACGCTGCGCATCACCGGCTCGGGCTCCATCGAGCGATGTCCGGGCCGGGAGCCCGGCGCCGCCGAATAGTAATCGGGATAGTGGGCGAGCGTGCGGTAGCGCACACGCGTGCGCTCGTGCAGGAAATCGATCATCTTCGGCGCCTCCCGAAGATAGGTGTCGATGAGCTCCTGCGGCACGGCGCCGGCGGGTATGGTGGCGCGCAGGTACTCGCGTGCATCCTCGAGGCTGTCCTGCGCGCCCGCGGCACGCGCGTAGCGATTGCACGGGACCCAGACGCCGCCGCCCGAGGTGGCGCTGGTGCCGCCGTACTTGGCCGCCTTCTCGATGACCACGACATCGCGTACGCCGAGCTCGTACAGGCACAAAGCCGAAGCGAGCGCACCGTTTCCGGATCCCACCACCACCACATCCACCGTTGCACTCGAATTCGTCACGCGCTTCGCCTTTTCACTACTTCAGCATGGACGAGCTGTCCGTCGCAATCGACCGATCAGGGGAGATTCGCAAGATCGATCTCGACGATCGACAGAGCGTCTCCCGCTGCGCGTGCGGCGCGCATGCGCTCGCTCCAGCCCTCGAGCCCCTGCGCGGTGTACTCGATGAGCTCGTAGCGCACTTGGGGCTCGGCCGGCGGCTCGAGATAGGCGATGCGCGTCACCGGATTGTGCCCGACGTAGACGACCTCCAGACCCGTCCCGCGCGCTCGCGCGAGATCGGCCTCGAGGCCGCTCGAGAACCAGGCGAGATGGTTCGGCCCGACTGCGGGGCGCCCTGCCGCATCGAGGTAGGGCGAAGCGATGCGGCTCACCGGCTCGATCAGCTCGATCTCGAGCTCGTCGCGGTACGCGAGCGCGACGTGCATGGTGAGCGTGGCAGGGCGGCCGCGATACTCGCCCGCCATCGTGACGTTGCGAAAGCACACCCAGCGGCCGAAACCCTGGCTGCGATGCCACTGCTGCACGCTCGCGGCGAGATCGGCGACCACGTAGCCCAGCTGGCGGATCGGGCCGAAGCCCGCGCTCATTCGATGGCTCCCGGCAGGGGTGCCCAATCGCATCTACTCCGTTTCGACGATGCCAAGCCTCTCGTCCCCTTGATAAAAGCTCGCGCCCCTGCGCGAGATCGCGCCGCGCCGGTCCCTGGATTGCGCCGGCGCAGCGCGCATTTCGACGCCATGGTACACAGATCGGAGTGCTGCCGCGCCAGGACGGGCCATGCCCCGAAGGAGATGCGCTTGTCTGCCGCCCGAATTGCCGTCCGCACCGCGACCGCCTCGCTCATGACGGCGCTGTCCTTCCTTCGACCCGCATGCGCCCTGGGCAGCCCGTCCTCCGCGGCCGCTGCCGCGGGCGCGGTGCTCTGGCAGGCGCACTGCGCCGCTTGCCACGATCATGCGCAGGGCCGCATTCCTCCGCACGTGCTCATCTCGACCATCCGCTCCCCCGACGACATCGTGTTCGCCCTCTCCGAGGGCGTGATGCGCCAGCAGGCATCGGGCCTTTCGGCGGCGGATATGCGCTCGCTCGCGATATTTCTGACCGGCCGCGCGCCGGGCGCGGAAGTGTTCGATCCCGACGCGAATCGCTGCAAGGCGCCGGCGCCGCCCCTGCGCCTCTCGCCGCAGGACTGGAACGGCTGGGGCCGCGATGCATCGAACACGCGTTTCCAGCCGGCACCGGGCTTTGCCGCCGCGGATGTTCCGCGGCTCGAGCTCAAGTGGAGCTTTGCGTTTCCCGGAACGACCACCTTCGCGCAGCCGGTCATCGTCGCCGGCCGCGTGTTCGCCGGCGGCCCGCGCGGGCGTATGTTTGCGCTCGATGCGCACAGCGGCTGCACGCTGTGGAGCTATGCGGCGGGGGCGCTGGTGCGCACCGCCGCCCTCATCGGCCGCGTCGAGATCGACGGCCGGTGGCGCATGATCGCCTACTTCGGCGATGATCAGGCGAATCTGCACGCCGTCGATGCCGACACGGGCGCTCGCGTCTGGACGGTGCGCGTGGATGAGCATCCGCTTGCACGGCTCGTCGGCACGCCGCGCCTCGATGAGGGACGGCTGCTCGTGCCGGTGAGCTCCATGGAAGAGGTGGCCGCGGCAGATCCGAGGCTGCCGTGCTGCACGTTCCGTGGCAGCCTTGCGGCGCTCGATCCTGCGACGGGACGCAAGATCTGGCAGCAATACACCATCGCCGAGGCTCCCCACCCCTTGCCACCCAACGCCATCGGTACGCCGCGCTACGGACCCGCCGGCGGCGCGGTCTTCTCCTCCCCCACCGTCGATACCAAGCGCGACCTCATCTACATCGGCTCGGGCGACTCCTACACCGATGTACCGGCCCGGGGAACCGACGCCATACTCGCCCTCGATCGAGCCTCGGGCGTGCGGCGCTGGGTGTATCAAGCGGTCGCCAACGATTCCTGGATCCTCGGCTGCGAGACCCGCCGGCATGCGAACTGTCCCAAGGTACTCGGGGGCGATCTCGACTTCGCGGCCTCCGCGATGCTCGTGCCCGGTCCCGGCGGCCGCAGCATCGTCGTGGCGGGCGCCAAATCAGGCGTCGTGTACGGCCTCGACCCCGATCGGGGCGGCCGTGTTCTGTGGAGCGACAAGCTCGCGAACGGCGGCAGCAACGGAGCCATCCTCTGGGGCCTCGCGAGCGAAGGCGGCCGCACTTTCGTCGCCACCAATGAGTACGACTTCGTGACCGGCCGGGGTCCGGGCGCTCTGGTCGCGCTCGACGATGTCACCGGCAAGGTCCTGTGGCGCACCCCCGCGCCGGTGCGGCCGTGCGACTGGGGGGAGACGCACTGCGGGCAAGGGCAGCTGGGCGCCGTCACGGCGATACCGGGGATCGTGTTCGCCGGCTCGATGGACGGGCGCATCCGCGCCTACCGCACCAGCGACGGTGCGGTGGTGTGGGAATTCGACACCGGCCGCGCCTTTGCCGCCGTCAACGGAGGATTGGCCCGCGGGGGCGGCGTCGACTACGGCGGCCAAACGGTCGCCGAGGGCATGCTGTTCGTGCAATCAGGCAGCATGCGGCAGCCCGGAAATGTACTGCTCGCCTTCTCGGTCGACGGCAAATGAGGCCGCCCGTCGCGCGCAGCCCTCGTCAGAGTCGACGATAGACACCCCGCCCACCCTGGTAGATCATTGCGGCCATGGCCACGACCAAGGATTATCGGCTCGGCGAATTCACCTTCCCCCGGGGATGGTTCATGGTCGCCGATTCCGAGGAGCTGAAGGACCGCCCGATCGCCGTGCGCTTCTTCGCCCAGGACTTTGCGCTGTACCGCGGCAAGAGCGGCCGGGTGGTCATGCTCGACGCCTACTGCCCTCACATGGGAACGCATCTCGCCCGCAACGAGACCTCGTACGTCGTTCAGGACGGCTCCATCGAGGGCGATTCGATCCGCTGTCCCTACCACGGCTGGCGCTACGGGCCGGACGGGAAATGCAACCAGATCCCCTACTCGTCCGCGCCCATCCCGGCGGCGGCGTGCGTGAAATCCTGGCCGGTGGTCGAGCGTCTCGGCTGCATTTTCGTCTGGTACGACCCGGAGGGCGGGGAGCCCGAATGGGAGGCGCCGGACCTACCCGAATGGCACGACCCCGCCTGGGTGCGCTGGAAGATCGATCATCTGGGCGTGCTCAACTCCCATCCGCAGGAGTACATCGACAACATCGCGGACTATGCGCACTTGGGTCCCGTGCACGGCTCGACGGTGGAGTACTTCGAGAACGAGTTTCGCGCTCATCTCGCCATCCAGCGCCAGGGCGGCGGGCACCGCACGCTCGAGTCGAGCGCCGGCATGCTCGAGACCGACACCGTGTACCACGGGCCGGGATTTCTGCTCTCTCACGCGCGCGGCTGGGCGCCCAACGTCATTTTCATCGCGCACACCCCGATCGATGATGGGGTGACGCAGGTCTGGCACGCCACGCTGGTCAAGGGTCAAAGCGGCGCCATCCCGCCCAGCGCGCAGGATGTGGCGGCCGCGCGCGCTTATCAAGCCGCGGATTGCGCGGCGTTCGCCCAGGATTTCGATGTCTGGAAGTACAAGCGCCCCTGCTTGAACGTGCTGCAGGTGGCGGGCGACGGCCCCTTCCACAAGGCCCGCATCTGGTACAAGCAGTTCTACAATCCGCGCGCGCGCAAGCAAGAATTCCTGAGCCAGGTCGAGGGCATCATGCACTATGCGAAAGGTGTCGCGCCGGCGCCGCAGCGCGCGGCCGCCGCCGGCTAGATCGAAGCCCGTCGCGCCTCAGGGCGGGCGCAGGCGCTCGCGCCGCTCATGTGCCCGACTCCGCCTGCACCGCAAAGCGCTCGAAATAGAAATCGAATCGGCGGCGCATCGCCGCCGGCGACACCCCGAAATCCCGCTCCAGGTGATAGCGCACCTGACCCTCCTTGCCGCGCGGGTGATCGTCGAGGTAGCGCCCCAGGCGCGCGCGCGTGGTGCGATCGAGCTCCAGACCGGCGCGCTCGTAGATGCGCTCGAGCGTGGGCATCGGATCGCTGACGATGACTTGAAACGGCACATCGATGCTCGAGGAAGCACCGAACAGGGCGCGATCGCGCAGGCACGCCCGCAGCAGGCGCTCGACTCGCGCCGGCCAATATTCGAGCAGCGCATCGAGCGCCACCCGGCGGCGATGAATGCGCTGCGTGTAACCCTGCATGGTCAGAATCGACTGGATGACGGCGACCGGGTCGCGGTGCGTCACCACGATGGTCGCATCGGGAAATACCCGCTTCAGCACGGGGAGCTGCTCGAGATGCTGCGGGCACTTGAGCACCCAGCGCCGCGGCGCTGCGCCCCTTTGCCACTGCAAGATGCGCAGCACATCCTTCAGGTACTGGTAGTGCGGCGTCTGGTCGCTCGACAAGTAGTGATCGCGCCAGTGCGGCGAGTGCGCCAGCCACTCGAAGTTATAGGAGGCGAAGTCGGGCCCCATGAGCTCGAGCTCCTCGTGAATGTGGTCCGGATGCATGGGATGCATGGCGGCGATGAGCGGGATGGTGCGCTGCATGCCGGCCCAGGCCTGCGCGCAGCGCTGATAGCGCGGATCGGTCCCGTCCGCGAGCGGCGCTTCGCCCGGCAGGGGCAGCGGCTCGTACGACTCCCACAGCGGCAGCGAATGGAATCTGCGGTCCGAGGCGAGCAGGTTCACGGCATGGGTGGTGCCGCTGCGCGGCAGACCCACCACGATCACCGGCCGCACCACCTCGAGCTCGCGAATCTGCGGATGCCTCGACAGAAGATCGTGAATCAGCAATCGATTGCTGGCGTAGCGCACGAGATAGCCGTGCAGCACCGTGCGGTGCAGCCCGGTGAGCTCCGCGGTCCCGCCCCACTCCTCGCGCAGGATCTTGAGCCGCTCGCGGAAATCGTCGGGCCCGAAATCGCGAAGACCCGTGCGGGCGCGCGCGGCATCGAGGATCGCCTGCTCGGAGAAATCGACCGGGACGCTCTCGCCCCAGGCGAGGGCGGCCTGCTGCGCCTCATCGAGCCTCGGCGCCGCGAGATCGTCGATGTCGATGAGCTGCGTCATGGTGCCGCCCGCTCCACCGGCCCCGCCCGCTCCACCGGCCCCGCCCGCTCCACCGACTGCCCGTTGGCGGCGAGCGCCCCGGCCATGTTGAGCGCGTTGAACTCGACCAGGCGCGGTTTCGGCATGCGCCGCATGGCGGTCACGAATTTGCGGTTCTCCTTGCCTGGAATGTGCAGCGGGGCGCGGCCGATCTGCGCGAGCGCCTGCTTCGCCACCTCGGCGGGGGACATCAATCCGCGCATGGTCGCCTTGGAGAAGCCTTGCAAGGTCAACGCCTCGGTGTCGGTGGGACCCGGCTCGAGCACCAGCACGTCGATTCCCGTGCCCGAGAGCTCCCCGCTCAATCCCAGGCCCAGACTGTGGATGAACGCCTTGCTGGCGGCGTAGGCGCTCGACCAGGGGAAGGGCGCCTCGCCCTCGATCGAGCCGGTGAGGATGATTCCGCCCCGTCCACGCTGCAACAGCCGGGGCATCAGGGCATGCAGCAGCAGGAGCGGTGCGCGCACGTTCGTATCGAGCATGGCCTCGAGGCTCGCCCGCGGGCTGCGCTCGAACGGCCCCTTGAGGCCGAATCCGGCGTTGCTCGCGACCAGACCCAGGTCGCGCCCCAGCGCGGCGCAGATCACGCGGTCGATTCCGCCGCGGTCGGCGAGATCCTCCGCCAGCACCTCGATATCGATGCGGTGGCGCGCGCGCAGCTCGGCCTCGAGCAGCGACAGCCGCTGCGCCCGGCGCGCGATCAACACCAGGTTGAATCCCGCGCGGGCAAGCCGCCGGGCGAATTGCTCGCCGATGCCGGAGGAGGCGCCGGTGACCAGCGCCCAGGGACCGTATTTCTCGAGCAGCTTGGGGGCCATGGGGTACTCCGTGAGGCCGCTCGATCTTCAGCGGGTCTGCGGGCGCGCTGCGACCGGCGGCGCAGCCCACAGTCCCACGATCGAGTCCTCGAGGGTGGCGATGAACAGGGGTGTATCGAGCGCTGCGCCGCGCGCCGCCGTGGCATCGCGCATTCGGCAATGGTCCGCGAGCCCGTGAAAGAGCACCACGGCACCGAGCATCATGCGTTGCTGCGCGACCGCCTCGGGCAGCCCCGATGCGGCGAGGAGCGGCGCGAGCAGCCGCCGGAAGCGTGCCGCGCGGGCAAGCCTCAGGCTCGAGACGGGTACGCCGAAGGCGTACAGCGTGTGCAGCGCCACGAGCCCGGCATTGATGCGGATGAATTCGGCGCCGCCGTCGGGATCGGCAAGCTTCTCGCTCACCGGACGCACGAAGGCGCGCGCCAGGTCGCGCAGATCGAAGGCGGCGCGCGTCTCGAGCGCGTCGAGCAGCTGGTTGCGCCGCGCGGCGATTCCGGGCACGTGCTTGTCGAGGATCGCCTGGATGAGACCCTGCTTGCTGCCGAAATGATACTGGCACACGTTGCTGTTGCGCTGGCCGGCGGCCCGGCTGATCTCGTTGAGGGACGCGCCGTCGATGCCGTGCTCGGCGAACAATCGTTCTGCGGTCGCGAGGAGCTTCGCGCGCGTGGTGTTGCTGCGCGCCGTGAGGCGCTCCGGAATCCGCTCCTTGAGCGCGGCCACGGCTGTCAACCGACGACGCTGTAGCCGCCGTCGACCGGCAGCGTCTGGCCGGTGACGAAAGAGGCCGCCGAGCTGGTGAGAAACAGAACCGCGCCCGCGACGTCGCGCGGCTGGCCGAGGCGGCGCTGCGGCGTGCGCTCGATGGCCGGCTGCGCGAGGGCGGGGGTCGCGAGGAAATACTCCATCATGCGGCTCACGATGAATCCCGCCGCCACGGCATTCACGCGCACGTTGCGCGCGGCCCATGCCATGGCGAGCGACTTCGTGAGCTGGACGAGGCCCGCCTTGGCCGCGCCATAACCCGGCACGTAGGTATTGCCGAAATAGGAGGTGAGCGAGGCGAGTCCGACGACGCTCGCGCCGCCGGGCAGGGTGCTCTTGCACAGGAGCGGCAGGCAGGCGTGCGCGAGGCGATAGGCGCCGGTCAAGTTCACCCGCACCGAACGCTCGAACACCAGCGGATCGAACTCATCCTCGGTCATGAAATTTCCGCCCGCGTTGTTCACCAGGATGTCGAGCCGCGGCAGCGCCGCGGCCACCGCATCGATGTCGCCATCCTCGGTGAGCCGCAGGCGCAGGTACGCGCAGCCTCGAAGATCCGAGCCATAGTCGGCGGCGCTCGGCCGGGTACCGGTGATCGTGACGCGCGCGCCGGCCTCCCGGTATGCCGCCGCGATGCCTGCACCGATGCCCGAAGTACCGCCGGTCACGAGCACGTGCGCGGCGGAGTAGTCGAACCGAACCGTGCTTGCATCGCTCATGCGCTCCCTCCCGCCGCCTTGCGCTGCGCAAGGCGCCGCTCGAGCTCTGCGATCTGGTGCTCGAGCCAGCCCGTCTCCCAGAAATTGCCGCCTCCGGAACGATCGAGCAGCGCCTTGCTGGCATCGCAGGCGAGCGCGAGCGCTCCCGGATCGAGCGCATCGTGCGCGAGCGCGGCCTCGGCGAGCAGCATGGCGCCCTCGGCATCGCGCCGCTCGAGCCGTTGCCGCCCGCGCTCGACCACGGCGGCGGCCCCCGCGAGCGCGACCAGATCGGGATAAATGTCCCGCGGGCGCGTGGCGTAGAGCTCGCTGGTGTGGTCGGCCTTGAACCAGCCCATGTAGCTTTCCCAGATGGTGCGCACCGCCCAGCTCACCTTGCCGTATCCCTGTCCGACGTAGAGCTCGGGCGGAAGCTCGACCTCGCGCATGGCGCGCCAGATCTCCTGGCCGGCATTGATCCGCCCGAGCGTCTCGCGATGCACGAACTGCACCGCCGCCTCGAGCCGGTCGAGACAGACGCGGATGAGCTCGCGGCCCTCGATGGGATCGAAATGCCCGGTGACGAGCGTCTCGGGCTCGAGCGCGCGAACGCGCCGCAACGACTCGAGATACGGCTCCACGAAGCGGTACTTGTCGCCGCGTATGGTGTTGAAGTTGGGAAAGTGCGGGAACAGCGGCCCGAACAGGTTCCCGGAAAACAATATCTTGTGCTGCGGCAGCCAGATCACGCAGCTGTCGATGGTCTCGCCGCCGGGTACCGCGTACAGCTCCAGATCGAGGCCGCCGACGCTCAGGCGGTGGCTGTCCTCGAACGTGATGTCGGGCACCGGCACATCCTGCGCGGCAACCGCCGGCCGCTCGACCGCCGCCTTGGTGCTCGCATCGAATGCGGCTTTGAACCAGATGTAGGCCTGGCGGTTGCGCACGCCGCGAATGCGCGCATCGTCCGCCTGGCAGGCCTGGTTATTGCGCTGCGCGACGAGCTGCGTGGCCGGCTCGCGAAACAGCCGCACCCCGCCGACGTGATCGACGTGACCCTGCGTGAGCAGGATGTAGGGCGTGGGTCCGCGGTGCACGGCATCGAACACGCGCTTGTGCGTCGGCGCCTCGAATCCCATGCCGGTGTTGATGATCACGCGGCTCGCCCCGGCGGTGAGCATGTAGGCATTCGAGAGCCCGTTCGACATGTGGATGAAATCGCCGATGCGCGCGGCCTCACCGCGCCAGGCCGCACGATTGGCGAAGAAATCGGGACGCGCAGCGACGAGCTCTCTGACCGGATCCATGCGCCGAAACTCCCCCGGGTCGTTTTAATACAAATATATTAAATTGACGGCGAGCGCAACCTCGGCGCGGGGGATGCAACCTCGGCGCGGGGGATGCGGCCTCGGCGCGGGGGATGCGGCCTCGGCGCGGGACGCTCCTCGTCGGCGACGCTCGATGCGTGCGCGCCGTGTCCGAATGGACGATTGCATTCGAGCCGAGGCGTCATTAAGGTCCCCACCGGGAGGGACTTGCGTTGAAGTTCTGGCAGGCGGTCACCTGGATGGAGCCCGAGCAGATGCTCGAGGTCGCCCGCTTCGCCGAAGCGGTCGGCTTCTCGGGCTTGATGCTCGGTGATCATGGCGTGTTCCCCGAGACCATCCGGACGCGCTATCCCTACTCGGCGGATGGCAAGCCGCCGATGACTCCCGATTCGTACTACCCCGATTGCTGGGCTTCGATCGGCGCGATGGCCGCCGTGACCACGCGCATTCGTTTCTCGGTGGGCGTGTACGTGCTGCCGCTGCGCAATGTGTTCGAGGTGGCACGTGCCGCCGGCACGCTCTCGATCTTGAGCGCCGACCGCTTCATCATGGGTGTGGGCACGGGCTGGATGAAGGAGGAGTTCGACGTCTACGGCGTCGATTTCCGCACGCGCGGCAAGCGCTACGACGAGATGATCACGGTGCTGCGCAAGCTCTGGGCCGGTGGCATGGTCGAGCATCACGGAGAGCTCATCGATTTCCCGCGGCTGCAGATATCGCCCGCGCCCGCGCAGCCGGTGCCGATCTACATGGGCGGAGCGGCACCCGTCGCGCTCGAGCGCACGGCGCGGGTCGCGGACGGCTGGATCGGCGCCGGCAACGTGCCCGACGAGGTGCCGCGCATTCTCGCGACGCTCGCCGAGGCGCGCGAGCGCGCCGGGCGCGCGCATCTGCCGTTCGAAGCGGTTTTCGGGCTCTCGACGCCGCCCGATGTCGACACGTTCCTGCGCCTCGAGCAGCAGGGGATGACGACGGGCATCGCCTATCCCTTCAAGTACGCTCTCGGTCCGCTCTCCACGCTCGACGACAAGAAGCGGGTGATGGAGGACTTCGCCCGCCGCATCATCGAGCCGTGTCGATAGTCATCACCGCGAAGACCGCGAGGAGACCCCATGAGCAACCCCCTGGACGACCCCATGAGCAATCCCATGAAAAATCCCATGAGCATTCCCGTGAGCGGCGAGCCGACGCTCAAGACCATCGGACTTCCGCCCCTCGAGCAGGTCGGCTACGTGTTCCGCGATCTGGCGGCGGCGGTGAAGCTCTATGATCCCTTGTTCGGTCCGTTCAGCTACATGGACGCGGTGGTCGAGGGCGCGCTGTACCGCGGCAAGCCGGCGGACGTGTCCATGAAGGTCGCCTGCGGCATGAGCGGCAACGTGGAGATCGAGCTCATCCAGATCCTCTGGGGAGCGAGCCCTCATCAGGAGTTCATCGACCGCGGGCGCGAGGGCATGCATCACGTGCGCTTTCGCGCGGACGACTGCGATCGGTGGGTCGAGAAAATGGCGCCGCTCGGCTACCAGCCGATCTGGTACAAGGCGTGGCCCGAGCTCGGCAACTGCAAATGCGCGTACCTCGAGCGGCCCGGCGATCCGATGATCGTCGAGTTCTTCGAGCGCAGCTGGTAGCGGGCGGCATGGCGGCCGGGCGCCACTCGAATCTGCTGCGCCCGGGCCGCATCGGCACCCTCGAGCTCAAGAATCGGCTGTACATGACGGCGATGGGGACGAACCTCGCGGACCAGGGCGGGGTGTGCGGGGAGCGCTCCCGTGCCTACTACGCCGAGCGCGCCCGCGGCGGCATCGGGCTCATCACCGTGGGCTCGGTGGGCGTCGGCTGGCCCGTCGGCTCATCGCTCAGCAACCAGATCGCACTCTCGGAGGACCGCCACATCCCCGGCATCCGCGCGCTCGCCGATGAGGTGCATACGCACGGCGCCAAGCTCGCGCTGCAGCTGCACTTCGGCGGACTGGTCGCGGCGACGGACATGAAGGAAGGGCGCCCGGTCTGGACGCCCTCCATTCCCGAGGGCAAGGCGGGCGATGTGATCGAGGGCTTTCTCGAATCCGAGCTCGCGGTCGCCGACTTCCTGAAGTACGGCGAGATCCAGTTCCGCGTGATGACGCGCGAGGACATGGGCGAGCTGGTGCGCTGGTTCGTCGCCGCCGCGCAGCGGGCCCGCGCGGCCGGCGTCGACGGCATCGAGCTGCACGGCGGGCACGGCTACATCTTCTCCTCGTTCATCTCGCCCGCCACCAACAAGCGGGCCGACGAGTACGGCGGATCGGTGGAGAATCGCACCCGGCTGCTCATCGAGGTGATCGGCGGCATCCGGGCGGCGCTCGGCCGCACGTTCCCGCTGTGGGTGAAGATCGACAGCCGGGAGTTCGGCAGGAGCGAGGGCATCGACATCGAGGACGCGATCGCCGCAGCGCGCCTGATCGAGGCCGCCGGCGCCGATGCGATCACCGCCAGCACCTACGCCGATCAGACCTGGGGCATCAATCACTCCGGCTCGAACATACCCGATGTCCCGGAAACCATGGTGCCGGGCGCCGTCGCCATCAAGTCCGCCGTGACGGTGCCGGTGCTCGCCTCCGGACGCATCGAGCTGGGTGACGCCGACCGCTACCTCGGCGAGGGCAAGTTCGACTTTCTGGGCCTGGGACGGCCGCTCCTCGCCGACCCGCATCTCGCGCGCAAGCTCCTGGAGGGCCGCGCCGCCGACGTGCGCCCCTGCATCTACTGCTACTGCTGCGTGAGCCAGATCTACTTCAGCCGACCGGTCAAATGCGCCGTCAACCCCGAGACGGGCCTCGAGCGCGAGCTTGCGGTCGCGCCGGCCGCCTCGCGCAAGCGCATCGTGGTGATCGGCGGCGGCCCGGCGGGACTGGAGACGGCGCGCCGTGCCGCGCTCGCCGGCCACGAGGTCGTGCTGCTGGAGCAGTCGGATCGCCTGGGAGGTACGGCGCAGTTCGCGGCCATCGCCTACGAGCCGAACGAGCGCATCGTCGAGTGGCTGCGTGGCCAGATCGAGCGCTCGGGGGTCGATGTGCGATTGAAGACGCGCGCGACGGCGGAGCTGGTCGCGGCGCTGCGCCCCGACGTGGTGGTGGTCGCGACCGGCGCCGTGCGCACGATGCCTGCGATCCCGGGCGCGGATCGGCCGAACGTGCTGAGCGGCGATGAGATGCGCCGTCTGCTGCTCGGCGAGGAGCTCGGCTCGCTCAGGAGCAAGACCGACTGGAGCACGCGCCTAGCCACCAAGGTCGGCGCCCTCACCGGGGCCACCAAGAGCTTCGAGCTGATCCGCTCCGCGACGCGCAGCTGGATGCCGCTCGGCAAGCGCATCGTCATCATCGGCGGGGAGCTGGTGGGCCTCGAGCTGGCGGAGTTTCTCGCCCACCGCGGCCGGCAGGTCAGCGTGATCGAGGAGGCGGCCCGCCTCGGAGCCGGACTCTATCTGGTCAGGCGCTGGCGCGTGCTCGCGCAGCTGCGCGAGCTCGGCGTGGCGCTGCTCGCCTCCGCGCGCGACATCATCATCGGCGAGAGCCGCGTGACCTACGTGAACTTGAACGGCCAGGCGCGCACCCTGGGGGCCGACCACGTCATCGTTGCGAAGGGGGCGCAGGGCGATCTCGCGCTCGCCCGGGCGCTGCGCGATGCGGGACTCGAGGTGCTCACGGCCGGGGACTGCGAGGGCGTGAGCTACATCGAGGGGGCCATGGGCAGCGCGGCGCGCGCCGCGGCGGCGCTGTGACGCGGCCGCGCTCTGACGCGGCGGCGGTCTGACGGCCATCGATCCAACAACCCAGTCAACCGGGAGTCATCATGAACATCCAGGAAATATCCGATCGACTCGAGATCCAGCAGCTCATGGCGAGCTACAGCAACGCGATCGACTCGCGCGACTGGGACCGCCTCGATGAGGTGTTCACGGCGGACGCCTACATCGACTATCGCGCCCTGGGCGGGATCGACGGACGCTTCCCCGAGATCAAGGCGTGGCTCAAGCCGGCGCTCGGGAAATTTCCGCACTACTATCACCTCATCGCGAATACCGACATCGTCCTGTCCGGCGATAGCGCGCGCGCCCGCACGGTATGCTTCAATCCGATGGAATGCACCTTGCCCCACGGCGGCCGTCAGGTGATGTTCCTCGGACTCTGGTATGTCGACAAGCTGGTGCGCACCCGGGCGGGCTGGCGAATCGAGGAGCGGGTCGAGGAGAGCTGCTTCGTGCACAACGTGCCCGCTTCGCTCGACACGCAGCCGGTGCCGGCGTAGCGCAGCGCGCACGCCCGGGACCCTTTGCCGCCGGCCGAGCGCCGGGGTACTCAGCGGTCGCGGCCGCGCTCGATGGTGTGCAGCGGCACGGCATCGACGGGCGCGATGCGCGGGCGGTCGGGCTCGGGCGCCGGCAGCGGCGCGCATTCCCGGAACGAGGCGAGGCAGCGCCGCGCCAGCTCTTGATACTGGCGGGTGCCGCTCGCCTTCCACTCGATCTCCTGCGCCTTGAGCTCTCTTACCACCCGCGCGGGTGAGCCGAGCGCGAGCGTGCGGCGCGGCACGACGAACGCGGCGCGCACGAAGCTCAGCGCTCCGACGAACGCCTCCTCCTCGACCACGACGCCGTCCATCAGAACGGCGGCGATGCCGATGAGAGCGCCGCGCCTGACCGTACACCCGTGCAGCACCGCGCCGTGGCCGACGTGCGCTTGCTCCTCGAGCAGCGACACCTCGCCGGGGAAGGAATGCAGGATGCAGTTGTCCTGCACGTTGCAGCCCGCCCCGACGACGATGCGGCCGAAGTCCCCGCGCAGCGACGCGCCCGGTCCCACGTAGCAATCGGGCCCGATGACGACGTCGCCGATCAAGGACGCGGTCGGATGCACGAAGCTGCTCGGATGCACGACGGGAATCACGCCCTCCAGCTGATAGCTCGGCATCACTGCACCTCGATAAGACTCAATCGAAATTCGCCTGCCCGCCGTCGAGCGGAATGGTGGCGCCGTTCAGGTAGCCGAGCTCGCCGACGATCGCGACGACGGCGCGGCCGATGTCCTCCTCGCAGTCGCCGATGCGCTTGAGCGGTACGGACTTGAAGAACGTCTTGCCCTCCGGGTCGCTCTCGGTCCACGCCTTGAGCGCGGGCGAGAGAGCGAGCGGTGCGATGGAGTTCACGCGGATGCCATCCGCGCCCCATTCCGCGGCTGCAGCCCGGGTGAGGGCGCGCACGCCCTGCTTGGCGACGGTATAGGCGCCATAGTTGGAGCTGTCCCAGCGCACGGCGGCGGAGGTCGCCAGGTTCACGATGCTGCCGCCGCCGCGGCGCTTAAGATGCGGATGACATGCGCGCATGAAGCGAAACGAGGCGAGCGGCCCGGCGATGATGCCGCGCATGAAGGCCTCATCGTCGAGGGACAAGAGCGGGCCGAACGCGCCCTCGTAGGCGTTGTTCACCAGGATATCGATGCCGCCGAGCCGCTGCGCGGTCGCCGCGACGGTGCGCTCGATGTCCGCGGGCTTCGCGACGTCGCAGACGATGGCAATCGCGCGCCCGCCGCGCGCCTCGATCTCGCGCGCCGTCGCGGCGACCTTCGACTCGGTGCGCCCGGCCGCGGCGACGGCGGCCCCGGCGCGCGCGAGCGCGAGGGCGATGCCCTGGCCCACGCCCTGACCTGCACCCGTCACCAGCGCCGCCTTGCCGTCGAGTGTGCCCATGAACGCTCTCCTCGCTGTCAGGGATCGTGGAATTGCGCGAGATAGGCGATCAGATCCGCACGATCCTGCGCGCCGGGAATTGCGACGAACACCATGTCGGTGCCGGGAATGAACGTCGTCGGATTGGCGAGCCAGGCGTTCAGGAGCTCGGGAGTCCAGACGAGGTTGCTGCGCTTCAGGGCCTCGGAGTAGTAGGGAAACCCTTGCTGCGTTCCGGCCCGGCGGCCGAAGATTGCGAACAGGCTCGGACCGTTGTGGTGTCCGTAGCCTTTCTCAGGGTAATGGCAGGTGCGGCAGGGCGCGAAGATCTGGCGGCCGCGCGCGGCGTCGCCGGTGGGCATGGCGGAAGCGGCGACGGGCGAGGCGGTGCCGGGCGGCGCGGCGCGCGATGCGACCGCGCCTGCGGCGGCGATGCACAACGAGGCGGCGGCGAGGAGACGCATGGTGACCGTCCTCATGCGCGGCGGGCCACGGCGTGCATCGCGGCGCGCCGGCCGAAGAAGGTGCTGTCGCCGATCGACAATCCGCTCGCGTAATACGGCGCCACCGGGATGCCGGCCGAGGTGCGCCCCGCTGCGTACAGTCCCGGAATCACCTCGCCCTCGACGTTGAGCACCTCGGCGTTCACGGTGGTCTCGAGGCCGCCGAAGGTATGCACGGCGTAGAACGCCTGCTCGATGGAGAGGTCGTAGGCCTTGAAGGGCGGCGCCGAAAGCGGCGCGAGGTAATCGTGCGCCTTGCGCAGCAGCGGATCCTCGCCGCGCTCGGCGTAGCGGTTGTAGTACGCCACGGTCTGCTGCAGGGATTGCTGCGGCAGCGCGAGCCGCGCCTCGAGCGCCGCGATGCTCGGCGCCTCGGCCGCCACGACCAGCCGGTAATCGGGCGCCGCGTAGTCGCTGGCTCGATCCACGATGAGGTAGCCGCGGCCGCCCTGATTGAACAGCAGCTCGTGCCCGACGACGCCGTAGTAGGAGTCCTCGCTCACGCAGCGCTGACCGCGCAAGTTCACGACCACGCCCTTGAGGACGTTCTCGGGCGGATAGAGCGGCAGCACGGCGAAGCCCTGGCGCATGTGCAGCACGTTCGCGCCGATGCTCATGCCCATGCGGATGCCGATGCCGAGATCGCCGGCACGGCCCCAGTGCGGAGAGCAGGCAAACAGCTCCGGCGCGTGCTGCTTCAGCATCTGCGGATTGTGAATGAATCCGCCCGCCGCGAGCACCACGCCCTTGCGCGCACGCACGGCGCGCATGCCGCGCGCGTCGCGCACCTCGACACCGAGCACCGTGCCATCGCTCGCGAGAACGAGACGCTCGCAGGAGGCGCCGGTGATCACCTGCACCCCGTGCTGCTGCAGGGAAGCGAGCAAGCTCTGCATGAGACTGCGGCCGCCGGTCTGGTTCTTGGCCGGCGGCACGTGCCCGCGCGGCGCCGGGCGCGCGATGTCGCGGTACGGATAGGCGCGCTCGTTGCCGCAAAAATAGAGCGACGCCGCTTCATGCGACAGCTCCTTCTCCGGGGAAAAGCGCTGTGCATACTTGACGCCGTTCGCCACCAGCCAGTCGAAGTGCGCGAGGCTCTCGTTGCAGTACACCTCGATCTTGGCGAGCGCAGCGTACCTGCCGCTTGCCGCGACCATGAAGCGGTACATGTCCTCGCGGCTGTCCTCGAAGCCGAGCGCCTTCTGCAGCGGTGTGCCGCCTCCCATGTAGCACACGCCCCCCGAGAGGCACGAGGATCCGCCCGGGATGGGCAGCATCTCGTAGACCCGCACCTCGGCGCCCCGGCTGCGCGCCTCGAGGGCGGCGCTCACCCCGGCGCCCCCCGAGCCCATGACGAGGAGATCGGCCTCATCGTCCCAGCGACGCGGCTCCGCGGCGGGCGCATGCGGCGCGCCCGAGAAGGCGGCCGCCGCCGCGGCCAAGGTGCCTGCCCGCAGAAACTTGCGTCGCGCTGGTGAAGTGGCTCGCTCGCCCATGTCTTTTCCTCCATGACATGTTGTGCGCGATTCTTCGCCGCGTCCAGAGGCGGCATCTAGTCCATCCGGACGAGTCCCGCTCGATGCGCAACGCGAGTTATCATCGCGCATCGTCGCGGGGAGAGGGCTCGTGCGCCATACCGACTATTCGCTCGATCGCTGCTGCGCCTTCGGCGCCGTGCCGCGCTGGGATTTCGAAGGCGACGTGCTCATCGTCGGCTACGGCGCTTCCGGCGCATCGGCGGCCATCGAGGCGGCCGCCGCCGGCGCGCAAGTCGCCCTGTTCGAGACCACGGCCGCGAGCGGCGGCGCCTCGGCGCTCTCCGGCGGGGAGTTCTATCTGGGCGGCTCCGGCGGCACGCCGATGCAGATATCGGCCGGTTTCAAGGACGCCACCGAGGACCTGTACCAGTATCTCGCCGCGGTCGGCGGTCCGAACGCCGATCTCGCCAAGGCGCGGCTCTATGCGGACCATTCGCTGCGCCATTTCGAATGGCTGCGCGCGCAAGGCATCGAATTCAAGAACTCCTACATCGCCGAACGCATCATCGAGCCGACCACCGACGATTGCCTGATCTGGTCGGGGAGCGAGGAGGCTTACCCCTTCGTCAACGAGGCGCGGCCCGCGCCGCGCGGCCATTGCCCGAAATTCATCGGCATGGGGGGCGGCCGCTACGTGATGGACCAGCTCGCCGGCCGCGTGTCCCGGCTCGGCGTATCGGTGGTGTACGAGGCGCGCGCGGTCGCGCTCGTGGCGGACGAGCGTGGGCGAGTGCTGGGATTGGTGGTGCGCAAGGACGGCGAGGACCGCTTCGCGCGGGCGCGCCGCGGCGTCATCCTCTGCACCGGCGGCTTCATCATGAATCGCGACATGGTGAGGCGCCACGCGCCGCTCCTGCTGCGCTCGCGCTATCCGCTCGGCGCGGTGGATGACGGCTCGGGCATCCGCATGGGCGAGAGCGCCGGGGGCGCCGCCGTCAACATGGCGGAAGGCTTCACCACCGTGCCGTGGTATCCGCCGGGGTCGCTGGTGAAGGGAATCTTCATCAATGAGCGCGGCCAGCGCTTCATCAACGAGGACTGCTATCACGGGCGCGTCTCGCACCGCATGCTGCAGCAGGACGGCGAGCGCATCTGGCTGCTGGCCGATCAAGGCACCTACGGGACGAGCGAGATGCATACGCTCGCGAAGATCGAGATCGGCGCGGCCGCGGACACCTGGCAAGAGGTCGAGCGCGAGCTCAAGCTCCCGCAGGGCGCGCTCACCAGCAGCGTCGGCATCTACAACCATTACGCGGCGCGCGGCGAGGACCCGATGTTTCACAAGGCCAGGAAATGGCTGAAGCCGCTCGATCAGCCGCCCTTCGTGGCGCTCGACTGCCGCAAGGATCATTGCTTCTTCTCCTCCTTCACCCTCGGCGGTCTCGACACGCTGCCGACCGGCGAGGTGCTGAGCGAGGCGCGCGCGGCCATACCCGGACTGTTCGCGGCCGGTCGCGCCGCCTGCGGGCTGCCCCGCTGGGGCGAGGGCTACAGCTCCGGAATGTCCCTCGCCGACGCCACCTTCTTCGGACGGCAAGCCGGCCGGCGCGCGGCAACGGCCTGAGGCTCCATTGCACATCGGGAGATCATCATGCGATTCACGCTGGCGCTCGGTTTCTCTCAATACCCCGACTTTCAGCACATTGCGCGCGCGGCCGAGGAAGCCGGCTGGACGTCGATCTGCATGCCCGACACGTTCTTCTTTCCGCGCACCACGCAATCGGAGTATCCGTACGCGGAGACACAGAGGATCCGCGCGTTCATCGAGGGATCGCGCTTCATCGAGCCGATCGTCTGCATGAGCTGGATGGCGGCGGCGACGACGCGCCTGCGCTTCTTTCCGAACGTCATGAAGGTCCCGATGCGCCAGCCCCTGGTGCTCGCGAAAGCGCTCAACTCACTCGCCGTGATCTCGGGCGAGAGAATCGCGCTCGGTGCCGGGCTCAGTCCCTGGAAGGAGGACTTCTCCTACAACGGCGCGGATTTCTCCAGGCGCGGCAAGCTCATGGACGAGTGCATCGCGATCCTGCGCGGCGCGATGAGCGGCGAGTACTTCGAATATCACGGCGAGAACTTCGACTTCGGCCCGATGAAGATGAGCCCGGTGCCGAAGAAGCCGATACCGATCCTGATCGGCGGGCATTCGAAGCCGGCGCTGGCGCGCGCCGCCCGCCTCGGCGACGGCTGGGTCTCGGCGAACACCGATTTCGCCACGCTCGCGGCGATGATCCGCGCGCTCAACGATCTCAGGCGCGAGCACGGCACCCTCGATCGCCCGGATTTCGAGATTCACGGCATGGACGTGGGCGCGGCCAGCGCCGCGGATTTCCGCCGCCTGCGCGACATCGGCGTCACGGATGCCTGCCTCGTGCCCTGGGGAATGGACCCCACGGTGGGTAGCGCCGCTCAGCTCGATGCGATCCGCCGCTTCGGCGACGAGATCATCGCCAGGCTCGATTAGAGCTGCGAGAGCTTCACCACGCGAGACCTCGGTATCGGATGCGTCTTCGCGCCCGTCCAGCGCAACAGCATCGTGCCGGTCGTGTGGCCGGCGGTGTAGAGAAAATTCCCCACCCCCTTGTCCTGGTCGGCGATGACGAAGGTCACCGAGCCGTCCGGGTTGTAGCGCGCCGTGTGCTTGTTCACCGTGACCGGCAGATAGCGGTAGTCGAGCGACTCCATCCAGTAGTCATCGAGCTGGATGTTCCAGATGTCGCACTCCGGCACCGCCGTGTCGATCACCAGCGCCTCGTCCTTCGCCAGCGAGAAGTAGCCGTGCAGGTAGAAGATGCGCGGATCGCCGCCCGACTTGTAGTAGAGCGCTTGATCGACGTTCTCGAGCGTGTTCGGCTTCAGGCGAAAGGTCTGCGTCCAGTCGGCGAACGTGCGCGCCGTGCCCTGGACGAACGCCGCGGCCGCGGCAAGGCCGCGGTCGAGGCGCTCGGCGCTCAAGGGCTGCGGGCGCGCGGGTCCGCCGATGCGCTCGATGCTCGCGCTCGCGGGCTGCTCGCGCGGGCGGTCGAGAAAGGTCTGGCGCACGATGATCATCGATGAGTCCGCCGCGAGCGGCAGCCAGTTGCCGGGGCGCTCCTCGGCGCTCGCGATCACCTCGTAGCTGCCGTCCGGCGCGCACCTGAGCGCGTGCGACTCGATCTCGCCGGTCGAGGCCATGGTGCCGTCGATGGCGTAGCGGTTCGCCTTGCTGCCGAAGGAGAAATAGGGAACCGTGCCGCGGTTGCCGCGGATGCGATACTCCCGATCCCCCCTGATGGTCGCGTTCCAGTAGATGTTGTCCGGGTTGTCGGCGCCGATCTTCACCGTCGCATGCGAGGCCATGTAGAAGGTCGGGAAGTCGGGGTCCGCGTGCTCCAGCATCATCTCGAGCGCGACGCGCGTGAGGCGCGAGAGATAGCGCCAGCCTTCCGCCCGATCGAGCTCGGTCACCGGCGTCTCCGGGCGCAGGATCACCTGTCCCGCCGCCTTCAACTGATCGCAGAAGTCCTCCCAGGTGCGCCCGCTCAGCACACGATCGAGTGGTTGGGACTGGTCACTCATGAGCGATCTTCTCCTCTGTTACTTCGCCGTCTTCCACGAGGCGGTGATCTTCGCCACGCGATAGTCGTATTTCAGCGTCTTCGCCGCGATCGAGGTCTCGACGTGGCGCACGCCCGGGAGCGTGAGGATGCGGTTGTTGGCGAGATCGATCACTTCCTCGAGGGTCGGAAACAGCCCGATGGCAAGCACGTCGAAGCGGCCGAGGGTCACGATCACGCACCTCACCTCGGGCATCGCGCTGAGCGCCTGGCACACCGATTTCAGGTCGCCGCGCTCGAGCTGCACGCCGATCAGCACGACCTTCGGCGAGCCGGTGTACAGCGGACTGGTGACGGCGGTCAGGCGAATGCAGTTGTCCTTCTCCAGCCGCTTGATGCGCCCGCGGATGGTGCCCTCCGTGACGCCGAGGCGCACCGCGATCTGCCGGTTGCTGACGCGCGCATCGCGCGCCAGGAGCTCGATGATCTTGCGGTCGAGGTCGTCCAGCTGAGGCGTCATGTGAGATGCGCCCGGTCGAAGTTGTACTTGATCACATCGACCGCGATCGCCGGGGTGAGGCTGCGCACCCCGCGGATCCTGGCGATGTCCACCAGCAGAAACTCGTGCAGCTCCTCGAACTCCTTGAGCGCGACCAGGATCTCGATGTCGCGCGCCCCCGTGACCAGATGCACGGCGAACACTTCGTGCAGCTTCGCCAGGTCCTTGGCCACGTCCTCGGCCGGCCGGCCCTTCACCTCCACGCCGATCGCCAGCAGCAGCTTGTAGCCGAGCGCCTCGAAGTCCGTGACTGCGACCACGCGCATGGCATTGAGCTCCTCCATGCGCCGGATGCGCATGCTCACCGTGGCCGCGGCGATCTTGAGCGAGCGTGCGATCTGCTGGTTGGTGGCGCGCCCGTCGGCCTTCAGCGCGGAGATGATTTCGCGGTCCAGCTGATCGAGCTCGTAGGCGCCATTCGCGTCGTAGGCCATCTCAGCGCACCTCGAACAGGGCCGCAGCGCCCATGCCCGCCGCGACGCACATGGTGACCACGACGCGCTTCGCGCCGCGGCGCCGTCCCTCGATGAGCGCGTGTCCCGTGAGACGCGCGCCGCTCATGCCGTAGGGGTGCCCCACCGAGATCGCGCCGCCGTCGACGTTGAGCCTCTCCTGGTCTATCCCCAGGCGGTCGCGGCAATAGACGGTCTGGACGGCGAAGGCCTCGTTGAGCTCCCACAGATCGATGTCATCGAGGCGCACGCCCTGCTTGTGCAGCAGCTTCGGTACGGCGAACACCGGGCCGATGCCCATCTCCTGCGGGGCGCAACCCGCCACCGCCATCCCCCGATAGACGCCGAGCGGCTCGAGCCCGCGGCGCGACGCCTCGCCCGCCTCCATGATCACGCAAGCCGCGGCCCCGTCCGAGAGCTGCGAGGCGTTGCCCGCCGTGATGAATCGACCCTCGGCGATGAGCTTGCCGCCGCTCCAGACCGGCTCGAGCTTGGCGAGCCCCTCGAGCGTGGTGTCCGAGCGCGGACCTTCGTCCCGGTCGAGCACGACGTCCTGGTAGCGCGTCTCGCCGCTCGCCTTGTCGACGATGGCCTTGCGCGAGGGCAAGGGCACGATCTCCGCCGTGAATCGCCCGGCGGCGCTCGCGGCCGCCGTGCGCTTCTGGCTTTGCAGCGAGTACTCGTCCTGCCTCTGGCGGCTCACGCCATAGCGTTCGGCGACGACTTCCGCGGTCTCGATCATCGGCATGTACATGTGCGGCGAGCGCGCGAGCACCGCCTCGGACTGGGCACGAAAGGTGTTCATGTGCTTGGTCTGGGTGAGGCTGATCGATTCGACCCCGCCCGCGACCACGACGTCCATGCCGTCCGCGATCACCTGCTTGGCCGCGGTCGCTATCGCCATCAGGCCCGACGCGCACTTGCGGTCGATGGTCATCCCCGCGACGCTGTCCGGCAGGCCGCCCGTGACGGCGGACAGCCGGGCGATGTTGTACCCCTGCGCCCCCTGCTGCGTCGCGCAGCCGAGAATGAGGTCCTCCACCTCGGGCCCTTCGAGCCGGGCGCGCTTCACCGCCTCGCGCACGGCGTGCCCGGACAGCACCGTGGCCTCCGTATCATTGAATGCCCCGCGATAGGCCTTGCCTATGGGTGTGCGGGCGAAAGAGACGATCACGGCTTCGCGCATGCGGATCCCCATCAAAAATAGAATCGGCTCACGGTGTCGGCGACGCACGCAGGCTTCGCGCCGTCCTCGACCTCGATGGTTACGCGGATCATGACCTGCACGCCGCCCTCGACGTTCTCGGCGCGCCCGATCTCGCCGCGGGCGCGGATCCGCGCCCCGGAGCGTACCACGGACGGAAATCGCACCCGCTCGGTGCCGTAGTTGATGCCCATGTGGGCGCCGGGCACGCGCACGAGCTGCGGCAGGAACAGGTTGACCAGAGCGAGCGTGAGATAGCCATGCGCGATCGTGCCCCCGAAGGGGCCGCTCGCGGCGCGTACCGGATCGACGTGGATCCACTGGTGGTCGCCGGTCGCGTCGGCGAACTTGTCGATGCGCGCCTGATCGACCAGCAGCCACTGCGTCGGTCCGAGGGAGCGGCCGACGGCGGCGCGCAGCTCCTCGGCGGTCTGAAACACGGCGGCTGCGCTCACGGATGTTGACTCGACACGGACAGCACCTCGCCCGTCATGTAGCTCGCGAGATCGCTGGCGAGGAACACGATGGCGTTGGCCACTTCCCAGGTCTGCGCGGCGCGGCCGAAGGCCTCGCGCCGCTCGAGCTCGGCGAGCACCTCCTCCGACGTGACGCGATTGAGAAAGGGATGCATGGCGATGCTCGGCGCCACCGCGTTGATGCGCACGCCGTGCTCGGCCGCCTCCATCGCGGCGCAACGCGTGAAGGCCATGACGCCGGCCTTGGCGGCGGCATAGTGAGACTGCAGCGGCTGGGCTCGCCAGCCGAGTACCGAGGCGTTGTTGACGATGGCCCCGCTCTCGCGCCCGTACATGTGAGGCAGCACGGCGCGCGTCATCCGGAACACGCTGGTGAGCGACACATCGAGCACCTTGTGCCATTGCTCGTCGGTCATGTCGATCACCGCCGCCGAGCCGCCGAGCCCCGCGTTGTTGACGAGCACATCGATGTGGCCGAGCGACTCGATCGCGCTCGCGACCAGCGCCTTGACCTCGCTCTCCCGCGTCACATCGCACACCCGCGCGTGAGTCTTCAGTCCCGGCGCCGAGAGCTGCGCGGCGGCCTCGCCGAGGCGCCGCTCGTGCGCGTCGCTCAAGAACACCTGCGCCCCCTCCGCGATGCAGCGGCGCGCGGTGGCGAAACCGATTCCGGTGCCCGCCGCGGCCGTCACCAGCACGGTCTTTCCGGCGAGCAGGTTGCGCCCCGGGGGCGGTTGCGCGGGCGCGCGGGCAGGACTCGGCGGTGCAGGGGTGGTCATGAGGCTCCTCGCGGCTCCTTGGGCAATCCGAGCGCTCGCTCGGCGATGAGGTTGCGCTGGATCTGGTTGGTGCCGCCATAGATCGTATCGGCACGCGCGAACAGATACATCCGGGTCAAGGGGCCGAGCTCGCCGCCCTCGGGCGCCACCTCGCCGGCCGGCCCGAGCACGTCCATCGCGAGCTCGCCCAGCTGGCGGCGCCAGCTGGCCCAGTAGATCTTGTACGTGAGCGCCTCGGGAGGGAGCGATCCGGCCGGCGCGCTCAGCATGCGCAGAGCGCTGTAGCGCATGATCTTCAGGCCCATGTGGGCCTGCGCGATGCGCTGCCGGATGCCCGCATCGCCGGCCGTACCGTTCGCGCGCGCCGCCGCGATGATCTGCTCGAGCTCGTTGCGAAATGCCATCTGCTGCCCGAGCGTCGACACGCCGCGCTCGAAGGCGAGCGTACCCATCGCCACCCGCCAGCCTTGGCCGGGCTCACCGACGATGTGCTCGCACGCCGTGCGTGCACCCGCCAAGAACACCTCGTTGAATTCGGCATCGCCCGTCATCTCGCGAATCGGCCGCACGGTCACCCCCGGCTGCTTGAGGGGTATCAACAGATAGGACAGGCCCTGGCTGCCGCGGCTCCCCTCCTGGGTGCGGCACAGTGCAAACATCCAGTCGGCAAATTGCGCGAGCGAGGTCCATACCTTCTGTCCGTCGATCACCCACTGCGCGCCTCGCGCGCTCTCCTCGAGCCGGGCCCGCGTGCGCACGGCGGCGAGATCGGAGCCGGCGCCCGGCTCGCTGTAGCCCTGGCACCAGAGCTCCTCGCCGCGCGCGATCGGCGGCAGGAATCTGCGCTTCTGCGCCTGCGACCCGAACGCGAGCAAGGTCGGTCCGGCAAGCTCGATACCGAGATGCCCGAGCCGCGCCGGAGCGCCGGCACGCGCGTATTCCTCCGCAAAGATCACCTGCTCGGCGAGGGTCGCGTCGCGCCCACCGTACTCCCCGGGCCAGCCGATGCAGCTCCAGCGCTCGCGCCCGAGCGTCTGCTCCCACTCGTGCCGGCGCGCGGCGTGGCTCACATGCGAGCTCACGCCGCGCAGGTCGCGAAACGGCCCGGACAGCTGCGCCTCGAGCCAGGCAGCGGCCTCGGCGCGAAATCTCTCCTCCTGCGGCGTGAATCCGAGTCGCATGGTCAGAAGGCGGGCGCCGTTCCCGAGCCCAGACCGATCGCCGCCGCGAGCACCTCGCGCTGCCAGCAGGGAGTGCCGAGCAGCGTCGCCGTCGAGCGCGCGCGCTTGAAGTACAGGTGGGCATCGTGCTCCCAGGTGAAGCCGATGCCGCCGTGCAGCTGGATTGCGCTGCCGGCGCCGCCGAGGTATGCGTCACAGCATGCGGCCTTCGCGATGGCGGAGGCCTCCGGCAGATCCTCGGGACACTCGTCGGCGACGCAAGCCGCATACCAGGCCGCGGACTTCGCCGCCTCGACGGCCACCATCATGTCCGCAAGACGATGCTTCACTGCCTGGAAGCTGCCGATGGGGCGGCCGAACTGCACCCGTTCCTTGGCATGCGCGACGCTCATCTCGAGAACGGCCTCGGCGCCGCCCGCCGCCTCCGCGGCCAGGGCGACGCGCGCACGCTCGAGCGCCCGCAGCACGCCCTCGCCGGCGGCCTCCGGCGGCCCGAGCATCTCGCCGGCGGCGACCGGCACCCGATCGAGGCGGATCGCCGCCATCGGCCGGGTGAGATCCAAGGTCGCGAGCCCTTCGATGGTGACGCCGCTGCGGGCCGGCGGCAGGACGACCACGCTCAACCCCTGTGCGCCGCGGCTGCCGGGCGTACGCGCGATCACCAGCAGCAGCTCTGCGCTGGCGCCATCGACGACATAGCCGCACTCCCCGCAAAGCTGCCATTGCCCGCGCGCCCGCTCGAGCGTGGCGCGGACGCCGTCGAGGCCCGCGATACCCTCCCGGCCCGTGACCGCGACCGCAGCACGCAGCGTCCCGGCCGCGATGCGCCCGAGGAGCTCGCGCTTCTGTGCGCCCTCGCCCACCGCCTCGATCAGCGGCGAGGCGAGGCAGACGGTCGCGAAGAATGGCGAGGGGAATACACGCCGTCCCTGCTCGTATTGCAATATCGCCAGCTCGACCCAGCCCAAGCCGCTGCCGCCGTATTCTTCCGCCAGCGCGATCCCCGCCCAGCCCATCTCCTGTGCCAGCAGGCGCCAGAGACTCTCGTCATAGCCCGGCCGGCGGGCGATGGCCGCGCGGATCTTCGACGAAACGCCGTGCTCGTCGAAGAACTGGCGCGCGGTCTCGCGGATGAGGCTCTGCTCGGTGGTGAAGGAGAAGTTCATGGGGTCCGGTTCACGAGGCCATCATGGCTCAGGTCCCGTAGACCTTCTTCGGCGGGCGCCGCTCGGCGAGCAGCTTGGCCACCGCCGCGCCGACCTCGCAGGGCCGCCAGCGCGCGCCCTTGTCGACCGAGGGTCCGTCGTTCCAGCCGTCCGCCAGCATGATCCGTCCCCCCGTCAGCTCGAACAGGCATCCCGTGACGGATCGCGCTTCGGCGCTCCCGAGCCAGACCACCGTGGGCGCGATGTTGTCGGGATCCTGCGCGTCGAATCCGCTGGCGGGCCGCTTCATCATCTCGGCGAAGGACTGCTCCGTCATCCGCGTCCGGGCGGCGGGCGCGAGGGCATTGGCCGTGATGCCATAGCGCGCGAGCTCCGCCGCCTGCACCAGCGTCAAGCTCGCGATGCCTGCCTTCGCCGCCGAGTAGGCGCTCTGCCCGATGCTGCCGTTCAATCCGGCACCGGAGCTGGTGTTGATGATGCGCGCATCGACGGGAAGTCCCTGCTTGGAGCGGCCGCGCCAGAAATCCACGGCATGGCGCGCGACGCAGAAGTGGCCTCGCAGATGCACGCGCATCACGGCGTCCCATTCATCGGGCGTCGCGCTCACGAACATCCGGTCGCGCACGAAGCCCGCGTTGTTGACCAGCACATCGAGCGTGCCGAACGCCTCGATCGCGCGGGCGACGATGCGCGCCGCGCCGTCCCAATCGGCGACGTCCTCGCCGTCGGCGAGGGCCTCGCCGCCGAGGGATCGAATCTCATCCACCACCTGCTGTGCGGTGGCGGTGTCGCGCCCCTCGCCGCCCAGATCGGTGCCGAGGTCGTTGACGACGACCTTGGCACCGGCGCGCGCGTATTCCAGCGCGTAGGAGCGACCGAGACCGCGTCCCGCCCCCGTGACGATCACCACACGCCCTTCGCAAATTCGCGTCATTCGACTGCCCTCCCCTGCCCGACCCTGCCCGACCCTGCCCGACCGATCAAAGCCGCTCGATGATGGTGACGTTGGCCTGACCGCCCCCCTCGCACATGGTCTGCAGACCGTAGCGGCCGCCGCGCCGCTCGAGCTCGTGCAGGAGCGTCGTCATGAGCCGCGCCCCGGTCGCGCCCAGCGGATGCCCGAGCGCGATCGCGCCGCCGTTGACGTTGACCTTGGAGAGATCCGCGTCGAGATCCTTCGCCCACGCGATGACCACCGAGGCGAACGCCTCGTTGATCTCGACCAGGTCGATTTGCCCGAGCCCGAGCCCGGTCTTTTCCAGGGCATAGCGTGTCGCCGGGATCGGCGCGGTCAGCATCCACACGGGATTCGCGCCGCGGACGGACAGGTGGTGAATGCGCGCCCGCGGCTTCAGGCCGTGGCGCCGCAGCGCCGCCTGCGATGCGATCAGCAAGGCCGCAGAGCCGTCCGCGATCTGGCTCGACACCGCGGCGGTGATGCGCCCGCCCGGCGAGAGCGGCTCCAGGCTCGCCATCTTCTCGAGCGTCGTTCCGTAGCGCGGGGTCTCGTCCTGCGCCACGGCGCCGTAGGGCGCGATCTCGCGCCTGAAATAGCCCTGCTCGATGGCATGCATCGCGCGCCGGTTGCTCTCGAGCGCGAAATCTTCCATATCGCGGCGCGAGATGTTCCACTTCTCCGCGATCATCTGCGCCGAGCGATACTGCGAAACCTCCTCCCCGCCGTAGCGCGCGCGCCAACCGGGCGATCCGCTGAAAGGGTCCGGGTGACCGAGCTCGCGCCCCGCCAGCATCGCCGACATGATGGGAATCTGGTTCATGGCCTGAACCCCGCCGGCGATCACCAGGTCCTGCGTTCCGCTCATCACGCCCTGCGCAGCGAAGTGGATCGCCTGCTGGGCGGACCCGCACTGCCGGTCGACGGTCACGCCCGGTACCTGCTCGGGCAGTCCCGCGACCAGCGCGCAGGTGCGCGCGATGTCGCCGGCGAGCGGGCCGATCGCATCGACGCAGCCGAACACGACGTCCTCGATCGCCGCGGGATCGACGCGAGTACGCTCGATGAGCGCGCGGATGGCGTGAGCGCCGAGATCGGCGGGATGCACCGAGGCGAGGCCGCCCTTTTTCTTGCCGACCGGACTGCGCACCGCGTCGATGATGTATGCCTCGGATGCCATGGTGTCCTCCAGCGGCTAGGGGCTATCGAAGGTGTGGTCGGGCCCGAGCGCGATGGCGCCGTCGAGCACCAGGGATTGCAGGCGGCGCGCATGGAAATTGCGGTCGCCCCAGGCACCGGCGAGCGCCCAGGCTCGCTTCATGTAGAAATGCAGATCGACCTCCCAGGAGTATCCCATGGCGCCGTGGACCTGCATAGCGGTGCGGCCCGCGAGATCCGCGGCGTCCGTGGCCGCGATCTTGGCGTGCGAGACGAGCGCGCGGCCACGCACGCTCGTCTCGCCGCCGCGGCTGGCGGCCGAGTAAAGCACCGGGCGTGCGAACTCGAGCCGCACCTGCGCACTCGCGAGCGCATGCTTGATCGCCTGGTAGGAGCCGATCGGCGCGCCGAACTGCGTCCGTGCCGCGGCGTAATCGACGGCGAGCTGGATCATGCGCTCGGCGAGCCCGACGGACTCGGCGGCTGCAAACAGGGCGCCGCGCTCCAATGCGCGCTCGCTCGCCCCGCGCGCCTCGGCGCCCCGTGCGATGAGCGTGTGCGCACCGAGATCGGCATCGATGCTCGCCAGCCGCCGCAGCGCATCGACGGAGGGCTGCGGCGCGGCCCGTACATCCGCGGCGCGGGCGAGGTGCACTTCCTCGGCGCGGCACACGAGGAGGTGCGTCGCGCCTGCCGGCCATAGCGTGAAGGGATTCGCATCATGCATCACGCCGATCATGCACTCGGCCCCGCCCGCGCGCGCGAGGAGCGCGGCGGCGGCGGGTACGCAGGACAGCTGCGCGAGCAGCGGCACCGCCACGCCGGCGTGCTCGGACAGGGGCTCGGGAAACGCCGCGCGGCCCGCCTCCTGCGCGATGAGGGCGAAATCGACGGCATCGAGGCCCAGGCCGCCGAACTGCGCGGGCGCGAGCATGGCCGTGAGCCCCATGTGCGCGACGCGCGACCAGCGCAGCGCCGCACGCTCGCTGCGTCCCTCGAAGGCTGCGCGGATCTCGGCGCTCGAGCACAGATCCTCGGCAAGCTCGCGAAACGAGCTTTGCATCAAGCGCTGCTCGTCGGTGAAGGTGAAGTCCATGCGCCTTCCTAACCGCGCGGCAATCCGAGCAGCCGCTCGGCGATGATGTTGCGCTGGATCTCGTTCGTGCCCGCGTAGATGGGGCCGGCGAGGGAGAACATGAATCCCTCGAGCCAGTGGCCGCTGTCGCGGGCATCGAGGGCCGCGGCGGCGCGGCCGGCCGCGCCGCCGCCGAGCAGCTCCGCGTGCGCCCCGAGAATGCTCTGCGCCGTGCGATGCATGGCGAGGTCGAGCTCGGACCAGAAGATCTTGTTGACGCTCGCCTCGACGCCGATGGCCGCCCCGGCCGCGATGCGGCTCGCCGTCATGTAGGTGCGGAGGGCATAGGCCTCGGCATCCATCCAGGCCTGTGCGACCGCTGCGCCGGTGCTCGCCTCGCAGTGTCGCGCCCGGCGCCGGTACAGCTCGATCAGCTTCTGCGCAGTCGACTGGAAGCGCGCCGGACTTCGCAGCATCAGCCCGCGCTCGAACCCGGCCGTGGCCATCGCGATCTGCCAGCCCTGGCCCTCCTCGCCCAGACGATTCTCGACCGGCACGCGCGCCTCGTCGAAGAAGATCTCGGCAAATCCCGGCTCACCGTGAATCTGGCGGATGCCGCGCACGCGCACTCCCGGCGCGCGCAGGGGAGCGAGGATGAAAGTCAGGCCCTTGTGGCGCGTGCTGGCCGGGTCGGTGCGGAAGATGCCGAAGCACCAGTCGGCAAAAGTGGCGCGCGAGGACCAGATCTTGTGGCCGCGAAGCACGTAATGATCGCCGTCGCGCGCCGCGCTCGCGCGCAGCGCCGCAAGATCCGATCCGGCCTGCGGCTCGGACCATGCCTGCGCCCAGATCTCCTCTCCCGAGGCCATCCTCGGCAGGTAGCGCGCCTTCTGCGCCTCGCTGCCGAACTCCATGAGCGTGGGACCCAGCAGGAAGATGCCGTTCTGATTCACCCGCAGCGGCGCCCCGGCGCGGTAGTACTCCTCCTCGAAGATCAGCCAGTCGATCAGATCGGCGCCGCGTCCGCCGTAGCGGCGCGGCCAGGTGACCATGCCGAAGTCGCCGCGCGCGAGCGTGCGCTCCCACTCGCGGTGCTGTGCGAAGCCTTTCGCCCCCTCGAGCGTCTCGAGCGGGGTGCTGGGCACGTTCGCCTCCATCCAGGCGCGCACCTCGGCGCGAAACGCGCGCTGCTCGTCCGTGTAATGCAGATCGATCGCCACGACGCCCCTAGAGCTTCGCCGGGCCCTTGCTCTTCACGAACTCATCGCGCGACTTCTGTGAGTCCGGGTGCATGTACATCTCGAGCGTGAAGCCCTGCTCGAAGCGGTAGCCATGATCCACATCGCGCGGCTCCAGGCCATTCAACGCTTCCTTCGCGAGCACCAGCGCGCGCCGGCTCTTCGAGGCGATGACGCCCGCGAACGCGCGCGCTTCGGCAAGCAGCTGCGGGCGCGTGACCACCCGCTCGAGCGCGCCGAGCCGCAAGGCCTCGGCGGCCGGGATCTTGCCGCCCGTGAAGAAGGCGGCACGCACCTTGTGCATGGGCAGCATGCGCGAGAGGTGCGAGGCACCGCCCATGGCGCCGCGATCGATCTCCGGCAGCGAGAAATACGCATCCTCGGAGGCGAGGATCACATCGCTCGCGCCGCAGATGCCGATGCCGCCGCCGATGACATAGCCCTGCACCGCCGTCACCACCGGCACCTCGCAGGCGCGCACGGCGCGGAACGTCAAGAAGTTGCCGCGATTGAGCTCGACGATGCGCTCCGGGTGCGCCTGCATCTCCTTGATGTCGACGCCGCCGCAGAATCCCTTGCCTTCGGCTCTGATGAGCACCACGCGCACCTCGGGCTCGCGCCCGAGCGATGCGACCCGCTCGGCGAGCTCGTTCCATGAGCGGCTGTCGAGCGCGTTCACCGGCGGATGGTCGATGACGAGCTCGCCGATGCAATCGTGTATCTCCGTGCTGATGGCCATTTCGAGCTCTCCTTGGGCTTCAGGCGACGGCGCGCGAATCGGGCGCCGGCAAGCCGAGAGCGGCGAGCCGCTCGCGCGCTTCAGCGACGATGCGCTCGATGAGCTCGGCGCAGCTCGGCAGATCGCCCAGGCGCCCGGCCACCTGGCCGGTGGCGATCAGGCCTTCCTCGGGCAACCCCGCGACCATCGAGCGCTGGAAGAGCACCGGGGCGATCGCCGCCATGAGCGCGCGCCCGTAGCCGCCGTCGCCCTCGTGGCCCATGCGCCGCGCCGCGGCGAGCATGTCGCCGAGCTTCGCTCCGGTGATGCGCTTGAGCTTCCAGGCGCTGGTGAGCGCGAGACGCAGCATCTCCAGACCGCCGGCGCGCTCGATGCGCGCCACCATGGCGTTGCGGATCATGCGCTGCGGCAGCCCGTCGATCTTCGCCGTGACGAGGATGTCGTCGGTGCTCGCCTGCACGTAGCGCTGCTTGGTGGCCTCCGGCACGGGACAGTCGCGCGTCATGAGAAAGCGCGTGCCCATGGCGATGCCCCGCGCGCCGTAGGCCAGGGCGGCGACCAGGCCGCGTCCATCGCTGAAGCCGCCGGCGGCGACGACCGGCACCTTCACGGCATCGAGCACCTGCGGCAGGAGCACGGTGCTCGCGACCGAACCGGTGTGGCCGCCGCCCTCCCCGCCCTGCACCACCAAAAGGTCGACGCCGAGCTCGACCATTTTCCGGGCGTGCTTGACGGCGCCCACGGTGGGCACGCAGCGAACGCCGGCATCGCGAAAGCGCCCGACCATGGTCCGGTCCGGTCCGCGTCCGAAGCTCACGGCCGTCACCTTCTTGGCGATGATGGTGTCGACGATGCGCTCGGCGCCCGGCTGAAACATGTGGAAGTTCACGCCGAAGGGTCGATCGGTCATGGTGCGCACCCGGTCGATGGCGGGTCCCACCTCGTCGGGGCTCATGACCGCCGCCGCGAGAAAGCCGAACGCGCCGGCGTTGCAGCTCGCGGCCACGAGCTCGGGGCGCGCGACCCAGCCCATGGCCGTCTGAATGATGGGGTAGCGGCAGCCGAGCAGATCGCACAGGGCCGTGTGCAGCGGATCGCCGTGCAGCGGCTCGCTCAAGTCGATGCTCCGGTCGCCTTGCCTCGGTCGCCCGGCGGATTGCCCTTGATCACCGAGTCGCGCAGGCGGTGCGGATCGAGGCGACGCATGATCTCGAGCTGCTCGGGCGTCGGTGGCGCCGTGACTTCGAGAGCGGCGGCGCGCTCGAGCGGGAAGCCGGTGCACTCCTGCACCTGCTCGAAGGTCACGCCCGGATGCACGGAGCGCACGCGGATCGCGTGATCCTTGCCCTTGAAATCCATGACGCACAGATCGGTCACGATCAGCTCGAGGCCGACGAAGTCGCGGCGCGCGCCCCTGGGCCAGCGCGCCTCGTTGTAGCCGACCCCGCCCACGATGTCGACCTCGCCCTCGACGAACACCCGCTTGCCGTGGCTGACGATGAACATCGAGTTCAGATGATTGATGCTGTTGCCCGGCAGGCCGCGCATTCCGAGCACCTGGACCTTGGGGCGCGACGCGCTGCCGATGCCGGAGAGGTTGGTCTGGCCGTAGCGATCGATCTGCAGCGGGCCGATCATGGCATGCCGCCGCCCCGACCATACGCAATCGAACACCCGGGCGAAGTTCATGTAGCCCGAGTATCTAGGCCGATACTCCCCGCGAGGGCCCAGCGGCACGGGTTGCTCGACCAGAAACGCCTCCGAATCGGTCATGAGCAGCTCGGGGGAATGCGTGAGCTTCGCGACGCTCGCCCCGAGGCGCGGCACGACACCGATGCCCGAAGCGAGCACCTCGCCGTTCCCGCGCCAGGCCTCCGAGGCCGCGGCGATCAGCAGCTCCGCCAATGTGTAGTCGCTTGCCATGGCCCGCTGCAATCAAAAAACCGGCAGCGGCAGCCGCGCCAGCCGCTCGGCGCCGCCGACCTTGCGAATATAATCCGGCTCCGAGCTTTGCAGAAACGCCTGCGCATAGCCTTCCCAGCCGCCATCCTGCCCGGCGCACTGCGCGTACTCGCGCAGATGCTCCATGTCCCACCCGTAGGCCGGCGGATTCGAGGTCGGATGCGCACCGAACGGCGCATGCGCCACGCCGCTCACCCAGAAGCGCTCGAACTGGTTGAAGCGCGCGTCGTCCGGGTGGCTCTGGTCCATGCGTTGCACGAGCTCCTCGCACGTCACGTAACAGCGCCGCGCCGCGCGCGCGTACTCGGCGTCGAAATAAGGGTCCGGGCCGAGGGTCTGGGTGTTGCCGAGGCGATCCGCACGATCGACGTGCAGCAGCGCCGCATCGAGCACCAGCGCCGGCATCGCGAGCAGCACCTCGCCGTCCGCATAAGGCGACACGACGGTGCGAAACTCGGGGTTCATCTTGGTGACGTCGGTGCCGAGACCGACGCGTGTCGGCAGGAAGGGCACGCGCATGCCGGCGGCACGCAAGCCCCATTGCAGCAGTCCTTCGTCGAGCTCGCGTGCATCGACCGAGCCCGATTCACGCGCTTTCTTGAAATGCGGCTCGACGGGAATGGCATCGAGCGACACGAAGCCGTAGATGATCTTGCTCACCCGTCCGGCCGCACACAGCATGCCGGCATCGGGACCTCCGTAGGTGACGAGCGTGAGATCGCGCAGCCGCGAGCGCAGGATCGCGCGCACCAGCGCCATCGGCTTGCGCCGCGGCCCCCACCCGCCGATGCCGAGAGTCATGCCATCGCGCAGCTCGGCGCAGATCTCATCCAGCGTCATCGTCTTGTCGAGCATCTGCGTTTCGCTCACGCCGGCGCCTGCCATCACTGCGGTTCCGCCTCGGCGGGCGCCGGCGCCCAGCGATGACCCCAGAGGTCGGGGATCAGGCTGTACGTGGGAACCCACGTCGACCAGTCGGGCTGCAGCCCGGCGCAACCGAACTCCAGATCGAATCCCCCCGGCGTGCGCACGTAGAAGGACACCATGAAGTCGTTCGAATGCTTGCCGAGAGAGCTCGAGATGTGGGCACCGCTCGCGATGCAACGGTCGAGCGCAAAACCCACATCGTCGAGTGTGCGCGCTTCGAGCATGATGTGCACGCACCCGGAGGGGGCGGGGGCGCCGATCAGCGCGAGGCTGTGGTGCCTGCGGCTGCGCGCATGCAGGAAATAGATGCCGAGCTTGGGGTCTTGCGGATTCGGCGACATCTGCAGCCACATCTCGTCGGTGAGGGCGAGCCCGAGGTGGTGTTCATAGAAGCGCCGGGCCGTCTCCAGATCGGGTGCGGGAAGCACCGCGTGACCCATCCCGAGATCGCCGGCGAGGAACCCGGAGAGGCCGCGCGGCGAGGCGAACGGCTGATAATCGTTCGCCCGTCCCCAGTACAGCTCGAGCTGATTGCCGCACGGATCCGCGCAGAAGGCGATCTCGCGTACGCAGCGCGCTTCGGCTTCGGCGGCCGTGCCCGCACGCACCTCAACCCCGGCCGCGCGCAGACTCTGCGCGCAGGCGCGAAGAGCGGCCGCCCCGGCAAGCTCCCATCCGCAGCTCACGAAGCGCTCGCGGGTGCCGGCGCGCACCTCGATTCGAAACGGCCGCTCATCGATGCGCAGCCGCAACGCGCCGTGCGGCCCTGGCGCGCCCTCCATCAACCCCAAGGTGTCGACCGCAAACTTGCGCCAGGCCGCTGGATCGGCCGACTCGACGACGACGTAGCCCAGCGTGATGGCTGTCATGACATCTCCCGCAAAAGTCCAGCTACCGGGGCTCGCATCCGCCCGGAGCGCTGGAACGATGAATACCAAAATTTAGCCATCTATACTGCGAGATTACGGTGCAAATAGGCTCGCATCAAGCAAAATTGGTTATTTTGTGCCTATTAAATTACGCAAATCAGTGATCGCCAGCCGCGATCGGCCGGCCGCTCATGACCTTAGCCTACCGGACTGCGATGGATCGCCTCATCGGCCAAACGGCCGAGCGGGGCCGCTGCCTGCCCGGCTCGGCCTTTAGCGCGAGATGCGCAGCGATCGCCCCCTTGGCGCGAAGCCAACGGCAGATCGGGACCCGCCTTGCCGTGCAGTTTCGCAACAGCGGCGGGCTTGCGCTACGAATTCTTCATGTCTATAGTCACGCACCGAGGGAGTACGCGACGAAGCTGGCATGTTTCTTACGCGTCGCGCGAGCCCGACGACAGGCCTCTGCACACAGGTGTTGTCTCTCTACTACAACTAAATAGGAGCACCGGAATGTCAGTTTCCAGATACCGTCTGGCGATCGCCGCGGCGATCGCGCTCGCGTGCAGCGCGCAGTCCAGGGTCCACGCGCAGGAGGCGACCGCGAGCAATGCCAACGAGTCCGCGAACATGCTCGGCGAGGTGGTCGTCACCGCGCAGAAGCGCTCGGAGAATCTGCAGAATGTGCCGATCGCCATCAGCGCGCTCAACAGCGCGGAGCTGCAGGCCCGCGGCATCACCGACTTCACCGGCATCGCCGAGTCGAATACCAGCATCAACTTCACGCCCTATCCGAGCTCGAGCAACGAGCTGATCCTGTACATGCGCGGGCAGGGCGTTGCCGACCCGGAGCAGATCACGCAGGACGGCTCGGTAGGCGTGTACGAGGACGGCTTCTACATCGCGCGGCCGCAAATCGCGACCTTCGATCTCGCCGACGTCGAGCGCGTCGAGGTGCTGCGCGGCCCGCAGGGCACCCTGTACGGACGCAACACCGTGGGCGGCGCCGTCAACATCATCAGCCAGAAGCCGACCGGGGAGCTCGATTTCAAGGCCGAGGCGACCCTCGGCACGCGTGATGACGGCCGCGCGCTCGCCGTGATCAATCTGCCCGCGGTTCAGGGACTCTCGGCCAAGGTCACCTTGCTCGCCACCAACCTCGACGGCTACGTGAAAAATCCCGGATCGGGTCCGGACTATCAGGACTTCGGCATCTCGCGCCAGGAAGCGGGCAAGCTGCAGCTGCGCTACGACCAGGGCGGCCCGTTCACCGCCGACTACTTCTTCGAGCACTATGATCTGCAGTCGACGCCGATCTATTACCAGGATCCGCTGCTCGACGGCCTCATCCCCGACTACGTCGGCAACGGCAAGCCCAACACGACGGCCTACACGGCGATTCCCTTGCCGCTGAGCGACAGCACCAGCAACGCGCAGGGCCTCACTCTGTCATTCAAATTCAACGACTCCACGCTGCTCAAGTCGCTCACCGGCTATCGCACGCTGTACAGCAACGCGTACCAGAACTACGCCGAGGCTTTCACCAATCCATTCGAATACCCGTACCTGGGGGCGTTCTCGTTCACGACGCAGGACGTCATCAACAGCATCGAGTTCACGCAGGAGTTCCAGCTGGTCGGCAACATCGGCGATCAGTTCGACTACGTGCTCGGGCTCTACTACTACCGCGAGGGCGCGAACCACCTCGAGGAGGAAGGCATCGGGTATACGATCTTCCCGTTCGACGAGCAGAGCTCACGCTACGTGGTCGCGGACTCCAAGTCCCGCGCGGGCTATGGGCAGGGCACGTGGAAGATCCCGGGCTTCGACGACAAGCTCAAGTTCACGCTCGGCGCACGCTACACCCATGACGACAAGGACGCGACCCGCAACGAGACGGCCACGCTCCTGGGAGTCGGCGTCATCGCCTCCGAGATCAACGCAACCAACAACCTGTCGTTCAGCAAGTTCAACCCGGCCGGCACGCTGGCCTATGACTGGACGCCCGATCTCAACAGCTACCTGAGAATCGCCACGGGATACCGGGCGGGTGGCTCGAGCGAAGGCGGTCCGATCGGCTCGTTCGGTGTCACCTACGGCCCGGAGACCTCGACCCAGTACGAGCTCGGCCTCAAGTCGTACTGGCTCGATCATACCGTGCGCATCAACGCCGCCGCGTTCTACACCGACATCCACGACCTGCAGATGCAGTTCAACACCGACCCGACGAACCTCGGCATCGTGCTCACGCAAAACGCCGGCGCCGCGACCATCAAGGGCTTCGAGTGGGAGTCCATGTACCAGCCGGTCCAGGATTTCTCGTTCGGCTTCAACTGGACCTACCTCGATCCCGAGATCAAGCAGGTGACGGCAATCGCAGGCACGGTGTTCGATCCGGCCGTGAATCCGGACTCGCCCTATCATGTGGGCGAGAACGTGGCCGATCTGTTCCGTCTCCCCTACGCCCCGCGCAACATCTTCGATGCGACCGCGGACTACACCTTCCTGCACGCCAACAATGGCCGCTATTCGGTCACGCTCAACTACCGCTACCAGGAGCGCCAGTGGGACTCGGCGCCGACCGGGCCCGGGGTGCCGGACAACCAGCTGTACTCGATTCCCGGCCACGGCACGCTCGATGCGCGCCTCACCTACAGCACCGATTTGCCCAACAACAAGGTCTTTCGCGTGTCGCTGTGGGGCAAGAACGTGACCGATCTGCATTACTTGCAGCACATCATCGGCCAGGGCTCGGCGCTGCCCGTCCCGGGAACGCCCGCGGGCTTCACCTATCAGTCGCTCGCCTGGGCGGCGCCGCCGACCTACGGAGTCGACCTTTCCTACGGGTTCTGAGGGGGAGCGCGCAGACGGTTAAGCGACTCGAGGTGCCGCGGCTCGAGCACCGCATCGTGCGCACGAACGGCGTCGACCTGCACGTCGTGCACTCGGGCGCAGGGCCGCTGGTGCTCATGGTGCACGGCAATCCCGGCCTTTGGTACAGCTGGCGCCATCAATTCGCCCCGCTCGCCGAGGCGGGCTACCTTGCCGCGGCGCTCGATTGTCGCGGCTATGGGCGCTCCGATCGACCGCGCGAGGCGGCGTCCTATGACGCGGCCCAGATGCAGGCGGATCTTCTCGGCGTGCTGGATGCCTTCGGTGCCGAGCGCGCCTTCATCGTCGGCCAGGACTTCGGCGCGCAGCACGCCTGGAATCTCGCGCTGCGCGCGCCCGAGCGCGTGCTCGGCGTGGTCGGCATGGTGCCCTACGATTTCGATCTGGCCGGACGCTTCTGCGATCCCGGCAGCGCGCTCGCGCGCACGGCGCCGACCGAGCGATTTGCGGCCGTGGCGCGCGAGCATTTCTTTCACATGCACTACTTCCAGGCGGTGGGGCCGGCCGAGGCCGAGCTCGGCGCGCAGCCGCACGAGTATCTCAAGCGCCTCTTTCACGCACTGAGCGCGCAAGGCGATCTGCTGTCGTGGCACGCGGTACCCAGCGCGGGCGCCGGCTATCTCGATGCCCTGCCGCCCGCCCCGCCGCTTCCCTGGCCCTGGCTCTCGCAGGCGGATTTCGACTTCTATCTGGGCGAGTTCCTGAGGTGCGGCCCCGAGCTGGCATTCGCAGGACCTCTCAACGCCTATCGAACGGCGGACCGCAACTGGGCGCTCGGGGAGCGCTGGGCCGAAGGCCGCATCGATCGGCCGGCGCTGTTTCTCTGCGGCGCCGAGGATCCCGTGCTCAAGCTCCTGCCCGCCGATGCCCTGGCGCGCCAGCGCGGGCGACTCGAGGATCTGCGCGGCGAAGTGCTCATCACGGGCGCCGGCCATTTCGTCCAGCAAGAAGCGCCGCAAGCGAGCAACGCGGCCCTGCTCGCGTTCCTCGACGGCGTGCGCCGCGAGATGCGCGCTGCATGAGCCCCGGCCCCGTGAGCCCCGGCCCCGTGCGCCCCGGCCCCGTGCGCCCCGGTGCAGCGCAGCCCTGGCGCATGCGCTATGCGGGGCACCTGGGGCTGCGCGCTCCCGACTGCCCGCTGTTTCGCGAGCTTGCGCGTGCGGGGCTTTCTCATCGGCTGCGTGACCGGAATCCGCGCTCACGTGGCGCGCCCGCTGCGCCTCCTGTTCGACATCGCCCACGTTCAGATGAGCGGCGGAGAGATACTGGGGCCGCTCGAGCGGCGGCGCTGCTGCGCCCTCAGCAGCCGGGCCTCGCTCCCGCACAGAGCACATCGGTGATGAGCTCGGTGTCGCAATACTCCTTGAAGCTGACGAGCTTGCCATCGCGCAGTCGAGCGAGAAAATGATAGTGGTTGTTGTAGGTCTTTCCGGAGACGTGCCGCCCGAGCGATTCGGCCTCGATGGCCACCCGGTCCGCCTCGGCCGTCATGGCTAGGATCGAAAACTTAATGCCGTCCGGAAATATCTCGAAGATGCCGCCCGCGGCCGCGGCGATCTGGGATCGGTCGAACACGCCCGATATCAGCGTGCGGCCCATGGTGTGAAGCGTACCGTCGGGCGCGTAAGCCGCGACGATCGCGTGCACGTCGCCGCGATTCATGGCGTCGAAGAAGCGCTCGATGACCTGCTTGTTCTCCTCGAGGCGGCTCATGGGTCACTGCTCCACTGGTCGATGAACAGCGCGAGATCGGCGACATCGCGATCGCTCAGCACGCCGGGATAGAACCGGGGCATTCCCGGTCCGGGGTCACGGATGATCTGCGCGACCGGGCGCGGGTCGGCGCGGTGCGCGACCTCGCGGAGCCGCGGAGCGGTGAAGCCTTCGCCGCGCGGGCCGTGGCACAGCGTGCAGAGATTGGCATACAGCGCGGCGCCGTGGGCATATGCCGTGCGGGCGGAGCCGGGGGCCGAATCGCCGCCCGCGGCCGGGGGCGGCGGATTCGGGGCGAGCTCGGGCTCGATCACCCGCGCAACGGCGCGGCGCCCCACCGTCCCGGGCGGCTCGAGCGCGGCGATCACCACCTCGGGCTCGATGACGTCCTTGACGAAACTGCCGCGCACCACGCCGCCCGCGGCGTAGGCAACGTATTGCCGACCGTCGACCTCGTAGGTGACCACGCCGCCGGCGAGCGTTCCGCCGACGTCGATCTTCTCGAGCTGCCGCCCGGTGGCGGAGTCGAGCGCGAGAAAGGTGCCGTGGGAGTCGCCCGTGAACAGTACGCCGCCCGCGGTTGCGGTGAGGCCGGCGAGGATGGGAGCCCCTGCGTGGTAGCGCCACAGCGTCTTTCCGCTGGTGCCGTCGACCGCCGTCACCCAGCCGGCGAGCGGATCCCCGGCCGAGGGAACGACCGTGGTCCCGAACGAGGCGCTGCCGCCGCCATCGCCTCCGTCCCTCCGATAGATCATGCACATGTCGACGGCGCCCACGAATACGGTGTGGGTTCGTGCGTCGAAGGCCGGACCGTTCCATTCGACCCCGCCGAAGGCGCCCGGACAGACGCGCACACCCGCCACCGTCGGCACGACTCCGCGATCGACGATCGTGGTGACGGGCACCTGCGCGATGCTGCGATGGGTCGCCCGATCGATCAGGTACAGATAACCGTCCTTGCCGGCGAGAGCGACGAGCGCTCGCCCGCGCGCGTCGCGATAGAGCATCGGCGCCGCCGCCATGTCGTAGTCCAGCGCATCGCCCGGCAGCGGCTGAACATACCAGTCGAGCTTGCCGCTGGCGGCATCGAGCACGACCAGCGCATCGGTGAAGAGATTGGCGCCGGCCCGCCGATTCGGCGCGAGCGCCGGCGCGGGATTGCCCGTGGCGAGGAACAGCTCCCCGCTCGCAGGGTCGAGCGTGTAGGAGCTCCAGGTGCTGCCGCCGCCGCGCGCGGCGCCGGGGGCGAGATTCCAGGTATCGGCGCCCGCTTCGTGGTCTTGGGGAACCACATTGAAGCGCCACAGCTCATGGCCGTCCCGCGCATCGAACGCCATCACGCGCCCCTGGCCGCCCCAATCGCCACCCGTGGTACCGATGTAGAGGCGGCCCCGCCACACGATCGGCGCCGCGCTGAACACCTCGCCGCGCTCGGGCCGACCCGCCTGAACCTTCCACAGCTGCGCGCCGGTGGCGGCGTCGAGCGCGAGCACCGCGCCGTCCGCCGTCCCGCGAAACACCCGGCCGTCCGCGTACGCAGGGCCGCGGTTGGACGGATTGATGTTGTAGCCGGGCTGTGCATGCACGTGACGCCAGATCACCGCGCAGGTCACGGCATCGAGCGCCAGCGTGCTGCGCGGCGTGGTGAGATACAGGCGCCGCCCGATCACGAGCAGCCCCGACTGGAACGGCCCCATCTCGCCCACTTGCGTCTCGCAGACCGGTCCGAGGCGCCCGACATTGCGCGGCGTGATTTCGGCCAGGGGGGAGTAGCGCTCGGATGAGTATCCGAGGTTGTAGCTCGGCCAGCCGACGGCGGCCTGACCGCAGGCAATGCCCGCCTGCAGAACCCCGAGAAGCGCGATCAGCGCGGTACGCACGACCTCGTGCCCGACTCGCGCCTATTTCCCGAGTAGCTTCTGCAGCTGCGCCGCGATCTTCGCGAATTCCCAGTAGGCCTTGAGGCTCACGATGAGCCCCTCGCGATCGACGCGATAGACGATGACGCAGTCGGTGGTGACCGAGCCTCCCGCGGGCAGCTGGTTCGTGATCGTCACGACGTTCGCGCATTCATCGCCCGCGGGGTAGCTTTCCCGGATGCGCATGGTGAGCTCGCCCGGCGCGATGGCCATGTCCCAGAAGCGGCCGAGCGCTTGCTTGCCGCGGTGGCCCTCGCCCGTTGCATCGAGCGGTGATATGCCGACGGGATCCTGTACCACGGCGTCGTCGGCATAAAGGGCCAGCCAGGCGCTCTTGTTCTTCGCCATCGCGAGCTCGGCGGACCGCAAGCCGGCCGCCTGGGCGGGATGCACGGGTGTGCTCATGGCCGCACTGTAGCCGAAGGAGGCGAGCCCGGCATCGGCAAAACGGAGTAAGCGGCGCTCATGGCCGGCGCACCGGCACGCTCACGCGTCGTAGAAGCCCTTGCCGGCCCGCGCCAGGCGCTCCTGCCCGGCTCGAGCATGCGCGTGCCTGCGGCGGGACGGCTCAGGCGCCCGCGCTCGAGCCGCCGGTGACGGCCGCCACCGACACCTCGACGACGGGCAGCGGCTCCTCGGGCATTCCGCCCACGGCGACCGCCGTGCGCGAGGTGAAGTTGAAGGCGAGGAGCGCGACCAGCATCGAGGCGATCTGGGCGGGCGAGAACTCCCGAGCCAGCTGCGCCGCAAGATCGCGGCTCACGCCGGCGGGAAATCCCAGATAGGCATCGGCGAGCGCGATGGCGAGCTTCTCCCGCTCCGACAGCGCGCTGCTCCGATACTCATCGTCGATCATCTGCGCCTTCTGCTCCGTCAACCCGTCGCGGCGCGCGACGTCGTAGCGCACGGCGCGGCAGTACACGCAGTTGACCGTGCGGGCGTTGCGCAGCCGCAGAATCTCGAGCAGCGCCGGGCCCACCAGACTGTCCGCCCAGACATGGCGATTGAGGCCGATGATTTCCTCGACAGTTTCCGGCACGCGGCCGAGGGCGCTGTCCCGGATGACGTTGCCGGTGCGGGCGGCCGGGGGCGATGCGCGGGCTCGGGACATGCGCTGCTCAGCTCCCGGCAAGCGCCGCGATGTCCCGCAGACAGCGCGCGGCGCGGATGCGGCCATCGATCAAGCCGAGCGCCTCGATCAGGAATACGAGCCCCGCCTCTCCGTGGTACGCCGTGACGGCCTCGGCCGCCGCATCGTCGATCGACTGCGCGTCCATCCAGAACAGCTCGGTGAACTCGAGCACGGCCCTGTCCGCGGCCGAGAATGCCGGATCGGAGCCCGCGGTTCCCTCGAGCACGGCACGACGGCGCTGCGCCGTCGCAGGGCTCGGCGGCAGCTCCGTGTTGAGCGCCGCCATCTCCTGCGAATCGGCGTGCAGCCGCGCCAAGGTCAGACGGCACAGCTCGAGCAGATCCCCAGGGAGCCTCTCTTGATGCCAGAGCGTGCCGCACAGCCGCGCGAAGCTGCGGGCGGCGAGGCCCGCCTTCGATAGATGCTCATCCAGATTCACGCTGGTCAGCGCCGCCATGTCCCGCCCCCCGATGCCGGGATATGATCGCCGAGGTTGAGGACTCGCCGCAATGGAGGACCCGCGATGATCGACGTCTACGGCATGAGCAGCCCGAACGTATCGAAGGTCACGATCATGCTCGAGGAATGCGAGCTGCCTTACCGCACCCATCACGTGAACGTGATCGCGGGCCAGCAGTTCGAGCCGAGCTTCTCGAGGATCAGCCCGAACAACAAGGTGCCGGTGCTGGTGGATGCGGCGGGCCCTGAGAATGATCCTTTTACCGTGTTCGAGAGCGGAGCGATCCTGCTGTATCTCGCCGGCAAGAGCGGGCAGCTCCTGCCGGCCGCGGCTCGCGAGCGCTCGCTGGTCGAGCAGTGGCTGATGCTGCAGGTGGCCTCCCTCGGACCGATGTTCGGCCAGTACGTTCATTTTCTACGCCATGCGCCGCAGGGTTGTGAGTACGCGCGCGAGCGCTATGCGAGCGAGGCCAAGCGGATATTCAAGGTGCTCGAGACCCGGCTCGAGGAGGCCGTATTTCTCGGCGGCGAGGACTATTCGATCGCGGACATTGCCACCTTCCCGTGGATTCGCGCGGCGCTCACGATCTTTCCCTGGCTCTCACAGGCCGAGGCACCGCTATCGGCCTATCCGGCCGTGCGCGCCTGGTTCGACGGCATCGATGCGCGCCCGGCCGTGCAGCGCGGCATCGCCGCGGGCGAGCGTTTCCTGTCCGAGGACGTGACGGCATTCAAGGGCGCCGACGCTGCGGCCCTGGATCGGTTTTTCGGCCGCGGCCGCTTCGCGCACCGCTGAGCCGCGGCGGCAGCCTTGGGCGGCGAGCAGCCGCTCAGCGGCGGTGCCCGCGGTAATCGCTCGGGCTGCGGCCGGTCGCACGACGGAATACCGTCGCGAAAGCGGCGGGGCTCGGGAATCCGAGCGCGGCAGCGATGTCGCGCAGCCGCCCATCGCCCGCGACCAGGAGATTCTTGGCGCGGCTCACCCGGGCCGCCTCGACATACTTCGCCACCGTGAACCCGGTGCTCAGGCGAAACGCGCGCATGAAATGATGGCGGCTCAAGCCGCACAGCCCGGCGAGCTCGCCGACGCCCGGGCGCCCCGCCGCACTCGCGACGTGCTGCGCGACGCGGCGCAAATTGCGCGCCGAGAGTCCGCCGCGTTGCCGGCGAGCCCGCGTCTGCGTCTCGTCGAGATGGCGGGCAAGCTCGACCAGCACCACGGTTGCGAGCGCGCCGGCGAGGGCCGCGCTCGCGCGGCCCGGCTGCGCACACTCTCTCGACAAGCGCAGCAGCGCGTCCTCGATGCGCGCGTTACGGATATCGAGGCAGGCGGCGAGCTGCTCATCGCTCAGGCCCGCATCCAGTCCAGTGACCGCACTGAAGTGATCGGCATCGAAACGCACGCGGATGCTGCTGAAGGGGCCGCCCGAGTAGCGCACCTGCAGCGGCACGCCGCGCGGCCGAAAATGCAGCGGCCCGAAGCTCGTGAAGCGCCGTGCCGGGCCCGGACGATAGCGGCCCTGCGATCCGGGCAGAAGCGGGGAGAGACCGAGGCTCACCACCGGGGCGCTCTCGACGCTGGTGAACTCCTCGCTGCGGATCACCGGAAAGTCGCACACCTCGATGCTCATGCCGGGCAGCCGCAGCCCCGCGCGCACGATGAAGGGCTGCTCGAGCGCATCGACGAGACGCGGCGCGGGCCGCGCGGGCGGCGCAGGCGGCGCGGGCGGCGCGGGCGGTACGGCGGCGGCGCTCGGATCGGGGCAGGGACGGCGCATCGCATCATGTTATCAAAATGTGCGGATACTTTTGCAAAAGTGCTCAAACAGTGGCGCCGCAGGCCCCTTCCCGATCGCCCGCGCGTGCTCGCTCGCGCTAGGCTCGAGCCCATGGCAGGTGGGGGGAGGCTTTGCGCATGAACGCACCGAGACCTCAATTCGCTGGCGCACCCGACGGTTGGGCATCGCTCGGCGAAGCGCAGGCGCGCTGGGAGAAGGAGACACGTGCTCCCTATCTGGCCGCGAATCCCGAGCGCGAGGCCCTGTGCACGCAGGCGATGCGCTGGCCGGTCGAGCCGCTGTACACCCCGCGTGACCTCGAGGCGGCGGGCTTCGACTATCTCACGGACCTCGGCTTTCCGGGACAGTACCCGTTCACGCGCGGCACGAGCCCCAACGGGCACCGCTCGCGCCTGTGGACCATGACGCAGGTGACGGGCTTCGGCCGCGGCGAGGACTGGGCCAAGCGGGCGCGCTTCATGCTCGAGCAGGGCCTGCAGGGCCTGATCCTGGAATACGACCTGCCGACCACCAACGGCTACGATTCGGACGATCCGCTGGTCGCCGGGGAGGTCGGGCGGGCCGGGATGGCGCTCGATTCGCTCCAGGACCTGGAGCGCGCGCTCGATCTGCCGTTCGAGAAACTGCGCTACCTGATGAGCGTGTGCAACGCTCCCCAGCCCGTGAATCTCGCCATGCTGATCGCCGCGCTCGAGGGCAAGGGGGTCGATCTCGGCACGTTTGGCCTGAGCATCGTCAACGGCATCCTGATCGAGTACACCTGCGTCGGCCGCTACATCTATCCGCCCGAGCACGGCTTGCGCATCGCGACCGACTGCTTCGAGTACATCATCCGCCATCACCCGAACTGGGCACCCATCTCGATCATCAGCGCTCAGCTTCAGCCCGCCAAGGCGACCCCGGTGCAAGAGATCGCCTTCTCGCTCAGCATCGCGATGGCCTACATCGACGCGCTGCTCGCCCGCGGATTGGACATCGACACGGTGGCGCCGTACTTTCATTTCGTCATCAATGTCGACATGGACTTCTTCGAGGGGATCTGCAAGCTGCGCACCTATCGCAAGCTCTGGGCGCGCCTCATGAAGGAGCGCTATGGGGCCAGCCGGCCGCAGGCCATGCAGATCCGCACCCTGACATCGCCCACGACCACCGCCCTCACCCTGCAGCAGCCGCTCAACAACATCGGACGGCTGGCCATCATGGCGACCGCCTGCGCACTCGGCGGTGCCGGAGAGACCATGAGCACGCCGCTGCACGATGAGGCACACGCGCTCCCCGCCGAACAGGCGATCCGGGTGGGCGCCGCGATCCAGCACATCGTGGCGCACGAGACGGGTGTCGCCGACACCATCGATCCGCTCGCGGGATCCTATTACGTCGAGACGCTCACCCGGCGCATGGAAGATGCGGCGCGCGCCGAGATCGAGCGCATCACGGCGCTCGGGGGCGCGCTGCAGGCGATCGAGACGGGTTACTTCCAGCGCGCCCTCGGCCGCGAGCAATACCAGCGCAATCGCGAGATCGAGGAAGGGCGGCGCAAATGGGTGGGTGTCAATCATCTGGTGCTGCCCGAGGAGAGGCGCGAGCTGCGCATTTTCCGCCTCGATGAGCGCATCGAGAACGAACAGGTGGCCCGCGTGCGCGCGCTGCGGGCGCACCGTGATGCCGCACGCGTGGCCGGGTGTCTGGAGGCCGTGCGGCGCGCCGCCCGCGACGGAGCGAACCTCGTTCCGCCCTGCCTGGAGGCCGTGAGAGCCTACGCCACTCACGGCGAGATCTGCGCCGCCATGCGCGATGTCTTCGGCGTCTACACGCCCGACTCGCAGCTCGCGGGAGTCTGAGGCATGCAGGCAAGATCCGGCGCGAACCCCGGCGCACGACCCTTGCGAATCCTGCTCGCCAAGCTCGGCCTGGACACCCACACGGTCGGCGTGACGGTGGTCGCGCACGCGCTGCGCGAAGCGGGCATGGAGGTCATCTTCGCGGGCCTGAAGCAAACCCCCGAGATGGTCGCGCGCTCGGCCATCCAGGAGGACGTCGATGTGGTGGGCATCAGCACGCTCTGCGCCGGCCACACGCGCAGTCTTCCGCGCCTCGCCGAGCTGCTGCGCTCCCAGGGCGCAGAGGAGAAGCTGCTGATCGCGGGCGGCGTGATCCCCGAGGAAGACCGCCCGCTGCTCGAGCAGGCCGGGGTCGCGAAGATCTTCACGATGGGTACGGACACCCGGGCCATCGTCGAATATCTCAGCGGCTGGTGGGCTCATCGCCAGCCGGGGAACGCGGCCGCGGGCATCGCGGCCGCCGAGCGATGACGGCATGGACGTCGTTCGAGATCTGCTTGCCGGCCGCATTGCCGCGGGCGCGCGCGCGATCCGCTGGCTCGACGATGGTGATGCGCGCGGGCGCGCGGTGTTGCGCGAGATCTTCTCAGCGACCGGCCGCGCGCACCTCGTCGGCATCACCGGACCCCCGGGAGCCGGCAAGTCGACCTTGGTTGCCGCGCTGATCGGCGAGCAGCGCCGCCGCGGCCGGCGCGTCGGGGTGATCGCCGTCGACCCCAGCAGCCCGTTCAGCGGCGGCGCCATCCTCGGCGACCGCGTGCGGATGCAGCGGCACGCCCTCGACGAGGGAGTTTTCGTGCGCTCCATGGCGACCCGCGGACAGGCGGGCGGCCTGTCGCGCGCCACCTACGACGCCTGCCTGGTGCTCGATGCAATGGGGTACGAGGTCGTGCTGATCGAAACGGTCGGTGTCGGCCAGGACGAGATCGATGTCGTCTCGCTGGCGCATACGACGGTGATCGTCATGGTGCCCGGACTGGGCGATGAGGTGCAAGCCGTGAAGGCGGGCTTGCTCGAGGCCGGCGAGGTGTTCGTGCTCAACAAGGCGGACCGCGAAGGCGCGCCGCAAGCCGCGCGCCAGCTCGAGCTCATGCTGCATCTTCGCGCACAGTCGCGACCGGCGAGCGGCTGGCACGCCCCCCTCCTCTCGACGGTCGCCTCGCGCGAGCAAGGCGTGGGCGCCTTGGCCGATGCGCTCGATGCCCATGCCGAGCACCTGCGCCGGCACGGCGAGTTCGATTCGAGCCGGCGCGAGTACCATCAGTTCATGGCCGCCCTGCGCGAGACGGCGGCGGCGAAGCTCCTCGCCCTGGCCATGCAGCACCGCGACACGGCGGCACTCGTGGCCGAGGTACGCGGGCGGCGCATCGATCCCTACACGGCGGCCGACGCCCTGATCGCCCGCATCGGCCTGAAGGAGTGACCCGCATGATGAAGAGCATCGCCTTGTTGCCGCGGCGCATCGATCTGACTCGAGGGCAATTCCGCGACTATTACGAGTCCCGCCACGCGCCGCTCGCGATCGGGTACTTCGCCTTCGCCAAGTACGTCAGAAACCATCTCCTGGATGAGGAGAACATCGGCTTCGACGCCATCTCGGAGTTCTGGAACGAGGACATCGTCAAGCTCGCGAGCCTCATGCAGACCGAGATCGGGGAGATCTTCCGCGCCGACGAGCGCCGCTTCATGGACCGGGAGCAGATTCGCATGGGAGCCTCGACCGAGGAGCTGCTCGCCGGCAGCCCGCGCGGGGTCGAGCTCTCGCCCCGCGCCAAGCAGGCCTGGCTCATCTGCCGCGATGCCGGGACCGGCGCGCAGGCGTGCGCCACGCGCGCGGCCGACTGGGGACGGCAAGTTGCGGCCGGCAGCGGGCCGGCTTGCGAGCGGGTCACCCTGGATGTGCTGACCCCCTGGCCCGGCCCCAGGATTCCGTTCGATGCCATCCTCTGGTTCTGGATGCTGCCGGGGCACCGCCCCGCCGAGCGCCCGGCTCCCGAGGGCCTGTCACGCTGGCGGACGCTTGCGGCGATGGGTCACGAGACCTCGCCGGAGGCCATGTCCACGGCGCTGCGGGCAGGCTCAGGTTCGCAACAATAAGGCGCTTGCGCTACGAATTCTTCAAGTCTATAGTCCATTGCTATGGAACTGCGGTTGTGGACTGAATTATTGTTACGCGTCCCGCAGTTGGCTGGAACGGTCTCCCCGCCCTCCGAGTCGGTCATTCGAACACGAGCATGCGCGACCGATCTCGGGTGACCTCGACCGAGTCGGCGCAATGGCCGCCGCTGCGGGGCGGGCCCCTGCTGCAGCGGTTCTTTTAGATTCTTCGGAGAGGCCATGTCTCGCATCAACGCGGCGCTCATCGGCTCCGGCAACATCGGCACCGATCTCATGTACAAGGCGCTGCGCAGCCGCTCCATCAATCCGCTATGGATGGTCGGGATCGACCCCGAATCGGACGGGCTCGCGCGAGCGCGCGAGCGGGGCCTCAAGACCACGGCGGCAGGAGTGGACGGTTTGCTGCCGCACGTGAAGTCCGATCGCATCGAGATCGCCTTCGACGCCACGAGCGCCTACGTACACCGGGAAAATGCCCGCAAGCTCCAGGCGCAGGGGGTCGTGATGATCGATCTGACCCCGGCGGCGATCGGACCGTATTGCGTCCCGCCGGTGAATCTGGCCGCGCACGTCGGCAAGCGCGAGATGAACGTCAACATGGTCTCCTGCGGCGGCCAAGCGACCATCCCCATGGTGGCCGCCGTCTCGCGCGTTCAGCCGGTCGAGTATGCCGAGATCGTGGCCACGGTCGCGTCGCGCTCGGCGGGCCCCGGCACGCGCAAGAACATCGATGAATTCACGCGCACCACCGCCAGCGGCATCGAGAAGGTCGGCGGCGCCGCGCGCGGCAAGGCCATCATCGTGCTCAATCCCGCGGAGCCCCCGCTCATCATGCGCGACACCGTGCATTGCCTGACGCGCGATGAACCGGACCAGGCGCGGATCAGCGAGTCCATCCAGGCGATGATCGGCGAGGTGCGCAAATACGTTCCGGGCTACACGCTCAAGAACGGGCCGGTATTCGACGGCAGGCGCGTGTCGATCTATCTCGAGGTGGCGGGACTGGGCGACTACCTGCCGAAGTACGCGGGCAATCTCGACATCATGACGGCCGCGGGTCTGCGCGCGGCCGAGATGGTTGCCGAGGAGATCAGCAGCGGCCGGTTCGTCCCGGCGGCGGAGGCGGTGGCATGAGCGCAAACGGCGTGGCAAGCGCAAACGGCGTGGCAAGCGTCAACGGCGTGGCAAGCGTCAACGCCGCAGCGACCGCGAATGCGGGCGGACAAGCGGCGCGCCTGAAGGGGCGCAAGATCATCCTGCACGATAACTGCCTGCGCGACGGGATGCATCCGAAGCGCCATCAGATCTCGATCGAGCAGATGATCCGGGTGGCGAGCGGCCTCGACGAGGCGGGCGTGCCGATGCTCGAGGTCACGCATGGCGATGGACTCGGCGGCGCGTCGGTGAACTACGGATTCCCGAGCCACAGCGACGAGGAATATCTGCGTGCGGTGGTGCCGCGCATGAAGCGCGCCAAGGTGTCGGCCTTGCTCCTGCCGGGCATCGGCACCGTCGATGATCTGCGCCTCGCCCACGACTGTGGCGTCGCCGCGGTGCGCATCGCGACGCACTGCACGGAGGCGGACGTCTCCGAGCAACACATGGCGCTGTCGCGCAAGCTCGGCCTCGACACGGTGGGCTTCCTCATGATGGCGCACCTCAACGATCCGGACGCGCTCGCCGTGCAGGCGAAGCTCATGGAGAGCTACGGCGCGAACTGCGTATACGTCACGGACTCCGCCGGCTATCTGCTGCCGGACGATGTGAGCAGCCGCGTGGCGGCGCTGCGGGCGGCGCTCGGACCCGAGACCGAGGTGGGCTTCCACGGCCATCACAACATGGCCATGGGCATCGCGAACTCCCTCGCGGCGGTCGAGGCCGGAGCGAGCCGCATCGACGGCTCGGCGGCGGGATTGGGCGCCGGCGCCGGCAACACGCCGCTCGAGGTCTTCAACGCCGTCTGTCACCGCATGGGAATCGAAACGGGCGTCGACGTCTTCAAGCTCATGGACGTCGCCGAGGATCTGGTGGTTCCGATGATGGATCACCCGATTCGAGTGGATCGCGACTCGCTCATTCTGGGCTACGCCGGGGTCTACTCCTCGTTCCTGCTGTTCGCCAAGCGTGCGGGCGCCAAATACGGAGTCTCCTCCGCCGACATCCTGGTGGAGCTCGGGCGCCAGAAGGCGGTGGGCGGCCAGGAGGACATGATCGAGGACCTCGCCATCAACATGGCGCGCGCGGCATCCGCTGCGCGCGCGGCGGAGCGCGCCCCGTGAGAGCGGCCACTGCGCTGCGCACCCGCGTCCTGCGCGAGACGCCGCCGGGGTCATCGCTCGACGCCAAGCGCCTGAGCGAGCTGCTCCTGCACCTCGAGCGCAGCATCACCAAGCCCGCGCAGTGGGACAAGTTTCTCGAGCTGCTCGCACAGGATCTGCAGGCGAGCGTCACGGGGCTGGTGCTGCGGCCGGTTGCGGACGGCGAAGCGGGCCTGGTGCGCCTGTGGGGCGTGAGCGCGGAGGGATTCGCCGCCTATGCGCATCGCTACTTCGCGCTCGACCCCTTCGTGCAGCTGCCGCTCGGCCGGGTGGTCACGCTCGATCAAGTGGTGTCGATGGATGTGCTCGAGCGCAGCGAGTTCTATCGCGACTACCTGGTCCCGCACGATGCCATTCATCACCTGGGCGTCGACCTGCGCGCCGGCGCGCACTACCACGTGCGCTTCCGCGCATGCCGGCCGCGGCATGCCGGTCCGTTCGGGCCGTCCGACCGCGCGCTGTGCGAGCTGCTGGTGCCCCACCTGCAGGCGGCGGTCGATGCGCATGCCGAGTTCGAGCTCATGCGCACGGAGCGCTCGGTGTACGCGCAGGCGATGGATCATCTCACCCTCGCGACGCTGATCCTCGACCATCAAGGCCGCATCATCCACGGCAACGACGCCGCACGCGAGGTGCTCGCGCAGCAGGACGGCATCACCCTCGACGGCGACCATCTGGCGCTCTCGCATCGCGAGGATGCGGAGCTGTTCCGCGCGGCGTTCCGGCGCGCCCTCGCCGGCCAGAGGAGCGGGCAGCCCGGCATCGTGGAAGTGGTGCGCGTGCATCGAAGCGCCGACAAGGAGCCGATCGCCGTGATCGTCAAGCCGGCCCATGGCAATGCCTCGGCCGGCGACAGCGCGATGCTCGGGGCCGTGGCGGTGTTCTTGAGCACGGAGCGGGGCATCACGGAATCGACTGCGGCCGGCATCCAGAAGCTGCTCGGGCTCACCAACAAGGAGACGCGGCTGGCGCTGTGCCTGGCGAATGGGCGCTCGCTGCAGGAATCCGCGCGCGACATCGGCATCACCATGAGCACGGCGCGCGCGCACCTGCGCGCCATCTTCGCAAAGACCGGAATCGATCGGCAGAGCCGGCTGGTGCGCGTCATCCTGCGCAGCGTCGCCGCGCTGTAGGAGATGGCGCGCGGCGCCGGCCGGCTACGAGGGATTGGCTACAAGAGAAATCTCGTGGAGAAGCTGCTGTACGTGTACTGGCGCAACGAGGAGTCCGCAGAGGCGCTGCGGCGGCGCTTCATCGCGCAGGTCAAGGGGCAGCTGCTGGCCGCGGGCGCCGAGCGGCTGCAGATCAACATCAACGACTTCACCGACGCATCCGGCGCCATCGAGAACTTCAAGCTGCAGAGCCTGCGTCCCAAGCCCGACGGGATCGTGAGCTTCTGGCTCTCGAGCGCCTACCGGCGCGCGCCGCTCGAGCGGCTGCTCGCGCCGCACTTCGCGCGCCTCGCGGGATACGTGGTGGCCGAGTCCACCATTCTTCCGAACCTCGAGCACCCCGGGCGCGAGGACGAGCGTACCTCGGGGTTCAGCCAGGTGACCTTGCTGCAGGTGCCGCCGCGCCTCGGATTCGACGAGTGGCGCCGGATCTGGTTCACGCAGCACACGCCCGTCGGCATCGAGACCCAGGCCAATTTCCGCTACGTCCAGAACGTCGTGGTCATGCCGCTGGAGACCGGGCTGCCGCCGCTTCGCGGCATCGTCGAGGAATGCTTTCCGCTCGCCGCCATGCGCGACCTGCGCGCCTTCTACGACGCCGTGGACGATGAGGCCAAGTTTCACCGGCACGTGACCTCGATGATGGAGAGCTGCACGCGCTTCATCGACTTCGACCGCATCGACGTGCTGCCCACGAGCGAGTACATGCTGCACTCCCAGTCCGAGCTGCGGGTCTGAGCGGCGCGCAGGCACCCGTGAAAACCGCGGTCTCCAATTCCGAAGTGCTGCGCACGCCCGAATCGCGATTCGCGGGATTGCCGCAGTTTCCGCACACCCCTCGCTACATCGACGTGCCCGACGAGCGCTTCGGGACGCTGCGCATGGCGTTCATCGACGAGGGGCCGGCGGACGCGCCCGCGGTTCTCATGCTGCACGGCATGCCGACCTGGTCGTTCCTGTACCGCAAGCTCATCGCACCGGTCGCCGCCGCCGGATTTCGCGCCGTCGTGCCCGACTACATCGGCTTCGGACGCTCCGACAAGCCGGCCGACCGCACGCACTATACCTACGCGCGCCACGTGGCCTGGACGCGCGCCTTGATCGAGGCGCTCGGACTTGAGCGAATCACGCTGCTCGCCCAGGACTGGGGCGGCCCGATCGGGCTGCGGATATTGAGCGAGCTGCCCGCCCGCTTCGCCGGCGTGGTCGTCGCCAATACGCTGCTGCCGACGTTCGAGCCGCCGCCTTCGGGGATAGCCGACTGGCCGGGCGAGGCGATCCGCGCCTGGAGCGCGAGCACCCGCGCGCTCGGCGACCTGAACGTGAGCGCCCACGTGTTCGGCGTGGCGCCCGAAGCCGCGCGCGCCTACGACGCCCCGTTTCCCGATGCGAGCTACAAGGCGGGAGTGCTCGAGTTCCCGGCGCTCATTCCGGTACGGCCCGACATGCCGGGAATCGCGGAGAATCGCCGCGCATGGCGCGTGCTGGAACGATTCGAGCGGCCGTTTCTCACGGCGTTCAGCGACGGCGATCCGTTCACCAAGGCCTGGGAGGCGGTGTTTCGCGCGCGCGTACCGGGAGCGCGCGGGCAAGCACACACCGAGATCGCGGGCGCCGGCCATTTCCTTCAGGAAGAGCGCGGCGAAGCCCTGGCGCAAGTGCTGGTCGAGTTTCTCGGGCGCGTCCATGGACGAGGGCAAGGCATTCGACGGGATCAGTGAACAACCATAAGTCGTGAAAAAAGGCCGCCGCACGCATGCCCGGTATGACCCGGCGCGCGGCAAGGCGGCTTGGGGGATATCGCAAAATGAAATCGAATCGCTCGTTCATCATCGCAGGCCGCGCTCTGCTCGCCGCCGGCACGCTCAGCGCGCTCAGCGCGCTCACCGCCCTCAGCGCGCAGGCCGATCCGGCCGCGCCCGCCGGCAACGAACAGAGCGCGGGGCTCGAGGAGATCGTGGTCACCGCAACCAAGACCGGCGCGACGAATCTTCAGGACACGCCGATCGCCATCGAGGCATTCAACTCCGAGCAGCTCACGGCGCGCGCGATACAGAACATCAACGGCGTGGCCTCCTACGTGCCGGGCGTGCAGATATCCGATCTCACCGGCTATTCGCAGATCTTCATCCGCGGAGTCGGCTCCAACACGGTGTTCATCGGCGCGGATCCGAGCTCGACCGTGCAGCTCGACGGCGTCTACCTCGCCCGCCCGCTCACCTACATGATGGATTTCATCGACGTCGATCAGGTGGAGGTCCTGAAAGGCCCGCAGGGCACGCTCTACGGCCGCAACTCCGTGGGGGGCACGTTGAACGTCACCTCGCGGGCGCCCTCGAGCACCCCGACCGGCGAGCTGCTGCTGTCGAGCGGGAACTACGATGAGTTCGGCGCGCAAGGCTATCTCAGCGGCCCGATCACCGACAACGGCATTCTCGGCAGCTTCTCGTTCATGCGCGAGACGCACAGCCCCTATCTCGACAACGTGTCCACCGGCGGAGGCGTCGAGGATGAGGACCATTTCGGCTTTCGCAGCCAGCTGCTCTTTCCGTTCGGCGCGGCGACCACGCTGACGCTGCGCGCCGACTACGAGTACTCGAACGATTCCTTAGGCGGCGACCCGAAGCTGATCCAGCCGGACGGCGTGCCGCTCGACGATTCGGTGCTCGCGAACTTTCACAAGGTCTCGCTCAACGATCCGGACCTGACCACGCTCAGAACCTACGGTTTCGCGGCCGACCTGAAATCGCAGCCCTTCGAGAACTTCAACATCCGCTCGCTCACGGCCTATCGACATCTCAGCGGCACCATGTACCTCGACGCCGATGCGAGCAGTCTCGACGTGCTGCGCACGCTGATCTCGCCGATCGACGAGCAGCAGCTGAGCGAGGAGCTCGACTTCAACGGCAAGGTCGACGCCCTCACCTACGTCTTCGGGCTCTACTATTTCCACGAGGACGATGCCGAGCCGCTCACCCTGGCCGTGCCCGCCTACGGGGTGTCGAACGTCGTGCGCGGACACCTGCGCGATGAATCGGAGGCCGCGTTCGGGCAGATCGAGTATCACTTCACGCCGCAAATATCGGCGGTCGCGGGCCTGCGGTACACCTACGAGACCAAGCATTATTCGGTGCTGAGCGAGTGGACCGCCTCGGACTCCTTCGATCCCACCGTGGCGGCCGCCGCGCCGGTAATTGGGCCGCCGTATTTCCCCGCCGCCTTCGACATCTCCACCTCGCGCAACTACGATGCGCTCACGCCGAAGTTCGGCATCAACTACCGTCCGCAACAGGACGTGCTCGTCTACGCATCGGCGACGCGCGGCTTCAAGAGCGGCGGTTTCGATTACGGCGCGCCCGATGCGGTCGATGCGGTGCGCGGCTTCCAGCCCGAGTATCTGTGGTCGTACGAGCTCGGAGCCAAGTCGGATTGGCTCGACCGGCGCGTGCGGCTCAATCTCGACGCGTTCCTCTACCACTACTCGAATCTGCAGGTGGAGGTCTTCGTTCCGCCCGCCAACGCGGTCACCGAGAACGCCGCCGCCGCACGCATCGAGGGCGTGGAGTCCGATCTCGCGGTCAAGCCGATCCCCGAGCTCACGCTGTACGCGAACCTCGCCTGGCTGCACGCGCGCTACACGAGCTATCCCGGCGCGTACGTGACGGCATTCGGAACATTCGACGCGACCGGCAAGGCGCTCAACCATGCGCCCGACTTCACCTCCGTCTTCGGAGGCACGTACACCGTCCAGCTGGCGAACCGCGGGTCGGTGTTCTTCGGCGTCGACTATCACTGGCAGTCGCGCATGTATTTCACGCCCGCCAATCAAGGGGTCGGCGACGTCACGGACTACCCCGAGCAGCAGGCGAGCTACGGCCTGCTGAGCGCGAGGCTCGGCTGGAACAGCCCCGATGAGCGCTGGCTGGTGGAGATTCTCGGCTCGAACCTGACCAATCGGGACTACATCACGGGCACGGTGAGCTACGGCGTCGGGATCGCCGGACGGCCCGGCGATCCGCAAGTCATCCGCGGCCAGGTGTCCTACCGCTTCTGACTCACCGCGGCGGCGGGCGCAGCCGCATCAGTGACCCGCGCCGTCCCCGCGCCGGCTGGCCTCGTACAGGAACCAGGTGCGCCGCTCGGTCTCGTCGATCCAGTTCTCGATGAGACTCGCCGTGGCGATGTCGCGCACCTCGTCGACCACGTCGTGCACTTCGCGCAGCCGGGCCGCGAGCCCCATGTTGTCCTCGCGCAGCTCGGCGAGCATGTCGAGGGGATCGACGTACTCGGCGTCGTTGTCCTTGATGCGCTGCGTACGCGCAATGTGCCCGATCGAGCGCAGGGTCGAGCCCCCCGTCTTGCGCACGCGCTCGGCGATGGGGTCGGTCATGGCGTAGATCTGATCGGCCTGCTCATCGAGCAGCAGATGGTAGTCGCGAAAATGCGGGCCGCTCATGTGCCAATGAAAGTTCTTGGTCTTCAGATACAGCGCGAACACGTCCGCGAGAATGCCATTCATGCCCGCGGCAATGTCCTTCGACGCCTCCGCGCCCAGATCGGTGGGCGTCACCAGAGGCGCCGCGCGGCGCCGTCGCAACTCATCCAGTCGGTCCGGGTTCTTCTTTGCGCTCACGTTCTTTGCCATCGTCGTGCATCCCCTGTTGCTGGCCATGTGGGAGCCCAATGAGTGGGGGCAGTATTGCACATATCAATGGATCCCAAAGCGGGGGTCATGCGCGGGGCGAGCACCGCCGTGCGCCATGGCCAGGGGGCCATCGATTGTGCGATGCTTCAGGCAGGCACGCTCGGCGACAGCGAGCGAGGGAAATGGGACCATGCGGCTTGCGGCGCGATTCGCGGTCATCTACCTCATGCTCGCGAGCGCGGCGCTCGCCGAGGTCGGCGGCTACGTGACCGAGATCGAGAAGTGGCGCGAGAATTTCGATGCCGACGTGCGTACCGGCGGTTGGCTCGCGCTGGTCGGTCGCAGCAAAATCGATCAGGGCAGCTGGACGCTCGGCAGCGACCCGGGCAGCGCCGTGGTACTCCCCTCCAAGGCACCCGCGCGGATCGGGGTGCTGAGCCGGCGCGGCCGCGTGTTTCGATTCGAGCCCGCGAAGGGCGTCGAGACGACGATCGGCGGCAAGGCCGTGAGCGGTTCCGTCGAGCTTCATACCGAGCACGGCAGCGATCGGCTCTGCATCGGCGATCTGAGCATCGCGGTGCGCGCGGTGGGCGATGACTACTACGCACTGGTGAGCGATGCCAAGAATCCGGCGATCGGGAAATTCAAGGGCACGACCTGGTTTCCCATCGTCCCGACCTATCATGTCCCCGCGAGGTTCGTGCCCTACCGGCGGCCCCGTACGGTTCACGTGCCGCTCACCCACGTGGACTCCCGGGAGAGCATGCGATCCACGGGCGACATCGTGTTCCGGCTGGCGGGAAAGACCTATCGCCTCAAGACCTTTACCGACGAGGACGAATTGTTCGTGATGTTCCAGGACGCAACCAACGGCAAGCGAAGCTACGGGGGCGGGCGTTTCGTCTATGCCCCAAAACCCGAGCACGGAGTGACCGTGCTGGATTTCAACAAGGCGTTCAATCCGTACTGCTCGCTCAATGCCTACGTCATGTGCCCGATACCGCCGCCCGAGAATCGACTCCCCGTGCAGGTCGCGGCGGGAGAGACGTTCTTCGCGCCATGAGGGCGGGGCGCCCGGCTACGCCGAACGCTTGCCGATGCCGACCACCACCAGAACCACGCCGGCCGCGACGCCGACGCCACCCACCCACGGCGGAATGTCATGGTGCTCCTCGACCTTGGCCTCGACGTTGCCGACCTTGAACAGGCTCTTGTCGGAGGGATAGCTCGCGCCCCTGACGAGCACGTACAAGCCGGCGGCGATCAGCAGCACGCCGATGATCTGCAACACCTTCATGGTCGACACCTCTTATTGTGTGGTTGCTAGCGGATTCTGGCCCGGCACGGGAATTGTATACGCTATCGGTCCGGGTGCGTCCCGTGGGCCAGCCCCAGGGTGGCGGTCAGAAAGCACCGCCCGCGTGCGTCGGCGGCCGCCTGACTCGCGGGATCCGAAGAAGCACAGCAAAGCCAGTCCGATGGGCGCATCATGGGCGCCGTAAGCTTGATTACCGGTCTGCCGGGAGGGGACTTGAAACAGAATTACCGCCAGAAAAAGAAGCAGAAGGAAGACGCCCGCAAGGCGCGCCAGCTCGACAAGCTGCAACGCCGTCAGGCGCGTGTGCCCGGCGCGCCCGAGAGCGCGGCCGCAGCGAGCGAGCCGAGCCCGACGCAACCGGCCGAGGGCGCGAGCGAGGCGGCCAAATAAGCAGCCGGCCCGCGGCTGGCGGCCGGTCTGTTACAATCGACCCCGGATCTCGACACCCCCACGACTGCGACCAATCGAAGCCCCGCCCCCGCGGCGCTTGCGGTGGCTCACCCTGGTGGTCAAGTCAGCTGCGAGACCTTTTTGCAATGCGCGGCATCGCGCAACTTTTTGCCTTTGACCGGGGAAGACCATGAAGTCATTCAGACCGATTGATGCGAGCGCCGACGCGCAGGGATTGTCGCCCGTCGCGGGCGAAAGCAATCTGGACTATCGCGCCCGCATTGCATTGCGTCATGCCGAGGTGCAGCGACAGCGCCAGCAAGAGCTGATCGAGCAGAACTCGGTCGACAACACGCCCACGGTGCGCATCCGCATCTGGGAACGCGTGCATCAAGTGGCGTTGCCGCGCGACCCCGCTCACAAGATCCTCAAGGTGATTGCCGACAACACCGGTCTGAGTCTCGAGGTCGTGCGCGCCGAGCAAAGACAGCGCACGATTCGGCCCGACAAGTCGGCAATGTGAAAGTGCCGTCCCGCAAGGCGGCCAGCGCCAGCGAGCAGCGGCGCCACCACCGGCAGGCGGAGCGCGCCCAGGCGCTGACGGTTCGCGAAGCGTTCCCGAATGTCGGCGCGGTGCACGTCGAGCTGAGTTTCGACGATCACGAGGGGCCGGTGCCCTCGCCGCAGCGGCATTCGCTCTACCCCGCGGCGCGCGCGTTTTTCCGCTTCGCGTGCCCCTGTGCCGATTGCGACGGAGAATTCGACCTGACCGACGCCTCGCGCGAGCTGCTGCGGGCGGACGCCATGGCGAGCGAGGCGGATGCGTGCGTCGCCGGTCGAATTTCCTGCCAGGGAACGCGCTTGCGCGAGAAGGACCGAAGCGCGGCATGCGGCATGGAGCTGCGCTTCCGGCTGGTGAGCGTCATCAGCGCCGAGCCGGCGCACTGAGGCCGCCGCAGAAGATCCTCAAGCGCTCGGCGCGCCGCCGTGGGTCCCCCGCGCCAAGGTCCGTCCGCCGGCGGCCTTGATGGCCTTCAGGCCCAGTACCCCGTCGCTGCCGGTTCCCGACAGCACGATCCCGGCCGCCTGATCACCCAAGGATGAGGCCAACGCGTCGAAGAAGCCGTCGATCGGCCGGGACACCCGGCTCTCCTCGCCTCGGTGACACGCATCGAGGTCCAGCGCGCCAGGATCTCCCGGGACCGGCGCACGCAGCACCCCGCCTCACGTTCGAGACGGGTCGCAGAGGCTCATCTGGCCGCTTTGTCCTGGCTGCCGGGCACGGCCGCCTCGGCGGCCTTGAAGCCGGTTTTCGAGTGCGTACCGTCGCAGAATGGCTTGGTGGTCGAGCCGCCGCAACGGCACAGGTAGAAGGGGCGCTTGGCCACCGAGTAGGCGGCGCCGTTCCAGTCAACGACGGCGGCGTCCGCCCCGTCGATGAGCAGCGGCCCGTTCTGCAGCACTTTGATCGTCGTCATGAGTGGGGTCCCCTCGCGCTAAGAAGCTCAAGGATAGCACGGGCAGGTCACCGGAACATGCGCTGCAGATTCGCTCATCGCTTTGCCCCTCGCGCAAGCTGCTTGATCTCATCGGGATACGCCGCGAGGCGTTCCTTCACCCTGTCGAGCTCGCGCTCCTCGATGACACGCGCCCCGCCGGGCTGCTTCATGGCGCGTTCGAGTTGCGCTTGGCGCATGAACAACTTCAGAAGCTCATTCACCGATTCCATGCAGACACCTCTATGCACCTCGTGATCGCCCCTCTCGCGCCCCCATGGTGAGGCAGCGCGTTGCGCGCGCTGCGTGATCCATCTCCCGGTACCGCGCGCGCGCTCAATTCTGTAAACCGGCCGCGCCATCGTTGTCGCCGGCGGCAGACTGGCGCAACGGCACCTGACGCGATGCGCCCCGGGAGTGACAAATAGTGTCACCGCGAGCGCCTCGCCGGGAGTGCCCGCATTTCGGCAAAGCGTGATCCTGTTATCGCCAATACGACCGTTCAACGCGGACGGATCGATGGATATCACCACGAGGATTCTGGCATCGTTCGCAGCGCTTGAACGGCCAATGGAGGACGCGCGGCATGGCAACCCGGAAAATCGACTATCACTACCTGAGAACCAACATAGAGCGCAGCGAGCCGCGCAAATATCCGTCCCTGGAAGGCGCATTGGCGGCGATCAAGGATCTGCTTCACCTGCAGCAGGGCCGCGGCTTCGTCACCACCCGCGAGGCCGACGGCAAGCACAGCAGCCGCCACCCGGATGGCCGCGCGGTGCAGTTCTGGGCGGAGAACGCGCAGGGTGTGATCGTCAGCTGAAAGCTCGCGCCGGCGCAGCCGGCCTGCGCGCCGCGAAACCTTATCTGCCGGCGCAACTCAATCTTGACGCGGCGTGTAGTGCCCCGGGCGCCCGCGCCGGAAGCCAGCGGCGCTATGCTATGGTCGAGAGGGTTCCCGCCACCCGCGACAGGACGGTTCGAGCATGCAACCGCTGAGCAGCTACACTCTCGCCGATCCTAAGGTCATGCAGAACCCTTATCCCTACTACCAGCGCCTGCGCGCGGAAGATCCCGTGCACTTCGATCCGGGCATCCGCACCTGGCTGGTCACGCGCCACGAGGACATCCTGGCGGTGGCCCGCGATACCGAGACCTATTCGGACGAGATGCGCGTTTCCCCCTCGATTCGCTCGCCCTTCCAGGGCGAGGTCGACGAGTACATGCAACGCGAAGGGTTCATGGCCCTGGACCCCTCGGACAGCTTCAAGCTCGACGGCGATCTGCACACGCGCCGGCGCAAGCTGGTGGCGCATGCCTTCACCGGGCCGGCCGTTGCGGCCATGGAAGCGCGCGTTGCGGCGATCTGCAAGGATGCGGCGGCGGCATTCCTCGCGCGAGCAGAGGCGGACCTGGTCCGGGAATACGCGATGCCGATACCGATCCTGGTCATCTGCGATGCCCTCGGCTTGCCGATGGACCATGTCGATGAGATCAGCCGCGGAGCGGACGCGATGGTGGCGCAAGTCGGCGCGGGCGCGAGCCGGGAGGAGGCCTACCAGCGCGCGCACCACCTCATGCGGCTGCACCGCTTCGTGCGCCGGGCCATCGAGGAGCGCCGCCTCGAGCCCGGCACCGATCTCATCTCATTGCTCGTTCATGCGCGCATCGAGGACTCCTCCACGCCGCAGCTGACCGACCGGGAGCTGATGGCCATCGCGACGGTGGCGATTGCAGGAGGGGTGGACACGACCCGCAACGGCATCTCCTTTGCGCTGCATGCGCTCGCGACCCGGCCGGAGCTGATGAGGCGCTTGCGGGACTCCCGGGAGCAGGACAAGGACATCCGGCGCTTCAACGAGGAGGTATTGCGCTTCTATGCGCCGGTGCCGGCGCTGCCGCGGATCGCGCGCAAGGAGACCGTCCTCGGCGGCAAGACCATTCCCGCAGGGGCCTTCGTTTTTCTCTGCTGGGCCTCGGGCAATCGCGATTCGCAGCGCTTCACGGAGCCCGACAGGTTCGACATGGACCGCTCGAACACCAACCAGCATCTGGCCTTCGGCACCGGAGTTCACTTCTGTCTCGGCGCCATGCTGGCGCGCCAGGAGATGAAGTGCGCAGTGAAGCAGATCGTGAGCTGCCTCGATTCGTTGCAGCTCGCGGTGCCGCCGGAGCAGCTCGACCTGAGCGCGAGCATGGTCATTCTGCGCGGCCTGAGAACGCTGCCCGTGCGGTTTCGGATCCGCAGCGGCTGAGGGATGCATTCACCGGCGCGACTCGTTAGGATGCGTGCCGATGCCCATCCTCCGAGGTCCCTCGATGTACCCTACACTCGCCACGGTGATCGTCCTGCTCGCAGGCACGGAGATGCTGTCCTGCGCACGCCCGAGCGAGGCGGCGCCGGTATCGAAGCCGCCGTCGCAAGCGGTGCTGGAGGGGAAGCTCGACGCCGCGATCGACAGCGACGAGATGCGCGGCTGGCTGCAGCGCATGTCCTCCGAGCCCAATCACGTCGGCTCGCCGCACGACAAGGCCAACGCCGAATGGGAGCTCGCGCAGTTCAAGTCCTTTGGCTGGGACGCGCATATCGAGACGTTCGAGGTGCTCTATCCGACGCCGATCAGCGAGACGGTCGAGCTGCTCGGCACCCACCCCTATAGCGCCACCTTGCAGGAGCGGCCGATCGCCGGGGACTCCAGCGCCACGGCCAAGGATCCGGCGCTGCCCGCTTATCTCGCTTTTCAGGGTGACGGGGACGTCACGGCGCCGCTGCTGTACGTGAATTACGGCATGCAGGACGACTACAAAGCCCTGCAGCGCCTGGGCGTGAGCGTGCAGGGGAAGATCGTCATCGCGCGCTACGGCTCGGGCTGGCGCGGATTGAAACCGAAGCTCGCACAGGAGCACGGGGCGATCGGCTGCCTGATCTACTCGGACCCGGCCGACGACGGCTATGCCGTCGAGAGCACCTATCCGGACGGTCCGGCGCGACCCCCGCAAGGCATCCAGCGCGGCTCGGTGCTCGATATGACGCTGTTCGCCGGCGATCCCTTGACGCCAGGTATCGGCGCGACGGCCGGCGCCGCTCGGCTGAAGATCTCGGACTCTCCGGTCATTCTCAAGATTCCGGCGCTGCCGATCTCTTATGCCGACGCGCAGGTGCTGCTCGCGACGATGGGTGGGCAGGTCGTGCCGAAGGAATGGCGCGGCGCATTGCCGATCACCTATCGGGTCGGTCCCAGCGCGGTGCCCGTGCATCTGGCGGTCAAATCCGACTGGAGCCTCAAGACCATCTACGACGTCGTGGCGCAGATCAGGGGCTCGCAGTGGCCTGATCAATGGGTGATGCGCGGCAATCACCACGACGGGTGGGTGTTCGGCGCGGCCGATCCACTGTCGGGCCAGGTGTCCTTGCTCGAGGAAGCCAAGGCCATCGGACGGCTTGCCAGCACGGGGTGGCGGCCGAAGAGAACCATCGTCTACCTGAGCTGGGACGCCGAGGAGCCGGGGCTCCTGGGTTCCACCGAGTGGGTGGAGACGCATGCGGCGGAGCTGAAGCGCGACGCCGTTCTCTACATCAATTCGGACACCAACGGCCGCGGCTTTCTGCGCGCCGGCGGCAGTCATGACCTCGAGCATTTCGTGAATCTCATCGCCGGCCGCGTGGCCGACCCCGAAACGGGCGTATCGATCGCGCAACGCCTGCGCGCGAAGATGGAAGTCGATGGCGCGAAGCGAGGGGCGACGGATGAGGCGAAGGCGGACGCGAAAATCGCCCTCGATCCGAGCAAGGATTTTCCGCTCGAGGCGCTCGGCTCCGGCTCGGACTACTCGGCCTTTCTCGAGCATCTGGGCGTGCCGGCGCTGGACATCGAGTTCGGCGCAGAAGGCAGCAACGGCGGGGTCTACCACTCGCGCTACGACACATTCGAGCATTTCGAGCGCTTTGGCGATCCGGGCCTGGTGTATACCGCCCTGCTGGCGAAGACCATCGGGCGCATGGTGCTCACCGCTGCCGATGCGGATCTGCCGATCCAGCAGACCGGCAACTTCGCCGCGGCGGTGTCCCGCTATCTCGAGCAGATCAAGAAGCTCGAGAAGGACAGACGCGATGCGGCCGACCAGCAAGCAAAGATGCGGGCTGCCCATGCCTTTCAGCTCGCCGCCGATCCCACCAAGTCGAGCGGTGTGCCGACCGCGCTCGAGCCCGTGCCGCCGATCGATCTCGCCGCGATGGACGCGGCGGTCGCTCGGCTGCTCGCCAGTGCCAGCGCCTACGACGCGGCTCTCGCTCGGAACGGCGAGCGCCTGACGCCCGACGCCCGCATGCGCCTGGCGAGTCTGATGCGACCGATCGACCAGCTGCTGGCGCCGCCCACGGGTTTGCCGGGGCGCAGCTGGTACAAGAATCTCATCTATGCGCCCGGCCGCTTTACGGGCTATGGCGCCAAGACGCTTCCCGGCATCACCGAGTCCATCGAGGAGGAGCGCTGGGCCGACGCGAGCTCCTACGTGCATTTCACGGCCGACGCTCTGGACGCTTACAGCGCGCAGCTCGACCGGGCGGCTGCCGTCCTCAACGGGCAGCCCGGCGAGCGACGCTGACGAGGCCTGCGGGTTCGGGAGGGATGCTCATGTCCATGACTCGCCGACGGGCGCGAGATCTCGGGCTGCCGTTGCCGGGGACGCCGGGACCCTGCAATGCGATCACCGACGTCCCCGGCGTGGAAGTCGGCTTTGCGACGCTCAAATCCCTCGCCTGCGGTCCGGGCGACCGCCAGATCTACACGGGCGTCACCGCCGTGCTGCCCCGGGGACACGCGCGCACCGCCACCCCCGTGTGGGCCGGCCAGTTCGACTTGAACGGCAACGGCGAGATGACCGGCACGCACTGGATCGCCGATGCCGGCTACTTCCTCGGCCCGATCTGCCTCACCAACACGCACTCCGTGGGCATCGTCCACCACGCCGCCGTGGGCTGGATGATCGAGCAGTATCCGCAGCACTTTGCCCACCACGCCTGGGCCATGCCGGTGGTGGCCGAGACCTACGATGGCATGGTCAATGACATTTGCGGGCGGCACATCGAGGAGCGGCACGCGCTCGAGGCCCTGCGCGGCGCGCGCGGCGGAGCGGTGCAGGAAGGCAATGTCGGGGGCGGAGCCGGCAACTCGACCTACGAGTTCAAAGGCGGGACCGGAACGAGCTCGCGCAATTGCAGCATCGGGGAGCACTGTTATAGGGTGGGTGTGCTGGTGCAATCGAACTTCGGCGCGCGGCGGGATCTGAAGGTGCTCGGCGTGCCGGTCGGAGCGCACCTGCCGCGGGAAGACGGCGATCCTGCCGGGGGCGCGTGCGAGCAAGGCTCGATCATCGTGGTGATCGCGACCGACGCTCCGTTGAGCGCCACACAGCTTCACCGCCTGGCCAAGCGTGGGGCGCTCGGAATCGGCCGCACCGGCACGCGAGGCGGCCACTACTCGGGCGATCTCATCCTGGCATTCTCGGTGGCGAATGAGACCTATCTGCCGGCGATCGGCGAACAGCAGCCGCACTCGTTTCGAACCGAGTGGCTGAACGATGCGCTGCTGGACGAGATCTACGGCCCCACGGTCGAGGCGATCGAGGAATCGATCTTGAATGCCATGCTCGCCGCCGAGTCCGTGCCGACCTACAAGCCTGCGGGGCGGGTGTTGCAGGCCATCGACCACGCGCAGCTCATGCAGGTCATGCGCATCCACGGCCGCGCCTGAGAGGGCTCTTCGCGCCGCATTCCCGATTGATGGTAGTCTTTTCGCACGGGGCGCGAGCCCGCCGCGCGATTCGCAGAGGGGTGGATGGAACGGGAACAGATTGTGTTCGTGGGCACCAGCGATCTGTCCGCGCACTTTCGCGGCAAGAGCTTCCCCGCCGCCGACCTGCCCGCGCGGCTCGAGCGCGGCGTCGGTCTCGCGCCGACCAACTTGTTCATCTCCGCATTCGGACCGATTCACGTGACGCCCTTCGGCACGGTGGGGGAGGTGTTTCTGATCCCCGATCCGGCCACCAAGGTGTTCGTCCCGTTCGCGGGCGGCACCGCGGAGTACTTCTTCCTCGGCGACATCAAGAACGCGCAGGGCAAGCCCTGGGAGCTGTGTCCGCGCCAGGCTCTGCGCCGTGCGCTCGATCGGCTCGAGGCGGAGGCGGGAGTGCGCTTGCTGGCTGCCTTCGAGCAAGAGTTCACCTATGGCGGGGCGGCGGGCGAGACCTGGCAGCCGTACGACCTGAGCGCATATCGCCGCCAGGGACCGTTCGGCGAGGCCCTGCTCGCCGCGATGCGGCTGGTGGGCGTCATACCGGACTCGTTCCTGGCCGAGTTCGGTCGCGAGCAATACGAGGTGACGGTCGCGCCGGCGCTGGGGCTGAAGGCCGCCGACGATGCCGTCATCACCCGTCAGCTCGTCCACGCGGTCGCCTTCCGTCTCGGACAGCGCGCGAGCTTCACCCCGATCCCCGAGCCCGAAGGCACCGGCAACGGCACGCACGTCCACTTCAGCTTCCTCGATCCGGGCGGGCGGCCCGTGCTCTACGACGAGAGACGCCCGTGGCAGCTCTCGCCGATGGGCAGTCATTTCATTGCCGGCATTCAGCATCACTTGCCCGCGCTGTGCGCCATCACGGCGCCCTCGGTCGCCTCGTATTTGCGGCTGCGCCCGAATCGCTGGGCGCCCGTGCGCGCGGATGCGGCGCCGCTCGATCGCGGCGCGGCCATCCGCATCAGCCCGCTCTCGGGAAGCGATGCGGAGCAACGCGCGCGCCAGTTCAACATCGAGTTTCGCGTCGCCGACGCGACCGCCAACCCCTATCTCACGCTCGCGATGCTGGTCCAGGCGGGTCTCGATGGCGTGCGCCGCGAGCTCACCGTCGCCACCGAGCATCCGCCCCCGCTGCCGACCAGCCTCAAGGAAGCCCTCGCGCGTCTCGAGACGAGCGAGGCGGCCGGCGATTGGCTGGGACCGCAACTCGCGTCGGCTTATGTGCTCTTCAAGCGGGCCGAGGTCCAGGTGCTCGATGGCCTCGAGGAGCTCGAGATCTGCCGCCGCTATGGCCAAGTCTATTGATCCTTCGAGGAAGCGTTGCAATGACCCGCCCCACCAGCCGTGAGATCGAGATCGAGCCCGAGCACACCGTGCTGCTGTTCGTGGATGTGCAGAAATACAACTGCTCCTGGGAGGGGGGCGAGTATGCGCACCTCTCGGCCGCCGAGAAGGAGGAACGCTACGGCTATTTCTTTCGCACCCTCAAGGACTGCGCGCTGCCCAACATGATGCGCCTGCAGGCCGCCTGCCGCCGCGCCGGCATCGAGGTGACCTACACCGTGATCGAGAGCATGACGGCGGATGGGCGCGACCGCTCGCTCGATTACAAGATCACCGGTTTCAACGTGCCGAAAGGATCGGCCGATGCCCGGATGGTCGAGGAGCTCAGCCCCGGCGCCGACGAGATGGTGTTTCCCAAGACCTCCTCCTCGGTGTTCATCTCGACCAACATCGACTACGTGCTGCGCAATCTCGACACGAAGTACCTGATCATCGCCGGATGCCTGACCGACCAATGCGTCGATTCGGCGGTGCGCGATGCGTGCGATCTCGGCTACCTCGTGACCGTGCCGACCGATGCCTGCGCGACCTTGTCGCCGCAGCGCCAGGAATGGTCGCTCAAGAACAATCGCGGCTACTGCCGCCAACGCGCCACCCAGGTGCTGCTCGATGAGATCGAGCGCCTCGCGCGCAAGCCGTGAGCGGCCCCGCGGGCGTCCCGTTGCGGTCCCTGCGCGAGCGCGATGCGCAGGCGATCGCAAACATCGGGCGCCTGCGCTTCTCCCCGCTGTCCCTGATCGGCGGCCGCGGCGCGCGGCTGATCGAGGAAGGCGGCCGGGTGCTGCTCGATCTGTCCGCTTCGTTCGGCCCGACAGCGCTCGGCAACGGCCACCCGGCGATCACCCGGGCCGTGACTCGCGCCTGCGAGAGCATGGCCGGCGCCAGCTTGCTCGCCTTTCCGAACGAGAACGCGGTGGCGCTCGCGGAGGATCTGTTGCGGCTCACGCCGGGGCGCGGCCCGCGGCGCGTCTGGTTCGGTCATTCGGGCTCGGACGCCAATGACTGCGCGCTGCGGGTCGCGCAGGCGGCGACCGGCCGGCCGCGATTCATCTCCTTCATCGGCTCATATCATGGGTGTCTGTCCGGATCGATGAGCATCAGCGGACATACCGCGATGACTCATACGCTGCCGCGGGCAGGCCTTCTGCTGCTGCCGTATCCGGATCCATTTCGGCCGAAGTTCAGCGCGCAGGCGGTGCTCGAGCTCCTCGACTACCATTTCGCCACCACCTGCCCGCCGGCGCAGGTCGCCGCCATTTTCATCGAGCCCATCATGGCGGATGGCGGGGTGATCGTGCCGCCGCCGGGCTTTCTCGCCGCCGTCCAGGAGCGCTGCCGGCGCCACGGCATCCTGATCATCGTCGATGAGGTCAAGGTCGGGCTCGCACGCAGCGGCAAGATGCATTGCTTCGAGCACGAGGCGCTCGAGCCGGATGTCGTGGTGTTCGGCAAGGGCCTCGGCGGCGGCCTGCCGCTCTCCGCGGTGGTCGGACCGCAGGCGATCATGGATCACGCGCCCGCCTTCGCCCTGCAGACGACGGCGGGCAACCCCGTGGCGACGGCCGCGGGCCGGGCGGTGCTCGAGGTCATCGCCGCGGAGCATCTGATCGAGCGCGCGCAGCGCGTGGGGCAGCACCTTGCCAGCGGCTTGCGGGCCTTGAGCGAGCGTCACGGCTCGATCGGCGAGGTGCGCGGGCGAGGTCTGGCGATCGGCGTCGACCTGGTGAGCGAGCGCTCAGCGCGCCAGCCGGTGCCGGTCGCAACCACCGCCAAGGTGATCTATCGCGCCTACCAGCTGGGCGCCGTGTTCTTCTATGTGGGCCTGCGCGGCAATGTGCTCGAGATCACCCCGCCGCTGATCCTCACGGAGGGCGAGGCCGATGAAGGTGTGGCGATCATCGACCAGGCCTTGAGCGATGTGGAGCGCGGTGCGGTCCGCGATGCGGACATCGCGCCGTTCATGATGTGGTGAGGTATGCTGTGGCGGGGGACCTGGCGCTGATCGGGTTTGAGCATTCATGACGAGTCTGGTATCGCGCTTGCGGCTCCCGGAAGCCGTCGGACTCTCCCTCGCCGTCATTTCCCCGACCGTGACGGCGGCCTTCAACATCACCCTGGTCGTGCAGGCGGTGGGCGAGGCGGCCCCGCTGGTGTTCGTCATCGGCATGGTCGCGATGGCTTTGGTGGCGCTCTCGTTCATGGCCTTCACCCACCGTGTGGCCCATGCGGGATCGGCCTATGCCTACATCTCCCACACCTTCGGCAGCCGCGCCGGGTTCATTGCCGGCTGGACCTTGCTGCTCACCTACCTCGGATTCGCCACCGGATTCGCGGCGCTGGTCGGCAGCTTCACCCTGGCGGCGCTCAAGGGATTCGGCATCGACGCGGGTGCCTGGTGGATCGGGATCGGAGCGGGGGCGACGGTGCTCGCGTGGTGGCTTGCCTATCGGGACATGCGACTCGCCGGCCGGTTGATGCTCTTGCTCGAAGCAATCGCCATCATCGCGATCGTGGGCCTTTGCCTGCGCATCCTGCGCGAGGTGCATCCCGACCCGAGCCGCATCGGGGCGAGCTTTCAGCCGAGCGCCCAATTCAACGGCTGGGTGGGCGTGGGCTTCGGCATGGTGTTCAGCATCCTGAGCTTCTCGGGCTTCGAGGGCGCCGCGACCCTGGGTGAGGAAACCTTGAATCCGCGGCGCAACATTCCCATCGCGCTGCTCGGTACCGTCCTGGGGTCGGGGGTCTTTTTCGTGTTCGTGGCCTACTGCGAGGTGACCGGATTCGGCTCCGGGGGACTGAAGGCGCTCGCGGCCTCGCAGGCGCCGCTCGATGATCTCGCCTTGCGCTACGGCTCGCCGCGCCTCGCCATCCTGCTCGACCTCGCCGCCGCCATCAGCTGTTTTTCGGGCATCATCGGCGCTCTGGCGGCCGCGGGACGCATCCTGTTCGCGCTGGGACGCGCCGGCCTCTCCTCGACGCTCGCGGACGTGCACCCCGTGCATCGTACGCCCTCGGCGGCGCTGTCGGTCGCGGCGCTCCTGATCTTCGTGCCCTTCGTCGCCTGGGGACCGATCGTCGGGAGCGGCAATTATTACAGCTACACCAGCACCATCGGCGTGCTCGCGTTGATCCTGATCTACGTCGGCGTCGGCGCCGCGGAGGCGGTGGAGGCCTGGCGCGAGCAGCGCCCGGGGTGGGCCGGTGTGTGCGTGCTCGGACCGATCCTTCTGCTCTGGGTGCTGTATCGAAACATCTACCCTGTCCCCGAATTTCCGAATAATCTCTGGCCCTACGTCGCGTTCGTCTGGGCGAGCGCCTCGTGGGCGCTGATGAGGTGGCGTCCGCTGGTGACCGCCGCGGCGCTGCCGGACTACTCGTGATGGCTCAGCGGGACCTTGGAGGGAGAATGAGGCTCGCATTCGAGACGCTGCTGCTCGCCGCGGGTTGTGCCGCGGCCCTGAGCCGCTCGCTCGCCGCCCCGCCCAGTGACCTGGATCCCGGCGCGCAGCTCCCTCTCGCCGAATCCCACACCACCGCCCGCCTCGAGCCGACCAATGCGCGGCGGCTGTTCGTGCTGGACACCGCATTTCCGGCGGCGGAGGCGGCCAAGACCTACGTCCTCGATGGATCGACGGGCGCGATCCAGGGCATGTTCAACCAGGCGTACTGGCCGAACTTCGCAGTCTCTCCGGACGGCACCGAGCTCTACGCCGTCGACACCTACTGGGAGAAGCACACCCGCGGCAAGCGCAGCGACTACATCGTGGTGCGCGATGCGCGCACCCTCGAGGTCAAGGAGGACATCCCGCTGCCGGCGGGGCGCCTCCTGGTGGTCTCCAAGAAATACAATTTCGACGTGACGCCCGACGGGCACTATGGCTTGACCTACAACCTGGCGCCGTCCACGGCCGTGACGGTCACCGACTTGAAGGCGCGCAAGTCCCTGGGCGCCATCGGCATCGCCGGCTGCGCGCTCATCTTCGCGCAGGCGCCGAATCGCTTCTCCTCGCTGTGCGCGGACGGCTCGATCGCGACCGTCACCTTCGATGAGTCGGCGAGAGGCAGCATCGAGCGCGCCGACCACGTGTTCGATGCCAAGAACGACCCGGCCTTCGAGCATTCGGCCTGGGACAAGAAGCATCAGATGCTCTATCTCATCACCTACGCAGGAAACGTCGTGCCGGTGAGCCTCGCCGGGGCGCAGGCAGCCCCCGGTGCCCCGTGGTCGCTCACCACCAAGGCCGAGCGCGCCGAGGGCTGGCGGCCGGGCGGCTGGCAGGTGAGCCACTTCCATTCGGCCAAGCGCCGGCTCTATGTGCTGATGCATCGGGGACGCCCCTGGACGCACAAGAATTCCGGCACCGAGGTGTGGGAGTTCGACGCGGCGGCGGGCAAGCGTCTGCAGCGGATCAAGCTCGCCGAGCCGGCACAATCGGTGGCGGTGTCGCCGGACGCGAGCCCCCTGGTCTACGTGATCGCCGACTCCGAGCGCATCGAAACCTACCGGGTGAGCACGGGAAAGCTGCTCTACCGGACCGACCCGCTCGGCTTCACACCCCAGCTGCTGACCGTGTGGGGCGACTAGCGTGGATCCTCCGAGCGGCGTGGACCCCCTGCTCGAGCTCGCCATCGCGTGGTCGCTGGCGGCGCTGTTCGGTGCATCGACCGTACACAAGCTCGCGGCGCTCGAGGAATGGCCCGGCGTGGTGCGCAACTACCGCCTGCTCCCCGATGCGCTCGCCCCGGCCGTCGCCGCCGCGCTGCTCATCGCCGCAACGCTCACGGCGGTCGCGCTCCTGTGGCCCGCCACGCGCCGCATCGGCGCGTGCGCCGCCGCCGCACAGCTGCTCGCATTCGGTGCCGCGCTGGCGATCAACTTGAAGCGCGGCCGCTCGAGCATCGACTGCGGCTGCTTCGGGTCGCGCCTGCGCGACGGGATCGCCGGCTGGATGGTGGCCCGCAACGCCATCCTCGCACTGCTCGCGCTGAGCCTGCTGCTGCCCATGGGCACGCGCCGCCTCACCGTCCTCGACATCGCGGCGTGTACGGGATGCGTCGCCGCCCTGTGCCTGCTCTATCCGGTGATCGCGGTGGTGCTGCGGCGGCCCGCTCCTTTGGCGGTCGAGTCGCGCGCCGCGGCCGCGGCATCGACCGCGGCGCGCAGACCCTGAGCTCTCATGCAGGCCGCACTCCCCTACATCGTCATCCTGCAGCTCATCCTCACGCTGATGCTGGCCGTGCTGCTGTTCGGTCTCGCGCGGCAGGTGGGGATCCTGCACGAGCGCGTGGCGCCCATGGGTGCCATGAGCAGCGATCAAGGGCCGGAAGTCGGCGAGATGGCCCCGGTGCTCGCGGTGACGACGCTCGCCGGCGAGCATATCGCGCTCGGCGGCGCGAGCCGGAGCGGGCGCAGCCGGCTCCTGCTCTTCGTCTCACCGGCCTGCCCGGTGTGCAAGAAGCTCCTGCCGATCGCCCGCTCGTTCTCCGACGCGGAGCGCCTCGAGGTGCTGCTGGTGGGAGACGGCGATGAAGCGGAGCAACGGGCCATGATCCGCGACTTCGAGCTCGAGCGCATGGCCTACCTCAATGCGCCGCAGGTGGGCATGACCTTCCACGTCGGCAAGCTCCCTTACGCGATATTGCTCGACGCCGAGGGGATCATTCGCGCCAAAGGACTCGTGAACAACCGCGAGCATCTCGAGAGCCTCATCATCGCCGAGGAAACCGGCTTCGGCACCATCCAGGCGTATCTCGACGCCAAGAATCGTCTCGCCACCAAGAGCCATCCCGCATGAAGCCCATCTCCCGCAGCCGCTTCGATCGACTCATCGAGCTCAGCAGCCGCAAGGCCGCGCAGCGGCTGTCGCGCCGCGGCTTCCTCGCGCGCTGCGCCACCTGGCTGGTCGCCTCCTCGGCGCTGCCGCTCTTGCCCGTCTCGCGCCGCGCTCAGGCCGGCGAGGCGCCGCGGGGACCCAAGGGCAAATTCGCGTCGGATTTCGCCAACCAGGCGCAGACCAAGGATCCGACCCGCTGCAACTACTGGCGCTACTGCTCGAGCGACGGATATCTCTGCGCCTGCTGCGGCGGAGGCCCGAGCACCTGCCCTCCGGGCAGCTCGCCCTCGCCGACCTCATGGGTGGGGTCATGCATCAATCCCGAGGACGGCAAGACCTATCTGATCGCCTATCGCGATTGCTGCGGCAAGGATTCTTGCGGGCGCTGCGCCTGCCTCGGCCAGGAGGGAGACATGCCGGAGTACCGGCCGCAGGTGAACAACGACATCGTCTGGTGCTTCGGCGCTTCGAGCATGGTGTATCACTGCTCGAGCGCGGGCCTGGTCGGGCTGGCGGAGTGAGGGCGCTGGCCTCGTGCCCTCGCCGGCGCACGGCGCCTCGCTGGTGCATCGTCCTGGCGGCGTGTGCGGCTGCCGTCGGGGCGCAGGCGCAGAATGTCCCCACGGAAAACCCCGATGCCGGCAAGGCCGCAGCGGTCAGCAACGTCCCCGACGCCGTGACGCGCAGAACCGGCCTGCGCCTTGCGCCCATGGCGCGGGCGGCGCGCATCTATGCGCAGAACTGCGAGGGCTGCCACGGCGCCGCGGGCGTCTCGGTGACCGAGATTCCGACGCTCGCCGGCCGCATCGGCTACTTCGCGCGCACCGCCGACGGACGCCGCTACCTCATGCAGGTGCCCAACGTCGCGCTCAACCCGAGCTCCGATGAGGACATCGCCGGCATGATGAACTGGCTGCTCGCCACCGTGAGCCGCGATCAGCTGCCCGCGGACTTTCGACCCTACACGGCCGGGGAAGTGGCGCAGCTGCGAAAGGCGCGCATCGACGTCGCGGCCGCGCGGCGGCGCGTCGTCGCGCAGCTGCTCGCCGCAAAGCTGCTGCCGTCGCCGGATGCGCTGGCGATCCCGCATGCCTCGCTCTACTGAAGAGCGCGCCCGGCGCTCGCTCCGGCGCGCCGCGGCGCGGGCGCTGCTGCTCTCGCTGGCGGCGCTGTCCCCGGCACTATCCCTCCTGGCGGCGCTGCCGGCCGCGGCGCAAGGCCCGCAGGGCTCGCTCGCGGCCGGGCGCGAAAAGTACGTCGAGTGCGCCTCCTGCCACGGGTCGGACGGTCGCTCGACGGTCATGCCCGCTTATCCCAAAATAGGGGGGCAGAGCGCCGTCTACGTGGTGAACGCGCTGAAGGCGTATCGCGACGGGCGGCGCCAGGGAACCTATGCGTCGATGATGGCGCAGGTCGCGAAGGGATTGTCCGATGCGGACATCGTCAATCTCGCCGCCTACGTCGAGTCGCTCGAACCCTCGCAGTGACCGTCCGATGCCAGTGAGATCCTCATGCCCAAGCTGATTCACGCCATGATTCGAGTCCTCGACCTCGATCGCTCCACCGAGTTCTACCGCCGCGGTTTCGGTCTCGAGGAGTCGCATCGAATGGAATTTCCGACGTTCACGCTGCTCTATCTGCGCGAGCCGCGGAGCGGCTTCGAGATCGAGCTCACCTGGAACAAGGGTCAGACCGAGCCCTACGCGCATGGCGCGGCCTATGGGCACCTCGCCTTCTGCGTCGAGGATCTCGAGGGACATCGCGCGCTGATGCAGCGGCTCGGCCATGCCGTGGGCGACTTGAAGGAGCTGGTCGCGCCGAACAGCGCGGCGCGCTTCTACTTCGTCACGGATCCCGACGGCTACAAGATCGAGGTCCTGCAGCAGGCCGGGCACTACGTGTAGAGGAGGCGCGGCGCGCGCGGCGAGAGGCCGCGCGCGCCATTGCGGGCCGGCGCCCCTAGACCTAGAATTTGTAATTCACCTCAATTCCGGCGGTGCGCGGCTGGTTCGTCGAGTAGCGCACCACTTGCGGAATGTTGAACTGGAAGCTGGTGTTGTTCGCGGAAATCAAGGCCACCTTGTTGGTGAGGTTGTCCACGAACAGCGAGGCATCCCAGCTGCCGCGGCCAAGACCGACGCGCGCATTCACGAGACTGTACGAGGGCAGCTTGTAGCCGAAGTAGTACGCGACGTCGTAGGAAGTGCCCACGAAGGCGTAGTCCGCGCGCCCGGTGATCCGGTAATCGCCCACGGCCGTCGCGTAATTGAGCCCGACGTCGGCGGTATCCTTGACCACATTCATGATGGGCACCTCGCATTTGGTTCCCGCCGTGCATGGGTGCGTCACGCCGTTCGGCTCGTAGACGAGGTTCTCGAGAAAGTTGGTGTACGAGGCATTCGGCTGCGTGAGCTTTGCATCCGTCCAGGCGCCGCTGAAGGTTGCAGTCCAGTCGGCGGCGAGCTTGCCCTCCAACTCGATCTCGGGCCCGAAGGACCGGCCGTTGCCGGCGTTGTCGTAGTACTGATAGCCGCACTGCAGGGTGAACACCTGCTGCACGCCCAGCCACCTGATGTAATAGACGTCGCTGTTGACAGTGAGCCAGCCGTCGAAGAGCCGTGCCTTCTCGCCGAGCTCGTAGTTCCATACCGAATCCGGCCCAAATTGCAGCGCGCCCGGCGTGCAATGCGGATACTGAGCCTCAGGCGGGAGAATCTGATTGGCGCCGCCCGGCCGGAATCCTTTCGCGACCGTGGCATACGCGGTCAAGTCGGTATTGGGCGCATAAGAAAGGTCCACTCGCGGATTCGCGCCGCTGTCGGCGGCGTGAGTGATCTGCGAGTTCGGCTGCGGCGTGAAGTACGGTCCATCGAGGCCCCACGAGTACTCGTCCTGGTGGCTCTTGTACTGGTAGTAGCGCACGCCCGCGGAGAGTTTCCACTGATCCGTGAATTTGTACGACGAATCGGCAAAAAAAGCGGTCTGCCGGACCCCATAGGCGTTCCACGACGTGAAGAACGAGCCATCGGGCACCTGCGGGGTCGCAGCGAGCGGATTCGAGCTGACTTCGTTCCACACCGAGTTCAGATTGCTGTAGAAGGCGCCCGCCACCCAGTGAAAGCCGCCGATGTCGTGCGAGGTCAGGCGGATTTCCTGGCTGAACTGGTGCGAGGGATCGCGCTCCGCGTAGGGAATGGGAACATAGGGCGTACCGCCGCCATTGCTGTAATAGATCGATGTCGAGGCGTCCTGGACTTGCACGCCGGTGCGGCCGAAGTAGGAGGTCGCGCTGGTCAAGTCGGCAATGCCCACGTTTCCCCTGATGGTGAGGCCGAAAATCGAGATGTCGTCGCGAATGCCTTCGCGTATGGGAAATGCCTCGTAGTGCGCGTCATAGAGCACGGTCGGCGGCTGCGCGCTCGTGGGACTGCCGTCGAGCAGGTCGTAGCCTCCGGTGTGCAGACTCTGCGTCATCGCCTGGGCGAGGACCGAGAAATCCTCGCTCGGTTTGAAGAGCAAGCTCAAGCGGCCGCCGTACTGCGTCTCGTTGTTGGCATCGCGATACACGTTGGTCACCGGCAAGGTGTTGAGGGGCTGCGTGTAGGTCGGCACGCCGAGCGCGATCGGAAATGGATGCACCGTGATGTTGTCGATCCAGCCGCTGCGATAGAGGTAGCTCAAAACGGCGCGTGCGGCGAGCACCTCGCCGATAGGCATGTTCATCATGAGATTGGCAGAGCCATTGCCGCTGCCGCCCTGCGTGTCCGAGCCGGTGGCCTGCACCGAGCCCTCATAGGTGTCGAGCTTGGGCTCATTGGTGAGCACCCGGATGGTGCCGCCCATCGACCCCGACCCGTAGAGCGTTCCCTGCGGACCGCGCAGTACCTCGACGCGCTGCACGTCGTAGAGATCGGGATCGATCACGACCTTGCCGGACTGCGAGACCGCCGGGGGCGATAACGGAATCTCATCGAGATAGAAGCCGACCGTCGGGGCGGCGCCGCCGTTCGATGCCAGGCCCCGCGCCTCGTATTCGGTGAGCCCGGGGCTCGCGAACCGCATGGAGAGGCCGGGCACCTCCTTCGCGATCTCCTGGACCGTGGTGACGCCCTGCGCGATGAGCTGATCCCCGGTCAGGGCCGAGATACTGATGGGCGTGTTCTGGATGGTCGAGACATAGCGCTCCGCCGTGACGGTGATCTCGGAAAGGCCGGAGTCATCCGCCGTGGCCGTCGCCGCCGCCGTGGCTGTACCCGCCGCCGTGGCTGTACCCGCCGCCGTGGCGGTCCCGGCCGGCGTGGCCGTGCCGGCCGCCTCGGTGGCCCGGCTCAGCGGGCTCGAGCCAACGGCCGAGACGAAGCCCGCCCACAGAACAGCGTTGCGCAGCATCACTTTGAGGTCGACCGACTGCATGAGGCATCCCCTTTTTTTCGCTTGTCGAGGCGATGCAGCAAGGAACGTACCAGCGCGCGCGTAAAGGGCCGAGACCCCGGTTTGTCGCGGCAGTCGCGGGATTGAGGGGCGAGCGCCCTGCCGCCCGAAGGGCGCAGCTGCTCGCAAATGGGGCGCACGGAGCACGCTTCGTGCACCGAAAGAGCGCGAGCGGCTCGCGGGCGCCGAGGCGTCAACTGCCGGCATGAGCCCCTAACTACCGGCATGAGCACCTTGCGCTTATCATCCAGCGGCCGTTCAAATCATGGGGGGGATAGCAGCATGCGGGCGTGGACTTTTGTGATCGTGCTGATGGGGTGCTCGGGATGGGGGCTCGCCTACGGAGCCGACGGCAACGACCGGCCGAGCTCGCTCTCCGATGCCCTTGCCGTCATCAAAGCGCATCGCTTCGTCGATCTCACTCACGCCTTCGCCCCCGGCATTCCGCACTGGAAGGGAGCCCCGGACGAGCGCGTCAAGACCCTGTACACGGTCGCCAAGGACGGGTTTCGCATCAACGAGTACTGCCACATCGGCCAGTGGGGCACGCATCTGGATGCACCGGCGCATTTTCACGAAGGCCTGCTCTCCGCCGACCAGATCGATCCGAAGGACATGCTCATGCCGCTGGTGGTCATCGATGTGCACGACAAGGTCGCCAAGAATCCCGACTATGTGCTCAGCGTCGAGGACATCAACGCCTGGGAGCAGCGTCACGGCCGCATTCCCCGCGGCGCATTCGTCGCCATGCGCACGGACTGGTCGAAACGCTGGCCCGACAATGCGGCCCTCGCGAATCGGGATGCGGCGGGCGTTTATCACTATCCCGGCTGGAGCAAGCAGGCCCTGGTGCTGCTGTACGAGAAGCGCGGCATCACCGCGTCCGGTCACGAGACCACCGACACCGACCCGGGTCTCGCGACCACCAAGGATGACTACTCGCTCGAGTCCTACATCCTCGGGCTCAACCACTACCAAGTCGAGCTGCTCGCCAACCTCGATCAGGTGCCCGAAGCCGGGGCTCTCGTCTGGGTCACCACCCCGAAGGTCGCCGACGGGGCCGGATTCCCGGCGCGCGTGATCGCGGTGGTGCCATGAGCGGCCTCGCGCCCGGCAGCGGCCTCGCGCCCGGCAGCGGCGCCGGGCCGGCTGCAGCGATGGCGCCCGTCGAATACGCCGACGCCACGGCCGAGGTGCGCGCGGTCTACGACGACATCATGGCGACCCGCAAGGTCGACTGGGTGAACAACTACTGGAAGGTGCTCGCGAACCATCCGGCGACGCTCAGGCGCATGTGGGCGAATACCAAGGAAGTGATGGGTCCGGGCGCGCTCGATCCCCTCACCAAAGAGCTCATCTACATGGCCGTGAGCGTGACCAACGGCTGCCGCTACTGCATCGCCTCCCATGGCGCCGCCGCGCGGAAGAAGGGGATGACCGCGGAACAGCAGGCCGAGCTCATCGCCATCATCGGGCTCGCGAACGAGACGAATCGTCATGCGTTCGCATTCGACCTGCAGATCGATGATCGATTCAAATAGCGGCGCATCACCCGAGCCGAGCGATGACCTGAGGCAGGTCGATGGTCGTGCAGATCCCGGCCGGCGCCTCGCACACATAGCGAACCGCGTTGATGGGGCGATGCGCCGTGAGGCCGGGCGTCATGTCCGCATAATTCTCGGCTGCGACGGGAAATGAGATCGACAGCTCCAGCGGGCAGTCCCCCTGCAGCACGACGTGCCAACCCGAGGGTGTGCGGAACTTCCACTGCGTTCCATCGCTGGTACTAACGTCGGTCGACACGAACCAGGTCGTGGTGAAGCTCATCAGGGCCTTGCCGCCCCGCATGCCCGACACCACCGTCCTGGTCGCGGCGACGGTACCGGCCGGAACGACCCCCGCGGCAATGCGCACGTCGTTGCGGGCGATGCCCTGTGCGCCGCGCGCCTCGATGCCGTCGAAGGGCAACCCGAGCGCCGTGGCGACGAGTTGCAGCGAAGGTCCAAAACACATCCGCGCGTGATCGAGCTGCGCTTGATGAGCGGGTCCCGGCGCCTTGCCGAAGCCCATCATGCCGAACAGCATCTCGGGCGAATCGCGCGAGGAGCAATCCGCGAATTCATCGATGCTGAGGCTGTCGAGCCGCCTCTGGATCGAGGCGAGCACGATCGGCAACGCCTCGGAAATGAAGCCGGGGCTGCAGCCGGTGGCGTGAATGGAGCTGTCACCGCGCCGGCAGGCTTGCTCGATGCGCGCGCAGACCGCGGCATCGAGCGCCGCCGGATTCTGCAGCTCCATCCGGGTGGTGACGACATTCACGCCGGATTCGAGCAACCGGCAGATCTCGTCGTAATTGCAGACGTGCGGCATGTACAGCACGCAGTCAGGCTCGAGCGCGAGCACATCCTGCATGCGGTTCGTGGCGCGGATGCCGATCGGCGCGATGCCGGCCAGCTCGCCCGCATCGCGCCCCACCTTGTCCGCGCTGTGCACCCACACGCCCACGAGATCGAGATCGGGATGCTCGATCGCGCGCCGCAGCGCGCGGGCGCCGACGTTGCCCGTGGCCCACTGCACCACGCGGTAGCGCTTCGCCGGCGCGCCGGCTCCAGCTGAGGTTTTCATGCGATTCTCCATGATGGGGATCAGCGCGAGTCTCGAGACCTGAGCTCATGCGAGGGCGTCCAGCTCTCGTAGCCCTGCCAGGATGGCTCACCGCTGATGGTGTCGAAGACCGTACCTCTGGGGTCGAAGACCGTGCCGACGTCGAAGACGGCGCACGGCATCGTCACGTTCGCCTTGCGATCGATGAACCGGTCCTCGTCTTGCTGGAACAGGTGCTTGATGCCCGGCGATTCCATGATCCTGTAAATCTCGTGAAGATTCTGCTCGCTCGGCAGGATCCATTCCGAAAGCAGATCCCATTCCCACTCCATGGGGCCGTAGCCGCCGCCCTGCTGACGCGAATCCCCTCCCCCGAAAACCCCGTCCACGTAGTTGCGCCGGTACTCGCTGAACAAGTGGCCGCAGAACTTCAGCGCCATGGGCGCATGCGAGCGCTCGAAATGCTCGCGGAACTGCTGGTGAGTCAAGTGGCTCTTGCGCTTGACCAGATGAATGACCTTGTACATGCATGCCTCACACGTTGATGGTGCGCCGACGTCATATCAGAGGTCCTGCGGTTTGCCAACCGCAGCCTGCGCAACTCGATGCGGCTCCAGGGTCAGGTCAGGTGCAGGCCGCTTGGGCCCGGCAGACGATCGTGCGGACACGACCAGCTCGCACCATCGTCATGTGAGACATAGAGACGACCCGATTGGTCGATCAGAGCGGCCATCGAGTCCAAGGTCGCAATGCAATCGGTATCGGCTTTCCCGTCGATCCACTCCGGCAGGCCTGCGCCCAGACGCTGCAGCGGACCGTTGCCGTCGATCGGGTGCCGATAGACGGCGCCCTGCGCCGCAAAAGGGTCGACGGACGCCGACACGAAAATATCGTGTCTTCCAAAGGCAACGCCGGAGCAATGAAGGGCGTGAAGCCCGCGCTGCTCGATGGTCCATGTCGCTCCGGCATCGCGACTGACGCAAAGCCCCACCGCGGCCGCGGCTATCACGAGGTTGGGCCGGGTGGGATGTGCGCGAACCTGATGAACGTCACTGTCGATCTCGATCGTGGGCTCCCAGGTCGAGCCGGCGTCGGTCGAGCGGGGAATTCCGCCAACGTGGACGTTGGCCAGAAGCACGGCACCATCGCACGTCGCCGCCATCGAGCGAATTCCGAGCGGCGGCCCCATCAGCTTGCCCTCGACGATGGCCGAGCCTGCGTACCACTTGTCGCGGTCCGCGACGGCATCGAAGCTCGTCAGCCATTGCTGCGTACCGTGAGCATCGATGCGCAGGATGCGCGCGTCGTCGGTTCCGACAAAGACCATGTTGCCGATGGGCACACAGCACGAAAGATCGGATTCGCTTCGTGCCATCTCGGTCCATTCGCCGCCGGGAGACCGTCGACAGAGCGAATGCCCGCCAACGATTGCGAGCACCCCTCCATGTCCATCGGCTACCAGACTGCGAACCGGTCGATCGAACAGTTCCTGACGGACCGTCGTTCCAGTGACGCTGAACAGCCCGTTGTCCCACGTGGCGACCAGAATGGAAGGTGTTGACGTCAAAGCGGGATCCTCGGGCGCAAAGATCGGTAGCCGCGGGCTCAGCATGCAATGGTGGATAGGCGCCGTCAACGCAAAGGACGAGCGTATCGATAGGCCACCTTGCCGTCGACCAGAGGGCCGATATGCCACTCGAGCTGGCCGTGAGCAAATGCCGCGACGTAAACGTCCCATCCATTCGAATCGGCGCCGGTGTACCTCAACGATTGCAACCCCCCCAATGCAGCGATGACTGTCGTAATCTTCGGCAGCTGCCGCTTCACGGATGCTGCGAGCTTGGGGGACATCTCCTCGTAATTCGGATGGCCGGCTTCCAATGAATCGATGTAGCGGCGCAGAGACCCTTCCGTCCCCGCGCTCGCAGGCCCGCTTTTACCGCCGCGATCGGCCGGCTGCATTGGCGGCATCACGGCGGTTGAATCGAGTCCTCGCGCCAGCATGGGGCCGATGACGATGAGAACGGCGACCCCGATGAGCGCCACCCACGACCAGGGATTGCCAAGATTCAAGGTCCAGCCGATGCCCATGCGCTTCTCGACCAGCACGGCCGGGTCCGTTCGATTGAAATAGATGAGTCCTCCGACCCAGCGTGCATCCGCCGTCCGATCTCCGGTCGGACTCCCCTCGACCTTGGCGAGACGGGCGCCACCTTGGCCGATGCGCATCAGGCTCACGACGAAAGCGAGGACGGTACCGAGCAGCGCAAGGCTCCAGCTCTTCATGGCGAAAGCGGGTGCCTGCAACAGGATGAGGACCGGCGGAAGTACGGTGAAATATTCGACCGTAAGGAGCAGCAGAACGACGCGGCGGCGAAACGCCCGCTCAGCGGCCGCGGCAGGTCCCGACACGGAGATCCGCCGCGACCAGTGCAGCACCCCCCATGCCGAGGCGACCAGCAACAGGCATAAAAGCGCGTGCTGCAGCAGCAGCACGATGAGCGCCCGCACCGATGTGATCATCCACCGATTGGGGCCGTCGAGTCCCCAATGAATCGCAAGACGATCCGGCAACCCATCGATGTGCGGCAGGGCCCACGCGGCCAGACCGACCAGCACCACGAAGGGGATCAACGCCGCCAAAGCTCCCCCGGGCAGATGCTCTTCGGGGGCCGACAGATCGACTTCGACCGCGGCCGAGCGGGCGGTCGCGTGGGGCAACGCGCGACGATGCGCTGCCACCTGCGCCCCGCCGGCGCCGATCACATAAGCGAGCAAGCCGGCGGCGGGTCGATGCAGCAGCCAGACGATCGCGGCAGCGGCGATGGCGCCGCACCACAGCGCAACGCGATAGTCGCGAACTATGCGCCGAGCCGCTTGCGTGAGCCGGAACGCAGGATCCACCGTGACACCAAAGAACAGGTCCGGCCGCGTGAAAAGAGGCAAGAAATGGCCCAGCGCGCCCATCGCGAGAAGGCCTGCGCAAACGGCCATCGTCGGTACGCTCATGGGTTCAGGAACCCTCCAGAGTCCTCGCGATCCGGCGCAATTCTCGCGCCAAAGACGCGGGCGTCCCTCCGCCTGCCCGTATCTGTGCGATGAGCTCCTCGATGCGGCGCCGGTAACCGGCGGTCTCCCGCCTGGAGGCAGCCGGCATCGAGCGCTCCTTGACCTGCGCGCCGCCGCGGGCGCTGATATGCAGCCAGCCCTCCCGCGACAGTTCGCGATAGGCCTGTGCCACGGTATTGAAGTGCACGCCGATATCCAGTGCCAATCGACGCACGGCGGGCAGCGAATCGCCCGGGGCAAGGTCGCCATTGACCAGCGCCACCCGTAATCCGTCGACGATTTGCCGGTAAATCGGCACCGGCGATTCAGGGTCGATGCGAAGAATCATGCGTGCTCTGTATATTGTACATGTACAATGTACAATAGTTCGGCGCCGGGTGCAATTCGGTGATGGCGTGGTGAGAGCCGATGCGCCCGTGCGGCTCCAGATCTGCGGATGGCCACGGCATGATGACCACGGCATAATTCGTGTTGCTCCAGCGGAGATCACTCCATGCCGTCCATGCGCTCGTTCGACCGCAGAGATTTCCTCAAGCTCTCGAGCCTTGCCGCGCTGGCTTCTGGAGTCGCCCCGCCGTCCGCGGCGCTTGCGCAGGACACGCCGGCGTCGGCGACCAAGTCCGACTACACGGTGCGGATCGCCAACGGATTGATCGAGCTCTCGCCGCGGCACATCGTGTCGAGCACCCTCTACAACGGGCAATTTCCATCACCCGTCCTGCGATTCAAGGAAGGTCAGCGTGTCAGCGTCGATATCCAGAACGATACCGATACTGCGGAGCTGGTCCATTGGCATGGTCAGATGATCCCGAGCGATGTCGATGGCGCTTCCGAGGAAGGCACACCATTCGTGGCGGCGCACAGTGTGCGCCGCGTGTCCTTCGTGCCGAGGCCGGCGGGGTTTCGCTTCTATCACACGCACATCGCCGCCGGCAGCGACTTGAACCGCGGCACATATACCGCTCAAGCGGCACCCGTCTACATCGAGCCGAAGAATGACCCAGGGTCCTATGACCGCGAAGTGTTTCTCGTACTGAAGGAGTTTGGGCCTTCCTTCAGTCGTGGCGGAGACATGGCGATGGACTTCCTGGCCGGCTCCCCCATAGAGGAGCTCCGAGACAGAGGCAGGCGCGCCGACCAGCTGGCCAAGGATAAAACCAAAGGATTCGAGGTGGGGTACGAATGGTTCGGCATCAACGGAAAGATGCTCGGGGCTGGCGACCCGATCAGAGTCGAGCAGGGGGAGCGCGTGCTGTTCCACGTGCTGAATGCGAGCGCCGGCGAGATTCGAAGTCTCGCGTTGCCCGGGCACGTGTTCAAGGTCGTCGCTCTCGACGGCAATCCGGTGCCGACAATGGCCGAGGTTCCGCTGCTCTGGCTGGGCACGGCCGAGCGCATCAGCGCCATCGTCCAGATGAACCGCCCCGGTGTCTGGATAATGGGGGACCTTGACGACGACGACCGGCGCCATGGTATGGGTATCGTGGTCGAGTACGCGCATCAAAAGTCCAAGCCCCAGTGGATCAAGCCGGATCCCTACCGGTGGGACTACACGCGATTCGGCAAGACCCATGTCCAAATCGCACCGCCCGATGAGACCATCGAGATGACCATCGTCAAGAACAACGCCGCGCTGCAGGGCTTCAATCAGTGGACATTGAACGGCGAAGCGTTCTCGATGCAGACGATGAGGCCGCAATACACCGTACGCGAAGGGCGGCGTTACCGGCTCACATTCAGAAACGCGAGCGACGACATCCACCCCCTGCACTTGCACCGTCACAGCTTCGAGCTCACCCACGTTGGCGGCAGGCCGACCGCCGGGGTAATCAAGGATGTCGTGATGCTGGGCGGGTTCCAGGAGCTCTCATTCGACTTTGTCGCCGACAATCCGGGGCTGACCCTTTTCCACTGTCATCAGCAGTTGCACATGGATTTCGGATTCATGGCGCTATTCCGGTACGCCTGAATCCGCTTGAATCCAGGCCACCGCTTCGACGATGGCCGGCGATCGACTGATCGGCAGGTGCGTGCCCAAGCGCCATGCGACATGACCTCGTTGCATCAGAAGGTCTTGCGCCAGACCTTGCACCAGCCTCCGGCCGGCACGCTCGCACCCGCGAACAACACGCACCCACCCCGGGCATCACCGGGTTTGCCTTGGTACTGCTGGCAGTTCGCACAGGTCTGGCGCGGGTTGTAACTCGGATTGGCAGCCATGTCGACCTTGGAGGGGTCGTCGACGAAGCCGAGCGTCACGGCTCGTGGATCCTTGGGGTCGAGTGGCGCGAGGTCGGCGGCTCCGGCGGCAAGCGGACCGATGAATGCCGATGCCGGAACAATGAGACCCGCCAAGAGGCCTCCCCGTACGACGGACCGGCGGCTGATTCTGTCTGTCATTGCCTGTACTCCTGTGCGAGATGATTCCAAGGTGCAGTCGATCGCGCCGATCTCAAATGGACTCCAGGTACGCCACGAGCGCCTGCATCTGCTCCCTGCTGAGATTCTTCACCACCCCGTGCATGACCGGCGCCGTGCGCAACACGCTCTGGATCACGAGCAGCTGCTTCAGCAAGTACGGGGCGTGCTGGCCGGCCAGCCTTGGAAAGGTGGCCATGCCCGCGGCATGAGCGCCGTGGCAGCTCGCGCAGGGCGGGATCTGCTGAGCGGGCACGCCCTCTTCGAACAGGCGCTTACCCTGCTCGATCAGCGCTGCATTTCCGGACCTGCCGGGGGCGGGGGGCTGCGAGGAGAAGTAATTGGCAAGCCCGGAGATGGTCGCATCGCTCAGCGGCGACGCCATCCCCCACATGTAGGCCTGCGCATCGGGATCGGCGCGCGTTTGATCCTTGAAGGCGTGCAATTGCGCTTCGATGTAAGGTGCGGTCTGGGCCGCCAGGTTGGGAAACGTGGGCGAGACGCTGCGGCCGTTGACTCCGTGACACACGCCGCAAGTCTCGATCGTCTTGTGTAGAGCGGCGCTCTGCGCGTCGGTCTGCCCGTCCGCACCCTCTGCAGCAAGGCAATTGACGCCGACGTACAGCGAAGAGACGATGGCAAAGGCGATGATTTGGCTCGATTTCATGGGGGCCCGCTCCAGTCAAAAGGCGATCCAGGCCAGCAGGTAGAACGTGTTGTTGTTCGATGCGCTGCGGCCGCTGCCATCGTAGTTGGTCGTGCCGCCATTGAACTTTTGGTAGTCGACGTACTGCGCCAGCAATTTCGTGTTGAGCCACGGCAAATAATCCACCTCGAGAATATAGCCGTCCGAGTCTGGGCTGCCGGTGGCGCTGCCGACGACCGACGCGGGCGCATAGAGCACGGCATCACTGCCGCCGGTGGTATCGAAGTATCCCACCGACCCGCCGATCAGGCGCCGGTAATAGTACTCGCCGGTCAATTTGATGGTCTTCAAGTCGTTGTGGAGATTCGCAGCGAATCCATCGAGCACGCTGGCATCGAGCGTTTGCGCTTCGTGGATGTACGTGCCGAGGAAGGTGAAGAAGTGATTCTCCCCGATGAATTGATATTCCACGTCGGCCGCGGCATCCTTGAACTTGTCGGTGGGGCCTTGTAGCGGCGTGCCGGCGCCGGGGTGGGTGCTCGCATCCAGGCCATACGCACCCACCTCCAGGGAGTTGCGATCCCAGCGCGTCTCGTAGGCCACCCGCCAGTAAGGGGCCAGACCCTGCACGACGTTCGCCTGAGTACTATCGAGAGGATGCGCACCGCCCGGAATGGCCGAATCGTAGTTGGTAACCTCGACGTAAAAATGATCATCGAGCCAAGCATAAATGCCGAGGCCGCCCACCGTTTGACCGAAGCCCCCGGCCCCGCTGTCTATCTTGGCCGAGGTGATCGGCGCGGGCGCTACGCCGCTGGTGGCGAACGGGAAGCCCCACGCCGGTGTCGTGTTCCACACGTCCTGCACGGTCGGGTTGTTGTTGAGAGTCACGCCGAGAATGAGATCATGGCCGTTGCCGTTCGGGCCGCCGAAGGACAAGTGGTGCGCATAGCGAATGTCGGTGTTGTCCAGACCGAAATGGTCAGCGGCCCCGTCGTAGGTCAGCTGGACGAAGGCGCCCAGCCCATCGGCTATCTTGCCGGCGTAAAAGAGACTTACCTGGTCCGGGAAAAGCAGGTCGCCGTCCTTGGCCAGAGCGCCTGCGATGGCACTGTCGGGGAGCGGTGCTCCGGTGTGCGTGTACGATACCATCAGGTTCATGCTGATCGGCGGCAGCGAATTGATGGCGAGCGTCTGACGCGCCGACGTGTCGATACCCGTGATTTGCTTGATGTTGTCGAGCACGTAGCCGTTCAACTTGAACTCGCGACCGAATGGCGTGAGCTCCGGAAATACCGTGTGACAGGCGGCGCAGGCCATGCCGGTCTGGCGGGCGAAGCTCGGCACGGCGCGGCTCGGAGCGGCGATGGCGCAAAGTAACGCACATGCCGCCGCCGGCATCCACACGCGACCAAACCGCCGCGGCGCGCGGCCGATGATCCGTCCCACGCGGCGGCGAAGCGCGGCCGAACGAAGCTTCCCGACATGGTGGCGCAATATGCCTGGTATGAGCGGCTGCATACGGATTTTCCCTTTGTGGACAGGCTTCATTCGTGCGCAACCAAGCTACAGCCCGCAACGAGAATTATCTGTACGCACTAACGCGTATTTATCTAGTGCAACCGGATGCCTCGCCGGGCTCGACGCAGATCTTGTTCATGCTTTGCGCGGCAGAGTCATTTGACCGCGAACCGCGCACTGGCTGGCAGGTCGCCTCCCAAGGGCGGCGGCGCCCGGGCTCGTATACTTTGTATTGCCAAGTTAATGCGTCCGGATTCGCCGCAATCCGCGACCCATGCATCGACGCCGGGGTACTTGCAACGGGCCGACGGGATATCGGCGTAGCGTGCAAGCAACACCGGTCTCTCGCTACAGGTCTGCGCCGAGGTCATCGATTTGACGCGGACCCGCACTGGCTCCCGACCCCACGATGGCTTCCGAGGGAAGGTAGCGCCCGTCGGTAGGGCAATTCCTACACCATCTTGGATGAACGGTCGGCGTCGCGACGGAAGCTTGCGAGCTTTCCAATTGTCAAATCCGGCGTAGCTCGCAATTTCTTAAGACGGAGGTTGACCATGAGTACAGCCTATGTGGAATCCAGACCCGGCGGCGTCGCCGCCTACGGTGGATTGATGGATGCGATCGGCGGCATCGCAGCCGCTGTGATCGCGGTTGTGGGATTGACGGGGTTTGATCCGCTGCTGATGACGGGCATCGCGACCATCGTGTTTGGGGCGGCGCTGTTGATCGAAGGCGGCGCACTGCTCTCTGAGTATGCGTATCTCGGATCGGCTGCCGGTGTGGTCGCCTCGGAGACCGCGGCCGCCGAAGGTGGGATCTTGCCCATGTTCCTATTCGGGGTCGGTGGAATCGTACTCGGCGTTCTAGCCGTGCTCGGCATTGCACCCGAACCGTTGACGGCTATCGCCGTCATTGCATTCGGCAGCGCATTGCTCATCGGTAGTGGCTCCGTACAGCGACTGTACGTGTTGCAATCGATTACCCGAATGTCGGGCGCGCGGCCAACCAGCGATCTGGCGGCCGCCGGTATGGCTGCAGGCTCGTCGGTGGTGCAACTGCTGTCGGGCTTGGCAGCCATTGTGCTCGGTATTCTCGCGATCGTCGGCAACGCACCCGCTCTCACGCTGACTGCCTTGCTCATTCTCGGCATCACCGAGCTCTTGCAGGGGAGCACCCTGAGCGGCTTGGTGCGGGGCTTCATGCGCGGCACCGCCGTGGACCGATCGATGCGCTGAGCGAGGCCTCGGGGCGCGGCCCGGACGGCGCCGCCCCCGGGGCTCGTGGCGGCTTACCACGCGCATCCGCCGACGGTCAGATGCGCCTCGCGCGAACCCTCCGCCTCGACCAAGCGCAGCGTGCCGCTGGTCAGCGGAACGACCACGTAATCCAGCCCGTGAACATGTTGACCCGTCTCTGCACCGGGCGCGAAGGTCCACTCAGTGACGATTACCCGCTCGTTTTCGATCTGTACAACCGGAACGGCTTTCATGTCGACATCCTCTGAAGTGCGAGCGATGGTGCCAGGTGGTGTGCCGGCTCGTCCAGCCAAGGTGACCGATTCGAACTGCCCCAGGCTGGACCGACCGGGTCTTGATTGTCCGTCAGGCTGCGGATGACAATTCGTCCCGCGCAAGACAAAATTCGTACACCGGGACGAGGACGGCATGTTACTCAAGTCATTCGAGGCGAATGCATCAGTGGCGGCAGTCGTCGATACCCTAAGGCGCGATGGGGGCGTCATCGTTCGGGATCTGGCTCCAGTCAATCTGATCGATGCCTGCGCCGCCGAGCTGCGGCCTGCGCTCAATGAATTTGACGAAGGTCAGCGTACGGACTTCAGCGGCGCGAAGACGCTTCGGTGCGGCGGCGTTCTGCGCTACGCACCGAGTTGCGCCGCGCTGATCGCTCACCAGATGGTGCTGAATGTGGCCGATGCCATCCTCCTGCCCTCCTGCGCCGAATATCAGATCGGGAGCACCACGGGAATCGAGATATTGCCCGGGGAGAGCGACCAGCAGCTTCATCGCGACGATACTCCCTACCCGATTCAGATCGCGGGACTCGAACTTCAGATCGGGGTGATGTGGGCCTTCAATGAGTTCACGGCGGAGAATGGAGCAACGCGCGTGGTCCCGGGCAGTCATCGCTTTCTCCGCGCCTGGCACAGGCCCGACCTGACGCACTGGGCGAGCGCCGCAATGGCGAAGGGTTCCGCGCTCTTCTATCTCGGTTCGACCTGGCACGGCGGCGGCGCCAATCGCAGCAATTCTCCTCGGACCGGCCTCATCAACACCTACTGCCTCGGCTGGCTTCGCTCCGAGGAGAACCATTGCCTCGAGGTTCCACCGCCGGTGGCACGGCAGTATGGCGAGAGAGTCAGGCGCCTCCTCGGATATACGACCCATGGCGCCGGCCACGATCAGCTGGGCTATTACGCAGGCAACGACCCGGTCTGGGTGCAGCACGATGAGTTGGAGGCCGTGCCGCGCGGACAGGTCCCGGGCAGCGCCGACTTACGCCGGCGATCGTTCACCGAGCCTGCGCCACGCTGAGCTATTGCGGCCCGGCATCAGACGGCTTCAGAACCTCGACTTCCGCCGCCTGCAAGGAGCGCGTGATCTCGTAGCCGGAAATGAACCAGATTCCGACGGAGACGAATGCGAACCACACGCCCATGTAGCTCAGTCCGAGTCGCGTAAGAACCTCCGTGGAAATCTGCGTGCCATCGGACCCCGTGGGATAATGAATCAGGGTGAGCAGCAGTCCGGCAAGCAATGCACCGAGGGCCGTCGCGACTCTCTCGATGAACGTCTGGCTTGCGAATATCGCCCCTTCCAGGCGTTCGCCCACGCGCAGCACCACATCGTCCGTGACGTCCGCGTAAAGTGAATAGATGATGGAAGCGGTCACGATCCAGATCAGCTGGCTGAGGAAATCATAGGTCGTCAACAAGTACCACAGACCTTGGCTGCCTCGCTGCGGGAGCAGATTCAAGGCGAGCAGGGGCGGCAGAATCATGCTGATGGCCACGGATGCGATCAGAAAGCGGATCGCCATGATCTTCTTGTCGCCTCTGACGACGTACTGGCGAACGACCGGAACGACCGCGAATGATGCAAGCGACTCGACGATGGTCAACGTCGACATTTGCTCGCTGCGCATTCCGTAGAAGAAACAATACTGGTAAATCCAGAGCGCGGCAGTGGCGCCGAGACCTGTTCCGACGAACAGGCTGGACAGCACCAGGGCCCGCATCGAGCGGTTTTGCCACAGTTGGCCAAAAGAGCGGGCCATCTCGCGCAGGCCCGCGGTCCGTTCCGAGGCCTTGATCTGATGAAGGTGTGGGATCTGCGGATGAAGTCCTACAGTGGAGAACAAGAGTGACACCAGAATCACCGCGCCACAGACGACGGCGGCCCGATGGTAGCCGACGATGCTGGTCTGGCCGATGATGTGTTCGGGGGTATCCTTGAGCCAGATCGCATACATCGCGATGGTCATCACCGAGCCAATGAACCAACTGGCCGAAGTCGGAAGTGATGCGAGTCGGGTACGCTCATCGTAATCGGGGGTCAGTTCCGCCACCAGCGTCCGGACGGGTGCATCGAACATCGCCATCGACAGTCTCAAGAGGATCAGCACCGTCAAGAGGTATCTGAACAGCGCCCACTGGGTGTTCGGCCCGGCGGGCGGATACCACACCAGCACGTACAGTGCGGTGAGCGGAAGTATCGACGCATACATGAATGGGTGACGCCGGCCGAGTCGCGATCGCCAGTGATCCGACAGGTATCCCACCAGCGGATTGAAGACCGCGTCGAACGTCAGCGCAATCGCGAGCGCAAGGCCGGTCAGCGCCGCGGACAGCCCAATGACCTGGCTATAGAAAAAGAAGAGGAAATAGTCGATCCCATTGCTGATGATGCCGGTGGTCGGCACCCCGCTGCATGCGAACGCCAGCTGCGAAAGAAGCGCGACCTTTTTCACCGCCGGGACGTTACGCTGCGTCACGTACGGCCCGGGGCAGATCCGGCTCGCGCCGCTCCGCATGGTCGTTGCTGGTCACCGACCATGCGGACAGGGTGCGCGCCATTCGGTCGCTCTCGATCTGCTCGAGGCGATAGGTGGCGAGCACGGGATTGAACACGCCCACGCAGGTGACCCTCGCCAAACTGAACCGCGATGACGAGCACGACTCCGGCAATTCCTGGATGGATGAAGGCCAACCCGACCGACCAGCACGCGCGCAGTGCTCCGGCGGTGAGCATGACCTTGTGCTTGCCGAACCGAGCCACGAGTGGGCGCGCCAGTCGTGAGCCAATGAGGCCGCCGATACAGGGCGCACCGAACGCGAGCCGCGTGTGCCGAACGTGCTGACCGCAAACGCCGCCCACAGCCACCCGAACCGCCGCCCCAGCGAGCGCGTAGCCGCCATTTCCGGAACACCCCTCGCCGTCCTGCCCGAACGACCTCACAGACAAGAGCAAAGCTTACAGCGAGCGGCGGTCCAGCGAAGCACTGCGTCGGCAGACAGCGCCTCCAAGGCCGCCCGGTCGACGAGAGCGCTCGATTGTAGGACACTGCCGAGGCAGACACTGGTCGGCAGTCTCACGCAGGGAGCGTGGCCGTGTCACTCGAGCAATCAGCGCAGACAGCACCGCCGCGATCCCGCCGCTGGCACCGGTTGCCGTTGAGCTATCTCACCGGCCTCAATTGGGCTCTTCTTGCCTACGCCGCGCTTTGCATCGCCATAGGCTGGGCCTACGTGGTCTCGCGGGTACAGGCCGACTACGGGCAAACTTTGGCGGCGGAACGCAATCGGCTTCGCGGCGTGAGCGCCGCGCTACAAGCCGGCGTGCTGGCGATGATCAACGACGGCGTGGGAGCGGCGGTTGCCGGCGCCAATGAGCTGCAGTCAACCGGCGGACTCATTCTCGCCAGCCGGGCTGAGATCGTCTCCACGTTGCAAAAGCAGCTCACGGGCGGCGGCTACGTGCGTTTTTTATTCTTGACCGAGGGCGAGCATTTCGCGCTCGCAAGCCGCGACGGCGCCTCCGGGGGGCGCTCGGCCCCGATTTGGCTGGCGGTATCCCGCACGCCCTCATCGAGGGACACGTGGGTAGGCGCCCCGATAGAGGATCCCGAGCGCCCCGGCTATTTCGTGATACCGATTGCGCGGCGAGTGGCATGGGGGCAGGGATCCGGGTTGTGGGCCGGCGCGCTGCTCAGCTTTGAGGGGTTTTACGACTTATACCGGCACTTCAGCGATCAGGTCGCAACCATCGCATTGATCGGCAGCGACGGCACTGTGCTCGTTCGCGCGCCGAAGCTTGGCGACCGCGACATGGGCGCCGGCGTCAGCATTGCTTCCACGGACGTGTTCCGCCGGGTAATCGCTCAAGGCAACGCGGGCGTCGTCGAGGGCTATGGACCGATCCTGAAGAGGGAGACCATCTACGCATACGATCTGGTAAACGGCTACCCCTGCTATATCGCCGCCGGCCAGTCCCAGGATGCGGCGCTGTCGCCCTGGCGCGAGCGGCGCCAGGTGAGCATGGCAGGCGCGGCAGCCTTCAGTGCGATCGTGCTCATCATGACGGCGCTGCTGAACCACTACATCCTGCGGCTGCGTCAGCGCGAACGCCACTATCGAACGCTGTTCAACAATGCCCAGTTCAGCGCCTTTCTGCTGGAGGGAGAGCGCTTCGTGGATGTCAACAGCACGGCCATACGCATGTTCGGCCTCGAAAGCGAACGTTCGGCGATCGGACTCAGGCCGTGGGATCTGTCGCCGGAACATCAGCCTGACGGCCGGCGCTCCGATGAGCTTGCCCGGGCGCGGATCGAAACGGCCCTGCGTGACGGCGGCAGCACATTCGAATGGACGCACAGGCGCGCCGATAGCGGTGCGAGCTTCCCGGCGGAGGTCGACCTTTCAAGTGTCAGCAGCGGCGACACGGTATTTGCTCTCGCGGTAGTGCACGATGTAACCGCGCGCAAACGCGCCGAGCAGGACCTGCGGACCCTCTCGGCAGAATTGATGCGCTTGCAGGACCAGGAGCGCCGGCGCATCGGACGCGACTTGCACGATTCGACCGGCCAGACGCTCGCCGCCCTCGAGCTGGGACTTGCTCGGTTGATGCATGACTCGAAGTCTGCCACGGCGGCGCGGCAGGAGCTGCTGGAGCACTGCGCCCGTCTAGCCACGCAATGCTCGACGGAGATCAGGACCGCCTCCTACCTGCTGCACCCTCCCCTGCTCGATGAGCTGGGACTGCTCAGCGCTCTTCGTTGGCTGACCGACGGGTTTCGTCACAGGAGCTCGATCGAAGTTCGCCTGGATCTGCCGGCTGCAATCGAACGCCTGCCGCCGGACCACGAGCTGAGCTTGTTTCGGATCGCCCAAGAGGCCCTCACGAACGTTCACCGCCATGCCAACAGCCCTTGGGTTGCCATCCGTCTCAAGGCACAGTCCGACTGCGTCATGCTCGAAATCGAGGACGGCGGGCGCGGAATGGCCTGCGCCGGCGGCCGCGCCGGGAGCACCCATGTGGCGGCGCCTCCGGGAGTCGGGCTTGCCGGCATGCGCGAACGTGTCAGGCAGATCGGCGGCACCTTCTCCATGGAATCGACGAGCGCCGGCACCCGGGTTCGGGCGATAATACCCATTCGTCGGGAGTGCGAACCTGCCGCATCGAGCCCAATGTCTGCGGATGGGCCGGAATGAACTCGGTACGGATTCTGATCGCGGACGACCATGAGCTGTTCAGGCGTGGCCTGGCCGCGGAAATCAGGCAGGTCCCCGGCTGGGACGTGGCCGGTGAGGCGGCGAACGGTAGAGATGCTCTCGAACTGGCGGCCGCTCTGAAGCCGGATATCATCGTGCTTGACTTGACGATGCCGGAACTCAATGGTTTGGAGGCGGCGCGCAGGATCCTGTCCGTGGATCCGACCGCTCGTATTCTCATTTTGACCGCGCATGAATCTGAGCAGCTGGTGCGCGAAGTGTTGAGTGCGGGTGCGCAAGGATACGTACTGAAATCCGACGCGGGACGGATACTGATTGCCGCATTGCAAGCGTTGCTCGACGGCGGCTCCTTCTTCACCTCGAACGTCGCACGAATCGTTCTGGATGGCTATCGGCGTAGCGAATCGCGCGATGTTGGAGAGCCGGATAGCTTGTCGGCACGCGAGCGGGAAATCGTCCAACTGCTCGCCGAAGGCAACAGTAACAAGGACATCGCCCGGGCGCTCAAAATCAGCGTCAAGACTGCGGAAACGCACCGCAGCAACATAATGCGCAAGATGGAATTCAGGTCGCTTCCAGAACTCGTGCGCTACGCCATCCGGAACAAGATCATCGATCCCTGATTGCCTCACGAGGGCCCGCGGCCGCTACAGTGTTTCCCCGCCGCCCATACCGACTAATCGGGATATTCCTTCCGACCGTCGGGCGCTACCTTGTCGCGCTTCACTGGCTTTCAGGCTCGATCGATGGCTGCCCTTACAACCGACACGTCGGCACTTGCGCTCGCGGCTTTCATGGCCGTGCTCCAGGCATGTACGATCCTCACGGTCGCCGTCGGGATTTCCCGGGTCGCGGCGCGCTGGGGCGGGTGCATCGTGCTGCTCGCCTCGGTCGCTTTGGGTTTCGGCCTGTGGGCGACGAACTTCGTCGAGATGCTCTCGTTTTGGCCACCCGAGCGATCGAGCGTAGGCGTCCTCGGGCTCGTCATACCTCTCTCGATTGCAGTTTCGAGCCAGATTTGCGCGCTCCTGTTCATCGCATGCCGCGAACCTGACACGTCCGAAATAGCGGGCGGCGCGCTCGCCCTTGCGTTCGGTGTGGGTGCGACTCACTGCGCCGCATTGGGCGACCCTCTCGAGCAACTCGCGCTGCACGATGGGTTTCCCTGGACATGCGCGTCCTTCCTCGGGGCGTTCCTCGCATTCTTTGGAGCCCTCTGGTTCTGGCTCGAACGCCGCGACGACCGGTCCGGGCACGCGGCTGCAATACGTTCCGTTGCGGCAATTGCCGCCGCGATCGCCATTCTGGCGCCGAATGCGCGCATGCTGGCTCACTGGCACCTGATATTCTCGCCGTGTTGCGGGCAGCAAATGCCCGCGCACCTGCTGACGATCAGCGTCGCCGCCGTCGGCTGCGCCGTGCTGACCGTCGCATTGGTGATCGCGGTGTGTTGCGATCGACTCAAGAAGCGCGCCGAACGCAGCGCGCGCGACCTCGAAGAAGCGCATTCGCGTCTGCAATATCTCGCCACTCACGATTCGCTCACCGGCCTGCCGAATCGGCAGAAATTCAAGGACGGACTCTCGAAATTGCTCGCCGACAGCCAGCGGCCCGGCCGCGCAGTCGCCATTGCAGTGCTCGATCTCGATCGATTCAGCGCGCTCAATCACTCCCTGGGTCACGGCGTCGGAGATTGGCTGCTGGCCGAGATTGCGCACCGGATCACAGCAGTCTTGTCCAATTCGACGATGCTCGCCCGGCTGGACGGAGACGAATTTGCCGTGCTCATCGATGACGTGGCGGCGCGACTCGAGGCGCGGGCCGTCACCGACACCATCCTCAGGGCGTTCGATGAGCCGCTGCAGCTGAACGGTGTGAAGATCAACGTGCGAACGGCCATTGGCGTAAGCGTATGGCCCGACGACGGCCGCCGCGGCGACGATCTGCTGGCGAACGCCGAAATCGCCATGGCGATCGCCAAGAAACGCGGTGGCGGTCAGGCGCTTTTCTTCGAAGCAAGCATGACCGACTCCATGCGGGAACGTCTCGCGATGGAGAACGACCTGCGCAACGCAGTGGCTGTCGGCGCGTTCGAACTTTACTATCAGCCCGAGATCTCTACCAAGACGGGAAGAATAGTTGCCGCGGAGGCCCTGCTGCGCTGGCGTCACCCGAGCAAGGGCCTCATCGGTCCGAGCTCATTCATCTCGCTCGCAGAAGAAACCGGCCTGATCATCCCGCTCGGCGAGTGGGTTCTGCGCGAAGCTTGCCGGCAGGCGCGCAATTGGCAAGTCGAGGTGGGCACCACGATTCCCGTGGCGGTCAACCTGTCGGCGGCGCAGTTTCGACATCTGGACATTCTCCAGACCATCCGCTCGGCGCTGTCCGATGCGGGTCTTCAAGGCAACGCCCTCGAGATCGAGCTGACCGAGAGCGTACTCATGACCAATCCGGAGGAGTCGGCGGGAATATTGAAGCAGATCCGAAAGTTGGGGGTCTGCGTGGCAATCGATGACTTTGGAACGGGCTATTCGAGCCTGAGCTACCTGCGGCGATTCCCGATCGACAAGTTGAAGATCGATCGCAGCTTCATCAGAGATCTGGGCGTGAGCCGGACGGACGAGTCGATTGTCCGGGCGATCGTCTCTCTTGCGCGCGGCGTCGGCCTCCAGGTCGTTGCGGAGGGAATTGAATCGGCGGAACAACTCGAGCTCATAACCCGGCTCGAGTGTGCGCAGTGGCAAGGTTATCACTGCTGTCCCCCACAGCCGGCCGTGCGCTTCGAGACCATGCTCGCAAACCGGGCTGGAACGCGAACCGGACTGGTCGCGGCGCTCGCGGCGCTGGTCGTGAAGGAGTCGGACACATGAGCACTGCGGCGCAGAGCGCTACGAGGCGGCCGGAAGGCGGGACCGCCGGTGTCCGAGCACTGCGGCCGCACAACGCCGCAGGGCTGCCTCCCCGCCGCGTCCTCATCGTCGATGACCACCCCATCGTCCGCCAGGGCTTGTTGCGCATTCTGCAAGACCAGAATGATCTCATTGTCTGTGGGGAGGCCGGGACGGCGAGCGATGCAAGTACGGCCATACGGCAATTGAACCCCGATGTTCTAATCTGTGACATCGATCAGGCGCGCACCGATAGCATCAGCCTGCTGCGGTCTGCGCGCGCGCATCATCCGCGACTGCCGATCCTCGTGCTCTCCACCCAGGATGAAAGCGTTTATGCCGAGCGCGTGCTGGCCATCGGGGCAAGCGGCTACATTACCAAACAGGCGACGAGCGAGGAGCTCCTCGCCTCGTTGCGACGGGTGCTCGACGGTGACATCTACGTCTCCGATACGGTTCGGAACAGTATGTTGCACAGGTATGCCGGCGCAGGCTCACATACCCCGGCGGACCCGGTGGATCGGCTGAGCGGCCGCGAGCTGCAGGTGTTGGGCCTGATCGGTCAGGGGATGAGCACGCGCGAAACCGCGCATTTCCTGAATTTGAGCATCAAGACGGTGGAATCGCATCGACAGCGCATCAAGCAGAAGCTGAATCTCAAGACGGCCGTACAACTGCTGCGATATGCGGTCCTGGCCAGGCCCTTCCCAGGCCAGAGCGCCGGATAGGTGCGCACAGCGGCCATCGCCAGCACCAACCCAAGCATCGTTTGGCCGGCCCCGACCCCACAAGCGCGCGACTACCTTTGGGCGGCACAGCGTTCACTTGGACCGACAGTGAAGGCAAGCCTGTTGCCGGAACAACCGTCTGGTCTATTGGGTCGGCGCAAGGCGATCATTTTGCGCCCAGCTCCGCCGCCTTCATGGTCAATTACCGCGTGGAGGATCTCCACGCACTGGTCAAAGCTTTGCGTGAAGAAGGATGCAACGTACTTGAGAAGGTTGAGGACTCCGAGTATGGAAAGTTCGCTTGGGTCATCGATCCGGAAGGGAACAAGGTAGAGCTCTGGCAACCGCCCGCCGGCCAATGACAAAGGCTGTGAGATGCCGTGCGAACCTGCGGTTTCGCAACCTGCCGCGGAACTTACGCAGCCGCGCCAATAGCTCTCGCGTGCCGGGCGCCTCGGCTACGTTGCCTGTCAGCCGATGTTCACGGCTGAGCGCTCAGGGTCGCGACGAGCCGCGCCGCATCTCTTGCAAACCGCTCGAACTGTGCGAGCACGAACTGGTCGGCGAAACTTGGCCCGTTGAGTTGCTCCATGAAACCACAATGGCCGCCGTGGCGGGTGCACAGCACAGTTAACTGCGGCGGCCGCGCCAGACGCGCGAGGTCTGCGGCCGGAACCATCGGATCGTCCTCCGCGAGCAGTATCGCCGCCGGAAACCGCAAGGTTGAGAGCCGCGGCCCGGTGATCGCGTAGCCATCGAGGTAGCTTTCGAGGCTCGCGAAATCGGTGAACTGGCGCACCAGTCCTTCGGTCATCGAACGTAGATCCTGGGTGCGCAGCAGCGACTCGAAATCAGGCAGGTCGGGCCATACGCGCCGCTTGCGACGCAACGAACGGGACCAGCGTCGCACGAAGTATCGGCGGTACAGAGACCAGCCGCGCTCCAGCGCCTCGAGCGTGACGGCTGGATCGAGCACCGGGGATATCGCGACTGCGCCAACAATTGCTGCGGGAGCGCGGGCGTCGGCCAACACTCGAAGCGTGAAATTTCCGCCGAGTGAAAAGCCTGCCAGGAAGATCTGCGCACGGGGAAAGCGCTCCGCGACGGCCCGCGTAGCGCCGACGACCTCCGTCAGTCGGCAGGAATGGAATATCTCGCGGTTGAGGTGGTGACTGTCGCCGTGATCGCGCAGATTGAGCCTCAGCACGTCGAATCCATTTGCCACCAGCTGGGCGCCGAGAGACACCACATAGCAGGACTCGGCGCTGCCCTCCCAGCCGTGCAAAATCAGCGCTATCCGGCTCTCTGCCGGATCGACGGTCATCCCTTTGGCCCCGCCATTCTCCCTGGTCAGACTCAGGAATCCCTGCAGGCGGACACCGTCGCCGCAATCGAGCAACCATTCCCGCGCGTTCGCAAGGAGCGCCAAGCCTCGTCTGCGGGTGAGCCACTGTATGAATGGCAGGTTACCCATCATCGTTTGCACCTGACCGTTGCGCAAAGCGCGCGGCGGTGAGAATTCCCGCTGCTTCGTCAGGGGGAGGCCCGCCGGCAGTGGTCGCCGCCGTGATCGGGGGAGGCGACGGATTGGACTTGCATCGGTGTCGGGGCGTGGAGCACGAGGTTCATGATCTTCCGGCGTATTCATTCCCGAAGTACGGCGGAAGTCTAGCGCATGAGCGCGACGACAGCTCCTCAAGCGGTCGGATTGAGGCCGGCGAGTGCGTCGACGCTAAACCGCCGGTGGCCGGTGACCGTTTTTGAACTCGCGTCTTACGGTTGATTGTCTCCGAATAGACCCAGATTATGAATATGAGATTCCAACCAGCCGAAAAACTGCCCCTGTCCCGCAGCGATTGCCCTCGGAAAAGACCGATAGAAATTGCTGGTGGCTGATGTTGGGCTGAGAGATGCCCACACATTCTGTGCCGCGGGAAACCGTCGACCAAGAGATCAAGATCCCGATCTGTAAAGAATACGGGCTCACGCTGTCCGTTCATAAGCGAGCGCATCCATGATCTCGTCGTCCCGGGCCCCCGCGGTCGGGGGCCTTGGAAGCCGCTCTCCTTCGACCGCAGAATCTTCTTGCCTACGGTGAGCCCGCTGCGACCTTAGGGCAGCCGGGGGCATCATATGCATGCGCTGTAGCACGAGGTCACTGTTTCCCAGATGGAAATAAGCGTTCGGCGCTCGGAACGTTAGACGTGTTCCTACAGCTGAACGGCTACGAGTTGACGGCAGGAGACACTCCGGAAACGGTAGGCATATTCCGAGCGGTGGCAGCTGGTGAACTCAGCGAAGATCGGTTGGCAGAGTGGATAGCAGCTAATTGCCAGCCACTGATCTAGTAAACCCTCCGCCCACATACCGCCGGTCGCAATTCCAATAGCACAGCAAAGCAAGGACGCTTTGCACACTTGCCACGATCCCCGATAGGAACTAAGATATACATGTTTTATGTATATCTTATGGATCACATTATGCGTGTTGCGAAGTGGGGAAATAGTCTCGCCGTTCGATTGCCGGACACAATCGTCAAAGCTCTCAAGTTAAAGTCAGGCGATGAAATCGAGATTGTCGTGACCGGAGAGCGCGTATTTCAAGTGCAGCGCGATAAGAGCCGTGAGCGGGCGCTCGCGCGATTGCGGGCGCTCAAGAAGCCGCTGCCCAAAGGATTCCGATTTGACCGGGACGAGGCCAATGCCCGATAGGCGATTCTTCGACACCAATGTTTTGGTTTACGCTTTCGCGGCCGATGATCCGCGCAGTGCACGGGCCGAGGCGTTGATCGCCGAGGGCGGCGTAATTGGCGTCCAAGTGCTCAACGAATTCACGAATGTCACGCGACGCAAACTTCGATGGGATTGGGAGCAAATTGAAGCGTCTCTTGCGGTCGTCGAGGAGTTACTCGGCGTAGCGCGCCCGCTGACTACCGCTCTGCATGCCCAAGCGGTCGTTCTGGCTCGCGACTTCAAGCTCCCTTTCTACGATGCGCTGATCGTCGCCGCAGCCATGGACGCTAGTTGTGAACTCCTTTACAGCGAAGATCTGCAGGACGGCCAGCAATTCGGTGCTGTGACCGTAGAGAATCCGTTTCGTCGTTAGACAAATTCAATTGACCGGCAAGTTCCGGCCCAAGACCTGCCAGTGGCACCCATCGATTGCTTTCCACATAGCCGCCGTTGCCCAAATCGTCCTCCACACGAGCCGCCAATTTGACAGGCTCGGCAAAAACTGTACACTTTCTGTGTACACGACGGAGCAACATATGAAACACGTGGGCATTAGGCAGGCAAGACAGGATCTTCCCGATTTGATTGACCGGGCAGAGGCCGGCGAAGAGGTCATCATCACCCGTCAAGGGCGGCCTGTTGCAAAACTTGTTGCAGCTCCCAGAGACCCGATACCTCTGCCATCGCTTGCAGATTTTAGGGCCAGGGTTGGCCGATCCGGTACTCCCGCCGTGCAGCTGATTCGTGATGAACGCGACGCCGGGTGAAGGTGTCTATGTGGATACCAGCGTGCTCGGCGCGTACTACTGTCCCGAGCCGCTGAGTGAGAAGGCAGAGGCCACTTTGCGTAAGATACCGGGCCCCGTCATCAGCAGCCTGAGCGACGTTGAGTTCTGTTCACTGATTTCAAGGAAGCGCCAGCTAAAAGAACTGGGTGAACGTCACGCGAATGAAATTCTCGCACTATTCGATTCGCACGTGGCTCAGGGATTTTACCGTCGTATCTCGCTGTCGGCCGGCCATTTCTTCAAGGCGCGTCAACTGGTTTCGGATGCCGACAATAGCCTGCGGACGTTGGATGCCCTGCATTTGGCGGCGGTAGTTACCGAGTCCCTGACGATGCTTACGGCCGACCGTAACCTCGCCAAGATCGCCAAGAGATTCAAGACGGGCGTCATCTTCATAAAGTGAGAACACTTGAGCTCATCGGGCTCTTGCCGGCCAAAGAGCGGTCCATTTACGCGATAGAATCGGCGTCCAAAAGCAGTCATTGGACCAAGGCTTAATCGCGACCCATGAAGCAGATTGAATCGCTTCCGTGACGACGTGTCGGCTTATCAGGTTCCGCAATACGGATAACCATGGGATTGTTCGCACTGGTGCCGACGCTGCTGAGCTGCACCACAATGGAGGCGCATTTTAACGGCCCGCCCGCACTGATCGCGGCCATCAATGCAGGCAATGTGCACGAGTTGGACTCCCTACTTCGAGCGGGGGCCGACCCCAATGTCACCTACTTTCCCGACCAAAACGCCGTCGTGTGCGCAGCACAAGGAAGTCACACGGATATGATGGAGCTCCTTATCGAGTACGGCGCTGATGTCAACTCCCGCGGCATTAATCACCGCAGCGTTCTGAGCTACGCACTCAGTAACAAGCACGAAGAGGTAGCCGAGCTGCTGGTCGCGCACGGCGCCAATGTCAACGTCGGAGAACTGGCGGGCGCCATGCCTCTGGACTTTGCCGCGACGAATGGCATGCAGCGAGGCGTGGAATTCCTGCTCGCGCACGGCGCCGATATCAACGGGGACGTTCCGGATACCCGTACGATGAAGGAGATCACCAACAACAGCATGCCTGACCGAGGAAGAAGCCCGTTGCTGACCGCCGCTAATCTTGAGATGGTGGAATATCTGGTCGCACATGGCGCTGACATCAGACGCGACGCGGGAATCATGATCGCTCAGGCTGGCCTTGGTCACACCGACATCGTGTCATTCCTGCTCGACCGGGGCATTGACCCGAACGTAAGATCTCCGGGGGGCTCGACCCCTCTGCACGGTGTGAAGAATGCCGAAACAGCGGAAGTCCTCATAGCGCGCGGGGCTGAAGTCAATGCGCGCGATGGTTATGGCTTGACGCCTCTTGCCCGTGCTGTTCAAAGTGGAAAAGCGGATGTCGTCACGAGCCTTGTCTCGCATGGAGCGACCCGCTGAGTGCGAAGCCCTCAGTTGGAAGCCGCGAAGCGGCCATCGGCGAGAGGCAGCTCCGGTCGCGAGCTGTCTATGGACTGTCCGCATCAGGCGGCAGTCGGCCCAACTCCTGTCGAGATCCCGGTCAGATGACGAGCGCCCGTCGGGCGAGAGTTCAGAACCTCTCGCCCGTCGGGCGAGAGTTCAGAACCTCATTTCGGCGAGAGACAACCTTAAGATCGATTCAATGGCACGCTCAATGACCCTGGGCAGCGCGGTCGGCGGACGCCCAGATGACAAACCGTCGTATAGCACAAGCGATCGACGGCGCAGCGCGGGGTTGTCGAACCGTCTTGATGTCTGTCGGCGGTTCGAATCGGCCGTTGACGCGTGGCTCGCGTCCAACCACGGACCTTATGAGAATTGCGCGCCCGGACGGATTCGAACCGCCGACCACCTGGTTCGAAGGGGGATCCACGGAAGAGAGAATTACGCCGCAAAATCATAGCCTTACGCGCTTCGAACTGTGCTACGAAACCCAGACATCACGCCTCATAAGCCTTTGAATTGCCTGATACGCCGGATTTCAAATAGCACGCGGCGGCGAGGCCGCTATCGGCCGCTGGTTGCTAGCCGGCCGGATGCCCTCTTACACGACACCGACCGCACGACGACCGTTGTCACACCCACCACGACGACGTTGATCATTAGAGCGATCAAGCCTGCATCCCACTCAGGGGCACGCTGTTACCAGAAGCGCGTAGCGGCAGGCGGCAGCAGGGAGACGTACCCTGCGGCCAGGGTGGCTACACGAGGCAGCCCTCGCTCGCGCCGCCCGTGAGCGGTACGAGCCAGCGCAACAGCGCGAGGCGAATTGGACATCCACTACCGAAGGATTGGAGGCGGACGGCTGAAATCGACGCCCTTACTCGGGCAAGGCGGGTCTAATGTTTCCTCAACCCCCGCCTTTACAGGCGACGAGCATCGTATCGATGCCTTGTATTTCCGCATATTTTTTGGATCCAAACCTCATGAAATTCGAAATACGTAGTTTCCTATTTCTTGATATATTAATCGATCAATGATCCCTCGCACTCGCTTATTGAATCACCTCAAGGGCGCTCTTCGGCGCAGCCCTTCCGTGTCCCTGCTGGGACCAAGACAGTCAGGGAAAACCACGCTTGCCCGTACTTTGCTTTCGCCCGATTCCGAAAACTACTTTGATTTAGAACGCCCTACGGGTCTCCGTCGCCTCGAGGACCCTGAAACTTCTCTGAGCGAACTCCGTGGTTTGATAGTCATTGATGAAGTGCAGAGACGGCCGGAGCTCTTTCAGATTCTCAGGGTGTTGATCGACAGGCCGCGAGCCCCTGCGCGGTTCCTCTTGCTCGGAAGTGCGTCACCGGCGCTGCTGCGTCAGTCATCGGAGTCTCTGGCCGGCCGTATCGAGGTCATCGAGATGACGGGCTTCTCCGTCGAGGAGGTCGGTCAGGATCATTCCGCTCGCCTATGGTCGCGCGGCGGATTTCCGCGATCATATGTGGCAACCTCCGAGTCACGCAGCTTCACCTGGCGAGAGGAGTTCATACGCACCTTTCTCGAACAGGACTTGCCGCAGCTCGGTATGCGGATTCCTAGTCCGCAGCTGCACCGTTTCTGGACAATGCTTGCGCACTACCACGGCCAGGTATGGAACGCTGCCGAACCTGCGAGGTCGCTCGGCCTTTCGCAGCCCACGGTTCGCAGCTACCTTGATTTGATGACCAGCGCATACATGATCAGGCAGCTTCAGCCCTGGCATGAGAACCTGTCTAAGCGCCAAGTGAAGGCCCCCAAAATATACGTTCGCGATTCCGGTCTGCTCCACGCGCTTCTGGGACTACGATCGAGGCGCGATTTGCTCACCCACCCGAAATTGGGTGCCTCTTGGGAGGGGTTCGTGATCGAACAGCTGCTACACGCGGCCGAGCCGGATCAGGCTTATTTCTGGGCCACCCACCAGGGTGCCGAAATCGATCTTCTGATGCTCCGTGGATCTCGACGTGTTGGCGTTGAGATCAAGCGTAGCGATGCCCCATCCCTTACGCCGTCGATGCGCATAGCGCTCGATGACCTTCGGTTGAACAAATTGTGGGTGATTTATCCAGGTCGGGAGCGCTATGATTTGCACAAAAGGGTAACGGCCATTCCTTTTGACGAGGCCATTGCCATGAAACGCACCGAGCTTCTTTAGGATATGGTGGTGCGGGCCGGGCCCGCACCAGCGGCGTCTATGCGATGAGCGAGGGTGAGCGGTCACTCAATGGTCGCTCAGAGCGGCAGTCGATGACTTCGTATCATCCAAGTCATTTGAAATTATGGTGGGCGGTGGAGAGACCGAACCTACGACCAATTGATTAGGAGTTTTTGGTCCATTGATGATGGATCGTGTGGTGACTCTCCGGTGACTCTCTAGTGTTTGACACTTACTGGCTGGTCCATAACATATTGATTTAATTGCGCGCCCGGACGGATTCGAACCGCCGACCACCTGGTTCGAAGCCAGGTGCTCTATCCAGCTGAGCTACGGGCGCGTGCCGGGAAGTTTAGCCGAATCCCCGCACTCCGGGGCCAGCGCCTCGAGGCGCGCGGCGAGTAATCGGCGCTCGGGATCGAGCCGGGTCACGGCCAGCGCTGCCTGATAGGCCTCGCGCGCCTCGCGCGGGCGTGCGAGGCGCGCGAGCAGGTTGCCGCGCGTCGCGTGCAGCAGGTGATAATCAGGAACCTCGCCGCGCGCAGCGAGCGAGTCGACGAGATCCAGCGCTCGCGCGGGACCGTCCACCATCGACACGGCAGCCGCGTGGTTGAGCGCAACGACCGGCGTGGGATGCAGCCGCATCAATACTTCGTACAGGCCGACGATTTGCGGCCAGTCGGTCGCATCCTTGTGGGCGGCGCGGGCGTGCAGGGCCGCGATCGCCGCCTCGACGGCATAATGGCTCACGCGTTCGGGCTTGGTGAGGGAGCGCTCGACGAGCGCGAGACCCTCGCTGATGCGCTCCTGGTTCCAGCGCGTGCGGTCCTGCTCCCCGAGCAGCACCACATCGCCGGCGCCCGACACACGCGCTGCGCGCCGTGCATCGTGCAGCAACATGAGCGCGAGCAGGCCCATGATCGCCGCGTGCCGGGGTAGCAGGGCATCGAGCAGGCGCCCGAGCCGGATCGCCTCTGCACACAGCTCATCATCGGTGAGCTTCTCGCCCTGGGTTGCGGCGTAGCCTTCCGTGAAGACGGCGTAGATGACGGCGAGCACCCCTTCGATGCGATCGTCGAGCAGTGCCGGCTCCGGCGTCTCGTAGGGGATGCGGGCATCGCGGATCTTCTTCTTTGCCCGTACCAGGCGCTGTGCCATCGTGTCCTCAGTCACCAGGAATGCACGCGCAACCGCCGGGGTGCCGAGCCCGCACACCGCGCGCAGCGTCAGGGCGATCTGCGACTCGAGGTTCAACGCCGGATGGCAGCAGGTGAAAATCAGCCGCAGCCGATCATCGCCCACCCAATCGTCGTCGATCGGGTCCGGCTCGGCCGGCTGATCTCCCCAGCTCGCCGCCTCGCGATCGGCGATCTTCGTCCGGAACAGAGAGTCGCGGCGGATGCGGTCGATGCCCCTGTTGCGGCCGATGCGAACCAGCCACGCCCGCGGATTGTCGGGCAGGCCGTCGCGCGGCCACTGTTCGAGGGCGGCGGCAAAAGCCTCCTGGCGAGCCTCTTCGGCGAGGTCGAAGTCGCCGAGGAGGCGGATCAGTGTCGCAAGCACACGGCCCGCCTCCTCGGCAAATAACGCCTCGACCCTATCGCGCCAGAGCGGCTCGCGCATCGGCGCTGCCGCTCAGTATTCGCCGAGCGCCCAGATCGGCCGAACCTCGATGCTTCCGTAGCGCGCGCCGGGAATGCGCGCGGCCATCGCCAGCGCCTCGTCGAGGTTCTTGGCTTCCACCAGGTAGTAGCCGCCGAGCTGCTCCCGCGTCTCGGCGAAGGGACCGTCGGTGACCAGCGTCTTGCCGTTGCGCACCCGCACGGTGGATGCCGTCGCAACGGGCCGCAATCGGTCCCCCGCCTTGAACTGCCCGGCCTGCACGATGGATTTGGTGAATTCGGCGTACTCCTGGCTCATCTGGCTCAACGCCGCTTGCCCGAGGGCCACGGTCTCCTGCTCGTTCGCGTAGATCATCAGCAAGTACTGCATAGCGTTCTCCTGTTTGAAATATGGGTTTGGACGCCATTGAGTCGAACGAGGCGAACGCAAATCGACGGTCGTTTTGGAAATTTTCCGGCCCGGCGAGCGGGGGCCGAAAACGCCCGCGCGAGCCGCCCCAGGCACCCATTTTACCCCTCCGTGCCGCAACCGCGCCGGGCCCGGCGGCGGCTGCGGAGGGAACTATTCACGGCGTCCCCTCTCAAATGAGACAATAATCAGCCACTTACGCTGAGGTCGGCGAATGCTGGCGGCCTTGGGCCTCGAGGCCGTAAGATCGTGGTCGACCGATCTACTCCTATCGATAACTAGAGGATTCCCGATGAAGGCTTGGATACCTTTCACGCTGGTTTTCGCACTTGGCACCGCAATGCACGCTCAGGCGGACTGCACCTACCCGCGCGCCCCGGACAAGATTGCCGATGGCAACACGGCATCCAAGGAAGAAATGATCGCCTCCAAGAACGATGTCAGCCGCTACAACAATGAAATGAATGCCTATCTGGACTGCATCAAGCTGGAGATCACGGCTGCGACCCCGAAGGATCCCTCGAAACTGTCGAAGGACGAAAAAGCCAAGGCCGACGAGCAGCAAAGGATGCTGACGCAGAAGAACAATGCGGCAGTGGACGAGCTGACGGCGGTGGTCGGACGCTTCAACGAGCAGTTGAAGATTTACAAGGCCAAGCACGCTTCGTGAGACGGGCGGCGTAGATACCCGCCCATTGTGGCGGGGCTCTATGCGCCCCATTGTAGAGACTATGCAGGCTAGCACGCTCATCTCCCCGCGTCTGGCCGAAGAGGCGATCAACTCTCGGCTGACGTGTCTGCCGATCGAATCACTGCCGCTCACGCAGTGTGTGGGCGGCACGCTGCGCGAGAACATTTATGCCGAGCGCGATCAGCCGCCGTTCGACCGTGTGGCCATGGACGGAATCGCGGTGGAAAGCGAGTCGTTGCGCCGCGGGACACGCCGCTTTCGCATCCAGGCCACCCAGTCGGCGGGTGCGCCGGCGCTCAAGCTGGCCGCCGGCGAGGCGATCGAGGTGATGACCGGCGCGGTCTTGCCGCTGGCGAGCGACTGCGTCATCCCGCTGGAGCAGTACGAGCTCATCGACGGTCATGCCTGCCTGCGCTCTTCGGTGGCACCGCTCCCCTACCATAACGTCCATCGCCGCGGCAGTGACGGGCGGCAGGGGACGCTGCTGCTGCAGAGCGGGACCTTGCTCCGCGCCCCGGAGATCGCCGTGGCGGCATCGGCCGGAATGGCGCGTGTCCGGGTGAGCAGTCAGCCGGCCATTATGATCGTCTCGACGGGCGATGAGCTGATCGAGCCGGGCGATCCGATCAGGGACTACCAGGTGCGGCGCTCGAACGCCTATGCGGTGTCGGCCACCCTGCGCCGGCGCGGTTTCGCGCGGGTCGGCGATGATCATGTGCCCGATGACGAGGCTCTGCTGCAGGAACGGCTGTCGCTGCACCTCACCACCCACGAAGTGGTGGTCCTGAGCGGCGGCGTGTCGATGGGCAAGTTCGACCTCGTGCCCAAGGTGCTCACGCGCCTCGGCGTGCTGGAGGTCTTCCATCACATCGCTCAGCGGCCCGGCAAGCCGATGTGGTTCGGCATCGGTCCGCAAGGTCAGGCGGTATTCGGCCTGCCGGGCAATCCCGTTTCCACGCTCGTCTGTCTGATCCGCTACGTCATTCCGGCGATCGCCGAGGCGATGGGCACGCGGCGCATGGCGCCCGAGCGCATGGCGCTCGGCTCGCCGGTGACCTTTCAGGCGCCGCTCACCTACTTCTTGCCCATCTGCATCGAGCACGACGAGTGGGGCCGCCCCTGGGCCAACCCGCGCCCCCCCAATGGCTCGGGCGACTTCTTGAGCCTCGCCGGCACGGACGGCTTCGTGGAGCTGCCTCCGGGGCCCAACACCTACGCCAAGGGCTTCGTCACCAGCGTGTACCGCTGGTGACCGCAAAGATCATGCCGCAAACGAACGTTCACGACATTCAGGGCTCGAAGAATCCGCTCGACCGGCGCGGGCGGGCGCTGCACGACCTGCGCATCTCGGTGATGGATCGCTGCAACTTCCGCTGTCCGTACTGCATGCCGAAGGATCAGTATCACGAGCATTACCGCTTCCTGAAGTCGCAGGAGCGGCTGTCCTTCGACGAGATCGTGCGCCTCGCGCGCCTGTTTGCGGGGCTCGGGGTGCGCAAGGTGCGGCTCACGGGCGGCGAGCCTCTGCTGCGCGCGAATCTCTCCGACCTGGTCGGCGATCTGTCCTCGATCCGCGAGATCGAGGATGTCGCGCTCACCACCAACGGCGTGCTGCTCGGGCAGCATGCCGTGGACTTGCAGGCCAATGGCCTGAAGCGCGTGACGGTGAGCCTGGATACGCTCGACAGGGAGATATTCGCCCGCATGAGCGGCGGCTTTGCCGCGCTCGACCAGGTCTTGCAGGGCATCGATGCGGCGATCGCCGCCGGCCTGGCGCCGGTCAAGATCAACGCCGTGATCGAGCGCGGCCTGAACGATCACACCGCGCTCGACCTGCTCGAGCACTTTCGCGGCCTGCCCGTGATCGTGCGCTTCATCGAGTTCATGGACGTCGGCAACCGCAACGCCTGGCGGCCGGAGCGTGTCGTGCCCTCGCGCGAGCTCGCCGAGCGCATCCATGCGCGCTGGCCGATCAGCCCGATCTCGGAGAATTATCGCGGCGAGGTCGCCAAGCGCTGGCGCTTCGACGACGGCTCCGGCGAGATCGGATTCATCTCCTCGGTCTCGCAGCCGTTCTGCGGCGATTGCTCGCGCGCGCGGCTGTCCTCGGAGGGCAAGTTCTACACCTGCCTGTTCGCCACGCACGGCCTGGATCTGCGCAGCGCGATGCGCAGCGGCGCGACCGACGAGGAGCTGCTGCAGATGATCCGGGGCACCTGGCGCGCGCGCACCGATCGCTACAGCGAGCTGCGCGATGCCTCTCGCCCCGCCGCGCTCGACGCGATCGGGAAGAAGATCGAGATGTATTACATTGGCGGCTAGCCCCATGAGCTTTTCACATCTGGATTCACAGGGCCGCCCCAGCATGGTGGATGTGAGCGGCAAGACGGCCACCCTGCGCACCGCCGTGGCCCAGGCGCGCGTTCATTTCCCGGCCGCGGTCGCGGCCGCGCTGCGCGAAAGCGGATTGCGCTCGAGGAAGGGCCCGATCTTCGACACCGCCATCGTGGCGGGGGTCATGGGGGCGAAGCGCACGCACGAGCTGATTCCTTTCTGCCATCCGCTCGGAATCGAGAACTGCCAGATCGGCATCGAGCTCGAGGGCGATTCGGCGCTGATCCGCTGCAGCGTGTCCGTGCATCACAAGACGGGCGTGGAGATGGAGGCGCTCACCGGTGCAAGCGTCGCCGCGCTCACCGTCTATGACATGTGCAAGGCCCTGTCGCACGATATCGTGATCGGCGAGCTGCGCTTGCTGGCGAAGGACGGCGGCAAGGGTAGCTACTCGGCCTCCACGCAGGGCTCGCCATGAGCTCGCCGGCGCGCGCCGCGGTGCCTGCCCCTGCGGTCTTCGGGCTGGTCCTGGCAGGCGGCTCGAGCACGCGCATGCAGCGCGACAAGGCGGCGCTCGAGTATGCGGGCAAGAGCCAGCTCGAGCGCGCGCTCGAGCTCGCCGCGCGCCACCTCGGCCGCGTGTTCGTGTCGGTGCGCGCGGCTCAGGCGGCGGACCCGGCGCGCGCGCGCCACCCGCTCATCATCGACTCGGTGCCGGGTGAGGGACCCATCGCCGGCATACGCTCCGCGTTCGCCGCGCACCCGGACGCAGCCTGGCTGGTGATCGCCTGCGATCTGCCCTTCTTGAGCGATGCGGCGCTCGCCCAGCTGCTCGAGCAGCGCGACCCGGCCGCAAGCGCGACCGCCTATGCGAGCGCCCACGACGGGCTGCCGGAGCCGTTGTGCGCGGTCTGGGAGCCGAAGGCCGCCGCCGAGCTCGCGCACTACCAGGACTCGGGCGGCCAGTGCCCGCGCAAGTTTCTCATGCGCCACGCCGTCAAGATTCTGCAGCCCAGGGACCGCCGAGCGCTCGACAACGTCAACACTCCGGAGGAGTACCGCGCGGCCGTGAGGCAGCTCGACTCCGAGGCACGCAAGCCCATGCAGCTCAAGATCCAGTATTACGCCCTGATGCGCGAGCAGGCAGGCCGCTCCGAGGAGACCCTGGAGAGCGCGGCGCCGACCCCCGCCGACCTGTACGCGGAGCTCACGGCGCGCTACGGCTTCACGCTGTCGCGCGACCAGCTCAAAGTGGCGGTCAACAGCGAGTTCGCGGACTGGTCGCGCCCGCTCGCGGCGGGCGACGCCATCGTGTTCATACCGCCGGTCGCAGGCGGCTGATGCGCTTTCGCTTCACGCAAACCGCGATCGACGCCGCAGCGGCGCGCAGCGAGCTCCTCGATCCGGGAGCCGGGGGCTTCGTGACGTTCGAGGGATGGGTGCGCAACCTCAACGAGGCACGCGAGGTCACCGCCCTCGAATACGAGGCCTTTCAAGCGCTCGCCGTGAAAGAGGGCGAGCGCATTCTCGCCGAGGCTGCGGCGCGCTTGCCCATCAAGCACGCGCTGTGCATTCACCGCCTCGGCGCGCTCTCGCTCACCGACATGGCCGTGTGGGTCGGGGTGAGCGCGGTGCACCGCGGCGAGGCGTTCGAAGCGTGCCGCTTCATCATCGATGAGGTCAAGCATCGCGTCCCCATCTGGAAGAAAGAGCACTACCGTGATGGCGACTCGGGGTGGGTGAACTGCGAGCGCTGCGCCGCTGCGCCGCACGCACACGGCGCCGCGCCGGCCGAGGCCAACCGCGAGGGCCGCGGCGGCACGCATGCGCATGGCCACGAGCCGAATGCTGCCTGATTATTCCAGGCAGCTGCTTCTCAAGGAGGTGGGCGCGCGCGGTCAGGCCGCCCTGGCGCGCAGCCGCGTGCTCATCGTGGGTGCCGGCGGGCTCGGCAGCCCCGTGCTGCAGTACCTCGCAGGCGCCGGTGTCGGCGTGCTCGGCGTGATCGACGCCGACATCTTGCACGCGAGCAACTTGCACCGCCAGCCGATCTACGCGCTCTCGCAGGTCGGCGAAGGCAAGGCGGCTCTGGCGGCCGCCGCCGTGGCGCGGCTCAATCCCGGCGTTCGCGTCGAGACGCATGCCGAGCGCTTCAGCGCCGACAACGCGCTCGCACTGGTGCGCGCCCACGACGTGGTGGTGGACTGCAGCGACAACTTTCGCGCCAAGTTCCTCATCAACGATGCCGCGGTGCTCGCCGAACGCCCCGCCGTGTTCGCGAGCGTCTACCAGTACGAGGGGCAGCTGCAGGTCTACAAACCCGCCTCGACCCACGCCTGCTTGCGCTGCCTGTGGCCCGAAGCCACGGCGGACGGGGTCGTGGGCAACTGCGCGCAGGCCGGCGTGCTCGGCCCGGTGCCCGGCGCATTCGGGTGCATGCAGGCGCTGCTGACGCTCAAGATCCTGCTGGCGATGAAAGGACAGCTCGAGGGCGAGCTGCTGCTGCTCGACTTCACCGGCTTCACCAGTACCAAGCTCAAGGCGGCGCGGCGCGCCGAGTGCGCGGCGCCACGCTGCGCGCTGATCCATGGGCTTGCGCCGGAGGAGACGGGCATCGAGATCGCGCTCGACTCGCTCGAGGCCGCGGCGCAGCGCGGCTACCAGCTCATCGATGTGCGCACGCCGGAGGAGTTTGCGGCGCATCCGACCATCGCCCGCCACATCCCCATGGCGCCGCTCCTCGCCGAGCCGCAGGGTCTCGCCCCCGGCTCGACCTACCTGCTGATCTGCGCCTCGGGCAAGCGCAGTCTCTCCGCTGCGCGCGAGCTGCGCCGGCGCGGATTGCGGGTACGCTCGCTGGCCGGCGGCCTCCAGGCGCTCGAGCGCTAGCATGCGTTTCGACAGCAAGCTCCCGGAAGTCGGAACCACGATCTTCACGGTCATGTCGAGGCGCGCCCTCGATGAAGGCGCGATCAACATCGGCCAGGGATTTCCCGACTACCCGATCGATCCGCGCCTCGCGCAATCGCTCACCGAGGCGGTTGCCGAGGGCCACAACCAGTACGCGCCGATGGAGGGTGTGATCGCGCTGCGCGAGCAGATCGCACGCAAGCTCGAGCTCAGCTACGGCGTCGACGTCGATCCGCTCGCGGAGATCACCGTGACCTGCGGGGCGACCGAGGGGCTCTATGATGCCATCCAGGCGGTCGTGGCGGCGGGCGATGAGGCCATCGTGTTCGATCCCGCCTACGACGCCTACGAGCCCGCCATCCGGCTTGCGGGGGGACGGTGCATTCGAGTCCCACTGCCGCCGCCGAGCTTCGCCTTCGACTGGGACCGCGTGCGCGGCAGCATCAGCGACCGCACCCGCCTGCTCATCATCAACAGTCCGCAGAATCCGAGCTGCTCGGTGGCGAGCCGCGCCGATCTCGATGCGCTCGCCTCGCTGGTGCGCGACCGGCCGATCAGCATCCTCGCCGACGAGGTGTACGAGAACGTTCTCTTCGACGGGCGGCGGCACGCCTCGGTACTCGCGCATGCCGAGCTCAAGGAGCGCAGCTTCGCCGTGTTCTCCTTCGGCAAGGCGCTGCACGCAACCGGCTGGCGCACGGGCTACTGCGTCGCGCCCCCGCTGCTCACGCGCGAGCTGCGCAAGGTCCATCAGTTCAACGCGTTCAGCATCGCCGCGCCTCTGCAGCACGCGATCGCGCGCTACATCGCGCAGTGTCCGGACGCGTGGCGCGGGCTGTCGGCGTTCTTTCAGGCCAAGCGCGATCTTCTCGCCGGGCTGCTGCGCGGCTGCGGACTGGAGCCGCTGCCCGCGGCCGGAACCTACTTTCTGCTGATCGACTACGGATCCGTCAGCCGCTCGAGCGATCTCGAGTTCGCCGACCGGTTGATCCGCGAGGCGAAGGTCGCGACCATTCCGCTCTCGCCCTTCTACGCCGCGCCGCCGCCGATGACCTTGCTGCGCCTGTGCATCGCCAAGAAAGACGAGACCCTGGTCACGGCCGCCGAGCGCCTGCGCGCATTCGCGCAACGCGCCTGAAGGGCGGCACCGTCAGCTTGCGGCCGTCTTGAAGCGCGCGCGCATCGACGGCAGACTCTGCCGCTGGCGGATGCGCGCGGCATCCATGAGCATGCGCCCGGCCCAGCGGTAGACGTTGTTTTCCTTGACGGTCCGGCGCAGCAGGCTCATGCGGTCGCGGCGCTCGTCGCGCCCCATGCGCATCGCAATCTCCATCGCCTCCGCGGTCTCGTTCACATCGAACGGGTTGATCAGCACTGCCTCGGTGAGCTCGCGCGAGGCCCCCGCGAAGGTCGACAGGATGAGCACACCGTCCTCGTCCTCGCGCGAGGCGACGAACTCCTTCGCCACCAGATTCATGCCGTCGTGCAGGCTGTTGACCAGACAGAAGTCGGCGGCCCGGTACAGCTCGAACACGCTGCGCGGCTCCTGGTGCTCATCGATGAGCACGATCGGGCGCCACTCCCCTTCGGCGAACTTCGCGTTGATGCGCTCCACTTCTCGATAGGTCTGCTGTTGCAGCTCGCGGTAGGCGGGCAACTGGCCGCGCGAGGGCGAGGCGATCTGCAGCAGCGTCACACGCCCGCGGTGGCGCGGATTTTTCTCGAGCAGCGCCTCGAGCGCCTGGAAGCGCTCCAGAATGCCCTTGGTGAAATCCCAGCGCTCCACACCCAGCCCGATGACCACGTCCGCTCCGATGTGGTGGCGCTCGCGCACCGCTGCGCGGCACGCCGGGACGTCCGGCAGATCGAGCAGCCAGCGCGGCGGCCACTCGATCGAGATGGGATAGGCGGCGACCCGGCAAACGCGCCCCTTGTGCGTCACCGTCATGTGCTCGTGATCGATCTGGCACTCGAGGAACCGGTCGACGGTGTCGAGAAAGTTCTGGCAGTGATAGCGCGTGTGAAACCCGAGGATGTCCGCCGACAGCATGTGCAGCAGCATCTCCCGCTTCCAGGGGCATACGCCGAACGTCTCGGCGTTCGGCCAGGGGATGTGCCAGAACAGCGCGATGGTCGCCTTCGGGATCTTCGCGCGGATGAGCTTCGGCAGGAGCGCGAAGTGAAAGTCCTGGATGAGCACCACGGGACTGTCGGTGTTCGCCTCGGCCGCCACCACCTCCGCGAACTTGGCGTTGACCTCCTCGTAGGCGCGCCAGTCGCTCGGCCGGAAGGCGGGGCGCACGTAGGCCAAGTGACAGAGCGGCCACAGTCCCTCGTTCGAGAACCCGTAGTAGTAGCCCTGCTCCTGCGCCTCGCTGAGCCACACGCGGCGCAGCGTGTAGGCCGGATGATCCGGCGGCACGCCGATGTGATCGAACCGATCCACGGTATCGCGGTCGGCGGGGCCGGCCCCGTGCGCGACCCACACGCCGGAGCAAGCGCGCATCACCGGCTCGAGCGCCGTGACCATGCCGCTCGCCGGCACCTGCACGACCGGGCGGTGCTCGGCGTTGAAATTGTGGATGTAGGGCTCGCGGTTCGACACGATGATCACCTGCGAGGAGTGCAGATGATCGCGCACCACCTGGCGCAGGGCCTGGGGGGTCCAGTTCTCCCGAAAATCGATCTCCAGCCGCTGCTTCTCCTCGACCTCGGCCAGCACCTGGCGCACTTGCGAAAGGATCGGCAGGGATGCGCGCGGCGATCGGGCATTGTCGAGAAAGCGCTTGCCGCGAATGTCCCCGATCAGCACGTTGACGAGGCGCCGCAGCTGCAGCCACGCGACCAGCACCACCAGCAGGGCGAGCAGCAGCACGGCGATGCCGAGGAACACCAGCACGAAATCGCGCGCGGTGCGCTGGCGCCGATCCACGAAGCTCAGGTCCGACAGCATGAGCACGCGATAAGGCGTCGGTTGCGCCGTATCGAAGTCGAAGCGCGACACCTGCACCGAGCCGGACGGCAGCTGCACGATTCCGGCCGAGAAGGGCTTCGCCTTGCCCTGGTTCTCGCAATCGATGGCGCGCGGCGCGCGCTCGCTGCGCGCGATGGTGTGCCCGTCGGGCCGGCAGATGAGCACGGCGAGCAGGCGCTCGTCCGCGGTCATCCTGGCGAGGTAGTTGCGCAGCCGCGCCTCGCTGCCCTCCGCGACGAGCTCGGTGAGGGGCACTTCGATGCTGTGCATGATCAGCTGCGCGCGAACCTCGACATCCGCGCTGAACCACTCGGCGAGCAGCCGCTGAATGTACGGCAGCCCCAGATACGCGACCACGCAGGAGGCCAGTGCGAGCGGCAGCACGAAACGTAGAATGACCGAGCGAAACAAGAGTGCCTCCGTTTGAGCCTCACTCGAGAGGGCTTGCAGCAAAATACCGAAAATTCCCGGCGCAGTCTGCAACGCATCAAGTCATATATCTGCATCGCCGCAGCCTCGTGTAAAAATTACAGGCGCGCCGGCGGCGCGCATTGGCACGCGCGCCGCGCTGCGCTATGGTGGCCGCGAATGCGATCACGCGCTCCCGCCCCCTCCCGCGACCTAGGCCTGTTTCTGGACGTGGATGGAACGTTGATCGAGCTGGCGGAGACGCCGAGCGCGGTGATCGTGGATGCCTCGCTCAAGCGCTTGCTCACCCGCGTGAGCGAGCGTCTCGGCGGCGCGCTGGCGCTGGTCAGTGGCCGAAGCATCGAGGTGCTCGACCAGCTGTTCGCGCCGCTGGTGCTTCCGGCGGCCGGATTGCACGGCGTCGAGCGGCGCAGCGCCAGCGGCGACCGGCGCGGTACGAGCCGCAGCGACTCGGCCCTCGAGAGCGCGCGCGGCACGCTGGGCGCCTTCGCCGAGGCGCATCCCGGCACGCTGCTCGAGGACAAGGGCCGGGCGCTTGCTCTGCACTTTCGGCTCGCTCCGCAATTCGAGGCGGGCGCCCGACAGGCCGTGGCCGCCGCCGCACGGCCGCTGGCGCCCGGCTACCATGTCCAGGAAGGCAAGATGGTACTCGAGATCAAGCCCTGCGGAGTCACCAAGGCCACGGCGATCGAGGAGTTCATGCGCGAGCCGCCGTTCTGCGGACGTGTGCCCGTGGCGGTCGGTGACGATCTTACCGATCAATCGGCGTTTCGCCTGGTCGAGGCGCTGGGCGGCATTTCGATGGCCGTCGGCCACCGCGTGCAGGGGCAGTGGCGCTTCCACAATCCGGCGGCGCTGCGCCGCTGGCTCGCATCGATCGCGGCGCTCGGGTGAGCCGGCTCTACGGGCGAATCTGTCCGTTGCCGCGTATCACGTACTTGTAGCTCGTGAGCTGTTCCACGCCCACCGGTCCGCGGGCGTGGAGCTTGTCGGTGCTGATGCCGATCTCGGCGCCCATGCCGAACTCGCCGCCATCGGCAAATTGCGTGGAAGCGTTGTGCAGCACGATCGCACTGTCGACGCGCGCCAGGAAGCGCTCGGCGACCGCGCCATCCGCGGTAACGATCGCGTCCGTGTGGTGCGATCCGTAGCGCCGGATGTGCTCGATCGCCGCCTCGACGTCATCGACCACGCGCACGGCGATGATCGCATCCAGGTACTCGGTCGACCAGTCCTGCTCCGCGGCGGGCTTGACGCGTGCATCGGTCTGGCAGGTGGCCTCATCGCCGCGCACTTCGCAGCCCGCCTCGAGAAGCGCCTGCACCAGCGGGGCGAGGTGCGTAGCTGCGCAGCCGCGGTCCACGAGCAGCGTCTCGGCCGCCCCGCATACGCCGGTACGGCGCATCTTGGCATTGAGCAGGATCTGCCGCGCCATGCCGAGCTCGGCGGCGCGCTCGACGAATACATGGCACACCCCTTCGAGATGCCCGATCACGGGTACGCGCGCCTCGCGTCGCACGCGCTCGATCAGGTCCTTGCCGCCGCGCGGCACGATGACGTCGATGTATTGCGACATTCCGGCCAGCATGTGGCCGACTGCGGCGCGATCGCTCGTCGGCACCTGCTGGATGCAGGCGTTCGGCAGGCCCGCCACCATCAGCCCCTCCTCCAGACAGGCGTGAATGGCGGCATTCGAGCGGGCGCTCTCCGAGCCGCCGCGCAAGATCACGGCATTGCCCGACTTCAGGCACAGCGCGCCGGCATCCGCCGTCACGTTCGGGCGGCTCTCGTAGATGATGCCGATGACGCCGAGCGGCACCCGCCGCCGCTGGATCAGCATGCCGTTCGGACGCCGCCACTCGGCGAGCACCGTGCCGATGGGATCGGGCAGCTCGGCGATGTCCTCGAGCGCGCGCGCCATGGCCTCGACGCGCTTCTCGTCGAGCTTCAGCCGGTCGATGAGCGCGCCGCTTGCGCCCTGCCGCTGTGCCTCCTGCACGTCGCGCTCGTTGGCCGCCAGGATCTTGTGCCGGCGGGCCCGCAGAGCCGCCGCCGCCGCGCGCAATGCGCGATTCTTGCGCTCGCCCGGCGCGAGCTCGAGCACGGGCGCCGCCGCCCGCGCGCCGCGGCCAATCGCATTCATGACCTCGACCACCATCACAGCGCTCTCAGCAACACCAAGTCGTCCCGATGCACGATCTCGTCGCGTCCCCGAAATCCGAGCAGCCGCTCGATCTCGGCCGACTTGCGGCCGATGATGCGCGCCGCATCGCCGTCCGAATAGGCGCAGATGCCGCGCGCCACCTCCACTCCGTCGGGCCCGACGATGCTCACCGTATCGCCCCGATCGAAGCGTCCCACGGCGCGCGTCACCCCCGCCGGCAACAGGCTCTTGCCCTGCATGAGTGCGCGCACCGCACCCTCATCGACGCTGATCGCCCCGGCCGGTCGCAGCGTTCCGGCGATCCATTGCTTGCGCGACGCCGAGGGCGTGGATGAGGGCACGAACCAAGTGCAGCGGACCCCTTCTTCGATGCGCCTCAAGGGATGTGCGTCCGCCCCCTTGGCGATGCACAAATGACAGCCCGCGCCCACGGCAATCTTGGCGGCTGCGAGCTTGGTCTGCATGCCCCCGGTGCCCACCTCGCTGCTCGTGCCGCCGGCCATCGCCTCGATGGCGGGCGTGATGTCGAGCACGCGCGAGATGAACTCGGCCTGCGGGTTGTCGTGCGGATTCGCCGTATACAACCCGTCGATATCGGACAGCAGCACCAGACAATCGGCGCCCGTCATCTGCGCCACGCGCGCCGCCAGCCGGTCGTTGTCCCCGTAGCGAATCTCGGCCGTGGCCACGGTGTCGTTCTCGTTGATGACCGGCACGGCGCCGAGGGATAGCAAGGTGCTCAAGGTGCCGCGCGCATTGAGGTAGCGGCGCCGCTGCTCGGTGTCCCCCAGGGTCAGCAGGACCTGTGCCACGGTGATCTCGCGCGCCTCGAGGATTTCCTTGTATGCATGTGCCAGACGAATCTGGCCGACCGCTGCAGCCGCCTGACTCTCCTCGAGTTTTAGCTTGGCCGTTCCGAGACCCAGGTGCCTGCGCCCGAGCGCGATCGCGCCGGAGGACACCAGGATCAGCTCTTGCCGGCGTTTGCGCATGGCGGCTATATCGGCGGCGAGGGTCTCGAGCCAGGCGCGGTTGAGCCGCCCCTTCTCGGCGTCGACCAGCAACGCGGAGCCGACTTTCACCACCACGCGCTTGGCGTCGATCAAGCGCCGAGCACTCAATTTGCGGTCAGCAACGTTCATGGGTAGGCAATATTGCCATTTACTTGGCCGAGTGGCCTCACCTAATATTCGCCCTACCAACCGCAGCAGCACTCAAAAGAAGGACGATCCCCCGTGGGCAGAGAATACGAACCGACCGTCGGGCAGTGGTACGAGGATCTGGAGAACGACGAGACGTTCCAGGTTCTGCGTGTCGATGAGGATCGCGAGATCGTCGAGATACAGCATCTGGACGGCGACATCGAGGAGCTCGATGTCGATGGATGGGCGGAGCTCGATCTGGAGCTCAGCGAGGAGCCGGAAGGTTGGTCGGGCTCGCGCGCCGAGAAGGACGAGGACGAGGATGAGGATGAGGATTGGGAGGATGACGACGAGGACGATGAGGACGACGACGATCTAGACGACGAGGACGACGAGGACCACGAGGAGTACTGAGCTCCCGCGCTCGAGGTCCCCTCGGCCCTCACACCCGCTCGAGCCAGCCGTGCCGATCGGGCGCCTCCCCCCGTTGAATGGCCACCAACTGAGCGCGCAGCGCGCGCGTGCGCGGTCCGACGTCGCCGCTCGCCACGCGATGCTCGCTGCCCCGATAGATCAGCGTGCCGACGCCCGCGAGCACCGCCGCCGTGCCGGACAGCGCGGCCTCCCCGGATTCGGTCCACTCGAGCATTTCCTCGACGTCGAACACCCGCTCGGCGACCTGCATGCCGAGATCGCGCGCGATGGTGAGCAGCGAGTCGCGCGTGACGCCATGCAGGAACGTGCTGTCGAGCCCGCGCGTCAGAACCTCCTGGTCGCGAATCAGCAGAAAGTTCGCCGCGCCGGTCTCCTGCACCTCTCCACCCGGGCAGAACAGCACCTGGTCGACCTGGTACTTGGCGCGCGCCCTCAAGGTGGGGCCGAGGGCCGCGGCATAATTGCCGCCGGTCTTCACCATCCCCATCTGTGCCGCGGAGCGCGTGTTCTCGTCGTCGACCAGAATGCGCAGCGGCTTCATGCCGCCGGCGAAATAATCCCAGACGGGGCTCGCCAGCACCAACAGCAGCGCCTCGCTCGCAGGCGTCGCCGCGGCGCCGATGTTCGCGGTCGTGCCGAACAGGATCGGGCGCAGGTACAGCGCCCCCGGGGCCTCCGGCACCTGGTCGCGGCAGCGCGCGATCACCGAGCGCACCATGGCGGCGAGCTGGGCGGGGTCGGGTTCGGGCAGCACCAGCTGCCGCGCGCTCTGGCGCATGCGCTCGATGTGCCGATCCATGCGGAAGGTGTGCACCGACCCGTCGGCATGGCGAAACGCCTTGAATCCCTCGAAACACGTGCTCGCATAGTGCAGCACGTGCGCCGCGGGCGACAGCTCGATGGGCGCGACCGGCTTGAGCTCCGTCTCGCTCCAGCGGCCGTCGCGATGATGCGCGGCGGCCATGTGGGTGGTGAGTACCGTACCGAACGCGGGCCGTTCTTGCGTCGTCAATGTTCTCGCGGGTGCCGTCATGGAGAATCCACCTTCGGAATGAAAATCATCGCGGGATGCTCGAGGAGCTCTTTCAGGTCTTGAATCATCGCTGCGGCATCATAACCGTCCACGAAGCGGTGATCGAATGACGATGACAGGTTCATGATCCGGCGCACGACCACCGCGCCGTGCCGCACGACCGGGCGCTCCAGCGCCTTGTTCAGGCCGATGATGGCCACCTCGGGCGAATTGATGATCGGAGTCGAGGCGATGCCGCCGAGCTTGCCGAGGCTGGTCACGGTGATGGTCGAGCCCGTGAGCTCCTCGCGCGTCGCCTGGTTCGAGCGCGCCCGCTCCGTGACGCGGCGAATCTCCGCCGCAAGCCGCGGCAGGCCGAGCGAGTGCGCATCGCGCACCACCGGCACCTTCAGTCCATCCGCGGTCTGTGTGGCGATGCCCACGTGCACGGCGCGGTGCTGCACCAGCACGGCGCGCCCGGCGTCGTACAGTGCATTGCACTGCGGGAACGATGCCAGCGTTCGCACCAGGGCCTGAACGACCAACGGAAGGTAGGTAAAGGTGGGCTCGCCCTGGGCGAGCCTCGCATTCAGCTGCTGGCGCAGCGACTCGAGCTCCGTGACGTCGACCTCCTCCACGTAGGCGAAGTGCGGGATGTTGCGCTTCGACTCGCTCATGCGCTCGGCGATCAGGCGCCGCAAGCCGATCACCTTGATCTCGGTGGTGGGCGCGGCCGTCCGCGGGGCCCCCTCGGCGCGTGCCGGCGCGGCGCTCGCACCGTGCGGTGCCGGCGCGGCGGCGCTCGCGGCGCGCAGGTCGTCACGCACGATGCGCCCGCCCGGTCCTGAGCCGACGACGCTGGCGAGGTCGATACCCGCCTCGCGCGCCCGACGCCGATTCGCGGGCGAGGTCATGATCCGACCCGCCCCGGCGCCGGGCGGGGGCGGCGCCGATACGTGCGCGGGCGGTGCGGCCGATGCGGCGGCCGCGGGGGCAGCGGCCGCCGGCGCAGCCACCGCCGGGGTAGGCGCGGCCCCGGCCGGGGCGGCGGCCGTTGCAGCCGTCGCGTCGGGCGGTGCGGCCGCGGCGTTTGCGCCCACGTCGAACACGATCAGCGGCGATCCCACGGCGACCTTGTCGCCGGGCGCACCGCTGATCGAGACCACGCGCCCGCTGACCGGAGCGGGGACTTCGACGGCGGCCTTGTCGGTCATCACTTCGACGATGATCTGATCCTCGGACACGGCGGCCCCGGGCTCGGTATGCCAGGCGACGATCTCCGCCTCCACCGTTCCCTCGCCCAGATCCGGCATCTTGAAGACGTACTGGCTCATGCGGACTCCATCACGGCCTGGATGGCGGTTGCGACTCGCGCCTGGCCGGGGAAGTATTCCCACTCGAAGGCATGTGGATAGGGTGTGTCCCAGCCGGCAACGCGCTGGATGGGCGCCTCCAGGCTCCAGAAGCATTCCTCCTGCACCACCGAGAGTATCTCGGCCCCGAATCCCGAGAAGCGCGTCGCCTCGTGCGCGACCACGCACCGCCCGGTCTTCTTCACCGACTTCACGATGGTGTCGACATCGAGCGGCACCAGGGAGCGCAGATCGATGATCTCCGCGTCCACGCCGAGCGCTGCCGCGGCGGCTACGGCGACGAACACGATGGTCCCATAGGTGATGATGGTCAGCTGCGAGCCCGGCCGCACGACCTCCGCCACGCCGAAGGGCACCTTGTAATGCCCTTCGGGGACCTGTCCCTTCGGGTGCGTGCTCCACGGCACGGCGGGCTTGTGGGCATCCCCGTCGAACGGTCCGTTATAGAGGCGCTTGGGCTCGAAGAACACCACCGGGTCGTCGTCCTCGATGGCGCTGATGAGCAGCCCCTTCGCGTCGTAGGGGTTCGACGGCATCACCACCTTGATGCCGCTCACGTGCGTGAAGATGCCCTCGGGGCTTTGCGAATGCGTCTGTCCGCCGCGGATGCCGCCCCCGCAGGGGGTGCGGATGGTGACGGGCGCGAAGAAATCCCCGGCGCTGCGGTAGCGCAGCCGCGCCAGCTCGCTCACGATCTGATCGAACCCCGGATAGATGTAATCCGCGAACTGAATCTCCGCAACGGGCCGCAGACCGTTCACCGCCATGCCGATGGCGGTCGCCACGATGCCGCCTTCCGCGATCGGGGTGTCGAGCACCCGATGCTCGCCGTACTTGCGCTGCAATCCCTCGGTCGCGCGAAACACGCCGCCGAAGTAGCCGATATCCTCGCCCATGAGCACGACCGAAGGGTCGCGGCCGAGCATGATGTCCATGGCCGAGTTGAGCGCTTGGATCATGTTCATGTTGGCCATGACTCAAGAGCCCCGGTCCTGAGCGCCCGAATGCTTGAGGCCCGCATCCATGCCGCGCTCGGCGCGCATCTGGGCGCGCTGGCGCCTGAGGTTCTGCGGCATCTCCTTGAACACGTCCTCGAACATCAGATCGGCGTCGAGCTTCGGCCCCTCGCTCATCGTGCCGAACTTCACCGCCTGCTGCCAGCTCGAGGCGACCAGCGCGTCGAGCTCGGCGGTGAGGCCCCGATGACGATCCTCGGACCATTCGCCGAGCTTGATCAGATGGCGCTTGAGCCGATCGATGGGATCGCCGAGCGGCCAGTGCTCCTGATCGTCCTTGGCGCGATAGCGCGAGGGATCGTCGCTGGTGGAGTGGGCGGCGGCGCGATAGGTGACGAGCTCGATGAGGGTGGGGCCGCCTCCGGTTCGCGCGCGCCGTGCGGCCCAATCGGTGACGGCATAGACGGCTAGGAAATCGTTGCCGTCGACGCGGATCCCGGGAATCCCATAGCCCGGTCCGCGCGCGGCGAAGGCGCGCTGCTCCCCACCGGCGTAGCCCTGGAACGTGGAGATCGCCCACTGGTTGTTGACTACGTTGAGAATGGCCGGGGCCTGGTACACGGAGGCGAACAGCAACGCGTAATGAAAATCCGCCTCGGCCGTCGACCCCTCGCCGACCCAGCTCGCCGCGAGGTGATCCTCGCCCTTGAGCGCGGCGGCCATCGCCCAGCCCACGGCCTGGGGGAACTGCGTGGCGAGATTTCCGGAGATCGAGAAGAGATTGCCCGCCCTGGAGTGATACATGACGGGGAGCTGCCTCCCCTTGCACATGTCGCGGGTGTTCGAGAGCAGCTGGCACATCAGATCGACGAGCGGGATTCCGCGCACGATTTGCAGCCCCTGGTTGCGGTAGGAGGGAAACAGCATGTCCGCGGGGCGCAGCGCCATGCACTGTGCGACCGATACCGCCTCCTCGCCCAGCGAGCGCATGTAGAAGGAGATCTTGCCGGCCCTCTGCGTGCGCTGCATGCGGTCGTCGAACAGCCGCGTGAGCAGCATGTGCCGCAGGCCGACTTGCAGATCCTCGGGGTCGAGATGCGGATGCCAGGGTCCCACCGCCTCGCCCTGCTCGTCGAGCACGCGCACCAGCTCGAGCGCCAGCGATCCGATCTCGCGCGCCGGCGCATTCACGTCGGGCCGCGCGACCGCACCCGCCGGTGATAGGTGCACGTAGCTGAAATCAGGCTTCTCGCCCGGGCGGGCGGGCGCATGGGGCAGATGCAGGCGGGAGCGCTTGTTCATGGCACTACGTTACGCCGGGCGCGCCCTGGTGTTTCATTCATTACACATCTCCGCGATTTTTTGGTATTTTTGTTCCGATTTACACCAGATCATGGAAAAATCAGTTCACCAAGGCATCGACCGGCTGGATCTGCGTCTGCTCGACATTTTACAGCGCCACGGCGCGCTGTCGGTGGCCGAGGTGGCCGCGCGCGTGCGCATTTCCACCACGACGTGCTGGCGGCGCATTCAGCAGCTCGAGCAGAACCGGGTGATCAAGGCGCGGGTGGCGCTGCTCGACCGCGACGCGCTCGGGCTCGACCTCACCATCTTCGCGCACGTCAAGCTCGCGACCACCGGCCGCGATGCGCTCGGCGAGTTCGAGGCGGCCATCCGCGATCGCGCCGAGGTGCTCGAGTGCTACACACTCACGGGCGAGTGGGACTTTCTGCTGAAGATCGTGACCAGGAACGTGAAGGCCTACGAGGCCTTCTATCTCGACTATCTGTCGCGGATTCCGAGCGTGCGGTCGATCAATTCCTCGGTCGCGGTGACCGTGATCAAAGAGTCCACGGCGCTGCCGCTCGGCATCGCTCAGGCCGGCTCCTGATCGACCATCAGCACCGTCGATCCGATGGTGCGCCGGCTGGCGAGCGCGCGATGGGCTTCGGCCGCCTCGCGCAGCGGGAAGCGCTGTCCGATGTGCGCCTGGATCGCGCCCGAGGCGAGCCGCGCGAACAGGTCATCGGCGCGCATGCGCAGCTCCTCGCGGCTGCGGATGTAGTCGAACAGGGTCGGGCGGCTCGCATACAAAGAGCCGCCGCTCGCCAGATCGGCCAGCTTGAACTCGGTGATGGCCCCGGATGACTGCCCGAAGCTCACGAACATGCCGCGCGGGCGCAGCACCTTGAGCGATCCGCGCCAGGTGTCCTTGCCCACCGAGTCGTACACGACGTCGCATCCCCTCGGGGCGATGGCACGCACCTGATCCGCGAAATCGCCGCCCGAGCTCTCGACGATGTGCGCATAGCCGTTCGCGAGCGCGATGCTCACCTTCGCGGAGGAGCCCACCGTACCGATCGCCACGGCGCCGAGCGATCTCAGCCACTGACCGAGGAGCAGACCCACGCCGCCGGCGGCGGCATGCACCAGCACGCTGTCGCCCGATTTGATCGGATAACACGATGTGAGCAGGAATTGCGCCGTCAATCCCTTCAGCATGATGGAGGCGGCGACGTCGAATTCGATGGCATCGGGGAGCCTGACCAGCCGCTCCGCCGGCACCACCCGCCGGGTGCGGTAGGCGCCCACCTGCATGACATAGGCGACGCGGTCCCCGACCGCCAGATCCTTCACGCCCGCGCCGAGCGCCTCGATCACGCCGGCCGCCTCGGCGCCCGGGATGAGCGGCGTCGACGGCCAGGGGTAGGAGCCGCTGCGGTAATACGTGTCGATGAAGTTGATGCCGATGGCGCGATGCGCCACCCGCGCCTCGCCGGGTCCCGGCGCCGGTGTGTCGAGCGCCGTCCACTCGAGCACTTCGGGGCCGCCCGCCGTGCGCGCCACCATTGCCATATCGGCCATACCCGGCCCTCCTGCGTTCAGCTCAAGCTCGTGGCGAATCGACGGATGCGCGCGCACCCTTCGCGCAGCAACACCTCGTCCGTGGTGAAGCACAGCCGGATGAACCCCGCGGTGCCGCGGCCGAAGGCGCCGCCATCGAGCACCGACACGCCCTGCGTGCGGTACAGCTCGCGCATGAAATCGTACCCCGACAGACCGCTGGCGCGCACGTCGATGAGCATGAACATTCCGGCATCGGGCGCCATGCAATGCAGCCCCGGGGCGTCCGCGAGCGCCTCGAGCACCAGACGGCAGCCGCGCTGGCAATACTCGCGCATGCGCAGCTCCGCCTCGGGCGCGAGGCCGATGGCCGTCACGGCGGCTTCCTGGACGAAGCCCGGCAGGCCGTAGAGCATCGCGATCGCGAGCGCCTCGGCATGTTCGATGAGCCGCTTCGGGCCGACCATCCAGCCGGCCCGCCAGCCCGGCATGGCGTGCGTCTTGGACAGGCTGCTGACGGTGACGACTTGGTCGGGCAGAGCCGCGGCCAAGCTCGGGACCCTGCCGGCCGGCGCCAGTCCCGCGTACACCTCGTCGGCGACCACCCACAGGGAGTGACGGCGGGCGAGCTCGCCGATCACCGCCAGATCGGCCTGCGTGAGGATGAGGCCGCTCGGATTGTTCGGCGTTGCGAAGAAAATCGCGCGCGTGCGCGCCGTGACGGACGCCGCGAGCGCCTCCAGATCCGGACGAAAGCCATGCGCCGGCAGCGCCGGCACGCGCACCATGCGCGCACCGCACACCTCGATGGTCGCCGGATAGGTGGGATACAGCGGCTCGAAGGCGATCACCTCATCGCCCGGACCCGCGAGGCACAGCGACGCGGCGAACAAGGCGTTCTGCGCACCGGCGAGGAATATGACGTTGTCGGTGTCGGCCGCCTGACCGGTTCGCGCCGCATGCGCCCGCGCGATCGCCGCGCGCAGCGGCTCGCGGCCCGTCACGGCCGTGTAGTGCGTGTCGCCGCCGCGCAGGCACTCGATGGCGCGCTCGAGCACCGGCGCCGGCGTCTCGAGATCCGGATCCCCGACGCTGAGGATGATGACGTCCTCTCCGCGGTGCTTGGCGGCACAGGCCGCATAATGCGTCCGCCAGGCATCCGCGCCGTCGCCGGTGACCCTGTGCACGAGATTCGAGTACTTCATCCCAGCCCTTTCATGCGTGATGACAAGCGGTTACTTTTCGCTCCGCCCCGTGCCATCCTAGCGCGGTTTTTCACCGAACGTTCAACAAGAAGGTCCCCATGGCGCGCAGCATCGGTCAATACCTGGTCGAGTCCCTCATCGCCAACGAGATCGACACCGTATTTGGAATACCCGGCGTTCACAATCTCGAGCTGTATCGCGGCCTCGCCGCCTCGCGCATGCGGCACGTACTGGTGCGCCATGAGCAAGGCGCCGGGTTTGCCGCCGACGGCCATGCGCGCCTCAGCGGACGGCCGGCGGCCGCCTTCACCATCTCCGGACCCGGGCTCACCAACATCCTCACCTCCGTGGCGCAAGCCTATTCGGATTCCATCCCGCTGCTGGTGGTCGCCACCACGCCGGTGCGCGCCTCGCTCGGCAAGCAGTGGGGCGTGCTGCACGAGCTGCCGGATCAGGCGGCGCTCGCCGCCGGCGTGTTCGGCGTCGCGCGCAGCGCCGCCACCGCGCAGGACGTGCGCGAGAACCTGCAACAGTGCCTCGCATCGCTGCGCGCGGGGCGGCCGCGTCCGGCCTATCTCGAGATACCCCTGGACGTGCTGTCCGAGCCGACCGATCTCGAGCCTGCGCGCTTCCCGGCGCCGGCTGCGTTGCCGCAAGCGGCGCCCGGCCAGATCGAGGCCGCCGCGCGGCTGCTCGCGGGCGCGGCGCGGCCCATCATCGTCGCGGGCGGCGGCGCGCGCGAGGCGGGCGCCGAATTGCGCGCCCTGGTGGAGAAGCTCGATTGCGCGCTGGTGAGCACCGCCGCCGGCAAGGGACTGCTGCCGCACGAGCATCCTGGATACCTCGGCACCTCGCTCCATCACCCCGCGATCCAGAGGCTCGTCGGCGACGCCGACGTGGTGCTCGCCGTCGGTACCGAGCTTGCGGAGACGGATTTGTACTACGCTCTGAAGCTTGCGCTCTGCGGCCGCCTGATCCGCATCGACATCGATCCGCACAAGCTCGCCGACCATTACTCGGCGCAGCTGCCCATCTGGTCGGACGCGCGCAGCGCCCTGGACTCGATTCACCGAGCGCTGCCGCCGCGCGCGCACGGCGCGGCGCACGGCGCGGCGCATGGCGGTGCCGCGGCGATCAGGCGCGAGATCGAGCGCGGCTTCGATGCCAAGGCGCGCGGCTGGCAGCGTGCGCTCGATGCGATACGCGCGGGGCTGCCGCGCGATGCGGCCGTATTCACCGACATGACGCAGATCGCTTACTTCGGCAACTATGCCTTCGCCGTCGACGGCCCGCGCCAGTGGTTCCACCCTTCCGGCTACGGCACCCTGGGCTTCGCGTTGCCGGCGGCGATCGGCGCCAAGCTCTCGAGCCCGGCGCGCGCGGTGCTCGCGCTGGCCGGCGACTTCGGCCTGCAATTCACGCTCGCGGAGCTCATGACCGCGGTGGAGCAGCAGCTCAGCCTGCCGGTGATCGTGTGGAACAACGCCGCGCTCGGCCAGATCCGCGACGACATGATCGCGGCGGGCATTGCGCCGACCGACGTGGTCGGCCGCAATCCGGACTTCGTGGACCTGGCGCGCGCCTACGGCGCCGGTGCGCTGCGGGTGAGCGATCAGGCGCAGCTCACCGCCGCCGTGCGCCGCGCGCTCGAGGCGCCGGCCCCCACGCTGATCGAGGTGCCGGCGGCGGACTTCTAGATCTGGGGCGCCTCAGCCCCGCGACCCGCGCAATGCGGCGGCACGCCGGGCACGCGAGGCGGCGGTGCGCGCGCTCACCGCCGCCTCGCCCGTCACTGCGCCTTCGCGGACTGCGAGCTCGAGTAGCCGAAGTCGAACAGGTCGAACAGATCGCCGAGCGCCGGCGAGTTGAGCGGCACGTACGGATTGTCCGCAGTCACGATCGGATCCGGGAAGTTGTCGCGGCTGCGCCTGGTGATGGTCCCGAGCTTCCAGTTGCGCTCGATGAACTTCACGATCGACACGTGATCGCCGTAGTCGTGCGAGATGTGGCCCGGCTTCGTGTACTTGGACACCACGATCAGCGGAATGCGCGTGCCGTCGCCGAAGAAATCCACCGGCTGCACGTAGCCCGAATCGTAGTATCCGCCGCCTTCGTCGAAGGTGATGAAGATGGCGGTGTCGTCGGCATACGGGGACGCCTGGATCTCATCGACGATCTTCTTCACGAACCCCTCGAACAGCTGCAGCTTCGAGGAGGCGGGGTGCCCGTCGGTGTAGCCGCTCGGCTTGACGATCGACACGGCCGGCAGGGAATGTGTCGCGATATCGCCATTCGGGCCGTACAGGTTGAGCGAGTCCTGAATGTGCGCCTTCACCTGATCCGGATGCGACATGATGGAGGTGTCGTACTGGAACGGATTGCAGATGTTGCAGTACTCGTCGGCCGTCGGTCCGGGCGTTCCGTAGTTCTCCTGATACGGGTCGGGCACGTAGTTGTTCCATTGATCGCCGTAGTACTTCCAGGAGACATGGTGCGCGTTCATCAGGTCGCCGATGCTCGGCGTCGAGGAGGGCGGAACGGTGAACGGCGTGTTCGCCGGATTGGTGTCGGTGTAGGCGTTCTTGCCGTTGCCGAAATATCCCGGATTGTAGTTGTTCAGCAAATAATAGTGCCCCGGCTCGCAGCGCGGATCGATCGGCCGCGGCAGGGAGGCGAGATAATCGCGGACCTGCTGGACGCCGGCGGCGCTCGCATCGGAGCAATCGCTGTAGGAGCCGCCGCCCGATACCGGCTCGGCCGTGTACGGCGGCGGGTATCCGGCGTTGTAGCTGTTGCCGTAGCCATCCTCGGTGTACCAGTTGTTCGTGCCCTTGGCCGGATTCGGATTCTCGATCTCCTGCACCGTGCCCTTGTCCGGATTCGCGGCGCCATCGTAGGTCGCATAGACGGTCTTGTTCTCGGGCGGCACGCCGGGGCTGCCGTCCGGATTGCTGAACCAGATGGCATCGGCGTGCCCGAACATGATGTGATTGGCGCCGGTGCCGCCGTTCACCGACTGATGGAAGTTGTCGCTCATCGCGTAATGATCCGCGAGGCTGGTGAGATAGGGCGCATCGCCCTGCTGCACGTTGTAGAAGCCGAGCGCGCTCGACCCCTCGCCGGTGGTGCTCGCCCCGGGCGCGTACTCGGTGCTGAAGTTGGCCGGCTGCGCCGCGCCGTTGGTGCCGGCGCCGACGGTGACCTCGACCCACGAGAACAGCTGCGCGTTGCAGCCCGACGGGTTGCCCTTGGTCGAGCGCTCGGCGCTGCAGTTCAATTGCTGCCACATCTGATAGAAGCGATGCACCGGGCTTGCCGCATAGGCGTCATAGAGGAACGTGCCGCCGTTGGTCAGCTGGAACGGCCCGGCCGGCAGGCTGTTCACGTCGCTGATGCGCGCGTCGGGTGTCTTGCTGGTCTGACCGGTGCCGCCGGTCAACAGGTCGACGTAATAGTCCGACGGCAAGCCCGATTCGGATTGCTGCGCCAGCTTGAGGCTCGCCTGGCACTGCGCGATCGGCGTGCCGGCGGAGCACTGGTTCGGAATGTAGGAAACCTTCGGTCCGCCGACCAGCGGCGCGGGCAGCTGGTTGTTCGGAAACTGCTGCTTGGGCGGGTTGAGCAGGAAGGTATCCATGCTGCCGTCGTCGGTTGCGGCGAGCTGCTGTGCCTTGTCGAAGTTCGGTCCGGGGATCGCCTTCTTGTTGGCGTCGAGCGCGATGATGCCCTTGGAGAGCAGGTTGTCGACCGTGTCGCCGCTCTTCGCTACGTAGGTCGCGAACACGTGATCGAAGCTGCGGTTCTCGCCGATGATCACGATCACGTGCTTGATCGGCGTGGCCGTGTTCCGATCCTGGCTCGAGGCGGCGCCTGCAATGGTGGCGCCGAGCGACAGCTGCGTGAGTGCGAGCGAGCACAGTCCGACGCGGACCGCGCCCAGAATGTTTGCGGCTGGATGTTTGGAGCCCATGGATTCCTCCCGTGTAGAAGTCGCCGAATTCATGTTGGGGTTCTGCAGCGCAAGCGCGCGTGCGCTCGACGCTTGCGGCCACGTTTTAGACGGCGGGTGTTTCAACGTCGTGATGATTGTGTTGCAGACATCCCGCCAGGCGTTGCAACTTTTACAACGGCAGCGCGCGGTAGCACGCGGATCACGCCCATCATGCCTCCGTCCTCGTGCTCGAGCAGGTGGCAGTGATAGACGAACGTCCCCACGATGTTGGGATCGCGAAAGTCCATGCGCAGACGCACGCTCGGGTAGGTGAGCGAGCGGCCGTTGAAGTACGGCACGTTCACGGTGTCGCGCAGAAACGGCTCGTCGACCGGCACGCCGGACCAATCGAGCAGCAGGAAATGCAGCTGATGGATGTGAAACGCGTGCAATTCGCTCGAGCGGTTTTCGATGATCCAGTCCTCGACATCGCCTTGTCTCACCACGATGTTCGGCTGCGTCGAGGACGGATCGAAGGCCTTGGGCGTTTGCCCCTCGACCGTGATGTAGAACTCCGTCGCGCTGTTGGGATCGGCCGGATTCGAGAGCTTCTCGGAGAAATAGAGCTTGCGCACGCGCACCGGAGCGACGTTCCCGAGCCAGGGGAGCGCCGCAGGGGCGAGCGGCTCGCCGCCCGCCGGCAAGCGCGAGCGCGGCTCCGCTGCAGCGGGCGTCGCGACGATCGAGGCGAGCGCGCGGTTCGGATCATTCTCCCCGCCCTGCCCGGTGTCGACCGTTCGGGTGACCAGCAGCGCCGGCACTCCGGCAGGGGGAGCTGTGATGATGAACTCGGCCCGCGCGCCCGGCGGCAGCCCGATGTGATCGCGCCACTCGATGGCGTTGGCCGGGTTGCCGTTCGTGTTCAAAGGTACGCCGTCGATGGCGATGATGCCGAGCTTTTGCGGGGTATGACCGTAGATCACCGCCAGGTTCAAGTAGGTGATGCCGCAGGAGTTCAGCACACGCCAGAACTGGCGCTCGCCCGGTTTCATCTCGATCGTCGCGGTCGGATAGTCCGGATAGGGCACCGGCACGTAGTTGATGGACAGGTCCTTCGCGGGCTTGCCGAATCCGGTGCCGTTGTTGGCCGCGTCGCCGTCGCGATCGATGAGCAGCTTCGGCACCACCGGCTCGCTCTTCGGCGGCGGCGCGCTGGGATTCAACAGGTTCTGATCACGGATCACCAGCACGCGCTCGGGCAGCCCCGCCACCTCGTGATTCGCCCGCTCGATGCCCTCGACGATGAGCGCGCCCGAGGCGCCGCCGAGCACCTGCTGAGTGGTGAAGGGGTGAACGTGCGGGTGATACCAGTAAAGCCCGGGCGGCTCGTTCGCCGGAATCCTGAACCGATACTCGAAGGGCGGCGCGCCCGCCGCAATGGAGGTCCTGAGCACGTCGTCCTCATGACAGATCGGCGGCACCGTCGTGCCGTGAAAATGCAGGTTCGTCGACGTGAGCGACATCGAGCCGCCGGCGCACGGATCGTGCCCGGCGGCCGATGGCGCATGGGCATGCGAGCCCATGCGCGGCAGCGCACCGGCAGACTCCCCGAGATCGCGCAGCTCGTTCTTCAGCTCGAGCACCAGCAGGTCGCCGCGGTGCATGCGCAGCGTGGGCGATTGCTCGCCGTCGCCCATCACGTAGCAGTATCGAATCGAGCCGTCGGCCTCGCGATGATTGCGCACGTGCAGCTCGACCCTCAGCACCCCATGCTTGCTGCGCAGATCCACCGGCTCGGGAACGACGCTGCCGATGGCCGGCCGCACGCACGGATCGGGGTCGGCTGCGGCGCTCGCCCAGCACGCGGCCGGCCCGAAAGTCCAGGCCGCCAAGCACAACACCCACCCTCTCGCAGCGCCGGACATGGGGCGAGATTATGGGGCCTGCATGACTGATTGGTGACATGGCGAGTCGATCGGCGACACGGCGCACTGATTCGGCCGCGCCGGCGGGCGCCCTTTCGCTGCGCCGCGCCGCTCGGCATCATGGCGGGGTGCCCGAGCTGCCGGACATCGCCGCCTATCTGTGCGCGCTCGAATCGCGCATCGTCGGTGAGCGTCTCCAGGCCGTGCGCCTGGCGAGCCCGTTCCTGCTGCGCACGGCCGAGCCGCCCATCGCGCTCGCGGCCGGACGGCGCGTGCTCGAATTGCGCCGCATCGGCAAGCGCGTCGCCATCGGGCTGGAAGAGGACCTGTGGCTGGTATTGCACCTGATGATTGCCGGACGGCTCCACTGGCGCCCGAAGGGAGCGCAGCTCTCGGGCCGCAACAGCCTCGCCGCGTTCGATTTTGCCGGCGGCTCGCTCGTGCTCACCGAAGCCGGAACGAAGCGCCGGGCCTCGCTCCACCTCGTGCGGGGCACGGCGGGACTGGAGGCGCTCGATCCGGGCGGCATCGAGGTGGCCTCGAGCAGCTTCGAGGCGTTCCGGGGCGCGCTGTCGGAGGAGAATCGCACGCTCAAGCGCGCCCTGACCGATCCGCGCATCCTGAGCGGGGTCGGCAATGCCTACTCGGACGAGATCCTGCACGCTGCGCAGCTCTCGCCGCTCGCGCTCACCGGCAAGCTCACGGCGGACGAATGGGCGCGGCTGTTCGCGGCGGCGCGAGACACCCTGCGCGACTGGACCGCTCGGCTGCTGGGAGAGGCGCGGCGCGGCTTCCCCGAGAAGGTGACCGCGTTTCGCGGGGAGATGGCCGTGCACGGCCGCTACGGCAAGCCCTGCCCGCGCTGCGGGGAGCCGGTGCAGCGCATTCGCTACGCCGACAACGAGACCAACTACTGCCCGCGCTGCCAGACGCGCGGCAAGCTGCTCGCGGACCGCGCCCTGTCCCGCTTGCTCGGCGCGGACTGGCCGCGCACGCTCGATGAGCTCGAGGCGCTGAAGCGGCGCTGAGCTCGAGGCTGCATGCGGCGCAGCGCGCGCAACGCTCCCTTGCTATCATGAGGCGCAACGACACGAGGGATGTCATGCAGTGAGGGATGTCATGCGAAAGTCATCGATGTGCGCGCTCGCGGCCGGCAGCGCGCTCGCTGCGGCGCTCGCGGCCCTGCCGGCGCACGCAGCCGAGCGCATCACGGTGGTCGAGCGCCCCGTGGGCGAGACCACGATCGATCTCGGGGCCAAGGGAGATTCCGTGGGCGATCTGCTGGTATTCGCGAACAAGGTTTACGACGCGGCCAACCAGACCGAGGTGGGCTCGGACCAGGGATACTGCATCCGGACGGTGCCGGGAAAGAGCTGGGAGTGTTTCTGGACCCTGATCCTGAAACGCGGCCGGATCACCGTCGAGGGACCGTTCATGGACCAGGGCGACTCGCTCCTCGCGGTCACCGGGGGAACCGGCAAGTATGCCGGCGCACGCGGCAGCATGAAGCTGCATCCGCGCGATGCGACGCCCACCGGATATGACTTCACTTACGATCTGCTCTAGACCTTCGGATGCCGTTCACCGAGCAGGACTCGCTGCGCAGCAGAGCCGACTTCCCTGCGCTCGCCCGGCGCCGCGACGGCCTCGATCTGGCCTTCCTCGATGGTCCCGGCGGCAGCCAGGTGCCGGGCGCCGTCATTCAGGCGATCACGGATTTCTATGCCGAGTGCAATGTGAACACCCACGGGCAGTTCGCGCCCTCGCGCGAGGTGGACCGGCGCATGCAGCGTGCGCGCGAGGTCACGGCCGCATTCCTGGGCGCATCCTGCGGGGACTGCATCTCCTTCGGTCAAAACATGACCACGCTCAACTTCGCGCTGAGCGCCGCGATCGGGCGCACGCTGCGAGCGGGCGATGAGGTGCTCATCACGCAGCTCGATCACGAGGCCAATCGCGGCCCCTGGCTCGGGCTCGCGGATCGCGGCGTCGTGCTGCAGGAAGTGCGCTTGCTCCCGAGCGGCGTGCTGGACGCGGCGGACATGGCGGCGAAAGTCTCCTCGCGCACCAAGGTGTTTGCGCTCGGCGCCTCCTCGAATGCCCTCGGCACGGTCAACGATCTGGCGCTCGCGCGGCGCCTGACCCGCGCCGTGGGCGCGCTGCTGGTGATCGACGCCGTGCACTACGCGCCGCATTTCCCGCTCGACGTGCAGGCGCTCGACCCGGATTTCCTGCTGTGCTCGGCCTACAAGTTCTATGGTCCGCACGTGGGGATACTGTACTCGAGGCCCGGCGCTCTCGATCGGCTGCCCACCGATCGGCTGAAGGTGCAGGATCCGGCCTCGCCGTATCGCATCGAGACCGGCACCCTGAATCATGCCGCGATCGACGGCGTACGCGCCGCCATCGAATATCTCGCCAGCTGGGGCGCAGGGACCACCCTGCGCGAGCGCATCGTCGATGCGATGACGGGCATCAGCGCCCACGAGCACGGGCTGGCACGTGCGTATCACGACGGCGTGCAGCGCATCGGCGGCGTGCGGCTCTGGGGGCCGGATTTCAGCGCGCGTGCGCGCGCGCCCACCGTCTCCATCACGCTCGAGCGGCACGACGCGCAGGCCGCCGCCGCGGCGCTCGGCGCGCAGGGCATCTGCGTCTGGGACGGGAATTTTTACGCGGCCCGCGCCGTCGAGGTGCTCGGCCTCGCCGAGCGCGGCGGCCTGTTGCGCACCGGGATCTCGATGTACTCGACCGCGGGCGAGATCCGCCGGCTGCTTGGCGCCATCGAACGGCTCGGGTGAGCGCTGCGGCTCACGCGGCGCCAGCAGGGGCCATCAGATGCGTCGCGAGCCGCTCGGCATGGGCACGCAGCTCCGGCGCAGCGGTCGCCTCCCAGTGATCGGCCCGCAGCATGGGGCCGAGATAGAACAGCCGCGCGCTCGGGGTGCCGTCGGCGGCCACGCACGCCCCGTGGCGCGCGGTGCGCAGCCCCAGGTTCAGCTCATCCTCGCAGATCAGTCCCTGGGCGCGCAGCGATCCCATCAGGGGATCCGCCGAGCGCCTGATCACGTAGTCCGGACCGGTGGCGTTGATCACGGCGTTCACCGCAAAGGACTGGTCCTCGCGGCTGCCGCGCCGGCGCCAGATCACGCGCAGCTCCTCGCCCTCCGGGATGAGCTGGCGGATCCGTCCGGCGTAGACCTTGAGGCGGCCGCCGCGGCGCATGTGATCGATGCGTGCCGCCATGTGTGCGGGCACGCGATGGCGATGCACGTCCCAGTACGGCTGCAGATGGCGCAGAAAGCGCCGCCGCTCGGCCGGGGGCAGGCGCTGCCAGAGCTGCGGCGCGAGATGGCGAATGAAGGTGACCACCTCGCGCCAATCCCCGCCCATCCGCTCCACCTCGCCCGCCAGAGCGCGGCTCAGCGCGAGCACGCGGCGAATCGATTCCCCCGCCGACAGCAGCGCCTCGCCGTTCCCCTGGATGGCGGCGGGTCGAAAGATGGTCTGCCCGAGCGGCAGCAGTCCATGGCGCGAGATCGTGCGCACCAGCGGAACCTCTCCGCCCTGAAGACTCAGGGCGAGCGCCACATCCACCATGGTGAGCCCGGTGCCGACGATGAGCACCGCGTGGGGCGCACGAAACCTCGGCGGCAGGCGCCACGGATCGTGGAAATACGCCGCGTGCTCGAGCAGCCCGCGGGCCCAGGGATGCACCGCCGAGGGCGGGTTGCCGAGCGCGAGCACGACGCGCTCGGCCTCGATGGGCGCGCGCCCCGCCAGGTGCACCCGCAGCGGCCTCCCGCCCGCCGTTTGCTCGATGTGCGTGACCTCGCCGAACATGCGCGCGAGCGTGGTTTGCGGCGGTGCCGACCGCTCGGCGCGATCGAGCACGTCCTGCAGATAATCACCGTACAGCGCGCGCGGCATGAAGTCCTCGGCGTCTGCATCGGGTTGCGACTGGCGCGCGAAGCGCAGGAACTGCAGCGGATCCTGCGGGTCGACGGAGAGACGCCCCGCCGGGACGTTGAGCACGTACGGCACCTCGTGCGATGCGTAGGCGACGCCGCGGCCGATGCTGGTGCCGCGCTCGATCAGGAGAATTTCGGTGCGCCCCGCGGGCGGGCGGCGCAGGAGCTGGGAGGCGAGCACGCTTCCGCAGAAGCCCGCGCCGACGATGACGATGGTCTGGTGCATCGGCGAAATGTTAATCGGCCCGGGGGCCGCGCGCGACCGGCCCATGGACGAGCGGACCCGCCGAGCTCGTTGAACTCCCCCGATACGCCCTCATCTAACGCCTTATCCGGCCTTGATCGGCCATTTTGGGGTCTCCGATGCTTAAATTCATTGCTGGTTCCCTGAGCGTTGCGGCCTTGTCGTTCGCCCTGGCCGGGGCGCCGGCGCTGGCGGCCGATGCCGACCCGACCGTCGCGCAGATCTATGACGCGGCTCATACAGGACACCTCGATCAGGCTCAGCAGATGATCGCTCAGGTGTTGCGTGATCATCCCAACAGCTCGAAGGCCCACTACGTGCAAGCCGAGCTGTACGCCCGCGAGGGCAATCCGGGTCTGGCGCGCTCCGAGCTCGCGCGCGCCGAGCAGCTCGATCCCGGGCTGAGCAAGGAAAACCCGCGCTCGGTTCAGGAGCTGCGGGCCGAGCTCGGGCTGATTCCGCGCGGCGCGGAGCGCCTCTACGGGGGTGCCTCCTCCGGCGCGCATTTTCCTTGGGGCGCGGTGATCATCCTCGCGCTGGTGGTCGGGGTGTTCTGGCTCATCTTCCGCCGGCGAACCTACTATCCGGCAGGTCCCGCACCCATGGCGGGCCCGGGCGGCTACGGTCCCGGCGGCTATGCGGGCCCGGGCGGCGGCGGGTACGCAGGCCCGGCGGGCGGCGGGGTCGGCTCGAGCATCGCTGGCGGGCTGGCCGGAGGACTCGCGGCCGGTGCCGGCATCGTGGCGGGCGAGGAGCTCGCGCATCATTTCCTCGACGGCGGCCAGCGCGCCGTGCCGCCGCCTGCCGACGATGGCAGCTGGGGCAATGCGAGCAATCCGAATCCGAACGCCGATATGGGCGGGAGCGACTTCGGCGTCAACGACCCCTCATCCTGGGACGATGGCTCCGGGGGCGGGGGCGGTGACTTCGGCGGCGGGGGCGGGGGCGGCGACGACTGGACCTGATGGGCGAGGCGCCCGCGCGCGACTCACGGGAGCCGCGCGCGGCGCACCGCCGCGGCGACTGCATCGTGCAAGCCCTGCATGCCGTAAGAAGTATCCTGAACGACGCCGTCCAGAAAGAACCCGGGCGTGGTGCGGACGTGGCTGCGGCGCGCGCCATCTGCATGCTCGCGAACCCGTTGCAGGTAGATGTGGTCGTCCATCTCGGCGTTGTAGCGTGCCAGGTCGAGCCCCAGCTCGCCTGCATAGCGCTGTAGGTCGCGCTCCTTGAGATGCGGCTGGTTCTGAAACAGCAGGTCGTGCATGGCCCAGAATTTTCCCTGCGCGGCCGCCGCCTCGGCCGCCTCGGCCGCGATGAGGGCGTGCGGGTGTGCTTCCTGCATCGGGAAATGCCGAAAGATGAAGCGGATCCTGTTCGGGAATCGATCGAGCAGCAGCTTCGGCGTCTGCACCGCGACCCGGCAGCTCGGGCACTCGAAATCGCCGTACTCGAGCAGTGTCACGGGCGCATGCTCGGAGCCTTGAAAATGGTCGGTGGGCTCGGGCGGATCCGCCAGAGTGACCGCGTGCGGCGTTTGCGGGCTCATGGAGGACTGTTTACGCGCCTCCCGGCGCTAATTCAATCGGCCGCACGGTCATCGAGACGAGCTGTGCGCGGCGCAGGACCTTGAGCTCGCAGTCGCGTCCGATGCGGCTCGCGTCGAGCATCCGCTGCAGGCCGTCGATGCCGCCGACGGCGGCGCCGTCGAGCGCAATCAGCCGGTCGCCGGCAGTGAGCCCGGCGCGCGCCGCGGGGCTGCCGGCGGCCACCTCCACGACGTGCACGGCGCCCGGGCCGGGAAGCCCGAAGTGGCGCACGATCCGGGTCGCGATCTTGACGCTGGCGCCGGATAGGCCGATGTAGGCGCGGCGCACCCGTCCATGCGCAAACAGCTGGCCGATCACCCACTTCGCGGTGTTGATGCCGGTGGCGAAGCAAATCGCCTGGGCCTGGGGAATCATGGCGGTGTTCACGCCGATGACGCGCCCCTTGGAGTCCACCAGCGGACCGCCCGAGTTGCCTGGATTGAGGGCCGCGTCGGTCTGGATCACATCATGCATCAAGCGGCCCGAGCTCGCCCGCAGCGTGCGTCCGAGCGCCGAGACCACGCCCGTGGTGACGCTCTTCGAGTAGCCGAGCGGGTTGCCGATGGCGATGGCCACCTGGCCCACGCGCAGCGCCGCGGAATCGCCGAACTCGACGAAGGGCAGCGCCGTTGTCGAGCCGATGCGCAGCACCGCGAGATCCGAGTCCGGATCGCTCCCCACCAGATCGGCCTCGCAGCCCGCCTCCTCGTTGAGGCGCACGATGACGCGCTCGGCTCCGTGGACCACGTGACTGTTGGTCAACAAGTACCCATCGGGGGTGAACAGGAAGCCCGAGCCCGTGCCGCGCTTCTCGCCGCGCGCGCGCACGCCCGCGCGTGCATGCAGGACCTCGATGAAGGTGACCGCCGGTGCAACGCGCTCGAGCGCGCCGATCACGGCGCCCGAGTAGGCGTCGAGCAGGGCCTCGTCCTGGCCCGCCGCCTCGCCGTCGATGGACGCGAATCGGGGTGCGAGCACCGTCAGCTCAGGATGATCTTGGGCCCCGCCGAGAGCCCCTCGACGATGAGCTTGTTGACCCGCTGGACGAACGTCGCCGGATCCTCGAGCTCGCCGCCCTCGGCGAGCATCGCTTGGTCGTAGAGCACATGGGCAAGATCGCCGAAGGCCGCCTCGTCGGCGCTCGCCTTGAGCCGCTCGACCAGCGGGTGCTTGGGGTTCAATTCGAGAATCGGCAGGGTCGCGAACGGATTGCTCTGTCCGGCCTGCTTCAGGATCCGGCTCATGCGCAAGCTGACGCCGAACTCCCCGGCCACCAGCACCGCCGGGGAATCCGTGAGCCGGCCGCTCACGCGTGCGCTCGCGATCTTGCCGAGCAGGGTCTTGCCGAGCCGCTCCAGCGTCTCCTTGTAGGCGGTTTCCGCCGCCGCCTTGTCCGGCGTCTCGATGGCGGAGGTCACATCGGCGGCCGCGCTCGAGACGTTGGCGAGCGGCTTGCCCTCGTAGTCCGGCAGGTGCGCGGCCACCCACTCGTCGATCCGATCGGTGAGCAGCAGCACCTCCAGCCCGCGGGCGCGAAAGCCCTCCAGGTGCGGGCTGTTGCGGGCGGCCGCGAGCGTGTCCGCCGTCAGGTAGTAGATGCTCTTCTGGTCCGGCTTCATGCGCGCGAGGTAGTCCGCGAGCGTCACCTCGGCCGCATCGCCCGCCGCGGCGGTGGAATGAAAGCGCAGCAGCTTGGCCACGCGCGCCCGCTGCGCCGGATCCTCGATCACGCCCTCCTTGAGCACCGTGCCGAACGTCTGCCAGAACTCGGCGTACTCGGCAGGCTTGTCGGCGGCGATCTCCTCGAGCAGATCCAGGGTGCGCTTGATGAGCGCCGATTTGATCTTCTCGACCGTGCGGTTGTTCTGCAACAGCTCGCGCGACACGTTGAGCGGCAGATCGTCGGTGTCGACCAGGCCGCGCATGAAGCGCAAGTACGGCGGCAGCAGCTCCGCGGCCTTGTCCATGATGAACACGCGCTTCACGTACAGCTGTACCCCTCCCTGGCGTTGCTCGCGGTCGAACAGATCGAACGGTGCGCGCTTGGGCAGGTACAGGAGCGAGGTGTACTCGAGGTTGCCTTCGACCTTGTTGTGCGCCCACGCCCGCGCCGGCTCCGTATCGTGGGTCAGGTGCTGATAGAAGGCCTGGTAGTCCTCGTCCTTGAGCTCGGTTTTAGGCCGGGTCCAGAACGCCTTCGCCCGGTTGAGCGTCTCCTCGGCATCGGCCGTCTTCAGGACGATGGGTACACTGAGGTGATCCGAGTACTTGCGCACCAGCTGGCGCAGGCGCGCCGGCTCGAGAAATTCCTTGTCTTCCTCGCGCAAATGCAGGATCACGGCCGTGCCCCGGTCGGCCTTATCGCAGGCCTGGATCTCGTAGGTGCCCTCGCCCGTGGAGTCCCAGCGCACCGCCTCGGCGTCGGGCCGCTTGCTGAGCACGGTGACGCGATCGGCGACGATGAAGGCCGAGTAGAAGCCGACGCCAAACTGGCCGATGAGCTGCGCATCCTTGGCCGAATCGCCGCTCAAGCCCTCGAGGAACTTGCGGGTCCCGGAGCGGGCGATGGTGCCGAGATTGTCGATCACTTCCTCGCGGCTCATGCCGATGCCGTTGTCCTCGATGGTCAGGGTGCCGGCCTCGCTGTCGGTCCGCAGTGCGATCTTCAGGGTGTCGGCTCCGAGGAGCGCCGGATTCGCGAGCGCCTCGAATCGCAGCTTCTCGCACGCGTCGGAGGCGTTCGAGAGCAGCTCGCGCAGGAAGATCTCCTTGTGGGAGTACAGGGAGTGGATGACGAGTCGCAGGACCTGCTTGGTCTCGGACTGGAATTCCTTGATTTGCGGCGGTGTTTCGACGGTCATGGCTCTACGTTCGCTGGTGCACCCGAAGGCTCGAGTCGGGCCTGCATGGGGGCAATGGCCGATACTTCAAGCCTGCGGGCCGCGTCCCTGGGAGCGATCAGGGCCACGCCGCGCGCGGATCGAACTTGAGCTCTCGCTTCAGCCGCTCATAGGCCTCGCGCGCCTGAGCGGTTCGCGCTGCCGGGGTGACCAGCTTGAGGCTCACCAGCTGATCCCCGTTCGGGCTTCCCGGCAGGCCGCGCCCGCGCAGCCGCAGCTTCTGGCCGCTCTGGGCGCCAGGCGGAATGGTGAGCTCCACCGTCCCACCCAGCGTCGGCACGGCGATCTTGGCCCCCAGGGCGGCTTCCCACGGCGCGAGCGGCAGCTCGATCTGCACGTCCCTGCCGTTCAACGTGTACAGGGGATGAGGGCGCAGATGGACTCGAAGCAGGAGCGCCGGTCGCTGGCCGCCCCCCGGGATGCGCAGCGCCTGACCATCGGCGATTCCCGCGGGAATCTGCACATCCACCTGGCGCGGCCGCCCGTCTTCATCGAGCGTGACGCGCCGTTTGGTACCAGCGAACGCCTCTTCGACGCTGACCTCGATCACGCCGGCGTCGGCTTCGCTCTGACCCGGACCCGAGGCGCCGAAAGTCTCCGGCCCGAAGCCGCGCGATCCGCCGCCCCCCCCAAAGCCGCCCGAGCCGCCGAACAGGGTGGAGAAGAAGTCGCTGAAGCCATTCAGATCGGAGAAACGATGCGTGCCTGATTGGCCGAAATGCTGCTCCCAGCCCGGCGGCGGACGAAACTGCTGGCCCGGCCGGTAGTCGCGGCCGAGACGGTCATAGGTGGCACGCTTCTCGGGGTCCTTGAGCACCTCGTAGGCTTCTTGCACGTCCTTGAACCTCGCCTCCGCATTCCTTTCCTTGCTCACGTCGGGGTGGTATTTGCGCGCGAGCTTGCGGTAGGCGCGCTTGATATCCTCCGCGCTCGCGCCGCGCTTCAGGCCCAAAGTGTCGTAATAATCCTTGAATTGCATTCGAAACCCTGCATCATGTGCGCGCGGTGGCCGGTCGATCCGTCCACGCAGCGGTCGCGCGCGACCTATGCGCGGGGATTCGGGGTGTCATCCCAGGCGAACCGCTTGAAATGGGCGGTTGCGTCCCGACCATGTCCCGTAGCGACGTACCATATTGCGGCTGCTTTCCCCAAACTAAAGGGCTCATGAAGCGCATTCTCCTCTTCGTGCTGACGAACTTCGCCGTGATCGCGCTGCTGGGCGTGGTGATGTTCGTGCTGGAGGGTGTTTTCGGACTCCGGCTGCCGCGTAACGGCTTGGGCGGCCTGCTGTTTTTTGCGGCGCTGTGCGGCTTTGGCGGTGCGCTGGTTTCGCTCGCGCTGTCGAAATGGTCCGCCAAGACCCTGATGGGGGTGCAGGTCATCCAGCAGCCGCAATCGGAGGGCGAGATCTGGCTGGTCGAGACGGTGCGGCGGCTCGCCGCGCAGGCGCGTATCGGCATGCCGGAGGTCGGTGTATTCGACTCCGAGGAGATGAACGCCTTCGCCACGGGCGCGCGGCGCGATGCCTCGCTCGTGGCGGTGAGCACGGGATTGCTGCGCGGCATGTCGCGCGCGCAGGCCGAAGCCGTGCTCGGCCACGAAATCACGCACGTCGCGAACGGCGACATGGTCACCCTCGCATTGCTGCAAGGGGTACTGAACACCTTCGTGATTTTTTTGGCGCGCATCATCGGCGGTCTGGTCGATCGGGCGATCTTCAGGGACGATCGCGACGGATCCGGCATCGGCTTCTTCGCGATCACGCTGGTGGCCCAGATTCTGCTCGGCCTGCTCGCGAGCATGATCGTCGCCTGGTACTCGCGGCAGCGCGAGTTCCGCGCGGATCGCGGCGGCGCCGACCTCGCCGGCACCCCGAGCATGATCGGCGCGCTGGAGGCTCTGAAGCGCAGCCATGGCGAGCCGATGCCTGCGCAGATGGAAGCCTTCGGCATCAACGCGGGTGAGCGCGGCGGCTTCATGAGCTTGTTCATGAGCCACCCTCCACTCGATGCACGGATCGCGGCGCTGCGCGCCGCGCAGGCCTGAGCGCACCGCGGCGCCACCCGTGGCGGCGCTCGAGGCGAATACGCTCGCGCAGCTCAAGGCAGCCGTCGGCGGCGGCTCGTGGCTGGACGCCGGCGATGATCTGTCCGCGTTCACCGTCGATTTCCGCCGCTTGTACCGGGGCGCAACGCCGCTCGTGCTCATGCCGCGCGAGGTCGTCGAGGTGGCGCGCATCCTCGCCATCTGCAACCGCGAGCGCGTCGCGGTGGTGCCGCATGGCGGAAACACGAGCTACTGCGGCGGTGCCACACCCGATGAGTCCGGCACGCAGATCGTGCTGTCGATGCGGCGGCTGAACCGCGTGCGCCAGATCGATTCCGCCAACGATTCGATGATCCTCGAGGCAGGCTGCACCTTGGCCGAAGCGCATGCGGCCGCGCAGTCGGCTCAGCGTCTGTTCCCGCTGAGCCTCGGCTCCGAGGGCACCGCACAGATCGGGGGAAACCTCTCGACCAATGCCGGCGGAACGGCGGTGTTGCGCTACGGAATGATGCGCGACCTGGTGCTCGGCCTCGAGGTGGTGCTGGCGGATGGCCGGGTGCTGTCGGCGCTCAAAGGCCTGCGCAAGGACAACACGGGCTATGACGTGAAGTCGCTGTTCATCGGCGCCGAAGGCACCCTGGGGGTGATCACCGCCGCCTGCCTGAAGCTCTTTCCCGAGCCGCGCGACAGCGCCACGGCACTCGTCGGCATCGATTCGCCCGCACACGCGCTCGAGCTGCTCGGGCAAGTGCGCGGCGCGGCAGGCGCGGCGCTGAGCGCCTTCGAGCTCATGCCGCGGATCGCGGTACAGCTCACGGTCGAGCACATCGCGGGCGTCGCCAACCCGCTCGATCAGCGCGTTCCCTGGTTCGCCCTGGTCGAGCTCACCTCGCCGAGCCCGCGCCTCGAGCTCGGCGCCGCGCTCGCCGAGATCCTCGAGCAAGCCGCGGCGCGCGGCACGGTGCGCGATGCCGCGTTCGCCGCATCGTCCTCTCAGGCGCGCGCCATGTGGAAGCTGCGCGAGTCCGTGCCGGAGGCACAGCGCCACCACGGCGCGAGCCTCAAGCACGACGTGTCGGTCCCCGTCTCGAGCATCCCGGTGCTCATCGAGCGCGGCACGGCACTTGCCAACCGGCTGGTGCCGCAAGGCGATGTCGTCAGCTACGGTCACATGGGAGACGGCAACCTGCACTTCAACGTGAGCCACAAGCCGGGCACGCCGAGCGCGGAATTTCTGGCCGGCGCCGCGCCCCTCGAATCGGCGCTGTTCGATCTGGTGGAAAGCCTCGGCGGCAGCATCAGCGCCGAGCACGGCATCGGCCGGCTGAAGGCCGCGGAGTTCGCCCGCCGCGCCGACCCGGTGGAGCTCGCCGCCATGCGCTCGCTCAAGGCGGCACTCGATCCGAACGGCATCCTCAATCCTGGCAAGGTCCTGCCGGCCTGACAGCCGCCGCCGAGCCGCGCATGCGCACACTCATTCTGCCGCTCCGCACCGCCCGGCTGAAGCTGCGCGAGTTCGTCCGCTCGGATTTCGATGCGATCCACGCCTACTCGGCCGATCCGCGCGTGACCCGGTACCTGCTGTTCGGCCCGCGCGATGAGCAAAGCACGGCCGAGTATCTCGACGGGCTGATCGCCTCGCAAGGCGAGGTTCCGCGCACCCGCTTCGAGCTCGCGGTCGAGGAGGCCGCCTCCGGCCGGGTCATCGGCGCCTGCGACCTGTCCTTCATCGAGCGCGACGTGGTGGATCTCGGCTACATGCTCGGCACGCTCGACTGGGGCAAGGGGTTCGCCACGGAGATCGCGCTCGCGCTCATCGATGCGGCGTTCTTCGATCTGCGCGCCGAGCGCGTCATCTCCACGGTCGACGTCAACAACCGCGCCTCGATCCGCGTCCTGGAAAAGATCGGCATGCGCTGGGAAGCGGTATTTCGCAAGCATCGGCGCGCCAAGAACCGCTGGTGGGATTGCCATCTGTACGTGCTGCCGCGGGCCGTGTGGGAGGCCTCGCGGACCGCCTCGAGCTAGCGGCGCGGCGCGCCTGAGGGCGCGGGGCCGGCCGAGCGCTCCGGGGCCGCCCGAGCGCTCCGGGGCCGCCCGGGGGCTCAATCATCCTTCTCGGCCTCGGCCTGCTCGCGCGCCCTCTTCTCGGCGCGCTCGAGCACCTCGGGGCTCGGCGTGCCGGCGTTGCGGCTGCTGCGCAGCGTGAGCAGCAGCCCGACGATGGCGCCGACCACCAGCGCGATGATGATGAAGCCCTTCATTTCGTCACCCGCAGCAGACCTTCCTGCGAGGAGCTCGCCACCAGCCGTCCGTCGCGGGAGAAGACGCTCCCGCGCGAGAAGCCGCGCGCGCCCGAGGCGCTCGGACTGTCGGTGGCGTACAGCAGCCAATCATCGACGCGCACGCTGCGGTGAAACCACATGGCGTGATCGATGCTGGCGATGGTGAGATTGCGGGCGGACGCCGCGTGCGGCATCAGCGCGGTATCGAGCAGGTAGAAATCGGACACATAGGCGAGCAGGCAGCGATGCAGGGTCTCCTCGTCGGGCAGCTTGTCCACCGCGCGAAACCACAGGTTCTTGAGCGGCGCACTCGGCTTCGGGTCGAGGAAATGCGGGCGCTCCACCGGGCGAAACTCGAATGGCCGCTTCTGCTCGAGCACACGGCGCATGCCGGCCGGCAGCTGCGGCAGGAGCTGCTGAATGTGCGCATCCAGATCCGACAGCGCTTCGGGCGGCGGCACCTCGGGCATGGGCAGCTGATGATCGAGCCCGCTCTCGGCCGACTGGAAAGATGCGGACAGATTGAAGATCTGGGCGCCGTGCTGGATCGCGATCACGCGGCGCGTCGAGAAATGATTGCCGTCGCGCGCCCGGTCGACCTCGTACACGATGGGCGAGTTGCAGTCGCCGCGGCGCAGGAAGTAAGCATGCAGGGAGTGCGCCTCGCGGCCCTCGACGGTCGCGGCAGCGGCCATCAGCGCCTGGCCGAGCACCTGGCCGCCGAACACCTGCGGACTGCCGATGTCGCGACTCTCGCCGCGAAACAGATCGAGCTCGAGCCGTTCGAGCGTCATGACCTTGAGCAGATCCTCGAGCAGACGGTTCATCGAACCGCTCAGTGCGACTCGGCCGAATCGGCGACGCCGAGCCGCTTCTGCATGATGGGGCTGGTGGTCGTGTACTGCAGGAACTGGCGCTTTTGCGGATACAGATGGTGCTGGATCCCGAAGGCGGCGAGCGCGGCCTCGTGAAAGCCGCTCAGGATCAACTTCTTCTTGCCCGGATAGGTATTGATGTCGCCGATGGCGAAGATGCCGGGAACGCTCGTCTGGAAATTCTCGGTGCTGACCTTGAGCGCCTTCCTCTCCATCTCGAGTCCCCACTCCGCCACGGGTCCGAGCTTGGGATGCAGGCCGTAGAACGCGAGCACGTGGTCGGCGGGAACCTGCAGCGTCGTGTGTCCGTCATTGCTCTTCAGCACCACGCCGCTCACCGCGTGATGCTCGCCGTGCAGGGCCAGCACCTGACCCTCGACGAACTGCATCTTGCCCGCCGCCACCAGCGCGCGCATGCGCGCAACCGTCGCCGGCGCCGCCCGAAACTCCGCGCGCCGGTGCACCAGCGTGAGCGATCGAGCCTTCTCGGCGAGCGCCACGGTCCAGTCGAGCGCAGAATCCCCGCCTCCGCAGATCACCAGATCGCGGCCGTGAAAATCGCCGGCGGACTTCACCCGATAATGCACGCTCTTGCCCTCGAAGCGCTCCACCCCTTCGAGCGCGAGCCGCCGCGGCTGGAAGGACCCGACGCCGGCCGCGATCACCACCGCGCCCGCCGTGATCTGCGTGCCGCTTGCGGTGGCGAGGTGAAACTTGCCGTCCGGCAGACGCTCGAGCGCCGAGACCTCCTGGCCGAGATGAAACTTGGCGTTGAACGGCTTGACCTGCTCGAGCAGTCGATCGATGAGTTCCTGCGCCCCGCACACCGGCAGGGCGGGAATGTCATAGATCGGCTTGTCCGGATAGAGCTCGGTGCACTGCCCACCCACCTGAGCGAGGGAATCGATGATGACCGAGCCGATCCCGAGCAGTCCCAGCTCGAAGATCTGAAAAATGCCCACCGGCCCGGCCCCGATGATGGCCGCCTCCACGTAGTTGGAGTGAATCGCGTCCGCGGCGCCCGGCGCTCGAGCCTCGCCGCGGCGCTCGCCGCGGCCGGTGTGGATGGATTCCGACATGATTTGCGCGTTACCTCGACCTGTTGCGAAAATACCCGCGAATTGTAGCCGAACACGCTCGCGTCTGCGGCGCGGATGCCGATGCACATGACCACCATCGTCTGGTTTCGCCAGGATCTTCGCCTCGCCGACAATCACGCGCTCAGCGCCGCCGCCGCCACGGGGGCCGTGATAGCGGTGTACTTGTTTGCTCCCGGTGAGGAGGGAGGATGGGAGCCGGGAGGCGCCTCGCGCTGGTGGCTGCATCGGAGTCTGACGAGCCTGCGACAGAGCCTGCGCGAGCGCGGCGCGGAGCTGTGCATCCGCGCGAGCGATGACTCGCTCGCCACGCTGCTGGCGCTGGTGCGCGAGTGCGCGGCGACGCGCGTCGTGTGGAATCGCCGTTACGAGCCGGCGAGCCGCGCACGCGATGCGAGGATCAAGAGCGCGCTTCGCGCGCGCGGAATCATCGCGGAAAGCTACGGCGGCGCGCTGCTGCACGAGCCCTGGGCGGCTCGCACCCGCAGCGGGGGGCCGTTCCAGGTGTTCACCGCCTTCTGGCGCCACTTGAGCACGCTCGGGGATCCCGAGGAGCCGCGCCCGGCGCCGGCGCAATTGCGCGCTCCCGCGACGCTCCCGGTCTCGCAGCAGCTCGAGAGTCTCGGCTTGCTGCCGGCGCACGATTGGCCCAAGGGACTGGCTGCCGCCTGGACCCCGGGCGAGAGCGCCGCGCTCGCGAGGCTCGAGGAATTCTCGTGCCGGAACCTCGAAGATTACGCGCTCGAGCGTGATCGCCCGGCCCTGCGAGGCACCTCGCGGCTCTCGCCGCACCTGCACTTCGGCGAGATCGGACCGAGGCAGGTCTGGCACGCGATTCGGCGCAGCGCCCAGCGCCAGGGCCGGCACCGCTCATGGCGCGATTCGCGCTTTCTCCTCGAGCTCGGCTGGCGCGAGTTTGCCCACCATCTGCTCTATCACTTTCCGCATACTCCCGAGCTGCCGCTGCGTGCGGGCTTCGAGCGATTTCCGTGGCAGCTCGATTCCACCGCATTCGCGGCCTGGCGCCGCGGCGCCACCGGATATCCGATCGTCGATGCGGGGATGCGCGAGTTGTGGCAGACCGGGTGGATGCACAATCGCGTGCGCATGATCGCCGGCTCGTTCCTGGTCAAGGATCTGCTGCTGCCCTGGGGCGCCGGTGCGCGCTGGTTCTGGGACACGCTGGTCGATGCCGATCTCGCCAGCAACACCCTGGGCTGGCAGTGGGTGGCCGGCTGCGGCGCCGATGCGGCGCCGTTCTTCAGGATTTTCAACCCCCTCACCCAGGGTGTCAGATTCGATCCCGCCGGCGCCTACGTGCGCCGCTGGGTGCCCGAGCTCGCGGCCTTGCCGGATGACTGGCTGCACAGGCCCTGGGCCGCGCCGGCCGGCGTGCTGCGCGCCGCGGGCGTGCGCCTCGGCGAGACTTATCCCCATCCCCTGGTAGAGCACGCAGCTGCGCGCAAGAGCGCCCTCGAGGCCTTCGCGGCCATGAATGCGCGCGTCGAGGAGTCCCGCTGACCCTGTCACCGGCGCTTCGGCCTCTGCGCGGGCCTCTGCGCGGGGCCTCTGCGCGGCCGATTGGGCTATTTTGCCGAAGATGCGCGATTTTGACGGTAGGATCGACGCGGAATTGGCACGCAGGAGATGGCTACTTGGTGAGTACCTTGCTGACGCCGCCGGAGATCAGCGAAGTCACATCGAGGAGCGCTCCGGCGAGTCCGAGTCCGCCCGGCGCGGCGAGATAGCGCGGGCGCCACACCGGCAAGAACTTCTCCTTGAACTTGCGCAGGCCCTCGAACGGGTAGAAGGTTTCTCCATAGCGCTGCACCATGCGTCCGAGCTTGTGCCAGGCCGGCGCGAGCGCATGCTCCTCCAGGCCCGAGAGCGGGGCCATCCCCAGGCTGAACCACTGGTAGTGCTGCGCCCTGCCCCACAGCATGCACTCGACCAGCAAGAAATCGATCACGCCCTTCGGGGCGGCATCGCTGTAACGCATGAGATCGGCGGAGAGCTCGGTATCGGCGCCCGCTCGAAAGATATTGGCGAAGGCCACGATGGTTCCGGCTCTGCGCACCACGGCGATGTCGAAATGCGACAGGTAGCCGACGTCGAAATAGCCCAGGGAGAAGCGTTTCTCGGCGGTATTGCGCGAGCTCAGCCAGGAGTCGGAGACCGCGCGCAGCTGCGGCATGATCGCGCCGGCCGCCGCGCGCGGCACGATCTCGAACTCGGCGCCGTCCTTGCGCGCACGGCGGTGCGGATGGCGCAGGTCCGCGCGCGCCGCGCCGTCCAGGGAGAACGTGTCGAGCGGTACCCGCGCCTCCTCTCCGAGCTTGCTCAGCGTCAGGCCCAGGTCGATGTAGAGCGGCAAATTGTCGGGCTTGATCTGGTAGAACACCGGCTCGACCGCCATGTCGTCGCAATTCTCGAGGAACGTCCACACCAGCGGCTCGTACAGCGCCGGGGGGCCGACCGGATCACCCATCGAGACCCAGCTGCTGCCCGAGGCCTGATACATGATGAAGGCCGTGCGATCCGCGTTGAACAGCAGGCTCTTGTCGCCGAGCAGCGCGAGGTTCGCGGTGGCATCGTGCGCATTCTGGATGAGCACCGCGGCCCGCTCGAGATCGCTCTCGCTCGGCGGCAGCATCGCAGGCTTGGAGGGACGCAGCAGGCGGTACAAGGCGTAGGCCGCCGCCGTCATGGCGGCCATGAGCAGGGCCCGAAGACTGCGCGGCGCCGGCGATTGAAAGGCGAACTCCCACCACAGCTCCTTGCTGTAGGGCACATGACGATAGGCGAACAGCACCAGCCACACGGCTGCGCCGAGCACCAGCAGCACCGCGACGACCCAGGAGACCGAGAAGCGCTGCTCGATGAGCGAGGCGCGGCGGCGAAAGCGCGCGCGCGCCGAGACGAGCACGACGGCCACCGCGCCGAGGATGATCGCCTCCTCGAAATCGAATCCCTTGAGCAGCGACAGCAGCACGCCCGCGCACAGCAGCCACATGGTCAGATACCAGGCCGCGTCCAGCCGCCGATACAGGCCGTGCGCAAGCACGAGCAGCCCCACGCCGACCGCGCTGCCGAGCAGGTGCGACAGCTCCAGGATGGGCAGCGGCACGAACCGGCGCAGCAGCTCGAGACGAACGCCGACGGCGGGAGTCTCTCCGGATAGCAGCAGCACCGCGCCGGCGAGGAACACCAGGATGGCGCTCGCCTGCGGCGTGACGGCGCCGAGCCAGGTGCGCCCGAGCTGCCCGATGCGCACCATGGGCCCTCGATGCACCCACAACTCGTGTGCTCCGAGCAGGCACAGGGCCGCCGCGAACGGCACGAGGTAGTAGATGATGCGGTAGGCGAGCAGGGCGCCGAGGAGCTGATCGGCGGGCATGGTGCGAAACAGCAGCAGCAGCACCGATTCGAACACGCCCACGCCGCCGGGCACGTTGCTGATGATGCCCGCGGCGATCGCGATGATGAACATGGCCGCGAACGCGGCAAACCCGATGTGCGCGTGCGCCGGCAGCAGCGCGAACAGCACGCCGGCCGCGCACAGCAAGTCGCCCGACGCCACCCCGATCTGCGCGAAGGCGATGCGCGGAGTCGGGACCGGGATCACGATGCGGCGCCAGCGCAGCGGCTCGTGGCGGCGGCAAGCGAGCGTGAGGTAGGCGACCACGACGGCGATCAGCAGGCAACCTGCCGCAGCGATGAGCGAGCGATGCAGGTGCAGTACCGAGGCCGACAGCGGCGTCTGCGACAGCAGCGAGAGCCCGAGAAGCGCCGCGGCCCCCAGGCAAAACGTCAGCGTACCGAAGGCCACCACGGTGGCGATCTGCTTGGTGGTGAGGCCGAGCACGGAGTACGCCCGCAGCCGGATCGCGCCGCCGCTCAGCGTGTTGAATCCGACGTTGTGGCCGATGGCATAACCCATGAACGAGATCAGGGCGAGCCGCGGATAGGGCACCCGCGCCCCGGCGAAGCGCAGGCCCAGCGCATCGTACAGGGTCAGGCAGCCGTACCCCGCCGCGGTGAGCAACACCGCCGCGCCGAGCTGCGCGCTCTGGATGGCGCGCATGTGGGCCAGGATGTCGCGCCACCGATACTGCGCGATGACGTGATGCAGCCAGAACAGGGCCACCCCGAACAGCGCGATCCCGAACAGCGTGGTCCACGTCGGGACCTTTCGAATTGTGTGAGAAAGTGTCAAGCCGCGTATCGTAGCAGGCGCCTAGCAGACCGGGGCGCAGGTCGGCACGAGGGGCCGGGGCGCAGCTCCGCAGCAAGCGCCGGCGCGCGGGTCCGCGCGCAGGACCGGTGCGCGCGGCCTCGCCAGCGTACCGCGGAAACTGCTAGGGTTACGCCTCGAGCACTTCGACACAAAGGTGATCCGCACATGAGCTCCGCCAATGACGGCCGCCAGGCAACCATGGACGCCTCGCAGGTCTATCGGGAAGAGACGTTCACCGATCGCAGGGTCGGCACCATCCGGCGCCTGACGCCGGTTAGCGCCGACGGTTCCACCGACGCGGCACGCCCCGTGCTGTTCGTCGGTCAGGCCCAGGTGATGACGCCCATGGGCGCGCTGCCCATCAGCTTCGACCTGGAAGCGACGACCTTGAGCGCGGCCATTGCGAAGTTCGGCGAGGCGGCGGAGCTGGCCGTGCAGCAGACGGTGCGCGAGCTGCAGGAGATGCGGCGCGAGCAGGCCTCCTCGCTGGTGATACCGGACAGCGCCGGCGGCGCCATCCCGAACCCGAGCGATCTGATGGGTCGCGGCCGCCCGCGCCGCTAGAGGCGCCCGCGCGACTCCAGCGCGTCCCAGCGCGCATAGGCGCTTTCGATCTGCGCGTCCAGCTCGCCCAGCCGCTCGCTCAGCGCGCGCGCTTCGGTGGGACGGTCCCGGAACAGCGCGGGATTGCTGAGCGATGACTGCAGCGCCGCCTGCTCGGCCTCGAGCCGCTCGATGGCGGCGGGCAGCGCCTCGAGCTCGCGCTGCTCCTTGTACGAGCGCTTGCGCGCCTTCGCGGCCTCGGGCGGCGCGGCCTCGGGCGGCGTGGCGGCGGACGCCGCGGCGGCGGGCCGGACCGCGGCGCTCCTGTCGCCGCGCGCCGCGCGCTGGCGCATCGAGTCGGTGTAGCCGCCGACGTACTCGTCGATGCGCCCGCGATCTTCGAATACGAGCGTGCTGGTGACGACGTTGTCGAGGAACGCCCGGTCGTGGCTCACCAGCAATAGCGTGCCCGAATACTCGGCAACGCGCTCTTCCATGAGATCGAGCGTCTCGGCATCGAGGTCGTTGGTCGGCTCATCCATGATCAGCAGGTTGCTCGGCCGCGCGAACAGCTTCGCGAGCAGCAGGCGATTGCGCTCTCCGCCGGAGAGCATGCTCACGGGAGCACGCAGGCGCTCGGGCGGAAACAGAAAATCGCGCAGATACCCCGACACGTGCCGCGTGCGCCCGTCGATGCCGAGCATCTCGCCGCTGCCGCCCGTCACGTTGTCCATGAGCGAGGCCGATGGATCCAGCGTCTCGCGCTGCTGGTCGAAATAGGCGGTCTCGAGCGAGGTGCCGCGCTGGATCGAGCCGCGCGTGGGCTCGAGCTCGCCCACCAGCAGCTTGATCAAGGTGGTCTTGCCGCATCCGTTGGCGCCGACGATGCCGATCCGATCGCCGCGCATGATGCGCGCGGAGAAGCCGGCGATGATGCTCGCGCCGCCAAAATCGAACGCCACGTCGCGGGCCTCGAACACGAGCTTGCCGGACGGCGCTGCGTCCCGGACCTTGATGCCGGCCCGTGCGAGGGGCTCACGCCGCTCGCGCCGCTCGATGCGCAGCCGCTCGAGCGCGCGCACGCGTCCCTCGTTGCGGGTGCGCCGCGCCTCGACGCCCTGGCGAATCCAGGCCTCCTCCTGGGCGAGCCGCTTGTCGAACAGGGCCGCCTGCCGCGCCTCCACATCGAGTGCCGCCCGCTTCTGCAGCACATAATCATCGTAGCCTCCCGGCCAGGTCTTCAGCTGCCCGCGGTCGAGATCCACGATGCGCGTGGCCAATCGCCGGATGAAGGCGCGGTCGTGGCTGACGAACAGCAGCGCGCCCTCGAATTCGAGCATCCTCTGCTCGAGCCAGGTGATCGCCTCGATGTCCAGATGGTTGGTCGGCTCGTCCAGCAGCAGCAGGTCCGGGCGTCTGACCAGCGCTCGGCCCAGCATGACGCGCCGGCGCCAGCCGCCCGACAATGCCGACATCGATGCCTGCGCATCGAGCCCGAGGCGCGCGATGACCTGCTCGAGCTCGAGCGCCGCCCGCCATTCCTCATCGGGACTCGCGGGCTCGAGTCCCTGGCGCACGATCGAGTGCACGCTCGCATCGCTCGCCGCCGCGACCTCCTGAGCGAGACTCGCCGTTCTCGCGCCGGGCCGCACCCAGACCTCGCCCGCATCGGGCATCAGCTCGCGGCTCACGAGCTTGAGGAGGGAGGATTTGCCGGCGCCGTTGCGTCCCAGGAGGCAGACACGCTCGCCCTTCGCGATCTGCATGTCGGCCGCCTCGAGCAGCGGGCTCGAGCCGAAGCGCAACGAGACTTTGTCGAGGCGTGCGATGAGCATGCGGCGTCAAAACAGGGCCGCGGCTCAGCCGGCCGCGGCCGCGGGCGAGCTCGCGACACGTAGGATTATACTGACTTGCTTTTTTGGCATTTTCCGCAGAGATTGAATCCTGTACCGACGCAGCAGCGAACATTCTCTCATGGACAACCCCACCTACCGGTACGGCTCATGAGCCTTTCGCTCGCGACCGTCGCCGTGCTTGCCAACATCCTGCTGGTGGTGATCGCGGCGTGCCTGATCTATCAGTATCTGCACCGCCGGGCACGGCAAACCGAGGAGCTGCGCAACCAGAAGCTCGAGCTCGAGCGCCAGGTCGAGGAGCGCACGCGCGAGCTGGTCGAGCTGTCGACCCATCTGCAAAGCGTGGCCGAGCGCGAGAAGGCGAGCCTCGCGCGCGAGCTGCACGACGAGCTCGGCGGCCTGCTGGTCGGTGCGCGCATGGACATCTCCTGGACCGAGCAGCATCTGGGCACCGCCGAGATGGACCTGAAGCAGCGGCTCAACCGCGTACAGCAGAACCTCTCGGCCGCCATCGACCTGAAGCGCCGCATCATCGAGGAGCTGCGCCCGACGCTGCTCGACAACGTGGGGTTCATCGCCGCGCTGCGCTGGCAATTGAAGGAGACCTGCAGCCGCGCCGGGCTCGCGTGCAACGAGTACTTTCCGGACGAAGAGCCGAAATTGACGTCCGACGCCGCCATCGCGCTGTTTCGCATCGCGCAGGAGGCGTTCGCCAACCTCATCAGACATTCCGGCGCGAAGACCGTGGACGTGATGCTCGATATCGATGAGGATACACTGGTCTTTCGCATCAAGGATGACGGCAAAGGAGTCACCAGTGCACACTCGCCGAGCGGCATTCACGTTCTCGCCTCCATGCGCCACCGCGTCCGGGCGCTCGGCGGCACGTTCGAACTCTCCGGCTCTGCCGGCGGCGGCGTACTGGACGTTCGGATCCCCCTCTCCCGGGCGCTGCGTCCCGTCCCCGAGGCCGAGCCGCTCTAGGGCGGCGCTTCGAGCGCGCGCCGTCCCGCGCTCCTGAAGTGGTGCGCGCGGTGGTGAGTATCTGCCGCGGGTGGGCGGCGCTGCTCGCGGCCGGGGGCTGCGCCGTGCTGCTGTGCGCGGGGCCGGCCGCGGGCGCCAATCGGGATGCGCTGCGACAGATCGTCCAGGACCAATGCCTGCGCCACTGGCGCGAGCAGCACAGTGCTGCGCCGTGCGAGGAGCTACGCGTCGAGGACGCGCCGCGCGGCTATGCCGTGCTGGCCGACCGCAAAGGCGGCGCCCATTTTCTGCTGATACCCACGCGCAGCATCTCCGGCATCGAGAGCCCGGCGCTGCTCGAGCCCGGCGCGGAGAACTATTTCTGGGAGGCCTGGAAGGAGCGTGTGCGGCTGGCGGCGGTCGTGGGCCACCCCATTGCCGACAGCCTGGTCGGTCTTGCGGTGAACCCGCCGCACGCGCGCAGCCAGGATCAGCTGCACATCCACATCGAATGCCTGCGCCGCGACGTGCTGCGGGCGCTCGAGCGCGATTCGGCGCGCATCACCGCTGCCTGGATGTCGATTGCGATCGGGCGCGCCGAGTACTACGTCCGGAAGGTCCCGCAAGATCTCGAGCATCGCGACCCGTTCAAGCTGCTCGCCGAGCACATGCCCGGGTCGGGTGGGACCTTGGCCGATTACACCCTGATCGTGGCATGCCCCGGGAAGGGACCGGGATTTCTCATGCTGGCGAGCACGCAGTCCGCCGGCGAGCTGCTGCTCGACTCGACCTGCGCCGCGGCGGCGGCGGCGTGACGGCCGGGGACTCGCAGGATGGCGCGCGCAAGGGGGCGGACGATGAGCCCGCCTGGCTGGCGATCGGCCGGGAGCTGCGAGCCATCGCCCAGATCGGACTCACCTTCACCCGCGATCCTTACGACCGCCAGCGCTTCGAGCGAGTCCGCGAATTGTCGGCTGCGCTCATCGCGCAGGGCTCCGGCCATGCCGCGACGGCGCTGCTCGAGGAGTTTCGTCGCGATTGCGGCTATGCGACCCCCAAGGTCGACGTGCGCGCCGCGGCGTTCCGCGATGAGGGCGTGCTGCTGGTGCGCGAAGTGAGCGACGGGGCGTGGACGCTGCCGGGCGGCTGGGCCGACGTCAACGAGACACCCGCGCAAAGCGCGGTCCGAGAAGTCGCCGAGGAGTCGGGCTACCAGGCGCGCGTGCTGAAGCTGGCCGCGGTGTACGACTATCGACGGCGCAATCGCGGGCATCATCTGGATTCCATCTACAAGCTGTTCTTCATCTGCGAGCTCACGGGCGGGGCGCCGCGCGCGAGCATCGAGACCAGCGCAGCGGCGTTCTTCCCGCGCCATGCCTTGCCGCCGCTGTCGCTCGGGCGCACGACGCCCGCCCAGATCGAGCGCATGTTCGAGCACGCCCTCGACCCCGCGCTGTCCACCGATTTCGACTGAGCGCGCGCGGCCCGCTCGATGGGGCGGTGTCCCGCTCACAGCAGCTCGACGGCGGGCGTCGGCCCTCGCAGCCGCCTGCGCCGGGCGATCCACGCATATACCGGCACGCACGCCGCCAGCAGGAGCGCCGCCGCGACGCCGGAGCGCAGATCCTGGGCGACGGCGGCGGCGAGCGCGAGCACGCAGCCGATGCACACGATGCCCGTGGTGAACGGATAGCCCCACGCCCGATAGGGCCGCGGCAGCGCGGGCTCGCGCCGCCGCAGCACGAACAGCGCCATGTACGCCGAGATGTAGTTGATGAGGAACAACACGGCGGCGAGCGCGATGATCTGATCGAAGGTGCCGGTGAGGATGAGGGCGATGGCGGCGGCGCTCGACAGGACGAGCGCGGGCCTCGGCGTACCGCCGGCGCTCACCGCCGCGGCCCTGGCCGTGAACAGCCCGTCGCGCCCGATGGCGAGCAGCACGCGCGGTGTCATGAGGAGCGTCGCATTGATGAGGCTCAACACGGTGAGCAGAGCGATGACGGTGACGAGCTGCGCCCCGCCGCGCGGAAATACCATGCGCGCCGCGGCGGCCGCCGGCAGGTCCGAGGCCGCCAGCACGGAGAGCGGCAGCACCTTGAGCAGCGCGACGTTGATCAGGACGTACAGTGCGATCAGCACGAGCGTCCCGCCGATCAGCGCCCGCGGCAGCGTGCGGCCGGGATCGGTGCTCTCCTCGGCGAGGTAGATCGGCGAATACCACCCATCGTAGGTGAGAAGCACCGCGCGCATGGCGCTCACCAGCGCAGCCACCATGCCGAGCGAGAGCAGCGGAAGCGACGCGGCGCTCGCGGGCGAGGGCAGGGCGGATGCCGGAGCGGACCGGGACAGCAAGCAGGCGCCCGCCAGGATCAGCAGCATCAGTCCGATCGAGACGCTGATGATGCGCGTGAGCGTGCTGCCGAGCTTCAGGCCCACCCAGTGCAGCGCCGTGAAGGCGGCAATGATGAGGATCGCGCCCGATCGTGCGTGGGATGCGCTCGCCGGCCACAGCGCGGCAAGGAAGGTCATGGCGGCGATCGAGCCGTAGGCGAGCGCGGACACGTTGTTGATCCAATCGCTCCAGCCGATCATGAACCCCGCACCGCCCCCGAAGGCGCGGCGCGCATACACGTAGAAGCCTCCGGCTTGCGGCAGCATGGCCGCAAGCTCGGCCACGGAGACCGCCCCGAGCAGCGAGTAGACACCGCCGAGCACCCAGAAAAGCACGATCAGGCGGGCATCGCCGAGCGTCGCCGCCAGGGTTCCGGGCAAGCGCAGGATGCCGACGCCCACCGTGGCGCCGAACACCAGCGCCAGTCCGAAGCCGAGTCCCAGAATTCGCGCGAGCGGCCGAACGCCCTGCATATGAGCTCCCGAGAAGGTACGCGCGGCGGATGTTAGCATTGCGGACGGGCCGGTAGCGGGCGTGGCGCCCCGGTCCGTGGGGGGCATTGCCGTGGCCGAGGATGTTCTGCTCGCGATCGATCAAGGCACGAGCTCGAGCCGTGCCATCGGTTTCTCCGCGGGCGGCGAGATGCTCGCCCTCGAGCAGCAATCGTTCGAGCAGATCTATCCGGCTGCCGGCTGGGTCGAGCACGACGCCGAGGTCATCTGGGCGACCGTGCTGTCCACCGGCCGCCGCGCACTGCAGCGGCTCACCGAGCAGGCATTCTCGGTGGCCGCCCTCGGCATCACCAACCAGCGCGAGACCACGGTGTTGTGGGACCGCAGGAGCGGGGCGCCCATCTACAACGCCATCGTCTGGCAGGATCGGCGCACCGCCGCACGCTGCGCCGAATTGCAGCGCTCGAGCCCAGCGGCGCAGGATGAGCTGCGGCGCAAGACCGGCCTGCTGTTCGACCCCTATTTCTCGGCGACCAAGATCGCCTGGATCCTGGATCGCGTGCCCGGGGCGCGCGAGGATGCCAAGGCCGGGCGCATCGCATTCGGGACCGTGGACAGCTACCTGCTGTGGAGGCTCAGCGGGGGACGGCTGCACGCGACCGATGCCACCAACGCCAGCCGCACGGCGCTCTATGACATCCGCAAGGGCTGCTGGGACGAGGCGCTGTGCGAGATGTTCGACGTCCCGCGCGCCTGCCTGCCCGAGGTTCGTGATTGCGCCGGCGACTTTGGCCACGCCGAGAAGAGCGTTCTCGGGACGGCGCTGCCCATCCGCGGCATCGCCGGCGACCAGCAAGCCGCCCTCGTGGGACAGGGCTGCTTCGCGGCCGGGGAGATGAAGAGCACCTACGGCACCGGCGCCTTTCTGGTGCTCAACACGGCCCGGCAGCTGGTGAGCTCGAAGAGCCGCCTGCTCGGCACCATCGCCTACCGGTTGGCAGGAGAAACCACCTACGCCCTCGAGGGCTCCATCCTGTCCGCAGGCACCGCGATCCAGTGGCTGCGCGACGGCCTGGGAATCATCTCGCGCGCGCCGGACGTGGAAGCGCTCGCCGCATCCGTGAACGACAGCGGCGGGGTCTATCTGGTGCCCGCCTTCACGGGACTCGGCGCCCCGTACTGGGATGCGGGTGCACGCGGCGCGCTCATCGGGCTCACGCGCGCCTCGAGCCGCGCCGAGATCGCCAGGGCGGCGCTCGACTGCGTGGTTTACCAGACCTACGATCTGCTCGAGGCGATGGCTGCGGACGGTATCCGGCCCGCCGCGCTCAAGATCGACGGCGGCATGGCCATGAACGGACTTTTCATGCAGCGACTCGCCGACGTCCTGGGTGTGCCGATCGAGCGCCCGCGGATCAGCGAGTCGACCGCCTTCGGCGCGGCCTGCCTCGCGGGGCTCGGCTGCGGCATGTACGGATCCTTGCAGGACATCGCGCGGCTCGCGCGGCCGGATGCGCGCTGCGAGCCGCGCTCCGTACCCTCGCGCGAGGCCGATATCGCCGGCTGGCGCGCCGCGCTGGCGCGCGTGCGCACCACCTGAGCCGCCCGGCGGCTCGGCGCGCGCACGGAGCGAGCAGTCACCGCATCGACCAGCCGTGGCTCACCGTCAAGGACTGTCCGGTGAGCGCGCCGGAGGCGAAGGAGGCGAAGAACAGCACCGCCTGCGCGACCTCCTCGACCGTCGTGAACTCCCCGTCGAGCGTCTCCTTGAGCATGACCTCGCGAATGACGGCCGCCTGCGAGATGCCGAGCGCCTGCGCCTGCTCGGGGATTTGCTTGTCGACCAGCGGCGTGCGGACGAACCCGGGACAGACGATGTTGGCGCGCACCCCGTGCTTGGCGCCCTCCTTCGCCACGACCCGGGTCAAGCCCATGAGCCCGTGCTTGGCCGTGACGTACGGGGCCTTGAGGAGCGAGGCTTCATGCGAATGCACCGAGCCCATGTACACGATGCAGCCGCTCTTCTGCGCATACATGTGTCTGAGCGCCGCGCGGGTGCAGAGGAAAGCGCCGTCGAGATGCACGGCGAGCACGCGCCTCCAGTCGGCCAGCTCGAACTGCTCGAGCGGCGCGACGATCTGAATGCCTGCATTGCTCACCAGCACATCGAGGCGTCCGAAGGTCGCGATGACCCTGGCCATCGACTCATCGACCTCACTCTCCTCGGCCACGTCGACTCCGAGGCCGATCGCCTCGGCTCCCTCGCGCACCAGAGCGAGCGCAACCGCCTCGGCGCCCGCTCGGTCGAGATCGGCCACCGCGAGCTTCGCACCGGCGCGCGCGAAGGCGCGCGCGATCTCTCGGCCGATGCCGCCGGCCGCACCCGTGACCAGGGCGACCTTGCCCTGCAAGGGCAGCCCGGGCGCAGTCCGGATCATGCGCGGCCATGCTGCGCGAGGAACAGATCGATCGCCGACAGGCATTGCGGCTCATCGAGGAGCGGCGTGTGCCCCCGGTTCTCGACGCTGACTCGCATCAGATCGGGCTTCTCGCGCGCCATCCGCTCGAGCGTCGCGGCGCTCAGGATGTCGGAGTGCGCGCCGCGGATCACGAGCATCGGCATCGACCCGAGCTGCGCGAACAGCGGCCAGAGATCCACGGGCGCAGCCGACGGCGTGCTGAAAGCCTTGCTGATCGCCGGGTCCATGTCGGGCACGGGGACGCCCCGCGCATCTTCGCGATAGCCGCGCCGGGCATACTCGAGCCACTCGGCATCGCTCAGTCCGGGCAGCGCCGCCGCGTACACGCTCTTGGTCTGCGCCGCGGCTTGCGCCCAGCTGGACACCGGCGGGAGCTTGCCGGCATAGGCCGCGATGCGGCGCACGCCCGCGGGGTCGAGCTCCGGCCCCGCATCGTTCAGTACCACCGCGGCGATCCGGGCGGGCTGCAGAGCCGCCATCACCATCGCCATCAAGGCGCCGAGCGAGGTGCCGATCACCACCACGCGCGCCGCGCAGCGCGATTGCAGCAGGGCCCACATGTCCTGCACGTAGGTCGGCAGCTGGTAGCGAGCGGGATCGGGGTCCCAGTCCGAGCGTCCCCGACCGCGCAGATCCGCCGCCAGCACCTCATGCTGCGGCTGCAGGTGCCGAGCCAGCGCGGCGAAATCGCGGCTGTTGCGGGTCAACCCGGGCAGACACAGCACCGGCAGAGCGCCCGCAGTGCGCGCCGGATACACCCGACAATAAAGGTTCAGGCCGTCGGCGCTGCGGTAGAGGTGATCCGCCGCCATGTCCGGGGTGGTCATGTCAGAAGTGATAGGTCACCGTGCCGCTGTAGGTCCGCGGCGGGCCATAATAGCCGATCTGGCTGACCCCGCCGATGTAGGAGTTGGCGGGCCCGATCGGCGGACCCAAGAAGTCGTAGCCGGCGACGCGGTAGTAGCGGTTGGTCAGGTTCTTGCCGTCGATGGAGAAGCGCCATGCGCCACCGGTCGTGGTGAAGGCGAGGCCGCCATTGAGCAGACCGTAGGCGGGCTGGTCGGTCGGACTCTGGAACGTGGCAGCAACCTTGGTGAAGCTGCGCCAGTCGTAGCCCAAGCGGGCGAGCAGTGAGCCCGCGGCCAGATCCCAGGTGTAGGTGCCGTTTCCGGATGCGGTCCAGGCCGGCGCGTTGATCGGCCGATTCGCGTCGGCGACGTTGACCGTCGAGGCGCTGCCGCCGCATCCCGGCGTGAGCGTGAACACGTTGCAGGGGATCAGAAAGTCCTTGTAATAGGAATCCAGATACCCGACGTTCAGTCCGAGGGTCAGGGGCTTGGTCGGCCGCCACACCGACTCGATCTCGACGCCCTGGTTGATCTGCTTGCCGGCATTGAGCTCGGCGGTGAGATTCGTCGGCGCGCCGTTGTAGGTGACGAATTCCTGCACGGGGATCTGCGCGTTTCGGTACGGGTTGTAGAACACGTCCATGTCGAACAGCAGCGTGTCATCGAGCAAGGTGGTCTTGATCCCGAGCTCATAGCTGTCCGCGGTCTCCGACGCGTAACCGCCCTCGGTCTGCGGGTAGACGGCCGCGTTGCCGCGCATGTCGAATCCGCCGCTCTTGAAGCCGCGGCTGTAGGTCAGGTAGCCCATCACATGGTCGGTGAAGTGATAATCGACGCCCAGGCGCGGCGTGATGTTCACGAATGCACGGTTGCCGGTGTAGTCGGTCACCACGTCGGGGAAGAATCCGGCCGGCGCCGCCCCGGGGTTGAAGAGCTGCTGGCCGGGCAGCAATTGCGTCGGCGCGAAGCTGGTGTAATCGTTCTGGTACACGTGAGCGGTCTTGTCGTCCTCGTTCCAGCGTATGCCCGCGTCGAGATCCAGCTTGTCGGTGAGCTTCCACGAAGAGTCGCCGTAGACCGCCGAGCTCTTCGTGAGCACACAGCCTTCGACGAGCTCGGTGATGTAGAGCCCGAGGTCGGGAGCGATGGTGGGCGGCAGCGTGCCGCTCAAGGTGCCGATGGATGCGTTATAGGACCCGCAGGCGGTGCTGTCCATGTAGAACACGCCGCCCACGGCGTTGACCATCTCGTTCCTGAAGGTGAGCTGCGCCTCGCCCGAGGACTGTTGATCGTGGTAATAGCCCGGCACCTCGAACAGGTTCTGGTCGAGCTCGGCGAAATTGATGAACTGCTGGCTCCTGCCCTCGATATAGGCGCCGACGACCTTCAAGGCGAGCTGATCGGTCAGGTTCTGGGTGTAGGTGGCCGATTCGCCGCTGCGGTGGGAGAAATCCCGGTTGACCGGCATGTCGTCATACATGTCGAACGGATTGCCCAGCTGCGGCGCCAGATAATCGTTGAGCCGCTGGCCGCCCGAGGCATTGGAATTATCGAGCGTATCGTCGGCGGTGATCCTGAGCTTGGAGCTCTCCCCCCACTTGATGGTCAGATTGGCGCGCCCCGCCTGCACGTCCTTGTTCGACACATCCTGGCCGACGTACGGGCTCGGCGGAGCGCCCGGCTGGGCGACCACGTGGCCGTAACCGCTGTGCTGCAGGTCCGCGAGGGCGATGCCGAAGTAGACGTGCTCGTCGATCACGGGGGTGGAGAAATTGAGCTTCTCATCGTGCTCGCCGTAGTTGCCGCCGGTCACCGACGCCGTCAAGGTCGCGGGCCCGACGATGTCGCGCGTGTCGTACTTGATCGCACCGGCGATGGTGTTCTTGCCGTAGAGGGTGCCCTGCGGACCGCGCAGGATCTCGATGTCCTGGACGTCGATCACGTCGAGCAGCGCGGTCTGCGGCCGCGCCAGGTACACATCGTCGATATACACGCCCACCCCGGGCTCGTTGCCCCACAGCGGGTCACTCTGCCCCACGCCGCGGATGTAGACGTTGATGGTGCTGCTGGTGGCGCGGTCGGCGGAGATCTTGAAGTTCGGCACGAAGCTGTTGAGGTCTTCGAGATTCGTGACGTCCTGCCTCTCCAGGGTCGAGGCGCCGATGGCGGTCACCGCGATCGGCACGTTCTGCACATCCTCGGAAAAGCGCCGCGCCGTGACCACGACCTCTTGCAGCGCCCCGGCACTGTGCGTGCCGCCGGCGGTCGCGGCATCCTGAGCAACGGCGGCGCCCATCGCCGCCAGGCCGAGCAAGGTCAAGCAGAAGCTGCGTATCATGAGTGCGTCCCCCGAATAGGCTGTAGTTCTTTGCCGCCGCGCGAAGCCATCGCTTGAACGGTCGTTGAATGTTATTTCAACACACGTTGAGTATCAAGCGGGTCGCGGTACGCGGCGGCCGGGGGGAGCCCGGCCCGCGGGGGGGCCCTCCCGGGCGCCGCGACGCACTGTGACCGCCTCGGCACTTTGCGCCGAGCCCTGCTGCGGGCACTTTTGCCGGGTGCCAATCTTGTGAACAATAGCGCCTGTCGCGGACGACCCATCGAGTGCCAAGATATGAGATTCAGGCTCAAGGCCTTCGGATTGCACCTGCTCGGCAGCGCCAGCGCGCTCAGCCTCACCCTCGGGGCGCTGTACCTTTGGTGGTATCACTGGCCCGGCTGGTACCTGGCCGACGTACCGCACGTGATCGCCGTGCTGGTCGGGGTCGATGTGGTCCTTGGCCCGCTGCTCACGCTGATCATCGCGAGCCCGAGGAAACCGCGCCGCGAGCTCGCCCGGGACATCGCCATGATCGTCGCGGTGCAACTGGCGGCGCTCGGCTATGGCGCGACCTCCCTGTGGAACGGGCGGCCTCTCTATTACGCCTTCTCCGAGAACTGCCTGTCGATCGTGCAGGCGTATGACTTCGAGCCGGGCTCGCCCGAGCTGGCGCGCGCGCACAACGCCGCGCTCGCGCCGCACTGGTACAGCCTGCCGCGCTGGGTGTGGGCCCCGCTGCCGAAGAACACCGAGGATGCCGCCAAGATCATGCAGTCGGCGATCCAGGGGGGGTTTGACGTCACCGCCCGACCGCAGTACTACCGGCCCTGGGCCGACGGAGCTTTCGATCTGCGCACGCAGCTCAAGCGCATCGACGACATCAAATTCTTCACGGGCGCGGAGAAGAAGCTCCTCAGGCGGCGCATGGCGGCGGCCGGGTTCTCTCCCGATCAGGCCAACGGCCTCGCCCTGACCGGCCGCGCGCGCCCCCTGCTCGCCGTGTTCGATCCGAAGAGCCTGCGGATTCTCGCCTACCTGGAGCCGAACTAGCCGCTGCGCCGGGCCCGTGCTCGGTCAGCGCCAAACGGCCGCCGCGGGGCGCGCGGACCCTGCCCGCGATCCTTGAGGTAGGATGAGACTTTTGGGGCATGGTCGAGGGCATGAGCAGCGCTGAATCCCGCGAGAGGCCCGCCGTCTCGCCGCCGCGCATCGCCGCTTGGGCGCCATTCCGGCACCGCTTGTTCGCCGTCATCTGGAGCGCGACGGTGGTGTCGAACATCGGCGGCTGGATGTACAGCGTCGCCTCCGCCTGGCTCATGACCAGCCTCGATCCCGATCCGCTCACGGTATCGCTGGTGCAGGTGGCGAACAACCTGCCGATGTTCCTGTTCGCCCTGCCGGCCGGCGCCCTGGTGGACATCGTCGATCGGCGCCTCTTTCTCATCTGGGGCGAGAGCGCCGTGACCCTCACCTCGACCGCATTCGCCGCGCTCGTGTGGCTGCACCTGATCACGCCGGGCAGCCTGCTGCTGTTCACCTTCGTCGTGACCGCGGCCTCGGCCGTCACCGCGCCCGCCTGGCAGGCGGTCGTCCCGCAGCTCGTGCCGAAGCCGGAGCTGACGAGCGCCATTGCGGCAAACAGCGTCGGCATCAACGTGAGCCGTGCCGTGGGCCCGGCGCTCGGCGGCGTCATGGCCGCGACGCTCGGCATCGGGGCGCCTTTCTGGTTCAACGCCTTCAGCAACCTGGGGGTCATCGCGGCCCTGGTGCGCTGGCGCAGGCCCACGCCGAGCGTCTCGCCGTTGCCCCCGGAGGGCTTTGTGAGCGCCCTGCGAGCCGGCCTGCGGCACGCCCGCTACAACGCGCATCTGCGCGCGACCCTGATCCGCGCGGTCGGCTTCTTTCTGTTCGCGAGCGCTTACTGGGGGCTCTTGCCGCTGGTGGTGCGCACCCGGATCGCGGGAACCCCCACGCTCTACGGCCTGGTGCTCGGCGTCATCGGCGCGGCAGCCGTGGGCGGCGCCTTTCTGCTGCGGCCGCTTCGCACGCGGTTGGGCGCCGACGCGCTGGTGGCCGCGGCAACGGTTGCAACCGCCGTCGCGACGGCGCTTTTTGGCGCGGCGCACAGCGCCGTCATCGCCCTCGCGGCGAGCCTGATCGCGGGCGCCTCGTGGATCGCGGCGGTGGCGAGCCTCAACGTATCGGCGCAAGTCGCGCTTCCGGAATGGGTTCGCGGGCGAGGGCTCGCCATGTACGTCACCGTCATGTTCGGCTCCTTGAGCCTGGGGAGCCTGATCTGGGGCGAAATGGCGAGTATCACGGGTCTACCGATCGCCTTGTACGCTGCCGCCGCGGGCGCCCTGGTCGCCATTGCGCTCACCTGGCGCTGGAAGCTCCAGACCGGCGCGGCCGTCGACTGGACGCCGTCGATGCACTGGCCCGAGCCGATCACCACGCGAGACGTCGATCCGGATCGAGGTCCGGTGCTGGTGATGGTCGAATATCGCATCGACCCGCGCCACCGCGAGCAGTTCTTGCGGGCCATGGCACCGTACGCGCGGCGGCTGCACCGAGACGGCGCCTACGACGTCGGCCTGTTCGAAGACCCCGCCGACGAGGGCCGCTTCGTGGAGACGTTCATGACCGACTCCTGGATCGAGCACTTGCGCCTGCATCGGCGTATAACCAAGGCGGACCGCGAGCTCGAGGCGGCCGTGCGGCGGTTCAACATCGGCGGCGAGCCGAAGGCGAGCCACTTCATTCTTGCCCAGCCGCGTGATTGAATCAGGCCCGAAGGAGAAAGCGCATGTCGAATCTCAAAAACGGGATCGTGACGGTCGCATCGCGACATCCGGCGGCCGCCACCCTGCAGCGGCTCGAGTCGCTATTGCAGGCGCGCGGCATCATGGTGTTCGCGCACATCGATTTCAGCGGCGATGCCGCGCGGGCGGGACTTAGCATGCGTCCCGAGCAGATGTTGATTTTCGGCAATCCGAAAGCCGGCACGCCGCTCATGGTAACGGCGCCGGCCGCCGGCCTCGACCTGCCCCTCAAGGCCCTCGCCTGGGAGGACGCCGATGGCAAGAGCTGGCTTGCCTACAACGATCCGCAGTACATCATCGGCCGCCACGACCTGCCCGCAGCCCTGGCCGCCAACCTCGCCGCGGTCGTGCCGCTGCTGCAGAAAGCCGCGGGAGACGAGGCTCTCTGAGCCCATCGGCAAGGCTCATCGCGCCTAGAGATCCCCGCCGATGCGCACCACGTAGCGGCCGAGCGCACGGCCGGCGATGAGCTCGGCGCACATCTCGGGTATGCGCTCGAGATCGATGACATCGCGCACCAGCCGATCGCCGAGAGACTCGAGGCGCCACTCCGCGGCGAGCTTTTGCCACAGGGTCAGGCGCCAGTTGCGCGGCACCTCCCCGGAATGTATTCCGAGCAGGCTCACGCCGCGCAGGATCAACGGCATCACCGTCGCCTCGAAGCTGGCCGATTCGGCGAGTCCGATGCATGCGATGTTGCCCCATGGCCGCACGGTGCGCATCAGGTAGGCAAGCGTCCTGCCGCCGAGGTTGTCGACCGCACCGCCCCATCGTGCGCTCTCGAGAGGCTTGCTGCCGAGATCGAGTGCATGCCGATTCACCACCTCGTCGGCGCCCATGCGCTGCAAGTAATCCGCAGCGTCCGCCTTGCCGGTGATGGCGGCAGTGGCGAAGCCCGCTTGCTTGAGGATGGCGAGGGCGATGCTGCCCACCCCGCCGGTGGGACCGGTCACCGCGATCGCGCCGTGATCGGCGACCTGATGGTTCTGCTGCATGCGCCACACCGCCATGGCTGCGGTGAAGCCCGCCGTCCCGAGCACCATGGCATCGAACAGGCTGAGCGCGGGCGGCAAGGGAACCACCGCCTGCGCGGGGACGCGGGCGAACTGGGCGAAGCCGCCGTCGAGCGACTCCCCGATGTTGCTGCCGGTCACGAGCACCCGCTCGCCCGGCGCGAAATGCGAGTCTCCGCCGCTCTCGACCACGCCGGACAGATCGATCCCCGCGGTGCGCACCGCGCCTCGCACGATGGGCGCCTTGCCGGTCACCGCGAGCGCATCCTTGTAGTTGATGCACGAATAGGCGATGCGGATCACCACCTCGCCGGGCGTGAGGTCATCGAGGGATACCTGGTCGAAGCGCGCCCTGAAGCCATTTGCAGACCGATGTACGCGCAGTGCCTTGAAGGTCGACATGGAAGCTCGTTGCAACGCGGCTAACGGCGGATGCGCTCAGCTGCCCTGCAGCGCCGGCGCTCGGTGCCGCCGAGGATCATGCCTCTCGCGGCGCCGGCGAGCGCGAGCGCCGCGAGAAGACCGGCGAGAATGCGATGAGACATGATCCCTCCCTGCGAGCGACTGCGGTCACGCCCCGATGGGCGCGGCTCTGCCGCCTTGCTCATTCTACTCGATAACCACAGCTCCTTGACGAAAGCGCAGCGGCGAGAGGCCGGCCGCGGCGAGCGGTGCGCGGCAAAATTGTGCTATATATGTCCATATATAACGAGGAAACCGCATCGAACGAAGCAAGAAAGGGGTGATGAGCATGGTTATCAAGTCGCTTGGCTGCGCGCTCGGCGCGTGCCTGTTGGCCTCGGGCGGGGCGCTCGCACAGAGCACCGACGCGAGCTCGTCGAACTCGAGCGCCTCGAGCGAGCTCGATCAGGTCATCGTCACCGGCACGCGCCAGTCGGGCTTGACCGCCGCCGACAGTCCGGCACCGATCCAGATCATCAGCGGCGAATCGCTGCGTACCGTAGCCGGCGATCCGGACCTGTTGACCGCGCTGTCCCAGATCGTGCCCTCATTCGTGATGCAGGCCTTCGGCAACGATCTCGCCGGAGAGACATTGCAGGCGAAACTGCGAGGCCTGAGCTGCAACGACGTGCTCGTGCTGGTGAACGGCAAGCGGCGGCACACCACGGCGAACATCGAGATCGATCCCGGCGATCCCTACCAGGGTTGCGCCGGCGTCGACTGGAACTTCATCCCGCTCGATTCGATCGATCACATCGAGGTGCTCACCGACGGGGCGGCCGCGCAGTACGGCACCGACGCCATCGCGGGCGTCATCAACATCATCCTGAAGAAGAACGCCTCCGGCGGCAGCGTCTCGGGGACCTACGGCAACTACATGGACGGCGGCGGCAACACGGGCGATGTGTCGGCGAACGCGGGATTTGCGCCCATCGAGAACAGCTACGTCAATCTGACCGCCGAGGTGCACCATCACGGCGACAGCAACCGAGGCGCGATCGACCCCCGGGTGATCAACGCGGCGCAGTCAGGCACCTATCCGAACGACGATGTCGTCAATGCGCCCGGATACCCCTACCTCAACGGCCAAGAGGGCGATGCCGCCTACGAGCTGAAGATCTTCGCGGTGAATGCCGGGTTCGATTTCGGCAACGGCCAGGAGTTCTACGCATTCGGCAGCTATGGCGACAAGCACGCCGCCGCGTATCAGAATTACCGCACGCCGAGCAAGGTCTCGTACACCGATCCGACCACCGGCGTGACCACTTATCCCTTTCCCTACGGATTCGATCCGCAGGAGTCCACCCACGAGAGCGACTACTCGGCGACGGTGGGCTTCAAGGGCGTCATCGCGCAATGGAACTGGGATCTGAGCAGCACCTACGGCAGCGACAAGCTCGACGTCTACACGCTCAACACGGCCAACAACGGCATCTATGCGCAGAATGGCATTCCTCAGCCGTCGGATTTCTACGACGGCTACCTGCAGACGACGCAGTGGACCTCGACGCTCGACCTGAGCCGCGATTTCGACATTGGCCTCGCCGGCCCGTTGAACGTCGCCTACGGCGGCGAATACCGGCGCGAGAGCTACGGCATCGGCGCCGGGGTGCCGCTTTCCTACCTCGACGGCGGCGCCCAATCCTACCCCGGCTTCACCCCCACGGATGCCGGCAGCCACGACCGCCGCAATGAGGCGGTATACGTCGATCTGGCCACCAAGCCGGTCGATGCGCTGCGCGTCGATGCCGCCGGCCGCTACGAGCACTACAGCGATTTTGGCAGCGCGACGGTGGGCAAGCTCACGGCACGCTACGATTTCACCCCGCAGTTCGCGCTGCGCGGCACCGCGAGCAACGGCTTTCGCGCACCCACCCTCGCCGAGGAGTATTACTCGGCGACCAACGTCACCTCGAATACCGCCACCGTCCAGCTGCCACCCGACTCTCCCGGCGGCAAGCTGCTCGGCCTCGGCAATGGCCTGCAAGCCGAGCACTCCGTCAACCTGAGCCTCGGCCTGGTGTGGCGCCCGACCCCCGGCGTCGAGGCGACGCTGGACGTCTACCAGATCAGCATCACCAACCGGGTCGTCGCCACCGGCGATCTGGACGGTACGCTCAACGGAGTGCTGCAGCCATCCGCCGCCGCGGTCAACGCCGCCATCGCGGCAAACGGCAACAGTCTCGATCCCGATGTCGTGAAATACGGCACGACCGGCGTCGCGATCTTCGCGAACGGCATCGACACCCGCACGCACGGGGCGGACCTGGTCTTCAATTTCCCGGCCGACTACCCCGTCGGCCACATCAACTGGTCGGTCGCCGCGGACTTCAACCAGACGGTCATCACCCGGGTACCGGGGACCCCGGCGCAGCTGGTCGGATTGACGCTCTACAACTCCGAAGCGCTCTCGGACATCACCACGGCGAGCCCGAAATACGCCATCAACCTCGGCGCCCTGTGGACGCTGAGCAAGGCATCGGTCAATCTGGTGGAAAAGATCTACGGACCGGCCTCGGAGTGGGAATACGACGATGCCGACAATCCGCAGAATGTGCTGCTGCCGTACCGCTCGTCGACCGGTGTGACCGCCGTCACCAATCTCGATCTCGGCTATCAGTTCACCGGCTATTTCCGCCTCGACATCGGCGCGCTGAACCTGTTCAACCGTTACCCCGACAAGCTCAACGGCACACTGCTGTCGCATTACGATACCCTGGCGTACAACGATAACCTGGGCGTGCAGCAGTATCCGTCCTTCTCCCCGATCGGCATCGACGGCGGGTTCTACTACGCGAGGGCGACGGTCAGCTTCTGAGCTCGATGCGGGGAATCGCGGGCCGCCGCCGCCGCCCGCGCTATGATGCGCGGGACGGAGGTTGCCCATGCGTACGCCCATCGTTCGATTCCGGATCGAGTTCGCGAAGGATTGCCATGTCGGCCCGGGGAAAATCGGTCTGCTCGAGGCGATCCGGGAGTGCGGCTCCCTGTCGCAGGCCGCGCGCAACATGGGAATGAGCTATCGGCGGGCGTGGCTCCTGGTGGACAGTCTGCGCGGCGCCTTTCGCGAGCCCGTGACCCTGGCAAGCACCGGCGGCAAGGGTGGGGGCGGGGCGCAGGTGACGAAATTCGGCGAAGCGCTGATCGATGGCTACCGCGAGCTGGAAAGAGACTTTGCGGCGCTGGCGGCGCGCCGGCTGCAGGCGATCCTTCCGGCCGTCACCTCGGGTGCGGTCGCGAATACCAAGCTGCGGCCGCACCTGGCGGCGCCCCGGCGCAAGAAGGCACCGACGACCTGACGATCACTCGCTGGGCACGAAAATCCACAGCAACAGGTACAGCAGCAGGCCCGCTCCGGCGCAGACGAACAGCGCCGTGAAAATCAGGCGCCAGACCCAGGAATCCATTCCGGTCGAGCGTGCCATGCCGCCACAGACGCCCCCGAACCACCGGTCACTGCGGCTGCGCCTGAACGAGTTGACCGTGGACACGACCGGATCGCTGGGATGCGCTTCCTGCGACTGCAGCAGGCGTTCCTTGGCACGCCTGAACTCCTCCTCCGTCAGGCTGCCGGAGGCACGCAGCTCCGCGAGCTTGCTCAGCTCATCACCCAGTGTCATCGCGCACCCCTCTTGACGGCCGTCCTGCCGGTAGAACACAGCAACTGCCATGAAGTTGCAAGTGGGGACCTTCGGGTGCCTCGAGCCTGGGGGTTGCGCGCTTGGGGGGTTGCGAGCCTGGGGGGTTGCGAGCCTGGGCGTTGCGCGCTTGCGTGCGCCGCGGCGCACCTCCTGAGCAGCAGTCCGTTGCCGTACAATTCGCAGCGCGAGCCCATTGCAAAAGCTGGCGTGCACCGAGCTCTCTGTAAATCCACTGGACCAAAAGACCCCCTCCGCGCCACAGAGGTGCGCAACGTGTCGACCTTCAACCTCACCTCGCGAGTCATCGCCATCTGCATCGTTGCTGCCGCGATCCCGCATCCGGGGAACGCCGCATCATCCGAGGATGCTTGTTCGCTGCTCACGCCGGCGCAGGTAAGTGCGGCGCTGGGCACCTCCGTCGGTCCGGGCACGCTGGTATCGCCGGCCTTCAAGAAAACATGCACCTGGACCGCAACCACGGACAGCGCTGCAAGCGTCACGCTCAATCTGCAGAGCCTCGACCAATACGAGGGCGGGAGAAAGCTGGCCTCCTACGGTAATTCCGTTTCGGCCATCTCGGTCGCCGGCATCGGAGATGACGCCTATTATTTCGGTACGAACAAGCTCGTCAGTCTGCTCGTGAAGAAGGGCAATGTCGCCTTCAAGCTGGCCGTGTACGCCCACCTACCCATCGAGAAGCAGCAGTTCACGGAAAGAATCCTGGCGTTGCAGGTCATTTCACAGCTCTGACGGGGGTATGACCAGCCATCGCAATCGCGCGCGGCGCCGATCGACGGGGACGGCGAAGCCTCGTGTAGACGCTGCCCGGACATCATAATGGGGTCATCGGCGTGCGGCCGGTGACGACGGTCAACGGATCACTCGCAGTGCCATCGCACAAGATCCTGGTGTTGATGTCCACGAATCCCGCGCGCTGCAAATACAGGGTCACCAGTCGCGCATGGCCCGCATCATCGAGCGCTCGCCAGATGGCGACGGCCTTCGTGGGGAAGCAACGGTTCGAGAAGCTGACGGCCGCAGACCGTCCCGGCCTGAGGATACGCGCGAGCTCGCGAAGCACGGCAACCGGCTGCTGCAGATACTGAATCGACACGCAAATCGTTGCCGCGTCCGTGGACCAGTCGCTCAGCGGCAGCCGCGGATTGTGGTTGAGGTCCTGCACGAACCGCCGGCCGAGGCGCGGATTGGCGGCCAGCTCCTCGCCGTTCATGCCGTGCCCGATGACTTCGGCATAGGACACGTCCGCCGGGAGATGGCTGACCCAACTGCTCATGAGGTCGAGAAGAACGCCCTCCGGGGGCAATGTTTCCCGGTAGAACGAGGTCAATGCGGCAATTGCCGCATCGTCGATGTGAGTGACGAAGCGCGGTAGCGCGTAGAAATCGGCGTCATCGCCCGCATCGGATTTCTGGAATGCGTCGGGCGGGAATTCCAAGGCATCTGCCGTCATGATCGCCATACAGTAGCGCACGCAAAGGCATCGAGGGCTACGTTTTTGCTACGGTGCTTTGACCGGTCGAATCACCGAATGACGTCGTCCGGTATGGGCGGCTCGCCGCCTTTGCGCTTCATGATCTTATCGAACGCAGCGAATTTCGCGCGCTCGCGTCGCTCGGCGAAGAAAGCGGCGGTATTCATGGCTGCAAGCTTCTCAGCGACTGCAGTCGCCACGAATTGATTGAAACTGGTGCCGTCGGCCTTGGCGCGCCGTACGACTTCGGCTTTCACTGAGGTTGGCAGGCGCAGCGGGTAGGTACTTTGTGACTTGCTCATGGCTTGATCCTTCGCAATACATCGGCTGGGCCGAGTACTTCGACACCAAATGGCAGCGGTGCAGTGCCGAAATCCTCTTTGTTGAACGTGACAATCGCTGCAGCTCGGCCGTTGGCCGCCGCCTCCAGCACGAGTTCATCGGCGGGATCCCGCAACTGTGGGCGCCACAGGAAATGCGACTCCACCGGTTCAGCCATCGCGATGACTGCGTCAATAAAAATGCCGACTTGCGGCGGGCGCAACCCGCCCGCGACGCCGTGCTCGGCCCGAAGGCAAGTCGCTTCGTACTCCAGTGCCAATGCTACGTTCGCCAAGATGGTGATCTCGTTTCGGCGAGCCGCCATCAGCAACGCGGCTGAGGCCCCCTTGGGGCTGCGCATGGCGGCGACGACCACGTTGGTATCTAGGACCAATCTCATATTACCAGCAATATCATATCATGGGCAATGTGCCCCAGTGGAATGCGACGCTATGTTTCTTTACGGTGTTTAGGAATCAGACTTGCGTGACTTTGCAGAGCGGCAGTTCGCTCCCGGAGCTGATGGAACTGGGCGGCTGGAAATCCTACGGGATGGTGCTGCGCCATGCACACCTTGCCCCGGAGACACTCTCCTCCGTGAGCGGACGCATGGAGCGGCACCTATCGAAGCTCGACGAAGCGCCAGCCGCTCGCCGCGAACGTAGCAAAAAGCGCTAGGAATTTGCTAGACGTCGGAAAGCGTCTGGTCATTACACATTGACAGCGGTCAATCTCTTTGTGTTTTCGGCGCGGGTTCGAGGCGCTGTCCATTCCCCTCAAGCTCGGATCCCAAGCGTGGCGCGACCGGTGAGCCCTGCCTCCACGTCACCCGTAACCACCAATGTTTGTAGAGCGAGCTCGCTTGGCGTGCTTGCGGCGAACACCACATCGTTACTGGGCATGACCCCTTTGAGCCGTGCAGCGCTCCCCGCGTAACCGGCAGCGTCCGCATAAACTCGCGAGCAAACCTCTCGCGCAACGGTAAGTTGCGTCGTGAGGACGCGCGTGGTCGCGTCTAGCGAGCGGGCATTCTGCTTGAATATCTCCAAGTGCAGATGAGGATAGCGACCCGAATAGCATGCCGGGAAAATCGTCTCGAAGACGACACGGCCTTCATCGTCGGTGAACTGCACGCCGCGCAGGTAATTCTCATGCTCGATTCCTCGACCATACAAGGAATAATCGCCGTTGCGATTGCAGTTCCATAGATAGATTGCGGAATTAGCGAGCGGCTTGCAGGCGCCGTTCACCTTCAGCAACGTAAGCTCGAGCCGCAGTGGTACTCCCGCCGCGACCGTAGAGGACGTACCGAAACTCTCGCGAATATTCTTGCGGACGATGCCGGGTGCGGCCAAGACATTGGAGACGGGGTGAGGAGAATCGGCAGCGGAGGGCCCCGGGCCAGGGCCCTGATGGTCTGCCCCGGGCGGCGGCGGCCTTGGCGGGTGATCCGGCCCGAGCGGGCGGTCAAATAGGTCAAATTGCAAATCCGATCCGTCGGCAGGAAATGGACCAGAGGTCTCCTGGGGCAGAGCCGCGCAAGTGCTGCTACCAGCCGCTGTGAAAGCCCTTTCGCTCGCCCCCATGGATAGAACCGTGCCGGCAGCGAGCAGGGAACGCACCACCGCTCTCCTCTCGTAGGCGGCAAGCCCTTTGTGTCCATTGAGCGAGTGGAGGAACCACGTCCTACGGAGATGACTCACCGCGCTCTCCTATTACCAAACCGATGAAAAAATCCCGGCCTAGAGTAAATGGGTTGGATCTGGACACGAAGTGACTTTGCAGAAAATTACACAGATAGATGCCTATGCGCTTACGCCTTGGGATTGTCAGACTTGCGTAACTTTGCAGGGCGGCATTTCGCTCCCGGAGCTGATGGAACTCGGCGGCTGGAAATCCTACGAGACGGTGCCGCGCTATGCGCACCTGGCATCGGAGACACTCTCCTCCGTGCCCCACAGGGGCCTGCGTGGCCGGACGCATCGAGCGGCAGCTATCGAGGCTTGTCGAAGCGCCGCCGCGGCTCGCCGCGAACGTAACAAAAAGCGCTGGGTCTTCGCTACGTTCGGTGAATTGAGGCGTGCGCGACTCCTCTGTGCTGCGGAGTCGCGCGAATGACCTCGTTCCTCGACCGTGTGTTCGCGAGTCCGCTACGCCCTTGTGGAACAAGTCCGACATCGAGTTGACAAAGTAAACGGTGGGCCGCCGGCGTAGCAGGGGTTCAGATAACCGACTCTTGTGTAGTGGCAAGATTGAATCCCGCCTCATAGCCGCGTGTGCCCATAGCGTGCAGGCGCCGCGCACCTCGACGTAGCAATGCAGCTCGCGGATATCTTCGTGCACCCAGTCGTCGGATTCCACGTCCGCTCGGTCCATTCAATCCGCGAGATGCTCGTCATGAGATTAGCCTGCCACGCTGGAGGTATCTAGAGCAACGGGTCATTGCTCTACCCCAAAGGCCGAACAACGTATAAGTCGGGAACGGCTGCTTATGGCCGGCACCAAACCCCGCCAAAGGCAGTCTCGACCGATGCTCGATCCGAGGCTGTTCGGCCAGCCGTCGGCCAAGCTAATTTCGGTATAGACTCAAGGAATAGCGCCAAATGGACGTGTGCAGTGCGTTTGTCGGACTTCATTTTGCGGGACATGAAAGCCATCCTAGCTGCCTGGGATAGCTTTGCAGGCGCTCAGACGCCAGCGGCAGAAAGGATGGATGCCGTCAGGTTACGCAATCACGCTGAGGAGATCCTGCGCACGATCGCCAAGGACCTCCAAAACTCCCAGACCTCCGCAGAGCAGCACGAAAAGTCCCTGGGTAGAGCGCCCCGAATTGCCAATGTCCCGGATAGCGCAGCAGAGTCCCACGGATTCCTTCGGGCCCAATCGGGTTTCAATATCAAGCAGCTGGTTGCGGAATTCCGCGCACTCCGAGCCAGCGTGCTCCATCTTTGGGCGCAGACATATGCACCTGAGAAGACTCATATCGAAGATATGATCCGATTCAATGAAGCAATCGATCAAGCGGTTTCCGAGTCAGTCGCCTTTTTCAGCGCCAAAATCAACAAGGAACGAAATCTACTGTATGGAGCGCTCGGACATGACATGCGCAGTCCGCTTCACATCATTCACATGTCAGCCGGGGGCCTCGCAAAGCTCGATGCGGGAGAACCGGTCTCGATCATTGCGACGCGCATCGCGAAAAGTGCCGTAGAATTAAAGTCACTGCTCGATGATCTCGTGGATTTCAACAGAACCAATCTCGGCTTGGGACTGCCGATCGCTCCGATTAAGGTGGATTTATCGCAACTTTTTGCTGAGGCACTTGAACAGCTTCGAGCGGGGCACCCGGAGCACGAAATTAAGCTTGACGTTACTGGAGATACCCAAGGAACCTGGGATCCCCATCGACTCCACCAATTGCTCGGCAATCTCGTCCTCAATGCGCTGAAGTATGGCTCGCGATTGACACCCGTACGGGTAGTGCTTGCCGGGAGAGCCTCAGAGGTTGAATTCAGCATCCACAATCAAGGTCCGAAGATAGACAGTGTCTCATTGCCCCATATTTTTGATCCGCTCGTTCGTGGGAACGGGGAAAGCAGGATCACTGAAGGCGGCACGAGCCTCGGACTTGGCTTGTATATCGCTCGTCAGATAACACATGCGCACGGCGGTGACATCGCGGTGCGCTCAGACGATTTAGAGACCGTATTCACAGTGAGACTGCCCCGCCTGATCAGCAGGCGCGATCGCGGGTAGGCGGGGACATGGGTCGGAAAAGCGATGAATCATCTCGTTCTTGCGTAAGAGCATCTTGCTCGGGGAAAGCCCGTGGAGCGCTGCGTCGGCGGCAGTAGCAATGTGCCCCTTTGCTTTGTCTCGGCCGTTCTTTATGGGAAAGCCGGGGCAGAATGGGACTCTAATTGAACGACACCCACGACAGTACGGCGCCCGTTTCCGCATCGTTGTTGCCTACCTGATCGCGTAAAGCGACAAAGCGGGTTGGCGAGATGCGCACCGCGCCCCGAAAACTATACGATCCATCTCCACGGTTTGGCAATCGGACTTCGACGACCCTTTCTTTGTGCCCCCATCGACCGAGGGTTGATCGATAGGCACCACCTGCGTCTATCAATTGATAACCGAACAGCGCCACGGATCCATCGGAGAGACCGAACGCGGCACCCTCCTTGATATCGGGCCCCGACATTGGACTGACGTCCTTCACTTGCAGGTCGTGACCAAGCGAAACCAAGAAACTCTTAAGATGTCTGTCCCTAGCGACCAGCCTAGGTTCGTCGCGAGAGGTGTAGGACCGCACAAGCTTTGCTTCTAGAAAATCCGCGTCGACCGAAGCCTGCCGTTCACCTTTCTGATTCAACCGAACAACAGTGATCCCAACGCCCTTGGGGCTTCCGACTTGCAGAAGAGTGCCGTCGCCGCTCGCAAGGCCACTAATGCCAGCTAATGCCCCGTCGATCCTGTCCCACTCCTTTGTGCCGTTCTTATCGAGCTTTACAAGCCAAAGGTAGCCGTGCGTGTAATCCGTACCGCCACCCAAGAGTGCGAATCCCTCGCCCCATGGCGTGACGTCGTCAAGGGATGCAAAGTTAGCGTGCTGGTCCATCGGCGACAGCACTCGCCGCTCGATAAGACGCCCTCGATCATCCAGGACTACGATCAAGCCGGTGCCATACTCATTCGTATGAAGGCTCTGCCCAACCAGCAGTATGTGGCCGTTGGCGAGCGCAATTGCACCGTGAAACGTCGATTGATCCATCTTCTCTTGGTTGCGGTCGTATGGCTCCTCATATCGCCAGAGCTCTCTGCCGCCGGCATCCGTGCGAACCGCCCAACCTGTATTCGCCGAGCCCGCGATAACGAACCCACCGTCTCCGAGCCGCGCCAATGCGCTTGGGTTACCGAAGAGGCGCGGTACCAGCACCTCCCGCTCGACGTGAATCGGATCGCCCGCGTTGCTCATGCAGCCGTCGCTCACGACGACAAGCAGCGGTAACAATAGCCACGCGGATCTGCGGCGGGCGAGGGTCGAAGTTTGCCGCAAGATTCGAAGGCGGAGATGCGATCGCGCTACCATCACGTCCATGTTGCGAGGCTCCCTGGACTGAATTCACAGACATAATGATCGAGCAGCGCGCTTCTGCATGTGACGCATATCACGACGACCAACTCGGAGAGGTTCGGGCGACACTCCCATTCCCAGTCATTTATGGGAATGCCCGCTATGTTCGCTGCCGAGCATGCGAAATGGTGAAAGATCAGTTAAAAGTCACCCAGGAAAGCACGACACCGGAAGAGCCGGAGCCGATTTCATCACGCATCGCGACGAATTTGTTTGCCTCGAGGCGGATCGCAGCAAAAAAACCATGGGAAGACTTTCGGGGGTTCTGAAGGGACACCACCTGGGTTGTCGATCGACTGCCCCATCGACCAATGGACGCGCGGGATACCCTGCCGCCCATGAACAGGTTGCCAAAAAGAGCAATAGAGTCGTTCGGCAACTCCAATACCGGGCCATTATGGAGTGCTCCAGCACCGTCCGCGTTCCTTATGTTCGGTCCCTCAATGAAACGACTTGCGCGTTCGTCGGTCAGGTTGCCATCGAGCGAGAAAAGATGGTTACGATCTGCACCGTCTATCGCCAACACCCTCACCCGATCCGAGTGGTCCAAGGGCTGTACAGGTATCGCGTCTGGATATGGGATGCTTCGGCGGGCGATTACTTTGCCCTTTGAATCCAGGCGGACAATCGCTGCGTTGTCCTCCCGATCATCGCCGGCGCCGGCGAGTACTAGGCTGCCGTCGCTCAGCGCGACACCATACGCGCCGACCACATCGGCTCTGACCTTGTCCCACTCCTTGTTTCCGTTCGCGTCAACCTTCAAAAGCCAGAAGAAGCTTCTCTTGAAATCCGTTCCCCAGCCGGTTATTGCGTACCCGTCGCCCCACGCGATAATCCTCTCCAACGAACCACTACCTACCGGTTCATCGTTAGGTCGAAACAATTGTCGCTGAACGAGCTTGCCGTTCTCGTCTAGGGTGACGAGCAAGCCGGCTTGATATCCATTCGTGCTCGCCTGCCCAGAGAGCCATATTTGGCCGTTTGCACGCGATACCGCGTCATTAAATTCCGATTGGCCATAGTGCACTCTACTGGCTGGGTCATACGGCTCCTCGTATTTCCACAACAACTTCCCTGTCGCGTCAGTGCGGGCCGCCCATGCATTCTGTCCGCCTCCGACAATCACGAATCCCCCGTCGGGAAGCTGAGCGGCGCCGTGACGGTCTCCGTAAAGCCCAGGAACGAAGACTTCCCGCTCGATTTGGATGGGGTCTGTTAGAAGGCTTTTTTTCAGCTCATCGCAACCGCTCAACATCATGACTACCCCGACCAAGATTGCCGCTTTTCGAGGCACGATTAAAACCCGCTTGCCCATCGGCTTCGCAACACAATGAAGGTCATGAGTTTCATCCTTGACCGAATGACAGAAACAAATCCCAGATCCGTCGACTCGCTCTTTCGAGTGTGCGCCTTTACCTGAGCAAATCGTGTTCGAGTGCGTCGCGCTTTTTCATGGCGTACGGGCGGCTCGATGGCTCGATATTGAAGATGAGAATTGAAAAATCCGAACGCAGGAAAAGGGGTGACCTCAAGAAAGGAGCCGTTACGTACGCTAAGGGCTGCCCTAGGCTAGCATGGGAGTACGCCTCGAAGAAGCACCCTTCAAGCTCATGGACTATCGAGAACCCCGGACCACCGAGCCTGCGATCCCCATCTTCAGCACCTCACTCCCAGAGAACGCCAATCAGCGACTACCTTCCTTAAATTTCACCGGGGTCGTGACGGTGTTGTCTGCAAACGCCTCAAGGGGCAGATCGATTAGCGCAGTATCCTCAATCACGCTGATAGCAGCCACCAAAGACCGACGCGCAGTGCCTGCAAGCGAATAACACGCGAGCGTTGGGGAGGGGTTTAGTCGCTGCAGATATTTCGATACTGCTGATCTCTCGACTGGATTGCCATTGACCGTGATCACACCGTCCTTGTCAACATTGAGTCGAACCCCATCAATAGGGCACTTTTTTGGCAACCCAAAATGATCTCTGGCGGAGGCCGACGAGGCGGTCCGATTTTCTGCATCGAGGTCGTGAAACCGAAGGGTGACCGATGACGTAAAAAGGAACATATTTACGTGGCTGGTATGTACACGTTCGGCGACCGGCACCGTGGCCAGCAGTTCGTTAGCAACAGATCCGGGATACACGGCAAAGTAGTCAAGAGATGTGCATAGCATCCCGCCACTTTCGGGAGGCCCAGGACTCGGATCAGCAGCACACCAGAGATCAACACTCTGAGTACGCGATTGATCATAGACGCCATGGCTGTGGCTAGTGTCGAAGTTGTACTTCGTGGCATATTCCTTGTACAAAGAAACGCTGCCGTTTGCCGGCGACAATGTATCCAGACTGGAAAACTGCCAGTGGCATCGCCCGGGCAGAAAGTTATCAAGAAAAAATGAGCCTTGGTAGGCGCTGCCGTTCCACTTAAGTTCAATGGGCACCGTTGTTCCTGGCAACGCGTGGCCGATCGCGTCGGGGCGCGCATGCACGTCAGGTCCGCAATATTCTCCACCGCCGCCGAACATCCCCAACCATGTTCCCACACGGTAGTCGGCACCAATGCGTATTTTCAAGCTAGGCGGAGCCGAAACATGGAGCTCAACGCGTTGAGTGGGATGCGGATTTCGCTCTGGAGGATCTACCGAAGAGTCATCGGCATTCGTGCCGCCGGCAAGAGAAAGACAACCCACCAGAAAGGCGGTAGCAAATTGATTATGAGACCGCATAGGGACCACATTTGTCATGGCCGATCATGCCGTGCGGTCCCGCTTTACAATGTCGAGAACGGTATTCTTGCTGAGACCAAGTCGGTGGCTGATTTCCCCGGTATGACCTTCCTTCGCTGACGAGCTTCAGCACCCTCGGCGCGAACCGGTCTGCCTTGACGCGCTGACCAGGTCGCCGACCGAAAACAACGCCGCGTTTCTGCGCCGCGGCGATCCCGGAGCGGACCCGCTCCCGGAGTAGATCCCTCTCAAATTCGGCGAGGGCGGCCACTGCAATCCGGCATAGACCATCACTCCAGAATCAGATCGGCGGCTTCCCAGGTGTAGTCTTCGACGTCGATCTTGGTCAGCACATGCCAATAGGCGTGGCCATGACGTATGACGAGAGCCGCTTCCGCCGGCTCGGTTTCATCTGTAAAGCCTGCTTCAAAGGTAACCAATGCCACGTTCCCAGATTTTGTCCCATTGAAGTCGTCTTCAATGACCTTGTTCCCGCAATGGGCGCTTCCTTCTATCTGGCCGCCGACTGCTCGCGTGACGGTGGTAAACCTCACCCTGAAGTAATCGGTCCTATCATCCTGGCAGCCGCTCGCCTCTTGTTTACCGGACCAGTGGTTCGGCAATGGATCCGAGTGCAGTTGAATCCACGCCGTCAGTAACGCCAGCCGATCATGGTAAGCCGAATGCAAACAGTCCTCGGACTGGCATTGCCTGCGTACATGCGTATCCCAGTCGGTCTGCTGCGTCGTCAGCCCTTTCGTGTCATCGAGCTGCTTGGCGAGCGCAAAAAGGGCGGACAGTCGATAGTAGTTGGCGCCAAGGGCAAAATCGTTCGCAATCAGAATATCGGCGCCGACAGGGTCCCCTTCAACCTCGACGCGGGTCTTCGGTGTCGCTCGCGCGCATCGAACGGCGAAGGCGCTGATCTCATAATCCTCGAGCCCCCGGAGCGTCCCAAGGGCTGCGCAGACGTCCATTCGGCGATGCTGAGAAACCGGATTGTGGCCGTCGGCGATATCCTCTGGGGATGCGGAAGCCAAGTACTGGATGCGCGTGCGATACGCGTCGGCCAAGCACGCGACGGTCGGCGTGGCCTCCTGGGAATCGCGCGGGAGACATTGCCGATCGCGCGACATGACCCAGCTGAGCTCGTTTGCCAGGAGTGCTTCCCGGCGCTCCGGGGTGATATGCAGAATGGTGCTAAATTGGTCACCAAGGGCCGAATCCAGCTGACGCAGAGTTTGGTCCTTGCAAATGGCATGTTCAATGACAGTTGACGCCTTACGGCAATCAAAACTCTGCGCCAACACCGGGACCAGGGGCAGCCAAAGCGCCACCAAGGCGGCACCACGGAGAGCCACGCGGCCGATATCGCGGGTGCCGATCTGCATCATGCTAAGGCCCGTCTTTCATTAGCCGCGTCGCGAGTCGGTGAAACATCCCCAGGAAGTCACAAACGGGAAAGTTCCACGTTGTCGTAGCCTACCGCAGACACAGAGTAGCGGCTTGCCGGCCACGTTTCTCGACCACCGACCGACCGCAGTTGCCGACCGCCGCCTGATGCGGACAGGACGGGCGTCCACAGGCGGCGACCCGTTGTGGACGGTCACGACCGGCGGCTTAGAGGCTTGGTAACGGGGGCCTGCCGCATGTGCTCTCCGCAAATTGCCTGGGCTATCCATCGGCTCGTCCATGCCAACGCCGCACTTCCGGCATCCCATCGGGCCCGACGCGACTCACCCAGCGGGCCGCTCGCGCGCAGACACGTGAGGCACTCGCCTGGCGGTTCACTGTCGAGCAGACACAATTCCGAGCGCAACGCAGCTGGTGGCGGCAAACGTTGAAGGGGCGACATCGACAGGAGCGAGACGCGCTATCTCTCGAGCACCGGGAGGAACGGCGGAAGCTCAGTGCCGCTGCACGAGCCGACGGGCATAACTCTCGCATCGTGCTCTCGCTTTGGGCGTACGCGGCCGCACGCGAACGCGAAACGCTGCAACGTCGCCATGCCTCCGAGCGGCGTGCGCTCACACGAGAGATCCCTCGGAGCGAGGTGTGGCGAGTCTGGCTGGAACGGCAGGCCGCCGGCGGCGATGAAGCGGCAAAGGCGGCCCTTCGAGGCATACGCTACCGCGAGCAACGCAGACGCCGTGTCGGCGATGGCATCGCAGGCGAGGAGATCATGCCGCTACGTCCACTCACAGTGGTAGCGCCCCGCGCTGAGGCCGATGCCACGGGACTCACCGTCGTTTAGCGACGAGCAGATGGCGCCGAAGCCAGGATGTCCTGGAAGCCGCACTGCGTGTCGCGGCTCAGAAGTTCGGCGGTCGGGCTGAGATCACTGGGAGTGAGGAATTCAAAGAGCGTGCCGCACGTATGGCGACGCGCGTCGGAATCGTCGTAGGCAACGCGGCCTTGCAGGCCCTCGTTGCGGAAGGGCGGCGCCGACTCGCGGACCGGACACGCACGTTTGAAGACGGCCACGTCACCCGTCCGCCGCGATCGCGAGGTCTCGAACGCTGAGGCTGTTACCGCCCGGATCGCGGTCAATCTGGTCACTTTTTAGGTAAGCACTCCAGGAACCCCGTTGGATGAGACGAGTGCTGGCACCAGGGGCATAGCGGCATCTGATCGCGGCCCCTACAGGGCTTGATTAACCCCGTACTGGTGTTTCGCTTGAGGTCGGAGTAGTTGGCCGCCGCGTCAG
>DATJSL010000007.1:0-44672 GCA_035504115.1 Steroidobacteraceae bacterium | reverse complement strand
GCCATGGGCGCCGATTATACATTCCCGTTAAGGGTGGCGCGCTCAATGGGTCGTTGCAACATGATCTACTCTACTCGACATTTCGAAGGTGTTCATGATGGGACGACGAGGACCGGCGGGGCTAAGCGCTGTTGAACGGACCGAGATGTGGAGTCGGTGGAAGGCCGGATACCACGTGAGGGAGATTGCTCGAGCCTTTGGCCGCGACCATGGCTCGATTCGTAACCTGCTTTTGCAGCAGGGCGGGATCGCACCCCGGCGACGCACTCGATCTGCGTTGGCTTTGACGCTGGCTGAGCGGGAGGATATTTCGCGCGGCATCGCCGCGGGCGAGTCGGGTCGTACGATCGCTGAACGGCTAGGCCGCGCGCCCTCGACGGTGTGCCGAGAGCTCCGGCGCCATGGCGGGCGAGGTGTCTATCGAGCCACCCAAGCGGATGGTAAGGCCTGGCAAGGGGGGCTGCGACCGAAGGCCTGTCTACTCTCCCAGAACCGTAGATTGCGCAACCTCGTAGCGAGTAAGCTGGCGCTTGATTGGTCTCCCGAACAAATTTCGGGCTGGCTGAGGGATGAGTTTCCGGATGACGAGAGCATGCGGGTGTCCCACGAGACCATTTATCGCAGCCTATTCATTCAAGCGCGCGGCGTGCTGAAAAAGGAGCTGATCGGGCATCTGCGGACCAAACGCAGCATGCGTCGTCCGCACCGAATTTCCACTCACCATGAGCAACGTGGTCGAATCGCTGATGCGATCTCTATCCGCGAGCGGCCGCCAGAAGCCGAAGACCGAGCAGTTCCCGGTCATTGGGAAGGCGATTTGATCAGCGGATCGAAAAACAGTCACATCGTCACTTTGGTCGAGCGACATTCGCGTTACACCGCATTGATCAAAGTGGCCGACAAACAAACCGAGACCGTCGTTGCAGCGCTGAGCAAGCAAATTCGAAAGCTGCCGAACTCATTGCGCCGCTCATTGACTTGGGATCGCGGACACGAGATGGCCAGGCATAAGCAGTTCACCGTGGCGACCGACGTGAAGGTCTACTTCTGTGATCCGTCAAGTCCATGGCAAAGAGGTTCGAACGAAAACACGAACGGCTTGCTACGACAGTATCTTCCAAAAGGCACCGATCTTTCGACTCACTCGCAAGCGGACCTCGACAAAATCGCTCTACGCTTGAATCAACGACCGAGAGAAACCTTGGGATTTAAGACTCCAGCCTATAAGCTGCATGCAAGCGTTGCATCGACCCCCTGAGCCGGCAGTTATTTATGGGAATGTTTGCGTGTGCTTGTGTCGCGCATTGACAGTGCACTCCGATGGTGGCCATTCTACCGACAGATAAAACGAACAGGGAAGTCACGTGGACAATCCGGGAAGTCAGCCTTATGCCATGTTGCACGCCGGCCGACCGTGCGGCTATAAGATGCCAGCCCTGGATATTGTAGTAGCGCTGCGACAATATGAAATCAACCCCATCCAGTGTTGCCTCTGCCTGTCGATTTGACCGGCGTGAACGTTGGGAGTACGTTCGGCTTCATTAAGGATTGGGCCAGAAACATCTGGCCACTGACATGGATGTCACAATTGCGCGACCCGCACTATTCGGCTCTACTGACGCATCGACACCTCCGCGCGCTCTGTAACGCATCGGCCGCTCACCCGCGTTTCAACCCTTACGTAAATTCCTATGCCCACGGCCTCGCGGTGGGCGTGGGACTGTTGGATTTTTCGCTCATCTAGTACCCAATCAATCTAAGTAGAAGGGAGTGACTCCAATGCAAATAAAACGGTCCGCAGGAATCCATGAACTGATTCGGCACTCGTCTGCGAGCAAGGGGAAATTGGCAACAGCTGGAGTCATAATTAGCGTTTGTTTAGGCTCGGTACTTATTACAGGTTCTGCATACGCCCTTAACGGCTACACGCATTCAGCCTCTTGCTCATGCACTACAACAGCTCAGTTTGAGACCGCTGCGTCGGCTTATGCAGTTACTGCCCAAGAGTCTGGTACGTATGTGACTGTGAGCACAACAGCAGTAGAGACGGCGCTCATGAAAGTAACCGGATACATGTATACATCACCATACGTCCAGTATTTCGTTGTTCAGTCAGTAACGCCAATCGATGGCACCGGCAATTCGATCTCCGGTGAATCTGAGAGCGCCCAAGAGCTCTTTTACAATACCTTTGATCAGTCTTTATTTGGCGCCAACAGAAGTATTCCGACGGCGGTAAATGAACCAGATAGTTATGCGGCGTCATTCATCAATTCTAATGACGAAGAAGTCGTTCCGGGAATCGGGTACGCTTTAATCCTGATGGGAATCAACCAGGGAAGCATTCCGACTGGGACCGTAATTACCGTCACCTTCAGCGATGGCACGACCGCTCAATATGTAAAGGCGAGCCCGACTGCTACGTACCAATGGACGTGGAACGGCACTGCTCACAATAAGAAGGGCCAGTTAATTGATCGGGCTGGCGGCTTAATCCAAAATCCGAATACGGCGGGTCTCGGCAGCGGTGTTGTAACTGCCCCGGGATTTAACCCCGGTGGTGTCGATTGGAACTGGGTGCTTAATAACCTAAATGAGTGCTACGTCACTGTCACGGCTGACGTTTCAGGGGAGTCGATTGATCTTGGCGGCTTTACTATACCCTGCTGATGGTAGCTAGGTGCTCATGAAAATAAAGCGTATTCCGCTAATCTTCTGTGTCGTTATAGCCGCGAGTGTCGCCGCGGCTATATATGTACGGGCGGATAAGGTGCAATATCAAGGCTCATCCCTTGGGTCGCTTCGCTCTCCCAATCACGTTGGCCAAACGACGGAAGTACGAGTTGCCGCCGCAAACTCCGTGTCGACCCGTGGGCCATCGTCAATCCGCTACAAGACTGCGTTCGCGGAATCGAACAACTATTGGGCTTACGCGCACGAAATATTGCCGGCAGCAAAAGCCGGCGATCCCGACGCTCAATTCTATCTTTCAAGGTTGTTGGAGAAATGCGACCAAGACAACAAGATGTTTTTCCAGCATAAGGGGCAGAAGCTTACCCTGGATGAAGGCTTGCAATTTGCTGTACAGAGACACCTATCTATGGCATCGGCTCAATCAGTCTTCGAGAAGTGCCATGAATTTCAGGAAAATGATCCAGCGGAGCTTGGCAGTGCAGCAGCTTGGCTAGCGAAGGCGACTGATGCGGGTCAGCCGCTCGCTCAAGCCACCACGGCATCGAAGATACTTATGCAGGAATTGATGCAGAGATTTTCGCAAGCGAGTGGTGCGCCCAATCCCAATGCTAGCGACGTCATCGAAAGCAACACTGATCCTCGCGAATTGTTGCGCTTAGCCGTTGAGAGCAAAGATCCGGAGGTGTTTTTTAGCATTGGTGATGTGCAAACGCTGCTGGATCCCACCAATACCGATGCAAGCACAAATCGCCTGGCCTGGTGGCTAGTCGCTTGCGAGCGTGGATTGGATTGCTCTGCAAATGCCGATTGGGTCAAGAACACCTGCGCCAGTGATCCGCAGTGCGCATCTGTGGACAGTCCGAGGGATTTCGTGCGTACGCTTGCGCAAGACAGCTGGCCAGATGTCGAACAGCGGGCTCGCGAGATCAGCGCAAAATTGGATGCGGGAAAATGGGACGAGCTAGGAATTTGATTGTGACTTGCGAAATGTTGCATGACTAGGCCAGCGCCTTGGAGGTTGAAGTCGGTGCCGTGATCGACCGGTGAGCCGACCCCGCCATTCCTGCTCGGTCTAATGTGAGAGTCCCCAGTAGGCACGCCGACAGCGTGATGCCGACCAACGCTTTATCCTCTGCTAAGAACCTCCGCGTGCCTTGACGTGTTGTATCAATAACCATCCAAGATCATGTAATTCTCGCCCGCTTTGCCGAAGGTTCCCATGCCTAAATTGACCTTGGCGCATTTGCGCTTGTCCGGCCCGCAGAGATTGAATTTGATGCGCCCGCCTTTCTGCACGAGCTCAACTGCTCTATTTCAGATCCGCCCGCCGCCGCGAGGAAGGGGCGAGGCAGCGAATCGCCTTGCACGCGCGTACCCACCAGGTACAGACCGCCATCGTCGTCCGCGGGGCCGATCGCCGTGATGAGGTAGCCCTGCGCCGCGAGATTCGCCGCCGCCGCCGGGGCCTGCGCCGTGGTCGCGGTCGCCACCTGTGCCTCGTACACGGTGGCCGTGTCGCTCGACCAGGCATAGGCGAGGTACGTCACTGCGGTCCCATCGACCGAAAGGGCGGTGACGACCCGGCCGGCGGCGCCTTCTTGCGTGGCGGCCGCCTCGAGGTCGGCCGGAGCCACGCTGTTCAGCTCCAGTGCGAACCCGCCCTGCGAGAGCGACTGAGCGGTGGCCGTCGCGGCATCGGGCGCGCCGAGCTGCTTTGGACGGTAGGATTTTGTCGGCGTAGCGCTCGATTGGGAGGCGCAATACGCCGCGCAGTCCTCGATCGTCGGGCGCAGCATCGTGGTGGTGCGATTCCCGCTCGAGCTCGATGGGTCACGGGCGCACACTCAAACACTCGGAAGAGCGAGTCGACGGATCGGATCTCTGGATAGTTTCCGTCATTCGGTCAAGGATGAACTCATGACACTCGTCGCGTTGCGAAGCAGATGGGCGAGCGGGCTGTTAATTGTGCCCCTGCTGGTCGCCAGCTGCGCATCCCCACCCCGTGTTGCCGAGCGTCGTGTTGAGCAGACTGCGGCGCAATTACAGCGTCAGACGGATGCGGATTCATTGGCGGCAGCGGGACTGTTTGCGGTGGTGAAGAACCGATCCGAGGCGCTCGCGCTCCTTGCACGCGCCTCGGCCGCTGCGCCCGAACGAGCGGAGCTCGTGTCGGTGCTCACTCAAGTGTGCCAGGAGGAACCCTCGTGCGATCCCCAAGCAGACGAGCAGCGGCTGCGTCGCTTGAGTCCAGACAACGGGGCCGGATGGATGGGCGCATTGACTCGCGCGGTCAAGGCCCGCGATGAGGCCGCCCAGGATGGAGCCCTGGCCGCGATCGGACACACCGAACGGGTCGATATTTACTGGACGACGCTCATCGCACATCTGTCGGTGGCCGTGGCTCGAACGGGGAAGATGTCGCTCGCCGATGCGATGACCACCGTGACCGGAATCGTGACGGCGATGGCGATTCCGGCGTACGCGTCGGCGTCCCATTCCTGCATGGGCGATCGCCTGCAGCGGGCGGATATTCTGGAGGCCTGCCGGGGCGTCGCAAGCGCATTTGAGAATGGCGATACGGCGATCACCGAAATGATGGGCGTAGCGATCGCAAAACGCGTGTGGCCCGAGGGATCACCCGAGTGGAAATCGGCGGCCGAGCACCGCCGCGTGTACAACTATCGAGCCGCAGCGTGCCGTTCCTTGGAATCCGCCACATTGAGGCAGGCGCAGGCTCAAAAATTCGTCGCGTGGTATCTCGAGCGACACGGTGAACAAGAAGTGATGCGCATGGAATTGATCGATGCAGGGAAACCGCCGGATCCGCCGCCAATTTAAGTGGTGACAACCTTTCCCATTTCTGACGCATCATGGGCGTATTCTCCGATGCAATCCGTTCGGCACGCGATGGCGGCCAGGAGGCTGCGGATGCAACGAGTTCTGGTGCGCTTTGGTGTCCTGATGTTCTTCATAGGCAGCGCCGATTTGGCACTCTCACAAACCTCAGGGGGACTGATTTCCCTTGAAGCACCCGTGCGCTTGGCAAAAGCGCAGGACCGCGATCTTTGCCGCGCATTGATACCCAATGGCCATCGACTTAGGGCGATCGATACGCGAGCGCTCGGGAAAAGTCTCGACGATGATTGATCCCCGTTTTTTCGAGGTGCAGGACATTGACATCTTGAATGACGGTAGCCAACAACGAGTTTTTCAGTTCAGCACCGGAGGAACCTTCCCATCTTATTTTTTCGTGATTACGCCGACAGCTGTGAAAGTCGATGACGTCTATGCGGCGTTGCAAGATAAACAACTTGACGAAGTACCCAAATTTGCACGGGACCACGGCTGGAGGGTGATGCAGTGGGATCCACGCTTCGCGAACCCTTTCGAGAATTTCTATTACCGTGTGTACTGTAGGGAGGCCTCTACCTACCTCCTTGGTCTAACGGAAGCCGCCAGCACCGATATTCAAGCTGTTCTGTGGAAGGGTAGACCAGACGGAACGCTTCAAACAATTTGCATCTTCAAAAGAGCGCATCCGCTGTCGCGGCACTAAGCGGACATTCAGGGCGATGATGTGAGTGAAGCAGCCGCTTTAAACCTAACCATGCTTGGGTTATGATCCCTTGTGCCTACGGTTCTCCGCTTTGGCCGAGTTCGGGTCGTGATCTACACGAACGACCATCGTCCGGCCCATGTGCACGTTTGGGAGGGCCCGCGGCAGGCGGTATTCAATTTGAACTGTCCGAGCGGACCGATCGAATTGCGTGAGAACTTTGGATTGTCCTGGCCGGAAGTGAACCGCTTGGCCCGATTACTGCAGACTCATGTGCAACCGTTGTGTGCGGCATGGAGGGCGATTCATGGCAATCACCAAAGATCAATTTAAGGCCGCGAACGCGCGTGGCGCGGCGGCGGTTTCGCGTGGCCCGATCGCGCGAGCTGCGCGCTATGACTCGCGACGCGGACTGATCGTGATCACGCTCGATGGCGGCTGTGAATTTGCCTTCCCGGTGGCGGTGACCGAAGGGCTGGCAGATGCGCCCCGGTCAAAGTTGGCGAAAATCAAGATCAGCCCGAACGGGCTCGGCTTGCATTGGCCGCTGCTGGATGCCGATCTTTATGTGCCTGGGCTCATCGAGGGTGCCTTCGGTTCACGGCGGTGGATGCAACAGATTGGCAAACTCGGGGGTTCGAGCCGCAGCTCGATGAAGGCGAAGGCCTCTCGCGAGAACGGCAAGCGCGGCGGACGTCCCAGGGTAGCCGCTTGACGCAACGCCAGATCTTTCTCGAAAGCAACCGAACATGGGCGCGCAGATTACCTTTGCGTTTGGGGTGATCGGCAGCATCACGCTCAACACCAGAATCCATAAAGAACCGCTGACGGGGGTCGGTAGCGGGAGGGTATATTTCCCGAGAACTGCGTGGGGTGCCCGCCCCGGTTGAGCACGCGCAGGAGCGCCCGGCGAAACACGTCGTTCAGGAAGTAATCGCAGAGGAACACCGCGCGCAGTAACCGCGCCGCGCTTCGTGCTCACGCCGGGCGGCCGCGATCATCGAGCGCAGGAGACCTTCGTGGACAATGATGAGCCGACGCTCACAGAGAGAGTTCTCCGCTCAGCCGCTCAGCCGCTCAGCCGGTCAACCCGCTCAGCCGCTCGGCACGCCCGGATTCTCCGCGCCCATGCCGGAGAAGCCGATGCAGTAGCCGCCGTCCACGGGCAGCAGCACCCCCGTGACATAGGATGCCTCATCGCTCGCGAGATACAGCGCGGCGTAGGCGATGTCGATCGCGCGTCCCCAGCGGTCCAGCGGAATTCCCGGGAGCCGGAACACGCCCGGCGGCGGTTCGGCGAACTGCTGGGACTGCTTCACCAGCCCGGTCCACATGGTGCCGGGCAGTATCGCGTTCACGCGGATGTTCTTGCCCGCATAATCGAGCGCGGCCGCCTTGGTCAGCTGGTTCACGCCCGCCTTCGCCGCGCCGTAGACGCTGTGATGCTTCCAGCCCACCAGGCCCGAGGCGGAGGAGATGTTCACGATGGCGCCGCCGCCGCTCTTCAGCATCGAGGTGATGCCGTATTTCATGCCGAAGAACACGCCGCGGATGTTGACCGAGTGCACCCGGTCCCAGCGCTCCGCGGTCTGCTCGTGGAGCGGCGCCATCGGGCCGCCGAATCCCGCATTGTTGACGAGGATGTCGAGCCGCCCGAACCGCTCCTCGGCGACGCCGATCATCTTGCGCACATCCTCTTCCAGGGCGACGTCGGTGTGCACGGCGAGCGCTGCCGCGCCGATGTCGGCGGCGACGGCCTCCTGCTGGCCGCTGATATCGGCGCAGACCACGCGCGCGCCCTCGGCCGCGAACAGCTTCGCCATGGCCTTGCCCATGCCGGAGCCTGCGCCGGTGATCACGGCAACCTTGTTTTGCAGCCGCATCAGCGATCGCTCCTCGTTTGTCCCTCGCCCGCCGGCCGCGGCTTCTCGTCGCACCCGTCCTCGTGCGCCATCCAGTGCACGAAGCGATGCAGCGGATACATCGCATCGTGCGGATTGCCGATGGTGCTCGGGCCGGCCTCGCCCAGGTGCACGATGCGCTGCGCGCCGCCGCTCGCCAGCCGGTCGCGATAATCCGCCATGCGATCGAATGGATAGAACCCCACCGTCTGCGTCGCCACGTTGACGTGGCGCACGGCCTCATCGAGCGAGGGCACGCAGACGACGTTCGCCGTCTTGTTGATGGGATGAAACTCCACCGGCTCCTCGGAGCGGATCACGCAGCCGCGGCCGTCGGTCTTGCCCCAGATGCGATAGTCATCGTCCATCATCATCAGCGTCTCGATCTGCTCGCGCAGGTCCAGGTCGAGCGGACGCGCATCTCCGCAGGCCTGCGCGCGCTCGGCGATGCGCCGCTGGAGCCGCTCGCAGAAGCCATCGACCTCGCTGCGGGTGCCCTCGACGTAGAGGAAACGGCTGGCGACGCAGGCTTCCTGGTTGAGCACCATGACATCCGCGCTCGCCAGATCCGCCGCGAGCTCCAGGCTCTGCTCGCTGGCGAAGGCTTCGCGCCCCACCATGGAGATCGAGGTCTTCGGATCGAACGAGACCAGCTGCAAGCCCGGCCCCAGGTACTTGACCACGTTGTCGATGGCCTCCCCGCCGCCCCAGGCGACGATCTTGTCGAAGTACTGCGGGCGATACAGCACCCGCTCGACCGCGGCGTCGCCGCCGCGCCAGTACACCGCCGACATCGACCTGACGATCGCGTGGCCGGCATCGATGTCGGCCATGGTGCGCAGAATGGCGACCGTCGTGAACGGATCGCTCGAGGACATCTTGAACAGGTTGATCGCCTTCACCAGCGCGCCTTGCGCGATCGACTTCACCGCAACGCCGGGCGAGTTTCCGGGCAGGACGTGCACCAGCCGCGGCGCGAAGGCGCGCACGAAGCTGCGCCGGCCGGTGTAGTCGCGGCGCGCGACCCACTCGTCGAGCGCCCGCGGATCGGGGAAGTTCTGCTCGACCACGGTATGGAGCAGACGCTTGTCGAGATAGGCGGCGGCGACTCTCACCTGGTGCTCGAGCACGGCGCGCGGCAGCACGTGCGTGGCGCACATCCGATCGATGCAGTCGCGCACGAAGCGGTTGTTGGGATCGCTGATGCGCCGGCCGGTCTCGACCAGGAAATCGATGATCTCCGCCAGCGGCACGTTGAGGAGCGGGGGCACCTCGGTGCGTGGATGCACGATCCGGTCCAGATCGATCCGCGGCGTCGCGAAGTCGACGCCGAGGTCGCGCGAGCGGTGCACGGCATCCTCGCCCTCGATCAGCGCGCCGCGCGCGAAGAAAGGCGCCGAGACCGCCGCCGGCGCCGCGTGCGGCGCCTGTTTCTCGATATCGAGCAGAGAGCTCATGCCACACCTCTCACGTAGGCATCCACGGTGCCCGCACAACCGATCTTGTCGTCGCCCTCGAGGTCCGCGTAGCGCACGACGTTGTCGCGGATCGAGGGCCCCCGGCTGCCGCAGGCGCACGGGCGGAAGTCGATCGATATCTTGTCGCCCGAGATCACCCCGCCCCAGCGGCCGTCGAGCGAGAGGTCGAAGAACGCCGCGCGTCCTTCATACTCCTCCTCGATCACCGGCAGGAGCTTCTCGCCCGCCTTGTCGAGAATCAGCGGCACCACCCACGGCGGCACGTGATAGCGCCCGCCCGCCTGGCAGCGGGGCATGCCGGAGTGCAGCTCCTGCATGCTGTAGTTCTGATAGTTGCGCTGCGGCTGGATGTTGAAGGTCTCATACACGAACTCCCGATAGTCCTGCGGCAGCTTGGCGCGCTTGAGCCCGCCGCCGACGTAGATCGAGTTCTCGGGATGAAAGTCCTGGCCGCTGTAGCCCATGTCGCGCACCGCCTTGGCGACATTGTAAAGACCCAGCCACAGCCCGGTGACGTGGATTTTGTGATGGCGCGCCGCCACCACCGCCTGCGCCGTGAGGCCGACGGCGGCATCGACCGCCTTCTGTCGCGCCGCCGAAAGCTCCTCGTAGGCCGCGATGTCGCCCGGCCTCGCCGTGCCGTCGGCGATCGCCTTGCGCAGCACCACCATCTGCGTGAGCGCGCCCACGGTGATGGGCGGGACGGGATAGGAGAAGCGCTCGCAGCTCGGATCCTGCAAGGCGGCGGTGTAGGCTTCGCCCGTGGCGAGATTGCGCGGCACATGCGCGATCGCGGCCATCCCGAATATGCGCCGGTCCCGCGCCGGCTTCACGCCCGATCCCCAGGAATAGGTGGCGACGGCTTCCTTCTTGCACCAGCTCATGTCCGCCTGGGAAGCGACCAGCATCGCGGATTTGCCCGTCGTGCCGCTCGAGCAGGACACGAAGAAGCCCTGCGCGGCGAGCTTCTCGATCCAGCCGTCCACGTCATCGGCGCGCGACACCTCGTTCACGGGGATGCGGTGGGCGGACACCGTGTCGAGCCACTTCGACAGGCGGTCCCAGCGCTGCTGCGCGAGCCAGCCCTCCGGATAGCTCTTGTACGCCGTATGCGGCAGCAGCAGGTTCACCACCTCCTTGTGGCTGCGCACCTCGCGGATGCCGGCCTCGCGCGCGCGGTGCTCCACCAGCTTGATGTGGCTCTTGCGCTCCTGGAAGCGCTCGTTCATCGCGCGGATCTGCGCCGCGCGCAGATCGCCGAAGGGAATGTCATATCGATCCGGCGCCTCGACCAGGCGCGTCAGCCGCTCGACAGCCTCGCCCATGGGGGGAATTCCTGTATAATGGTACCAGTAAGTACCATTATGAACCCTTTTCGCCGGAGGGCAAGCACATTCCCAGTCATGCCACCTTGAGCCGCCCGGGCGTCGGACGGCCGACCGCCGCGCAGCAGCAACGCCGCCACGAGGAGCTCTTGAACGTCGCTCTCGACATCTTTCTCGAGCAGGGCTTCGAGCAGGCGACGATGGAGGAGATCGCGATCCGTGTCGGCATGTCGAAGCGCACCATGTATGCGCGCTATCGGGACAAGGCCGCCTTGTTCAAGGCCGCGGTGGGGCGGGCGATCGAGCGCTATACCGTGCCGCGGGCCGCCCTCGAGGCGGTCGCGACGCAGGACCTGGAGGAGACCCTGCGTGCGATTGCGCGGCTGCGAATCGCCAACGTCGCGACCCCGGTCGGCACCAAGCTGCAGCGCATCTTGGGTGCGCAGGCCTACCGATTTCCGGAGCTGTTCAATGCGGCCTTCGAGGAAGGAGCCGGCCCCACCATCGACTTTCTCAGCGAGCTCTTTCTGCGCTACGGCAAGCAGGGCGCAATCGGGGTGACCGAGCCGCGCCGCGCTGCGGCCGCCTTCTTGAGCGTCGCGGTGGGCGGCCCGGCGCGCATCATCGTCTCAGGAAACAAGCTGAGCGCCGCCGAGATCGAGAAGCACGTCCGCTTCAGCGTGGGCCTGTTCCTGTTCGGGCTGCGCGGCCGCGGCGGCTGAAGCTCGCCGCGGCCCAGGATCGCCCGCCATTGCGCGCGCAGGGGCGCGCGAGCGCACGCGCGCCTGCGCCGCTCAGGCGGCGACGCGCTCCTCGCCCATGATGGTCGTGCGGTGCATCCTGCGGCCGGATTTCTCGTCGTAGGGAACGACACGGTGCATGCAGCCGCAGTTATCCCAGATGGCGAGGTCGCCTTCCTGCCATTCGTGGCGGTAGCTGAAGGCCGGCTGCGCGGCCCATTCCTGCAGCCGCACGAGCAGCGAGCGTCCATGGGCGATGGGGCGTCCGACGACGCTATCGGCGTGCGTGCCGATCACCAGCGACTTGCGGCCCGACTTGTGCGTCCAGACGAGCGGATGGACCATGACTTCGGACATGCCGCGCCAGCGCGCCAGATCCTCCTCCGCCAGCTGCTCGAACACCGGACGCAGCCCGGTCTCCATCCGGTGCACCACCTGCAGCGTCTCGAGCTCCTTGCGCTCTTTCTCGGGCAGCGCCTCGTAGGCGGCATAGGTGCTGGCGAACTCGGTCTGCCCGCCCGAGGGCGAGAGCTTGCGCGCGCTGAGCAGCGTTGCCTTGGGGAGCGGCTGGTCGATGGTCACGCCGTCGATGTGCCAGAAGAAGGTGCCGAGCACGTATTCGGGCTGGGTGTTGATCTCCTTGTCGAGCGTGATGGTGTAGACGTCTTCCTCGCCCGCGGCGCCGCTCCCGGGCGCCTTGCGGTTGTAATTGACCCGCTTGCCGAGCCGGTCGGTGAAGGCGAGCTGCTCGGTGTCGCTCAGATGGATGCGAGGAAATACCAGTACGCCGCGCTGCTCCAGGGCCTCGCGCACCAGGGCGATGGTCTGCTCGTCGAGGAGGTGCTCCTTGGTCACGTGGACGATGCCGCCGATGTGCGGCTTGATCGGCTCGATGCGGACGTCGGTCGGCTCGATGCGGACGTCGGTCGGCTCGATGCGGACGTCGGTCGGCTGGATGCGGACGGTGCTCATGCTCGCTCCTCGGGAATCGGGCGTGTGGGCCCGGGCCTTTCGAACCTAGTCCCAAGTCCCGTGGGACGTCAAGCAGCCGCTGGTCCAATGGCCGCGGCGGCCCGCCCGGATCGCCGGCCGCCGGCCGCACCCGCACCGTTGGCGGCCCGCCGCGCCCGCACCGCTGGCCTGCGGCCGCGCCCTGCGTTCTGCAGCGCGCCGGCGCGCCGCGTCCTTACCACAGGCCGCCGAGCGCGACGGTGATCGCCTCGCCGTTCACGCCGCCGGCCGCCTCGCTGCACAGAAAGGCGATCACCTGCGCCACCTCGCGCGGCTCCAGCACCCGCTTCTGCGGGTAGAGGGCGGCGCGCTCCTGCCAGACCTGCTCGACACTGATGCCGCGCCGCTGCGCCTCGGTTTTCGCCGAGCGCTCCGCCATCTCCGTGCGCACCCAGCCCGGCAGCACGGCGTTGGAGGTCACGCCGAACGGCCCGGCGTCCTGGGCGACGGCGCGCGCCAGTCCGATGACGCCGTGCTTGGAGGCGCTGTAGGCGCTGCCGCAGCGCTCCGCCTTCTCGCCGGCGGTGGAGCTGGTGAAGACCAGCCGGCCGAAGCCGCGCTGGCACATGCCCCCGACCGTCAGGCGCGCCAGCTCGAACGGACCGTCGAGGTTGACGCGCATGGTCTCGCGCCACACCTCGGGGTCCTGCTCCCACACCAGGCGCTCGTGGGCCGAACCGATGCCGTGATTCACGACCAACAGGTCGATGGGCCCGAGCCGCTGCTCGGTCTGCGCGACCGCGAGCGCGCAGCCCTCGGCGGTGCCGAGATCCGCCGCGACGAAATCGAGGCCGACGGCCGCCAGCTCCGCGGTGCTGCGCGAGGCGATCATCACGCGCGCGCCCGCCGCCGCGAGCAGCAGCGCCGCCTCGCGCCCGATCCCCCGCCCGCCGCCCGTCACCAGTGCCACCCGTGCGCTCATCGCTTCGCTCCTCATCACCATCCGACCGCCTCCCCATCCTTCCTGAAGTCCGACGCCCCTCGATAGTAGCCCTCCACCGCCGGCGCGCCGTGCCCATCGCCGGCCGCCGCGCCGGGTGCCGCAGCGGCCGCACCAGGCACCGCACCGGCCACCGTACCGGCCGCCGCAGCGGGTGCGGGGACGAACATGATCGTCTGCACCCCGCCGACCGATGCACCATCGATCGAGCTCACGGCGTGCCCCATGGCCGCAAGCTGCGCACCGACCAGATCGTAGAGCGGCGCTTCCAGACCCAGCGTATTGGGAATCTGGCTGTGCCGAAAGCGCGCCATGTCGGCGGCCGCCTGCGGGTTCGCGCCCAGGTCGAGCATGTCGATCAGCAGCTGCGCATGGCCTTGCGCCTGCATATCCCCGCCCATCAGGGTCACCGTCATGACCGGCTCGGCGCCGCGCATCACGAAGCCCGCCGAGAGCGTGTTGAACGGGCGCTTGCCGGGGGCGATGACGTTCGGGCTGTGCGGGTCGAGCGAGAACAGCGCGCCGCGATCGTGCAGCACGAATCCGTACCCCGGGACCGTGATGCCCGAGCCGAACTCGTCGAAATTGCTGTTCACCCAGGAGACCATGTTGCCCTCGGCGTCGGCGGCCGACAGCACGATGGTGTCGCCCGACATCTCGGATCTTGCCGGCGGCCCCGGCGTGGAGGCATGGTGCGGGTCGACCCGGCGGCACAGCGATGCCGCATACGATGGCGACAGAAGTCTGCCGAGCGGCACCGCCACGAAGTCCGGATCCGCGTTGTAGGCATACAGATCCGCGTAGGCGAGCTTCTTCGCCTCGACCAGCAGATGCCAGTATTCGGGGCTCGCGGGACCGAGCGAGGCGAGCGTCTCGCCCGGCACCCACTGCGGCACGCAGGCCTGAAGAATGTTGAGCATCTCCTCGGCCGCCCATGCCTGCGAGGGCGGCGGCAGCTCCACGAGATCATGACCGTGGTACTTGCTGCGGGCAGGCTCCACCCACTCGCCGTGATAGCGCGCCAGATCCTCGAGCGTCATGCTGCCGCCGAGGGCCCTGGACTTCGCCACGATGGCCTTGGCGATCTCCCCGCGGTAAAAGACATCGGCCCCCTGCGCCTGCAGCAGGCGCAGCGTCCGGGCGAGGTCCGCGTTCTTGAAGATCTGCCCCATTCTCGGCGCCACCCCGTGCACGTACCAGGTGGCGACCGAATCGGGATCGAGCTCGCTGCAACAGTGCCGCAGCGGCAGCGCATCCGGCAGCCGCCAGTCGTGCGCGATGCGCTCCGACACCGCAAAGCCCTCCTGCGCATAGCGGACGGCCGGCTCGAGCACTTGCTTGAAGGTCAGCTTGCCGAAGCGCTTGAGCACGGCATCCCAGCCCCACACGGCGCCCGGTACGGTCACCGGCAGGATGCCGTGAACCGGCATCCCCGACATCGGCCCCCAGTTCTTGGGATCGAAGCGATAGCCCAGCTGGTTGAGGCGCGCCACGGTGGCGCCGCTGGGTGCCGTGCCACTCGCGTTCAGCACGTAGATCTTGTGGTCCTTGGCGATGTAGATCACCGCGAACAGATCCGCGCCCACGCCCACCATCATCGGTTCCACCAGACTCAGCACGGCCGCGCTCGCCACGGCGGCATCGATCGCGTTGCCGCCTTGCATGAGGATTTGCAGGCCGGCCTGCGCCGCGAGCGGCTGACTGGTCACGACCATGCCGTGCCGGGCCAGCACCTCGGAGCGGCTCTGTGCCGGCCAACCTTCGGCGCGCGCGCCGCGCACCGCCTTGCAGAAGGGCGGCGCCGGCTCCTCGTCGCAGCCGCTGCCGGCAAGCCCGGAGGGGTGGCTCCAGGCCGCGGTCAAGCTCGTCGCGAGCCACGCGGCGGTGGCGGCGAGGCCGCGCCTTCGCATGCTCATGCGCCCCCGCTGCGCCGCTTTCTGATCCCGCGGGTCATCCGCCCGCGAAGCGATAGCCCGCGCCATCCAGGCCCGCGCGCACCTGACTCACCGTGGCATCGTCGATGGGCGCTATGTCGCGCACGGCGTAGGTCGATCCGCCCGGCAGCCTGAGCTCCTCCTTGACGAACGACACGACGTCGCTGCAGGCCACCGTGTTTCCCTGTGCTTCCCGGGACAGAGCGACGATGCACTTGTGCCGCTGTCCATCGAAGGTGACGGTCAGGTCGGGCTTGGCCGCGGGCGTTGCGGGCGCCGTCGCCGATTGCCCGCAGCCGGCGAGCAGCAGCAAGCCCGCGGTCGAGGCGAGCGCTGCGCGAAGGGACATCATGGCACTGCGCGAAAGTTCATCATGCCCGCTGATGATACTTTGATGCGCGCGCTAGTGCATGTACGGGCGGCTGTCGAGCTCCTGCGCTTCCTGATTGCGCCCCTGCGCGCGCAGCGCCTCGGCCAGCAGCCGGCCCGCCTGAGCCTGCGCGGCGTGATCGCCGGTGGCGAGCAGCAGCGCCTTGCGCGCGCATACCTCGGCCTGATGGGCGTCGCGTTCCGCGAGCCGCACGCGCCCGAGCTCGATCCACAGCAGCGGGTTGCTCGGCTCGATGCGCAGGGCTCGATCGAGCGTCGCGGAGGCGGCATCGATGTCGCCCCGGGCGAGGAGGGTATGCGCCTGCATCACCAGCGAGCGCTCGGCCGGCGATAAGTGGATCTCGCGCGGCGGCGCCTGCGGCCGCGCAGGCGGCGGCGGCGCTTCGGGCGGTGCGCCGGGCGGCGCGCCGGGTGAGGCGGGCACGGGGCTCGCGGCGGGAGGGGTCTCGGACGGCCGCGTCGAGGGCGAGGAGCAGCCGGTGACGAGCAGCGCCACGGCGAGCGCGGCGGCGGGAGCATTCAGCGGATGATGTTTTTGATCCATGCCTTGATCTTCTCACCGGCCGTCGGATGAGGCGAGGCGATGCAGCGCGGGTCGCTCGGCAGCACCGTGTCCCTGGGCACGGCGATGAGCACGGCATCGGAGTTGCAGGCCGGCGTCGTCTCCCGCCCATCCTGGAAGCCGATCCAGCGATCCTCCACCAGGTCCGGAGCGACCGGCTCGAAGGACACGGGCTTGAGGCTCGCCATGGTATCGGCCCACACCGGCAGTGCGCCCGCCGCGCCGGTGAGGCCCGTCTCGCGGTTATCGTCGTAGCCCACCCACGCCACCGACAGATAGCTCCCCGTGAAGCCCGCGAACCAGCTGTCGCGCGTATCCGAGGAGGTGCCGGTCTTGCCCGCCACGGCGAGTCCCGGCGGCAGCCGGGCCGCCGCCCCGCGCGCCGTGCCGCGCGTCGGCACGAGCATGAGCATGCGATCGAGCTCGTACACCGGTCCGGGCGGCGCGGCCGACTCGACTTGGACCTTGAAGCTCTTCAGCGGCCGCCCGTGCTCATCGAGCACGGCGCGCACCGCGCGCAGCCGCGTGCGAAAGCCGCCATCGGCGAGCGTGGTGTACACCTGCACCACCTCGAGCGGCGACATCTCCACGGTGCCCAAAAGGAGCGAGGGATTGAGCGTCGGCGGCGATTCCAGCCCGAGCCGCTCGAGCGTCGCGGCGACCTTCGGCAGTCCGATGTCGAGCCCGAGGCGCACGGTCGCGAGGTTCATCGACTCGGCGAGCGCCCGCGCCAGCGGCACCGGCCCGTACACCTGACGCTCGAAGTTCTGCGGCGCCCAGATGCTGCCGTCGGACAGCTTGAGCTCGATGGGCGCGTCCTCGATGATCGTGGCCGGCGTGTAGCGCCCGCTCTCGAGCGCGGTCAGGTACACCGCCGGCTTCACCAGCGAGCCGATCGGCCGGCGCGCATCGAGCGCCCGGTTGAAGCCGCTCGCATCCGCCTCGCGGCCGCCGACCACCGCGACCACATCGCCGCTGTTCGGCTCGACCACGATCACCGCGCCCTCCAGATGCTCGCTGCGCACCCGCGAGCGCGCATCGAGTCGCTCGAGATTTCGCGTGAGCGCACGCTGCGCGGCGCCCTGCGCGCGCAGATCGAGGCTCGTGTACACCGACAGTCCGGCGGCGGCGAGATCCGCCTCGGCGTAGTCGCGCTTCAGATCCCGGCGCACCAGATCGATGTAGGCCGGCACGTAGACCCCGCCCGGGGGCTTCAGTCCCAGTGAGCTTGCCAGCGCCCGCTTCGCCGCCGGCGCATCGATGAGGCGCGCATCGGCGAGCTCCTTGAGCACGAGGTTGCGCCGCGCGAGCGCCCGATCGGGATGGCGGCGCGGATCGTAGAAGGAGGGGCCCTTCACCAGGCCGATGAGCAGCGCGAGCTCGGCGGGGTCGAGCTCGCCCAGCGGCTTGGCGAAGTAGTACTCGCTGCCCAGGCCAAAGCCGTGGATGGCGCGTGCCCCATCCTGCCCGAGATACACCTCGTTCAGGTACGCCACCAGGATCTCTTCCTTCGAGTAGTGCGCCTCCAGGCGCATGGCCATCACGGCTTCGGTGGCCTTGCGGCCGAGGGTCTGCGCGTCGGACAGGAAATAGTTCTTCACCAGCTGCTGCGTGAGGGTGCTGCCGCCCTGCACGACGTGCCCCGCCCTGAGATTCGCCCAGCCCGCGCGCAGCACGCCCCAGAAGTCGACGCCGTGATGCTCATCGAAGCGGCGATCCTCGATCACCTTGATGCCCTCGCGCAGCAGCGCCGGCACGTCGGCCGGCGCCACGATCAGACGATCCTCGCCGTGAATCGGAAACACGCTCCCGATCAGCGGCGGATCGAGCCGAAACACCGGCAGGTCCGCGCCGTTCGCGTAGCGCATGCTGGTGATCGAGGCGCCATCCGCATGGATCGAGACGCGCTCGGGCTCGCGCAGCTCATCGATGAAGCGCACGCGCCGCGCCGCCAGATCGAAGGCGTTGCCGGTGCGCTCATACGCGCCCGGCCCGGCGGCCGGACCGCCGCGCCGGTAATGCAGTCGGCGCAGCTCCTGCTCGAGCTCGCTCGCGCTGATCGGTGCGCCCACATAGAGCTCGAGCGGCGCCGCGTACACGCGCGCCGGCACCGACCAGAGCCGTCCCTGGAACTCGCGCGTCACGACGCTGTCGAGGTGGGCGACCCAGAGCGCGGCGAGCACGCCGAGCAGCGCACAGACCAGGCCGCAAGCGATGAGAACGGAACGACGGCGGCGAATGCGGGAGCGGGCCACGGCGGGCATACTACCGCAGGGCCGCGGCGCTCATCGCCGCGGGCATCATGAGGAAAGGTTCGTGTCCACCCTGTCCACTGTGTCCACCGTGCGCAGCGCGCCCGTGCGCGGCGTCATCTTCGATTTCGGCGGCGTCCTGCTGCGCTGGCAGCCCGAGGAGATCATCGCGCGCTTCTACGCCGAGGAGGCGCTGCGCACGCTGCTGCGCGAGTCGGTGCTCAAGCATGCCGACTGGATCGAGATCGACCGCGGCACCTTCAGCGAGGAGGCCGCGATCGAGCGCTTCGCGGCCCGCATGGGCCGCCCGCCCGAGGAGATGCGCCGGCTCATGCGGCACATCGAGGACTCGCTCATCCCCATGACCGACACCCTCGACATCGTGAGCGATCTGGTGAGGCGCGGTGTTCCCGTCTATGGCCTCTCCAACATGGCGGCCTGGATCTTTGCGGCGCTCGAGCGGCGCTACACGCACTGGGGACAGTTTCGCGGGATCGTGATCTCGGGAGAAGTCAAGCTCATCAAGCCCGATCCGCAGATCTTCCACCTCATTGCGGGCCGCTATGGTCTGGTCCCGGCCGAGACCTTGTTCATCGACGATCATCTTCCGAATATCGATTGCGCCCGGCGCCTGGGGTTCCGCACGATTCATTTCTCCGATGCGCGCCAGTGCGCGCGCGAGCTCGATCCGCACCTCCCGCCCGCCCCGCGCACGCCCGGCGCCTGAGCGCGCCGCCGTCACGCCGCGCCGCCGCCACGCCGCCGCCGCCACGCCGCCGCCGCCACGCCCGCCGCCGCCCCGCACCGGCGCTCCCCGGCCGCCACGGACCGCCCCGCCGGCGCCGAACGCTATACTGAGCACCTCGACCCTCGGAGGCGGCGGATGATGCGGATGACCTGGCTGCGCGCGGCGCAGAGCTGTGCAATGACCCTGCTCCTCGGGACGGTGGCGCTCGCGGGCGCCCCGCTGCTCAAGACCCAGGCGCCCGGCTATTACCGCATGATGCTCGGCGACTTCGAGGTCACCGCGCTCTCGGACGGCACCTTCCCGATGAATGCCGCACGGCTCCTCACGCACATCACGCCCGAGGCGCTCGAGCAGGACCTGCGCCGCTCGTTCCTCACCGATCCCATCGAGGAGTCCGTGAACGGCTTCCTCATCAACACCGGCACCCATCTGGTGCTCATCGACACCGGCGCGGGTTCTGTCTTCGCGCCCTCCACCGGCAAGCTGCTGCAGAGCCTCGAGGCGTCGGGGTACCGCCCCGAGCAGGTGGATGAGATCTACATCACCCACATGCATCCCGATCACATCGGCGGCCTGGTCGCCAACGGCGCGCGCGTGTTCCCGAACGCCACGGTGCGCGCCGCCCGCGAGGAGGCGGACTACTGGCTGAGCCAGTCGAGGATGGCGGCCGCCCCCGCGGCTGCGAGGCAGCGGTTCGCGCAGGCCATGCAGGCCATCGATCCGTACCGCGCGGCCGGAAAATTCGAGACCTTCAGCGGCGATGTCGAGCTGGTGCCGGGCATCCGCGCGATCGCGGCCCCGGGGCACACCCCCGGACACACTCTTTACAGGGCGCAGAGCAAGGATCAGGTGATGCTCTTCTGGGGCGATGTGGTGCACGTCGCGGCGGCGCAGTTTCCGGACCCGTCCGTGACCATCCACTTCGACAGCGACTCGGCCCAGGCGGCAGCCGAGCGCCAGAAAGTGTTCGCCGAGGTGGCCGAGCATCGCGATTGGATCGCCGGTGCGCATCTGTCGTTCCCCGGCATCGGCCATCTGCGCGCCAACGGCCCGGGCTACACCTTCGTGCACGCGAACTACACGTCGCTGTCGTTGCCCTGAGTGCGCGCCGGCGCAGCGCGCTCGGCGCTCAGTTCGCGCCGCGCGCGCCGGCGCGCGAGTCCCCGCCCGCGCCCCCCGAGGTCAAGGTCGCGCCCGCCAGCCGCGCGACCGCCCCGAGCGTCGTTTGCGCGGCATTCAGGCCGAGCCGGAAATCCGCATCGCTGAACGTCGCATACAGGTCGCTGGGCTGATGCCAGTGCGGATCCCAGCCGGCGCCGATCTGCGTGCCGCGCTCGAGCTCGCGCACACTCACCGCCGGGATCAAGTCCATGAACGGCGTCGAGTCGGTGTTGGTCATGTGCGGTCCCACGGCCGCCGGGTAGTCGGTCGCGTACGCCTCGTTGGCCGCATACAACGCCCAGGCGAGCTTCTGCGCGCCGTCGGCCTGCTTCGCCTGGGATTGAAACTCGATGTTCACATCCGCCTCGGGGCGCTGCTCCTTCGACACGCTGCCGTCCGCGCGCGGCATGCCGTGATCGAACAGCTCCATGTCGTGCTGGATCATGCCGAGCCAGCGCGGCTCGGGGTAGCGATGCGAGCCGGGCGGGGACTCGACGCCTTGGAGCGCGGCGCGCTGCGCCACATAGGCGTAGGAGCCGTTGAGGCCGGTCTCCTCGTTGTTCCACAGAATGAAGCGGATCGAGCGCGCCGTCTGCACGTCCGGTGCCGCGAACACGCGCGCGAGCTCCATCACCAGCGCGGCGCCCGACCCATCGTCGTTCGCCGCCTCGCCCCAGCCATGTCCGTCCATGTGCCCGCCCACGATGTACATCTCCTCGGGGTGCTCGGTGCCCACCTTGGTGCAGTACACCTCCTCGCGTGCGCCGGGCACGCTCGGCGGCGAATCGAGTGCCCGCAGCCTCGCGTCGGGCTGTCGCGTGGGATCGGTGTTCACCCCGGTGGGCCCGCGCTCGCCCCGGTAGCGCCCGCCGCCCGGTGCCGCATCGGGTCCCGTTCCCCGCGGCGGCCCGCTCGGCCGCGGCTTCTCCTGCGGCGAGTAGCTGTAGCGCAGCCGCTCGATGTTCGTGCAGCCGTAGCTCTTGAGCCGCGCCTCGATCCAGTCGATGGCAGCGCGGTTGCGCTCGGTCCCCTGCCGGCGGTCGCCGAATCGGGTGAGTCCCTTGATGGTGGCCTTGTAGCGCTCCAGATCGAGGCGCCCCACGAGCACGCGGATCGGATCATCGGGCGAGGCGGGCGCCGCCTCGCCTGCCGCGGCGCGGGCATGAGGCGCAGGCAGCGCGAGCGCGGCGCAGAGCGCGCACGTCCACGCGGCACCGATGAGTGCGTCTTGCAACCTGCCGCAGCTCAACTTATGCATGCCCGATCATAGGCACCGAGCGAGCAGCGCGTCAAAGCGCCGCAGCGGGCGTCGAGCTCAGGTGGTGGTGCGCGCGCGCAGGATGTCGGCGAGATTCACGGGTGCCTGGATCTGGCGAATGGCGGCCTGCCACCGCTCCGCGCCGTCCGTGCACAGCTTGCCGATCATGTCGGCCGAGGCCTTCCAACCCTGGAACAAACCTTCGACGCCGCCCGCGAGAATCGCCTCGCCGAAGCGAAGATGCCGCCAGGGATCGTCGAGCCAGTGGTTCATGGTGAGAAACTCTAGAGCGATTTGACAGTGGACTGCAATTGTCGGCGTATCGAGACAGCGCCGAGAATCGGGCACGCGCCGCGCGACTCGGCGCGCAGCTCCCTAGTCCGACCGTGGGCCTCACGGTTGGTTCACGCGATCTCGCCGGCGCAGGGGCGCAGCGGCGCACGCCACATGGCGCACGCCACATGTCGCACGGCGCAGCGGCACGGCGCTTCGCCGCTGCGCGCCGAGTGCTAAGGTATGGCGCATGAGCGGTGAGGGCGCACGGCCGGGCGCGCAGCGAATTCTCGCAACGCTGGAGCGTGCCCGAGCGCTCGCCCGGCAGGCGCAGGATGAGGCTGCCAAGCAGGCGTACATCGAGGTGCTGCGCGAGGATCCGACCAACTTCTGCGCCCTCAACGAGATCGGCACGCTCGCGCTCGCGGGCGGCTATCGATCCGCGGCGCGCACCGCCTACCTGCAGGCCGTCGCACATCATCCGGGCAACGCCGTGGCGCGCATCAATCTGGCCAACGTGCTGCGCGAGGAGCAGGACGTCGAGGGCGCGCGCGCCCACTACGAGGCGGCGCTCGCCATCGAGCCCGCGCTGCCCGAGGCCCATCAGGGCCTCGCCTGGGTGTTCGGCGAGCTCGGTCTGGAGGGCGCCGAGGCCCATCGTCAGCGCGGCTTCGAGGGTCGGGCGCTCCTCACGCAGCCCTATCGCGGCACCGGGCGCGGCGTGCCCCTCATCCAGCTCGTGTCGGCGCGCGGCGGCAACATTCCCACGCGGCTGTGGATCGAGGATCGGCGCTTCACCATTCACGCGATCTACGCCGAATACTTCGATCTCGATCGCCCGCTCCCGCCCCATGCGCTGGTCGTGAATGCCATCGGCGATGCGGATCTGTGCGAGCGTGCGCTGCGCTGCGCCGAGGCGCTCGCGGCCCGCAGCAGCGCTCCCGTGATCAACCCGCCGGCGCGCGTGCGGGCGACGGGACGCGAGCAGAACGCACGCCGCCTGGCCGCGATCCCCGGCGTGATCGCGCCGCGCATCGAGACTGTGGCGCGCGCGGATCTGCCGGCGGCGCCGGGGCTCGAGTTTCCGCTGCTCCTGCGCAGCCCGGGATTTCACACCGGGCGCCACTTCGTCTTCGTCGCGGAGCGCGAGTCGCTCGGCGCGGCCGCCGCGGCGCTGGCGGGGCCGCAGGTGCTCGCGATCCAGTACCTCGATGCGCGCGGCGCCGACGGCATGGCGCGCAAGTTCCGCGTCATGTTCGTGGACGGCGTCGCCTATCCGCTGCACCTGGCGATCTCCAGCGATTGGAAGGTGCACTATTTCAGCGCCGACATGGCGCGCGATCCGGCATTTCGCGAGGAAGAGCGGCGCTTCCTGTGCGACATGCCGGGCGTGCTCGGACCGCGGGCCATGCAGGCGCTCGAGGGCATTGCCGCGCTGCTCGGCCTGGACTATGCCGGAATCGATTTCGCGCTCGCGCCCGATGGCTCGCTGCTCCTGTTCGAGGCGAACGCGACCATGGTGGTCTTCCCGCCCGGCCCGGAGCCGATCTGGGACTATCGGCGCGCCGCCATCGACACCGTCATCGAGGCGTCGCGGCGCATGGTGCTGAGCCGAGCGCAGCCGCCCGGCTCCCCCTGAGGGGTGCCGCTCTCGCGCTCCCGGTCGCCATGCCGGGCGCCGGCTGCGGGGCGGCGCCAGCTGCGGGGCGCCGGCGCCTGGGCGTCAGCGCCGGGGCACCCGCTGCGCCAGGGGACCAGTTGCGCCGCGCCGGCGCGACGCGGCATCATGGGGACTGCGACGAGGCGCTTTGCCTCGCGCAAGTTCTCGGGGCGGGGTGCAAGTCCCCACCGGCGGTGATGGCGAGCAATCGCATGAGCCCGCGGGCGCTTGCCAACCGGCAAGGCAGCAGATTTGGTGAGAATCCAGAGCCGACGGTAGCAATCTCGCAGCGCGGGATGGCTGAAAGTCCGGATGTACGAGAGCGGAGGCAACGGCGAGGCCCGCGGGCAAATGAGCGCGCGGGCCCGGTGAGGGCTCGCGGCGTGCGCCGCGCGCCTGCAATGGCCTCCTCGCCCCGAGCCGTTCTGGTTCGGGGAGTGTTTCATGAGACATCAGCGTATCGCCTTCATCCAGTCCTGCTGGCATCGGGACATCGTCGATCGGTCCCGTGCGGCGTTCTTGCGCAGGATCAAGAAGGAGGGCTCGAGCGCGCGCCTGCGCCTGCAGGTCGACTGCTTCGAGGTGCCCGGCGCCTTCGAGATCCCCTTGCACGCCAAGCTCCTGGCGAGGACCGGGCGCCATGCGGCCATCGTGGCCGCGGGCTTCGTGGTCGACGGGGGAATCTATCGCCACGAGTTCGTCGCCGCGAGCGTGATCGATGCCCTCATGCGCGTTCAGCTCGAGACCGAGGTGCCCGTCATCTCCCTGGTGCTCACCCCGCAGCGCTTTCACGAGCACGATGCGCATCGCAGCTTCTTTCGCGAGCACTTCGTGCACAAGGGCGAGGAGGCCGCGGTCGCCTGCGCGGCCACCATCGCCGCGATCGGGCGGCTCAAGCAGGCCGCGCGCGCCTGAAGCGGATGCGGCCCCTGCGCACTACCCCGGCATGAGCATGCGTACCGCGGCGGCGCCCATGACGGCCGTCCCGAGCCAGCCGAGCACGATGAGCGGGCGGCTCGCGGTGAACGGCCCCATCACGGATTTCTTGGACACGAGCAGCGTGATCACGGCCATGAGCGGCACCGCCACCACGCCGTTGATCACGGCGCTCAGGAACAGCCCCTTCATCGGGTCGATGGGACAGTACTGCAGGATGAGCGCGGCGAGGGTGGCCAGGCAGATCGCCGCGTAGAATCCGCGCGCCTCGCCGGTTTTGCGGCCGAGGCCCGAGGGCCAGCCCATCGCTTCGGCGAGCGCGTAGGCCCCCGATCCCGCGAGCACCGGCACCCCGAGCAGACCCACGCCCACGATGCCGAGCGCGAACAGCAGGAAGGCGAGGTTTCCGGCGAGCGGGCGCAGTGCATCGGCCGCCTGGGCGGCGCTCCCGATGTTGGTGATGCCCGCCACATGCAAGGTGACGGCGGTGGCGAGAATGATGAAGTAAGCGGCCAGATCCGAATAGAACATGCCGCTCCAGGTGTCCCAGCGTATGCGGCTGAGCTCACCCCGGGCCGAGCCCGGATCCTCGATGAGCGCCGCGCCGCCCTCCTGCTGCATGTCCTCGACTTCCTCGGAGGCCTGCCAGAAGAACAGGTACGGGCTGATGGTGGTGCCGAAAACCCCCACCACCACGGTCGCGGCCGCCGCGTTCGGCGCGAACCGCGGGAACACCGTGCGCAGCGCCACCTCGCCCCAGGGCACGTGCACGACGAACAGCACCGCCGCATAGGCGAGCAGCGAGAGGGTCAGCCACTTCAAGAAGAAGACGTAGCGCGCATAGGGCACGTAGATCTGCAGCGCCAGGGTGAGGATGACGAACACGGTGGTGAGCAGATGCCGATCGAGGTGCGTGACCAGCGCGGCGGCCTCTCCCATGGCCGCAAGGTCTGCGGCGATGTTGAGCGTGTTGGCGAGGAGCAGTGCGATTACCACGCTCTTGAGCACGATCGGGGGGAAGGCGCCCTTGATGTTCGCCGCGAGCCCCTGGCCCGTGACCCGGCCGATGTCGGCGCACATGCACTGGATGGCCGACATGAGCGGATAGGCGAGCGGCATGGTCCACAGCATGTGCAGGCCGAACTGGGCGCCGGCCTGGGAGTACGTGGCGATCCCGCTCGGATCATCATCGGCCGCGCCGGTGATCAGGCCCGGGCCGACGCGAGCGAGCGGATGCGCCTTGACGCGCCTCCACCAGCCGGCGAGCCCGCCGCGCGCCACGCGCGCCGGCCAAGTCTGAGGAGAATCGTTCATGCGCGGCAACCTAGCATGCGAAATGGCGGCCCTCTTGTCTCATTTTCCGCGCTTGGGATTGTCGGAGGTTTCCTTTACATTGCCGAGACATGCACCGGGCGAAGACATGCACGAGCGCCGAGACATGAGCGAGCCGCGCGACGGCGCCCGCGCCGAGGATCGCTCCGCGAGCGGCCCGCAGCCGCGCTGCGCGCTGCTCGCCGCCGACGAGCCGCCGCCCGTGCTGGCGGAGCGCCGTCACGGGCGGTCGAGCTTCGTGATCGTGGTGGACCATGCGGGCGCCCGCATTCCGCGCTCGCTCGAGAACCTGGGGTTGCCCGCCGCCGAGCTCGCGCGCCACATCGCCTGGGACATCGGCAGTCTCGGGATGGCGCGGCGCATGGCGGCCGCCCTCGATGCGCCGCTGGTCGCGCAGAACTATTCGCGGCTGGTGATCGATTGCAACCGCGACCCGCGCGTCGCGAGCTCGATCCCGCCGATGAGCGAATGGATCTCCGTGCCCGGCAACATCGGCCGCAGTCCGCAGGAGCTCGCCGCGCGGCGCGCCGAGATCTTCGATCCCTACCATGCGCACATCCGCGCGCTCCTCGATGAGCGGCAGGCCGCGGGGCTGCGCACCATCCTCATCGCCCAGCACACCATGACGGATGAGTACAAAGGGGTGCGGCGCGCCATGCACGCCGCCGTGCTCTATAACCGCGACCGGCGCTTCGCGGGGCTGGTCCTCGAGATGCTGCGCCGGGAGAGCGGGCTCATCATCGCCGACAACGAGCCTTACTTCGTGAGCGATGAGACCGACTACACCATTCCGCAGCACGCCGAGGCGCGCGCTCTGCCGTACGTGGAGATCGAGGTCCGTCAGGACCTGGTCACGGAGGAAGCGGGGCAGGCGCTGTGGGCGGCGCGGCTCGCTGCGGCCCTTGCGGCGGCCGAGGCGGCGTTCCCGGCGGCTGGATCCTGAGCCCCGCGACGCGTGCCGCCCGGCGGCCGCCCGCGCCCGCAGCGCCGGCTATTGTCCGTAGCGCTGCACCTTGCCGTCCCCCATGATCCGGTCGCCGGGATTGACGCCGGCGGGGCAATCGCCGAGGTAGCGCTGCTCCTGGACGAGGGTCTCCTCGGATTTGCCGTTGAAGGGGGGCGTATAGGTGGCGTGCGATTCCGAGCGCGTCGAGGTGGTGCTCTCGTAGGTGTAGGTGCCCTTAGACTCGATCACCCGTCCGCCGATGTTGCAGCTCGAGGCCGCCTCGAACTTGCCGCCGCCCAGATCATCGAAGGAGGTCCTGCACCCCTGGGCATTCTTGATCTGCGCATCCATGGCGGCATCGAAGGCGTGGTTGCGGCACAGGCGGTAGGCGAACGTGGTCACCCGCCCGCTCGGACTATCGACCGCGCGGCCGCGCACCTCCCACAGCCCCTCTTGCAGCGGCGGCGGGTCCGCGGCGTAGGCCACCGACCACAGCAGGAGCGCCGCGGCGAGCATCGAGGGGCGCTTCATGCGGGGCAGCTTCCGGGGCGCAAGCGGCTTCATGGCGACAAGGATAGCGGCCGCCATCGCCCATGCAACCGGGAGGGAATAAAAGCGCCCCGCCGCGGGTCTACCGGCGGGACTGTGACTTGGAGAGCCGTGACGGTCGATGAGGGTCGACGCCAGCCCGCTCTTCACTGATGCACGCTCGCGTCCAAGGCCGCTTCCGACGGCCCGCGCTGCGCGCGCAGCATCGCCGCCGTGTGCTCGCAGGCCGCCATCACGCGCAGCACGTTCTCGCCCGCCACCTTGGCCACATCGCCGTCGCTCCAGCCGCGGCGCATGAGCTCGATGAGCAGCGCGGGAAACTTGTCCACCCCCTCGAGTCCGCGCGGTCCCTCGGGAATACCATCGAAATCCGAGCCCAGCCCGACGTGATCGATGCCGGCGACGCCTCTGATGTGCTCGATGTGGTCCGCCACCTGCTCGAGCGTGGCGTCCGGCTTCGGATGCGCGCGCTCCCAGGCCTCGAGCGCCGCCTTGGCGCGCTCCGGCTGGCCGATGTACAGGCCGTCGTAGGGCGGACTGTCGTAGCGCGCCACCTCCGCGGCGCGGTCGGCCTCCCACTGGTTGCGCGCGGCGGAGACGTAGGCGGGATTGAAATTCACCATCACCACCCCGCCGTTCGCCGCCACCCGCAGCAGCACCTCATCGGGGACGTCGCGCGGATGATCCACCAGCGCGCGCGCCGAGGAGTGCGAGAAGATCACCGGCGATGCGCTCACCGCCAGCGCCGCGCGCATGGTCTCGGGCGAGACGTGGCTGAGGTCCACCAGCATCCCCAGGCGGTTCATCTCGCGCACCACCTCCTCGCCGAACGCGGTCAGACCGTGATGCCGCGGCGCATCAGTGGCGGAGTCCGCCCAGTCGGTGTCCTGCACGTGCGTGAGGGTCATGTAGCGCGCGCCGAGCTCGTACATCTGACGCAGCACCGCCAGCGAGTCGTCGATCTGATGTCCGCCCTCGATGCCGATGAGCGAGGCGATCTTGCCGGCGCGGTGAATGCGGCGCACGTCGGCCGCCGTGTAGGCGATCTCAAGATCCGCCGGATATTTCGCCGCCATGCGCTTGACCAGATCGATTTGCTCGATCGTGGTCTGCACCGCCTGCGCGCCCTGGATGTTCACGGGCACCCAGACGGACCAGAACTGCCCGCCGACCTGTCCCGCGCGCAGACGCGCGATGTGGGTCATGAGCGGCGCCGCGCCGGCCGGGGCGCTGAGCTTGGAGGTGTCGGTGGTGAGATCGATCTGGCTGAGCCGTGCGCCGAAGCGCACGCGAATCTCCCAGGGCAGATCGTTGTGCCCATCGATGAGCGGCGTCTGCTTGAGCACGCGCTCGACCCGCGCGGCGTAATCGCCCTCGGCGGCGTGGCCGGGCGCGGCGGCGCTCGCGGCCGCGGCGATGGCGGGGGCCGCGACAGCCGCGAGGGCCGCGACAGCGCCGAGGGCCGCGACAGCGCCGAGGGCCGCGACAGCCGCGAGGTTCGCAACAACGGCGCGCGCCGCGAGCGTCGGCCGCGCGGCGCTGCGCCGGCCGGTCACGCGAAAGCTTGGGTGCATCGACGATCTCCCTCGGTCGCCCACCGCCCGGGGCCCCGGCGGCTCAATTTGCCATAACGTGACAGTGGCGTTGCAGTTTTATTTTCCACTTGCGGATGGCCATTGAGCTGTGGTCAAGTCGGGGCTCGATCAGCGAGGCGCTCGCTCGCACACCGGCGCATGAAGCGTACGGCGCGGTGCGTGCGAATCGCAAAAACAAACGAAGGGTTGACTCCAAAAGTAACTGAGTCGGCGACGGGCGCGGCGGGCGACGATGCCTGCGGCGCTCATTCGTTAACATTCAAGTCATAAGGGGATTCTCGTGCGCAACAAATTCCGGTTTGAAAGGATTCTCGGCGGCCTGGTGGCCGCTGCATTCGCCTGTGCGGCGGGTGTTGCGAGTGCCGCGGGCACCGCGACGGTCGCAGGCAACGTGGCGACGTGGGTGAAGAGCGCCAAGCTCATGGGCGCCGCCTCGGCGGACACGTCGGTGACCGTCGCCGTGCATATGAGCGTCAACAACGCGGCCAGCCTCAAGGCGCTGGTTGCGGAAGTATCCAATCCGAAGAGCAAGGAGTACGGGCGTTATCTCACGCCGCAGGAGTTCGGACTGCGCTTCGAGCCGTCGGGCGCCGATGTGGCCGCCGTCAAGACGCTGCTGGAGCATGCCGGCATGACCAACGTCGTGCAGGGCCCGCACGGCATGTACGTGACGGCCAGCGCGACGGTGGCGCAGCTGCGCAGCGCCTTCAAGGTGAGCCAGAATCTGTACTCGTTCCAGGGCAAGACCCTGCGCGCCAACAAGGAGGCGCCGACCATCCCGGCGAGCCTCGCGGGCAAGGTGCTCTTCATCGAGGGTCTGGACGATTCCTCGCTCCTGCGCACGCCGTTCCACACCTCGGTGAGCATGGGGGCGCTGGTCGCGCCGGCCACGGTGAAGTCCACCGCCGCGGCGGTGACGCCGCCGCCGGTGGCCGCCGGCAATCCGCCGGCCTACTGCAATGAGAACTACGGCGCGGGCGAGCACATCGCCACCCTCACCACGTCGGCCGACGTGTACGGCGCCGCGATTCCGTGGATGAACTGCGGCTACACCCCGCAGCAGATCCAGGCCGCCTACGGCATCGCCAATGTGAAGTACAACGGCAAGGGCGTCACCGTCGCCATCCTCGACGCCTATGCCTCGCCGACCCTGGAGTCCGATGCCAATCGCTACGCGGCGAACCACAGCCTGCCGAAGCTCACCTCGAGCAATTTCTCCGAAATCATCCCGGCCGGCATCTACGATGTATCGCCGGATGAGTCGTGCGGGCCGTACGGCTGGTGGACCGAGCAATCGCTCGATGTGGACGCGGTGCATGGCAGCGCGCCCGGCGCGACCATCCTGTTCGTGGGCTCGCGCGATTGCGGCACCTCGCTCACGGTGGCGTTCATGAACGTGGTGTACAACCACCTGTCCGACGTCGTGACCAACAGCTACGGGTTCGACGGCGAGGACATCGCGCCCGGCTCGCAGTCGGCCTTCGACCAGGCGGCCATGGCGGGCGCGGTGCAAGGGATGACCGTGCTGTTCTCCTCGGGCGATGACGGCGATCTGTCGGCCCTGAACGGCGCCGCTTCCGGATCGTGGCCCGCGACCAGCGCCTACGTCACCGGCGTCGGCGGCACGACGCTCGAGATCGTCGATCTTTCCGGCGACAAGTCCGAGTACGGCTGGGGCAACTACCGCGCCTTCCTCGCCGACGTCACGGTAAAGAGCGACAAGCTGATCGAGGACTCGGGCGTGACCACGGTCTCGAACTACGGCTACACCTACGATGACTATTCGTTCTACGCCGGCTCCGGCGGCGGCATCAGCCTGCTCGAGTCCCAGCCCTCCTACCAGGCGGGCATCGTGTCCGCCGCGCTCGCGACCACGCTCAATCTGGCCAGCACCGAGACCGTGCCGCTGCCGAATCCCATGCGCGTGAGTCCCGACGTCGCCATGGTCGCCGATCCGTACACGGGCTATCTGTACGGAGAGACCTTCACCATTGCCGGCAACGCCATCGCCGATGCCGGCTGCAAGGCGATCTCCAAGACCGAGGAGTACTGCGAGACCGCCATCGGCGGCACCAGTCTCGCCTCGCCCTTGATGGCCGGTGTGATGGCGATCATGGATCAGAAGCGCGAGGCGCTCGGCGAGCCCGTGGTGGGCTTTGCGAACCCGCTCCTCTACGGCGTGGGGAGCGAGGGCAACGGCGTGGTGTTGCGTGATGCCATCAACCAGATCATCGCGCCCACCGACAACGTCGCCTTCATCCGCAGCTACCAGGCGGACTTGAACGAGGCGCGCGTGGTCACGATCAACTCCGTGCCCTTCAACATCCAGACCTCGCCCTACGCCATCATCACCTGCGGCATCACCATCTGCCTGGGCGTGGACGATGTGTTCAATTACACCTCGCTCTCGAGCGCGGGCGGCACGGGCCGCGGCTACAACGATGTGACCGGGCTCGGCGTGCCCTGGGTGCCGAAGCTCATCAACGAGGAATAAACGCCTCGACCCGAAAGGGGTGTCCCGCGCTTTGCGGCGCGGGACGCCCCCGCCGCGGCGGCGCATCGCCCATCCCGGCGGCCCGGGAGCGCGACCGCCCCCGCACGGCGCCGCGGGGCCGCGGGGCCGAAACCTCCCCGCTGGCGGGCGCGCTCGGCTAAAATCCGCGCGCCGGCAGCGCAGCGCCCCACCGGGCGGCGCGCCGTTCACCCCCTTGGCCAGCGGAAGCTCATGTTATCGACCTCCAACGTCGCCGTGCAGTTCGGCGCGAAACCCTTGTTCGAGCAGGTGACCGTCAAGTTCGCCGACGGCAACCGCTACGGTCTCATCGGCGCCAACGGCTCGGGCAAGTCCACGCTCATGAAGGTGCTCGGCGGCGACCTCGAGGCGAGCGCCGGCGATGTGGTGCTGCAGGCGGGCCTGCGGCTCGGCAAGTTGAACCAGAATCAGTTCGGCTACGAGGATGAGCGCGTGCTCGATGTGGTCATGCAGGGCCACGCGGAGTTATGGCGCGCGATGACCGAGCGCGACCGCATCTACGCGAACCCCGACTCGACCGATGCGGACTACATGAAGGCGGCCGAGCTCGAGGCGGTATTCGCCGAATACGGCGGCTACGATGCCGAAGCGCGCGCCGGCAGCATCCTGACCGATGCCGGCATCCCCGAGGCGCGCCACAACGGCCCGATGCGCGAGGTGCCGCCGGGTTTGAAGCTGCGCGTGCTGCTCGCGCAGGCGCTGTTCTCCCGGCCCGACGTGCTGCTGCTCGATGAGCCCACCAACAATCTCGACATCCATTCGATCCACTGGCTCGAGCGCGCGCTCAACGAGTACGACGCCACCATGGTCATCATCAGCCACGATCGGCACTTCTTGAACCAGGTGTGCACGCACATCGCCGATCTCGATTATCGGCAGCTCAAGATCTATCCCGGCAACTACGACGATTTCATGCTCGCCTCGGTGCAGGCGCGCGCGCGCGTCGAGGCCTCGAACGCCAAGGCGCGCGAGAAGATCTCGGACTTGCAGGAATTCGTGCGGCGCTTCTCGGCGAACGCCTCGAAGGCGCGCCAGGCGACCTCGCGCAAGAAGCAGCTGGAGAAGATCAAGCTCGAGGAGGTGCGGCCCTCGTCCCGCCAGAATCCCTACATCCGCTTCGAGCAGGCGAAGAAGCTGTATCGCTCGGCGTTCACGGTCGATGGGCTGTCCTTCGCCTATCCCGGCACCGGGCACAACGTGCTCGAGCGGGTGAGCTTTCACGCCGAGGCGGGCGAGCGCATCGCGGTGATCGGTCCGAACGGCGTGGGCAAGACCACGCTCATGCGCTGCCTCGCGGGCGAGCTGAGCCCCGGCGCGGGCCGCATCCTGTGGGTGGAGAATGCCCAGCCCGGCTACATGCCGCAGGATCCGCAGGCCGAGTTCTCGCCGCCCTGCGATCTATTCACCTGGATGTCGCAGTACACCGGCAAGGCGGACGACGATCAGATCGTGCGCGCGACCCTGGGCCGGCTGCTGTTCTCGGGCGAGGAGACCAAGAAATCGGTGAGCGTGCTCTCCGGCGGCGAGAAGGGGCGCATGATCTACGGCAAGCTCATGCTCAGCCGGCCGAACGTGCTGCTGATGGACGAGCCCACCAACCACATGGACATGGAGACCATCGAGTCGCTGCAGATCGGTCTCGAGCACTATGCCGGCACGCTGGTGTTCGTCTCGCATGACCGCGAGTTCGTGAGCGGGCTCGCGACGCGCATCCTCGAGCTCAAGCCCGGCGGTGCGCTGGTCGACTTCAAGGGCAGCTACGAGGAGTACTTGAAGGCGCAGGGCATCGAGGGATAGCCCCCGGATCGGGCCGCGCGGCGCCTTGCCCGAGCGCCGCGAGCAGCGCGCGCACCAGCGGCTGGGGGCGATAGCCCGTGCGCGCGGGCGTGAGCCCCAGGCGCACGATCACGAGCTCGCGCGAGGGAATCACGGCGATGAATTGATTGTCGTGGCCCTCCAGCCAGAAGACGTCCGGCGGGATGCCGAAGGCCGCGTCCGGGTCGACGCCGGGCGAGCGCGCATCCGACCCCCACAGCCACAGCTGCCCGTGGCCGTACTGACCGTGCGAGGCGGCCACCGGGGTGCGCATCATGGCGACGTAGCCCGGCGGCAGGATCTGCTCGCCGCGCCACACGCCCCCTTGCAGCAGGAACTGGCCATAGCGCGCCCAGTCGAGCGGGGTCGCGTACATGTAGGAGGAGCCGACCAGGGTGCCGTGCGCATCCGCCTCGATGACCGCGCTTTGCATGCCCAGCCGATCGAACAGCAGCTCGCGCGGCAGCTGCAGGGATTTCGAGGCCGCCGCGTCCTGGGCGATGCGCGCGAGAATCACCGCCGTGCCGCTCGAGTAGCTGAAGTACGTTCCGACCGGATGCGCGAGCGGCGCGCGCCGCGCGAACGCCGCCATGTCCGATTCGAGGAACAGCATCCGGGTCACGTCCGAGACCGTGCCGTAGCCCTCGTTCCAGCGAAGGCCGCTCGACATCGCCAGCAGGTCCGCGACCCGGATCTTCTCGCGCCCGTCGGCCGCCGGCCAGAAGCCGGCCTGATCGAGCGCGAGCCGGCCCTGCGCGATGAGCACCCCGATGAGCCCCGCGGTGACGGTCTTGGTCATCGACCAGCCGAGCTGCGGGGTGTGCGCGTCGAATCCCGCGCCGTACCGGGCGCCGATCACGCGGCCATGATCCACCACGATCACCGCGCGCGTGCCCGGGCCGCTGAGCGCATCGTCCGCGATGAGCCGATCGATGGCCGCATCGGTCTCGACCCGATCCCCGTCCGGCCAGAGCACCCCGCCCGCGCCCGGCGCGGCGGCGCTCTGCGGCGCCCGCGCGCCTGCCGCAAGCGGCTCGAGCACGAGGTCGCCATCGGGCATCACCGCGCAGCCGCCCTGCTCGCGCGCGGCGGCGGCGCCGCCGCCGATGAAGCCGAGGAGCCCGGCGTGCACCGTGCGCTGCCCGCGATTCACCGAGACGCGCATCAGCCCGAGCAGCGCGATCCCCGGCGCCTGCACGTCATCGCGCAGCACTTCCTCCGGATCGCGCCCGGCGAGGAACACGTTCGAGCAGACGGTCTTCGCCGCGTAGTTCGCCGCGATGCGCAGCAGCGGCGGGGGCTGCCACCACAGAGCGAGCAGCAGCGCGCCCCCCGCCACGGCGAGACTCGCGCCGAGGCCCGAGGCGATGCACCGGATTTTCCTCACTGGGTCCTGCACCGGAGCTCGCGGGCCGCTCGCGCCGCGGGTCAGCTCGCCGGGGTGCCGGCCGCGACCTGGCGCAGCAGCTCGCCGGCGCCGTTCCAGAATACCTGGATGCCGATGCAGAACAGCAGGAACGCGGACAGCCGCACGATGATGGTCGTGCCGGTCGTGCCGATCAGATCGGCGAGGCGGCCGCAGTTGCGGTAGAAGCCGTAGACCAGCAGCACCAGCAGGAGCGCCGCGGCGAGGGTCTCGAGAAAGAATGCGATCAGGGCGCCGTAGCTGCCGGCGGGACGGCTCGCACCGATGGAGATGGCCACCGAGATGGTGCCCGGGCCGGTGGTCAGGGGCATGGTGAGCGGGTAGAAGGCGAGGCGGCTCGGCGGCGTGTCGATGGAGCGCGGGTAGGAGGGCGCTTCGCTGCGCCGCTGCTCGGTCGCGTCGGGCGCATTGAGCATGCGCCAGCCGGACATGGACACGACGATGCCGCCGGCGACGCGCAGCACCGGGATCGAAATGCCGAAGAAGCTCAGTACGTAGGCGCCGACATAGAGCGAGGCGGCGACGATGCAGAAGGCGTAGATCGCCACCCAGCGCGACACGGCGGCGCGCGTCTTGGGCTCCATCCCTTGCGTCGCGCCGAAGAAGATGAAGGCGCCCGAGAGCGGATTGACGATCGAGAAGAGCGCCCCGAAGGCGAGCAGGAAGGTGGCGGCCATGTTACGCGCGCGGGCGCGGGCGCCGCCGCTCGGGCAGCCGCTGCCGCCTCATCAGTGCACGAGCGCCGGGCCGCGCGCGTCGTGCTCGACGCTGCGCGCGGGGCGCGCCGGATCGCTTCGCAAAATGCGCTCCAGGATGTCCGGGATCTCGAACACGGCGCGATTCTTGACCTGCGCGAGGCTCGCGCGGAACTCGCCGAGCCGCGCGATGATCTCGCGCACGCCCTCATCGACGAGGCGGAACGACTCGAGCACGATGCCGGCGTTGTTCTCGCGCACCCAGTCGGTGTTGTAGCGCTCCTGCGGCATGGTCCAGGCGTTGCGCACCACGACCACCGGCAGACCTTGCTGCACCGCTTCGCTGATGCTCCCCGGTCCCGGCTTGCCGATGAAGAAGTCCGAGAGCTGCATGAAATGGCGCATCTGCGAGGTGAACCCCATCACCAGGCGCGGCGCGCGCGCGCTCATGGCGGCGAGCTTCTGCGCGAGCAAGGCGTTGTGCCCGCAGATCATGATGAGCTGCACCTCGTCGAGGCGCTTGGCGATGCTCTGCATGATGCGCGAGCCGTGGCCGCCGAACATCACCATGCCGGTGGGGCGGTCGGGGTCGAGGTTGAGCCGCGCGAGCTCCGCGCGCCGATCGAGCGGCGCATCGACGTAGAAGTCGGGGCGGATGATCATCCCCGAGGTCAGATGCACCCGATCCGCCCCGTAGCCGAGCGCGCGCGCCTGCGCCACCGCCTTGGGCGTTCCGCAGACGAAGTGCTGCAGCTGGCGCGGCTCGATCCAGAAGTGCGGCGGATAGTCCGCGAAGTCGGTGAGCACGGTGACGTAGGGCACGCGCGGCCGCAGCAGCTCCACCGCCTCGTACATCGGCCGGTTGAAGTTCGGGATGAGCGAGACCACCATGTCGGGCGGCGTCCTGCGCCAGTGGCGGCGCAGGCGGGCGGCCATGGATTTGTGACTCAGGCGGATGAGCGCCTGCAGGAGCTTCAGCTCCTGCGCCAGGCCCACGCTCCAGCCGCGCGCCAGGCGGGTGTTGTAGATGTCCTCCCAGTCCATGCCCGTGGTCTTGCGGAACACATCTTTGGGATCGAGCACCTTCATGAGATTGACGAGCCGCACCTGCCAGGGCCTTCCCTGCTGGCGGATCACGCTCTCCAGCGCGTTCGCCGCGGCCCGGTGCCCTCCGCCCGCATTGAAGTAGACCAAGTCGATTGTTGTTGTCATGGCCCCTTGCGCGCGATGCACCCGAGTGGATGGCCGCAGGACTCAGCCATCGAGCCCCGGCCCCCGCGCATTTTAAGGGAACGGCGCTCGAAAGCGAGCCCCGCCGCACGCTGCGCGGCATTTACCACCCCCCGCCCCCCGGCCGCCGCGCTATACTCGAGAGCGCATCTCGGCACCCGCAGTGAGTGGCATGAACGCGAGCCTCAAGTCCGTCCCGACGCCGAACGAGCGCCAAGCACGCATCGATCTGGCCGCCTGCTATCGCCTGGCGCAGCATTTCGGTTTCAACGAGGGCATCGACAATCACATGACCCTGCTCGTGCCGGGTCATTGCGACCGCTTCCTGCTCGCGCCCTTCGGCCTGCACTGGTCGGAGGTGAAGGCGAGCGACTTCATGGTGGTCGACTTCAACGGCCAGATCCTGAGCGGCCGCGGGCCCATCGAGGACACCGCGCTCAACATTCACCTGCCGGTGCACCGCGTGGCGCAGGCGCGCTGTGTCCTGCACACGCACATGCCCTATGCGACCGCCCTGTGCATGCTCGAGAATCCGCGCCTGGAGATGGCGGTGCAGAGCGCGCTCGGCTTCTACCAGGACATCGCCTACGACGCCGACTACAACGGCCTCGCCTTCGACGCCGCCGAGGGCGAGCGCATGGCGCGGGTGCTCGGCGGCAAATCCGTGCTCATGCTCGCGAACCACGGCGTGCTCATCGCCGGGCAGAGCGTGCCGCAGGCGTTCGAGCGGCTGTATTTCCTCGAGCGCGCGAGCCAGGCGCAGGTGCTCGCGCTGTCCACCGGGCGCTCCTTGAAGGTGCTGCCCGAGAAGGTGATCCGGGCCACCGTGGCGCAGTTCGCCAGCGGCGCCGAGGTGGGCGGGCGCGACCGCGCGGATCTGCACTTCGAGGCGCTGAAGCGCATGCTCGACCGCCAGCAATCGGATTACGCGAGCTGAGCTCGGACACCGAAGCTGCTGCGGGCGCGCCCCCGCTGCCGCCGGACGCGGCGGGCGAGGCCGGGCTCACCACCACCGTGGTCGCCGAGGCGGATGCCGCCGGCCTCTACACCCGGCCCCTGCTGGTGGTATCGCTCCTCGCGGTGGTGCTGCTCATCAACTACATCGATCGCGGCGCCCTCGCCACCGCCGGGCCGCTGATCCAGCGCGACCTGAACATCAGCAACGCCCAGTACGGCATGCTGTTCTCGGCGTTCTTCTGGGTGTATGCGCTCATCCAGATTCCCGTCGGTGCGCTCGCGGAGCGGTTCGGCGCGCACCGCGTGCTCGCGGCGGGTCTGGTGATCTGGGCCTCGGCGACCGCGCTCACCGGCGTCACCTCCAGCTTCTCGATGCTGATCGCCCTGCGCATGCTGCTCGGGCTCGGCGAGAGCGTCGGCTTCCCCACCGTCTCGAAGCTCCTTGCCGCGGTCGTTCCGGTGAAGGGTCTTGGCCTCGCGAACGGGATCGTGGCCTTCGGCTATCTCATCGGCCCCGGCGTCGGTGTGCTGCTCGCGGGACTGCTGATCGATGATGTCGGCTGGCGCGGCACCTTCCTGGTGTTCGGTCTGTGCTCGCTCCTCTGGCTCATCCCCTGGCTCACCGTGAGGCTCCCGAAGATCGCGACGCAGCGGAGCGATCCGAACGCCCCGACGTTTCGCATGGTGCTCGCCCAGCGCGGGCTCTGGGGCACGAGCCTCGGGCTCTTCTCGAGCAACTACATGTGGTACTTCATTCTGAGCTGGCTGCCGGGCTATCTGGTGAAGGAGCGCGGCTTCTCCATGCACAACATGGAGCACGTGGCGACCGCCGGCTACCTGGTCAACGGCCTGAGCGCCTTCATCGTCGGCTGGGCCGTCGATCGCTACATCGCGCGCGGCGGCTCGGCCAACTTCGGCTACAAGCTCATCATGCTGGTGGCGCATGTGGGATCGATACCGGCCATGCTCGCCATGGGACTCGGCACCGAGTCCATGGCGGTCGTCGGCATGTTCGGCTTTCAATTCCTGATGGGCGCCTCCTCGCCGGGCATGTATGCCATGTCGCAGATTCTCGCCGGGCCGAAGTCCTCGGGCCGCTGGGTCGGAATCCAGAATGCGCTGGGGAATCTGCCCGGCATGATCTCGCCCTGGGTCACCGGCATCATCGTCGATCGCACCGGGCACTTCGCGCTCGCCTTCGTCGCCGCCGCGATCATGAGCGCGATCGGCCTCATCGGCTGGCTCGGCATCGTGCCGCGACTCGCGCCCATCGACTGGGAGAAGCTCCCCCGTCCCGGCTCCGCCGCGCGCCCCGCCAAAGTGTGAGCCGCCTCTCACTGCACCCCGCGCACGCCGCCGGCGCCCTGTGAGGCCCGTGGCGGCGCGCGCGCGGCGCGCCGCCCCTCGCGCGTAAGCGCCTGAAAAGCGGCCGGAAAGCTCTGTCGCCCGGCGCCTACGTCGCGCCCCGACGACATTCCTCGCGGCGCGCGACACCCCTACCATGGCGCGAGGTGTCGATGGTGGTGACTCCATGCTCAGCAAGTTGACAGAATCCGCACAGGCCGCTTCGAGCAAGACGCTCGATGCATTCGCGCAGCTCATCTGCGCGCTCGCGCCGGAAGTCTGCAACGTGTCGTTCCACGACTTCGCGGCCGATACGCTGCTCTTGAGCGAGGATTTTCTGCTGCCCGAGGATCATCAGCTGGTCGAGGAGTGCCTGGCGCGCGATGAGACCGGCACCCACTCGATCCAGTACGGCACGCGCGAGGGGACCCGCTACTCGGTGGCGATGCCCGTGCGCGATGCGCGCGGTGAGGTCAATGGTGCCGTCCGCCTCAGCATCGACTCGCAGATCGCCGAGGAACGGACGCGTGAACCGTTGGAGCAACGGCTGGCGCCGGTCATGGTCTGCCTGGCGGCGGAGTTCGAGCGCCGCCGCGCACTGCCGCTCCTGCCGACGGCGGACGAGCACCAGCTCGCGCAGATCGAGCTCGCGCTCGACGCGGAGCACTTCGAGCTGTACCTGCAGCCGATCCGCTCGCTGCGCGAGAACCCGCGCACCGGGCACTACGAGGTGCTGCTGCGGCTGCGCATGAGCGATGGCACGCTGCTCGAGCCCGGCATGTTCCTGAACACCGCCGAGCATCGAAATCTCATGCCCTCGATCGATCGCTGGGTGGTGCGCTCGCTCCTCATGTGGCTCGTCAACAACCGCAAGCTCTGGATGCGCCAGCCGAGCGTGTTCTCGATCAACCTGTCCTCGCAATCGATGACCGATTCCGGATTCGTGAGCTACGTCGAGTCGTGCGTGACCAAGAGCGGTCTGCCGCCGCAGGTGCTGTGCTTCGAGATCACCGAGCGCTTCGCCTCCTCGGGCAACATCAGCGTGGCCGAGTCGATGAAGCGGCTCGAGACGCTCGGGTGCGAGGTCGCGCTCGATGACTTCGGCGCCAACGCCCCCTCCTACGGGTACCTGCGCACCGTGCCCGCGCACTACTTCAAGATCGACGGCTCGCTCGTGGTCGCCGCCCCCACCGACCGGGTGGCCCGCGCCGTGATCTCCTCGATCGTGCGCATGGCGGGCGATCTGGGCGTGCAGACCGTGGCCGAGTCGGTCGAGTCGGATTCGGAGCTTCAAGCCATGCGCGCGCTCGGCGTCGACTTCGCGCAAGGCTTTCTCATGGGCAAGCCCCAGTCGCTCACCGGCTATCGGTTCCCGGCCTCCGAGATCAACTAGGTCACCAGTTCGGGTTCGGCAGCTCGCTGAATACCTCCTGCAGCGCGAAGCCCCAGCGCGTGCGGATCATCTTGAAGTATTCGTTCTCGAAATCGATGCTGATGTGCGTCGCGAGCTTGAGCTCATCGCGGCGGATGATGGCAAGATCCAGGGGCGGCCCCACCGTGAGATTCGAGCGGATGGTCGAGTCCATGGACACGAGCGCGCACTTGGCCGCCTGCGCGAGGCTGCTCGAGCGCGAGATCACCCGGTCGATGATCGGCTTGCCGTACTTCGACTCGCCGATCTGAAAATACGGCGTGTCGCGCGAGGATTCGATGAAGTTGCCGGCCGAGTAGATGTGAAACAGGCGCGGCTCCTCGCCGCGGATCTGCCCGCCGAGGATGAAGGTGCCGTTGAATTCGTGGCCGTGCTCCTTGAGGTACTCCGCATCGCGGCTGTGCACCTCGCGCAGCGCATCGCCCACCACGCGCGCGGCGTTGAACATGTTGGTCGCGCGAAACAGCTTCGGCAGCTCCTCGCTGTTCTCGAGGTGCTCGTGCAGCAGATTCACCACCGCCTGGGTAATGGCGAGGTTCCCGGCCGACATGAGCACCAGCACCCGCTCGTCGGGGCGCTGAAAGGTCGCCATCTTGCGGAAGGTGTTGATCTGATCGACACCGGCGTTGGTCCGGGAATCGGACAGCAGCACGAGTCCGGTGTCGACCAGGATGCCGACACAATAGGTCATGCGGGAATTCTATCTCACTGCTGTTGCTGCTGGGCCGACTCTGACACGAGCACGTTGGCTTCCATGCGCTCGCCGCTGCCGCCGTGGCGCACGCCGCGCACCGGCGCCGCATCGAGATAATCGCGGCCGACGGCGAGACGGCAATAGTTGCGGATCGCAGGGCGGCGGTGCGTGACGTCGATGCTCTGCCAGCCGATGTCGGCGCCGAGCCAGGCATCCACCCAGGCATGGCTCGCCGCATCGCTCGAATCGCCCGTGTACAGGTAGCCGCTCACGTAGCGCGCGGGGATTCCCACCGAGCGCGCCGAGGCGATGAACACGTGCGCATGATCCTGACACACCCCTTCGCCGTTCTCGAACGCGGCCGCCGCGCAGTCGTGCACCTCGCTCGTGCCCGGCTTGTAGCGCACTGCGCGATAGACGGCGTCGGCGAGCGCCTCGGCGCGCTCGCGCGGATCCTTCACCTGATCGAGCGCCTTGCGCGCGAACGCCTTGATGTTCTCGTTCGGCGCGGTGAGCGAGGTGGGCGCGAGATAGGCGAGCGGGGAGAGCGGCCCGTCGTCCTGGCGGCTCTCCGTGTCGGTGGTCTCCACCACGCCGCGCACCACGATCTGGATCTCGCGGTGCGGCTGCTCGATGGTCAGGAGGTGCGAGATGTTGCCGTGCGCGTCGATCTGCTCCAGGCGCCGCCCCGGGGCGGTGATGGTCCAGGCGAGCGCCCGCTGGCAGCTGTCCCGGCGCGGCGTGAGGTGCAGGCTCTGGACGCTGTACTTCACCGGCCGATCGTAGCGGTAGCGGGTCACGTGACGGATGTGCAGTTGCATGTCAGGCCTCCGCCGGGGGCACCAGAAAGTCCGACGCCACGCGATCGCCCAGGTCGCGCAAGCGGGCCAGGAATTGCTGCAGAAAGTACGGCAATCCCACCTCGATGATGGCTTCCATCCGGGTGAAATGCAGCATAGCGTGTATTTCGCCGGCGCGCCGCTCGGTTTCCCGCGATTGGTCGTTGCGCACCGACTGCAGGTTCCCGTAGACCTCCTTGCAGCAGCGGGTGAGCGAGCGCGGCATGTCGTCGCGCAGGATCAGCATCTGCGCCACCTTGTAGGGGGTGATGACGTCGCGGTAGACGCGCCGGTACACCTCGAAGGCGGACAGGGCGCGCAGCAGCACGCTCCACTGGTAGGGGTCGGGCACCGCGCTCGCATCCGCGCCCGGGCGCAGGTCGTTCTGATGCGCCGTGAGGATGCGGGCGGTCGAGTCGGCGCGCTCGATGAAGGTGCCGATGCGCGTGAAGTAAAAGGCCTCATCGCGCAGCATGGTGCCGATGGTCACCCCGCGGGTCAGGTGCGAGCGCTCCTTGACCCACTCGACGAAGTGCCCGATGTCCGTGCGCGGCGTCGAGCGCGCCATGAAGGAGCGGGCGTCGAGCCAGGTCGAATTCAGGGTCTCCCAGAGCTCCGAGGTGAGCGAGCCGCGCACCGCGCGGGCGTTCTCGCGCGCCGCGCGCAGGCAGTTGACGATGCTGCCGCTGTAGTCGCGGTCCAGGCTCACGAACTCGAACACCGCCATGGGCACGATCGACTCGTGCCGCTCGCGGTAGGCGTGCTCGAGGTGCAGTGCCGTCATGGTCGAGCTCAGCGACTGGGTCAGGCTCTCCCCCGACTGCGGCAGGAGCGACATGCGGTAATGCGCATCCACCAGGCGCGCGAGGCTCTCCGCGCGCTCGATGTAGCGCGACATCCAGTACAGATGATCCGCCGTGCGGCTCAGCATGGGTCCTCGAGCACCCAGGTGTCCTTGGTGCCGCCCCCCTGGGAGGAATTCACCACGAGGGACCCCTCGCGCAGCGCCACCCGCGTCAGGCCCCCCGGCACCAGGGTGATGTCCCGGCCCGACAGCACGAAGGGCCGCAGGTCGATATGCCGGGGCTTCAGGCCCTGAGCGGCGAACGTCGGGCAGGTGGATAGCGCCAGGGTGGGCTGCGCGATGTAGCGCTCCGGTGCCGCCACGATGAGCTTGCGAAAATGCTCGATCTCGGCGGCGCTCGCCGCCGGGCCGATGAGCATGCCGTAGCCGCCCGCCCCATGCACTTCCTTCACCACGAGCTCGGGCAGGTGCGCGAGCACGTACTCGAGGTCCTCGGCGCGGCGCAGCATCCAGGTCTGCACGTTGCCGATCAGCGGGTCCTGGCCCAGGTAGAAGCGGATCATCTCCGGCACGTAGGGGTAGATCGACTTGTCGTCCGCCACCCCGGTCCCGATGGCATTGGCGATGGTGATCCGGCCCTCGCGGTAGGCCGCGAGCAGCCCCGGCACCCCCAGCATCGAGTCGGGCCGAAAGGCGAGGGGGTCGAGGAAGTCATCGTCGATGCGCCGGTAGATCACATCCACCCGCTGCGCGCCCTGGGTGGTGCGCATGTACACCGCCTCATCGCGCACGAACAGATCCTGGCCCTCCACCAGCTCGACCCCCATCTGCTGCGCGAGGAAGGCGTGCTCGAAGTAGGCACTGTTCGCCGCACCCGCCGTCAGCAGGACCACGGTCGGGTCCGTGACCCCGGTGGGCGCGACGCTGCGCAGGTTGTCGAGCAGCACCTCCGGATAGCGATCGATCGGGGCGATGCGGTGCTCGGAGAAGAGCTCCGGGAACAGGCGCATCATCATCTTGCGGTTCTCGAGCATGTAGGAGACGCCCGAGGGGACCCGCAAGTTGTCCTCCAGCACCCGGAACTCCCCGGCATCGTCGCGCACGATGTCGATGCCAGCGATGTGGGCATAGATCCCCCCCGGCACGTCCACCCCCTGCATCTCCGGGCGGTACTGGGAGTTGCACAGCACCTGCTCGGCCGGAATCACCCCCGCCTTGAGGATCTGCTGATCGTGATAGATGTCGTGGATGAAGGCATTGAGCGCCCGCACCCGCTGCTTGAGCCCCGCCTCCAGGCGCGCCCATTCGTCCACCGGCAGCACCCGCGGCACGATATCGAACGGGATCAGCCGCTCGGCCCCCTCCTCCTGGCCATAGACCGCGAAGGTGATCCCTACCCGGTGGAACAGGGCATCGGCCTCGGCCCGCTTCTGCGCGAGGCGCTCCGGCGGCTGCGAGGCGAGCCACTCGGCGTAGCGCAGATAATGAGCCCGGGCTGCGCCCTCGCTCGGATACATCTCGTTGTACGGTAAATTGCCCAATGAATCCCCTGCTCAAGCCCAAGCGATTTCCATGCCAAACGGCGCGGGATGGGCTCAATCATGGACTTAGGAGTTTTGGGCTGCAATGCGGAAGGCGAGGGCGCCCTGGGATGGTGCAAC
>DATJSL010000006.1:0-24243 GCA_035504115.1 Steroidobacteraceae bacterium | reverse complement strand
TAGGATTCGGAACTCAGGCCGTCGCGGGGGGCAGAGGCTCGTTCGGACGCCACGTTTCGACCGGAGTGCGAGGATCGCGTAGATACTGGAGTACGAACCTGGGGTAGCCTAGATCGGCCCGGCTGAGTTAATCCCTGTCCTACAGCGACCTTGGATTCTGACCTTAGCCTCCACAACAAGCATCTCTGAGCGTGTGCCGCTGACCGCTTTCGAAAAGGGAAAACTCAAGATCGCCGCCCACGTGCGCGAGGAGCTCGAGCTCGCGCGCATCGGGTTCGAATCCATTCATTGCCGCTCGGGCGGCCTGCACCTGCCGCCGAACGTCGTGCGGCTGGTGGTCACGGTGGGCGGCATCCCCGCGCATCTCGACCTCGCCGCGCACGAGGTCGAGGCCTGCGAGATCCTGGTCTCGGGCGAGACCTGGCACAGGATCGCCGAATTCATCGCGCAGGGTCTGGGCTCGAAGACCGAGTTCTAGCAAAATCGGGCTTGTAGGCCGCGCCGAAGCGCTACAGTATGCGAGGGAGATCGGAACGGGAGAGGCGGCGATGTCGACGTCGGAAGAGAGCTCACCACTGACCAGCCTGCGGGTGGCCAACGGGGCGAACGGTCTCGACCTGCGACGGGTGGGCGCACATCCAGACTACTGGTACCCCGTCGCCTGGTGCGACGAGCTCGCGGCGGGCAAGGTGCTCGGGAGGCGCTTTGCCGGCGAGCCGATCGCCATCTATCGGGGCCAGAGCGGCCAGGTATTTGCGCTCGAGGATCGATGCGCGCATCGCCAGGTGCCGCTGCACCTGGGCGTCGTGAGCGGCGATGAAATCAAGTGTCATTATCACGGCTGGACCTACTGCAGCAGCGGCAAGTGCGTGAGCGTTCCCTACCTCGGCAAGGAGCGGCTGCCGAACGGCGTCAGGAGCTACCCGGCGTGCGAAGTCGAGGGGCTGATCTTCATCTTTCCGGGCGATGCCTCGCTGGCACAGAGCCGCATCCCGAAGCGATTGGGTGCGTCGCAGCGCAGGGACTACAAGACCCGGCGGTTGAACCGCGAGGTGGCCTGCCACTACACGTTCATGCACGAGAATCTATTCGACATGAATCACCAATTCATGCACCGCAAGCAGATGGGCTCGATCCGCGCCAACTGCCTGGGGCGAAAGCACGGCGATGATTGGGCGCAGGTCGAGTACAGCTTCAGCCGCACCGGCGGCAAGCAGTCGATGGGCGAGCAGGTGATCATCGACCTCATGCGCAAGCGAACCGTGGCGAAGAAGGACTTCTCCGATCACATGCGCATCCGCACCGACTATCCCACCCAGAGCCTGAGGGTCTGGGTGGGGCGCAACATCCAGGACTCCGACGATCCGGTGCTCGAGGTCTGGCTGGCGTACACGCCGCTCGATCTGGAGCAGCGGACCAATCGTACCTATGGGTATCTGTCGGTGAAGAAGCCCAGGGTGCCCGGGCTGATTCACGCGGTCTGGCCGTTCGTGATCTGGTTCACGGAGAATATCTTCCGCGAGGACAAGGAGATCGTGGAATACGAGCAGCGCGCCCACGATGCGCAGGGCGCGGATTGGAACAACGAGGTGTTTCCCGCCATCCGCGATTTGCGCGGCGTGCTCGCGCGCTGCGGCAAGCCGATGAGCTGACTCATTTGCGGGGCCGCACGCCCGGATACCAGTTGAACCGGCCGCCGAGCGCCGTCACGGCCGGCACCACGAAGGTGCGGATGACGGTCGCATCGACCAGAACCGCGACGCACAGACCCACGCCCATCATCTTGAGCACCGGCAGCTGCGCGCCGACGAAGGCGCCGAACACGGCCGCCATGATGAGTCCGGCGCCCGTGATCACCGGGGCCACGGCGACCATGCCGGCCACCGTCGCCCGATCGTTGTTCTGATCGATCGCGTATTCGCGCTTGATTCGAAACAGCAAGAACAGCTCGTAGTCCATCGACAGCCCGAAGCTCAGACAGAAAACCATCATCGGGACCTCGAGCGGAATGGCCTCGAAGGGCCGCTCGAGACCGATCAGGCCGTTGAGCCAGCCGTACTGGAATACCCCGACCACCGCACCGATCCCGGCGCTCACGGCGAGCAGGTTCATGAGCACCGCCTCGAGGGGCAACAGGTACGAGCGAAACGCGAAGAACAGCATGATGAGCGTGGCGCCCACGACGAAGCCGAAGATCTTGGGCAGGCTTCTGAACATGTAATGGTTGAAATCGACGTGCTCGGCGGGGTCGCCGCCGATCGCGACCTTGAAAGGACCCACGGGCACGATCTTCTCGAGATCGCGCGCGAGCGCCTCGATCTGCTTCACGGGCAAGGTGCCGACGGGGGTGATCGCGAACAGCGCGGCGCCGCGATCGCGGCTCAGATACAGCTCGGCGATCTGCGGATGCGCCTCGAGCGCCTGGTCGAGATTCGCATAGAATGCCGCATATTCTCGCGCGCCGAATCCGGGCTGCAGCGTGACCGGCGAGGCGACCGAGGCGACGCGCGGGTCGCGCTCGATGCGCTGCGCATACTCGATGAGCGGCGCGAGGTGCGCCGGCGCGAGGATGGGCAGGCCGTCGGTCGCCCGCACGATGGCGTAGGTGGTCAGCTGAGCGTTGTCGTCGCGGATCCTCGCCAGGATGTCGGCGCCCTGGCGCGACTCGGTGGCGAGCGGCAGGAACCAGCGCTCGTTGCTCACGCCCGTGGTGGCCCTGAGAATCGGCAGGCCGAGCGCGAGGATGCATGCGCCGGACACGATGAGCGTCTTGATGGGATGCTTGATGACCCATGCGCCGAGCCAGTGCCAGAGCGCCGTGGTATTTCCGAGCCGCATCCGCCGCGGGATCACCGACCAGCGCTCCAGGTACGGTCCGAGCAATACCAGCGCCGCGGGAAGAAGCGTCAACGCCGCCAGCACCGACACGCACACCACCATCGCGCCGCCGATGCCGGCGCAGCGAGTCTCGAGGATGGGACTGAACAGCAGCCCGAGAAAGCCGATCATCACGGTGACGCCCGACCAGGTGATGGTCTGGCCGGCACGTGCGACCGTATCCGCGACCCGTTCGGCGACGCTCTCGTTGGGCTGATTCTCCCGAAAGCGCGTCACCATGAGGAGCGAATAGTCGATGCCGATCGCGAGACCCACCATGGTGACCACGTTGCTCAGCAAGTTCGATACGGGCACGAACTTGGCGAGCACGAAGGCTGCGCCCAGGGCGAGGGTTGTGGTCGCGAGACCCATGAGAAAGGGCAGGCCCGCGGCGACGACGGTGCCGAAGGCCACCAGCAGGATGAGGAGCGTCAGCGGCAAGGCGCTCTTCTCGGCGTGATCGCCGCCCGAGGCGCTCCAGGCGTTGACGTCGTAGTCGGCGGCCGGGCCCCCCGTGACCGCGACACGCGCCCTCGGGTCGAGACGCAGCAGCGCCGCGCGCAGCGGTGCGACGGCATTGCGGACCACGACGACGGCGTGCTGCTGCCCGGCCTCGGCACGGGCCGCCAGTCCGACGATGAGCATGGTCACGTGTCCGTCGGCGGAGCGCAGCTGCGGATCGCGGGTCGCTGCATAGTTCTCCACACGCCTCACCTCGGGCAGCCGAGCCAGCTGCTGCGAGGCCCGCTCGATCCAGCCGAGATACGGTTCGCGGTCCACGCTCAGGCCGGGGGCGGAGACGGCGACGATCAGCGGATCGATGAAGGGATTGTCGAAGTCCTTGCGCAGCGCCTCGTTGGCCGCGTGCGAAGGGCTGCCGGGCACGCCGGCAACGCCGCCGACGACCACATTCGGAAGCTGATGCTCGCCCCAGGCGCCGAGGGCGATCGCCGCGACCCAAGCGATGAGAATGGTGCGCGGATGCGTGGCCACCCAATGTCCAAGCCTGAGAAATCCGAAGTTCAACGCTTTGCCTGTAGGGAGTGGCTACAGAGCGAATCTTACCGCCTTTTCCGCGCTTTGTGACGTTTTGGGGGTGTCGTCAATTTCATTTTGATGAGAAAATTGCGCCGAGGCATGGCGGGATTGCCTGGAGGAGAGAGCGCCGCTCGACTGAAAAACATGAACGAGTTTGATCACCTCAGTTGCAGGAGCGAGGCCGTGCAACGACCGTGGGATGCCCGCCTGGCACGCTGCTTGGTGCGGCGGCTCAAGGACAGTCGGGTCACCCCGAATCAGCTGACCACGGCGCGCTTGCTGGTCGGCTTGGGCGCAGCGGCCGCGTTCGTGCCGGGAACCTACGGCTGGTCGAATGCCGGTGCAGTCCTGTTCGCGGTGTCCAACTTTCTCGATCACTCCGACGGCGAGCTCGCGCGCATCAGCGGCAAATCCAGCCGCGCCGGCCATATCTACGATCTGGCGAGCGATGCGATCGTCACCATCCTCGCCTTCGTCGCGATCGGAATCGGCGTGGGCGCACGCACCCCAGTCGCGCTGCCGCTGCCGGCGGCCGTGCTCGGGTCGCTCGCGGGCTGCGCCATTGCGCTCATCTTCTTTCTGCGCATGCGCATCGAGGAGCGGCTCGGCAAGGCCGGCACGGTCCAGGCCTCGCTCGGCGGCTTCGAAACCGAGGACGTGCTGTATCTGTTGCCGCTCGCCACGCTTTGCGACGGTACGGTGCCGCTCCTCATCGCTTCCGCCCTGTGCGCGCCGCTGTACGCCGTCTGGGTGGTGTTTGAATATCGGCGCGTGATGCAGCGCCGGCAGCTGCGGTCGATCCAGAACCCGGGCTAGGCCGCTTCGGCCCATGGCTGCAACCCACCCCATCGACGGCGAGGCGACGCTGCCCGAGATGTCCGCGCCGCACGGGACGCCCGCGCAGCACGAGATGCACGCGCAGCACGAGATGCACGCGCGTCTGGCGGCGCGTCTCGCGCGTCTCGACCTGGCCGCGCTGCGTCGCGAGTACGATGAGCAGGGCGCGTTCCTGCACGTGCCCGATTTCCTGCCCGAGGAGATCGTGGCAATGCTCCTTGCCGCCGCCATCGACGCCGAGGGGTCCACCAACCGCAACTACCTGCCGGGCCACAAGCGGGGCGCAAGCGTGAGCCGCCACCTCATCGACCGTCTCGCCCCGGCGATCGGCGAGCTCTACCGTCTGCCGTGTCTGATCGAATGGCTCGGCGAGCTTGCCGGGGAGCGCTTGCTGCCCTCGCCGGACAAGGATCCGCACGCCTACGCCCTGTACTACTACACCCGACGCGGAGATCACATCGGCTGGCACTACGATACCTCGTATTACGCGGGCCGCCGCTACACGCTGTTGCTCGGCGTTCTCGACCGCTCGTCCTGCCGGCTCGAGTACCAGCTGCACACGCGCGAGGCGGGCGCCGCCGTGGTGCCGGGCCGCCTGCAGATTGCGCCGGGCGGCCTGGTGTTGTTCGACGGGGACAAGCTGCGGCACCGGATCACGCCGCTCGGAGCGGGAGAGAAGCGCATCGCTCTCAGCTTCGAGTACGTCACCGACCCGAGGATGCGTCGCGGGTGGCGCCTCATTTCCAACATGAAGGACGCCATCGCGTATTTCGGCTTTCGGCAGGTGTTCAAGCGCTTTGCCGGCGCGCGCACGGCCGAATCCGCCGCCGTCGGGGCACGGGCTGCGGGGGCCGACCCCGCGCCGCCATGACGCGAGCGGCGCGCTGGCTGCTGTCGGCGGGAGTGCTGATGTTCATCGCGGTGCTGGCGTCGCAGGGTCTGCCCGCGGTGCTGTCCACCCTGGCGCTCGCCGGATGGGGACTGCTGCTGGTCGCGCTCTACCACTTCGTGCCGCTGGTGCTCGACGCCGCGGCAATCCGCGTCGTGTTCGCACCCGAGCGCGCGAGCGGCCGGCTGCGCGAGGCGCTGCTCGCCCGCTGGGTCGGCGAGTCGGCGAACAGTCTCATGCCCGGCGGGCAGATCGGCGGCCCGGTGCTCATGGCGCGCCATCTGTCCGTGCTCGGCATGCCGATCCAGGAGGCGGTTGCCGCGATCACGGTGAGCACCACCTTGCAGACGTTCGCGCAGATCGGCTTCGCCCTCATCGGTGTGAGCCTGCTCGGGGCCCATGCGAGCCACGTGTCGCAGAACATCCTGCGCAGCGCCTCGCTCATCGCCAGCGCGTTCCTGGCACTGCAGATCGCCGGCTTCTATTTCGTGCAGCGGCGCGGATTCTTCAGCAAGTTGATGCGCGCCGCCGGACGTTTCATGGGCAAGCGCGATTGGTCGGCCTGGATGAGCCACGCGCAGGCGATCGATGCGGCGGTGGAGGTCACCTACGGCCGCACGGCGAGGGTGGGCGCGAGCTTCGCGCTCAGCCTGATCGGATGGTTCGTGGGCACGGTCGAGGTGTATCTGATCCTGCAGCTGCTCGGCACCCCGGTCGGCTGGAGCGATGCGTTGCTGCTGGAGAGCGTGGGGCAGGCGATCCGCGGCGCCGCATTCGCCATCCCCGGCGCGCTCGGCGTGCAGGAAGGCGGCTATGCGCTGCTCGCGGCGTTCGTCGGGCTGCACGCGGAAACCGGGGTTGCGCTGTCGCTGGCGAAGCGCGCCCGCGAGCTCGTGCTCGGCTTGCCCGGGCTTTTGTATCTGCATCTGTCGGAGCGCTCGAGTGCCAGCGCCGTGCGTGCCGCGCGGCCATGAGCAATCCGCGCGCATCCGAGCTATGGTGCCGCGACACCATGAACACTCATCGGTAGGGGATCTCGATGCGCGCCATCATTCTCGCCGCGGGCCGCGGCCAGCGGCTCAAGCAGCCGCAGGACCGGCAAATACCCAAATGTCTGTTGCGCTTCGGAGGCCGCAGCCTGCTGGAGCGGCACCTGCGCTTGCTTGCCCAGCTGGGGGTGGAGCAGGTGGTGCTGGCGCTCGGCTACCGCAGCGATCTGATCGAGGCGGAGCTTGCGCGCCTCGACCTGCGGCGGCGCCCGCAGATCGTGCTCAATCCGGCATTCGAGCTGGGCAGCGTGCTCACGGTGCACACCGCCGCTGCGGCGTTGCTGGGGGGCGGTGAGGTGCTGTTGATGGACGCCGACGTGCTCTATCACGCGCGTGTTCTGCGCGCCCTGGTCGCAGGCGAGCAGCCGGCCAATCGCCTGCTGATGGACCGCGATTTTGAGGCGGGCGAGGAGCCCGTTAAAATTTGCCTGCGCGCAGGCGTGCCGGTGGAGCTGCGCAAGCGCCTCGACCCGCAGCTCAGCTATGACGCCATCGGCGAATCCGTGGGATTTTTCCGGTTCGACGAGCGGGGCGCGCGACGTCTCGCGCAGCTGGTCGCCGGCTACGTGGAGCGCGGAGCCAGCGACATGCCGCACGAGGAGGCGATTCGCGATCTGATTCGCGAGGGCAGCCAGAGCTTCGAGATCGCGGATGTGACCGGGGCGCCGTGGATCGAGATCGATTTTCCAGCCGACGTGCTGCGCGCGGAGCGAGAGGTCTTGCCCGAGCTCGAGCCACTGTAAAGGAGAGCCATGAACGCATCGATCCGTATGACCGCGGCGGGCGCCGCGGACCGCGCGGCCCGGACGCACACGCAGCGACTGCGCGCCATGCTCGAGAGTCCCGAGCTCGAGTTCCTGATGGAGGCGCACAACGGCCTGTCGGCGCGCATCGTGCGCGAGGCCGCCTTCAAGGGCATCTGGGCGTCGGGGCTCTCGATCTCGGCGCAGTTCGGCGTGCGCGACAACAACGAGGCCAGCTGGACGCAGGTCGTCGACATGCTCGAGTTCATGGCGGATGCGAGCGACCTGCCGATCTTGCTCGACGGCGACACCGGGTACGGCAACTTCAACAATCTGCGCCGCCTGGTGCGCAAGCTCGAGCAGCGCGGGATCGCCGGCGTGTGCATCGAGGACAAGCAATTCCCCAAGACCAACAGCTTCCTGAACGGCGAGCGCCAGCCCCTCGCCGATGTGGAGGAGTTCGCGGGCAAGATCGCGGCCGGCAAGGATACGCAGCGAGACCCCGATTTCTCGATCGTCGCCCGCGTCGAGGCGCTGATCGCGGGATGGGGAATGGAGGAGGCGCTGCGCCGGGCGGAAGCCTATCGGCGCGCGGGGGCGGATGCCATACTCATTCACAGCAAGCTGTCCAAGCCGGACGAGATACTCGCCTTCGCGCGCGAGTGGGCGCGCCGCTCGCCGCTGGTGATCGTGCCCACGCGCTACTACAGCACGCCCACCCAGGTGTTTCGCGAGGCCGGCATCAGCACGGTCATCTGGGCCAATCATCTGCTGCGTTCGGCCGCCACGGCGATGCAGAGCGTCGCCCGCGAGATCCACGACAGCCAGACGCTGGTGCACGTGGAGGATCGGATCGTGCCGGTGGAGGAGATCTTCCGGTTGCAGGACGCCGATGAGTACGCCGCCGCCGAGCGCCACTATCTGGCGCCCGCCGGGGCGGCGAGATCGGCGGTGGTGCTGGCGGCGACGCGCGGGCGGGGGCTCGAGGCGATCACCACCGATCGCCCCAAGGTGATGCTGCCGATCGCGGGAAAGCCGCTGTTGCGCTGGCTGGTCGATGCATTCAAGAAGCACGACATCAACGACATCACGGTGGTCGGCGGCTACCGTGCCGATGCCATCGACAAGGCCGGCATCAAGCTCGCGGTGAACGAGCGGTATCACGAGACCGACGAGCTGGCCTCGCTCGCCTGCGCCGCGGATGCCCTCGAGTCGGACGCGGTGCTCTCCTATGGCGACATCCTGTTCCGCAGCTACGTGCTGCGGGACCTGCTCGAGAGCGATGCCGAGTTCGCGGTGGTGGTGGACTCGCTCGGCGCCGCGCCGGGGGATCGCACGGTACGCGACCTGGCGTACTGCTCGCGCGCAGATGACCGCGGCCTGTTCGGCACACAGGTGCGGCTCGAGCATGTCGCCAGCAAGGCCGACCCGAGTGCCCGCGAGCTGCAATCGCCTCGCGGCGCGGCGCAAGGACAATGGATCGGACTGCTCAGGGTGGCGAGGCGTGCGCTGCCGCGATTCAAGGATGTGCTCGGCCGGCTGCGCGCAATGCCGGACTTCGACCGGCTCGACATGCCTGCGCTGCTCAATGCGCTGATCGCGGACGGCGCCGCGATCGAGGTGCTGTACGTGCACGGCCACTGGCGCGGCGTGAACGATCTCGAGGATCTGCGCCGGGCGGTGGATTTTGCGCACGCCCTGTCGCAGCTCGGCACGGAGCCGGGCCTCGCGCCCCGCGCCGCGCCGGACGCCGATTCCCCGTGATCGAGGCCCGCCAGTTCGTCGAGGCGGCGCGTGACCGGGGGTTTCGATGGTACGCCGGTGTGCCGTGCTCGTTCCTGACGCCGTTCATCAACCACGTGCTGCAGGCAGATGAGCTCGAGTATGTGTCGATGGCGAACGAGGGCGACGCGGTGGCCCTCATCGCGGGAATCGCCCTGGCGGGCGAGCGCGGCGGCACGGCTCACCGCCGCGGCATCGCCATGATGCAGAACTCCGGACTCGGCAACGCCGTCAGCCCCTTGACCTCGCTCTGCTGGACGTTTCGGCTGCCGCTGTTGCTCATCGTCACCTGGCGCGGTCAGCCGGGCGTGGCGGACGAGCCGCAACACGCGCTGATGGGATCGATCACGCCCTCGCTGCTCGAGTCGATGCAAATCCGCTGGGAGCTCTTTCCCACCGAGGCCGACCAGCTCGCCGCGGCGCTCGATCGTGCGACGGCGCACATGGATGAGACCGGACTTCCCTACGCGTTGCTCATGCAAAAGGCGAGTGTCGCCCCCGGCACGCTCGAGCGCCCCCGGCCGATCAACGGGCGCGCGCCCGACGCACGGCCGGTGAGGCGCGGCGGGGACTGCGGCACGACCCGGCCCTCGAGGCAGGAGGCGTTGCGCGCGGTGGTCGCACACACGCCTGCGGCCTCGACCGTGGTGCTCGCCACGACCGGCTATTGCGGGCGCGAGCTCTACGCGGTCGCCGATCGGCCGAATCAGCTCTACATGGTCGGCTCGATGGGATGCGTGGTGCCTCTCGCGCTCGGCCTCGCGCTGGCCCGGCCCGATCTCGACGTGCTGGCGCTCGACGGCGACGGGGCGGCACTCATGAGGATGGGAGCGATCGCGACGGCCGGAGCCTACGCCGCGCCGAACTTCCGCCATCTTCTGCTCGACAACGGAGCACACGAGTCGACCGGCGGCCAAGCCACCGTGTCGCCGCGGATCTCCTTTGCCGGCGTGGCCGCCGCCTGCGGCTATGCGCAAGCGCTCGAGAGCGATGAGCTTGCCGATATCGTCGACTGGCTGGAGCAGCCGCGCTCGAGCGCAGCGCGTTTCGCACGCCTGCGCATCCGCGCCGGCACGCCCGGGGACTTGCCGCGGCCCTCGATCTCGCCCGTCGATGTGAAGATGCGGCTGATGGCTCATATCGGCGCCCGGCGCGGAGCCCGCTGATGCTGTTGCTCAATCCCGGCCCGGTGACGCTGACCGAGCGCGTCCGGCGCAGTCTGTTGCAGCCGGATCTGTGTCATCGCGAGAGCGAGTTCTTCGACCTGCAGGACGAGGCGCGCCGCCGGCTGCTGGCGGTGCATGCGCTCGACCCTGCCGAATGGAACGCGGTGCTGATCACCGCCTCGGGCACCGGGGCGGTCGAGTCGATGGTGTGCTCGCTGGTGCCCTCGGACGGCCGCCTCCTGGTCATCGACAATGGGGTCTATGGCGAACGCATCGCACAGATATGCGCCCAGTACCGCATCGCGCACGAGCGCGTGCAGGGAGACTGGATGCGGGCGCCTGATCTCGGGGCGCTGGCGGCGCGCCTGGACGGCGCCGAGCCGCGCTTCAGCCATGCGGCCCTCGTGCATCACGAGACCACGACCGGGCGGCTCAATGATCTGCGGGCCGTCGGGGAGCTCTGCCGCGCACGCGGCATCGGGCTCATGGTCGATGGCGTGAGCAGTTTTGGGGCCGAAGCCATCGATTTCGCCGACGCGAGCCTTGACGCGGTGGCCGGGACCGCCAACAAGTGCCTGCACGGGGTGCCGGGCGTGTCTTTCGTCATTGCGCGCCGCGCGGCGCTGGCGCGCGCCGCGGCACGCACGTATTATCTCGACCTCGGCCGGCTCGCGCGCTTGCAGGATGAGCGCGGCACGCCGTTCACGCCCGCCGTCCATGCGTACTATGGGCTGGTCGAAGCATTGCGAGAATTTGCCGATGAGGGCGGCAGGGAGGCCCGTCATCGGCGTTACGCGGCTCTCGCCGAGCAAGTCCGGGCGGGCCTTGCCGCGTGCGGGATCGAAGCTGCGATTTCGGCGGGCGAGTCTTCGGTGGTATTGCGCGCCTACCGATTGCCTCAGGGTCTCACGTATCACGCGCTGCATGACGCCTTGAAGGCCGAGGGATTCGTGATCTACGCAGGGCAGAACAATCTGTCGACGACCCTGTTTCGCATCTCCACCATGGGCAATTTGACCACGAGGGATATCGATCGGCTGTTGGGATGCTTCGCACGGCGCGGCGCATGACGATGCGGCGCCCGCCGGCGCGGCCCCCGCGGGCCTGCCGATGCGCCGCGCTGTGCGCGCTGCTCGCGGCCGCCGGGGTCGGCGCCGCGGATTTGCCGCCTCCGCTGAATGGTGCGCTGACCGCTCAGATCGTGCCGCCCGCGCCGCCCATTCCGCCGCCGCCGCCCGGCCAGCCGGGGCCGACGGCGCCGAACGTCCCGACCAAGCAACAAGGTCCGCCCGCGGGTGCGCCCGCGGCGAAGAAAAAGCCCGCCGAGGCGAGGCCCTGGTACTGGCACTTCACGCGCTGGCTCGATCCGAAGACCGCCCCGTTCCTTCCGGTACCGGAGATTGCCTCCGATCCGAATGGCGGCACGACCGTCGGCATCATTCCGACCATCCTGGTGACCGACGAGCAGGATGACATCCGCAAGATCATCGCGCCCGATCTCATTCACAATCCCTACTTCGGCTGGGGCGTGCACGGGCGCATCTACAGCTACGATTCCCAGGACGAGCAATGGTCGGTCGTGACCAACATCCAGCAGCGCGTCGAGCGCGGATTCGACGGCGAGTACCAGGTGGGGCGCACGCGGCAGGGTCCGTGGTCGTTCAACGGCAGCGCCATCTACAATGTGGACGGCACGCCGCGGTTCTACGGCATCGGCAACGAATCGCTCGAAATCGACCAGACGAACTACACGGCTCAGGAGTACCTGCTGCAGTCGCAGCTGGGCTACAACATCACGCACGCGCTGCAGCTGCAGTACACGTCGCGCTTCGAGGATGTGGACGTGCTGCCGGGAACCCTGTCGAGCGTCCCCTCCATCGAGACTCGGTTCGGCAGCGTGCTGGGAGAGCACACCAACAAGCAGGTGCTGAATCGCCTGTCCCTCATCTATGACACTCGCGACGACATCATCATCCCCTCGAGCGGAGCCGAGCTGGTCGCCTACAGCGGCATGGCGAGCCGCAATGGCTTCCTCAACGACTCGATGTATTCGGAAGCGGGATTCGACGGGCGTGCATTTTTCCCGGTGGCCGACAAGTCCGTGATCGCCGCCCACATGGCGCTGCGCTATCTGCTGACCGCCCACGACGTGCCTTTCTGGGCGCTCAGCAGCATCGGCGGCGCCGACGCGATGATCGGCGGCAATCAGCTGCTGCGCGGCTACGGCGACGGCCGTTTCTACGACCGAGACTCCTTCTCATCGACGGTCGAGTTTCGCCGCAACGTCGCCACCTTCCACGCCGTCGCCACCACGGTGCAGATCGAGCTGGCGCCGTTCATCGACGTGGGCCGGGTCTTCGACCGCACCAGCACGCTGCCCTTCGATCAGCTGCACAAGGTGTACGGCATGGGATTTCGCGGCCTGGCACGCCCCTACGTCGTGGGCTACGTGGACGTCGGCTATGGCACCGAGGGCGCGGCGGTGTTCACCGGCATCAGTTATCCGTTCTAAATTGGCTTGCGGCTTGCCGCGCGGCAAAGCAGCAGCCCGCATCTCTCACGCCTAGCGCGTCATTTCCATGATCGCCGACACCGGCACCATGTTCGCGTCGAGGTGCGCCATGATCCACAGCGTCCCCGAGACGATGAGCGTGACGATCAGCAGCCCGAAGGCGAGCGCCACGACGTTGTTGGTGTTGTCGGGACCGGTGCTGATGTGCAGGAAGAACACGAGGTGCACGCCCATCTGTGCGATCGCGAGCACTGCCAGGCCGGCGGGCACTCCGGGCCCCCACAGCAGATGCGTCTGGGACACCAGGAACGATGCGCCCGTGAGCAGCAGCGCAAAAACGAGGCCGGTGGTATAGAGAAGTATGCTCCCCGGGCGGTCGGCCTCGGCGGCGCCGGGCGGCCGTTCCGCGCCGTGCGCGGGTTGAGGGGAATGTTCGGTCATCGCGCCCCCATGAGATAGACGAGACTGAGCAATGCCACCCAGATGATGTCGAGCGCATGCCAGAACAGGCTGAAGCACAGCAGCCGCCGCAGCACGAAATCGCGCGGGCCGCGATGGGCGATCTGCGCCACCAGGAAGGTGAGCCACAGCAGACCCGTGGTGACGTGCGCGCCGTGCAGCCCGACCAGGCTGAAGAACGCCGACAGGAAGGCGCTGCGCGACGGGCCGGCGCCGCGCGCGATCAGGCCGGCGAACTCCTGCAGCTCGAGCGCGAGGAACGTGGCCCCGAGCGCGAAGGTGAGGGCGGCGCAGACGTAGAAGGCGCGCAGCTGACGGCGCTCGGCCGCATATAGCGCGAGCCCGCAGGTATAGCTTGAGAACAGCAGGCTCAAGGTCTCGACACCGACATGACGCAGCTCGAACAGCTCGCGTCCCGAGGGTCCGCCGGCGGTGTGCCCGTGCAGGACCGCATAGCTGGCAAACAGCGCCGAGAACAGGATGATGTCGGAGAGCAGGAATATCCAGAATCCGTAGGCGACGACGATGCGCACCGGCGCCGGGCCGCTGTGAACGTGCACTGCAGCCTGCGCCCCAGGATCGAGTGCCGCGGCCTGCGCGCTCATGACACCTCCGGGCGCAGGTGCGCGCGCTCGGCCGCTGCGAGCTCCTCGGCGGATACCTCGATCTCGTGGCGCTCGATCCATCCGAACGCCATCAGCGTGAGGGCGGCGCACACCAGGCCGAGAATGGCGAGCCACCAGATGTGCCAGATGAGGGAGAAGCCCGTGATCACGGCGAAGAAGGCGGTGATGAATCCGTTGGCACTGTTGGCCGGCACCTCGATCGGCTCATAGTGCTCGGCCGGCGCGCGCACGCCGGACTCCTTCATCGTCCAGAAGGCATCGAGCGAGGTGACCGTGGGAAGGACGGCGAAGTTGTACGCCGGGGGCGGCGAGGCCGTGGACCACTCCAGGGTGCGCCCGTTCCAGGGATCGCCGCTAAGATCCCTGCGCTGCTCGCGCGTGCGGATGCTCACCACGAGCTGCGCGATAATGGCGAGGATGCCGCACAGAATGATGAGAGCGCCCACTTCCGCCACGATCAGATAAGGCTGCCAGGCGCGCACCGCGTAGTGCTGCAGGCGGCGCGTCATGCCGAGCAGCCCGAGCGCGTAGAGCGGCATGAAGGCGACATAGAAGCCCACCAGCCAGCACCAGAAGCTCAGCGCGCCCAGGCGCCGGTCGAGCGTGAAGCCGAAGGCCTTCGGGAACCAGTAATTGACGCCCGCCAGGCCGCCGAACACCACACCGCCGATGATGACGTTGTGGAAATGCGCGACCAGAAAGACGCTGTTGTGCAGCACGAAATCCGCCGGCGGCACCGCGAGCAGCACCCCCGTGAGGCCGCCGATCACGAACGTGACCATGAAGCCGATCGCCCACAGAACCGGGGGCTCGTAGCGGATGCGCCCGCGATAGAGGGTGAACAGCCAGTTGAACACCTTCACGCCCGTGGGCACGGCGATGATCATCGACATGATGCCGAAGAAGGCGTTGACGTCGGCGCCCGCGCCCATGGTGAAGAAATGATGCAGCCAGACGGTGAACGACAGCACGCAGATCGCCAGCGTCGCGCCGACCATGGAGCGATAGCCGAACAGCGGCTTGCCCGAGAAGGTGGCGATCACCTCGGAGAAAACGCCGAACGCCGGCAAGATCAGGATGTAGACCTCCGGGTGTCCCCACGCCCAGATGAGGTTGATGTACAGCATCATGTTGCCGCCGCCGCCGTTGGTGAAGAAATGCATGCCCGCGTAGCGATCGAGCAGCAGCATGCCGAAGGTGGCGGTGAGGATCGGAAAGGCGGCAATGATCAGCATGTTCGAGCACAGCGCGGTCCAGCAGAACACGGGCATGCGCATGTAGCTCATTCCGGGCGCGCGCAGCTTCAAGATGGTGGTCACCATGTTGATGCCGGCGAGCAGGGTGCCGACGCCGGAAATCTGCAGGGCCCACAGATAATAGTCGACGCCGACATCGGGTGAGAATCTCAGCTCCGACAGCGGCGGATAGGCGAGCCAGCCGGTGCGCGCGAAATTGCCCACCACCAGCGACACGTTCACGAGCAGCGCCCCGGTCGCCGTCAACCACAGGCTGATGGCGTTGAGCACCGGGAACGCCACGTCGCGCGCGCCTATCTGCAGCGGCACCACGAAGTTCATGAGCCCGATCATCAGCGGCATCGCCATGAAGAAGATCATGATGGTGCCGTGCGCCGAGAAGATCTGGTCGTAATGCTCGGGCGGCAGATACCCTTGCGCCCCGCCCGCGGCGACCGCCTGCTGCGAGCGCATCATGATGGCATCGATGAAGCCGCGCAGCAGCAGCACGAGCGCGAGCACCACGTACATCACGCCGATGCGCTTGTGGTCGACGCTGGTCAGCCACTCGCGCCACAGATACGGCCACCAGCCCTTCCACGTGACCAGCCCGAGGACGCTGAAGATGCCGACGGTCACGAACAGCGAGGCCGCCATGGGGATGGGCTGGTCGAAGGGAATCGCCTGCCAGGTGAGCTTGCCGAACACGTTCAGGGGGCCTCGCGCTGCGCCGGCAGGCCGGCGGTGGTGTCGACGATCCACTCATACAGATGCGGCGCCACGCTGCCGTAGACGCCGGCCGGCGCGGTGCCAGGTGCGGCGAGGCCTGCGAAGCTGCCGGTATCGAGCGCCGCGCCCGAGCCGCGGCTGCGCTCGAGCCAGCCCGAGAACTGTGCGGCGCTCAGCGCATGCACCATGAAGCGCATGTCGGAGAAGCCATCGCCGCTGAACTGCGAGGAGAAGCCGGGGTACTCCCCGGCGCTCTGCGCCATCAGATTCAGGCGCACGCTCATGCCGGGCATGGTGTAGATCTGGCTGCCGAGCTGCGGCACGAAGAAGGCGTCCATGACGCTGCCCGAGCTCAGCAGAAACTCGATCGGGGTGCCGGCCGGAATCACCAGCTGATTGACCGTGGCGATGCCCTGGTCCGGATAGATGAAGAGCCACTTCCAATCGAGCGAGACGCCCTGAATGCGCAGCGGCTTCGCCTCCGACGCAAGCTTCTGCGCCGGGTCGAGCTGATGCGAGCCGGTCCAGCCGACCCCCGCGAGCAGAATCACCACCATCGCCGGTATCGCCCATATCACCATCTCGATCTGACCCGAGTACACCCAACCCGGCTCGTAGGCGGCGCGGGAGTTCGAAGCCCGATACCACCAGGCAAAACCGAGAGTGAGCAGGATGACCGGGACCACGACCACCAGCATGATGGCGGTGGAATTGATGAGAATGAGCCGCTCCGCGGCCGAGATCGGTCCGTGCGGATCGAGAACACCCGCGGCGCGGCAAGAAGCGAGCAACGGCGCAGCCGTCACCAGGGCGGCGCATCGCGCGCGCCGCCGAAGCTTGCGGCCACTTGAGGCGCCGAGGCGCCAGGAGCGATGCACGCTGGGTATTCTCCGTGAGTGCGCCGCTACGTTGCAGGAGCGCGACACCGGGTTCCGTCGGAGCTCCCCCCATGTCGGTGTAGGACGGCGCCGACAGGCCGCTACGCGCCCAGGCGCCCGCCGATGATCTGCGCCACGCGCAGCGCGTTGGCAATGATCGTCAAGGTCGGATTCACCGCGCCGATCGACGGAAAGAAGCTCGCGTCCGTCAGGTACAGGTTGTCGAGCTCGTGCGCCTTGCAATTCAAGTCGAGCACGGAGCTCGCCGGATCGGGCCCGAAGCGGGCCGTGCCGGCCTGATGGGCCGTTCCGCCGATGGGAATCCGCTTGCCGAGATAGAGGCTGCGCTCGAGCAGCATCGGGTGTGCACCCGCCTCTTGCAGCATGTGCTCGAGCTTTTTCTTCAGCCGGCGGTGCGCTTCCATGTTGTTCTCCTGCAGATCGAGGATCACGCGCTCGCCCTGGTAGTAAATGCGATTCTCGGGGCGCGGCAGATCCTCGCTCGACAGCCAGAAGTCCATCGAGTGGCGCGCCAGCCCGCTGAAGGGCGCCTTGGGGAGCCACTCGAGCCAGGCGGGGAGCGCCTCGCCGCGTACCTGCGCGCCGTGCGAGCTCGCGCACATCTGGATCAGGCCGAGCGGATACGGCCAATCGCCGCCATCGAAATAAAAGTCGCTGACGGCGAGGGTTTTCTGGAACACCGTGTCGTTGGGCTCGCGCATGAGCGCCATGAGGATGGACTGGTTGTGCCGCATGTAGTTGCGCCCCACCTGGCCGGAGCCGTTGGCGAGCCCGGCAGGGTGTGCCGCGTTCGCCGAGCGCAGCAGGAGCAGCGCGGAGGAGAGCGCACCGCAGGCGACCACCACGATGTCGGCCGAGTACTGCTCGTGCCGTCCATCGCGCCGCACCTCGACGCCCGTGATGCGCCGCCCGGCCGGGTCGGTCTCAAGCTTCGAGACGTAGGCGTGCGTCAGCAGCGTGAGGTTCGGATGCGCCGCGAGCGCCGGGTCCACGCAGATCACCTGGGCGTCCGCCTTGCCGTTCAACGGACAGGGGAAGCCGTCGAAGGTGTCGCAGCGAATGCAGATGCTGGTGGGAGTCGCCTTGCCGTCACGCTCGTCGAGCAAGATGCCGAGCGGCAGGTGAAAAGGATGCAGGCCCTGGCGCTCCAGCCGGGCGCTGAGCGCCTGGATGGCGGGCTCGTGCGAGACCGGCGGGTAGGGAAAGGGGGCGCTCGAAGCAGGCTCGTGCGGGTCCTCGCCCCGCGCGCCGTGCACGTGATATAGCCGCTCCGCCTCGGCGTAGTAGGGCTCGAACGCCTGGTAGGGGAGCGGCCAGGCGGGCGAGATGCCGTCGTGATGGCGAATCTCGCCGAAGTCGCGCTCACGCATGCGCAAAAGCGCCGCGCCGTACACCTTGGAATTGCCGCCGACATAATAATGAAGGCCCGGATGAAACTCGCGTCCATCGGCGCCATGCCAGATTTCGGGCGCCTGATAGATGCCGTCCACGAACACGGCCTGCGAGTCCCAGTTCTGGCGCGAGCGCGGCAAGTATCCGCCGCGCTCGAGGAGCAATATCCGCCGCCCGCTCGGCGCGAGCTTGTGCGCCAGCGAGGCGCCGCCCGGACCGCTGCCGATCACGATCAGGTCATAGTGCGCGTCGGCCACTTCAGCCGCCGGTCGCAAAGCCGGGATACAAGGTCATGCCGCCGTCGATGTACAGGGTGCTGCCGACCACATAATCCGAGTGATCGGAGGCAAGCCACACCGCGGCGCGCGCGACGTCCTCGGGCTCGCCGATACGGCCGTAGGGAATGAGCGTCATCAAGGAGTCATAGGCCTCCTTGGTATCCCAGGCGCTCTTGTTGATGGGCGTGCGGATGGCGCCGGGAGCGATGGCGTTCACGCGGATGCGATGCGGCGCGAATTCTTGCGCCATGCTCTCCATCAGCAGCTTGATGCCGCCCTTGGAGGTCGCGTAGTTCGCATGCCCGGCCCAGGGAATCTGCTGATGCACCGAGCTCATGCAGATGATCTTGCCGGCGGCGCACGAGACGCTCGGCACCACGCCGCGGCGCATGAATTCGGCAACCGCCTGGCGCGAGCACAGGAACTGGCCGGTCAGATTGACGCTGAGCACGGTGTTCCATTGCGCCATGCTCATGGCGGCGAACGCCGAGTCGCGCTGCAGCCCGGCGTTGTTGACCAGGATGTCGATGGTGCCGAAGCGCTTCATCATCTCGGCGAACATTGCGGCCACCTCGCTCTCCGAGGATACGTCGGCCTTGATCGCCTGTGCGTCGGCGCCCGACTTGCGGATCTGCTCGACCACGGCAGCGGCGGCGTCCTCACCGGTGACGTAGTTGACGATGACGTCGGCGCCCGCCTCGCCGAGCGCGATCGCGACGCCCCGGCCGATGCCGGAGTTCGCTCCGGTCACCAGTGCCTTTTGTCCGGCCAGGATGCGTTGCGCGGGAAGCGGGGGTGCCGTCGACATGGGAGTCTCCTTGGAGCGGTGGATGAAGCGGACGCAGCGCATGCGGCCAAGCCGTTCATGGACGCGAGGCTCCGCGCTGGTTGGTGTAGATCGCGTACAGCGTATGCGAGGCGCAGATGAACAGGCGGCTGCGATGACGGCCGCCGAAGGTGAGATTCGATACGACATGAGGCACGAGAATCTTGCCGAGCAGGATGCCCTGCGGCGAGATGCAATGCACGCCGTCGGCGGCGCTCGACCAGAGATTGCCGTCGACATCGACGCGCAAGCCGTCCGTGAACCCGGGAGCGACCTTGTGAAACACGCGCCCGCCGCTCAGGCGCTCGCCGTCGCTCACGCGCAATTCGCGGATGTGCTGCGTCGGATTCGCGTCGAACTGGCGCCCGCTCTCGGCGATGTACAGCACGCTCTCATCCGGCGAGAAGGCGAGGCCGTTCGGTCCCTCGAAATCGTCGGCCACCAGGCGCAGCTCGCCGCTCGTCCCGTCCAGGCGGTAAACGGAGGGCGGCAGCTCCGCCTGTTGCTTGCCGCCCTCGTAATCGGTGTTGATCCCATAGGGCGGGTCGGTGAACCAGATGCTGCCGTCCGAGCGGCAGACGACATCGTTCGGGGAGTTGAGACGCTTGCCGCGATAGCGGTCCGCGAGCACGGTGAGCCGCCCGTCCCACTCCGTGCGCGTGATGCATCGCTGCCGGTGCGAGCAGCTGACCAGGCGCCCCGCGGTGTCGCGGGTATTGCCGTTGGTGAAGTGCGATGGCTGGCGCAAGACCGACATGATGCCGTCGGCGCCCTCTCTCTCGGCGCTCCAGCGCAGGAGGCGGTCGTTGGGAAGATCGCTCACGATCAAGGTCTCATGATCCGCAAACCAGACCGGCCCCTCGAGCCAGGCGAACCCCTCGGCGAGCTTGACCAGCGGCGCATTCGGCAGCACGTAGCTGCGAAAGCGGGGATCGTGAATCTCGATGCCTTGCATGGCCGCTAGCGCACGTGGCAGGGCGCCCGGGTCGGCGCCGTGTGCAGCTGCACGGTCATCAGCCGTGCCGGCTCGCTGCCGATCGTCCCGGAGCGGTGTCCCTTGCGGCCCTGCATCAAGATCGATCCCTGGTCCTCGCCCAGCGAGAACTCGCCCGGCCCCTGCTCGATGCGCGTACCGTCCATCGATTCGATCCACCAGCGCCCGCTGAGCACGATGATCCATTGCGGCGCGGGATTCTCGTGCCAGTCCCCTACCCATCCGACGGGCTGCTCGGTGAACACCACGGTGCAGGGGAGCGTCGGCTGCCGATTGTTCCATTGCGGAGCCGCGGCGCCGATGCGCGCCACCTCGAAGCTCGTGAGCTGACAGCGTGTCTGATGCGTGATGCCCTCGGCGTCGGTCCACAGATGCCAGTAGCCGACCTGCGGACGCCGACTCATGCTTTCGGTCATGGCCTTGCTCCGCTACTCTCGAAGGCCGCCCATCGCGGGTGCGACGAGGAGGCCAATGCGCCGTGAGCTTCATCAACGATTACGCGCCGCTCGCGCTGCGCATCTGCCTGGTGGTGCTGTTTCCCTTCAGCGCACTCGACAAGATTCTCAACTGGTCCGCGGCGATGCGCCAGGCGGGCTCCATGCCGTGGCCGCGCGCGATGCTGATTGCCTCGATCGGGGTCGAGCTGGCGGCGCCGGCGTGCGTCGTCACCGGGTGGCATGAGCGCTTCGCCGCCTTCATCCTGGCCGGCTTTTGCGTCATCACCGCGGTGTTGTTTCACCAGTTCTGGAGATTTCCCGACTTCTGGCGCTTCAAGGAAGGCGAAGGACTTCAGCATTTCTGGGACTTCCTCAAGAATTTCGGCCTCGTGGGCGGCCTCGGTCTGATCATGCTGGGCGCGCATATCCCGCCGCTCGGCGAGGCGCCGCCGCTCGGCGGGGCGCCGCCGTTCGGCGCCGCCCATATCATCGCTCCCGACCTCGGCCGGCCGACATCGCATCGATGAGCACCAGGCGATGTCCGTCGGGATCGAGCATTGCACGAGCCTCGATCGAGCGCGCCGCATCGCGCTCTGCGCTGCGCGCGCGCTGCTGCGGGGAAGGCGCCACGGCCAGTGTGATCCAGTCGCAAGTCAGATCGGTGACGCCGAACGCCGCGGGCCGCCCGGGGGGCTGGTAAGCGAGCAGCTCGATGCCCGGACCGCGCGTCGAGGGCGGGCGCAGCGCCGTCACTTGCACGCGCGCGCAGTCAAGCCCGTCCAGATGAGATTGAACCGGCCCCTCGTTCAGGGATCGCGCGCCCGGATGCATGCCGAGCGATTCGTAGAACGCGACACTGTGCGCCGCCGAGCTCACCGCCAGCGCGCTGTGGTCGATGCCGAGAAACGGTCCCGCGGGCCGCGCCGGGGGCGCCGCCAGCCGATGCTCGTGCCAGACGGGCCGCCCCTGGCCGGGCGGAAACCAAAGCAGCTCGAGGGGGTGGTCGTCGGGGTCGCGGAACTTGAACGCCTGCACGCCGCCATTCTCGGGAGGGAGTCTCTGCGGCCCGCCGCTGCCGATCGGCCGCCAGCCTCGCTGCGAGGCGAGTGCCGCATGGGCCGCCTGCATGTCGCTCACCACGATGGCCAGGTGCTGAAACCACAGGTCGTTGCTGCGGCTGTCCTCGGGGGGTGCTCGACCCGGCGCGGCGAACCGCACGAGCGCCAGCTCCTGCGCTCCGAGGCGCATGACCGCCTCGAGCGCTCCCGCCCGCGGTGCGCCCAGCGCGAGCAGCTCTTGTGCCTCGGCCGGTCCGCGCGCGATCGATGTGAACCCGAGCGCCGAGTAGAACTGCACGGCGCGATCGAGGTCCGAGACCACGCGTGAGATGCGGAGAATCTGCTCGACCTGCACGGCATTCGCTCTCCGGGTGAAGCTGCGCGAGAGGAGCTTCGATACTGGACAACGGGGCGGCGGGCGCTAACTGCATCCGCGCGCATCCCACCGTAGGACTTTGCCGACTCGGCACGCCCGCCCCGGCTGCGGGGCATTCCCCTGGCCGGGGCGCCGGCCATGGCGCATTCCGGGGCTAGGGCGCATACCGGGTCATGGCGGGTGTGGCGCATAATGCGCCCTTTCTCAAGGAGCGCCATGAGTCCACTCGATAGCTTCCCGATCACCCGGAAATGGCCGGCGCGGCATCCGGATCGCATTCAGCTCTATTCGTTGCCGACGCCGAACGGCGTGAAGGTGTCCATCATGCTCGAGGAGACGGGGCTGCCGTACGAGCCGCACTTGGTGCGATTCGAGAGCAATGATCAGCTGTCGCCGGAGTTTCTCTCGCTCAATCCCAACAACAAGATTCCGGCGATCATCGACCCGAACGGGCCCGGGGGCCGTCCTCTGCCGCTGTTCGAGTCCGGTGCGATCCTCATCTATCTGGCCGACAAGAGCGGCTCGCTCATTCCCAAGGATGCCGCCGGCCGCTACGAGACGCTCGAATGGCTCATGTTCCAGATGAGCGCGGTGGGCCCGATGTTCGGACAGGTGGGCTTCTTTCACAAGTTCGCGGGCAAGGACTACGAGGACAAGCGCCCGCGGGACCGCTACGCCGCCGAGGCGCATCGCCTGCTCAAGGTCCTCGATCAGCGCCTCGCGGATCGTTCCTGGCTCGTGGGAGAGGCGTACACCGTCGCAGATATTGCAACATTTCCGTGGATCAATAACCTCATCGGCTTCTACGGCGCGGGCGATCTGGTGGGCTTCGGCCAATTCGCGCACGTCGGCCGTGCCCTGCGGGAGTTCCTCGCGCGTCCGGCGGTGGCGCGCGGGCTGGAAATCCCGAAGCGCTAGGGCAATCGTCATGCATCATGGGCGGGCGCCCCTGAATCGGCGCGGTCGCGGAGTCTTTGTGGCAGCGCGAGCCCGCCCGTTGGTGCATACTTGTATACAAGGCGCATAATCATGCGCAGGGGTCGCGGGTGACGTGTCGAGGACAAGGGGATGCCGGAGATCGAGGGCTGAGGGTTGCGCGGTCCACCTAAAGTGCGGGCAACCTCGGCGATGACGGTCACGCGAGTTGCACGACCGCGCATGACGAAGACCACCCGTGGGACTGTTCTATTTGCCGATCTGCGCGGCTATACGGCGCTCGCCGAGCGGCTTGCGCCGGCGCGGATCGTGCCGCTGCTCGATGAGTTCTTCGGCGTGCTGGCGGCGGCGACGCTGCTGCACGGCGGACAGGTGTTTCACATGGCCGGGGACGGCATGATGGCCGGTTTCGGCCTGGGCGCAGTCAGCGACGGGGCGGCAGAGGCGGTCGGCGCCGGCCGTGCCATATTGCAGCAGTTCGCCGAGGTCGCGGCGCGCTGGCGCGCGGACCTGTCGATCGAGACCGGTGTGGGAATCGGACTGCACCTCGGTGAGGTCGCGCTGGGAACCCTCGGGCCGCCGGGCTACAAGCGCACCACGCTGGTCGGCGACACGGTGAACGTGGCCGCGCGGCTGTGCGGCCGGGCCCGGGCAGGGGAGCTGCTCCTGTCGTGCACCGTGGCCGCGGCGCTCGCGGCGGCGCGCACGGCGAACGGCCACGACTCGACGCCCATCGCATTTCTGCAGCTGCCGCAATTCGAGCTGCGCGGGCGCACCGCGCCGCTCGATATCTGGTGCTTCCCGGCGCCCGAGCGGGTAACGTTCTAATCGTTCCAGCGCAAGCGCCCCCGTGGCGGAATCGGTAGACGCAACGGACTTAAAATCCGTTTCCCGCAAGGGAGTGCCCGTTCGATCCGGGCCGGGGGCACCACCCGTCTGAGGTTGGCGGTTGCCATCGTGTCGCGCTTTACGGCGCAGCACATTCGCGCCCATGGTCTTGGAAATTTGCACCGCTGGAAGGCGAACGGTGTCTGGAATTCGGCTTACGGTGCCTGGCAGAAATTGCCCGAGCAAGGCGGCGACGGCGAGCTCTTCTAGGGCGACA
>DATJSL010000005.1:0-49086 GCA_035504115.1 Steroidobacteraceae bacterium | reverse complement strand
GCGGTGCGCAGCTACTCGACGGCGCTGCCGTTGCGCTTGTAAACGACGCCGTCCTTCATGACGAAGCTCACCCGGCGCATCAGGCTGATGTCCGCAATCGGATCGCCGGGTACGGCGACCACATCGGCCAGCTTGCCTGCGCTGAGCGAGCCCAGGTCCCGGTCGTGCTTCAAGAGCTGCGCCGCGTTCACGGTGGCTGCCTGCAGGGCGAACATCGCCGGCATGCCGGCTTGCACCATCAATTCGAACTCATGAGCGTTCTGGCCGTGCGGATACACGGCGGCATCGGTGCCAAACGCGATCTTGACGTGCGCGCGGTAGGCTCGTCCCGCGGTCGCGAGAATCAAGGGGCCGATGGCGGCGGCCTTGGCGGCCACCTGCGGCGGATAGTATCCGGGCACCTTCGACTGGCGCGCGACGAAGTCGCCCGCGATGATGGTGGGCACGTACCAGGTGCCGCGCTCCACCATGAGCTTCATGTCCTCGGCATCCATGTAGGTGCCGTGCTCGATCGAATCGACGCCGCCGAGCACCGCGCGGCGAATGGCTTCGGCGCCGTGCGCATGCGCGGCCACCGTGAACCCATAGTCATGCGCCGTCGCGACCACGGCACGGATCTCATCGAGCGTGAGCTGCGGATTGTCGCCGCTCGCGCTCTCGTCGAGCACGCCGCCCGACGGCATGATCTTGATCAGATCGTCGCCCACCTTGTAGTGCTCGCGCACCGCTTTGACCGCATCTTCCGGGCTGTTGATGATGCCCCTCGCGGGGCCCGGGTCGCCGGCGAGATCCGCCCGGTATCCATCGGTCGGATCCGCATGGCCCCCGGTCGAGCCGATGGGCACGCCGGCGGTGAAGATGCGCGGGCCCGGCAGCACGCCCGCGTTGATGGCATTGCGCAGCGCCACCGACTCGTTCCAGCGGTCGCCGACGTTGCGCACCGTGGTGAACCCGGCGAGCAGGGTGCGCCGTGCATAGACGGTCGAGCGCACGGCGTAGTCGGCGACGTTCCAGTGAAACTGATCGACGTACTCCGTCGGACTGGTCTGCATGGTGAGGTGCGTGTGGCTGTCGATGAGACCCGGCAGGCAGGTCTGATCGGTCAGATCGATGGTGGTTGCGCCCGGCGGGGAGCTCGCCCCGCTCGTCACCTCGCGCACGCGCTTGCCCTCCACCACGACCGTGGTCGCCCCGAGCACGGTACCCGCGACCGTGTCGATCAGATGCCCGCAATGCAAGGCGATGATTGCGGCCGCAGCGGCCGGCGCGGTCTCGGCATGCGCAGCGACGCTCAGCAGCGCGACCGAGACGGCCGCGATTCCCGACTTGAGCATGAAGCTCTCCCTGTTGTTTCTCGATCGATCAGCTTACTTTTGGCCGGCGAGCTCGAGCATCGCATGCATCAGCACGTTCGCGCCCGACTCCAGATCCGAAGGCGATGCGCTCTCCGCCTCGTTGTGGCTCAAGCCCCCGGCACACGGCACGAAGATCATCGAGGTCGGCACCACCGCGGCCACGTTCACTGAATCGTGCCCCGCGCCGCTCACCATCTCGATGGCGTCGCAGTCGAGAGCCGCCGCCGCGCGCCGCACGGCGGCCACGCAATCGGCATCGAACTTGACCCCCGGCGCCTGCCACACGCAGCGGATGTGGCCGGCGAGCGCGTGGCGCGCGAGCGCCGCGCGCAGCTCGCCCTCGACCTGTTCGCGCAATGCCCGGTACTGCGCATCGTCGGGGTGACGCAGATCGACGAAGAACCGCAGAAACCCCGGCACGGTATTGGGCGAGCTCGGCCGCGTCTCGATCACGGCGACCGTCAGGCGCGCCTCCGGACCTCGCCCGGCGGCGGCGGCGTAGAATGCCGGCAGCACATCCGCGAGCACGCGCACCGGATCGCGCCGCAGGTGCATGGGGGTCGGACCCGCATGCGCTTCCTGTCCTTCGACCACGACCTCGTGGCGGCTCATGTTCTGCACGCCGGTGACGATGCCGATGGTCTTGGCCCGCTGCTCGAGCACCGGGCCTTGCTCGATATGCACCTCGAAGGCGGCCCGCACCGGCTGCCGGGCGAGCCCCGCGGACGGCGCGATGCCCGCGCGCTCGAGCTCCTCGCGAACGCTGAGCCCGTCCCGATCCGTGAGGGCGTAGGCGTCGGCGAGCGGCATGCGGCCCGACCACACCGCCGAGCCCATCATGGCGGCGGGAAAGCGGCATCCCTCCTCGTTGCACCACACCGCCACCTCGAGCGGTCGCAAGGTGCTGATGGAGCGATCGTTCAGCGATTCGATCACCTCGAGCCCCGCGAGCACACCGTACACGCCGTCGAACTTGCCTCCCGTGGGCTGCGTGTCCAGATGGCTCCCGGTCATCACCACGGGGAGGGAGTCCTCGCGCCCGGCGCGGCGCGCGAACAGATTGCCGATCGCGTCGACGCGCAGCGCGCAGCCGGCGGCCGCGGCCCAGCGCGCAAAGAGCTCGCGGCCCTCGAAGTCCCGATCCGTGAGCGCCTGGCGGTTGCAGCCGCCGTGCGCGGCTGCGCCGATCTCGGCCATCGCCATCAGGCGCGACCACAGGCGCGCGCCGCTCACGCGCGGTGCGCCCGCGCCCGGCGCACGAGTGTCATCATCGGCCATGGATGTCCTTTGAGAGCCCGGGCGATATTATGCGTGCGGCGCCCCGCCCCGCACCAGCGTGCGGCTGCGAGCTTGAGGCGGCGGCGATCTCTCAGGCAGCGGCGAGCTCTCAATGGCGGCAAGCGTTCAGATGCCAGGCAGCAGGCGCGCCGGACCCGCGGGCGGCGGGGAGGTCTGCGCGATCCTGGTGAGCTATCATCCGGATCCTGAATTGGCGGTGCGGGTGGACGCCATCCTGGCGCAGGCCGGCGCCCTGGTGATCGTGGACAATGGCTCCGGCGCGCAGTCTGAAGCGCTGCTCGAGGGCATCGCAGCGCGATCGCGGGTGGCGCTGATCGCCAATCGCAGCAATCTCGGCGTCGCACGCGCCCTCAACCTCGGGCTGCAGAGAGCCCAAGAGCTGGGCTTTGCCTGGGCGCTGCTGCTCGATCAAGACAGCGTCCTGCACGCCGGCATGCTCGACACCCTCATCGAGGTGCGCGCGGGGTTTCCGGATCCCGACCGCCTGGCCGTGCTCGGAGCGGGCTTCGACGATGTGCCCGAGCGCGATGCGCCGGCGCGCCTTGCGCCCGGATCGGCCGGCTGCCCGCGCGCCGAGCGCTGGGAGGAGGTCGAGTCCGTCATCACGTCAGGATCGCTGCTCTCGCTCGACACGCACGCGGCCATCGGCCCGTTTCGCGAGGAGTTCTTCATCGACTACGTCGATACGGAATATTGCTTCAGGGCGCGATCGCAGGGCTATCGGGTCATCAAGACCCGTGACGCCTTGATGGGGCACGCCATCGGCGCACCCTCGCGGCACGAGTGGCTCGGTATAGCCAAGTGGACCACCAATCACTCCCCGGACCGGCGCTACTACATCGCGCGCAACGACACCGTCATGCTGCGCGAGTACGGCCGCTACGCCTACGGATCGTGGGCCCTCAAGAGCCTGGGGCGGCGCATCCGCACCTGCAAGCGCATCCTGCTGTACGAGCGCATGAAAGGCCGCAAGGTCGCCGCGGTGGCGGCCGGATGGTGGGATGGGGTGCGCGGGCGGCTGGGGCCGCGCGGGTGAAGGCGCTCATGCCCGGATTCCCCAGCAGAAAGGATCCTCGGGATCGAGACGCAGCACGCTCTCACCCGTGATGTAAGCGCGTCCGCGGATGGTGGGCACGATCTCCCCGCGCCCGCGGTCGCTCCATCGATAGCGCCCGACGAAGGTGCTGCCGATCAGACTCTCCTGCACCCACGGCTCGCCCTCGGCGAGCACGCCATCGGCCGCAAGACAAGCGAGCTTCGCGCTCGTGCCCGTCCCGCACGGCGAGCGGTCATAGGCATCGCCGGGGCACAGGACGAAGTTTCGGCTGTGCGCTCCGACCGCGACCGGGCGTCCGAAGATCTCGACATGATCGACCTGCGGGTAGCCGGCGGCCTGGACCGCGGCGCGTACGCGGCGGGCGAAGTCGGTCAAGGACTCGACGCGCTCGAGATCGATGCGCTGCTCGGGGTGCGCCGCGAGGTAGAACCAGTTGCCGCCCCAGGCGACATCGCCCACCACCGGGGCGCCGCCGCCCGGATCCACGGCGATGCCGCGCGCCGCGCGGTAGCTCGGCACATTCTCGACGCTCACCTCGCCGTTCTCGTGCAGCTGCGCCGCGACCGCGCCCACCGGCGTGTCGATGCGCACCGAGCCCGCAGAGAGCCGGCCCGCGAACTCGAGCGATGCGATGAGGCCGATGGTGCCGTGGCCGCACATCCCCAGAAAGCCGACGTTGTTGAAGAAGATCACACCGAGGTCGCAGTCCGGACGATGCGGCGGCACGAGCAGCGCCCCGACCAGCGGGCCGCAGCCTCGCGGCTCGTTCACGATGGCCGAGCGGTAGGCATCGAAATGCTCGCGAAAGCGCTCGCGCCGCTCCTCGAGCGGACCCTCGCCGAGCGCCGGTCCGCCCTCGAGCACCAGACGCGTGGGCTCCCCGCCGGTGTGGGAGTCGATGACGCGAATGCTGCCCGTCATGCGCGCGCCGCGGCGCGCGAGCGCGTATCGCGGGCACGCTCCACCCGCGCGATCACCTCTGCGCGGCGCTCACCGGCGAGGGGCAGCCGCGGCGGCCGAACACGCTCGGAGCCGCGGCCCATGATCTGCTCCGCGAGCTTGATCGACTGCACCAGGTCGTGCTCGGCGTCCAGATGCAAAAGCGGCATGAACCAGCGGTAGATCGCGCGCGCCCGCGGCAGATCGCCCGCCAGGACGGCGGCGTAGAGCTGCAGGGACTCGGCCGGAAATGCGTTCGACAGGCCCGATACCCAGCCCTGCGCGCCGAGGGCGAGTCCCTCGAACGCCAGATCGTCGAGCCCGGCGAAGAGCACATAGCGCGAGCCGAACGCGTTGATGAGGTCGGTGAAGCGGCGCGGGTCGGGCGCCGACTCCTTGAGCGCGACGATCGTCTCGACCTCGGCGAGGCGCGCCAGCGTCCCGAGATCGATGTTGACGCGATAGGAGGGCGGGTTGTTGTAGAGCATGATCGGCAAGCTCGATGCGCCCGCGACCGCGCGGAAGTGGTACTCGAGCTCGGCAGGGGTCGGCACGTACACCATGGCCGGCAGCACCATGAGCCCGCTCGCGCCGATCCGCTCGGCATCGCGCGCGAAGCCCGCCGCCGCCGCCGTGGTGAGCTCCGAGACGCCGGCGATCACCGGCACTGTGCCCTCGCTCGCCTCGACCGCCCCTTCGAGCACCTTGCGCTTCTCCCCGGCGCTCAGGGAATTGCCCTCACCCACGGTGCCCATGAGGACGAGCCCGTGTACGCCGTCGCGGATCAGCGCTTGTTGCACCCGCCGCGTCGCGGGCAAATCGAGCTCGAGGCTCGCATCGAATTGCGTCGTGGCGGCCGGAAAGACGCCCGACCAGGTGCAGCTTGCGTATCCCATGGGCCCGCCCGGGGTTTGCCTTGATGATCGTTGATCGTATACGTTCGCGAGATCCTGCAGCAAGGCGCGAGGCGGCGCGAATTTTCGTTGCGCCTTTCGACCGCAAGCGCTTCAATCGCCCGATGACCCTCACAGGAAAGACCTCATGCATGCACCCCGCGCAGCCCGATCCGCCCTGCTCGCCCTCTTCTTGCCGCTCGGCGTGTGCTGCATGATCCTCGAGGGCTGCGGCTCGCGGACCGAGAGCGCCGATGCGCAGCTTCGGGCGATCTACAGCGCCGAGTGGACATGGCGCGAGGAGCAATTCCCCGATGATGAGGATTCGCAAAAGCCCATCGCCGATCATTTGCCCAAGGTCGACCCCGCCACGCAGGCGATGCGCCTCGCCAAGTGGCAGGCGACGCTCAGCGCGCTCGATGCCATCCCGCGCAGCGCGCTCTCGGCGGCGGAGCGGCTGAACTACGACGTCTACCGGCCGCAGATCGAGACGCTCATCGCGAACCAGAAGTTTCGCGACTTCGAGATGCCCGCGAACTCCGATACCACGTTCTGGACGGATCTCGGCTACACGGCCCGCAGGCCCTACCGTACCTTGCAGGATTACCGTAACTGGATATCACAAATGCGTGATATTCCTAGATATTTTATGGAGCAAATCGACGAGATGCGGCGCGGCATGAAGCGCGGCTTCACCCCTCCTCGGGTGACCCTGGCGGGACGGGATGCCTCGATCACCGCGGTCACGGACGCAACGCCGCAGGCGAGCCTGTTCTACACCCCCTTCAAGGACATGCCGGGCGTGTCCGCCGCGGATCAGGCGAGCCTGCGCGAGCAGGCGATCGGTGTCATCCGCGACGCGGTGCAGCCCGCCTACCGCAACTTGCTCACTTTCATGCGCAGCGAGTACGTGCCGGGCGCGCGCACCACCCTGGCCGCCTACGATCTGCCCGACGGCAAGGCGTACTACCGCGCGAAGATCCGCGAATTCACCACCCTCGATGAGGATCCGCAAGCGATTCACGCGTTCGGCGAGTCCGAGGTGCAGCGGCTGCACGGCCAGATGCTCGACCTGATGCAGGAGACCGGCTTCAAGGGCGACTTTCCCGCCTTCCTCGTCTTCCTGCGCTCCGACCCGCAGTTTCAGGCGAAGACGCCGCTCGAGCTGTTGATGCGCGCGGCGTGGATCGCCAAGCGGTTCGACGGCAAGGCCTCGCAATTCTTCGGGCTGCTGCCGCGCGCGCGCTTCACCATCAAGCCGGTACCGGACGATCTGGCGCCGTTCTACACGGCAGGACGCGGTGGACCGGGACTGTACTTGCTCAACACCTACGACTTGCCGAGCCGCCCGCTCTACAACCTGACGGCGCTGACGCTGCATGAGTCGGCGCCGGGTCACGCGTTTCAGATCCCCCTCGCGCTCGAGCACAAGAACCAGCCGCAGTTTCGCCAGCACACCTATCTGTCGGCCTACGGCGAGGGATGGGCGGTTTACTGCGAATGGCTGGGCCAGGAGATGGGCATGTACGAGACGCCCTACGATCGCTTCGGCATGCTCAATTATCAGATCTGGCGCGCCGCGCGGCTGGTGGTCGACACCGGCATTCATGCGCAGGGCTGGAGCCGCGACCGGGCGGTCGAGTATCTGCGCGAATACACCGCGCTGCCGGAGCACGAGATCCAGACCGAGGTCGACCGCTACATCGCCTGGCCCGCGCAGGCCCTGTCCTATTACCTCGGCGAGAACGCCATTCGCGAGGGCCGCGCCAAGGCGCAGCAGGCGCTCGGAACACGCTTCAACGTGCGCGCCTTCCACGACGCCGTGCTCGAGCTCGGCTCGGTGCCCCTGCCGGTGCTGAGCGCGCGCATCGATCGGTTCATCGCGGAGGGCGGCAAGGGTCCCTATCCCGACCTGGAATGAGATCCCGCTCATGAGCTCGAATCTGCTCACGCTGGCCGAGCGCAGCGCCTTCACCGAGACGGGGCGCATCGAGGAGGTCGAGCGGCTGTGCGCGGCGCTGGCAGCCGAGTGGCCGCAGTCGCTGCGCTCCTTCGAGTACGGCCGCTCGGCGCAGGGCCGCCCGATGCGGGCGCTCATCGCCACGCGCTTAGGGGTGCTCGGCGCGCAGGAGCTGCGCGCGCGCGAGGTTCCGCTGCTCATGATCCAGGGGGGCATTCATCCGGGCGAGAGCGACGGCAAGGACGCCGGCTTCATCGCGCTGCGCGAGCTGCTCGGCGGCGCACAGGATGCGGCGAACCCGCTCGCGCACATGGCGATCCTGTTCGTGCCCGCCTTCAACACCGACGGTCATGAGCGCGTCGGGCGCTGGAACCGCCCGAATCAGAACGGCCCCGCCGCCACCGGCTGGCGCGTCACCGCGCAGAACCTCAATCTGAACCGCGACTACGCCAAGGCGGATACGCCCGAGATGCGCGCCATGCTCGAGCTCATCGAGACGTGGTGCCCCCTGATCTGCGCCGATCTGCACGTCACCGACGGCGCCGACTTCGAGCCCGACGTGTCCATCCAGGTCGAGCCCATCAATCAGGGCGACCCGCTGCTGCGCCCGAGCGGCATCGAGCTGCGCGATCGACTGATCGAGCGGCTGGCGGCCCAGGGCTCGCTGCCCCTGCCGTTTTATCCTGACCTCGCCGTGCCCGATGATCCGCAATCCGGATTCGTGTTGACGGTGTACTCGCCGCGCTTCTCCACGGGCTACTTCCCACAGCGCAACCGCTTCACGGTGCTGGTCGAGACCCATTCCTGGAAGCCCTACGCACGGCGCGTGGCCGTCACGCGCAACTGCATCCGCGACCTCGCCGAGCTCACCGCGCAGCATGGCGCGCGCTGGCTCGATGCGGCCAAGGCCGCGGACCTGGCGGCCTGCGCGCTCGGCGGCTTCGAGCTCGCGCTCGATTATAAATCCGGCTGGCGCGAGCCCGGAGCCGCGGGCCAGGGCGCGGCGGCCAGCGACGGCGCTGCGGCAGCCAGCGACGGCGCTGCGGCGGCCGGCGACGGCGCTCAGGCCGAGTGGATCGACTTTCGCGGCTACGCCTATGCGCGCACGCGCTCGGAGATCTCGGGGACGGAGGTCACGGCCTACGATGCGCGCACGCCCGCGATCTGGCGCGTGCCGTACCGCAATCGGGTGCAGCCCGCGCTCACCGTGCGCATGCCGCGGCTCGGCTACATCCTGCCGCCCGCCCAGGCCGCGGACATCGCACCGCGGCTCGAGCGGCACGGCATCGATGTCGCTCCACTGCCCTCGGACCTCAAGCTCGACGGCCTCGAGCAATTTCGCGCAACGCTCGTATCGTTCTCGCCTCGGCCGTTCGAGGGACGCATGCGCGCGCTGATCGCCGGGGCGTGGGAGCCGCTCGCGCCCCCGGTGTCGGCGCTGTCGCTGTTCGTGCCCATCGGCCAACCGCTCGCGCGGCTGATCGCGGCGCTGCTCGAGCCGCAAGCCCCCGATTCATTCGCCGCCTGGGGATTCTTCAATGCCTTCTTCGAGCAGAAGGAGCAGCTGGAGCCGTACGTCGCGGAGCTGATCGCGCGCAGCGTGCTCGAGGAGCAGCCGGCGCTGCGCGCGGAGTTCGAGCGCAGGCTCGAGCAGGACGCCGCGTTTCGCGCCGACCCCGCCGCGCGCTTCGAGTTCTTCTGGCGCCACCACCCCTCCTGGGACGAGCGCCTGAACTGTTATCCGATCCTGCGCGTCTGAGGGACGGGGCGCTTGGCGCGCGCGCTCATGCGGGCGCCGGGGCGGGATTGAGCCAGCCGCCCGGCGGGGTGATGCGCTCGGCGGCCGCCGGACCCCAGGAGCCGGGCGCGTACGGGTACACGGGCGTGCCGGCCGCGAGCAGCGGATCGACGATGCGCCACGCCTCCTCGACATAGTCCTCGCGCGCGAACAGCGAGCGATCGCCCGCCATCGCATCGGTCAGCACCCGCTCGTAGGCGTCGCGCTCGCTTGCGCCCGGATGGCGGCTCGCCAGCAGCTCGGTCGTGTCCCCGCGCCCCGACTCCTCGGCGTCCATGACGTTGACCCCGATGGCGATCTCGTTCGCGGGGCTGATCTGAAAGCGCAGGTAATTGGGCAGCGGATCGCTCTCGAAGATGGTCGGCGGCCGCTTCAGCCGCACCACGACCTGCGTCGCGGTCACGGCCAGCGACTTGCCGGCGCGGATGAAGAAAGGCACGCCTTGCCAGCGCCAGCTTTGCAGGGCGAGCCGCACCGCCGCGAACGTCTCGGTCTGCGAGCCGGGCGCGACGCCCGGCTCATCGTGGTAGCCCTGGAACTGGCCGCGAACGGCATCCTCGACGCGGATCGGCGGAATCGATTTGAGCACCTTGACCTTCTCGTCGCGCAGCGACTCGCTGTCGGTGCGCGCGGGTGCCTCCATGGCGAGGTTCGACATCACCTGGAACAGATGATTCTGGATCACGTCGCGCACCGCGCCGGTCTGGTCGTAGAATGCGCCGCGCCCCTGCACGCCGAATGTCTCCGCCATCGTGATCTGCACGCTCTCCACGTACTGGCGGTTCCACATCGATTCATGGATCGCGTTGGTGAAGCGGAAGAACAGCATGTTGCGCACCGGGCCCTTGCCCAGATAGTGATCGATGCGAAAGATGCGATTCTCCTCGAAGCTCGCCAGCAGGATCCGGTTGAGCGCCCGCGCAGAGGCCAGATCGTGGCCGAACGGCTTCTCGACGATCACCCGCCCCTTGGCGCAGTCGGCGCGGTCGAGCTGCTCGACCACCATGCCGAACAGCGCCGGCGGAATCGCCAGATAGTTCGCCGGCTGCCGGGCATTGCCGAGCGCCGCCTTGAGCGCCTTGAAGGTGGCCGGATCGGCATAGTCGCCGTCGACGTAGCGCAGCAATCGCGTCAGCTTCTCGAACGCCGCCGCATCGAGGCCGCCGTGCTGCTCGAGGCTCTCGCGGGCGCGGGCATGGAAGCGCTCGAGACTGCCGCCGCCCTTGGCGACGCCGATCACCGGAACCTCGAGCGTGCCGCGCTTCACCATCGCCTGCAGCGAGGGGAAGATCTTCTTGAAGGCGAGATCGCCGGTGGCGCCGAAAAAGACCAGCGCATCGCTCTGAGAGTCGCTCACGCTCGCCTCCGCCTACTTGGCCTTCTCCACGTGCCCACCGAACTGGTAGCGCATCGCCGACAGGAGCTTGCTCTGAAACTCGGCATTGCCGCGCGAGCTGAAGCGCTCGTAGAGCGCCGCCGTGAGCACCGGGATGGGCACCCCCTCGTCGATGCCAGCCTTGATGGTCCAGCGCCCCTCGCCGGAATCGGAGACCCGGCCCGCGAACTTCTCCAGCTTCGGATCGGCCATCAGGCTGTCGGCGGTCAGATCGAGGAGCCAGGAGGCGATGACGCTGCCGCGCCGCCACACCTCGGCCACGTCCGCCAGATTGATGTCGAACTGGTAGTGCTCGGGATCGCGCAGCGGCGTGGTCTCCGCGTCGACCTCGTGGGTCTGCCGGCCGATGTTCGCGGCGCGCAGCACGTCGAACCCCTCCGCGTAGGCCGCCATGAGGCCGTACTCGATGCCGTTGTGGACCATCTTCACGAAGTGCCCCGCCCCGCTCGGTCCGCAGTGCAGGTACCCTTGCTCGGCGGTGCTCTTCGGCGCGCGCTCGCGCCCCGCGGTGCGCTCGATCGAGCCGGCGCCGGGCGCGAGCGTCGCCAGGATCGGATCCAGGCGCTCGACCGCCTCCGCGCGGCCGCCGATCATCATGCAGTAACCGCGCTCGAGGCCCCAGACCCCGCCGCTGGTGCCGACGTCCACGTAGTGAATGCCGCGCGCCTCGAGCCTCTGCGCGCGGCGCATATCGTCGATGTAGTACGAGTTGCCGCCATCGATGAGCGTATCGCCGGCCTCCAGATGCGGCTCGATGCTCGCGATCGAATCGTCCACCACCGCCGCCGGCACCATGAGCCAGACCGAGCGCGGCTTGGAGAGCCCGCGCACCAGCTCGGCCACCGAGCCCACCCCCGTGGCCTTCTCCTTCTGAAGCGCCTGCACCGCGGCCGGCACCGGGTCGAACACGACGCATTGGTGCCCGCCGCGCAGGAGCCGCCGTACCATGTTCGACCCCATTCTCCCGAGCCCGATCATTCCAAGCTGCATGTGCGACTCCCGTGTGCGGTGTGAAAGGCGGGCGGCCCGCCGGCTTGCGACGGCGCGCCGCTGCGAGTTGACGCGGCCGCGCTCAGCGCTGGGCCCTCAGGCCCGCGATGCGCTCGAGCAGCGCGCTGGTCGAGCTGTCATGGACGCCGCGCGCCGCGTGCCCCTCGCGCAGCTCCGGCACGATGCGCTTCGCGAGCACCTTGCCGAGCTCGACGCCCCATTGATCGAACGAATCGATGTTCCAGATCGTCCCCTGCGTGAACACGCTGTGCTCGTACAGGGCCACCAGCTTGCCGAGCGCGGCGGGGGTCAGGCGATCGAGGAGCAGCGTGTTGGACGGCCGGTTGCCCTCGAAGGTGCGATGCGGAACCAGCCACTCGGGCGAGCCCTCCTTGCGGACCTCCTCGGCGGTCTTGCCGAAGGCGAGCGCCTCACCCTGCGCGAGCACGTTCGCGAGCAGCAGCTGGTGATGCTCGCCGAGCGGATTGAGCGAGCGGGCAAAGGCGATGAAGTCGCAGGGAATGAGGCGCGTGCCCTGATGGATGAGCTGATAGAAGGAGTGCTGGCCGTTGGTGCCCGGCTCCCCCCAGTAGATGGGGCCGGTGTCGCAGGCGACGCGCCGTCCTTCGAGCGTCACGTGCTTGCCGTTGCTCTCCATGGTGAGCTGTTGCAGGTAGGCCGGGAAGCGCTTGAGATATTGATCGTAGGGCAGCACCGCGACGGTCTGCGCGGCGAAGAAATTCGTGTACCACACCCCGAGCAGCCCCATGATCACCGGCAGGTTGCGCGCGAAGGGCGCGGTGCGAAAATGCTCGTCCATGGCGTGAAAGCCGCTCAGCATGTCGCGAAAGCCGCCCGGGCCTATCGCCAGCATGGTCGAGAGCCCGATGGCCGAATCCATGGAATAGCGCCCGCCGACCCAGTCCCAGAAGCCGAACATCTGCTCGGTGTCGATGCCGAACTTCGACACCTCCTGCGCATTGGTCGAGACCGCGACGAAATGCCGCGCCACCGATCGCTCATCGCCCCCCAGGCCCTGCACCGACCAGTCGCGGGCCGAACGGGCATTGGTCATGGTCTCGAGCGTGGTGAAGGTCTTCGAGGAGATGATGAACAGCGTTTCGGCGGGATCGAGTCCCTTGAGGGCCTCGGTGAGATCGGTGCCATCGACATTCGACACGAAATGGAAGCTCATGGCGCGCTCGCTGTACGCCTTGAGCGCCTCGTAGGCCATCACCGGCCCCAGATCCGAGCCGCCGATGCCGACGTTCACCACGTTCACGATGCGCCGCCCCGTATGGCCCTTCCAGGAGCCCGAGCGCACGCGGTCGGCAAATGCGCTCATCTTGTCGAGCACCGCGTGCACCTTGGGAACGACGTTCTCGCCGTTCACGGTGAGCGTGGAGCCGCGCGGGGCGCGCAGCGCGACGTGCATCACCGCGCGGTTCTCGGAAACGTTGATCGGCTCGCCGGCGAACATCGCGTCGATGCGCTGGCGCAGCCTCGCGGCCTCGGCAAGCCTCAGCAAAAGTCCCAGCGTCTCGTCGGTGAGGCGGTTCTTGGAGTAATCCAGATAGATGCCGACGGCCTCGAGCGTGAGACGCTCGCCGCGAGCGGAGTCTTGCGCGAACAGCTCGCGCAGATGCGTGGCGGCGATGGCGGCATGATGCGCCTCGAGGGCGGCCCACGCAGCGTCGAGCGTCGCATTACCTACGGTCATCGCGTACCTCGTTCGGTCGACTTGCGGGGGCGGCGCCGCCCGGCGACCGGAGCGGCGCTGCTATGGTAGCGAGGCCGGGGTGGCGTGCCAAATTTGAAAAAATTGCACGCGCGCGGCGCGCACCGCGGCAACGCGCGCGCAGAGCGCGCGCGCCGGCGGCGGCGAGACCGGGACGCGCTTTATGCGGGTCCGGTCTGGATCCACACCGCCTTGGGCTCGGTGAAATTCTCGATGGCGGCAGCGCCGTGCTCGCGCCCGAATCCCGAGTCGCGCGCACCGCCCCAGGGCAGCCGCACGTCGGTCGGACCGAAGGTGTTGGCCCATACCGTTCCGGCCTTCAGGCGCCTGACGAAGCGGTGCACACGGCCGATGTCCGCCGTCCAGACGCCGGCCGCCAGGCCATAGGCCGTGCCGTTCGCGATGCGCAGCGCCTGCTCCTCGTCCTTGAAGGGAATGACGGCGGCCACGGGGCCGAAGATCTCTTCCTGCGAGATGCGCATCTGCGGCTCGACGTCTGCGAACACGGTCGGCGCCATGAAGAATCCGACATCACCCCCCCGCGCGCCGCCGGCGGCCAGCCGTGCGCCCTCGCGCTTGCCGATCTCCACGTAATTGAGCACGCGCTGCAGCTGAGCGGCGCAGATGAGCGGTCCCATGGACGTGCGGCTGTCGCGCGGGTCGCCGAGCCGGATGGTTCTGGCTCGCTCGATGAGCCGCTCGACCATCTCATCGTGAATGCTCTGGTGCACGAGAATTCTCGAGCCGGCCGAGCAGACCTGTCCGGCGTTGAAGAATATGGCCGAAGCCGCCGCCTTGGCGGCCGCCTCGCGATCGGCATCGGGGAAGATGATGTTGGCGGACTTCCCGCCGAGCTCGAGCGTCACGCGCTTGAGATTCCCGGCCGCCCCGCGCAGTATCTCGCGCCCCACGCCCGGGGAGCCGGTGAAGGTGATCTTGTCCACGTCCAGGTGCTCGACCAGCGCCGCGCCGGCGGTCTTGCCGAATCCCGGCACGACGTTGAGGACGCCCGGCGGAAATCCGGCCGCGAGCGCAAGCTCCCCGATGCGCAGCGCCGTGAGGGGCGTGAGCTCCGCGGGCTTCAGGACCACGGTGCAACCGCAGGCGAGCGCGGGGGCAAGCTTCCACATGCCGATCATGAGCGGGAAATTCCACGGCACGATCGCCCCGACGACGCCCACCGGCTCGCGCACGGTGTAGGTCAGGGCATCCGGCCGCGCCGGGATCACCTCGCCGTTGATCTTGTCCGCCCAGCCGGCGTAGTAGCTGAGCGTGTCGAGCACCGCCGGCAGGTCCTGCCGGCGCACCGCGCTCACCGGCTTGCCCGCATCCTGGCTCTCGAGCTCGATCAGGGCATCGAGGTTCTCGCGGATGAGATCCGCCAGCCGCAGCAGCAGCCGGCCGCGGTCCGCGGCGCGCAGCCGCCCCCACTCGCCGTCGAAGGCGCGCCGCGCCGCGGCGACGGCGGCGTCGATGTCGCTCGCGCCGCCCTCGGCCACCCGGGCGATGACCCGCTCGCTGGCCGGGTCCAGGGTGTCGAAATAGTTGCCCGACTGTGCGGGCACGTGCCGGCCGTCGATCAGCAGCAGCTCGCGCCGTGCCTCGAGGCGTGTGGAGGGCGGCGCAATATATGTATCTTCGATCATATTTAGATCCTCGTGGGAGCAGTCGGTCTACCGCTCTAGTGGAGAGCATCTAGCCTAATATCAAGGGACCAAGGCCGGGAATATGATGCGTGGCACCACACCCGCGGGCGCAGCATATGTGCTAACATGCATAACACAGGTCAGGTCAATGGAGTCCCCCATGGCACGCAGCGCGGACGGCGAGCAGATCCGTATCGAGATCGAGCCGGTCTGGCGCTTTCACCGCGAGGGCAAGTCGATGCTGGTGATGCTCGACTTTCTCAACGAGATTCGCGCGACCGGCAAGATCACGCGTGCCGCCCAGCGTGCGCAGATGTCGTACCGGCATTGCTGGAACCTGATCGAGAAATGGGCGGCGTTCTTCGGCGCCCCGCTGGTCGACCGCGAGCAGGGACGTGGCACGCGGCTCACGCTGCTCGGGGAGAAGCTGGTGTGGGCCGGCCAGCGGCTGCAGGCGCGCCTGCGGCCGCAGCTGCAGAACCTGGCGCAGGAGCTGGAGAGCGAGATCAACGAGGTGCTGCCGCGCCGGGCGGACCTGGTGCGCATCCACGCGAGCCATGGCTTTGCGGTGTCCACCCTGCGCGAGCTGCTCGCGCGCGAGCAGCCGCAGCTCGGCATCGATCTGCGCTATGTCAGCAATCAGAACTCGCTCGTGTCGCTCGCGCGCGGCGCGTGCGAGATCGCCGGCGTGCATCTGCCGCAGGGAGAGCTGCGCAAGAAGGCCGCCGCCGCGATCAAGCAATGGATCACGGCCGCCGACCATCGCATCATCGGCTTCGTCACGCGCGAGATGGGCCTGATGGTGAGGCGCGGCAATCCCCTCGGCATCACCGGCATCGAGCATCTGCTCGATGCCGGGGTGCGCTTCGTCAATCGAGATCCCGAGTCGGGAACGCGCAACCTCTTCGAGCGGCTGCTCGCGCAGCAAGGCATCGAGGGCAAGCGCATCGACGGCTACGAGCGGGTCGAGTTCACGCACGCCGCGGTGGCCGCCTACGTGGCGAGCGGCATGGCCGACGCCAGCTTCGGCGTCGAGGCGGCGGCGCGCCAATTCGATCTGGACTTCGTGCGCCTGCTCACCGAGGATTACCTGTTCGTGTGCGGCAAGCAGATCATCGAGGATCCGTCGGTGCAGCGGCTGCTCGAGGTGATGCGCAGCGAGGCATTCAGCGCCGCCATCGCGCAGCTGCCGGGCTACGCGGCGAAGGACGCCGGCGCGGTGAAGGGCGTGAGCGAGGCGCTGCGCTGAGGCTGCGCGGTCGAGCCGGGGCTCACCGCTATTGGTGGCGCGCTCGATGGCGCTTAGAATGGCGCAGGATCATCTCCAGGGAGGCGTACGCCATGATTCTCGGGATGTCGGTCGCGACCTTCACGCTGCTGCACGTGATCCTGAGCCTGCTCGGCATCCTGTTCGGCCTCATCGCCCTCGCCGAGCTCATCGGCAGCCGCTCGTCGGGCCTGGTGACCGCGCTGTTCCTCGGGTTCACGACCGCCGCCAGCGTCACGGGCTTCTTGTTCCCATTCACCAGCCTCGACCCGGCGCGCATCGTCGGCATCGTCTCGCTGGCCGCGCTCGCCTGCGCGCTCACCGCCCGCTACGGTGCGCACCTCGCGGGCCGCTGGCGCGTGGCGTACGTGGCGAGCGCGGTCTTTGCGCTGTACCTCAACGTCTTCGTCGCCGTCGCGCAAGGCTTCATGAAGATCCCGGCTCTGCGTCCGCTCGCGCCCACGGGCTCGGAGCCGCCGTTCGTGGCCGCGCAGGGCGTGGTGCTGCTGGTGTTCGTTGCGCTCGGCATCATGGCGGCGCGGCGCTTCATCGCGCCAGCGCCGGCCTGACCCGGCCTGACACCGGCCTGACAGCGGCGTCGATGGTGCGCGGCGTTCCCTCAACGCGCCGCATCCAGATCCCGGATGGCAGGAAGCTCATCTCCTCGAGCGAGCGGCCGCTCGACCGCATCCTCGAGATCGCCCAGCGCGTGCTGCGCCTGGGCGAGCGCCGCGAGGCGCTCGCGGCGCGCCGCCGACTCTGCGATCTCGGCATCGTCCAGATCGAGGCGGCCGCGCTCGCCGCTCTGCACCGAGGCTCGCACGGCCGCGCACTGGCGCGATTGCAACTGCGCCAAGCGCGACGCCTCGGCGAGCCTCTCGAGAGCCGCAGCGTACGCCTCGAGCGCACTCTGGCTCTTCAGGATCACGCGGCTCTGCGTCTCGAGAAACGCGGCGCCCGCCTCGCGACGGCGCGCTTCGGCCTCGGCGATGGGCCCCTGGTTGCGGTTCAGCAAAGGCAGCGTCGCCGACAGCCCGAGGGTGAAGTAGCTGCGCTTCTCCTCGTAGGTGTAGCCGGGTCCGATATCGAAGTCGGGGTACTGCTTCGCGATCTCGAGCTGCACGCTCGATTCCGCCGCCGCGTAGCGCGCGAGCGCACTGCGCACATCGAGCCGGTTCAGCACCGCGCTGCGCTCGATCTCGGCGAGCGGCAGGGCGGCGGCGCTCGGCGGTGAATCCATGTCGGGCCAGTCGAGCTGCACCGCCTCGAGTGCCTTGACGGAAATGCCGATCGCCGCCGCGAGCGCGGCCCGGGACTGCACCGCTTGCTGCTCGCCATCGCCGAGCGCCGTGTGCGCCCGGGAGAGCTCGATCTCGGCCGCCGCCGCTTCCACGACGGGGATCTCGCCCGCGCCGGACAGGGTCTTGAGTATCTGCACCTGCTCGGCGCGCACGCTCACCTCCGCCCGCAGCAGATCCCGGCTGCGCGCGGCCGTGAGCTCATCGACGAGCGCCGTGCGCACGGCGCCGCGCACCGTCCACGCCGCGAGCGCGAGCTCCAACCGCGCCGCCTGGTCGAGATCTCGAGCCGCCTGCATTCGATAGCCGCGCTTGCCCGCGGTCTCGAGCGGAAACGACAGCTCGAGCGTCAGCAAGTAGGGGCTCGGAACTCCCGGCACGAGGCCGATACCCGGATTCGGGCGCGCGCCGGCCGTGAGCATCTGCGCCTGCGATTCGGCGAGGCGCGCCCGCGCAGCCTCGAGGTCCGGGTTGAAGTAAAGCGCCGCAAGCGACAGCGCCCGATAATCCCACGCCGCCGGGGGCCACGGTTTCATGGGCTGGCCAAGCGCGTCTCGCGCGAACGCCGCGAGCGCGGGATCCTGCAGAGTGCGCGCCTCGAATGCCGCCGCCGCACGGTCGGGTGCGATCGGCTCGGCCCGATAATGCTGCATGGAGCACGCCGCGGTGAGCACCAGGCCGATCGACACGGCAGTCTTGATCGACCCGGAGCGTGGCTCGCGCATATGCCTCACCGCAGGCTCCCTCGAGCGACTGGCCGGCGACCAGTATAATATGAGTCGAGCGAGCCGTACCGAGTGACATCCTGAGCGGTGACCCCTTCCCTGGATCGAGCCCCACCCGGGCCCTGCGCGCACGCGCCCGGCGCGGTCCGTACGGCTGGGCGGTGCTCACCGCGGCGATCACGGGAGCGGCGATCAGTCCCGCCACGCTCGTGAACATACCCTTCAGCCTGTTCATCCCCGCACTCGAGGATGAATTCGGCTGGAGCCGCACGCAGATCACCGGCGCCTTGAGCACCTTCATCGTCCTGCTGATCCTGGCGCTGCCGCTGGCCGGTCGGCTGGTCGATCGCTTCGGCGCGCGCCGTATCGCCGTGCCGTCCATTCTTCTCTACGGACTCGCGATCGCCTCGAGCGCATGGCTGTCGGGATCGATCCTGCATCTGTATGCGATCTACGGCCTGATCGCGGTGCTCGGCGCCGGCGCCCAGAGCTTGACCTTCATCAAGGTACTGAGCGTGTGGTTCGACCGCCGGCGCGGACTCGCCATCGGCGCCTGCATGGCGGGCTTCGGGCTCGGCTACGTGCTGGTGCCGCTGTTCACGCGCGCCTTGATCGGTGCGTGGGGCTGGCGTGCGGCTTACGCGGGGCTCGGCGCCCTGGCGGTACTCGGCGCATTGCCGGTGATCGCCATGCTACTGCATGACTCGCCGGCGGCGTGCGGCCTCGCGATGCGCGATGCCCGCCCCGTGTCCGCGACGCCGGTGCGCTCGACCCCGGTGCGCGCGGCAGCGGTGCGCGCGGCGGATCTGACGCTGCTCGAGAGCGCGCGCACGCGCGAGTTCTGGCTCCTCGCGATCAGCTTCGTGCTCATGTCCGCGGCCTTGAACGGCGTTCAGTCGCAGTGGGCGGCGCTGCTGCGCGATCGCGGAATGGATGCGGCCGCCGCGGCCTACCTGCTGTCGGCGATCGGATTGGGCACCTTCCCCGGACGGCTTCTCGTCGGGTTCCTGATCGATAGGGTGTTCGCCCCGTGGGTCGCGATCCTGTGCTATGCCGTCTCAGCCGTGGCGCTTTTCTGGCTGGTCACGGGACGCTCGCCGGCGGGCACATTCCTGTGCGCGCTCGCCATCGGCTTGAGTCTCGGCGCCGAGAACGACATCCTCGGCTATCTCGTGGGACGCTACTTCGGGCTGCGCCGCTTCGGGCAGATCTACGGCGCTCTGTTCAGCGCCTATCTCGTCGGCGCCGCGGCGGGCCCTTTTCTCACGGCGCACGCCCGCCAGGTGAGCGCAAGCTACGCGGGCGCGCTTAGAATCGGCGCCTGCGGGGTGTGCGCCGCGTGTGCGCTGCTTGCGTTCCTGCGCCGCTATCGCATCCCTGGAGAGATGACATGAGAGAGCTGATTCAAAGACTGGCCGATGCGGGTGAGCTGCTGGTCGTCGACAAGCGAGTCGATCCGCGCTTCGAGCTGGCTGCCGTCACCAGCCGGGTACAGCAGGAAGGCGAAAAGGCGGTGCTGTTCCGCCACGTGGCGGGCACCGATCTGCCGGTCGTGAGCAACGTCTACGGCAGCTACGCGCGGCTTTGCGCCTTGATCGAGGCGCCGCTCGATGGGTTTTGCCGTACCTGGAACGAGATCCTGCGCCGGCCCCTCGCCCACCCCGCCGCCGCGCCCGAGCCGAGCGGCGCAGCCGCAGCGCGCATCGAGACCACTCTCGGCAAGCTGCCCTTGATCACCTACCACGAGAAGGACGCGGGGCCCTACTTCACCTCGGCGATCTTTCTGGCGCGCGAGCCCGACACGGGCGCGGCGAACCTCTCCTTTCATCGCTCCATGTACGTGAGCGATGGGGAGCTGCGGGTGCGCCTCGGCAGCTCGCACGATCTGGCGAAATATCAGAAGAAGGCCGAGCAGCGCGGACAGGCGCTCGAGGCCGCCATCCTCATCGGCGCGAGACCGGAGGTTTTCCTGTCCGCCGGGTTCTCCCTGCCCTACGAGGCGGATGAGCTCGAGCTGGCGGCGAAGATCGCCGGGCGCCCGCTTCCCATGCAAGCGTGCCGCACGATCGCGCTCGCGGTTCCGGCGGATACCGAGATCGTCATCGAGGGGCGCTTCGTGCCGAACGTGCGCCGGCCGGAAGGGCCGTTCGGCGAATTTCTCGGCGCCTACGTGCCCGAGGGACTGAACCATGTCTTCGAGGTGCTCGCCGTGACGCTCAGGCCGGGGGCCATGTTTCACTCGATCACCTGCGGTACGGCCGAGGATCTGCGCCCGCTCGAAGCGCTGACGGCGGCGCGGGTGTACGAGCACGTGAGCCGGGTGGTGCCGGGCGTTCTGGACGTCTCCACGCGGCCCAACTGCATGATCACCATCGTCAAGATCCAGCAGCAGTACGCGGGGCACGGCAAGCACGCGCTGCTCGCCGCGCTCGGATCGAGCATGGATTTCAACAAGGTGTGCATCGCGGTCGATGCGGACGTCGATATCCACGATCTCAACGACGTGATGTGGGCGTTCCTCACCCGCGGACCCGCCGATCAGCGCGCCCTGGTGCTCGATCGCATACCGGGCTTCTATCGCGACGAGCACCAGGATCACTGGGGACGCCTCGCCCTGGACGCGACCATGCCCTGGGGGCGCGCGGCGGAGTTCGAGCGCAAGCGCATTCCGGGGGCGCAGGAGCTGGATCTTTCGAGCTATATTCGCTCCCAGAGTGGAGTGATGCCATGAAACTGCTGCGCTATGGGCCTGCGGGCGCCGAAAAGCCCGGACTGCTCGCCGCCGACGGCACCCTTCGCGATCTGTCCGCGCACGTGCGCGACATCGACGCCGCAGCGCTGGCGCCCGAGAGGCTCGAGCTGCTGGCCGCGCTCGAGCCGGCGGCACTGCCCGCGGTCGGGGGCTCGCCCCGGATCGGCGTGCCGGTCGCGGGCATCGGCAAGTTCATCGCCATCGGCCTCAATTATGCGAACCACGCGCGGGAGGCGAACCTGCCGGTACCGCGCGAACCGCCGATGTTCACCAAGGCGACCAGCTGCCTGAGCGGGCCCAACGACGAGGTGATGCTGCCGCGAGGCTCGCTCAAGGGCGACTGGGAGGTGGAGCTGGGCGTGCTCATCGGCCGCACCACCCGCTACGTTCCCGAAGCCGACGCTCTCGGGCACGTTGCGGGCTACGTGCTCGTCAACGATGTTTCCGAGCGGGCTTTTCAAATGGAGCGCGGCACTCAATGGGACAAGGGCAAGGGCTGCGACACCTTCGGGCCGGTCGGCCCCTGGCTGGTCACGCCGGACGAGGTGGGCGATCCGCAGGCGCTCGGCATGTTCCTCGATCTGAACGGCCGGCGCATGCAGACCGGCAATACGGCAGACATGATCTTCACGGTGAGGCAGCTCATCGCCTACGTGAGCGAGTTCATGACTTTGTACGCGGGCGATCTGCTCACCACCGGCACGCCCGCAGGCGTCGGCATGGGTCAGAAGCCCGATCCGGTATTCCTCAAGGAGGGCGACCTGATGCGCCTCGGCATCGACAAGCTCGGCGAGCAGCGGCAACGCGTGGTCGGGTGGCGTCACCTGGGCGATGCCGTGCTGCCCTGAGCGCCGCCCCGAGGAGCGGGCCTTGGAGCCGGTGATCGATCGCAAACCCCTGCTCGGCGGCGTCGAGCTCGGCGGCACGAAGTGCGTGTGCCTGATCGGCACCGGGCCCGATGATCTGCGCGCACGGATCTCGATCCCGACCGGGGCGAGTCCGGCAATCACCTTGGGCCGCATCGCGCAGGCTCTGCAGAGCGCCATCGGCACGCATGGCCCGATTCGAGCGCTCGGGATTGCCTGCTTCGGCCCGGTCGATCTTGCGCGAGACTCGCGCACTTATGGACACATCACCTCGACCGTCAAGCCGGGATGGCGCAACACCGCCGTCGTGGCGCCGCTCGAACAGACGTTCGGCGTGCCGGTGGGCTTCGACACGGACGTGAACGGCGCCGCACTCGCGGAGGGGCGCTGGGGCGCCGCGCGCGGTCTTGCCGACTTCGCTTACATCACCGTGGGCACGGGCGTCGGGGTCGGTCTGGTCGCCAACGGCCAGCTGGTGCATGGCTTCGGCCACCCGGAGCTCGGGCACGCCCGCATCGCGCGCAAGCCCGGGGACAGCTGGCCGGGCGTGTGCGCCTGTCACGGCGACTGCGTCGAGGGGCTCGCTTCCGGTCCGGCCATCGCCGCACGCGCCGGCGTCCCCGCGGATCGCGTGCCGGACGACAGTCCCTGCTGGGAGCTCGCGGGCCACGCGCTGGCGCAGCTCCTCCATACGCTGGTGCTTGCGAGCGCACCGCGCCGGATCCTGGTGGGAGGCGGCGTCATCGAGGCGCGGCCTGCGCTGCTGCGCAGCCTTCGCGATCAGCTGCTCGCCAGCCTGAACGGGTATATTGCGCTCGAGGAGCTGACCGGGGACATCGAGCGCTACGTGGCGCCGCCCGGTCTGCGGGAATTGGCGGGCCCTCTGGGGGCACTCGCCCTGGCTGCCGAGCGGCTGGACGTCAGCCGATAGGAGAGATACCCATGCATCGCTTCGGCACCGAGCTCATCAGCGACGGCGGCATGAGCCAGCCGTGAGCGAGGCGGCGGGGCCACCGGAGGCGGCCAGGCCTCTGCTCATCTACGATCGGGATTGCGCCTTTTGCATCTACTGGGCGCGCTACTGGGAAAGGCTCACCGGCGAGCGTGTGGATTACCGGCCTTACCAGGAAGTGGCCGCGCGCTATCCGCAAGTTCCCCTGGCCGAATTCCAGCGGGCTGCGCAGTACATCGGGATCGGGGGACGCCGGGCGGGCGGTGCGCAGGCGAGCTTCCTCACCTTGAGTCATGCGCCCGGCAAGGGTGTCTGGCTGTGGCTGTACCGGCGGGTACCGGGGTTCGCGGCCGTCTCCGAGCTGACCTACACCTTCATCGCGGCCCACCGCTCGGCCTTCCATCGCATCAGCCTGTGCCTGTGGGGCAAGGACTACGCCCCGCCGCAATATGATCTCGTGGCGGCGCTGTTCCTGCGGCTGCTCGGGCTGATCTACCTCTGTGCCTTCGTCTCCTTCGGCGTGCAGGCGCGCGGGCTCATCGGCAGCCACGGAATCCTGCCGCTGCAGGAGCTGGTCGATGCCGTGAGCGCGGCGGTGGGCGCCAAGCGCTTCTTCGTGATGCCGATGCTGTTCTGGGTCAACGCGAGCGATCTCGCCATCCAGGCGGTGTGCTGGGTGGGAGCGTCGCTGTCGGTGCTGCTGTTCCTCGACCGGCTGCCGCGCCTGTGCCTGCTGCTGCTGTACGTGCTGTATTTGTCCCTGCTCTACGGCGGGCAGGACTTCATGACGTTCCAGTGGGACACCTTCCTGCTCGAGACCGGATTCCTGGCGCTGCTCATGAGCTACACCCAGAGACCGGGGATCTGGCTGCTGCGCTGGCTCCTGTTCCGCTTCTTGTTCATGTCGGGCATGGTCAAGCTGCTGAGCGGCGATCCGAGCTGGCGCAACCTGACGGCGCTCTCCTACCACTTCCTCACCCAGCCGCTGCCCACTCCCCTCGCCTGGTACGCGGCGCGACTGCCGGCGCGGCTGCTAAAGTTCGGCACGGCGGCCATGTTCTTCATCGAGCTGATCGTGCCGTTTCTGATTTTTTGCCCGCGCCGGGTGCGCTTCTTCGCGGCGTTCGGCATCTTGCTGCTGCAAACCTGCATTCTGCTCACCGGCAACTACAACTGGTTCAATTTGCAGTGCATGCTGCTGTGCCTGCTGCTGTTCGACGATGCGGCCGTGCAAGGACTGCTGCCGCAGCGCCTGAGGCGCTTCCTGCGGCGGCGTCCGGCGCCGCGCCTCGCTCGGCCGGCAGCCAAGGTTTTCGTGGCGGCGCTCGCGGGCCTGATCGTGTGCTGCAGCCTGGTGCAGATGGATGCCCGCTTCGGCGGCGATCCCCCCGCGCTCGCACGCATGCTCGAGGAACTGGTCGAGCCGTTTCACGTGGTGAACGGCTATGGCCTGTTCGCCGTCATGACCACGCAGCGCGATGAGATCGTGCTCGAGGGCTCCAACGACGGCGTCGAATGGCGGGAATACGAATTTCGCTACAAGCCCGGCGATGTCTCGCGCCGGCCGCGCTGGAACATACCGCACCAACCGCGTCTCGATTGGCAGATGTGGTTCGCCGCGCTCGACGATCCGCGGCGTCTCGGATGGTTTCAGCGATTTCTACGGCGGGTGCTGCAGAACGAGCCCAGCGTGATGGAACTCATGGCCCGCAATCCATTCCCCGACAAGCCGCCCACCTACGTGCGCGCACGCTTCTACGACTACACCTACTCGAGCGCGGCGCAGAAGGCCCAGGGCATCTGGTGGGACCGGCGGCTCCTGGGGCTGTACTTTCCGGAGGCGCGACTCAAGGTCGAATGACCTCACGGCGCATTGGCGGCGCTCACGGCGACGAAGATGCAGCATCCCACCCGCTCGGCTAGCGTCGCCTTCTGGTGGGGACTCGACCACCAGAACCCGCCCGCGGGCTGCGGATAGTGCCCGAGCACGATGAGGTCGATGGCCAGGCGCTTGGCATGGGCGGCGATCTGATCGATGTTGTTTCCGGTGGCGAGATAGCCCTCGGCCACCACGCCACGGGCTCTGAGCCATTCGAGCGACTCGTCCAGGAGCTTGCGGTAGCCGCGCGAGTCGTCCACCAGGCAGGCGTGCCCGGTCGCGCCGGCAATGACGGCGGCATTCGCCACCCCGCTCGGAATGATCGACAGGACATGGACCTGGGCCCCGAGCAGGATCGCGAGCTCGGCGCCGCGCTTGAGCGCTCGCCGTCCCACCTCGGTGCCGTCGTAGCAAAGCAATACGCGCTTGAACATGGCGAACTCCGGCCGGCGGCGCAGCGCCGCATCCTCGGGCCTCCCCCTGGCGGCATTCTACCGCAACGCCGCCGTGCGCTTCGCTCGCCTCGGCTCGCGGTGACGCGCCGCCCGCATCGCTCGAGCGGCAACACGAGGACGCCAAGCCAAGGTCAGCGATACAGCGGCAGCAACTCCTCCTCCGGCTCTCTCGGCGCAATGGCCTGCCTCGGCAGCTCGTGCAATGCTTGCAGCAGTGCCGATCCGCTCCAGCGGCCGCCCCCGTAGCACGCCCGCTCCAGCTCCAGGAGCAGCGCGCTCAGCTGTGCGTCCTGCCCGCGCTGGGCGAGCGAGCGCAGCCCCGCGGCCGGTGCGTCCGGCCGCGCCGCTCTGATCCAGGCAAGCAGAGCGGCCCTGGCTGCGCGCGCATCGTCGCTGCGGCACGCGCCGTGAAACGCCGCTCGCGCCCGCGCGGCGGGCACCGCTCGCTCCTCGCTCGAGCCCGCCGCCGGCCGCGCCGGCCGCGGCCGCCGGCGCGTGAGATACCATGCGAGCAGCGTGAGCATCCACAACACGCACAGGGCCAGACTGACCCATCTCCAGGGATTGCCCTGATCCGGCCGCGGGCTCACGCTTGCAGGCGCTTTTGGCGCTCCGGAGCCGGCCGCGATTGCCATCGGCGCGCCCGGTGCGACCGCCGGCTGGCTCGCGGTGGTTGCTTGCGCGGGAGCGATGCTGAACGTGCGCGCGGGCAATGTCGCCTCTCGCGGCCCGTTGCTCTGCGTGTCCCACCAATGAACGGTCAATGCGGGCACCGTGAATTGTCCCGGCTTATCCGCAATGACGGCGATGCTCTGATCGCGCGTGCCGAGGAGCGTGCCGCCTTGCGCATCGTTGCTGAGCTTCGCCTGGTCCGGATAGGCTTTCAGGCCGGCAGGCAGCTTCAGCAGCGTGCTCAGATCGGGCAATTGTGCCGCAGTGAGGTCCCGGGCTCTGAGATGCAGGTCGAGCGTGATGGGATCCCCCGCTTTCAGCTGCTGATCCGCATGCCAGCCACCGTCCAGCGTCAACCCGCGCGCAGGTATCCAGTAATCCGTCGCCGCGCCCGCGGGCCGAGGCAGGACGTTCAACGCGATGGGGTCGCCATGCACGCGAATCGCTTTGGTACGGGTGAGCAGATTGCTCAGGGGCATCATGTTGGCGAACGCGGAGTTGCCGAAGAAGTCGCGCAGCGACCCCAAGCTGCGATCCTGTACGGCAATCTGCGCGTCCAGGACCGGGCCCGGCGCCGTCAGCGGTCCGCTGCGCTGAGGAAACAACTCGTAGTGCCGCTCGATCACCTGGTAGCGCACGCCATCCCGAATCTGCGTCTCGTTGTCATCGGCACCGACCTGCTGCACCAGCACGTCGTTGTTGGCCGGCAGATCGAGACTCGCATGGTAGATCGGGACGGCGGCGAACACGCGCACGGTCAACTTGACGCCCGCCTGAACGTAGGGCCGCGCCGTGTCGATGGTCGTCTCCAGGAACAGCTTGCTGGCGCTCGCTCCAGCCGCATTGCTGGCAGCGCCGTTCCCCACGTGCACGGTGAGCGGCGCGCTCTGCTCGCCCGCCCAGCTGATGGGCGGCACGGGAAGATCACCCGTGCGCTTCGGCGACAGCGCTACCTGCACCTGAACGTGCGAGGACACGCTGCCGTTGGTGATCTGCATGGTGGTGCTGCGGCTGGACGAGAGAACGTCGAAGTTCTGCTTGAGCGGGGTGAGATCGGGTTCATCGTTCGTCTGGCCGTCGTGCTCGAGCGTCAGCTGCACGGTGCCGTCCGGGGCGCTACCGTCATTGTCCACCCAGGCTCGAACGGCACCCAGCGCGACGCTCGCCGCGAGCGACAGGTACAGCAATAGTCCCACCGACATCATCGACCGATGCGTCATGGCTGCGCCTCCTGTTTGATCATGTGCTCGATGAGAAACTTACGCCGCAGCAGACCGCCGGGATCGTCGGGTATCTGGCGCAGCCACTGGTCGAGCGCGAGGGACTGCTCGCTCGGCGGCTTCACGGACTGCGCGACGGTCGGGGCAAGGTTGTGTTGCGGGCCGTGCGCATCGAGCCGCGCGTCGCCTTGGCCTTGCTGACCGCGCTGGCCCTGCTGGGCCTGCTGACCTTGCTGGCCTTGCTGGGCCTGCTGACCTTGTTGGGCCTGCTGACCTTGCTGGGCCTGCTGACCTTGCTGGCCTTGCTGACCTTGTTGTCCTTGCTGGCCTTGCTGCGCGTTTTGCCCTTGCCCTTGCTGGTCTTGCTGACCCTGCTGGCCCTGCTGGCGTTGCTGACCCTGCTGACCCTGCTGGCCTTGCTGGCCTTGCTGGCCTTGTTGCCCTTGCTGGCCCTGCTGCCCCTTTTGGTCCGGGGATTGACCTTGCTGCCCCTGTTGACCCTGCTGCCCTTGCTTGTCTTGCTGGCTCTTTTGACCTTGCTGACCCTGCTGGCCTCCCTTCTGCTGGCTTTGCAGCTGTCGGGCGACCAGGTCGCGGTTGTGCTGCGCGTCGCGTCGCAATGCCGAATCCGCAGGGGCGCGCTTGAGCGCCGAGTCATAGGCGCCCAGCGCCGCGGTCAACTCGCCGCCGCGCGCCAGCGCATTGCCGCGATTGTATTGCGACTCGGCATCGCTGAACGGCGCGAGCTGCTTGGCGGCCTGCGCATATTGCTTGGCCTGGATTTCCGCATAGGCGCGCCGGCGCTCGTCGGTGAACAGTTGCGCGGCCCGGGTTGCATCTCCGGCCGCGAGGGCTCGCTGTCCTTGCTGGTCCGCAGTGAACCAGAAGTCCGACCACGTCGCCGCCTGTACGCTCATCGCCCCCAGCGCAGCGGTCAGGCAGAGCACGGTCAGCAAGAGCACGCCGCAGAAAGCCTTCACAGCCAGCCCCGGCGCGCCAGCAGGGGAACCAGCAGCAAGAGCGGCGGCAGCAACCAGATGCCGGCGTTTTGCCAGGCGCTCACCCGCTGACCGACTTCGTAGTCGCGCGACGGCAAGCTGTGCAGTGCTCGCAGCCCATCGATGAGCGCGCCGGCTTCGTTCACCGTCACATAGCGCCCTCCGCCCATCGCCGCGATGTGTTGCAGCTCATCGACCGGCAACCGGGTCAGCACACTGCGACCCTGCGCGTCGTGCACGAAACCGCCCTGCGGCGCCGGCTCGGGCGCACCGGCCGCGGTGCCCACTCCGATGACGCTGACCGTGGCACCCCGTTGCCGCAACTGCGCCGCCGCTTGCAGCGATTCGGCCGGATCGTCCATCCCATCCGTCAGGACCACGATCTGCGCGTGGCGACTTGCAACCGTTTGCATCAATCGCCCCGCCTCGGCCAGAGCGGGCGCAAGCTGATGGCCGGATTCGGGCATGATGCCCGGCGCCAGCGGCGGCAGCAAAGAGCGTATGGTCGCAACGTCGGTGGTCAGCGGCACCACGACGTGCGGCTCGCCGGCGAACACGATCAGCGCGACTCTCGCATCCTGGGCCGCATCCAGCAGATCGGAAATGACGTAACGTGCCCGCGTGGCACGGTCGGGAGATACATCGCCGGCGCCCATCGAGGGCGACAAGTCGAGCACCAGGATCCAATCGAGCGGTGCACGAAACGCCGCGCTTTGCTGCCGCTGCCAGGTCATTCCGGCGAGTGCCAGCGCGGCCAGCGTCCAGATCAGGGCAAGCAGCGGCCAGGGTGAGTGGGCTGCGCCGCCGCCCGCGCGCAGGCGCAGAGCCGGCAACAGTTCCGGATCGACGAGGCGGGCCCACCCGCCGTCGCGGCGCCCTCGCATGGAGAGCCAGGCGGCGAGCGACCAGAGAGCCGGCAACGCAAGCAGCCACAGCGGATGCAAGAAATGAAATGCGCCGAACGCCTTCAGATCCACCGGCCAGCTCCCACGCATGCGGCGGGCACACTCAACAGCAACGCCGCGCCCAGCGGGAACCCGAACCATTCATCCGCTGGACGGAACCACTGGTCGCGACCCGCTGCAGGCTCGAGCCGATCGATGCGCTGATAGACGTCCTGCAAAGTCTCGGCATCGGCCGCTCGAAAGTATTCCCCCCCGGTGGTCTTGGCGATGGCCTTGAGCGTGTCCTCATCCAGATCGGTATTGCCCTGGGTCCCGAAGAAGCCGGGCTGGGGTATCGCGCCGACGCCGATGGTGTAGATGCGAAGTCCCGTTTGCGCCGCAAGTCGCGCCGCCTCGAGCGGCGGCATGGCGCCCGCGTTGCTCTCGCCATCGGTGAGCAATATCAGCACGGCCTGTCCGGGACCGTCGTGCCGCTCGCGGACGGTGCTGGCCGAGGCTCCCAGTTTCTTGAGCGCCAGTCCGATGGCATCGCCGATGGCGGTCTCGGGACCGGCGACTCCGACCACCGCCTCGTCGAGAAACCGGTGGACCGTGGCGAGATCGGGCGTCAATGGAGCCTGCAGATACGGCTGCGTGCCGAAGAGAATCAATCCCACCTGATCGCCGTGCCGACCCTCGATGAATCGGCCCGCGACCTGCTGCACCACCTGCAATCGCGTCGCCGAGCCTTCCATGTCGGGCGTCGCCATCGACCCCGACACGTCCACCGCCAGAAGCAATTTGCGTCCCGTGGTGGGAACGGGCAGCGGATCTCCCAGCCATTGAGGACGCGCGGCCGCCGCCACCAGCAGCAGCCACAGCGCCGCAAAGAGCAACTGCGCCCGGCGGCTGCGATGGGCGGCTCGATCGGACGTCGTGCCGATCGCCGCCAGAAACGGCAGGAACAGTGCGGCGCCGCGCGGTGCCGCGGCCGAGCGGAGCCGATAGTGCAGCCAGGGGAGCGGAGCAAGCAAGGCGAGCCACGGCCACGCGAAGTGAATCATGGCTCGTGCGCCTCGGGGCCGCCCGCGCGCTGCGCTCGCCGGATGAACGTCGCGGCCGCCTCCAGCCAGCGCTCACGCAGCTCCGGCGCGGCGCTCGCATGGCCGAACGCGGCATCGAGCAGCGCGCGCCCGTCATCGCCGGCCAATCCTTCCCCCCCGTGCTCGGTGAGAAAGTCGATCCAGGGCTCGCCGGCGAGGCGCGCCACCCGATCGGAGCCGAACAGGGTGAGTGCATAGCGACGCAGCAGCCGTTGGATCGCGCGTGCGGCGCGGCCATCGTCGCCGCGCGCGCGAATCCGCTCGAGCTCGAGGATGGCGGCACGGCGAATTCTGCGGCCGCGCGCGTGCTTCGCGTACCATCGCCAGACGAAGAAGCAGGCTGCCAGCAGCGCCAGGCACCCTGCGCCGGCGACCCACCAGCCGATTGCCGGCGGCCACCACGGCGGCGGCGGCGGCTCATGCTCGGGCGCCAGCTGCGCCAGCCAGTTCGCATTCATGCCACGGCTTTGGACGAGTGCATCGATGCCGTCAAGCCCGAGGCAGCCTCCTGTGCGGTGTCGAGCTGCAACAGCTCGATCCGCAGCGCGCGAGCGCAGGACCTGATGCACGACTCGCGCGCGCTCCAGGCCTTCAGCCATTGCGGGCGGATGGCCGCTCCATCGATCGGAACGACCTGATCGGGCCTGCCGGCACGATAGCGCCCATCGGGCAGCCCATGCTGCTCGAGCGCATCGGTAATCCACATCCAGCGGCATTCGCTGTGGGCTGCCGTACCCGACCACAGTCCCTGATCCGTCGCCTCGATCCGGCCGAAGTCGCTCACCGCGAACACCAGGCTCCCCGGATGCACCATCGGGGTCAGCGTGCGCAGCGCCCGACGCAGCTCCTCGCCAGTCTCCGCGCCCGGGGCGCGCGGCTGCAGGTCCACCAGCGTGTTCAGGATCGGAAGCACGCCCGCTTCGCGCGAGCGCGGCGCCAGCACGCGAATCGAGTGCGAATTGCCGATCACCGCGCCGACACGATCGCCCCCCAGCACCGCAATCCAGGCAAGCAGCGCCGCCGCTCGTACCGCGACCATGGACTTGAGCTGAACTCGGCTGCCGAAGAACATGGCCGCATTCAGATCGACCAGCAGCCACACCGGCCGCTCGCGCTCCTCGCGGAACAGCTTGGTGTGCACGCGGCCGCGGCGCGCCGTGACGCGCCAGTCGATGCTGCGAGGATCATCGCCCGCCGCGTACGGGCGCACTTCCTCGAATTCCAGACCGCGGCCCCGATGGGTGCTGCGGTGGCTCCCGAGGAGCAGCGCACGCGCCGGTGCGTGCGTCGGCAGCCTCAGGGAGCGCGCGGCGCCGCGCAGTGCCAGGAGCTCATCGAGGTCCGGCAGCTTCACGGCGCGGGGACCCTGCGCAGCAGCTCATCGATGCAGGCTTGCGCGGTGATACCGCGCGCCTGGGCGCCATAATCGAGGAGCAGCCGGTGCCGAAGCGCGTCCGGGGCGATGCTCTGTACGTCCTCGGGGCTGACGAAGTCGCGGCCTTCCAGCCAGGCGATGGCGCGCGCGCCGCGCTCCATTGCGATGGCCGCACGGGGGCTCACGCCGTACCGCAGCCACTCGTGCAGCTGGCTGCTGTAGGGCTGCGGGCGTCGCGTCGCATCGACCAGCGCCGCGATGTACTCCGCCACTTCCTCGGCGAGGGTGAGCGAGAACACCTCGCGGCGCGCCGCAAAGAGCTGCGCCTGCTGCAGCCGCTCGGCGGGCGGCGGCAGCTCGACCTGCGTGGCCGCCTCGCGACCCGCCAGACGCATGATCTTCAACGTCGTCGCGCGGTCCGGATAGTCGACCGCGACGTGCAGCATGAAGCGATCGATCTGCGCCTCCGGCAGCGGGTAGGTCCCTTCCTGCTCTATCGGATTCTGCGTCGCCATCACCAGGAACAGCTGCGGCAGCTTGTAGCTGGCCTGTCCGACGCTGATCTGCCGCTCGGCCATGGCCTCGAGCAATGCCGACTGCACCTTGGCCGGTGCGCGATTGATCTCGTCGGCCAGAATCAAGTTATGAAACAACGGTCCGCGCTGAAACTTGAACGTGCCTTCCTCGGGACGATAGATCTCCGAGCCGGTCAAATCGGCCGGCAGCATGTCGGGGGTGAACTGCACGCGCTGGAAGTCGCCCTCGAGCGCCCGCGCGAGCGCCTTGATCGCTCGCGTCTTGGCGAGACCCGGGGGGCCTTCCACCAATAGATGGCCGTCCGCGAGAAGGGCGATCAGCAGCCGCTCGATGAGCGCCTCCTGACCCACGATCTGGGTCGACAGGTAATCACGCATGCGCACGAACCCCCCGCGCGCGCCGCTCGCGGTGGGGGCCGTGACCGCAATCGCCTTGGCAGCGTCGGTCATTCCCGGCTCCTGTTATGCATTGACGGGTCTATGCCGGTCGATCCAGGCGCGGCCGCAGTGCGTCCGGCAGCGCCGGGGAGGCGACGACATACAAAGCCCCTTCGACGCTCTCATCGCGCGCTAGTTCCGGAAAATGTCGCGGGCGTGAAGCGCGCCACATTTTAGGCGCAGGCGGGCGCCCGAGTCATGGTCCGCGTTAAAACTTGAAGCGCACGCCGATGGTGGGATTGATGTTGGTGGTGTAGAAGTCGTAGCCGCTGGCGAGCCCGTCGTGCACGCCGCTGTACATCGCGCCGAGGTAGGCGTCGAGATGCTGATTGAAGAAGTAGTCGGCATCCAGCGAGAAGGAATCGAAGGTGCCGCTGCAGGTGCTGAACGCCGCCGTCGCGCAACCCGCGGCCTTGCCGGTGCCGTAGGCGTTCTGGCGATAGCCGTAATAGGCGGCCGTGAGGTCGAGGTGCGGCACCATGATGCGCCCGCGAGCTCACCGTTGCCCGTGCGCGGCCCATGCAGCGATCAAGGCACTCGACAACACCAGCCAGCGCGACTTCGAGCGCGGCGCGAGCGCCGTGCGGCCGCCTCTGGGGCAAGACCTTCCCTCCTGACTCACTGATTCTCCCTGCTTCGGATCACGGGCGAACAGCAAGATGCCCGTGACTTCGACGGGGATTGTATGAGCGGGCGCAGCCCTGTCTAATACTCGATTGAACCTATCAGATGCTGATTTCGCATGAGGTGAGCGCCATGCTATCGATACCGGTCGGGGTCAGGGGTTCGTTCAGTCTGGTGGTCATGCCCGACCATCTTGCCAGCCGCTTCAAGGACGCGATCCTGCCCCCGGTCCTCGCAACCCCGGTCATGATCATGATCATGGAGAATGCGGCGCTCAACGCGATCAAGCCCTATCTCGGCGCCGGCGAAAGCGCGCTCGGCACGCGTGTGGACGTGCGCCACCTGGCGGCGACGCCGGAGGGGCGGCGCGTCACCGGGGAGGCGGTCGTGACCCAGGTCGACGGGCGGCGCATCCAGTTCTCGATCCGCGCACTCGACGGCGCGGAGGAAATCGGGGTCGGCACGCACGAACGCGTGGTGATAGAGCAGGCGAAGCTGTTCGAGCGGATGAGGGCGAAATTCGGCTAGCTCGCGGGATTGATCGGGATCGAGCGCCGCCCGACGGATCGGATGTATGATCGCGGGGGGCTCGGTGACACGGGAGAAAGACCATCAACAACCTGACCCGTCGCAATTTCGTCTCCACGCTGGGGGCTCTCGTCCCGGGAAGCGCATTGCTCTCGCCCGCAACGCTCGAGGCGGCCGCCGCGCCGCCCGACACCGCCCCGGAGCAGGACCGCAGCGATCGCACCGTCTATCTGTTCTTCAACGCCGCCGAGGTGCGCTTCATCGAAGCGGCCTGCGAGCGCTTGATTCCCGCCGATGAGTCCGGGCCGGGAGCGCTCGGCGCCGGCGTGCCCAATTATCTCGACAAGCAGCTCGGCGGCGCCTGGGGCGCCGGCGAGCGTCTGTATCGCAGCGGGCCCTGGAAGCAAGGCAGCCCCTCGCAGGGCTACCAGTTGCCGTTCACGCCGGCGGAGCTGTTCCACACGGCGTTGCGGGCGATCGATCGCGAGCTCGAGAAGCGCGGCACGGCCTTCGGCGATCTTTCTGCGCAGGCGCAGGACGATTATCTGAAGTCACTCGAGGCCGGGGACGCCGACCTCGATGGAGTGCCCTCGGCGGTGTTCTTCTCGATGCTGCTCGCCATGACCGTCGAGGGATTCTTCAGTGATCCGGTCTACGGCGGCAACCGCGACATGGTGTCCTGGCGGATGATCGGTTTTCCCGGCGCCTATGCCGACTACTACGAAGCGATCGACCGCCACGGCGTGAAGTTCGAGCGCGAACCGATGAGCCTGGCCGAGGACGCGGAGCAGCGCGTCCACGTGCACCAGGACATCCCCGCGAGCCTCTGAAGGATCCCTCGCGCAAGGAGCAGATCGATGGCACAGCGGCTACCCGAGGTGGACGTGGTGGTGATCGGCGTCGGCATGGTGGGCAGCATCGTCGCCAAGGAGCTCGCCGCCTCGGGCTACAGGGTGGTCGGGTTGGAACGCGGCGAGGCGCGGTTCACGGTGCCCGAGTTTCAAAGTCCCGCGATTCACGATGAGCTGCGCTTCTCCGTGCGCAAGGCGCTCATGCAGGACAACACGCGCGAGCCGGTGACGTTTCGCAATCGCGGTGCCGAGACCGCGCTGCCCATCCGGCGCTGGGAGTCGTTCCTGCCGGGCACCGGGCTCGGGGGATCGATGGTGCACTGGAACGGCCAGACGTACCGATTTCAGGCCAACGATTTCGAGCTCGCGACCCGCACCCGCGAGCGCTACGGCAAGGATTTCCTGGACCCCGACCTCACCATCCAGGACTGGGGGGTGAGCTACGCCGAGCTCGAGCCGCACTACGATCGCTTCGAGTATCTGCTCGGCACCAGCGGCAAGGCGGGCAACATCAAGGGCAAGATTCAGCCGGGCGGGGATCCGCTCGAGTCGCCGCGCTCGCGCGATTACCCGACGCCGCCGATGAAGGAGCATTTTCAAGGAGCGATGTTTCGCAAGGCCGCCGCGAGCCTGGGGCATCACCCCTTCCCGCAGCCCTCGTCCAATCTGAGCCGCCCCTATACCAACCCCGAGGGAGTGAAGCTCAACAGCTGCGTGTTCTGCGGGTTCTGCGAGCGCTACGCCTGCGAGCACTACGCCAAGGCGGCACCGCAGACCATCATATTGCCGGTGCTTCTGGCGAGCCCCAATTTCGAGCTGCGCACCGGCTGCCAGGTACAGCGCGTCAACCTCGATTCGAGCAAGACCAAGGCGACCGGCGTCACCTACTTCGACGCCGCGGGCCGAGAATTCGAGCAGCCGGCATCGCTCGTGATCGTCGCCGCCTTCGCGCTCAACAATGTACGCATGCTGCTGCTCTCGGGCATCGGCAAGCCCTACGACCCCGCGAGCGGCAGCGGCGTGGTGGGCCGCAATTACGCCTACCAGACCGTGAGCAGCGTGGCCTCCTTCTTCGGCGAGGACGTGATCATCAATCCCTTCATGGCGTCCGGCGCGTCGGGCACCTTGATCAACGATTTCGCCGGCGATAACTTCGATCACTCCGCACTGGGGTTCATCGGCGGCGCCTACATCGGCGCCGTCAATACCAACGGGCGGCCGATCCAGTATCACCCGGTGCCGCCCGGCACGCCGGCGTGGGGCAAGGGCTGGAAGGAGGCGGTGCTCAGGCACTACAACCACACCGTGATGCTCGTTCTGCACGGCAGCTCGGTCTCACAGCGGCAGAACTATCTGGATCTCGATCCCACCTACCGCGATGCCTGGGGCCAGCCGCTGCTGCGCATGACCTTCGACTTTCCCGAGAACGATCTGAAGATGGCGCGCTACGTCACGGCCAAGGGGGTCGAGATCGGCAAGGCCATGGGCGCCAAGCAGGTCGTCGGCTCGCCTCGCAAGGCCCCCTACACCACGCAGCAGTACCAGACCACGCACAATACGGGCGGCGCAGTCATGGGCGACGATCCGAGCAGCAGCGTGGTCAATCGCTATCTGCAATGCTGGGATGTGCCCAATGTGTTCGTGATCGGCGCCAGCGCCTACCCGCAGAATGCCACCTGGAATCCGACCGGCACCCTGGGCGCGCTGACCTACTGGGCAATCGATGCGATGAAGCGCAAGTATCTCAAGGCGCCGGGCCCTCTGGTGTCGGCATGAGCCGACCCGCGCTGTGTCGGCGCGTTCGCGGCGCGGCGTTTCTCGTGCTGGGGTGGACCGCTGCCGCGCTCGCGGCGAACTCCGCCGGCGAGGGCAAAGCAAGACCCCGCACGGCCAATGCGGCGCCTTGCGAGGCCTGCCACGGCGCCCACGGCGAGGGCTCCCCGGCGGGGGGTATCCCGCGGCTCGCGGGACAGTCGGCGGACTATATCGAGAAGCAGCTGCGCGATTTCGAGAACGGCACGCGCGAGAGTCCGGTCATGCGCAACTTCGCCAAGGGCTTGAGCGATTCGGAGCGCGCGCAGCTCGCCTCCTACTACGCCTCGCTCACGGCGCCGCCTGCGGCGGGTGCGGCCACGGCCGATGCGCGCCAGCTCGGACGCGGCCAGCAGCTCGCCTTCGAGGGCGACGAGAGCGAGCGGGTCCAGGCATGCGACAACTGCCACGGCCCGTACGGCATCGGGTTGCCGCATTCCGCCCCGTACCTCGCCGGGCAATCCGCCGCCTACCTCGCGAACGCGCTCAGATCCTGGCGCGAGGGCACTCGCAAGAACGACGGCGGGAAGCAGATGTCCACCGTCGTCGACCGCTTGAGCGATGCCGATATCGCCGCAGCAAGCGCCTATTTTGCCAGCGTCGATACGGAGTCGAACTGAATCACACGGAGGACCGCTCCCATGCACACCTCATCGAGAATCGCCCTGCTCGCCATCCTCGCCCTCAGCCTGCACGCCGCCGCCGATGAGCCGCAGGCGCGGCCGCAGCGGACCATTCTCGAGCGCCATGAGCAATCGGGCGTGCCCGGCAAGGACATCGTGATCGGCACCGCGACGCTGCCGCCCGGTACCGTCATCGGCTACCACACCCATCCCGGCGATGAGGCCGGCTACGTGGTCAGGGGTACCCTGGTGCTGAGAACCAGAGGCCGGCCCGATCGGCTGCTCAAGGCCGGCGATAGCTTCTTCAACCCGCGCGGCGCCATCCACAGCCTGGCTGCCGCGCCGGGCGGCGACGGCGGTATGGCCGTATCGACATGGATCGTCGATCACGGCAAGGAGCTCGCCACGCCCGTGCCTTGAGGGAAGACGGCCGCGGGTGCGCGGCGCCCGGTGCCGCTGCAGGCGCGCGGTGCCCGGTGCCGTTGCGGGCGCGCCGCGCCGGGTGCCGTTGCGGCACCGTCAGGCCTTTGCCTTCGGGGCCGCCCGCTCCTTGCGGAGCCTCGCATCGAGCTCTGCGTATTTCTCAGGCCGCAACGTGCCGTGCAGGCTTATGCGGATGATCTCCCGGGCGAAGCGCTCCGCCATCTCCTGGCGCTCCTTGGCGCTGCGAGCATGCGCCCTGGCCCATACCGGCCAGAGGAAATACCCCGCAAGCGTGAGCACCGAGGCCACCTCGGAGTCGATACCCGGCTGCGCGTACTCGGTCTTGGCAAAGCGCTCGAAGTTGGACTCGTACTGTCGCCAGAAAGGATCGCTGGCGGGGCGCCGCGAGCTCAGCAGCTCGAACAGCCAGACGCGGCCGAGTCCCGGGTTTTCCATGGCGAAATTGCAGATGTGGTAGGTGAGGGCTTCTATGTTGACGCTCTCCACCGCCTGATCGCGCGCCGCGGCCGGATCGCCGAACACCGCTTGATACAGCTTCTCGCTCACCCAGGCCGCCGTCGCCTCGATCAGCTGCTCGCGCGTCTGGAAGTGCTGATAGGCGGTACCCCGGTTGACGCCCGCGCGCTGCGCGACCTGAGCGACGCTCAGGCCCTCCTTGCCGTCCTCGGCCAGCACCTCGCGCGCCGCCTCGAGAATGGCCTCGCGCGTACCTTCCGGATCCCGCTTCCTGCGCGAGCGCTTGACGGCGCCCGCGCTCCTGTTGCGCTCGGCCATCCGCTCGCGCCCGAGAGCTTCCCTGTCGAGCGCCCCGCCGATACTCGATCCCTGCGCCTTCATTTTCACGATCGTTGTTCCGTGCGCCGCGCGTGAGCAGGACTCTTTCAATTGCCCGCTCCAATCCGCGCGACTGCGCGCCTAAAGCTACCGCGGCCGCCGCAATTGGTCAACAACGATGTTCATTAGCCACGGCGCAGCGGCGGCATCGCTTGACATGATAATCGACAGTGGTGATGATTTGCATCGGCTGGCCTGCGCCGGGAAATCATCCGTGCCGACGATCACCATCGATGGAACTGCAATCGCCTACGACCTCCTCGGAGATGGGCCGCGCACCGCGGTGCTCACCCCCGGCGGGCGCTTCTCCAAGGACACCCCCGGCGTGCGCGAGCTGGCCGAGCGGCTCGCGCATGGCGGCCTTCGCGTCCTGATCTGGGATCGGCCGAATTGCGGCGAGTCCGACCTTTGCTTCCGCGGAGCGAGCGAGTCGCTGCTGCACGCCGATGCCCTCGCCGGCCTGCTGCGCGGCCTCGGGGTGCCTCGCGCGATGCTGGTCGGCGGCTCGGCCGGCTCGCGCGTGTCGCTGCTCGCGGCCATTCGCCACCCGGAGGTGGTCGATCGTCTCTTCCTGCTCTGGATCAGCGGCGGCGCGGTGAGCCTCGCTGCATTGGCATTTCACTATTGCCACGACTCGCTGGCTGCGGCCGCGGCCGGAGGGATGGAGGCCGTCGCCGCCCTGCCGGGATGGCAGGAGCAGCTCAATCGCAACCCGCGCAACCGCGCCGCGCTGCTTCGCCAGGATGGCGCCGCCTTCATCGAAACCATGAAGCGCTGGGCCTGGTCGTTCTTCCCGCAGGAGAACTCCCCCGTTCCCGGACTCGTGCCGGCGCAGCTCGCCGCGCTCCAGATGCCCGTCATGGTGTTGCGCAGCGGAGAGTCCGACTATCACCATCCCCGCGAGACCAGCGAGGCGGTGCACGCGATGATCGCGCAATCTCGAATCGCCGAGCCTCCCTGGGGCGACCGCGAATGGATCGAGCGCCTGCAGGCGGCATCGCACGGCGAGGGTTTGTTCGCCCGCTGGCCGCTGCTCGCGCCACAGATCCTGGAGTTCGCCCGCACCTCTTAGCGCCCCCCCGCGCGCCGAGACCGCGGTGGACGGCCGCCGCGTCGCGCTGCAGGATACGGCACTTCGAACTTCAGCCAACATCATCGGAGCGGTACATGTTCAAAGCACTCTTGATTGACAAGAAGGACGGGGCGCAGTCGGCCGAGATCGTCGATCTCGACGATGGCAAGCTGCCCGATGCGCCGGTCACCGTGCGCGTCGAGTATTCCACCATCAACTACAAGGACGGTCTCGCGATCACGGGTAAGTCGCCGGTGGTGCGCAAGTTTCCGATGGTGCCGGGAATCGATCTGGCGGGTGTGGTCGAGGCGAGCAGCAGCGATATGTGGCAGCCGGGCGATCGCGTGTTGCTGAATGGCTGGGGTGTCGGCGAAGGGCACTGGGGAGGCTTGTCGCAGAAGGCGCGCGTCAAGCCCGAATGGCTGCAGCGTGTGCCGGCACCGTTCACCACTCGCCAGGCAATGGCCATCGGCACCGCCGGGTACACGGCGAGCCTTTGTGTCGATGCGCTCTTGAAGCAAGGGCTGAGCGCCGATCAGGGCGAGGTGCTGGTCACCGGCGCCTCGGGCGGTGTCGGCAGCGTCGCCATCGCGCTGCTCGCCCATGCCGGCTTCAACGTCGTCGCATCCACGGGCAAGGCGAGCGAGGCGCCCTATCTGCAAACCCTCGGGGCGCGGCAGATCATCGACCGCAACGAGCTCGCCCAGCCCGGCAAGCCGCTGCAGAAGGAGCGCTGGGCGGCCGTGGTCGACTCGGTGGGCAGCCACACCCTGGCAAACGCCTGCGCGCAGACGCGCTACCGCGGATTCGTCGCCGCTTGCGGACTCGCGCAAGGAATGGACTTCCCCTCCAGCGTGGCGCCGTTCATCCTGCGCGGTATCGCGCTCTTGGGCGTCGACAGCGTGATGGCGCCGAAGGCACTGCGCGAGGCGGCGTGGAATCGCCTGGCGCGCGATCTGGATGCAGCGGCGCTCGATCGCATGGCGACCGTGATCGGCCTGGCGCAGGCGGCGAGCGCGGCGCAGGACATCGTCGCGGGCCGCATTCGCGGACGCGTGGTCGTCGATGTGAATCGCTAGAGAAGCGGGCCGAGGCCTAGTTCGGCTGCGCGCCCGGGGTCATGCCCGCGCCTGCGGGGCGCACCGCGCGGGCGCCGGCGCGGATGTAGGCGTAGAGCTGCATCACCTGCTCCCGGGTCAACGTCTCGAATCGCGGCATGCCGTTCTGCAGCAGGGTGCCCTGGTGCAGGATGGTCCAGAAGGTCTGCGGATCGAGCGCGGCGCGTGATTCTCGCAGATCGGGCGCCATCGCTCCTGCGGAGATCAGATCGCGGCCATGGCAGATGGCACAAGCCGTGTAGAGAGCGTGGCCGGCGGCCACATCCGCGGGCTTGATCTCGAAGGAGGGATCGTCGAGCGGGTGAACCGTCATGTCGGCAGGCGCTGTCGGGGGGAGCACGGCGCGGCCGCCGAGCGCGAACGTCAGCAGCCGCCTGGGCTGGACGCCGTACTTCCAGCCGACATTCATGAGGCTTCCGCCGATCGCAGCCGCACCGCCGTAGCCGACCAGCACCGACACGTATTGCGTGCCGCGTATCGCGAAGCTGATCGGCGCGGCGATGATGCCGAGGCCCGCCTGATATCTCCACAGGCGCTGGCCGGTCGCGGCGCTGTAAGCGCAGAACCAGCCGTCGGCCGTTCCTTGGAACACCAAGCCGCCCGCGGTCGCGAGCACCCCGCCATTCCACAGGGTCTGGTGCTCGACGCGCCATGCGGCCTTCTGGCGCACGGGATCCCAGGCAACCAAGGAGCCCTTGCCGTCGTGCTCGTCGGCCTCGACGGCCTGCATCACCAGACCGCCGACGGCCACCGCGCCGGGCCCGGCCACGTTGCCTCTCGTGAAACGTCCCCCCAGCTGCATCTCGGGGATGTAGACCAATCCCGTCGACGGGCTGAAGGCCATGTCCTGCCAGCTGTGCGCCCCGGTCGGATCCGGCCACACGGTGGTGCTGCCGGCGCCGTAGCGGGCGCCGACGGCCTCGACGGGCCGTCCGGTGGCGAGATCGATGTGGTCGGCCCAGGTGACCTTGCCGACCTTTGCAGCGGAGATCAATTTGCCGCTCTGGCGATCGATCACGTAGAAGAACCCGTTCTTGGGCGCCTGCATCAGGACCTTGCGTCGCTCGCCCCCGATGTCGAGCTCGGCCAGGGTCATGCGCTGAGTTGCGTCATAGTCCCATTCGTCGCGCGGATTGAGCTGGTAGTGCCACAGATACCGGCCGGTATCGGCATCGAGCGCGACGATCGAGGCGGTGTACAGGTTGTCGCCGCCGCCGGGACTGCGAATCGCCGGATCGTATGGACCGGCATTGCCGGTGCCGATGTAGATGCGATTGAGCTGCGCATCGTAGGTGATGCTGTCCCACACGGCGCCGCCGGTTCCGCTCTTCCAGAACCGGCCGCTCCAGGTTTGCGCGGCGCGCTCCATGGCGGGATCGCCGCGATTCTCCCGCGGCGATCCCGGGGTGGTGTAGAAGCGCCAGATCTGCCTGCCGGTCGCGGCATCGTAGGCCGTGACATAGCCGCGCTGGCCGAAATCGGCGCCGCCGTTGCCGATGATGACCTTGCCATTGAACACGCGCGGCGCGCCGGTGATGGTCTGCATCGATTGCCGCGCGACCGTCTCGACGCTCCACAAGAGCTTGCCGCTCGCGGCATCGAGCGCGAACAGCCGGCCGTCGAGCGCCGCGGCGAAGATGCGTCCGTCGGCGTAGGCCACACCGCGATTGGCGGCGAAGCTGAAATGCATCTTGGCCGGGTTGAACTTCCAGGTCTTAGGATCGTACCGCCACCTGAGCTTGCCGCTGGCACCGTCCACGGCGTAGACGGCGGCATAGCTGCCGGTGAAATAAAGCACGCCGCCGACCGCGAGCGGAGTCGCCTCCAGCGTGGTCTCGCCGGGAAGCTCGAGCGACCAGGACAGACCGAGCCGGGCGATGTTCGATGAATTGATGTCATCGAGCCTGCTGAAGCCGCTCTCATCGGTGCCGCCGCCGTGGAACGCCCAATCCCGCCCTGCCCCGACACCCGCGCCCGCGGCAGCCAGAGCCGGCGCCAGAGCCGACAGCACCCAGCACGCCGCGATCCACAAGGCGCCTCTCGGCCGCGGCGCCCTTGCCCGATGCGCGCCCAGAGCCGGCCGCTCACAGGCCATAGCGCAGCCGGATGCCGTCGAAGCGCTCGTGCATCTGTCGCAGCCTGTCCTCGGCAGACACCCTGGCGGTCTGCGCAGGCAAGGCGGCCGCGAGCTGCGCACGCTTGACCCGCTCGGTGCGAAAGACGGTTTTCGCCTCGCTCATCAAGTTGCGATAGGTCACGTTGCCGCGCTCGAACCCCTGGGTATCCATCCAATTGTGGTAACCGGGGTCATCGCGGCACAAGATCAGCCGCACCTTGCCGTCGGCATCCACCTTGGTGCGGCTCGGTGTATAGCTCACGGGACGATAGAGATAGTCCATGCTGTTGAAGAACACACCCATGTTCGTCAGCATCCAAAAACCGTCGTGGCTGTCGAACTCGACGATGAGCGCCTCGTCGGAGGCGAGCTGCCAGCACATGTTCACCGCCGCGCGGCCTCTGCGCTGGTCCGCGGCGCCGTCGCCCTTCGCCTGCGCGGGAAAGGCGTTGACGTTCACGCTGTCGACACTGCCGCCGCTGTAGTGATAAGGGTGATCGGGCCAGTCGTTCATGAGGCCGGTGACGAAGCGTCCGGCCCAGTCCGCCGCCTGGATGATGAGCTCGGGGCTCGCCACCGGCCGCGGCTGCTCCATGCCGACGCGCTCGATGCGGAATCGCGCAGGCAGCTCGTTCCAGCGGTCGAAGCCCTGACGCATGAACAGCTTGCGCGACCCGGGCGTCGTCGGCAGCCAGTTCGGTCCGCGGCGCGGGCCGCCCACGTACAGCTCGAAGCTGCCGTCCCACTGCGTTTCGAGCTGATGGCCGAACAGATTCGCCTCGGGAATGTCGCCGAAGGGCTCGTGCAGGCTCGGCCAGTCGGTTCCGGGCTGCTTTTCCGGGCGCGGCCCTTGCACCGTGAAATTCAAGAATCGCGCCGTGCCCCGGTTGCCGCTGATCTTGTACACCGACTCGCCATCGATCCAGGCCTGCTGGTAGACGAAATCGGCACAATCGCCGCCGAGCTTGCAAAATGGCGTGCAGAAAGCATGCACGACGGGAAAGCGCGTGTCCCTCGTCTCGAGCGCCAGATCGAACGCCTGACCGAGATTTTGCGTCAGGAAGCGAAACGCGTCCGCCCGGTGCTGCGGCGTGGGCGGGTTGTAGTCCTTGAACACGCGCTCGCCGGCCTCCTTCAGCCGATCGCAGAACCCCTGCCAGGCAGCGCGCAATGCCTCATCGTCGCGACAATCTCCGTACGCCATGGAGGCTCTCCGTTGGTCAATTCACGGCGTGGCAGGGCGCGAACCGGCGCGAGGCGCCGCGCATCGCCCGCTAGAGCGCCACGATCTCGGAGCGGCAGCGCGGCAGCTCCACGTCCACCTTGCCCGTGGCGAGCACGTTGCCGTCCTGGTTGGTCATCTTCACGGCGATGGTCACGAGCGGCTCGCCCCACATCGACTCCTCCTTCTTCTCGATCACCTCGCCGTCGAGGTAGGTGACATCACCCTCGTACGAAGGACCGCGGAAGGCCGTGTTGGAATAGCGCACCAGCCCGTCATGGCCCGCCCAGTGCGCGATGTAGTCGGTCACCCAGGCGCCCATCGTCGCGCCGTAGCCATAGGCGCGCGGCATGCCGATGTGAGCGGCCTTCTCGACATCCACATGACCGCGCGAGGGACCGACGTACAGCCCGTCCCGCAGCCGCGGGTCGATCTTCGCTCCTTCCTCGTTGAATCCGAATCCCTCGACCCAGCCCGGGTCCTGGTTCACCCAGGGATCCTTCACACCGGCGGGCGCGGCCCAGCGGAACGTGCCCCAGATATTGAAGATGAACGCTCGATACTCGGTGGCGAAGCTCACCAGCGAGTGCGGACCGATCACACGGCGGGTCAGCGTCTGGCCCACGCGCACCTCCTCGATCTGCGGCGTGCGGCCTTCGCGGTTCGACAGCATCCAGTCGAGGCGCTGCTTCTCGATCGCCTCGAGCTGCTGGCGCGTCCATCGCGGCGCCTTGCCCATGTCCTTGTTGAGGTGGCCGCGGCGCTCGGCCTCGGCGGCGAGATAGCGGATGGACGTCGCCCGCTCCTTGCAAACGGCGACACCGTGCTGATTGATGTGGACCGTATCGCCGCGTGCGAACATGGTCGGGCCGGCGAACTTCGTCTCGGTCACCTTGTAATCGTGGAATCGCCTGCGGTGCGTCAGCTGGTCTCCCGGGCGGATTCTCGGGCCGTAGTGCCACCATTCCTCGCCGCCGAAGATCAAATGCGAGCCCGCGATGTGGCCGATGCAGGCGGGCTGCACGCCGTGTCCGAAGTCGATGCCGACCGCGAAGGACTGCGGGGCGACGATGCCGCCGAACTTCGAGCGCCGCGCGAATTCCTGGTCCCAGTGAATGGGATTGAAGTAATCCATGGCCATCACCCAGCGCCGGATGTCGCTCGCCGAGCACGGCTCTATGGGCTCTCCGCCCCCCACCTCCTGGCCCACGCGATGTGTGACGTCGCTCAGGTCGAGCTCGACCTTCCGTACCGCAGCAGCAGCTTGACTCATGTGTCCCACCTCATCGGGTAACGATTGGCGATTGCGCCGACGCTATAATAACCGCTTTCGATAAGTCAACACTGTTGACTGGCCGCTGCTCTAGGGCTTTCGCGGCGGCCCTGCCGCCGTCGCCGCGAGCGGTGCGATGCCCGGCTCGAGCTGGATCTCGACGCTGTTGAGCGCCATGGCCAGCATCTCGTAGCAGCCGACGATGAATATCAGCTCGAGCAGCTGCTGCGCATCGAAGCGGCGGGCGAGCAGGGTCCAGGTGCCGGCACCGATGCGCGCCTCGCTCTTCAGCTCGTCGACCGCGCGCAGCAGCAGCGCGTCCTCCGGGGCGAGCCCGGCCGCCGTCGGCCCGAGCTTGATGTGCTCGATGTCCGCATCCGTGAGCCCCGCGCGGCGCCCGAGCTCGACGTGGGCGATGAATTCGTAGTCGGCATGGCGCAGCCAGCCGATGCGCAGGATCAGGATCTCGCGCACCCGGTCCGGCAGCTTGCTGGCGTAGAAGAAGTGCGCGTTGAAGGTCAGGAATGCCTTGGCGAGCGCCGGATGGCGCAGCTGCGTGCAGACAAGATGCGTACCCGCGACCGGCTTGCCGGTGCGCCAGCCCTCGAGGACGTTATCGCGGCCATGGGGCAGCGTGCTCATGACGTCGTAGGCCTCGGCGTCCCAGTCGGGCGGCAGCAGGGGTGCGATGCGCGGCACCGGGGCGTCAGTCATCTGAGTTCCTCCTCATGATTGTCGAACGATCGCCGTCACGCCGCCGCCGCGGCCGCAGCGGCTCGCCAAGCATGGCATATCGACATCAGTGTTGACTAGTAATCGTTTACACGGTAGCTTTTTGCGCAGGCTGCACAGGCTGCACAGGCCGGCATCGGGCCCGTGCTGGGGGAGGCGATCACCGGCCCAAGGGGAGCGCGGCATTGAAGGATAAAATTGCCATTGTCACGGGCGCCTCGTCCGGCATCGGGGCGGCCACGGCCGAGCTGCTCGCGCGCGAGGGCGCGCTGGTTGCCGCCGTCGCCCGCCGCGCCGATCGGCTCGAGCAGCTGGTGCGCAGGATCGAGGCCGCGGGCGGCCGGGCGGCCGCTTTTCCGGCCGACATCGCCATCGACGCCGAGGCGGCCGCCGTCGCCGAGCGCGTGCTCGCGCGCTACGGGCGCATCGACATCCTGGTGAACGGCGCCGGCATCGTTCGCCCTGGCGCCGTCGAGACCTCCGATCCGGCGCACTGGCGCGAAATGATCGACATCAACCTGCTCGCGTCCATGTATCTGTCGCGGGCGGTCCTGCCCGGCATGCGCGCCCGCGGCGACGGCCACATCGTCATCGTGTCCTCGACGGCGGGCCGCTATGTCGGTACGCGCCACAGCGGCTACACCGCCAGCAAGCACGCCGTGAATGCTTTTGCCGAGACCATGCGCCAGGAAGTGGCGCCTCACGGCATTCGCGTCACCATCGTCGAGCCGGGTGCGACCACGACGGAGGTCGCCTCGAGCATCCCGGATGCCGAGGACCGCGCCGCCATGGTGCAACACGTGACCAAGGAAGGCAGCATGCGCGCCGAGGACGTCGGCGGGGCGGTCCTGTTCGCCTTGAGACAGCCGCCCTACCTCAACGTGCGCGAGATCTGGCTCGCGCCGACCGCGGCGCTGCGCTGAGGATCGGGCCGCCTCACGCAGTGATGACGGGGTGAGCCGCGAGTCCGTGCAGCAAGCGGTCCAGCGAGCGCATGTACAGTTGCTGAAACGCGGCGCGCGGCGCCGCGATCCGTCCGCATAGATACAGGGTGATGAGCCCGTGTGCGTGCGCCCAAATGCTGAGCGCGGTCGCCGCGACGTCGTCGCGCCGCAGGACTTGGCGCTCCATCAATTCCGAGACGACTCCCAGCAAGACATTGAAGGTCGGCGATTTTCCTGCCTCGAGGTCGTGCGGAAATACGAACGCATCGGCGCGATGGCTCGAAAACATGTACCTGAATATCTGAGGGTGATCGAGCGCGTAGTTCAGGTAGCCGAGCATGCCGCGCAATCCACGCACCTGCGAGCGTGCGTTGGCCCGGGCGAAGTAGCCGGCGATGCGCGGATACTCGGCGGCCGTCGCGGCGCGCAAAAGGGCGTCACGGTTCTTGAAGTGCTTGTAGGTTGCCATGGTGGTCACACCCGCGCAGGCGGCGACGCCGCGCATGGTGACGCCGTCGGCGCCCCCTGGGCCCTCCATGAGCTCGAGCGCGACGGCGAGGAGCCTTTGTCGCGTTGATTGGGCTTTCCGTGGGGTCATGAGCCGGTGATGCGCCGCGCGGGCAGTAGGTGTACAATGTACACCTAATGAAGCCGAATATGAAACGACTTTTCGGCCGTATGGGCATCTCGCTGCTCATCTGGGGCGCCGTCGTCACGGGGCTGATTGCCTTTGGCACGGCGAAACCCCCGCCCGCGGCTCCGGTCATCACGGAGCCGTTCTCGGCCATCGATGCCCATGCCCTGCCCGAACTGCTGCGTTACAAAGCGCACGACGGAGCGAGCCTGTCCTACCGCGAGTACCCGGCATCCGGCAGGCAGGTAGCGGTGCTACTGCACGGGTCGGCGGGCAGCAGTATCGACATGCATCCGCTCGCGCTGGCGCTGCAACGCGCCGGCGTCACCGTGCTCGTTCCAGATCTGCGCGGGCATGGAGCGAACCAGCCTCATGGCGACATCGCCTATGTCGGCCAGCTGGATGATGACCTGGCGGAGCTCATCACCCAGAAGAAGCGCGAGTTTCCAAACGCCCGCTGGACGCTGCTCGGCTTCTCATCGGGGGCCGCCTTTGCCCTGCGCTTTGCGGCCGAGTCTTCTCAGCGGGTCGACCGATATATCCTGGTCTCTCCCTATCTGCGCTACAACGCCCCCTCGGTTCGACAATCGGAGGCCGGGGCCGGGGCACCGCAAACTTGGGCGGCGGCATCCACGGGCCGAATCATCGGGCTCACGATACTGGATCATTTCGGGCTGCATCTTTGGGACGGGCTGCCGGTGCTCGCCTTCCCTGTGTCTGCCGATTCACAGGCGACGACCAGGACCTACTCGTGGCGCTTGCAGCAGAACTTTGGAGCCGACCCGGACTATCTGGCGGATATTCGCCGAGCAGCTCGCCCCATGCGGGTTTTCGTGGGCGGCGCAGACGAGATCCTCGACGCCGAAAAGCTGAAGGCCGAATTCCAATCGCAGCGCGCCGATGTGCCGGTGTCGATCATTGAGGGTCTCGGTCATTCGGACATGGTGACCCGGCCCGATGCGATACGCCTACTCGTGGCGGCGATCGCTCAGGAGCCTGGTCAGAGGACTGGCGGCTAGTTCACGGCCTCGTCGCCGGCGATGGTGGTGCGATGCATGGTGCGCCCGGAGTCCCGCTGGTACGGCCTGACGCGATGCAGGGTGCCGGTGTTGTCCCAGATGACGAGATCGCCTTCCTGCCAATCGTGCTTGTAGTGAAAATCCGGCTGCGCCGCCCACTCCACCAGCCGGGCGAGCAGCGCACGGCCATCCGGCAGCGGCATGCCCACCACGTGATCGGCGGATGAGCCGATGATCAGCGACTTGCGCCCGGAGCGGCGATTCCAGACCAGCGGATGCTCCTTGATGGGCGGCTGGCTCCAGCGCTGCAAATCCTCCTCGGTCGGATCGTCGACGACGCGGCGCATGCTCGACATCAGGCTGTGTACGACGCGCAGCCCGCTCATCTCGGCCTTCTCCTCCTCGGGAAGGCTCTCGTAGGCGAGGTAGGTGCTGGCGAACTCGGTCTGTCCGCCGCGGCGCGCGATGCGCCGCCCCGAGAGCACCGTCGCTTTCGGCGGAGGAATGTCCGAATTGAGGCCGTCCATGTGCCAGAAGAACGTGCCCTGCACGTACTCGGGCTGGTTGTTGATCTGCGGATCGAGCGTGATCTTGTAGACGTCGGCCTCGGCGGCCGTGCCGCCGGGGACGCTGCGCGTGTAGTTGACGCGCGTTCCGAGCCGGTCCGTGAACGCGAGCTGCTGCGCATCGGAGAGGTCGATGCGCGGAAAGACCAGCACACCGCGCTCCTCCAGCAGCTCGAGGCAGCG
>DATJSL010000004.1:0-18814 GCA_035504115.1 Steroidobacteraceae bacterium | reverse complement strand
CCCACCACCTCCTCGCCGCGCGCGAGGAGCGACCGCGCGGTGTGAAATCCGATGAAGCCGGCGGCTCCGGTGACCAGGATTGTCACAACGCGCGCCACACCGTCTTGCCGGCGGAGGCCTTGTCGAGCAGCGCGAGCACCTGCTCGTGCGCCGCCATTTCCTCCTCGCTCGCCGCGATCACCACGACGCTCACGCCCTCGAGGGAGCGGCGCGGGGCGTCCGGCCGGGCGCGGCCGCCCGCCGTGTCGGACTCCGCGCTCAGCACGAGCGTCGCCTGCCCGCCGGTCATGGCGAGATACACCTCGGCGAGCAGCCGTGCATCGAGCAAGGCGCCGTGATAGTCGCGGTGCGAGTTGTCGACCGAATAGCGCCTGCACAGCGCGTCGAGGCTGTTGCGCTGTCCGGGGTGCATCTGCCGCGCGAGGCTGAGGGTATCGAGAATCCTGCAGATCTGCGCGACGCCGCCCGTGCCCTCGCCGAGCCGGGCCAGCTCCGCATCCAGGAATGCGACGTCGAAGGCGGCGTTGTGGATGATGAGCTCGGCGTCGCGCACGAACTCGAGGAGCTCGGCGCGGATATCGGCGAACTTGGGCTCCTGGGCGAGCTGCTCGCGCGTCAGGCCGTGCACCTCGAGCGCGCCCTCGTCGATGTCCCGCTCGGGATTCAGGTAGCGGTGGAAGTGGCGGCCGGTGAGCCGGCGGTTGAAGATCTCGACGCAGCCGATCTCGATGATGCGATGATCCTGTTCCACCTCGAGACCGGTGGTCTCCGTGTCGAGCACGACCTGGCGCATCAGGCGAAAAAGCGCATCTTAAGGCTCAGCGCTCCGCCGCGAGCAGCCGGTCGATGGCGCGATTGGCGAGCTGGTCCACATATTCGTTGCCTTCATGGCCGGAATGCCCCCGCACCCAGTGCCATTCGACATCCTGCGCCGCCGCGGCGGCATCGAGCTTCTCCCATAAATCCTGATTCTTGACAGGTTCGCGCGCGGCGGTGCGCCAGCCGCGCGCCTTCCATTGCTTCAGCCACTGGGTGGCTCCCTGCAACACGTATTGCGAGTCGGTGTACAGCTGCACCGCGCAGCGGCGCTTGAGCGCGCTCAGGCCGCTGATGGCGGCCATCAGCTCCATGCGATTGTTGGTGGTGGCGGGCTCCGCCCCGGAGAGCTCCTTGCGCTTTGCGCCGGCGATCAGCAGCGCCGCCCATCCGCCGGGTCCCGGATTGCCGCGGCACGCACCATCCGTGTACAGCTGCACCGCGGTCATCCCCCAAGCTCGCTCATGACCCGACTTTGCTGGTGGGCTCGGAGGCGGGCACGAGCACGCGCTGCCGCGCCCGGCGCCGCGGACGCACCAGCGTGAGCGTTTGCACGCGCTTGCGCGCCTTGAGCAGGTACCCGCCCGCATTGAGCGTGCCGCGCTGCCGGTAAGGCGCCTCGAGCGGCGTGCCATCGCTCATCAAGCGGCGCCGGCCCGCGATCGGCAGCGATCCGAGGTAGCCGAAGACGTCGGCCACCTCGAAGTCGAGCAGGGCCACCCAGTCGCGCAGCCGCCGCTCGGCGAGCAGGCGCCGGGTGTGCGGCGGAAAAGCCGGACGGCGCAACAGATGGCCGAACAGGCGTCGCGCGCCCCAGCCGCTCCAGGGGTTGAAGCCGCAGATGAGCAGACACCCCTCCGCGACCAGCACCCGCTCGGCCTCGCGCAGCACCGCATAGGGATCCTCGACCAGCTCCAGCGTGTGCGGCAGCAGGATGGCGTCGATCGAGTCGGAGGCGAAGGGCAAGGAGGTGAGCGGGGCGCACAGGGTCACCCCCGCCTTGGGCTCGGGCGCGAGGAGCGTGGTGTGCTGGGTGCGCGCCGCGCCGAGCAGGTGCCGCGCCGGCCCCCAGGTTCCCACCTGCAGCAGCTCGAATCCGAACACATCGTCGAGCGCGTGGCGGGCGAGCGCGCCCTCCTCGCGCAGCACCGTGCCGCCGACCGGGCTGTCGAACCAATTCAGCGCTGCGCTGTCGCCACCCTTCACCGACCGTCCTTTGCAAAAACACTAGCGAAGTTCATATCTTACAGGTTAAATACGCCGCAAAATGTCAACGCAATCCGCCCCGCTCGGCGTGCGCGCCGTTCGCGCATTCGCCGATAACTACATCTGGCTCATCGAGGCGCCGCGCCTCGAGAACCACGTGGTCGCGGTCGACCCCGGCGAGGCCGCACCGCTCCTGGCCGAGCTCGAGCGGAGCGGCGCAAGCTTAGCCGCCATTTTACTCACTCACCATCATCCTGATCACGTCGGCGGGGTCGCCGAGCTGTTGCGCGCCTGCGCTCGGGTGGGTGCCCCTCCGCGGGTCATAGGCCCCGCGGACGACCGCATCCCGGTTCGGATCGAGACCGTCGGCGAGGCCGATCGGTGCGAATTGCCAGACTTGGGACTTGGCTTCGATATTTTGCACGTGCCTGGACATACCTTAAGCCACATTGCGTTCCGGGGGCATGGGGCCCTCTTTTGCGGCGATACGCTGTTCAGCGCGGGCTGCGGGCGAATGTTCGAAGGCACACCTCGACAGATGAATGCTTCCTTGAGCCGGCTGCGCGATCTGCCGCCGGAGACGCTCATGTACTGCGGACACGAGTACACGGCCGCCAACTTGCGCTTTGCCCTGACGGTGGAGCCCGACAACGGCGCCGCGCTCGAGTATCGCGATCGCGTCGCCAAGATGCGCGATCAGGGGCGCCCGAGTCTGCCCTCGCAGATCGGCCTCGAGAGGCAGGTCAATCCATTTTTGCGCTGCGATGTGGCGGCGGTGCGCGCCGCCGCCGCCGCGCACGCCGGGCGCGCGCTGGAGCGGGCCGAGGACGTCTTTGGTGCACTGCGCGCCTGGAAGGATCAGTTCCGGTAACGGAACGTGGCGCCCCGCAGAATGGCCAAGGTCGCAGTTCGAGCTCTGTGTATCGCCGGCCTGCTGCTGCTCGGCGCCTGCGCCCACCGGCCCGCCCCGCAGCCGCCGACCCCTGCCGCCGTGGTACCGCCGAGCGAGATGCCCGCGCAGAGCCTGCCCGAAGAGCCGGTGGTGCACGACTGGGAGCACCACAGCGGCGAGGACTACGATGACCTGTTCGACCGGATGCGCGCCGGGTTTGCCTTCCCGGAAGTGCAGGAGCCGGCCATCGATCAGCAGCTCGCCTGGTTTCAGCACAATCCCGACTATCTGGAGCGTTGCTTTCAGAGGGCCCAGCGCTACCTGTATCACGTGGTCACGGAAGTCGAGGCGCGCGGCATGCCCATGGAGTTCGCGCTGCTGCCCGTGGTCGAGAGCGCCTATGAGCCGTTCGCCTACTCGGTGAGCCGGGCGGCGGGCCTGTGGCAGTTCATTCCCGCCACCGGAGCGCGCTTCGGCTTGAAGCAGGACTGGTGGTACGACGGGCGGCGCGACGTCATCGAGTCGACCCGCGCGGCGCTCGACTACCTGCAGGCCCTGCACGATCAGTTCAACGGCGACTGGCTGCTCGCCATCGCCGCCTACAACGTGGGCGAGGCCTGGGTGCAGCGCTCGCTCGACTACAACCGCGCGCACGGGCTGCCCACCGACTTCTGGCACCTGAACCTGCCCGCCGAGACGCGCGCCTATGTGCCCAAGCTGCTCGCCATGAAGCGCCTCATGGCCGAGCCCGAGCGCTACGGCTTTGACTTCGCACCCATCCCGAACGAGCCTTACTTCGTCGTCGTCGACACCGGATCTCAGCTGCAATTGACCGTCGCCGCACAGCTCGCGGGCACGAGCTACGACGAGCTGGTCGCCTTGAACCCCGGCTTCAACCGCTGGGCGACCGATCCGGACGGACCGCACCGGATGCTGGTGCCCATCGACAGCGCCGATGCCTTCGAGGCGGCGCTCAAGTCCCTTGCGCCCGAGGATCGGATGCGCTTCGAGACGCATACCGTGGAGCGCCGCGAGACGCTCGCCGCCATCGCCAAGCAGTACGACACCTCCGCGGCGGTGATCGCCAAGGTCAACGATCTGCCGCCCGGGCGCCTCACGCCCGGCGAGACCCTGAAGATCCCCTCGATCAGCGTGCAGCTGCCCGAGAAGGTGCTGCTCGCGGCCGCGCGCGTCGATCGCCCGGAGACGGACCTGGGCCGGCGGCAGCGTCAGATCGTGTACCGCGTGCGCGCCGGCGAGACCCTCAACAGCATCGCGCGCCGCCATGGCATGCAGGTGACCACGCTCGCGCGTCTGAACAACATCGCGCTCGGCGAGCGCTTGACCAAAGGTCAGCGGCTCATCATCAAGGCGAGCGCGCGGCGCTACCGGGGCGAGGGGCTGATGAGCGGACGGCGCACGCTGTACACGGTGCGCCGCGGAGATACGGTGTACAGCATCTCGCGCCAGTTCCAGGTTTCGGTCACGAAGCTCAAGAGCTGGAACGGCCTCAACAAGAATCATCAGATCAGAGCCGGGCAGCGGCTGGTCATGTACGTCGACACGGCCCGCGAGCAAGGGTAGCCTCGGCAGCTTGCTCGAAATCCGGCGCTCACTCGAAATCCGGCGCTCACGCGGCCCTGGGGATCGCTCGAAAGAAGGGGAAATATGAGTTTTCTAAGCGGCAAGCGCGCGCTCATCGTCGGGCTCGCGACCGATCGTTCCATCGCCTGGGGGATCGCCCAGGCCATGCACCGCGAGGGCGCCGCCCTCGCCTTCTCCCACATCGAGCGCATGGCCGATCGCGTCGTGCCGCTCGCCCGCTCGCTCGGGTCGGACATCACCTTCACCATGGATGTCTCCAGCGACGCGGACATCGCCCGCGGCTTCGCGCATCTCAAATCGCACTGGGACGGGTTCGACATCCTGGTGCACGCGGTCGCCTTCGCCCCGCGCGAGGCGCTGACCGGGGAGTTCATCGACGCGACCACGCGCGAGGGCTTTCGCGTGGCGCACGATATTTCGAGCTACAGCCTCACGGCGCTCGCGCGCGCTTCCCTGCCCTTCATGCAGGGACGCGCGGGCGCCATCCTCACGCTGAGCTACCTGGGCGCGATGCGCTCCCTGCCGGGCTACAACGTCATGGGCCTCGCGAAGGCGAGCCTCGAGGCGAACGTGCGCTTTCTGGCGGCCGATCTCGGCCCGCGCGGCATCCGCGTCAATGCCGTGTCGGCGGGCCCGATCAAGACCTTGAGCGCGGCCGGCATACCGGGCCTGCGCAAGATGCTGGGGCACGTCGCCGCCGTCTCACCCATCAAGCGCAACGTCACCATCGAGGACGTCGGCAACGCCGCCGCCTTTCTGTGCTCCGATCTCGCCGCGGGAATCACCGCCGAGATAACCTACGTCGACGGCGGCTTCAATTCCGTGGCCATGAGTTTCCCCGAGGATTCGGCGGAGTAGACTGTCAACCGCGGGCGCTGTCGAGCGTTCCGGGAAATGCATGAGTCCTTTGCTGGAGGCGCGGGTGCGTCCTCGGAGGGTCGGGTTATGTCAAGATTTGCCAAGATTTGCCTCGCCGTGGCGGGCCTGTCGCTCTCGCTCGGCGCCTGCGCCACGCTGCAGGTCACCACCGACGTCAATCCGCAGTACTCCGTGGCGAATTGCCACAGCTATACCTTCGCCTCGGAGCGCTTCGGCAATCCGAACGCCCCGTACGGCAATCCGCTCAACTCCGAGCGGCTGCGCTCCGCGGTCGAATCCAACCTCGCTGCGCGGGGCATCATGAAGGCGAGCAATCCCGCCGCCGCCGACTGCGTGGTGGGCTACGCCATGGGGACCCGGCCGGTGTTCAACGACTACTACGCCGGCTGGGGCTGGGGTTATGGCTGGGGACCCGGCCCGTGGGGCTACTGGGGTTACGACGGCCCCTGGGTCGAGAACCAGACCCGCATCGTGGTCGATATCTTCGATGCCCGCTCGCACAAGCCCATCTGGCATGCTGCCGTGCGCCAGAGCGCCGATTACCTGCGCGGCCCGCAGGCCGAGGCGAACATCAACAATGCCGTCGCCGCGATATTCGCGAAGCTGCCGAGCGGCGCGCCTGCGCCGGGAGGGCGGCCGAGCTGATTCACGCCGAGCGCGCAGAGCGCCCGGCGGGGCGCTGCACGAAGAAGTAATACAGCGCCGCGAGCACGCCGACCACGGCGAGCACGAGCAGCACGAAGCGGTGGAGCGACCCCTGTAGAAGCTGCGGGTGGCTGCCGAGCGTCGCACCGAGCCAGCCGAGGACCGAGCACCACAGGAGCGAGCCCGCGAGGGTCGCGGCCGAATACCAGCGAAAGTCCATTCTCAGGATCCCGGCCGGGATGCCGATCAGATGCCGGATGACGGGCAGCAGCCGCGAGAAGAACACCCCTGCCCAGCCGTAATGGGCCGACCAGCGCTCGGCCAGCTCGACCTTGGACGCCGCCACTCCCACATAAGGTCCGAAGCGCAGCACGCAGGGACGCCCGAGCCAGCGCGCGCCCCAGTACATCGAGCTGGCGCCGATCCACGATCCGATGGCGCCGGCCAGCACCACGCCCACGACGGAGAGCTCGCCGTGGGTGCGCGCGAGGTAGGCCGCCGGCGGAATGATGGTCTCGCTCGGAATGGGGACCAGCGTGCTCTCGAGCGCCATCAAGGCGCCGATCAGCCAGTACCCGCCCGCGCCGAGCGCGGACAGATACCAGTGCGAGAACTGCTGCAGCAGCGGGGCCATTCACCACCCCGCCGAGATCGAGAGCGGCGCCGGCACGCGAGCCCCTATTCGAGGGCCTGAAGGTTCAGGGAGACCTTGGCATCCGCGCGCGCCGCCGCGGCATAGCTCTGCGACTCGACGGAGGCCGCCTGTTGAACCAGCTGCCGCCTGAGCATCGCGTCCTGCATCTTGGTGTCGTCCGGGTCCTCGCGCACGGCGGAGAGGGCGAGCACGGCCGCATCGCCATCGCTCAGCGGGACGCTGCTGTAGCGCGGCTGGGCCGCCGGCTTGGGCTCGTCGAAGGCATCCTCGCGAACCGTCACCGGCACCGCCGGATCGCTGCGCGAGATGAACTTGGGAGGCTGCGGCGTGAGCGCCAGCGATTTCGCCACGCTGTCCCAGGACTCCCCCGCCGCGAGGCGCTTGACCGCCGCGGCGGCCGCCTCATTCGCAAGCTCGGTGCCGCGCTGCTTCTTCCAGGCCGCCACGACCTCGGCACGCACCTCATCGAGCGGCTTCTGCTTCGGCATCTGGTGGTCGGTCGCGAGCAGCACCACGCCGCGGCCCTTGTCGATCTCCACCATCGGGCTCAAGTGCCCGTCGAGCGCGTCCGGACTGAAAGCGGCTTCCAGCACCGCGGGGGACTTGCCCAGATCGCCGCCGCCGTCGGTGCGGCTGAACTTCGGAATGTCGTGCACGGTGAGATCCACCTTGCGGGCGACGACGTCGATGTCGCTGTTCTGCAGGGCGGCGTCGGCCAGCTGGTCCTGCGCGTCGTTGAAAAGCTTCTCGGCCTGGTTGCGCCGGTACTCGGCCTCGATGTCGCTCTTGCTCTGCTCGAACGTCTTGACCGTGGCGGGCTGGATGCCCTCGAGCTTCAGGATGTGGTATCCGAACTGCGTCTTCACCGGCCCGCGGATCTCGCCTTCCTTCATGCTGAAGGCCGCATCGGCGAACGGCGCCACATAGCGCGAGCGCTCCGCCCAGCCGAGGTCGCCGCCGTTCTTCGCCGAGCCCGGATCCTGCGAGAACTCCTGCGCGAGCTTGGCGAAATCCTCGCCGCTCTGCGCGCGCTTGAGCACCGCCTCGGCCTTCGCCTTGACGGCGGCATCGTCCTTCGGGTCCGACACCTGAAACAGGATGTGCCGCACGCGCCGCTGCTCGGGCTGGGTGAAGCGCTCGGGCGTCTTGGTCTTCTGCTCCTCGTAATACGCCTTGAGCTGGGCGTCATCCACCTTCACCTTGGCCGCGAGGTCGGCGAGGCTCAGCTCGACGTAGCGCAGGTCCACGGTTTCCGGGGTCATGTACTGCGATTTGTGCGCCTCGTAGTAGGCCTTGAGCGCGGCATCGTCGGGGGTCGCATCGGCGGCGTACTTGGCCGCGGGAATGGTGAGCCAGGCGATCTCTCTCTGCTCGCGCACCAGCGCCCGCAAGCGCTTGAACTCGGTGGGCGTGATGAAGCTCGAGGTATCGAGGGCGGAATCGAGCTGCCGCACCTTCGTGTCATGACGGATCATGTCCTCGATCTGGGTGATGGGCCGGCCCTGTGCCTTGAGCATCGCCAGGGCATGCCCGAGGTCCCACTTGCCGTCCACCTGCAGCTGCGGAATCTGCGACATCGCCGCGAGCAGCTGCTGATCCGTCACGCGGTAGCCGAGCGCGTCGGCGCGCGTCACCAGCGCCTCGGAGTTCACGTATTCCTCGAGCACGCGCCTCTTGAGGTCGGCACGCTCGGCATCGTCGGGCTGCTGGTTGCTCTGGCGCTCGAAGCGGGCCAGCTGCTCCTGGTAGGCCTGGCGCACGTCGTTGCCCGAGATCTCCACGCCGTTCACCTTGGCGGCGTAGCTCGGGGCGCTCAAGGTCCAGTTGATGCCCCAGAAGACGAACACCAGGCCGATGGCCCCGAGCACCACGCCGGCCACCCACCCCTTGAGCTTGTCATGAATCGTTTGCAGCATGTCTTTCTACCCGTCGAGCGCGCCACCCATCGAGCGCGGCCGGACGGCTCGCGAGGGGGAATTGGCGGAGTGGACGGGACTCGAACCCGCGACCCCCGGCGTGACAGGCCGGTATTCTAACCAGCTGAACTACCACTCCGCATGCTGGTGGGTGCTGAGGGGATCGAACCCCCGACCCTCGCCGTGTAAAGGCGATGCTCTACCAGCTGAGCTAAGCACCCCCCTGGAAGAGGCGCCGAAGTCTACGCGAGGCGGTGTAGCTTGGCTAGTGCCTGCCGCGGACGCCCGCGCGAGGCGGTGTAGCTCGGCTAGTGGGCGTGAACCTCGCCCTTGCTGCGCGGGCTCTTGCGGCGGCGCTTCTCGCCCGCGATCGATTCCGCCGGCTTCGCCTCGGCGACGCTCGCCGGCGCCGGCATGTGCGTCAGGGCCACCTGCAGCACCTCGTCGATCCACTTGACCGGACGGATATCGAGCTTCTCCTTGATGTTGTCGGCGATCTCGGCGAGATCCTTGGTGTTGTCGTCCGGGATCAGCACCGTGGTGATGCCGCCGCGATGCGCCGCCAGGAGCTTCTCCTTCAGCCCGCCGATGGGCAGCACCTCGCCGCGCAGCGTGATCTCGCCGGTCATGGCGACGTCCGAGCGCACCGGAATCTTGGTGAGGGCGGAGATGAGCGCGGTGCACATGCCGATGCCTGCGCTCGGGCCGTCCTTGGGCGTGGCGCCCTCCGGCACGTGAATGTGCACGTCGGCTTTCTGGTAGAAATCGGTCTCCAGGCCGAGGACGTTGGAGCGGCTGCGCACCACCGTCATGGCGGCCTGGATGGACTCCTGCATGACCTCGCCGAGCTGCCCGGTGTGCGTGAGCTTGCCCTTGCCCGCGACCACGGCCGCCTCGATGGTCAAGAGCTCCCCGCCCACCTCGGTCCAGGCGAGCCCGGTCACCTGGCCGACGCGGTTGCTCTCCTCGGCCTTGCCGTAGCGAAAGCGGCGCACACCGAGGTAGGTGTCGAGGTTCTTCGAGCTGATGGTGATGGTCTTCTCGGCCGGCTTGAGCAGCAGCTGCTTGACGGCCTTGCGGCCGATCTTCGAGATCTCACGCTCCAGATTGCGCACGCCGGCTTCGCGCGTGTAGTAGCGGATCATGTCCATGATGGCGCCATCGGCCACCACCAGCTCCTCGGGCTTGAGCCCGTTCTGCTTGATCTGCTTGGGCAGCAGGTAGCGGCGCGCGATGTTGCTCTTCTCGTCCTCGGTGTAGCCCGGGATGCGGATCACTTCCATGCGATCGAGGAGCGGCGCCGGGATGTTCAGGCTGTTCGCCGTGCACACGAACATGACCTCGGAGAGGTCGAAATCGACCTCGAGGTAGTGGTCGTTGAAGGAGCTGTTTTGCTCCGGATCGAGCACCTCGAGCAGCGCCGAGGAAGGGTCGCCGCGGAAATCGGTCGACATCTTGTCGACCTCGTCCAGCAGGAACAATGGATTGCGCACGCCGCACTTGGCGAGATTCTGGATGATCTTGCCGGGCATCGATCCGATGTAGGTGCGCCGGTGGCCGCGAATCTCGGCCTCATCGCGCACGCCGCCCAAGGACATGCGCACGAACTTGCGGTTGGTGGAGCGCGCGACGCTCTGGCCCAGGGAGGTCTTGCCCACGCCCGGGGGCCCGACCAGGCACAGGATGGGGCCGCGCAGGTTCTTCACCCGCTGCTGCACGGCGAGATACTCGACGATGCGCTCCTTGACCTTCTCCAGGCCGTAATGGTCCGCCTCGAGCACCTTCTCGGCGGCCGCGATGTCCAGGTGCACCTTGCTGCGCTTCTTCCACGGCGCCTTCACCAGCCAGTCGATGAAATTGCGCACCACGGTCGCCTCGGCGGACATCGGCGACATGAGCTTGAGCTTGGCGAGCTCGGAGTTCGCCTTCTCGCGCGCCTCCTTCGGCATGCCCGCCGCCTTGATGCGCTTCTCGAGCTCGCCGATCTCGTTCGGCGCCTCGTCGAGCTCGCCGAGCTCCTTCTGAATGGCCTTCATCTGCTCATTCAGGTAGTACTCGCGCTGGCTCTTCTCCATTTGCTGCTTGACCCGGCCGCGGATGCGCTTCTCGATCTGCAGCACGTCCATCTCGCCCTCGATGACGGCGAGCATGTGCTCGAGCCGCTTGCGCACGTCGGGGATCTCGAGCACCTTCTGCTTCTCGGAGAGCTTCAGGGACATGTGCGCGGCCACGGTGTCGGCGAGGCGCCCGGCCTGCTCGATGCCGGCGAGCGAGGTGAGGATCTCCGGCGGCACCTTCTTGTTGAGCTTCACGTACTGCTCGAACTGGGTGATCATCGAGCGCGTGAGCACGTCCATCTCGCGCTCCTCGTAGCGCTCCAGATCGGGCATCGGCGTCACCTCGGCCGAGAAGAACTCGCCCTCCGAGAGCTTCTCGATGCTGGCCCGATCCACGCCCTCGACCAGCACCTTGACGGTGCCGTCGGGAAGCTTCAAGAGCTGCAGGATGGTCGCCACCGTGCCGACGCGGTACAGGTCGTCGCCCTTCGGGTCGTCCACGTCGGCTTGCTTCTGCGCGACCAGCAGGATGCGCTTGTCGGCCTTCATCGCGAGGTCGAGCGCCACGATGGATTTTTCCCGCCCGACGAACAGCGGAATCACCATGTGCGGGTAGACCACCACGTCGCGCAGCGGCAGCACCGGCATGCCGGCATGGGCAGGCGCGGCGGGGGGGATATCGATTACGGGTTCATCGCTCACGGGCAAGCCTTCTGTTGATGGCACGTACTACACGGATGGACAGTACATGCGGCCGCCGCTCGGGGGTTTCAAGCCGGGACTTTCTCCGTGCGGAGCGCTCCGTGCATCCGCTCAAAGATGGTCCGAGCCCGTGGGGCGCCGCTGTTCTTCCACCGGAGCCACCAACCGAGTCTCCTCGGTTCGATGGACTATGTAAGGTTTGTTCTGGCCCTCGATCACCTGCTCGTCGACCACCACCTTCTGCACGTTGCGCAGGGAGGGCAGGTCGTACATGGTGTCGAGCAGCACGTTCTCGAGGATGGTGCGCAGGCCGCGCGCGCCGGTCTTGCGCTGCATCGCCTTGCGCGCGACCGACCGCAGCGCGTCCTCGCGGAAATCCAGCTCCACACCTTCCATGTCGAAGAGCTTGCGGTACTGCTTGGTGAGCGCGTTCTTGGGCTGCAGCAGTATCGATATCAGCGCGTCCTCGTCGAGCTCCTCGAGCGTCGCGACCACGGGCAGCCGGCCGACGAATTCGGGGATCAGGCCGTACTTGATCAGATCCTCGGGCTCGGTGTCGTGGAAGACGTCGTTGCCGTGCGGGCGTGCGTTCTGCTCGCGCACCTCGGCGACGAATCCGATGCCGCTCTTGTGGGTGCGGTTCATGATGATCTTTTCCAGACCCGCGAACGCGCCTCCGCAAATGAACAGGATGTTCGTGGTGTCGACCTGCAGGAACTCCTGCTGCGGGTGCTTGCGCCCGCCCTGCGGCGGCACCGAGGCGATCGTGCCCTCGATCAGCTTGAGGAGCGCCTGCTGCACGCCCTCGCCCGAGACGTCGCGGGTGATGGAGGGGTTGTCGGACTTGCGCGAGATCTTGTCGATCTCGTCTATGTAGACGATGCCGGTCTGCGCCTTCTCGACGTCGTAGTCGCACTTCTGCAGCAGCTTCTGGATGATGTTCTCGACGTCCTCGCCGACGTAGCCCGCCTCGGTCAGCGTGGTGGCGTCGGCGATGGTGAACGGCACGTTGAGGAGCCGCGCGAGCGTCTCGGCGAGCAGCGTCTTGCCCGAGCCGGTGGGGCCGATGAGCAGGATGTTGCTCTTCGCGAGCTCGACCTCATCGCGCGATCGCACGCCCTCCGAGCCGCGCGTCTGCAGGCGCTTGTAGTGGTTGTACACGGCCACGGAGAGCACCCGCTTGGCGCGCTCCTGGCCGATCACGTACTCGTCGAGGACCTTCTTGATCTCCTGGGGCTTCGGCAGCTTGTCGCGGGTGCGCTCGGCGCGCTCCTCGAGCTCTTCGCGGATGATGTCGTTGCAGAGCTCGACGCACTCGTCGCAGACGAAAACCGACGGTCCGGCAATCAGCTTCCGAACTTCGTGTTGGCTCTTCCCGCAGAAGGAGCAATACAACAATTTGCCGTCATCATGCTTGCCGCGCGAATCTTCGCTCATGCTGCCCTCAATTTACCGTGCCCCCGCCAAAGTCGCGAGGCGCGGCCACGACATGGACTATATAGCACCCGGCGGACTCTCCGCAAAGAAAGCCTCGCGCAGGCTGTGACCGGGGTCCCCCTCAAGGAGCCCTCAGGGAGACCGCAAACCGGCTGTTCGGGACGATTGGAGCTCGCCGCGCGCCCCTTTTTCGGCAATCAGGCCGCCTTTATCGGTAATTCGCCGCGTTTCTCCAGCATCGAATCCACTATCCCGTAGGCGCGAGCCGCCTCGGCGCTCATGAAATTGTCGCGATCGCTGTCCTGCTTGACACGCTCGATGGTCTGCCCGGTGTGCTTGGCCATGATCCGGTTCAAGCGGTCCTTGGTCTCCATCACCTCGCGCGCGTGGATATCGATGTCCGAGGCCTGGCCGGAGAACCCCGCCGAGGGCTGGTGGATCATGATCTTCGAATTCGGCAGAGTGTAGCGCTTGCCGGCCGCCCCGCCGGCGAGCAGCACCGCGCCCATGGACGCGGCGAGCCCCACGCAGATGGTGCTCACGTCCGGCTTGATGAACTGCATGGTGTCGTAGATGGCAAGGCCCGCGCTCACCGAGCCGCCGGGCGAGTTGATGTACAGCGCGATGTCCTTCTCGGGATTCTCCGACTCGAGGAACAGCAGCTGCGCGACCACCAGATTGGCCATGTAATCCTCGACCTGGCCGACCACGAAGATCACCCGCTCCTTCAGCAGGCGCGAGTAAATGTCGTAGGCGCGCTCGCCGCGCGCCGTCTGTTCGACCACCATCGGTACCAGATTCAGTGCTCGTGTCGTCATTGCGTCGGGACCTTCTCGTGTGTGAGTCAGCGACTCGTAAGCCTGGGGACGGCTGCGCGCATTTCAAGTCGCGCCTCCATCAGCCGTCGAAATTCATCAGCTCCTTGAACGTGCGCGGCATCTCGTGCACCTGGGCGCGCTCGAGAATGAAATCCACCACCTGATCCTCGAGCGCGAGGTTCTCCACCTGGCGCATCGCCTGCGCGTTCTGCAGGTAGGCGCGCTTCAGCGCCGCCGCATCCCCGTACGATCCGACCATCTCGTCGAGGCGCGCATTCGAGCGCGCCGGATCGAGCACGATCTTCTCGCGCCGGACGATCTCGTTGACCAGCAGCCCGAGCGCGACGCGGCGGCGCGCCGGCTCGATCAACGGCTCGCGCGGCGGGGCCTGAGAGACGTCCTTCGCGCCGGTGCGGCGCATGGCCTCGAGCTGCAGCTCCTGGACCTGCGTCTCGAGCAGCGCGTTCGGCACATCGATGGGATTGGCCTGATAGAGCTTCTCCATCACCTGCGCCTTGTTGCGGTTGCGCAGCGTCTGCTCGAGCTCGCGGCGCATGTTGGCGGCGACATCCTCGCGCAGCCTCGGCACGCCCCCCTCGGTCACGCCGAAGGAGGCACAGAACTCCTCGTCGAGCTCGGGGAGCGAGGGCTCCTCGACGCTCTTCACGTCCACCTTGAACACCGCTCTGCGGCCGGCGAGCTCCGCGGCCCGGTAGTCGGCGGGAAAATCCACGCCGATCTCGCGGCTCTCCCCGGCGCCGGCGCCCACCAGCCCCTCCTCGAGCTGCTCGAGCATGCGCCGCGCGCCGAGCACGATCGCGACGTTCTCGCCCTGGCCGCCCGCAAACGGCTTGCCCTCGATCGTGCCGGCAAAATCCACGCTCACCTTGTCGCCGTTCGCGGCAGGGCGCGCGACCGCCGTGTACTTCATCTGCTGCGTGCGCAGCCGCTGCACCATCGCATCGACGTCGGCCTCGGTCACATCCGCCGTGAGGCGCTCCACCGCAAGCGCGCTCAGCGGCTGCAGGGCGACCTCGGGAAACACCTCGAAGGTCGCGACGTAGGTGAGATCCTCGCCCTCGGCCACGGATTTCGGCTCGATGCGCGGACTGCCCGCCGGGGAGAGACGGTTCTGCGTGACCGCCTCGCTGAAGGAGGACTGCATCAGCTCGCCGATGACCTCGCGATGCACTTGCTGGCCGAACTGTTGACGGATGACCGTGATCGGCGCCTTGCCCGGCCTGAAGCCCTTCAATCGTGCGGTGCGGCTCAGCTCCTTCAGGCGCGTCGCGATCTGCCGGCTCACCTGCTCGGCGGGCACCTGCACTTGCATGCGCCGCTCCAGCTTGCCGATACTCTCCACGGAAACCTGCATGTCGATCCTTTAGCGTGAGGGCAAAGCGTTCCGACGGAGCGGTGGTGCGAAAGGCGAGACTCGAACTCGCACGGGTTTCCCCACCAGGTTCTAAGCCTGGCGCGTCTACCAATTCCGCCACATTCGCATCGGAACGGCCCGACATTATATCTCAGCTGCGGGCCCTCAGCGGATCTGCTTTCTGCGCACCAGCAGCCGCGCCACCTCGCGCAGCGCCGGCAGTCCGTTCTCGAGCATAAAGTAAAGCGGGCTGTCGCCGTCGAACGGGGCGCACGCCTGCGGCGCATGCACCCAGGCCCAGGCCCGGTCCTTGCTCTGATCCTCGGCGGTGAGCGAGTGATGAATGTTGGCCAGCAGGGCGGCGCGCTCCTGCTGCACGGCGGACAGGCGCGGCGCTTGCCCGAGCCGATAGCGCGCGAGCACTTGCGGCGAGGGTATCTTCAGCAGCCGGCATTGCTGCAGCGGCGAGAGCTCCCAGGCGTCCGCGATGGCGAAGAAGCGCTTGAGCACGCTCTTCGCGCTGTGCCGCGCGGTGCGCTGGCCCGGCGGCTGCAGCACCAGACGCGGACCGCTTCGAGACTTGCTTGACGGGGCCGCGCCCATGATCGCCAAGCATACTCCTAGTGCGCAAGCTATCATGGAGCGATGCCGCTCAAGTTCGCCGAACGCCTGGATCGAGCGCAAGCGAGCGCCCGGGGCCTGGTTTGCGTGGGTCTCGATCCGGATTTCGCCAAACTGCCCGCCGATGTGCGCGGCGGCCCCGAGCCGCTGCTCGCCTTCAACCGCCGCATCGTGGATGCGACCGCCGAGATCGCAGCCGCCTACAAGCCGCAGATCGCCTTCTACAGCGCGCTCGGCAAGGAGGATGAGCTCGAGGCGAGCATCGCGTACATCCGCGAGCGGGCGCCCGCGGCGCTGGTGATCCTCGATGCCAAGCGCAGCGACATCGGCAACACGGCGCAAGCCTATGCGCGCGAGGCGTTCGATCGCTACGGCGCCGATGCGGTCACCGTCAATCCCTACATGGGAGAGGATTCGGTCCTGCCCTTCCTGGCGCGGCCCGATCGCGGCGCCGTTCTCCTGTGCCGCACGTCGAACCCGGGCGGACGTGATTTTCAGGATCTTCTGATCGACGGGCAACCCTTGTATCGGCGGGTCGCCGAGCGCGCTGCGCTGCATTGGAACGAGCATCGCAACCTGATGCTGGTGGTCGGAGCCACCCGCCCGCAGGAGATGGCGGAGCTGCGCCGCGCGCACCCCGAGCTCGCGTTCCTGGTTCCCGGCATCGGCGCCCAGGGCGGCGATCTGGACGCCATCTTGACCGCCGGCCTTAATGCGCGCGGCGCGGGACTGCTGATCAGCTCCTCACGCGCCGTGATCTTCGCGCAGGGCGGATCGAGCGCCGGCATACGGGCGGCGGCGCTCGGGCTGCACGAGGCGATCAACCGCCGGCGCGCGGTGCTTGCGGGCGAGCCGGCCTAGCGGCTCAGCCCGGGCTGCTCAGGGCTCGCAGCCGCGCCGTGGGGCTCTTCGCCTGCGAGCGCCCGAAAGAGATCCGGTCCTTGCCGGCGTTCTTGGCCTCGCGCAGCGCAGCGTCCGCGCGCGCGTAGACCGATTTCCAGTCGGCCTCGTCCGCGACGCTGAGCGCCAGCCCGAAGCTCGAGGTGAAGCGCAGCAATCCCTTCGCCGTGGCGAGCGGCTCCTTGCCGATCTGGGTATGAATCCTCGCCGCCACATCGTGCAGCGTCTGTTCGTTGATGTCGCCGAAGCACAGCACCGCGAACTCATCCCCGCCGAGCCGCGCGGGCATGTCCGAGGAGTTGCGCAGCTGCGAGCTGAGGATGTTGCCGAGGCCGCGCAGCACCTCATCGCCCACCTCGTGACCGTACTCCTCGTTGATCTGCTTCAGGCCGTCGACGTCGAGCAAGATGAGGCCGTAGGGCTTGCGCGATTGGCGCATCGCGCTTGCCGCCTGCTCCCCGCGGCGGCTCAGGGTGCGCCGGTTCGGCAGCACGGTGAGCGAGTCGGTCGCGCTTTCCTGCGCGAGCTTGGCGTTCACCGCCTGCAGCGCCGCCTGAATCTCGCGCTGCTGATCCTGGCTGTCGAGCAGCGCCTGCTGGGTGTCGTGCAGCATCGTCCGCGTCTCACCGAGCGCCCGGTCGCGTTCAGCGAGCGTCTCCTGCGCCGCTTGCGCCGCTCGCTGCGCATCCGCGAGCGACTTGTCGCGCTCGGCGAGCGACCTGTCGCGCTCGGCGAGTGCGTCTTTCAGCTCGCCGAGCGCCGTCTGTGCCTGGCGCAATGCAGCCTGCGCCTCGCGCAGCTCCTCACCCGCCTCCTGCGCCCGGTTGCCCTGCAGCTCGAGAGCCTGGTCGCTCTCGTTGACCTTCTTCGCCTGCGAGGCGAGCTTCTCCTGCAGGGCCTCGCCCCTGCGCAAAAGATCCGCCTCGGCCTGCTTCTGCGCCGAGATGTCGTCGATCACGACGAGGTTGTAGTCGGGCTGGCGCGAAGGGGCGCGCTTGATCACCACCGCGAGCGCCACCCACAGATAGCGCTGGTCCTTGCAGAGCAGCCGCTGCTCCAGCCGGTAGCTGTCGATCTCGCCGCTGAGTGCGCGCTTGAACTCGCGGATGTTCCTCGGCAGGTCCTCCGGATGGGTGATGCTCGGTATCGACAGCTCGCGCAGCTCCGAGGGGGTGTAGCCGAGCAGCGCGCAGGCGCGTTGGTTGATGCGCAGGATCAGACCATGGAGCGAGGTGTGCACGATGCCGACCGGCGCCTGCTCGAAGGTGTCGCGGAACAGCTTCTCGCGCTCCATCGCATACTGCAACACGCCGTCGGACTTGGCGGCGAGCTCCTTGGTGGACAGCAGATCCTCGGCGATCTTGGCGAACTCGCCGAGCACGACTTCCTCGACCTCGCCGAAATCGCGCACCTCCCCGTCCATCGCACAGAGCGTGCCCATCGGCTGGCGGTCGCGCGTGAACAGCGGGATGCCCAGGTACGAGCGCACGTGCTGAGGGCCTGTGACCAGCGGGTCGTTCAGGAAGCGCGCATCGGCGGCGGCATCGTGCACCTTGAGCGGCTGGCGCGACCACACCACCTGGTCGCAGAACGAGCCGCTGCGGGGCGTCTCGCGCACGCTGAGACCGATGCGCGACTTGAACCATACGCGGTTCTGATCGACCAGCGAGATGCACAGAATGGGAACTTGCAGGGCGGCCTGCGCCAGCCGGGTCACCCCATCGAAAGCGGGCGAGGGCGGCGTGTCGAGCAGGCCCAGCCGGTGCAGGCACACCAGGCGCTCGGCCTCGTCCACGGGCACACCCTGATCTTGCACTGCAGCATCTATGGCCGTCTCTAGCGCAGCTTTCATGCGCCGGAGGTTAAGGATCCCCTGCGGTTGGGTTAAGTACACTCATCACGGATTTGGAAAGGAGCAAGCAGTCCCGCGGCGATCCCGCAGCGCCCGCCACAGCCTCGAGGGGCCGCTCTGGGCCCGCAGGGACGGCCGCCAGGGCCTCGAGGGGCGCCCCTGGGCTCGTCGGGGCCGTGCCGGCTTCAGCGGCCCGGGGGCGCGCCCTGGGCTCGTGGCCGTGCCGGCTGCGGCGGCCCGGGGGCGCGCCCCTGGGCTCGGCCGGACCGCCCGGGCCGACAGGCGCCCTGAGTGGGCGCGGTGCGCAGCTACTCGACGGCGCTGCCGTTGCGCTTGTAAACGACGCCGTCCTTCATGACGAAGCTCACCCGGCGCATCAGGCTGATGTCCGCAATCGGATCGCCGGGTACGGCGACCACATCGGCCAGCTTGCCTGCG
>DATJSL010000003.1:0-297335 GCA_035504115.1 Steroidobacteraceae bacterium | reverse complement strand
GCGGGGACCGAGATGGTGATGCCCGGGGACAACATCAAGATCGTGGTGGAGCTCATTGCCCCGATCGCGATGGAGCAGGGGCTGCGCTTTGCCATTCGCGAGGGCGGCAAGACGGTCGGCTCGGGCGTGGTCTCCAAGGTGATTGTCTGATATGCGCTCACGCGCAGGATCAACGGGGTCGAAGCGGCCCCGTCCTTGGAGAGTCGCGCAGCGGATTTCGTAGTACTTACTAGGGCAGTAGCTCAATTGGCAGAGCGGCGGTCTCCAAAACCGCAGGTTGGGGGTTCGATTCCCTCCTGCCCTGCCATCGAAGCGGGCACCTAAGGTCTAGACATGGCGGAAGTGCAAACACCCGAGGGGGCATCGGCGAAGGACAACGCGCTGATGGTCCTGTCGATCGTCGCGCTGCTGGCAGGCGTCGTCGCCTTCTACTGGTACGAGGACGATGCGCTGGCGCTGCGCCTCGCCATGGTCGGCGGCGGCGCCGTCGTGGCCGCCGCTCTGGTGTGGGTGAGCTGGTACGGCCGGGAGTTCTGGCAATTCGCGCAGGCCGCGCGCATCGAGCTGCGCAAGGTGGTGTGGCCGGAGCGTGAGGATACGGTCCGGACGACGGTGGTGGTGTTCATCTTTGCCACGGTGATGGGCGTGTTTTTCTGGGGGCTCGATTTGCTCCTCGCGTGGTTGATCAGGCTTCTGACGGGCCAGCCGCCCGCATGACGGAGCCCGGAGCGTCTATGGCTTTGCGATGGTACGTGGTGCATGCCTACTCGAACTTCGAGCACAAGGTGTCGGAGTCGCTCAAGGAGCGCGTCAAGCGCGCCGGCCTGGAGAGCAAGTTCGGCGAGATCCTGGTGCCCACCGAAGAGGTGGTGGAGATGCGCGACGGGCAGAAGCGCAAGTCCGACCGCAAGTTCTTTCCGGGCTACGTGCTCGTGCAGATGGAGATGGACGAGGATACCTGGCACCTGGTGAAAGAGGTGCCCAAGGTGCTCGGCTTCATCGGCGGCACCAGCGACAAGCCCGCGGCCATCACGGACAAGGAGGCCATGTCCATTTTGCGCCGCGTCGAGGAAGGCGTGGACAAGCCCAAGCCGAAGGTGCTGTTCGAGCCCGGCGAGGTGGTGCGTGTGACGGACGGGCCGTTCAACGACTTCAACGGCGTGGTGGAGTCGGTGAACTACGAAAAGAACCGCCTGCAGGTGGCGGTGCAGATCCTCGGGCGCTCGACTCCCGTGGAGCTCGATTTCTCGCAGGTCGAAAAAGGCTGATTTTCATCGGACGGGGTCGCTTCGTACCCCGTGGATTCCGGCGCACAAGCGCCTAACAAGGGGAGCTGCCCGCGAGGGCGGCGCTTGCACCCACAGAGGCTTCGATGGCTAAAAAGGTAACAGGCTATATCAAGCTGCAGATCCCGGCGGGGCAGGCGAACCCGAGCCCCCCGGTCGGCCCTGCGCTCGGCCAGCAGGGCGTCAACATCATGGAGTTCTGCAAGGCCTTCAATGCGCAGACTCAGGGCTTGGAAAAGGGCTTGCCGACCCCAGTAGTGATCACGGTGTACAACGACCGCAGCTTCACCTTCATCCTGAAGACGCCGCCGGCCTCGGTGCTCATCGCCAAGGCGCTCGGCATCCCCAAGGGCAGCGCCACGCCGAACACGGCCAAGGTCGGCCGGATCACGCGCAAGCAGCTCGAGGACATTGCGAAGCTCAAGACGCCGGATCTGACCGCCGCGAATCTGGAAGCCGCCGTGCGCACCATCGCGGGAAGCGCGCGCAGCATGGGCGTCGACGTGGAGGGACTGTGACATGGCGGCCGTAGCCAAGCGCACCAAGGCCTGGAAGGACAAGCTGCCGCCGGGCAAGGCGTTCCCGGTGGACGATGCCCTGAAGCTCGTGAAGGAGCTCGCGACGGCGAAGTTCAATGAATCCGTGGACGTCGCCGTGAATCTGGGCGTGGACGCCACCAAATCGGACCAGCAGGTCCGCGGCTCCACCGTGATGCCGCATGGCACCGGCAAGACGGTGCGCGTGGCGGTGTTCACGCAGGGCAAGAACGCCGATGCGGCGCGTGCCGCCGGCGCCGACGTGGTCGGCTTCGAGGACCTGGCCGAGAAGGTCAAGGCCGGCCAGATCGACTTCGACGTCGTCATCGCGAGCCCCGACGCCATGCGCATCGTCGGCCAGCTGGGCCAGATCCTCGGTCCGCGCGGGCTCATGCCGAACCCCAAGGTGGGCACGGTCACGCCGGATGTCGCCGGCGCCGTGAAGAACGCCAAGTCCGGGCAGGTGCGCTACCGCACCGACAAGGCCGGAATCGTGCACGCGCAGATCGGGCGCGCGAGTTTCGAGCCTCAGGCCCTCAAGGAGAACCTGATGGCGCTGGTGGCGGATCTGCAGAAGATCAAGCCGGCGACCTCGAAAGGCATCTATCTGAAGAAGCTGACCGTTTCCTCGACCATGGGTCCGGGGGTGACGATCGACCAGGCGAGCCTGGGTTTGTAGTTTTGCAAGGGACGGGGTCGCGCAGCGACCCCGTGGATTCTGCGCGAGGCGCATGAGCAGCGCGAAGCGCATGAGCAGCGCGCAAGCGCATGGAAAGATGGAGGGTTGCGCGCGCGGCCGGAAGGCCTCGCGCGCACCCACCGTCGAAGACCGCAGGCGGACCAGGCCTCACGAGGAGCCGGGGTTCTTAATCCGCAGGCCTGCGCAGATGGTGGACCCGAATCAGGAAACGTCCTGGTAAAGGTCGCACCGCACGAGTACGGCGGCGTACTCGAGGGGCGGGCGGAAGCGGCAGCGCTTGCGCCCGGTGTGTGACGCTTCTGACCAGGAGGACTCGATGGCACTCAAGCTGGAAGAGAAGAAAGTCGTGGTGGCGGAGGTCAACGCGGTCGCGGCGAAAGCCCTGTCCGTGGTGGGCGCCGAGAACCGTGGCTTGACGGTATCGCAGATGACCGATCTGCGCGCCAAGGCGCGCAAGGAAGGTGTGTATCTGCGCATCGTCAAGAACACGCTCGCGCGCAAGGCCGTTGCCGGCACCGCTTTCGAGTGCATTTCTCCGGCGCTGAAGGGGCCCATTGTCCTCGCATTCTCCAACGACGATCCGGGCGCGGCCGCCCGCATCGTCAAGGCGTTTGCGAAGGACAACGACAAGCTGGTGACGACACTCGTGTCGCTGGGCGGGCAGATGCTCAAGCCCCAGGACATCGATCGCGTGGCTTCATTGCCCACGCGGGCGCAGGCGGTGTCGAAGCTGCTGGGCGTTCTGCAGGCGCCGATCGCGAAGTTGGTCGGGACTCTGGCCGCTCCTCACGCCAAGCTGGTGAGGACCATCGCTGCCGTCGCCGAGGCGAAGAAGGGCGGCGCGCAGGCGGCTTGAGCCTTTCGTTAAACCTGATTCCGGGTCGCAAGGCCCACTTTTAAGTTTCTGGAGAGAAAAATGGCTGTTAGCAAAGATGAGATCCTCGACGCAATTTCCAAGATGTCGGTCATGGAAGTGGTCGAGCTGATCGCCGACATGGAGAAGAAGTTCAACGTCACGGCGGCGGCTCCCGTAGCGGTGGCCGCGGGCGGCGGCGCTGCGGCTGCGGCGGCTCCGGCGGCGGAGGCACAGACCGAATTCACCGTGACCATGACCGAGTTCGGCGCCAACAAGGTGGGCGTGATCAAGGTCATCCGCGAGATCACCGGCCTTGGGCTCAAGGAGGCGAAGGACCTGGTGGAAGGCGCGCCGTCGACGGTCAAGGAGGCCATCCCGAAGGCGGATGCCGAGGCGATCAAGAAGAAGCTCGAGGACGCCGGCGCAAAGGCTGCCATCAAGTAGTGACCGCCGTCCACATGCGCAGTCCGACGGTTGCCGCAAAGTCCGCGGCCGCCGTCGGCTGCGCGTCTCTGTTTGAATTGGTTCCTTACGCCCGCGCAGCGGGCACCATCGGGCGGGGTCGCTTCGATCCCGTTAACTTCGGCGCGTAGCGCCTGGGAAGGTCAGCAGTCATGGCTTACTCGTTCACCGAAAAGAAGCGAATCCGCAAGAATTTTGGCAAGCGTCCGAGCATTCTCGGCACGCCGTATCTGCTGGCCATCCAGCTGGATTCCTATCGGCGATTCCTGCAGGCCGATACACCGGAAGCGAGTCGCGACGAGGTGGGCCTGCACGCCGCTTTCGACAGCGTGTTCCCGATCTCGAGCTATTCGGGCAACGCGACGCTCGAGTACGTGAGCTACCGCCTCGGCGAGCCGGTGTTCGACGTCAAGGAGTGCCAGCTGCGGGGCCTCACCTACGCGGCGCCGCTGCGCGTGAAGGTGCGCCTGGTGGTCCTCGACAAGGAGGCGAGCGGGGCGAAGAAGCCGGTCAAGGACGTGCGCGAGCAGGAAGTGTACCTGGGCGAGCTGCCGCTGATGACCGAGAACGGCACGTTCATCATCAACGGCACCGAGCGCGTCATCGTATCGCAGCTGCACCGCAGCCCCGGCGTGTTCTTCGACCACGACCGCGGCAAGACCCACTCCTCGGGCAAGCTGCTGTTCTCCGCGCGCATCATTCCTTACCGCGGCTCGTGGCTCGACTTCGAGTTCGATCCGAAGGACTGCGTGTTCGCGCGCATCGACCGGCGGCGCAAGCTCCCGGTGACCATCATCCTGCGCGCCTTGGGCTACACCGAGGAGCAGATCCTGGACATGTTCTTCGAGAAGAACGTGTTCCACCTGTCGAAGAAGGAGATCACCTTCGAGATCATCCCGCAGCGCCTGCGCGGCGAGACGGCCTCCTTCGAGATCCGCGTCGGCAAGAAGGTCATCGTCGAGGAAGGGCGGCGCATCACCGCGCGCCACGTGCGCGACCTCGAGGAGGCCGGCGTCAAGCAGCTGCCGGTGCCGATCGAGTACCTGCAGGGCAAGGTGCTGGTGCACGACATCGTCAACACCGAGACCGGCGAGATCCTCGCCAAGGCGAACGAGATCCTGACCGTGCCGACGGTGGGCAAGCTGATCGAGAACGGCATCAGCGAGATCCGCACCATCTTCGTCAACGACCTGGACCGGGGTCCCTACATCTCCGATACCCTGCGCATCGATCCGACCAAGACGCGCCTCGAGGCGCTGGTCGAGATCTACCGCATGATGCGTCCGGGCGAGCCGCCCACCAAGGACGCGGCCGAGAACCTGTTCCAGAACCTGTTCTTCAACAGCGAGCGCTATGACCTCTCGCCGGTGGGGCGCATGAAGTTCAACCGCCGGGTGGGGCGCGACGAGATCACCGGCTCGGGCGTGCTCAGCAAGGAAGACATCATCGAGGTCATGAAGACCTTGATCGACATCCGCAACGGCAACGGCCACGTCGACGACATCGACCACCTGGGCAATCGGCGCGTACGGAGCGTGGGCGAGATGGCGGAGAACGCCTTCCGCATCGGCCTGGTGCGCGTCGAGCGTGCGGTGAAGGAGCGCCTGACCATCGCCGAGAGCGAGCCGATCATGCCGCAGGAGATGATCAACGCCAAGCCGGTGGCGGCCGCGGTGAAGGAGTTCTTCGGCTCCTCGCAGCTCTCGCAGTTCATGGACCAGAACAATCCGCTGTCCGAGGTGACTCACAAGCGCCGCGTGTCGGCTCTCGGGCCCGGCGGCCTCACCCGCGAGCGCGCCGGCTTCGAGGTGCGCGACGTGCACCCGACGCACTACGGGCGGGTCTGCCCGATCGAGACGCCGGAAGGCCCGAACATCGGCCTGATCAACTCGCTGGCGGTGTACGCACGCACCAACGACTACGGGTTCCTCGAGACCCCGTACCGCCGCGTCGCGAACGGCAAGGTGACCGACCAGATCGATTACCTGTCGGCCATCGAGGAGGGCCAGTACGTGATCGCCCAGGCGAACGCGACGCTCAACGAGAACGGCGAGTTCGTCGACGATCTGATCTCCTGCCGCACCCAGAACGAGTTCACCCTGTCCTCGCCCGACAAGATCGACTTCATGGACGTGAGCCCGAAGCAGATCGTGTCGGTGGCGGCATCGCTGATCCCGTTCCTCGAGCACGACGATGCGAACCGCGCGCTCATGGGCTCGAACATGCAGCGCCAGGCGGTGCCGACCCTGCGGTCGGAGACGCCGCTCGTGGGCACGGGCATGGAGCGTGCGGTGGCCATCGATTCCGGCGTCACGGTGGTGGCGCGCCGCGGCGGGAGCGTGGACTCGGTCGATGCCTCGCGCATCGTGGTGCGCGTGAACGACGATGAGACCACGGCCGGCGAGCCGGGCGTGGACATCTACTCGCTCACCAAGTACACGCGGTCGAACCAGAACACCTGCATCAACCAGCGGCCGCTGGTCAAGGCCGGCGATGCCATCAAGCGCGGCGACGTGCTGGCGGACGGCCCGTCGACGCACCTGGGCGAGCTGGCGCTCGGCCAGAATCTGCTGGTGGCGTTCATGCCCTGGAACGGCTACAACTTCGAGGATTCGATCCTCATCTCCGAGCGCGTGGTCGAGGAGGACCGCTTCACCACGATCCACATCGAGGAGCTCACCTGCGTCGCGCGCGACACCAAGCTCGGACCCGAGGAGATCACGGCGGACATCCCGAACGTCGGCGACTCGGCGCTGGCGAAGCTCGACGAGGCGGGCATCGCCTTCATCGGCGCGGAGGTGCGCGCGGGCGACATCCTGGTGGGCAAGGTCACCCCGAAAGGCGAGACCCAGCTCACGCCGGAGGAGAAGCTGCTGCGCGCGATCTTCGGCGAGAAGGCGTCCGACGTGAAGGACACCTCGCTCCGCGTGCCGCCCGGCATGGACGGCACCGTGATCGACGTGCGCGTGTTCACGCGCGACGGCGTCGAGAAGGACTCGCGCGCCCTGGCGATCGAGAAGGCCGAGCTCGAGCGGGTGCGCAAGGATCTGGCGGATCAGCAGCGCATTCTCGAGGACGATCTGTTCCAGCGCGTGCGCGGCATGATCGAGGGCAAAGCGGCGGAGGCGGGCCCGAAGCGGCTCAAGTCCGGCTCACCCGTCGACGAGGCTTACCTCGCCGATCTGCCGCGCGAGCAGTGGTTCGAGATCCGCCTCAAGGACGAGGAGGCGAATGCGCAGCTCGAGACGGTCTCGGAGCGCCTCAAGGGCCAGCGCAAGGCGTTCGAGAAGCGCTTCGAGGAGAAGAAGGCGAAGATCACCGCGGGCGACGATCTCGCCCCCGGCGTGCTCAAGATGGTGAAGGTGTACCTGGCGGTGAAGCGGCGCGTGCAGCCGGGCGACAAGATGGCCGGCCGGCACGGCAACAAGGGCGTCATCTCCTCGATCGTGCCGGTGGAGGACATGCCCTACATGGCGGACGGAACGCCGGTGGACATCGTGCTGAATCCCTTGGGCGTGCCCTCGCGCATGAACATCGGGCAGATCCTCGAGACCCACCTGGGGTGGGCCGCGAAGGGCGTCGGCGCCAAGATCGGCAGGCTGCTCGAGGCGCAGAACGCGATCGCCGAGCTGCGCAAGTTCGTGAGCCAGGTGTACAACGAGACGGGAGGCCAGAAGGAGGACGTCAAGTCCCTGAGCGATGCGGAGGTGCTGGAGCTCGCGAGCAACCTGAAGCACGGCGTGCCGATGGCGACACCCGTGTTCGACGGTGCGAGCGAGGACGAGATCAAGAGCCTGCTGGCGCTTGCCGACCTGCCGACCTCGGGGCAGACCATCCTGCACGATGGACGCACGGGCGAGCAGTTCGAGCGGCCGGTGACGGTGGGCTACATGTACATGCTCAAGTTGAACCACCTGGTCGACGACAAGATGCATGCGCGCTCCACCGGGCCTTACAGCCTGGTCACGCAGCAGCCCTTGGGCGGCAAGGCGCAGTTCGGCGGCCAGCGCTTCGGCGAGATGGAAGTGTGGGCGCTCGAGGCCTACGGCGCCGCGTACACGCTGCAGGAGATGCTCACGGTCAAATCCGACGACGTCAACGGTCGAACGCAGATGTACAAGGCGATCGTCGATGGGAACCACGAAATGAAAGCCGGAATGCCGGAATCGTTCAATGTCCTGGTCAAGGAGATCCGCTCCCTGGCCATCAACATCGAACTCGAGAGTGAGGCTTAATCCATGAAAGATTTACTCAAGTTGTTCAAGCAGCAGGTGCCGGCCGAGAATTTCGACTCGATCAAGATCGGCCTCGCCTCGCCCGACATGATCCGCTCGTGGTCGTACGGCGAGGTGAAGAAGCCCGAGACCATCAACTACCGCACCTTCAAGCCGGAGCGCGACGGCCTGTTCTGCGCCAAGATCTTCGGTCCCGTGAAGGACTACGAGTGCCTGTGCGGCAAGTACAAGCGCCTCAAGCACCGCGGCGTCGTGTGCGAGAAGTGCGGCGTCGAGGTGACCCAGTCGAAGGTGCGCCGCGAGCGCATGGGCCACATCGAGCTCGCCAGCCCGACGGCGCACATCTGGTTCCTGAAATCGCTCCCCTCGCGCATCGGCCTGATGCTCGACATGACCTTGCGCGAGATCGAGCGCGTGCTCTATTTCGAGGCGTTCGTCGTGGTCGATCCCGGCATGACGCCGCTGCAGCGCGGGCAGCTGCTGACCGACGAGATGTACCTCGAGTCGATCGAGGAGCACGGCGATGAGTTCGACGCGCGCATGGGCGCAGAGGCCGTGCACGAGCTGCTGAAGTCCATGGATCTGGCGGCCGAGGTCGTCAAGGTGCGCGAGGACATGTCGAACACCAACTCCGAGACCAAGATCAAGCGGCTGTCGAAGCGCCTGAAGCTGATCGAGGCGTTCATGGAGTCGGGCAACAAGCCCGAGTGGATGGTGCTCACCGTGCTGCCGGTGCTGCCGCCCGATCTGCGCCCCCTGGTGCCGCTCGACGGGGGCCGCTTCGCGACCTCGGACTTGAACGATCTGTACCGCCGCGTCATCAACCGCAACAACCGCCTGCGCCGGCTGTTGGAGCTCAACGCGCCCGACATCATCGTGCGCAACGAGAAGCGCATGCTGCAGGAGGCGGTGGATGCGCTGCTCGACAACGGCCGCCGCGGCCGCGCCATCACCGGCACGAACAAGCGGCCGCTCAAGTCCCTCGCGGACATGATCAAGGGCAAGCAGGGCCGCTTCCGGCAGAACCTCTTGGGCAAGCGCGTGGACTACTCGGGCCGCTCGGTCATCGTGGTCGGCCCGACCCTGCGCCTGCATCAGTGCGGCTTGCCGAAGAAGATGGCGCTCGAGCTGTTCAAGCCGTTCATCTTCTCCAAGCTGCAGCTGCGCGGCGAGGCCTCGACCATCAAGGCGGCCAAGCGCCTGGTGGAGCGCGAGGGCCCGGAAGTGTGGGACATTCTCGAGGAAGTGATCCGCGAGCATCCCGTGCTCCTGAACCGCGCCCCGACCCTGCATCGCCTGGGCATCCAGGCGTTCGAGCCGGTGCTGATCGAGGGCAAGGCCATTCAGCTGCACCCGCTCGTCTGCACGGCGTTCAACGCCGACTTCGACGGCGACCAGATGGCGGTGCACGTGCCGCTCTCCATCGAGGCGCAGCTCGAGGCGCGCGCCTTGATGATGTCGTCCAACAACATCCTCTCGCCCGCGAACGGCGATCCGATCATCGTGCCCTCGCAGGACGTGGTGCTCGGGCTGTACTACATGACCCGCGAGCGCGTGGGCGCGCGCGGCGAGGGCATGGCGTTCGGCGACGTGGGCGAAGTGCATCGGGCCTATGAGAGCCGCAACATCGATCTGCAGGCGAAGGTCAAGGTGCGCCTGACCGAGCACGTCCGCAACTCCGAGGGGCAGCTGCAGGCCAACACCCGCGTGGTCGACACCACCGTGGGCCGCTCGCTGCTGTCCGAGATCCTGCCGAAGGGCCTGTCCTTCGATGCGATCAACCAGGACATGACCAAGAAGACCATCTCCGCGACGATCAATGCGTGCTACCGCACCGTCGGCCTGAAGGAGACCGTGGTGTTCGCCGACCAGCTGATGTACACGGGATTCCACTACGCGACCCGCGCGGGCGTGTCGATCGGCGTCGACGACATGGTGGTGCCGCAGAACAAGACCAAGATCCTGTCCACCGCCGAGCGCGAGGTGAAGGAGATCCAGGAGCAGTACTCCTCAGGGTTGGTGACCAACGGCGAGCGCTACAACAAGGTGGTCGACATCTGGTCGCGCACCAACGATCAAGTGGCGAAGGCCATGATGGAGAAGCTCGGCACCGACGAGGTGACCGACACCAAGGGCAACAAGGTCCGCCAGAAGTCGTTCAACTCGATCTTCATGATGGCCGACTCCGGCGCGCGCGGCTCCGCGGCGCAGATCCGCCAGCTCGCCGGCATGCGCGGCCTGATGGCGAAGCCCGACGGCTCGATCATCGAGACGCCGATCACGGCGAACTTCCGCGAAGGGCTGAACGTCCTGCAGTACTTCATCTCGACCCACGGCGCCCGCAAGGGCCTGGCGGACACCGCCTTGAAGACGGCGAACTCGGGCTACCTCACGCGGCGTCTGGTCGACGTCGCGCAGGACCTCGTGGTCACGGAGATCGACTGCGGCACCGCGAATGGCCTGTCCATCACCCCGATCGTCGAGGGCGGCGATGTGGTCGAGGGCCTGGGCGAGCGCGTGCTCGGCCGCGTGGCGTCCGAGGACGTGGTCGTCGCCTCGAGCGGCGAGGTGCTGGTCAAGGCCGGCGTGCTGATCGATGAGAAGCTGGTCAAGCTCCTGGAGAAGATGGGCATCGACCAGGTCATGGTGCGCTCGCCGATCACCTGCGAGACCCGCTATGGCGTGTGCGCCCAGTGCTACGGGCGGGATCTGGGCCGCGGCCACCGCATCAACATCGGCGAGGCCGTGGGCGTGATCGCGGCGCAGTCGATCGGCGAGCCGGGGACGCAGCTCACCATGCGCACCTTCCACGTCGGCGGCGCCGCCTCGCGGGCGGCGGCGGCCAACGGCGTGGAGGTCAAGTCCAAGGGCACGGTGCGCCTGCACAACATCAAGACGGTGCGCCACGAGAAGGGCCACCTGGTCGCGGTATCGCGTTCCGGCGAGCTCGGCGTGGTCGATGAGTTCGGCCGCGAGCGCGAGCGCTACAAGATCCCGTACGGCGCCACCATCACGGTCAACGACGGGGACACGGTCACGGCCGGCCAGTCGGTGGCCAACTGGGATCCGCATACCCACCCCGTGGTGACGGAAGTCGCCGGCATGATCAAGTTCTCCGACTTCGTCGACGGCATCACCGTGACGACCCAGGTGGACGACATCACCGGCCTCACCTCGACGGTGGTGCTGGATCCGAAGCTGCGCGGCTCGGGCGGCAAGGATCTGCGCCCGGTGGTGCGCTTGACCAATGCCAAGGGCAAGGAAGTGACCTTCGCCAACACCGACATTCCGGCGGTGTACGCGCTGCCGGCGGGCGCCATCGTCAGCCTCGAGGACGGGGCCAAGGTGTCGGTGGGCGATGTGATCGCACGCATCCCGCAGGAGTCCTCCAAGACCCGCGACATCACCGGCGGTCTGCCGCGGGTGGCGGACCTGTTCGAGGCGCGCAAGCCCAAGGACTCGGCCATTCTGGCCGAGCGCTCCGGCACGGTCAGCTTCGGCAAGGAGACCAAGGGCAAGCGCCGCTTGATCATCACCAACGAGCAGAACGAGAAGTACGAGGAGCTGATTCCGAAATGGCGTCATCTCAACGTGTTCGAGGGCGAGCAGGTGGAGAAGGGCGAGGTCATCGCCGACGGCGAGCCGAATCCGCATGACATATTGCGGCTGCAGGGCGTCGAGGCGCTGGCCAACTACCTGGTGCGCGAGATCCAGGACGTGTACCGCCTGCAGGGCGTGAAGATCAACGACAAGCACATCGAGGTCATCGTGCGGCAGATGCTGCGCAAGATCGAGGTGCTCGAGACGGGCGATTCCGCCCTGCTGCGCGGCGAGCAGATGGATCGCGGCCGGCTGCTCGACGTCATTGCCAAGCAGAAGACCGAGGGCAAGCACCAGTCGACCTGGGAGCCCTTATTGCTCGGCATCACCAAGGCATCGCTCGCCACCGAGTCGTTCATCTCGGCGGCCTCCTTCCAGGAGACCACGCGCGTGCTCACGGAGGCGGCGGTGCGGGGGTTGAAGGACGACCTGCGCGGGCTGAAGGAGAACGTGATCGTCGGGCGCCTCATTCCCGCGGGCACCGGATTCGCGTATCATGCCCGGCGGCGACGCGCTTCGGACGATACCCGCCGCCGCAGTTTCATGGACGTGAGCGGCGGCATGGGCGAGGCGGATGATGCGGTACCGGCGGGGGATACAGAAGCAGCCGAATAATCGACAACAATAAGTGAGTAACGAAAATAACCCCGGGTTCGGAAGGACCTGGGGTATTTTTTTGCCCGGCCGGGCAGGCAGGCGCTGCCGGCGGCCCGGCACGAGACCGCGCCCGTCGACCGCGCGGCGGCGCGCCCGGCACGGTCGACGGCGCGGCGGGAGCGGCGGGCCGCTACTTGCCGAGGAACTCCTGCGGCCCCAAGGACCCGGAGTGATTCTTGTCCATCATGTCGAACACCTTGGTCTGGTAGGCGATCCACTCGTCGTGAGAGACGGTGCCGTCCCCGTCGGTATCGATCTTGTGCATCATGGCCTTGGTCTGCAGCCCGCGCGCGTAGCCGCCCGTGGCGAAGGTGGCCATTTCGCTCGATGGGGCGAGAAACTCCTTCTCATCGATGACGCCCGTCTTGTTCTTGTCCAGGGCGTCGAAGACCTTGTCCTGGTAGGCGAGCCACTCTTCCTTGGACACCTTGCCGTCGCCGTTGGTGTCGATCTTGTGCATCTCGGCCATGGTGCGCAGCCCCCTGGCGTATCCGCCGGTCGCGAACGACACCATGTCGTCGGCCAGGGCGAGCGACGTGCACATCAGTGCGGCGGCAAGCATGAGGAAGGTGGGAACTCGGCGAATCGATGCTGATTGCGACATGGGACGTCTCCTTGTGTTGATGTATGCGCCTCGCAGGCGCCGCCTGATTTTCACGGCGATTCCCGCAGCAGACCGGCCGCCGCCGCCGGACATTTCAGCGGTGCCCGCCGCGCCGCCGCGAAACCTCGCCGGGGCCTGCGCATCGTCAGTGATCCTTGTCCTGGCGCGGCCACCAGCGCTCGAGCAATGCGGCCGCCCAATCCTTGCCGCCGAGGCCGAATGCGAGAGCCAGGGCGAGCACGACGCCGCCAAGGATCACGAGGAAGGTGCGCTGGACGATATCCCCGCCCACCTCGATCTGGCTCAGGGCGATCATGACGACGAACGCCATGATGAGATATTGCGCGATCCTTCCCAGAAGATCGGCGTCCGGGATACGCGCCTCGATGCAGTAGGTGGCAACCGCGTTGCAGACGAAACGCGCGAAGTAAGAGCCGAAGATGGCGATGAGCATCGCGATCAGCAGCTTGGGCGCGTACAGCAGGAAACGGTGCAGCAGGTCGGTGAGATAGGTGAGGCCCACCTTGTCGCACGCGGCCATCAGCGCCGACAGCAGAACCCACCAGTACGCGAACAACCCGAACAAGGTGGTGGTGTCGCCGCGCAAACCGCCCTGCTGCAGGAAATGATCGGTGCCCGCGCGCTCGGTGAGCACGTTGAAGTTGACCGCCTTGAGACCGCGCTCGACCGCGAAGCGCAACGCCTTGGCGATGAGCCAGCCGAGCAGGACGATGCCGAGCGCGACGGCCAGCTTGGGCAGCAGCTCCGCGGCCTGGTGCAGGAACTGATCCCCCGTCTCGGGCAAGAAATCGAGGTTATGCATGCAAGCCTCCCGGGCACTCGCAATCGACGATCATAGAGCACCCGACTCGAGGATGCCCTGCAGGGGGATGCCGGCCCAGCCCGGACGGTTGCCGAGCTCGTAGCGCAGCTCGTACAGCGCCTTCTCCAGCTCGAACAGGCCGAGAAGCCCGCGGCCCGGCGTGAGCTCCGCATACAGCGACGCCCCGCGCGCCGCCGCGTCGTAGGCCGCCAGGAAGGCGGCGCGTACTTCGACCGCCCAGGAATGCGCGAGCGGGGCCAGCCTGCCATATTCGACGTCGTGCTGCGCCGCGGCGCGCAGGGCGCTGTGCTCGACGTAGCTGAAGGAGCGCAGCATGCCGGCGACATCGCGCAAGGGCGATTGCTTGGCGCGCCGCTGCTCGAGGTCATGCCCCGGCTCGCCCTCGAAGTCGATGAGGATGAAGTCATTGCGGGTGAGCAGCACCTGTCCCAGGTGGTAGTCGCCGTGAATGCGGATCTTCGTGCCGCGTGCATCCCCGGAGGCCAAGGCATCGATGCGCCGGAGCAGCTGATCCTGTCGGGCGAGGATCGCCCCTGCCTGCTCCCGCTCGCCGGGCGTGAGCTCGCCCAGCTGGGTCTTTAGCAGCGACAACGCGCTCCTCGCTTCCTCGCCGGCGCGCTGCCGGTAGGCGTCGACATCAGCGCGCGTCAGACTCTCCGGGGCGAACACGGGATCCTTGGTACGCGTGGCCAAGGCGCGGTGCAGCTCCGCGGTGCGCACGGCGAGCACGCGGATGAGCGTCAGGAATGCCTCGTGGGCATTGTCCGGCAACGCATCGGTCGCGGGCGCCGTACGCTGCTCCTCCAGATGGCGTCTGAGGTAATCGAGTGCGTAGCTCCAGCCGTCGCCCTGGTTGGCGACGTAGGCTTGCAGCATGGCGAGCAGGCGCGTCTGCCCGTCCTTGTCCCGGTACTCCAGGAAGCCGGCGAGCGGCGCGCAGTTGGCGTAGTGCACGACGTCCGTGAGGTACAGACCCATCTCGAGCTCGGGGCTCACGCCGGCGCGCAGGCGCCGGTAGCCCTTCAGGATCAGCCGCTCGCCCATCACCACCACCGTGTTCGAGCTCGAGCCCTGCGGGCGGGCGGCCGGGAGCGAGGAGAAATCCGTCCCGGCCAGCCGCTCGAATGCCGCCGTCGGCCGGAATTGCATCCTGCCCTGTGCGGTGGCGATCTCGCGCGGTGCGTGCATGGCGCTCACCAGGGCGCGGCAGAACGTCTCGTCGGCAAAGGCATCCCCCATGACGCCGACGCTCGCCTGCTGGCGGACCTTGGCGATGGCGGCGCTGGTCAAGGCGCGCAGGCGCTCCTCGTCGCGATCCTCCCAGGCGAGCGCCACGGGCAGAAAGTAGCTCGCGGTGGCGCCGCCGGCGAGCACGTCGACGAGCGCGACCAGCCAGCTGATCTTGCCTTCCTGCCAGATCACGTGATCGACGATGCGTGCACGCTCGACGGGCGTGCCCTTCTCGCCGTACCAGCGCTGCGTCTCGATGAAGCGCGGCAGCGTATCGGTCTCGAGCTGCGCCCGCGTCTTCTCCGCCATGCCGATGCGCCACGGCACCACGCGGTCGCGGAAGAAACTGCTCCAGCCGTCGAACAGAACCAGTACCGGACGCTCGTCCAGCGACATGATCTGCTCGTGCCAGGACGGCGCCTCGGCGTCGGTCGTCAGGGCGAACCAGTAAAAGCCGTAGGCGCTCAGCGTGAGCAGATACGGCAGGTCGCCGATCGGCGGGAAGGTCGTGCGGCCCAGCATCTCGACCGGCACCCGCCCCTTGAACTCGGAGAGATCGAGCTCCACCGGCTGCGCGGAGCGCGAGAGATTCGCGACGCACAGGATGCTGTCCTCGCGGTGCTCGCGCAGGTAAGCGAGGATCTTGCGGTTGCCGGGCCGCAGGAAGCGCCGCGCGCCGCGTCCGAACGCCTGGCTGGTCTTGCGGACGGCGAGCATGCGCTTGGTCCAGCTGAGAAGCGAGCTCGGGTCGCGCGACTGCGCCTCGACGTTGATCGACGGGTAGCCGTAGATCGGGTCCATGATCGGCGGCAAGTACAGCCGCTGCGGATCGGCGCGCGAGAATCCGGCATTGCGATCCGGGCTCCACTGCATGGGGGTGCGCACGCCGTTGCGGTCGCCGATGAACACGTTGTCGCCCATGCCGATCTCATCGCCATAATACATGATGGGAGAGCCCGGCATCGACAACAGCAGACTGTTCATCAGCTTGATGCGATCGCGATCGTTCTCCATCAGCGTCGCGAGCCGCCGGCGGATGCCGAGGTTGATGCGCGCCCGCACGTCGGATGCGTAGGTGTTGTACATGTAGTCGCGCTCCTTGCTGGTCACCATCTCGAGCGTCAGCTCGTCGTGGTTGCGCAGGAACACCGCCCACTGGCAGCTGTCCGGCAGGTCCGGAGTCTGCTGCATGATCTCGGTGATCGGATAGCGGTCCTCCTGGGCGATCGACATGTAGATGCGCGGCATCAGCGGGAAGTGATAGGCCATGTGGCACTCATCGCCGTCGCCGAAGTACTCGCGCACGTCCTCCGGCCACTGGTTGGCTTCGGCCAGCAGGAAGCGGTTCTTGTAATTCGCGTCGATGGCCGCGCGCAGGCGCTTGATCACCTGATGCGTCTCGGGGAGGTTCTCGTTATTGGTGCCCTCGCGCTCGACCAGATAGGGGATCGCATCGAGGCGAAAACCATCCACCCCCATGTCGAGCCAGAACCGCATGATCTCGAGCACCGCATCCATGACGCGCGGGTTGTCGAAGTTCAGATCCGGCTGATGGCTGAAGAAGCGGTGCCAGTAGTACGCCTTGGCCACGGGGTCGAACGCCCAGTTCGAGGTCTCGGTATCGATGAAGATGATGCGCGTGCCGAGGTATTTCTGGTCGGTATCGCTCCACACGTAGAAATCGCGCTCCGCGGACCCGGGCGGGGCGCGGCGCGCGGCCTGGAACCAGGGATGCTGATCCGAGGTGTGATTGATCACGAGCTCGGTCACCACCTTCAGTCCGAGGCGATGCGCCTCGCCCAGCATGATGCGGAAGTCCTGCAGAGTGCCATACTGCGGATGGATGTTCTGGTAGTCGGAGATGTCGTAGCCATCGTCCCTGAGCGGCGAGGGGTAGAACGGCATCAGCCAGATGGTGTTTACGCCGAGGTCGCGGATGTAGCCGAGCTTCGAGGTGAGGCCGGGAAAGTCGCCGATGCCATCGTCGTTCGAATCCAGGAACGACTTCACGTTGAGCTGGTAGATGACCGCATCCTTGTACCAGAGCGGGTCGCCCGACTCGAGTCCCGGGAGCGTCGCAGGGTCCTTCGCGGCGGTTTGGGCGACATCGTTCATCGCTTCCTCGGCGTCTACATGAAGTAATCGAAGTCATGCTCGGTGCGCAGCCGGCGCCGCAGCCTGAAGATGTGCGCCGGCATGCGCTGCGGATCGAGCATCACGTAATTCCGGCCGCCGCGCCACTGGTAACGCTGATCGCTCAGCAGGTCGTGGACCTGATACGGCGCCGCAGCGTCGATGCCGAGCGAGCCCATGTCGAGCTCGATCCAGCCGGATTGCACGTGATGGGGATCCAAGTTTACCACCGTGAGAATGACGTTCCCCGCCGCCTCGCTCTTCAGATAGCCGATGAGCTGCGGGTTGTCGAGGGCGCAGAAGCGCAGCGAGCCATCCGAGTGCAGCGCCGCGTTCTCGCGCCGTATGCGGTTGATGCGGGCGATGAGGGATCTCAAGCTGTCGGGCCGGTCCAAAGTCCAGTGGCGCAGCTGATATTTCTCCGAGTCGAGGTACTCCTCGCTCCCCGGCTCGCGCGGCGTGCTCTCCATCAGCTCGAAGGTCGGGCCGTAGATGCCGTAATTGGCGGACAGCGTCGCCGCCAGCACGAGCCTCGCCGCGTATGCCGCGCGCACGCCCGACTGCAGCGTCTCGTGCAGGATGTCGGGCGTGTTCGGCCACAGGTTCGGCCGGAAGTAGTTGCGCGACGGACTGCTCGCAAGCTCGGTGAAGTAGTCGGTGAGCTCGCGCTTGGTATTGCGCCAGGTGAAATAGGTGTACGACTGCGTGAAGCCGAGCTTCGCGAGCCGGTGCATGACCCTGGGGCGCGTGAACGCCTCCGCGAGGAAGATCACATCGGGGGCCGTGCGCCGCACCTCCTCGATCAGCCACTCCCAGAAGCGAAACGGCTTGGTGTGCGGATTGTCCACGCGAAATATGCGCACGCCCTGCTCGAGCCAGAAATCGACGATGCTCCTGAGCTCCTCCCACAGCGCGCGCCAGTCCTGAGTCTCGAAATCGAAGGGATAGATGTCCTGGTATTTCTTCGGCGGATTCTCCGCATACTGCACGCTGCCGTCGGGGCGGTGCTTGAACCACTGCGGATGGCTCTGCACGTAGGGGTGGTCCGGCGCGCACTGGAAGGCGAGATCCAGCGCGACCTCGATGCCGAGATCGCGCGCGGCGGCCAGCAGGCGCCTGAAGTCCTCGAGCGTGCCGAGCTGCGGCAGGATCTGCTTGTGGCCGCCCTCCGCGGAGCCGATGGCCCAGGGACTGCCGACATCGCCCGATCGGGCCTCGACGGCATTGTTCGCGCCCTTGCGGTGCGCGCGACCGATCGGCTGGATCGGAGGGAAGTACAGCACGTCGAAGCCCATTTCCGCGACGTAGGGGAGCCGTGCCTCGACGTCCCTGAAGTTCCCGTGCCGCGCGGGGTCGGGCGAGGCGGAACGCGGAAAAAGCTCGTACCAGCTGCTGAAGCCGGCGCGCTTGCGGTCCGCAACGATCTCGAGCGAGGCCGAATCGGCAAGCGCGCGGTCGGCGTAGCGCTCGAGCACCTGCGCGCGGGCGGGGTCGAGCGCGAGCGCCTTGAGCGACGGCGCGTCGACGGCCGCTTGCGGCCGCGCGCTCTTCAGGAGCAGTGCCGCCCAATCCTCGAGGATCGCCGCATCGCCCGCGCGCGCGCGCGCCGCGGCTTCGGACACGAGGGCGGCGCCCACCTGCAGGGCGACGCGAAGGTCGGCGAGGTCGTCGCGGCGCTCGAGCTCATCGCGCCAGGAGGCGAAGTGGTCGACCCACGCCGTCACGGTGCATCGATAGCGTCCGGGGGCGGGAGGCGTGAACTGCGCGGTCCACGCATCGTTTCCCTGCGCCTGCATGTCGAGCTCGTAGGCCGCGGCGGCATCCGAGGGCTGCCAGGCGAGCACCACGCGCAGCTTGTCGTGGCCGTCGGCGAAGCAATGCGCTTCGATCTCCACCGCTTCGCCGGCGATGCACTTGGCGGGGAAGCGCCCGGCGTCGACGCGCGGCATCAGGGCATCGATCACGGCGCGTACCCGGCCGTCGGCGCGCGTGCGGCCGTCGGCGTGCGTGCGGCCGTCGATGCGCGCCCGGTCCTCGGTGCGCACCCGGCCGGTGCGCGCCGCCGATGTGGTCTTGTCCTTCCTCTCAGCCACGCGGCTCCCAGCGCAGCATCAAGGTGGCGAGCGGCGGCAAGGTGAGATTGACCGACTCGACGCGCCCGTGCGTGCTCACCGGCGCCGACTCGACCGCCCCCATGTTGCCCCAGCCCGCACCGCCGTATTCGCGCGCGTCGCTGTTGAAGATCTCGCGCCAGAGTCCGCGCTCGGGAACCCCGACCAGATAATTGTTGCGCGGCACCGGCGTGAAGTTGCTGACCACCATCACGGGTGCGCTGCCGGGCGCCTTGCGCAGAAAGGCGAAGACGCTCGCCTCGGCGTTGTCGACATCGAGCCACTCGAATCCGTCCGCACTGAAGTCGATCCGATGCAACGCGGGCTCGCTGCGATAGACCGCATTCACGTCGCGCACCAGGCGCTGCACGCCGGCATGCTCGGGCAGTGCGCTGACCCACCATTCGAGCTCGCCCTCGTGCGTCCATTCGCGCCGCTGTGCGAACTCGGCGCCCATGAAAACGAGCTTCTTGCCGGGATGCCCCCACATGTAGCCGAACAGCGCACGCAGGTTGGCGAACTTCTGCCAGTCATCCCCCGGCATCTTGCCGATGAGCGATCCCTTGCCGTAGACGACCTCGTCATGCGACAGCGGCAGCACGAAATTCTCGTTGAACGCATAGATCAGCGAGAACGTGAGCTGGCCGTGATGGTAGCGCCGATAGATCGGGTCCTGGCTCATGTAGCCGAGGGTGTCGTGCATCCAGCCCATGTTCCATTTCATGCCGAAGCCGAGTCCGCCCATGTCGGTCGGGCGCGAGACCATCGGCCATGCGGTGGATTCCTCGGCGATCATGGCGACGTCCGGGTGATCGCGGTATACCGCCTTGTTCAAGGCGCGCAGAAAATCGGTCGCCTCGAGATTCTCCCTGCCGCCGAAGCGATTCGGAATCCACTCTCCCTCCTTGCGCGCATAGTCCAGATAGAGCATCGACGCGACGGCGTCGACGCGCAGTCCGTCGAGGTGATAGTGCCGGAACCAGAAGAGCGCCGAGGAGATCAGGAAGGCGCGCACCTCGTTGCGGCCGTAATTGAAGATGGCCGAGTTCCACTCGGGGTGAAAGCCCTGACGCGAGTCGGCGTGCTCGTACAGATGCGTGCCGTCGAAGTAGATGAGCCCGTGCGCATCGGCGGGAAAGTGCGACGGCACCCAGTCGAGGATCACGCCGATTCCCTTCTGGTGCAAATGGTCGACGAAGTACATAAGATCCTGGGGCGTCCCGTAGCGCGCGGTGGGCGCGAAGTAGCCGGTGGTTTGATATCCCCAGGAGCCGTAGAACGGATGCTCGGTGAGCGGCATCAGCTCCACGTGCGTGAATCCGGTGTCGCGCAGATAGTCCGCGAGCTCGGGAGCGAGCTCGCGGTAGTTCGGCAGATTGCCGTTCTTGCGGCGCCAGGAGCCGAGGTGCACCTCGTAGATGGAGATGGGCGCGGCGAGGCCGTTGCGCGCGGCGCGCGAGGCCATCCATTCGCCGTCGCGCCACTCCCACTCGAGCGACCAGACGCGCGAGCCCGTTGCCGGGGGCAGCTCGCAATAGAAGCCGAAAGGATCGGCCTTCTCCGCCGTGAACTCGCTCCACCGGGAGCTGATGCGGTATTTGTACGCCTGGCCGCGCTGCGCGGCGGGGATCTCGCCCTCCCAGATTCCCGATCCATCCCAGCGTGCAGAGAGGGCATCCTCGCGCGCCCCCCAGCCGTTCCAGTCCCCGATCACCGATACCTTGCCGGCGTTCGGCGCCCAGACGCGAAACGCCGCGCCGCCGCCTGCCAGCAGATGGCAGCCGAGCTGCTCGTACAGGGCCCCGTGAGTTCCCTCGCGGAAGAGATAGATGTCGTGCTCGGTCAACAAGGTGGGAGGTCCTCTTTTGAAGATCGTTCGCGCTCGAAGGAAATCACCCTGGCGTATTCGCCTACCATAGGGCCGAAGGGCAGTGCGTGCTGTCGCCCTGCGGGCGAGACCGCCTGTAGGACTGAGCTGGCCGGCGCCATCGGCGGCTCAATACTCGAGTTGCGCCGCCGGCCCTACAGACTCGCGGCGCCGAGTGCAATTCAGCGAGCCGGGGTTGCCTCGTCGTGTTTCGTCCGGGGCAATATAGCAGAGAGGCCGCGAAGGCAGGCGCAGCGCGCCTGCCGCCAGGGCGGAGTCCGCACCAGTGAATCTCAATCCGGTGCGCTCAGAATCTGCCCGGCGGCGCGCACACCGCTCGCGAGCGCCGCGTGCACCGTGCCCCAATGGCCGCTGGTGTCGGTGTGCTCGCCGGCAAAGAACAGCGTGTTCTCGAGCGGCCTCGCGAGCCGCTCGGGCGCATCCAGCGCGCCCGCCGGCACGTAGCTGTATGCACCGCGCGTGTACTCGTCCGCCGACCAGTCGTGCCAGTGCCAGCTCGAAAGCAGACTCTCGAGCTCGGCCGCCGGCAGCGCGAATACCTTGGCAAGGGTCGATAGGCACCGGCCCGGCAGCGCGCGCCCCCCATCGCCGCCCGCCGCGGCCGAGCCCCTGAAGGCGGCGGCCTTGGGGCCCCCCATCCACGCGGTGAGCACGGGCGCGGGCAGCGGGCTCGGCGTCCACCAGGTCGGCGGCAGCTCGCCTGGCGTGAACAGGAAGCTCAGATCGCAAAGCTCGCGCCGAACGTGCGGCGGCAGGGAGAGATTGCGCCGATCGCGCCAGAAGCGATTGCGAAAGACCAGCACGATGCGCATCGCCTCGCCCATCGCGAGTCGATGCGCCTGTGCCAGCACATCGGCGGGACGCGGCTCGAATTCGATGGACTCGGCCTGCAGCACCCCCAGAGGGACGGTGATGAGCGCGCGCTTCGCGCACAGCTCCCTGGGCGCGCCGCGCGCCGGCTCGAGCTGCACTGTCACGGCCCCCCGCCGCCAGCCGATGCGCCTGGCGGGCGAGGCGAGCACGAGCTCGCCCCCCGCACCGCGGAAGCGTGATACGAGATGGCCGGCGAGGGCATCGTATCCCTCGCCGATCCGGAACACGCGGTCGGCGTGGATCTCGTCCTCGGCGCGCTGCTGAGCGGCAAGCGATGCGATTCCAATGCGGCGGCTGTCGGCGGCGTTGAACCCCTCGACGAACCTCCCCGCCGCCGCGGCGCTCTCGGCATCGACCGGCCGTGCCGCGAGGTAATCGGCGAAGCTCATGTCGCAACCGGGTCTCGCCTCGAGCCACCGCATCATGTCCGCAAGCACCCGATGCGCCGCGGAGCCGGTCGTGGCAGGCCACGCGCCGTTCGCGAACGTGAGCGCCGAGCCGTCGAGCTCATAAGCCGACAGCCCCGCTTCCTTCAGAAGCGACCAGGTGACCGATGGCAGACCATGAATGAATTCTGCGCCCAGCTCGATGGGTGTGGATGCACCGGCTCGTGCGCCGGCGAGCCTGCGCGTGAAGATGCGCCCGCCCACCCGATCGCGCGCTTCGATGATCGCGACGCGCTCACCCGAGCTTGCGAGCCTGGCTCCTGCGGCAAGGCCGGCGGCGCCCGCCCCAACGATGATCACGTCGTATTCGGCCTGCATGAGTTCAGTATGATTCTAGCCCATGCAAGTCATTCGACACGGCGCCTTCAAGTCCCTGCCCTGGAGGAACGGCGGCGGCGTCACCCACGAAGCGATCCGCGTGCCCGAGCGCGGCGAGCCGTTTCGCTGGCGGCTGAGCGTGGCGCACATCGAGGCCTCGGGTCCGTTTTCGGACTTCACCGGATACCGGCGCACGATGGTGCTGCTGCGCGGCGGGGGCGTCGCGCTGCGCTTCGCGGACGGCAGCGCGCGCGAGCTGCGGGCCCAAGGAGACCTGATCGAGTTCGACGGCGCGCTTGCCGTCGAGTGCGAGCTGTTGAAGGGGCCCTGCTGGGATCTGAACCTGATCGCCGCGGCCGGACTCGGCGCGCTGCGCACCCGCGTGCAGCGGATGGACGGGCCGCTGCGTCTGCCGTCGCGCCCGGACTCGAGCGGCGCTGGATCGACGCTGGTGTTTCCCGTCGACGCGGCACTCGAGGTGCAGGCCGGCGCCGATGGCGCCGTGCTCGAGCCGTGGGACCTCGCCGTGCTCGACGGCACCTGCGCCGCGGGCGGTGTCCACCTTGAAAGCCGCGGCGGCGCGCCGGGCATCGTGTTCCTCGCCGCGCTTCCCTAGAGTCGATCGGCGGCTCGGCCGCAGCCTCAATACTTGTGCGTCGAGAGCAGCAGGCTCGTCTCGGTGCTGGATATGCCTTCGATCAAGCGAATGCGCCCGAGCACCCGATCGACGGCCTCGAGGCTGTCGGTGTGCAGCTCGGCGACGATATCCCAGCGGCCGTTGGTGGTGTGCAGGGCGCGCACCGCCGGGTCCCCGCGCAACGCCCGCAGCACCTCATCCGTCCGGTTGCCCTCGACCGCCACCGTCATGAAGGCACGGATGCGCCGGTCCTCGGCCGAGGCCTTGAGCCGCACCGTGTAGCCGAGCACGGTGCCGTCCGCCTCGAGCCGAGCCAGTCGATTCTGTACGGTGCCCCGCGATACGCCGAGCGCCTTGGCCATCGCGGCCACGGGAGCACGGGCGTTCTCGCGCAGCAGGGAAAGGAGCTTTCGGTCGGTATCATCCACAAAGTGCCAATTATCTATGACGATTTGAGCAATTATAGTCTCTTTTTGATCGATTTTATGGCTATTCATTGGCACCCGTGCACGCCACACTGCCGGCCGGAATCGAAAGCGAGAAAGAGAAAGACATGGTCAATTTCATCGGTACGGCGCGCATCCGCGAACTGGTATCGCATCTCGGAGTGGCGCGTTTCATGGAAGCACTGGCCGCCGAGATCGAGTCGGACTACCGGCGCTGGGCCGAATTCGACAAGTCGGCACGGCACGCCTGCCATTCGCCCGGCGGCGTGATCGAGCTCATGCCCATCAGCGACGGCAGGCTCTACTCCTTCAAGTACGTGAACGGCCATCCGAGCAACACCGCAGCGGGTCTGCTCACCGTGACCGCCTTCGGGGTCCTCTCGGACGTGGCCAGCGGGTATCCGCTGCTCCTCTCCGAGATGACGTTCGTCACGGCCCTGCGCACGGCGGCGGTGTCGGCGCTGGCGGCGCGCCACATGGCACGGCGCAATTGCCGGGCGATGGCCCTGATCGGCAATGGTGCGCAGAGTGAATTTCAGGCCATCGCCTTTCATCGGCTGCTCGGGGTGCGCGATCTGCGGCTGTTCGACACCGATGCCGAGGCGACCGCCAAGCTCGAGCTCAACCTGCAGTCGCTGCGATTGCCGGGCCTCGCGGTGCGCGCCTGTGCCAGCGTCGCCGAAGCGGTGCGCCAATCGGACATCGTCACCACCGTGACCGCCGACAAGCGCAACGCGCTCATCTTGATGCCGGAGATGATCGAGCCCGGCATGCACATCAACGCCGTGGGCGGCGATTGCCCCGGCAAGACGGAATTGCACGCCGACATCCTGCGCCGTCCGGACGCGCGCATCGTGGTGGAATTCGAGCCCCAGGCGCGGATCGAGGGGGAGGTTCAGCAGCTCGAGCCCGGCTCGCCGGTCATCGAGCTCGCCGACATCGTGTCCGGCAAGCGCGCCGGCCGCGGCGGCGCGCGCGAGGTGTCGATCTTCGACTCGGTCGGCTTCGCGCTCAACGACTTCTCCTCGCTGCGCTATCTCGAGCGGCTGAATCGCGAGCGCGACGGGGCGAACCTCATCGATCTCATCCCGCGGCTGGACGATCCGAAGGATCTGTTCGGCGCGCTGCGGCTGGCCGGCGCATTCGCGCAGCCCGCGGCGCAGGCAGCGGCGGTCAACCTCGCATGAGCGCGGGCCAGGTGCGGGTGAGCCTCATCGGCGCACCCACCGATGTGGGCGCGAGCGACCGCGGCGCTTCCATGGGGCCCGAGGCGCTGCGCGTGGCCGGACTCGCCGAGGCGCTGGCCGCGCGCGGTCTCAAGGTGCGCGACTGCGGCAACTTGAGCGGCCCTGCGAACCCGGGGCGGCTCGCTGCGGGCCGGCCGGCGAGCGGCGGCTACCGCAACCTCGCCGAGGTCGCGGCCTGGAACCGGGCGGTGTATGGCGCCGTGCGTGCCGAGCTCGAGGCGCATCGATTGCCGATCCTCCTGGGAGGCGATCACAGCTTGTCGGTCGGATCGATCTGCGCGGTCGCACGGCATTGCCGCTCGAGCCGGCGCTCCCTGCGGGTGATCTGGCTCGACGCGCATGCGGATTTCAACACCAGCGATCTGAGCCCGAGCGGCAGCCTGCATGGCATGCCCGTCGCGTGCTTGTGCGGCTTCGGGCCGCCGCAGCTCGTGCAGCTCGACGACGTCACGCCGGCCATCAAGGCGCAATGGGTGAGACAGGTCGGCATTCGCAGCGTCGATGCCGGCGAGCGGCGCTTCGTGGACGAGCAGCGGCTGGCGGTGATCGACATGCGCTCGATCGATGAGATCGGGATGCGGGCGGCGATGGAGCTGGCGCTCGAGGGTATCGACGCGCAAACGCATCTGCACGTCAGCTTCGACGTCGACTTCCTCGACCCCGAGATCGCGCCGGGCGTCGGCACCACCGTGCCCGGCGGGATGTCCTACCGCGAGGCCCAGCTGTGCATGGAGATGATCGCCGATACGGGCCGCGTCGGATCGCTGGACATCATGGAGCTCAATCCCGCCCTGGACGTGCGCAACAAGACGGCGGCGCTCGCGGTCGACCTGATCGAATCGCTGTTCGGCAAGAGCACGCTCATCCGCCGGCCCGCCGGCAGGCTGCCCGAATCGACGGCTCGCCGGCGCCCGGCGCCCGCCGCGGAGCGGGTCTGAGCGGCCCATCCCGGCCGTGCGCCGCGGCTGGTGTTCGCGGCTCAGCTTGCCGATACTAAGCGGCTGTCGATGCCAGCCGCGAATCTGTCGAGGGATCCCACCATGGTCGCCCGGTTGAACGAAAGTGCCGAATCGCTCGAGGCGCAGCGCGCGGCGCTGCGCGAGCATGCGCTGTGGCCGGAGGATCAGGCCGTCACCCGCCTGCTGCATCGGTTGGAGCTCACCGGCGGCGCGCGCCACCGCGCCGTGTCGCTGGCCGTGGCGCTGGTCGAGGGAGCGCGCGCGCGCCGCGATGAGCGGCCGTTCCTCGACGCCTTCCTGCAGGAGTTCGGCCTGTCGAATCAGGAGGGCATCGCCCTCATGTGCGTCGCCGAGGCGCTGCTGCGCATTCCCGACGACGCGACCGCGGATCGACTGATCGCCGAGCATCTCGCCACGGGCGATTGGTCGGCGCACGCCGGCAAATCCGAGTCCTTGTTCGTCAATGCCTCGACCTGGGGGCTGATGCTCACGGGCGGCATCCTGGAGCTCGACCCGTCGATCAAGAACGACGCCGCGGGATGGTTTCGCAAGTTGACGCGCAAGGCCGGCGAGCCGCTGGTGCGGCTCGCGGTGCGCCGAGCGATGAAGATCATCGGCGGCGAGTTCGTGGTGGGACGCAGCATCGAGGAGGCGCTCGAGCGCAGCGCACGCGAGACCGAGATCGCGCTGTGCTCCTTCGACATGCTCGGCGAGGGCGCCCGCACGCTCAAGGACGCCGATCGCTATCTGGAATCCTACGAGCACGCGATCGATATCATCGGCCGGCAGGGCGCGGCGCGCGCTGCGCACGAGCGGTCGAGCATCTCCATCAAGCTGTCCGCGCTCGAGCCGCGCTACTCGCTCCTGCAGCGCGCGCGCGTGATGCAGCGCCTGGTGCCGAGAGCGACGGCTCTGGCGCGGCGCGCGGCGGCCGCCGGGATCCAGCTCACCATCGATGCGGAGGAGGCGGATCGATTGGACCTCTCGCTCGATGTGATCGAGGCGCTCGCGCGCGATCCGGCGACGCGCGACTGGCCGGGGCTGGGACTCGCGGTACAGGCCTACTCGAAGCGCGCGCTCGACGTGATCGGCTGGACCGGCGCCGCTGCGCGCAGCGCCGGCCGGCGCATGACCGTGCGCCTGGTCAAGGGCGCCTACTGGGACAGCGAGATCAAGCGCAGCCAGGAGCGCGGGCTCGAGGGCTATCCGGTGTACACGCGCAAGGTCACCACCGACGTCTCCTATCTGGCGTGCGCCGGCGAGCTGTTCCGGCACGCCGACTGCCTCTATGCGCAGTTCGCCACCCACAACGCGCACAGCATCGCCGCCGTGCTCGAGCTGGCGCCTGCCGGGGCGCTCTACGAGTTTCAGCGCCTGCACGGCATGGGGCGGCTTCTCTATGCCGAGGCGGCGCGCCAGATCGAGAATTTTCCCGCGGTGCGCGTGTACGCACCGGTCGGCGAGCACAAGGATCTGCTCGCCTATCTGGTGCGCCGCCTGCTCGAGAACGGGGCGAATACCTCCTTCGTCAACCGCTTCATGGACGAGCAGGTGCCGGTCGTCGACATCGTGCGCGACCCGATCACCGAGCTCGAGCGGCTCGAAGCGTATCCGCATCCGCGATTGCCGCTCCCCGTGGCGCTGTACGCCAACCGGCGCAATTCCCTGGGTCTCGACGTCGGCAATCCGGCGGCGGTCGCGGCGGTGCGTGCCGGGATCAGCGCGCGCCGCGCGCTCGAGCACGTGGCGGCTCCGCTGATCGACGGCGTTGCGCGAGCCGGGCGCGGCCACCCGGTCGCGAACCCGGCCGACCGCCGCGACATCGTCGGCAGCTCGCGCGATGCCACGCCCAAGGAGATCGGCGAGGCGTTCGATGCCGCCGCCGGCGCGTACGCCGCCTGGGATGCCCGGGGCGGGGCGGCGCGCGCCGACTGCCTGGACCACGCGGCCGCGCTGCTCGAGAAATCGCGCCTCGATTTCTACGAGCTGCTGATCCGCGAGGCGGGAAAGATCCTGCCGGACGCGGTGGCCGAGGTGCGCGAGGCCGCCGACTTCTGCCGCTACTACGCCGTGCGCGCGCGCGAGGGGTTTGCGCATGGCGTGCGCCTCGAAGGGCCGACCGGGGAGATGAACGAGCTCTCGCTGCACGGCCGCGGTGTATTCGCCTGCATCAGTCCCTGGAATTTTCCGCTGGCGATATTTGCCGGGCAGATCACCGCCGCTTTGGCCGCGGGCAATGCCGTGGTCGCGAAGCCGGCCGAGCCAACCCCGCTCATCGCCGCACGCTTCGTCGAGCTGCTGCACGAGGCCGGCATCGCGCCTCGGGCGTTGCAGCTGGTACCGGCGCCGGGCCGGCTGTTCAGCGAAGCGGCGTTCGGGCATCCGGCGCTCGCCGGTGTGGCGATGACCGGATCGACCGCCACGGCGCTCACCATCAATCGCACGCTCGCCGCGCGCGGCGGGGCCATCGTGCCGCTGATCGCCGAGACGGGCGGCCTCAACGCCATGCTGGTCGATTCGACGGCGCTGCCCGAGCAGGTGGTCGACGACGTGATCACTTCGGCGTTCATGAGCGCGGGTCAGCGCTGCTCGGCGCTGCGCCTTTTGTTCCTGCAGGAGGAGATCGCCGACACGGTGCTCGACATGATCGCAGGCGCGATGGACGAGCTGGTGATCGGCGATCCCGGCAATATCGAGACCGACGTGGGACCGGTGATCACGGCGGCGGCACAGGAGGGGCTCAACCGCCACGTCGAGCGCATGCGCCGCGAGGCACGCATCATCAAGGCGTGCCGCCTGGACGAGTCGCACGCGCACGGCAGTTTCGTGGCGCCGCATCTGATCGAGCTCGGCGACCCCCGCCAGCTCACCCGCGAGGAGTTCGGGCCGCTGCTGCACGTGGTGCGATACCGCTCGAGCGACATCCGCAAGACCCTCGGCGCAATTCGCGCGACCGGCTATGGACTGACGCTCGGCGTGCAGACTCGCCTGGAGTCGTTCTGGCGGCAGGTGTTCGAGGACACGTTCGTCGGCAACACCTACGTGAACCGCAACATGATCGGCGCGGTCGTCGGCGTGCAGCCCTTCGGCGGCAGCGGACTGTCGGGCACCGGTCCCAAGGCGGGCGGTCCGCATTATCTGACGCGCTTCGCGAGCGAGCGAACGTTGACCGTGAACACGACCGCCACGGGCGGCAACGCGGCGCTGTTGAATCTCGGAGGCTAGGGCTTGGCACTTCTGGATGGCGATCTTGTGGTCAGCGTCCGCTTGTGCGATCGCGACCGCGACCTCGCCCGCCGCAAAGTCATGCGCCGCCTGGATATCCCGCGCCGCAGCTTGCGGCGAGGTGACGCACCGGCCACTGTCCGCCGGCGGGCCGCCGAGGGTCTGTCGGGAAAACCCGCCCGCCGCGCGTAGGCTCGCGGCCGTCAGCCGGAACCTACGGCGATTGGTCCGCGCCCGCCGATGAATCCATGGCCCGTGCCGGTCTAACCTCGATCTCGAGGTAGAAGGCTCAACTGGAACAGGAGACATTCATGTCGAACAGCAACACGACGCAGGGCACTCCCCACAAGGAGGGCATGAAGGAGGGCATGCCGAAAACCGGCGACAAGAGTCAGCGGGCGGGAAACCAGCCGCACCAGCAGTCCGAAGGGCAATCCCCAGGACAGTACGGCGGCACCGGCAGCCAGCAGAGCGGCTCGCAGCACGGGGGACAGGGGAGCCAGCACCAGGGCGGCCAGCACCCGGGGGGCGGTGAGCGCCAGAGCGGCGGCGAGCGCCAGGGCGGCGGTGAGCGCCAGGGCGGCGGCCAGCACCAGGGTGAGCAGGGCGGCCAGCATCAAGGGGGTCAGCAGCCGGGTCGGGGCGGCCAATCCGGCGGCCAAGCCGGATCGGGTCAGCAATCGGGTGGTCACGAGGACAAGAGCAATCGAGGCAAGGATCAGGACGACATGAGCCGCAGCGGCCGCCGCTGATCGCACGGGGGTCGCGAGACCACGAGCTCGGGAGCCGGCGTGGGCCGGCTCCCGCCGCGGCTCGACGGGCCTTGACCGTCCAGACCGAGACGCCCTTCAAAAGGCGCCCTTCAGAATAGGCGCCTGCGCCGACCCGATGTAGGCGCTTTCCTGCACGCCAGCCTCGAAACTCGTGGCAGAATTTGCCGCGATGTGGCCAACGGCTGATCCCCCTTGAGTGCTGCCGGCGCGGACGCTGCCGGACCCGCCATGCAGAGTTCCCGCTTTCACGCGCCCGGCCGGGACGACGCGCGGTTCGCGATGGAGCCGCGTACCTTGGCCGGGTTCCTGATCGCCATTGCCGCCGTGGTCGTGATTGCGGTCCTCTCCTATGACTCCCTGAGGATCACCGAGCAGAGTGCGCAGAGCGTGACCCGCACCGTCGAGGCGCTCGCCCAGGTCGAGGGGCTGCTGTCGACCTTGAAGGATGCGGAGACCGGTCAGCGCGGCTACCTCCTCACGGGCCAGGAGGGCTATCTCGAGCCCTACCTGAACGCCAAGCGAACGCTGCCCATCGAGTTCAAGAACCTGAACGGCGTGATGCTGGACCCCGCGCAGCGCGCCCGGCTCGATAACCTGCAGGCCCTGGCCCAGGAGAAGATGCAGGAGGTCAGCGAGACGGTGGAACTGCGCCGCGCCGGCAACGGCGATGCGGCCATGGCCCTGGTGCTCACGGGTCGGGGCAAGAATTCCATGGATCGCATTCGCGCCCTCGGCGAGGAGATGGCGGGCGTCGAGCGCCGGCTGGTCGCCGAGCGGGCGCAAGCCTGGCGCAGCGACGCCGCTTCTTCCTTCTGGGTCACCTCGGTCGGCTCTCTGGTTTTGCTGATGCTGATCAGCGTGGCTGCGGCGATGGCGTCCCGCGACCTGCGCGAGCGGCAGCGCGAGTCGTGGCTGCGGGCGGGACAGATCGGACTGAGCGGGAGGATGCAGGGCGATCTGCCGCTCGACCGGCTGGGCGAGAACATCCTCAAGTTCCTGACCGAGTATCTGGATGCGAAGGTGGGCGCGTTGTTCGTCGCGGAAGGAGGCCTGTTCCGGCGCGTGGCGGGCCATGCGATTCCCGCCGGCTTCGACGTCGCGACGGTGCGGCTCGGCGACGGCCTCGCAGGGCAGGCGGCCAAGGACAACGCGGTGCTGCGGGTTCGCGACGTGCCGCCGCAGTACCTGCCGATCGGCTCGGCCACGGGAGGGAGCGATGCGCGCGAGCTCCTGATCGCACCGGCAAGCACGGACGGGCGGGTCTATGGCGTGGTCGAGCTCGGCTTCTTCGGTGCGGCGGGAAACGGTCCCGAGGCGCTCCTCGAGCGCGTGTCCGAGCCGATCGGCGCCGCAATCCGCGCCGCCAAGGATCGCAATCGGCTGGAGGAGCTCCTGCAGGAGACCCAGCAGCAGGCGCAAGAGCTGCAGACTCGCGAGGAGGAGCTGCGCGTCAACAACGAGGAGCTCGAGGAGCAAGGGCGCACGCTGCGCGAGTCGCGCACGCAGCTCGAGTCGCAGCAAGCGGAGCTCGAGCAAATCAATTCGCAGCTCGAGGAGCAGACGCAGGCGCTGGAGGATCAGAAGGACTCGATCGCCGCCGCCAACGCGATTCTGGCGGCGAAATCGGCGGAGCTGCAGCGCGCGAACGACTACAAGAGCGAGTTTCTCGCCAACATGAGCCATGAGCTGCGCACCCCGCTGAATTCCACTCTGATCCTTGCGAAGCTCCTCGCGGACAACAAGGAGGGGAACCTCAGCGATACCCAAGTGAAGTACGCGCAGACCATCAGCTCGGCCGGGCAGGATCTGCTCGCGCTCATCAACGACGTGCTCGACCTCTCGCGCATCGAGGCCGGAAAGATCGAGGTGGTCCCGGAGCTCGTCCCGCTGGCCGAGACCATCGAGCCGCTCGCCAAGATGTTCGAGCCGGCAGCCGCGCAGAAAGGCCTTGAATTCGGCGCCATGATCGAGCCCGGCACACCCGATCCGATCGAGACCGATCCGCAGCGGCTGGGCCAGATCCTCAAGAACCTGCTGTCGAACGCTCTGAAGTTCACCCATCAGGGCAAGATCGGCGTGCGCGTCTTCTCGCCGGCGCCGGGCACGGTGTCCTTCGCGGTTCGCGATACGGGCGTCGGCATCGACGAGCACCAGCACGAGGTCATCTTCGAGGCGTTCCGCCAGGCCGACGGCAGCATTCACCGCAAATTCGGCGGCACGGGCCTGGGGCTTTCGATCTCGCGCGATCTCGCGCGGCTCCTCGGGGGCTCGATCACCGTGCAGAGCGCGCCGGGCAGCGGCAGCACCTTCACCCTCACGCTGCCCGCCAAGCATGCCGCAGCCGATGCGCCGAGCCGCCCGCCGCCCGCGGCCGCCCCTCGACCCGCATCCCGCGGCAGGACGAGCGCGGCCGGTGGGCCCGCCGTGCCGGGCGAGTCCCCGCTCGGCGCCAGCGCCATCACGGACGACCGCGACAACTTGACGCCGGACCGACGGATCATCCTCGTGGTCGAGGATGACGCGGCGTTCGCGCTGATCCTGCGGGACCTCGCGCACGAGATGGACTTTCAAACGGTGGTCGTGCACTCGGCGGGCGATGCGCTGACCGCCGCGGCGCAGTTTCAGCCGAGCGCCATTCTTCTCGACATCAACCTGCCGGACTTCTCCGGCCTCGGGGCGCTCGATCAGCTCAAGCGCAACCCGCGCACGCGCCACATTCCCGTGCACGTGGTGTCGGCGGGCGACTACCGGCGCGAGGCCCTCGAGCTCGGGGCCGCGGGCTATGCCCTGAAGCCGACGAAGCGCGAGGAGCTGGTCGAGGCTCTGAAGCGCCTGGAGGTCAAGCTTGCGCAAAGCGTGCGGCGCGTTCTCATCGTCGAGGACGACCCGCGCCAGCGCGAGAGCATCCGCCAGCTGCTCTCCAGCGGCGACGTGCAGGTCAGCGACGTGGAGACGGCGACCGAGGCCCTGCGTGCGCTGTCGACGACCACGTTCGACTGCGTGGTGCTCGACTTCAATCTACCCGATGCCACCGGATACGATCTGCTCGAGCAGATGGCGCAGCAGGAGGAGGTATCCTTTCCGCCGGTCATCGTCTACACCGGGCGGGCGCTGTCGCGCGACGAAGAGCAGCGCCTCGGCCGCTATTCGAGGTCGATCATCATCAAGGATGCGCGCTCGCCGGAACGGCTGCTGGACGAGGTGACCCTGTTCCTGCATCAGGTGGAGTCGAAGCTTCCACCCATGCATCAGCAAATGCTCAGGGCGGCGCGCAATCGCGATGCCTCGCTCGAGGGGCGCCGTATCCTGGTGGTCGAGGATGACGTGCGCAACGTCTTCGCGCTGACGAGCTTGTTCGAGCCGAACGGCGCGTCGGTCGACATCGCGCGCAACGGCCGCGAAGCGCTCGACGCGCTCTCGCGCAGCACGCAGTCCGGCTCGGGCGGCATCGACATGGTGCTCATGGACATCATGATGCCCGAGATGGACGGGCTCACCGCCATGCGCGAGATACGCAAGCGTCCGGAATGGAAGAAGCTGCCGATCATCGCGCTCACCGCCAAGGCCATGAGGGATGATCAGGAGAGATGCCTGGCGGCCGGGGCGAACGACTACATCGCCAAACCGCTCGATGTCGAGAAGCTGCTGTCCCTGGTGCGCGTATGGATGCCGAAATAAGCACCGAGTACGCCCTCGCGAGCAGGAAATTCGAGATCGAGTTCCAGCTGCTCATCGAGGCGATCCTGCAGCTGTATCATTACGATTTTCGCGACTATGCGCCCGCCTCGATGCGCCGGCGCGTGAAGAGCGCACTGGTGCGCTTCGAATGCGCGAGCCTGTCGCAATTGCAGGATCGGGTGGTGCGGGAACCGAAGGTGTTCCACGCGCTTCTCGACCATCTCACCGTGCAGGTGAGCGAGATGTTCAGGGACCCCGGCTATTTCCGGGCGCTGCGCGAGCACGTCGTGCCGATGCTGCGCACCTATCCTTCCCTGAAGATATGGGTGGCCGGCTGCAGCGCCGGCGAGGAAGCCTATTCGCTCGCCATCCTGCTGCGGGAGGAGGGACTTCTGGCGAGGTCCTTGATCTACGCGACCGACATCAACCCGCATACCCTGCAGCGCGCCGAGGCGGGAATCTACGCCATCGATCGCATCGCCGGGTTCACCGTGAACCACCGGCAATCCGGAGCGGGATCGTCGCTGTCGGATTACTACACCGCAGCATACGGCCGGGCGATCTTCGACAAGACCTTGAGGGAGCACATCGTCTTCTCCGACCACAGCCTCGCGACCGACAGTGTTTTCGCGGAGGTGCAGCTGGTCTCCTGCCGCAACGTGCTGATCTACTTCAACCGCACGCTGCAGGATCGCGCGCTGGAGCTGTTCCGGGACTCGCTGTGCCGAAACGGCTTTCTGGGGCTGGGTTCGAAGGAATCGCTGAGGTTTTCCGCCCAGGCGGCGGCCTTCGTCCCCTTCGTGCGGGAGGCCATGATCTACCAGAAGGCGCGTGCGACATGAACATCGAGGACGCACGGCGGGCACCGATCGACGCCGTCGTCATCGGTGCCTCGGCGGGAGGCGTCCTCGCACTGTCCACGCTTCTGCCCGCGCTGCCGGCGCAGACCAAGGCAGCGGTCTTCGTCGTGCTGCACCTGCCGAGAGACCGCCCGAGCCTGCTGGTGGAGGTATTCTCGCACAAGTGCGCGCTCGAGGTGCGCGAAGCGCAGGACAAGGAGCCCGTCGCGCCCGGCGCGATATACTTCGCTCCCCCCGACTATCATTTGCTGCTGGAAGAGGGCCCGCACCTGGCATTGTCCGCCGACGACCTGGTTCATCACTCGCGGCCGTCGATCGACGTGCTGTTCGAGTCGGCCGCCGATGTCTATCGCCGGCGGCTCATCGGCATCATCCTCAGCGGCGCAAACGAGGACGGCGCCGCGGGTCTCGCAGCGGTGCACGATGCGGGCGGGATCACCGTCGTTCAAGCGCCCGACACCGCGCAATCCTCGCTCATGATCCTCGCGGCGCTGCAGCTGCGGCCGCCGGATCTGGTGCTGACCTTGGATCAGATCGCGCAGCTGCTGCGGGACCTGGGATCGAACACGAGCCGGACGGCTTGAACGATTGGACGCATGCATGTTGCCGAGAATCAAATGCTTGCTGGTCGACGATCTGCGCGAGAACCTGCTCGCGCTGTCCGCGCTGCTGCAGAGCGAGGACGTCGAGCCGCTGACCGCACAATCGGGTCCGGAGGCGCTCGAGCTGCTGCTGGTGCACGACTTCGCGCTCGCCCTGCTCGACGTGCAAATGCCCGAAATGGACGGCTTCGAGCTGGCCGAGCTGATGCGCGGCAGCGAGCGGACGCGACACGTGCCCATCATCTTCGTCACGGCGGGCGCGCGCGAGCAGCAGCGCGTGTTCAAGGGCTATGAGTCCGGGGCGGTCGACTTCATCTACAAGCCGATCGAGCCGCACATCCTCAAGAACAAGGCGGATGTGTTCTTCGAGCTTTACCGCCAGCGCCAGCAGCTCGCGCAGGAGCTCAAGGAGCGTACCGAGACGTTGCGCCTGAACGAGTTGTTCAGCGCCTTGCTCGCCCACGACCTGCGCAGTCCCTTGAGCGCAATCCTCGCTTCCGCCGAGCTGCTCAGGCGCCGCAGCCAGGACCAGCACGCGCAGGATGCGGCCGTGCGGATCTCCGTCAGCGGCAAGCACATGGGCCGCCTGATCGAGGACATGCTCGATCTGGCGCGTGCCCGGCTCGCCGGCGGCATCGTCATCAAGCGCGAGCCGGCCGATCTGAAGACGCTGGTCGAGCGCGTGGTACGCGAGCACCAGGCGGCGGCGTCCGGACGGATCATCCATACCGAGTGCGCCGGCGACTGTGCGGGCGAGTGGGATGCGGAGCGCATCGCGCAAGTGGCCTCCAATCTGATCGGCAACGCCTTGAAGCACGGCGATCCCGGCGGCCCGGTCGAGGTGCGGCTGGACGGCCGGAACGCCTTCGAGGTGTCGCTCACGGTGAGCAACATCGGCAGCATCCAGCCCGAGCTCGTGAAGCACCTGTTCGACCCGTTTCGCGGAGGTCAGCGCCCCGCCGGCCGCAGCGAAGGCCTCGGTCTGGGCTTATATATCGTGTATCAGATTGTCAAGGCGCACGCCGGCAGCGTCGAGGTGCTCACCGGCCGCGACAATTGGACGACGTTTCGGGTCGTCGTGCCCCGGGGAGCTGGCCGCCGTCGAGCCTGAGACCGCGCCGCGGCGCGCCGCGCAGTCCGACACGCGGTCGGGCCTGCGGCCGACAGCCGCAGAGCGTGAGGGCGGCATGATGATGCGTACAGATACGCTCGATGTGCGGAAAGCACGGACTTGCAAGAGGCGGCGATGGCGCGCAAATATAGTAAAGCCAGCGGCAGGAAGGTCGCCAAGGCGATGAGTGAGAGGAAGGCCGGAACTCTGCGCAGCGGGAGATCCGGAAAGAGAGTCAAATCCCGCAAACAAGCGATTGCCATCGGATTATCCGAAGCGCGACGCGCGGGCATGAAAGTACCGAAGCGCAAGAGATCTTGACGCGACGGAGGATCAAGAACCACTTCGATAATAGATCCGGCAGGTAATTATGGGCGATTCCACCTTTCCAGGTCCCCTCGGCCAGGCGAATCCACTGGAGCGCGATCGCGGCGAAGGCGGCGCGCGTACCGCCGCTTATGCGGGAGAGGACCTCGCCGCCGCGTTGCTGTCGAAGATATTCGAGCGCCTTCCGGTGAGCATCGCCGCGCGCTTGTGGAGCGGGCCGACGTTTCGGGTCGGCGATTGCTCCGGGGCTGCGGGATCGGGTGCGGCTGCGGGATCGGGTGCGGCCGCCACGGCGGATGCTCCCGCCTTCGTGCTGTGCTTCCGCAATCCTCAGGCCGTCGTCGGCATGGTGCTCGGACGCGACCCGCTGAGGCTCGCGGATGCGTACTTTCGCGGCGATGTCGACATCGAGGGCGACCTGTTCGCCGCCCTGTGCCTCAAGGATCATCTGGAAGCGATGAAGCTTACGCTTCGCGACCGCGTGCGTGCCTTGTCGCTGGCGCTCAAGCTGCGCTCGCTCAATCGGGACTCCATGCCGGCGCACCCCGGCATGCAGGGGACTTCCGAGCGCAGCCACGCGCGCAGCCACACGGTCCGGGCGCACTCGAAGGACGAGAACCGCGACGCGATTCATTTCCATTACGACGTGTCCAACGAGTTCTACAAGCTGTGGCTCGATCGCGGCATGGTGTATTCGTGCGGATATTTCGAGCGTGCGGACGCGAGCCTGGACGATGCGCAGCAGGCGAAGCTCGAGCACATTTGCCGAAAGCTTCTGCTGCGGCCCGGCGAGAGGCTGCTCGATGTCGGCTGCGGCTGGGGCGCACTGCTGATCCACGCGGCTCGCCACCACGGCGTACACGCTCACGGGATCACGCTCAGCCAGAAGCAGCTCGAGCTCGCCCGCCAGCGCATCGCCGAGGCGGGACTCGGGGATCGGATCAGCGTCGAGCTGCGAGATTACCGCGATCTCGAGGGCGAGGCCGTTTACGACAAGGTGGCGAGCGTCGGGATGTTCGAGCACGTGGGTCTGCGAAACCTCCCGCTCTACTTCTCCACCGTGGGGCGGGTGTTGAAGCGCGGCGGTTTGTTCCTGAATCACGGCATCACCCACGAGGAGGAGGGCTGGAGCAAGAATCTCTCCACGGAGTTCATCAATCGCTACGTCTTCCCCGACGGGCAGCTCGATGCGATCAGCAACATTCAGAGATTCATGGAGGATGCGCACTTCGAGATCAACGACGTGGAGGCGCTGCGGCCCCACTACGCGCTCACCCTGCGCGCATGGGTTGCGAGGCTGGAACGGCGCCGAGCGCGCGCCCTGGAGTACGTGAACGAGGCGACCTATCGCGTCTGGCGGTTGTACATGTCGGCCTGCGCTCTCGAGTTCGAGTCCGGGCACCTCGGCGTCTATCAAGTGCTTGCGAGCAAGCGCGGCCGCGGCGCATCGTGCCTGCCGCTCACGCGCCGACATCTGTACGAAGGCGCCGCCGATGGCGCGAGCTAGGCGGCGCATCTTGCAGATGAAGCCCTATTTTCCCCATCCCCCGGGCTTCAATCCGCTGCGGTTCAGCTTGCCCCCCAGGAAGATCACGGACGAACAGCGGCGCAACATGATCGCTACTGCCGCCTATTACCGCGCCGAGCGCCGCCACTTCGAGCCCGGCCACGAGCTGGAGGATTGGCTCGCTGCGGAAGCCGACGTGGATCAGGAGCTGGCGGGGACACAACCGCGCTGAGCGGCGCGGGGCGCGCCAGGTTCACGCGGCGTCGTGGGCGTGGTCGTCGCGGGCGGCGTCGTCGCGGACGGCGCACAGATCGGTGATGAGCGAGTCTATCTCGGCAGCCTCGAAGGGCTTGACGATGGTGCGCACGTTCGGTCCCAGGTTCTGCACCACCGAGGTGAGCGCGTAGCCGGAGGCGAGAATGATCGGAACCCGGGGTTGCAGGGCAAGGAGGGCGCGCGCGAGGTCGAGACCCGACATCACCGGCAAGCTGATGTCGGTGATCACCACGTCGAAGGACTGCAGCTTGAACTCCGTCAGCGCTTCCTCCGCGGTCGAGCGTGCGATCACCTCCCTCGCGTCCTGACTCAGCAGCTCCGAAGTGACCTCCCGCACGAGGGGATTATCCTCCACATACAAGATCCGCAGCGGCATCCGGCCACTATAGCGATTCGCGCGCAGTTCGCTCGGAGCGAGCTGCCCCGAGCGCATGTCAGCAGCATCCTACTTTGCGAGGGTCAGGGGACCTTCTGGATGAGCCACAGTCCCGGCTTGCCGCGCTGGTTGAGTCCGAAGCTCAGGAGTGCGGCATGGCTCTCCCATAGCCGGGCGATCGGCAGCCCCTCGCGCCGAAAGCGCCGCGCAATCTGCTCCGGTCTGCTCATGACGTGCACCGGCGCATGCTCCCCGAGGAGCGGCAAATCGTCTTCGACACTCTTCGCGGCCCGCGGCCGCGCGCGCCCCGCGCTCGGAAAGGCCGCATCGGCGCTTGTAGCGGCCGGCGGCTCATCGGGTGCGCGCAGGTCGAGCGGCGTGGCGTTGCCCCGGTGCATTGCCTCGCCGCGCCCCGGCGGCGCGGCACTCGCCGCGCTTGCCAAGGCCATGCAACATAATGTGCAACAGCTTGTTTTCAGAAGCGTTTTCGGCATGCGCGCAGTTCATCATCGGGACCGCGTGCCGCGTAAGGGAGGGTTGCGGACTGCTGCTGTAGGAGCCGACCGGAAGTCCTGTCGCTCGAGGTCCTAGTCGCGCGCGCGCGTGGCGAGCATGCCGAGCGCGAATCCGATCAGCGTGCCCGCGCCGAGTGCATACCAGGGATACTCACGCAGATAGTCGTCGGTGGTGCCCGCGGCGCGGCGCGCTTGCTGACCGACGTGCGTGGCGCCGTCCTGAAGGGCGCTCTTCGCGGCCATCAACGCGACACGCGCTTTCGCGCGAATCTTCTGAACCTGCGGGCTGTCCACCTCCGCCACGCGCTTGATCAGATCCTCCACGCCCTCGAACAGCTCGCGAAACTGCTCATCGAGTGCGTCCCGGTCGCCTCGAGCCTTGGACTGTTGCGAATCGGCGAAGTGACTGCCCTGATTGCCCTCGATGGTGGCGCTCATGTCTGTCTCCTGGTGGCGTGAACACCCATTATCGCGGCGAGTCCCGCCGCAAACAGTCGGACGGCGGCGCTTCGAGCCGTCGGAGGGTGCTCACGCGCGGCGGCGAGCTCACATGCGCGGCGGCGAGCACATGCGCGGCGGCGAGCTCACAAGCTGCGCCGGGATCGCAGCTAATGCGTTGGGCCACCCTTGAGTGCGCTGAGCGTCTCGTACAAGCTCTCCCCGGAATGCTGCTGGCAGCGTATTTGCAGTGCGCCGGCGAAGGCGTTGACGCCGCTCGGATCGAACAGGTGGCTGCCCGACTGGCCGACCGAATAGCCGTACAGCCACATCATGATGGTATTGGCGCTGTCCGGGTCGGTGCGGCTCGATTCGGCGTGGCGCGACTCGAACGTGGCGCAATTGAGGGTCATCAGATCCATCGGCTTGTCCCGATTGGGCTTCACGACGCCGATCGCCTCCAGCAGGCTCGTGCTCGGATTGTCCTTGCATTCGGCATCGAGCGCGAAGCCGAACGAGGTCAGGGCATCGCCGCCGTACATGAGGTGCTCGCCCGCCTTGCCCACGGAGTAACCGAACAGCCACATCACCGTGTCGATGGCATCGAGCGGCCTGCTCGGCGCTTTGCCCATGGCAGGGCCGGGTGCGCCGGGCGTCGCTGCGACTGGTCCGGCACCCGCAGGGGCGCCGATCGAGCCGACGATCTCGTTCTCGTACTTGTCGCAGCTCAAGGTGGCAAGGTTCAGCTGCGCGGCGCGCGCGCCGAGCGGCAGCAGCGCGGCGAGCAACAGCAGGACGGCCCTCGCGGTCACGGCTGCCTCGACAGCAGCACGTCCTTGACCTGCGCCGAGAAGAGTCCGGACTTCACCCAGCGTCTCGCGGCCTCGATGTCGGGGGCGAAGTAGCGATCGGTGGCGTAATGCGCGACCTCGGCGCGGATTTGAGCGTGCACTTGCTCGAGCGCCGGGGAGGAGCGAGCGGGACGGTGAAAGTCGATGCCTTGCGCGGCCGCGAGCAGCTCGATGCCGACGACGCTTGCCGCGTTGTCCACCATCGGACCGAGGCGCCGGGCCGCATGCGTCGCCATGCTCACATGATCCTCCTGATTCGCCGAGGTGGGGATCGAATCGACGCTGCACGGGGCCGCGAGCGTCTTGTTCTCCGAGACGAGCGCCGCGGCCGTGACCTGGGCGATCATGAACCCCGAGTTGAGGCCGCTGTTCTGCACCAGAAAGGCGGGCAGGCCGCTCATCTTGGGATCGACGAGAACCGCCACCCGCCGCTCCGACAGGCTCCCCATCTCGGCGAGGGCGAGCGCCAAGGTGTCGGCAGCGAAGGCCACGGGCTCGGCGTGAAAATTGCCGCCCGACAGAACGTCGCCCTCCTCGAAGAGCAGCGGATTATCGGTCACCGCATTGGCCTCGACGCGCAGCGTCGCCGCGCAATGGCGCAGCAGGTCCAGGCACGCTCCCATCACCTGCGGCTGGCAGCGGAACGAATAGGGATCCTGGATCCTGGAGCAGTCCAGGTGCGAGGCGCGAATCTCGCTGCCGTGCGTGAGGCGGCGATATTGTCGCGCGAGGTCGATCTGACCGGGCTGGCCGCGCGCCATGTGAATGCGCTCATCGAACGGGGCGTCGCTCGCCTTCAGCGCATCGACCGACATCGCTCCCGCGACCACGGCCGCGCCCAGCACGTCCTCCGCCCCGAACAGGCCCGCCAGCGCCAGCGCGGTCGAAACCTGCGTGCCGTTGATGAGCGCGAGGCCTTCCTTGGCGCCGAGCGCGCAGGGCTCGAGGCCGGCGCGCGCAAGGCCTTCGGCGGCGGCAAGATCCCTGCCTGCGGCGCGCACGCGGCCGATGCCGAGGAGCACTGCGCCGAGGTGCGCCAGGGGCGCCAGATCGCCCGATGCGCCCACCGAGCCTTGCGCCGGAATCAAGGGATACACCTCGTGCGCGAGCAGCGCCCGCAGGGCATCGATGAGCTTGAGCGAAATGCCGGAATATCCCCGTGCCAGGGCGTTGATCTTGAGCGCGAGAATCAACCGCACCACGGCGTCCGGCAGGGGCTCGCCGACGCCGGCCGCGTGCGAGAGCAGCAGATTTCGCTGCAAAAGCGCGAGCTGATCGTCGGCAATTCGAGTCTGGGCAAGAAGCCCGAAGCCGGTGTTGATGCCATACGCGGCATTGCCGGCAGCCACGATCCGCCCGACGTGCGCCGCCGCCGAAGCGATGCGCGCGCGGTCACGTTCCGCCAGGCGCAGCGCCGCGGGCTCCTGGTAGATGCGGCGCAACATCGGCAGCTCGAGTGCGCCTGCGCGCACCTCGATCTCGCGGCTCACGTCTTGCTCGGCTCCATCATGGGCAAGTCTAGTCCCTGCTCGCGCGCGCAGTCGATGGCGATGCGATAGCCGGCGTCGGCATGGCGCATGACGCCGGTGGCCGGATCGTTCCAGAGCACGCGACGCAAGCGGCGCGCGGCGCCCTCGCTCCCGTCGCAGACGATCACGACCCCGGCATGCTGCGAATATCCCATGCCGACGCCGCCGCCATGGTGAATGGACACCCAGGTCGCCCCGCTTGCGGTGTTGAGCAGGGCGTTGAGGAGCGGCCAGTCCGATACCGCATCCGAGCCGTCGCGCATGGCCTCGGTCTCGCGATTCGGGCTCGCCACCGAGCCCGAATCCAGATGATCCCTGCCGATGACGATGGGCGCCGAGAGCTCCCCATCGGCCACCATCTGATTGAAGGCCAGGCCCAGCCGGTGGCGCTGTCCGAGACCCACCCAGCAAATGCGCGCGGGCAATCCCTGGAAATGGATGCGCGATCGAGCCATGTCGAGCCAGCGATGCAGGTGCGGATCGTCGGGAATCAGCTCCTTGACCTTGGCATCGGTCTTGAGGATGTCCTCGGGGTCACCGGACAGCGCCGCCCAGCGGAACGGGCCGATTCCGCGGCAGAAGAGCGGGCGGATGTACTCGGGCACGAAGCCGGGAATGTCGAACGCGCGGGCGGCGCCCGCATTCTTGGCCATCTGCCGCAGGTTGTTGCCGTAATCGAACACCGGCAGCCCCATGGCCTTGAAGCGCAACAGGCACTCCACGTGCCGCGCCATCGAGCGCATCGCGGCGGCGCTCGTGCCCTGCGGATCGTGCTCTCGGCGCTCGTCCCATTGCTGCACCGTCCAGCCCTGCGGCAGGTAGCCGTTTACCGGGTCGTGCGCCGAAGTTTGATCGGTCAATGCATGCGGGCGCACGCCGCGCTCGAGCAGCGACTCGAGCACATCGACGATGTTCCCGAGGAGCCCGACCGACAGCGCCTTGCCCGCTTGCTTCGCCGCATCGAGCATGGCGAGCGCCTCATCGAGCGTGCGGGCCTGAGCGTCGAGATAGCCGGTGCGCAGGCGCATGGCAATGCGGCTCTCGCGGCATTCGACCGCGAGCATGCCGAGTCCCGCCATGGTCGCCGCCAGCGGCTGCGCACCGCCCATGCCGCCGAGCCCGGCGGTGAGTATCCACTTGCCGGCGACCTGGCCGCCGAAGTCGCGCCGCGCCATCTCGGCGAAGGTCTCGTAGGTGCCCTGTACGATGCCCTGGCTGCCAATGTAGATCCAGGACCCCGCCGTCATCTGGCCATACATGGCGAGGCCCTTGCGGTCGAGCTCGTGAAAGTGCTCCCAGGTGGCCCAATGGGGGACGAGGTTCGAATTGGCGATGAGGACGCGGGGCGCATCGATGTGCGTCGGAAACACACCGACGGGCTTGCCGGATTGCACCAGGAGCGTCTGCTCGTCGCTCAGCCGCTTGAGCGTCTCGACGATGCGGTCGTAGCAGTTCCAGTCGCGCGCGGCACGTCCGATGCCGCCGTAGACGACCAGCTCCGCCGGATTCTCCGCCACGTCCGGATCGAGATTGTTCATCAGCATGCGCAGCGGCGCCTCCGTCAGCCAGGAGCGGGCGCTGAGGGCGGTGCCGTGCGGCGCACGGATGATTCGGGGCTGTACGGGGGCGAGCATGTGCGACTCCTCAGGGGCGAAAGCGCCCCGACATCTCGTAGCGGGACCCAGGATGATAAAGGCGGGCGATCGAAGCGATCGCGCCGTGGGTCCAGGTGCGGCGGATCACCAGAAGGCAGGGCTCGGCACGCTTCATCGCCAGGCGCTTTCGGGTGCGCTCGTCCGGCATCACGGCGCGCAAGATGTGCTCCGCCTCCTGCAGGGGCGCGACGCGCACCAGATATTCCGAGGGCGTGATGCGGCTGAAATCGACATCGAGATAGTCGGGCGCGAGCCGCGGCGAGACGTAGCGCTCCTCGAGCTGCACGGGCCGATCGTTCTCGTAGTGAATGATCACCGAGCGATAGAGCTCGCTGCGCGGCGCGATGCCGAACTCCTCCGCCAGTCCCGAGGCGGCCTGCACGCGCTCCAGCGCGGCGATCTCGGCGCGGTGCACGTGCCCGCGCTCGCGAATCTCCTCCGCGATGCTGCGGATCTCGAGCGGGTGGGCACGGGCGTGCCGGTCGGCGACGAAGCTTCCGATCCCGGCGATGCGCACCAGCACGCCTTCATCGCGCAGCTCCTTGAGCGCACGGTTCGCGGTCATGCGCGAGACGCCGAAGGTCTTGACGATGTCGTTCTCCGACGGGACGCGCGCCGACACCGTCCACTTGCCCGACCCGATGTTGTCGAGGATGTGGCGCTTCACCTTGAGATACAGGGGCTGAAGGGCGTCTTTCCCATCCATGGGCCATAGACTATCCTGTATATACAGGTACGGTCAACCAAAATGTACGCTCAGGGCGCCGAATGTGCGGTCAGGGCGCCGGCAGGGCGAGGCGGCTCATCAGGGACCGAAACGGACCCGCGAGCGCCTCCTCGGCCGCATGGCAGCGGTCACGCACGACCCAGCGCCCGGCGACCATCACGTGGCGGATCGCGGCGCTGCCGCCCGCGAAGATCAGATGATCGAGCGCAGTCGCCGGCGTCGCTGCGGCCATGCTCGGATGGGCATCGTCGAGCACGAGCCAGTCGGCGCGTGCGCCGGGGCCGAGCGTGCCGGCGGCCTGTCCGAGGGCGAGCGCGCCGGCTTGCGCCGCCTCGCGCCACAGGCGCGTGCCGACGTGGCTCTCCTCGCGGCTCGCGAGGGCGGCGCGACGGCGCTTGCGAAGCCGCGCCTGATATTCCATCCAGCGCAGCTCCTCCGCCGGGCACACGGTGGCCTGACTGTCCGAGCCGACGCAGAGTCGTCCGCCCGCTTGCAGATGGCGCGCGGCATCGAAGAAACCATCGCCCAGGTTCGCCTCGGTGGTGATCGAGACGCAGACGGCAGCGCCCGATCTGGCGATGCCCTGCAGCTCGGCCGGGGTGGCATGGGTGGCGTGCACCAGGCACCAGTGCGCGTCCATGAGCCCGCTGTGCAGCAGCAGCTCGATGGGCCGCCGCCCGGTGCTTCGCACGCTGGCCTGCACCTCCGCGCGCTGTTCCGCCACGTGGATGTGCACCGGCATGCCCGGGTCGATCGATCGCAGCGCCGCGAGGGCCTCGCGCAAGCTCTCGAGCGGTACCGCGCGCAGGCTGTGAAAGGCCGCTCCGGTGCGTCGCGCGACCGGTCCGAGGCGGCGCTCGGCATCGACGCGGGCCTCGATGGCGCGCACGAATTGCCCGGTCTGCAGCTCGAAGCGCGCCTGCTCCGGCTTCAATGGCCGCGCGCCGAAGTCGCTGGTCTGATACAGGGTCGGCAGCAGCGTGAGCCCGATGCCGGCGGTCTCGGCGCCGCGCGTCACCGCCTCCCACAGCGCGTTCGGTCCGGCACGCAGGCCGCCCTCGATCGGCCGATGCAGATAATGAAACTCCGCCACCGAGGTGTAGCCCGCCTTCAGCATCTCCACGAAAAGCTGCCCCGCCAGCAGCTCGAGGTCCTCGGGCGTGATCCGGTTGGCGAGCGCATACATGGCCTCGCGCCAGGTCCAGAAGCTGTCGCGTGCCGACGATCGATACTCGGTATTGCCGCACATCGCTCGCTGGAACGCGTGGCTGTGGGCGTTCGGCATGCCGGGCACGACGAAGCCGCCGACGCGCTCGGGCGCTCGCTCATCGCCGGGCGCGGCGGGGTCGGGCGCGGCGGGGCCGGGCGCGGCGGGGCCGGGCGGCGGCAGATCGCTGCCGGCTGCCTCGATGTGGCCGATGATGCCGCGATCGTCGACCGTCACGTCCACATTGCGGGCCCAGCCCGACGCGAGGAGCGCCGATTCGAGCCGATAGCGTCGAGTCATGGTTATCTATACCTGTATAGGCAGGTGAGCTTGCCGTATCATGCGCCGAACCGCAAACGACGCGCAACGAGGGCCGGTGAGGGGCATGCAGACATCGGAATGGGATCGAGTGTGGGTGGGGGCGCGCATCGCGGCCATGGTTGCGGGCGGCTCGGCCTACGGCGAGCTCGAGAGCGATGCGCTCGCGGTCAAGGGGGAGCGCATCGCCTGGATCGGCGGGGGCGCGGAAGCCAAACGCCGCGCGGCCGCGGGCGCAATCCCCATCGTGGATTGCCGCGGGCTGTGGATGACACCGGGCTTGATCGACTGCCACACCCATCTGGTGTACGGCGGCAGCCGCGTGGAGGAATTCGAGAAGCGACTGTGCGGCGTTTCCTATGAGGACATCGCCCGGGCCGGGGGCGGGATCCAATCGACCGTCGAGGCGACGCGCGCCGCCGGCGCCCCTGAGCTGCTCGCGCTGGCCGCGAGCCGGGCGCGACGGCTGATGTCCGAGGGCGTGACGACCATCGAGGTGAAGTCCGGCTACGGACTGGATCTTGACACCGAGCGGCGCATGCTGGAAGTCGCGCGTGCGCTCGAGCGCGAGCTCGAAGTGTCCATCCGCACGACCTACCTGGGGCTGCACAGCTTGCCGCCGCAGTTCGCCGCGCGGCGCGCGGAGTATGTCGCGAGCGTGAGCGGGCCCTGGCTCGAGGAGCTCGCGGCGGCGGGATTGGCCGACGCGGTGGATGCGTTCTGCGAGAACATCGGCTTCTCGTTGAGCGAGACCGAGCAGTTTCTGCGCGCCGCCGAGCGGCTCGGCCTGCGGGCTCACGTGCACGCCGGACAGCTGAGCGACATGGGTGCGGCGGAACTGGCGGCCCGCTATCGGGCCCTGTCCGCCGATCACCTCGAGTACCTGAGCGATCGCGGGGTGCAGGCGCTGGCCGAGGCGGGCAGCGTCGCGGTGCTCCTGCCGGGCGCGTATTTCACGCTGCGCCAGAGCGAGCCGCCGCCCGTTGCGCGGCTGCGCGCTGCCGGGGTGCCGATGGCCGTCTCGACCGATGCGAATCCCGGCACCTCGCCTTGCACATCGCTCCTGCTGGTGCTCAACATGGCCTGCACGCTGTTCGGCTTGACGCCTGCAGAAGCGCTCGCGGGCGCCACCCGGCACGCGGCGCGCGCCCTCGGGCTCGAGGATGAGATCGGCACTCTGCAGGTCGGCAAGCGGGCCGACTTCGCGCTGTGGCGCATCGAGCGGCCGGCGGAGCTTTGCTATCACCTGGGCGCCAATCCTTGCACGGCGGTCGTGCGCCGGGGTGTCGCCCGCTAGGGGCGCTCGTCCTTGCGGCGCAACATCACAAAGTGCGCCCTGCTCCTCGTTTTCTGCTCGTACTTGAACTTAATTCGCGCCTGAGCGCCGAGCCATGCTCAAGAACGCGCCCGGCGGGTCGATGGAAGGCTCCATCACCGGCAAACACGCAGGTCGCGACGAGGAGCCCATGCAAAAGACGAAGCGGATGATCCCGGCGTGGATTTTCGGCCTTGCAGTGCTCGGCTCTTGGGGCGCATCGAGCGTTGCGGCGCTTGCCGATGCGCCGAGCAAGGACGAGGTGGTCGCGGTGGTGAAGAAGGCCATCGACTACTACAAAGCCAACGGCCGCGAGAAGGCCCTGGTCGAATTCAACAAGAGGGATGGCCTGTTCGCCAAGGGAGAGGACTACGTGGACGTGCACGACATGAACGGCGTATGCGTCGCACATCCCATCTCGCCGGCGAAGGTAGGGATGAACCGTGCGGATACGACCGATTCGGCCGGCAAGTTCTACGTCAAGGACATCCTGGAGGCTGCGAAGCAGAAGCCTTCCGGCTGGATCGATTACGTGATGAAGAATCCCGTGAGCGGCAAGCTCGAGAACAAGACGGCTTACTGGGAGAGCTACGACGGCCTCATCTTCAAGGCGGGCACGTACAGCAACTGATCGGTGCCCCCCCTTGAAGCCCATCCGCGACATCTCGCTGCGCTGGCAGATCCTGCTGGCGCCCATCTTGCTGATCCTCGCGATACTGGCGATCGAGGCCGTCAACCTCGCGCGCGAGACGCGCGTGGACGCGGATACCGCGCGCCTGTTCAGCGACACGGTCCGGCGCTTGACGGCGCTCGGCGAGGCGGATGCCTTCGCGCTCGAGATCAACGGGCGCATGTTCCGCGCCATGACCCTCGTTCAAAACGGGGCGCCGGCCAAGATGGTGCACGCCCTGATCGACACGCTGCCGGGCGACCTCGACAAGCTGCAAGCGGATCTGGCGGCGGTGGCGCGTCGCGCGCGCGACCAGGGGCAAAAGTCCGAAGCCGAGCAGATCGATGAGCTGTCCGGGAAGTACCGCCAGTCGGCCAGCCAGTTCTCCCGGGTGCTGCTGATCGACACGGGCGTCGCCGCCGACCTCGCCACCTCGGCCGGAGCCATCTTCGAGGAGCTGCACCGGATCCTGCAGGGCTTGAGCCAGACCTACAACGCGGCATCGGCGGCCGATTTCGCGGCCATGAAGGCGAGCGCCTCCCGCGCGATGCGCCTCTCGGCGATCGGCGGCGTGCTCGCGGTGGTCGGGGGTCTCGCCTTGAGCTTGTGGCTGGCGCGCTCGCTCACCGCCCCGCTGCTCGATCTGACCCGGGTGGTGGGGGCGCTCGCCCGCGCCGATTGGTCTGTTGCCGTGCCGCACGCGTCGCGCGGCGACGAGGTGGGCCGCATGGCACGCGCCGTCAATGTGTTTCGCGACAACGGCATCGAGCACGAACGGCTCAAGCGGATCGAAGAGGAGGGACGCCGCCGGGCGCTGGAGCAGCGCGCGACGGAGCTCGAGCGCGAGCGGGCCGAGCAGCTGCGCCTGGCCGGCGAGGCGCAGCGCGCGCGCGAGCTCGCCGAGTTGACCGAGCGATTCGACTCGACCGCCCATGAGGTGATCACCAGCTTCGCGAGCGCCTTCAAGAATCTGCAGGAGACGGCGGCGACCATGGGCTCGGCCGCACATGCCATGCGCGAGCGCGCCGATGGCGTCTCGCAAGCTGCGGTGGAGGCCTCGAACAACGTCCAGGCGATCGCCGCCTCGATCGTGCAGGTCGGACAGTCGATCGGCGAGATCTCCGAGCAGGTGGGCGAGTCCTCGGCCATGTCGGCCGGCGCGACGCTCGACGCGGACAAGCTCAATCAGACGCTGCAGCTCATGAATGCGGCCGCCATCGAGATCGGCTCGGTGCTGGATTTCATCAAGTCGGTCGCGAGCCGCACCAGTCTTTTGGCGCTGAACGCGACCATCGAGGCGGCCCGGGCCGGCGCGGCAGGACGCGGCTTCGCGGTGGTGGCCAACGAGGTGAAGGCGCTCGCCACCCAGACCAAGGAGGCCACCGACGGCGTCGCCTCCAAGCTGGAGCGCATCCAGACGCTCTCGAGCGAGGCGGCGAGCGCGGTGAGCTCGATCACCCAGATGATTCACTCCCTGCACGACGGCTCATCCTCCATCTCCACCGCGGTCACCAGCCAGACCTCGGCCATGCGCGACATCAGTCGGACGGTGCAATCGGCCGCGGCGTTCACACGCCGGGTGAGCGAGCAGATCCGCGAGGTCCAGGGCACCGCCGGCAAGACCGGGGAGGCCGCCCAGGGGGTGCTGCACGCCTCGGAGGATCTGGCGGATCGGACCGAATTGCTCGAGGCGGAGGTGGCCGGCTTCCTGGACGCGGTGCGCCCCAGGGAAGCGGCGGAGCTGCCCCGAGCCGGGTCCGGACCCTTGCCGGCGCCCGAGCGGCTTGACACCCGGGCGACCGGTTCCTAAAATCGCCGGCCTTTGTCGCCTTGTCCCAAAGGCGCGGACAGCTTTACGTTCTTTCCACGGGGCGGGCCTTGCAGCCGGCGGGCTGCCAGCGAGGCGCTGGTTTTCGGGCCGCTCCCAAAGGTATTTATGGCGACGACGACCCAATTGATTCGCACCGGACGCAACGAGCCTGCCTGGAAGTCCAAGGTTCCTGCGCTGGCGGCCTCGCCGCAGAAGCGCGGCGTGTGCACGCGCGTCTATACCACGACGCCGAAGAAGCCGAACTCGGCCTTGCGCAAGGTATGCCGCGTGCGCCTCACCAACGGCTACGAGGTGTCGAGCTACATCGGCGGCGAGGGACACAATTTGCAGGAGCACTCGGTGGTGCTCATCCGCGGCGGCCGCGTCAAGGATCTGCCGGGCGTCCGCTATCACACCATTCGCGGCGCGCTCGACTGCGCCGGGGTCGGCGATCGGCGCCAAGGGCGCTCGAAGTACGGCGCCAAGCGCCCGAAGAAGTAAGCCGACTCACCGGCTGGAGTTTCCCAATGTCCCGCAGAGCAGCAGCACCCCATCGCACCATTCTTCCGGATCCCAAGTTCGGCAACGACATGCTGGCCAAATTCATCAACATGGTGATGGAGCGGGGCAAGAAGTCGGTGGCCGAGAAGATCGTGTACGGCGCGATCGACCGCATTGGCGACAAGACCGGGCGGGCGGGCGGCGACGCCATCGCCCTCCTGCAGCAGGCGCTCGACAACGTCAAGCCCGTGGTCGAAGTGAAATCGCGCCGTGTCGGCGGCGCCACGTACCAGGTGCCCGTCGAAGTGCGCGCCAACCGCCGCCAGACCCTGGCGATGCGCTGGGTCATCGAGGCGGCGACCGACCGCAGCGAGAAGTCGATGGCGCACCGGCTCGCAGCCGAATTGCTGGAGGCCGCCGAGAATCGTGGCGCCGCGGTCCGCAAGCGCGAAGACACCCACCGCATGGCCGAGGCCAACAAGGCGTTCGCGCACTACCGCTGGTAAGGCAAAGACCCTGTCGGCGCCCCGGGCGGGCTGGTAAAGCGGCGGCTCGGCCGCATATACATTTCACCGGACGGGGCCGCTTCGACCCCGTTATAGTGGCGCGCAGCGCCTGGCAACGGGTGCGAAGCGCCTGAGATTGGGGAATACCGTGGCACGTACTACGCCCATCGAGCGATACCGCAACATCGGTATCTCTGCGCACATCGACGCGGGCAAAACCACTGCGACCGAGCGCATCCTGTTCTACACCGGCGTCTCGCACAAGATCGGCGAGGTGCACGACGGTGCCGCCGTCATGGATTACATGGAACAGGAGCAGGAGCGCGGCATCACCATCACCGCGGCGGCGACCACGTGCTTCTGGAAAGGCATGGACAAGAGCTTCCCCGAGCACCGCATCAACATCATCGATACGCCGGGGCACGTGGACTTCACCATCGAGGTGGAGCGCAGCCTGCGCGTGCTCGATTCGGCGATCGCCGTGTATTGCGCCGTGTCGGGTGTGCAGCCGCAGTCCGAGACCGTGTGGCGGCAGATGAACAAGTACGGCGTGCCGCGGGTCGCCTTCGTCAACAAGATGGATCGCGCCGGCGCGAATTTCCTGCGCTGCGTGGACCAGATCCGCACCCGCCTGCGCGGCAACCCCGTGCCCATCCAGCTGCCCATCGGCGCGGAGGACGCCTTCGTCGGCGTCGTGGATCTGATCAAGATGAAGTCCATCTTCTGGGACGATGAGACCCAGGGGATGAAGTTCGAGTACCGCGATATCCCGCCCGACATGCTCGCGCAGTGCCAGGAGTGGCGTGCGAAGATGATCGAGGCGGCCGCGGAAGGCTCGGATGAGCTGCTCAACAAGTACCTCGAGAGCGGCGATCTGTCGGTCGAGGAGATCAAGCGCGGCCTGCGCGCGCGCGCGCTGAAGAACGAGCTGTGCCTGGTGACCTGCGGCTCCGCGTTCAAGAACAAGGGCGTGCAGGCGGTGCTCGATGCCGTCGTCGAGTACATGCCCTCGCCCGTGGATGTCCCTCCCGTCAGGGGCCAGAGCGATCGCGGCGAGCCGCTGACGCGCAAGGCCGACGATGCCGAGCCGTTCGCGGCGCTCGCCTTCAAGATCCTGAACGACCCGTTCGTGGGCAATCTCACCTTCTTCCGCGTGTACTCGGGCACCTTGAGCTCGGGCGATCAGGTGTTCGTCCCGAACAAGAGCCGCAACGAGCGCATCGGGCGGCTGCTGCAGATGCATGCGAGCGAGCGCTCCGAGATCAAGGAAGTGCGCGCCGGGGACATCGCGGCGGCGGTCGGCCTGAAGGACGTGACCACGGGCGATACGCTGTGCGACCCGCACAAGGTGATCATCCTGGAGAAAATGGAGTTCCCGGAGCCGGTGATCTCGGTGGCGGTCGAGCCGCGGACCAAGGTGGATCAGGAGAAGATGGGGGTCGCCCTGCAGCGTCTCGCCAAAGAGGATCCGTCGTTTCGCGTGCACACCGACCAGGAATCCGGCCAGACCATCATCTCGGGCATGGGCGAGCTGCACCTCGAGATCATCGTCGACCGCATGAAGCGCGAGTTCAAGGTGGAGGCGAACGTCGGCAAGCCGCAAGTCGCGTACCGCGAGACCATCCGCGCGAGCGTCGAGTCGGAGGGCAAGTTCGTGCGCCAGTCGGGGGGCCGCGGCCAGTACGGGCACGTGTGGCTGAAGATCGAGCCGCAACCGGCCGGCAAGGGCTACGAGTTCGTGAATGCCATCGTCGGCGGCGCGGTGCCGCGCGAGTTCATTCCGGCGGTGGACAAGGGCATCCAGGAAGCCGTGCAGACGGGTGTGATCGCCGGATATCCGGTGGTGGACGTCAAGGTGACCGTCTTCGACGGCTCGTACCACGACGTCGATTCGAACGAGATGGCGTTCAAGATCGCCGGATCGATAGGCTTCAAGGAAGGCTTCCGCAAGGCGAAACCGGTGCTGCTCGAGCCCATCATGAAAGTCGAGGTGGTCACCCCGGAGGACTACTACGGGGACATCGTCGGCGACCTGAATCGGCGGCGGGGCCAGATCATCGGCATGGAGGACTCGCCGTCCGGCAAGGTGGTGACCGCCGAGGTGCCGCTCGCCGAGATGTTCCAGTACTCGACCGCGATGCGCTCCATGAGCCAGGGGCGCGCCAACTACACCATGGAATTCGCGAAGTACATGGAAGTGCCGAACAACGTCGCCGATGTGGTGATGAAGAAAGCGTCGTAACGATTCATATCTACTTCAAGGGGTACTTGCCGTGTCGAAGGGGAAGTTTGAGCGAACGAAGCCGCACGTGAACGTGGGGACGATTGGGCATGTGGATCATGGCAAGACGACCTTGACGGCGGCCTTGACGAAGGTGATGGCGGAGAAGTTTGGCGGGGAGTTCAAGGCCTATGACCAGATTGACAAGGCGCCGGAGGAGCGGGCGCGCGGGATCACGATAGCGACGGCGCACGTTGAGTACCAGAGCGAGAAGCGTCACTACGCGCACGTGGACTGTCCTGGGCACGCGGACTACGTGAAGAACATGATCACGGGAGCGGCGCAGATGGACGGGGCGATTTTGGTGGTATCGGCGGCGGACGGTCCGATGCCGCAGACGCGCGAGCACATACTGCTGGCGCGCCAGGTGGGTGTGCCGTACATCGTGGTGTACCTGAACAAGGCGGACATGGTGGACGATGCGGAGCTTTTGGAGCTGGTGGAGCTTGAGGTGCGGGATTTGCTCAGCACGTATGATTTTCCCGGGGACAAGACGCCGATTGTGACCGGCTCGGCGCTGAAGGCGCTGGAGGGGGAAGGGAGCGAGATTGGGGTCAATTCGGTGCTGAAGCTGGTGGCGGCGCTCGATGAGTACGTGCCGGTGCCGAAGCGGGCGATTGACGGGGCGTTTTTGATGCCGGTGGAGGATGTGTTCTCGATTGCCGGCCGCGGCACGGTGGTGACGGGGCGCATCGAGCGCGGGGTGGTGAAGGTGAACGATGAGGTGGAGATTGTGGGGATACGGCCCACGCAGAAGACCACCTGCACGGGGGTTGAGATGTTTCGCAAGCTCCTCGATGAGGGGCAGGCGGGGGACAACGTGGGGGTGCTGCTGCGCGGCACGAAGCGTGAGGAGGTGGAGCGCGGGCAGGTGTTGTGCAAGCCCGGGAGCATCAACCCGCACACCAAGTTCGAGGCCGAGGTGTACGTGCTGACCAAGGAGGAGGGGGGGCGGCATACCCCGTTCTTCAAGGGGTATCGGCCGCAGTTTTACTTTCGCACCACCGATGTGACGGGGGCGGTGGAGCTGCCGGCGGGGACCGAGATGGTGATGCCCGGGGACAACATCAAGATCGTGGTGGAGCTCATTGCCCCGATCGCGATGGAGCAGGGGCTGCGCTTTGCCATTCGCGAGGGCGGCAAGACGGTCGGCTCGGGCGTGGTCTCCAAGGTCATAACCTGAGCACGCCAGCAGGCGTATTTGCTTAGTCCGGGCGGTGCTGCCAGAATGCCGCGTTTTTACGCGCTTGCGCGCAGGATCAGCGGGGCCGAGGGCGACCCCGTCCCATTAGGAAGTCAGATTCATGGCTAATCAGAACATTCGCATCCGTCTGAAGGCATTCGATCACCGGCTGATCGACAAGTCCGCGCGCGAGATCGTCGATACGGCGAAGCGCACGGGTGCGACCGTCAAGGGTCCGGTCCCGCTGCCCATCAAGATGGAGCGCTTCACGGTGCTGGTATCCCCGCACGGGGACAAGGATGCGCGCGATCAGTTCGAGATCCGCACCCACAAGCGCCTCATGGACATCCTCAATCCAACCGACAAGACCGTCGACGCGCTGATGAAGCTGGAGCTGCCGGCGGGCGTCGACGTCCAGATCAAGCTGAACTAGGCGCCGGGAGTTTCCAGCCGCTGCGGCGAAGCCTCAGGGGGCCAACGTGAATGCAAGAGCGGCTTTCGATCGGTTGAGCGGGCAGCAGCGAATCGATGGGCGGCTGGTACGGGCGAGCGGCGGCGCATCGATTGCGGTGATCGATCCGGCCACCGAGGAGCGCATCGGAGAGATCGCCGAGGCGACGGCCGAGGAGGTCGCCCAGGCGGTCATCGCCGCCAACACGGCGCAGCGCGCCTGGCGCAAGGTCAATCACCATCGCCGCGCGGAGCTGTTGCACGAGGCCTCACGGCGCATGATGGCCGACCGCCCGCTGGTGGCCGAGATGCTCACCCGCGAGATGGGCAAGCCCTACAAGGAATCGTGCGACGAGGTGGCCTGGTCGGCGAGCGCCATCGATTATTACGCCGAGATTGCCCGCCACGAGAATGGCAAGGTGCTCGGCTCGGCCGTGGATGGGCAGTTCCACTTCACCACCAAGGATCCGCTGGGCGTGGTGGTCATCATCCTGCCGTTCAACTATCCGCTGTGTCTTCTGTGCTGGCAGGCCGCCGCCGCGCTCGCGAGCGGCAATGCCGTCATCATCAAGCCCTCCGAGCTGACGACCCTCACCACCCTGCAGTTCGTCGCCGCATTCGATGCGCTGCCGGGCGGGCTGGTGCAAGTGATCAGCGGCGCGGGCGCCGCCGGCCGGCAGCTGGTGGAGCATCCGGACACGCACATGGTGGCCTTCACCGGCGGCATCGAGACGGGCCGGCGCATTGCCGAGACCTGCGGGCGCCTCTACAAGCGCACCCTGATCGAGACCTCCGGGAACGATCCGTTCATCGTCATGCCCTCGGCGCCGCTCGATATCGCCGCCCGCGGCGCGGCATTCGGCGCGTTCTTGAACTGCGGCCAGGTGTGCGCGGCGGCGGAGCGCTTCTACGTTCACGAGCGGGTCTATCCCGAGTTCGTCGCGAAGCTGGTGCACTACACCGCGCAGATCCGGGTGGGGAACGGACTCGACAAGGTCGACATGGGGCCGCTCGCCTCGCAGCGCGAGCTGACGCGCTACTTGCGCGTTCTGGAAGGCGCGAAGGAGGCCGCGCTGCTCAGCGGCGGCGGGCGCCCGGCCCATCTGAAGAAGGGATGGTTCGTCGAGCCGACCGTGCTCGGCGAGGTGTCGGCGGATGCGCCCATCATGAACGACGAGACCTTCGGGCCGGTGGCGCCCGTGTGTGTGGTCGGCAGCTTCGAGGAAGCGATCATGCTGGCGAATCGCTCGCGCTATGCCCTGGGGGCAACCGTCTACACCACCGACCTCGATGAATCGATGCGCGCCGTCAACGAGCTCGAGGCCGGGATGGTCTGGATCAACGCACCGCTCCTCGATAACGATGCCGGCCCGTTCGGCGGCCGCAAGCAATCGGGGATGGGCCGCCAGCTCGGCTCCGAAGGACTGGACTCGTTCCGGCACACCAAGCTCTCGATGATCGATCCCGGCGCGAAGGCCCACGACTTCTGGTGGTTTCCATACGCGGATGCGGAGGCTTTCCCGGGCAACTGCGGTGGTTGAGACCGATGCAGGCGCCGCGCGCGCAGCGGGCGAGCTGCCCCCCGATCTCGAGGCGCGCATCGCGATGCTCGAGGCGAGCGCCGCCCCCGGGGATTTCGACCGCCGCAGCTGGTTCTGGATGGTGCTCTTCGGGGTGGTCGCGCCGGCGCTGCTGCTGATCTACGTCTACCGGGCATGAGCCAGGGCGCGCTCGCCGACGAGAGCGGCTGGCCGATGCTGCCGGCGGAGCGCACCTGGGGAGGCGTGCGGCTCACGCTCACCCTGGCAACCACCGCTGCGGCCACCTGGTGCTATCTGATCGGCGAGTCGGTGGGCAACTATCTCGGCTTCGTCAAGGGCGCCATCGCGCTCACCGCAGGGTGTTTCATCGGCATGCTGCTGGTACTGCTCGCGGCCGGCCCGGCCTGCATCCGCTTCGGCATCGATTCGGTCGCCGCGACCAAGCCGCAGTTCGGAACGCGCGGCTGGGTGGTGCCGGCGGTACTGCAGGGCGTCTCGATCATCGGCTGGAATTCGCTGCTGATCATCTTTTTCGCCAAATCCGCGGTGCAGCTGTGCATCGCGCTCGGGCTGTGGTCCCAGGCCGCGCGCAGCGCCATGCTGGTGCCGCTGCTGACCACGCTCGCCTGCGGGATCATCTTCGCCGCGCTGCGCCGCGGCGCGAAGGGCGTGTCGCTGGTGTCGAACATTCTGTTCGCGCACGTGTTCGTGGGCCTGTGGATGCTCTATCTGCTGGTGTCGCACCGCTGGCCGGAGCTGCTCGCCGCGCAGCCGGCGCTCGCGAACCCGGATCGGCTGTGGAACTCGACGACGGGCGTGGAGCTCGGCATCGGGGCGACGCTTTCCTGGTGGCCGTACATCGGCGCGATGATCCGCATGGCGCCCGACGGCCGCACGGCCGTGCTGCCGGTGATGCTCGGCATGTGCGCGCCGGTCCCTTTGCTGAGCCTGATCGGCCTCGCGGGCGTTCTGGTGCTGAAATCCTCGGATCCCGCCGAATGGCTGCGCACCGTCGGCGGTCCCGCCTACGCGATCGTGTCGCTGGCCTTCGTCACCGCGGCGAACTTCGGCACGACCACCGCCGGCATCTATGCCTCGGCGATCGGCCTGCGCAACTTCAGGGCCCTGCAGCAGCGCTCCTGGACCACGCTGCTGCTGATCACCATCACGCCGGTGGCGCTGGTCGGGATCTTCATACCGGAGCTGTTCTTCGCCCGATTCGGCAATTTCCTGGCCCTGATCGGAGTGGCATTCGCGCCGCTCTGCGGCATCCAGATCGTGGACTACTTCGTGCTGCGCCGCCGCCGCATCGACATTCGCGCGATCTATTCGCACGGCCCCGGCCAGCCGTACGCCTTCTGGCGTGGAATCAACCCGGCGGCGATGCTGGCGCTGGCCGCCGGCTGCTGCACCTACATCGCATTGCTCGATCCGCTCACCTATCGCTCGAGCCGCCCGTATGCCTACCTCACGGCCTCCCTGCCGGGGGCGGCGGCGGCGGCGCTGGTCTATCTGCTCGCCGGTGCGCTGGTGATTCGAGCAGGGCGGGGCGGGTACCGCCGCGGCTAGGGCGCTGGGGCGCGCCGCCCGGCCGGCGCCCGGGCACTTGCTTGATCTGGCAGCGCGTTCCGGTATACTTCGCCGTCCATTTTTGAGGTCGGAGCGCGTGGGTTCCGACGCCAGTCATCCAAGGCCGCCCCAATCGCCGTCGAGCGGGTGCCGAGGGTCCTGGGGTCCCGCGTACCCAAACCGCCGGCCTGTTGCAACGAATGCGGGATGCCGAGTGCACCCGCGCATGAGGACTGAAAATGACCATCGGTCTGGTTGGCCGCAAGTGCGGCATGACCCGGATATTCACTGACGCCGGCGTTACCGTCCCCGTGACGGTGGTCGAGGCGCTGCCCAATCGCATCTCGCAGATCAAGACCGACAAGCCCGACGGCTATCGCGCGGTGCAGGTGACGATCGGCAGCCGCCGCCCCTCGCGCGTATCGAAGGCGCTCGCCGGCCATTTCGCCAAGGCGAGCGTCGCGGCGGGCGATGCGTGCCGCGAGTTTCGCCTGGGCCAGGGCGAGGGCGACTCGCTTGCCGTGGGCGGTGAGCTCAAGGTCGACATGTTCAAGGTCGGCCAGATCGTCGATGTCACCGGCACCACCCTCGGCAAGGGCTTTGCCGGCACCATGAAGCGGCATAATTTCGCCGGCGGCATGAAGTCGCACGGCAACTCGGTGTCGCATCGCGCTCCCGGCTCCATCGGCCAGCGCCAGACCCCGGGCCGCGTATTCAAGGGCAAGCGCATGTCCGGCCACATGGGTGTGCGCAACCGCACCATCGAGAATCTGCGCATCGTGCAGATCGATGCGGCCCGGAACCTGTTGCTGATCAGCGGCGCGGTACCCGGATCGGAGGGCGGGCGCGTGGTGGTGCGTGCCTCGGTGAAGGCGCAGGCGCAATTGCGCCGCCGGCGCCTCGCGCCGAACAAGGCACCGGCCGCCGCCGGCACCCCCGGCAAGCCCGCAGCGGCCGCCAAGGCCGGCAAACCCGACAAGAAATAGCTGACGAGAAGTGACCGCCATGAAGCTGCAGTTGAAGAATCCGGGTGCCGCGAGCGAGATCCAGCTGTCGGACGCCGCGTTCGGCCGCGCCTACAACGAGGCGCTCGTGCATCAGGTCGTGACCGCCTACATGGCCGGCGGCCGCGCCGGCACCAAGCGCCAGAAGTCGCGCGCCGAAGTGAGCGGCGGCGGCAAGAAGCCCTGGAGCCAGAAAGGAACGGGACAGGCCCGCGCCGGCTCGATTCGCAGCCCGCTGTGGGTGGGCGGCGGCCGCGCATTCGCGGCCCGGCCGCGCGATTTCAGCCAGAAGGTCAATCGCAAGATGTACCGCGCGGCCATGCAGTCGATGGTCTCCGAGCTGATCCGCCAGGACCGGCTCCTCGCCGTCGAGAATCTCGAGCTCAGCGCACCGCGCACCAAGCTGCTGCTCGGCAGGCTCAAGGAGCTCGGCCTGTCGCGCGCCCTGATCCTGGTCGAGGCGTACGAGGAGAAGCTGTTCCTGGCGGCGCGCAACGTGCCGCACGTCGAGGTCATGGCGGTGGCTTCGCTCGACCCGCTGAGCCTGGTCAAGCACGACAAGGTGATCGCCACCGTGGGCGCGCTGCGGATGCTCGAACAGCGGCTCGGGGGCACCCATGAATAAGGAACGGCTGATGAACGTGCTGCTGCAGCCGCACGTGTCGGAGAAGTCCGCCACCATGACGGAGAAGGCGAACCAGTACGTGTTTCGCGTGCGCGACGATGCTTCCAAGGACGAGGTCAAGCACGCGGTCGAGCTGATGTTCGAGGTGAAGGTCGAGGGCGTCAATCTCCTCAACAAGCCGGGCAAGTCGCGGCGCTTCAAGAACGTTCAGGGCAGGCGCAGCGGCTACAAGAAGGCCTACGTGCGCCTCGAGGCCGGACAGTCCATCGACTTCACCGGCGCTGCGAAGTAAGGACCAACATGGCACTCATCAAGATGAGACCGACCTCCCCGGGCACGCGCTTCGTGGTCAAGGTCGACCGCTCGCACTTGCACAAGGGCGGCCCGCTCGCCTCGCTCACCGCGAAGAAGAACCGCAGCGGCGCGCGCAACCATTCGGGACGGCAGACCACGCGGCACATCGGCGGCGGACACAAGCAGCGCTACCGGCTGGTGGATTTCAAGCGCGACAAGGACGGCGTCCCGGGTGTGGTGGAGCGGCTGGAGTACGATCCGAACCGCACCTCGCATCTGGCGCTGGTGATGTACGCCGACGGCGAGCGCCGCTACATCCTGGCGCCGAAGGGCGTGAAGGCCGGGGATGAGATCCGCTCCGGCGCGGACGCGCCCATCAAGCCGGGCAATGCGCTGCCGCTGCGCCACATTCCGGTCGGCAGCACGGTGCACAACATCGAGCTCAAGGCGGGCAAGGGCGGCCAGCTGGCGCGCAGCGCCGGCGGCTCGGCGCAATTCGCCGCGCGCGAAGGCCTGTATGCGAGCGTGCGCTTGAAGTCGGGCGAGATCCGCAAGATCCACGTCGACTGCCGCGCCACCATCGGCGAGGTCGGGAACGACGAGCACAATCTGCGCGTGTTCGGCAAGGCGGGCGCGGTGCGCTGGCTCGGCGTGCGGCCCACGGTGCGCGGCGTGGTGATGAATCCGGTCGATCATCCGCACGGCGGCGGCGAGGGCAAGTCGGGTCAAGGCAATCCGCATCCCGTGAGTCCCTGGGGTCTGCAGACCAAGGGGAAAAAGACCCGCCACAACAAGCGCACGGACGCAATGATCCTGCAGCGCCGCAAGAACAAACGCATCTAACTGGAGACCCATCGTGCCCCGTTCGCTCAAGAAAGGCCCGTTCGTCGACCTGCATCTGGCCAGGAAGGTGCAGACCGCGAGTCAGAAAAACGACCGCCGGCCCATCAAGACCTGGTCGCGCCGCTCCATGATCATTCCGGACATGGTGGGCTTGACCATCGCGGTGCATAACGGCCGCCTGCACGTGCCGGTGCTGGTGTCGGAGAACATGGTGGGCCACAAGCTCGGCGAGTTCGCGCCGACGCGCACCTTCAAGGCCCATTCCGGCGACAAGAAAGTGTCGGCGGCGGAGTAAATCATGGAGACCAAGGCCGTATTGCGCTACGCACGCATCTCGCCGCAGAAATGCCGGCTGGTGGTGGACACGATCCGCGGCAAGTCCGCCACGCTCGCGGTCAACACGCTGAAGTTCATGCCGAAGAAGGGCGCGAAGATCGTGCTCAAGGTGCTCGATTCGGCCATCGCCAACGCCTACAACAATTTCAACGCCGACGTCGACGAGCTCAAGGTCACCCGCGTGGAGGTCGACGCGGCGCCGATGTTCAAGCGCTTCCACGCGCGCGCCAAGGGCCGCGGCGTGCGCATCGCGAAGCGCAACAGCCACATTCTGGTTCAAGTCTCCGACGGCAAGCGCGAGACCTGAGAACCTCATAGGACAACGAGCATGGGTCAAAAAGTCAATCCGATCGGCATCCGCCTTGGCATCACGCGCGACTGGGCGTCCAAGTGGTATGCCGGCTCCAAGACGTTCGCCTCGAACATCCACACCGACTTCCTGGTGCGCAAGTACCTCGCCAAGAAGCTGGCCGACGCCTCGGTGAGCCGCATCCACATCGAGCGCGCCGCGCGCCGCGCGAACATCACGATACACACCGCGCGTCCCGGGATCGTGATCGGCAAGAAGGGCGAGGACATCGAGAAGCTGCGCGCCGCGGTCGCGAAGATTCTGGGAATGACGGTGCAGGACGTGCGCCTGAACATCGCCGAGATCCGCAAGCCCGAGCTGGACGCGAAGCTCGTGGCCGAGGGCATCTCGCAGCAGCTCGAGAAGCGCGTGATGTTCCGCCGCGCCATGAAGCGCGCGGTCACCAACACCATGCGCTCGGGCGCTCTCGGCATCAAGGTGCGCATCTCCGGCCGGCTGAACGGATCGGAGATCGCGCGCACCGAGACCAACCGCGAGGGGCGCGTGCCGCTGCACACCTTCCGCGCCGACATCGACTACGGCCTCGCCGAAGCGATGACCACCTATGGAGTGATCGGCATCAAGGTCTGGATCTTCAAGGGCGAGGTGTTCGACCAGCCCGAGGTGGAGGCGGCCGAGGGCGAGGCGGCGCGCGCCGAGGGCGAGGGCGCCGCGCCGGCGGCGGCGAAGCCCGCCGAAGCCGCGGCACCTGCGCAGAGTTGAGGTCATCGACACATGATGCAGCCGAAGCGGACCAAGTACCGCAAGCAGTTCAAGGGCCGGATCGCGGGCAGCGCGCAGCGCGGCAACACCGTGGCATTCGGCGAGTATGGCCTCAAGGCCACGGACCGGGCGCGCATGACGGCGCGCGAGATCGAGGCCGCGCGGCGCGCCATCTCGCGCTACGTGAAGCGCGGCGGGCGCATCTGGATCCGCGTGTTCCCGGACGTGCCGATCACCCAGAAGCCCCTCGAGGTGCGCATGGGCTCGGGCAAGGGCAACGTCGAGTACTGGGTCGCCCGGGTGCTGCCCGGCAAGGTGCTGTTCGAGATCGAGGGCATGAGCGAGACCATCGCGCGCGAAGCGTTCCGTCTCGCCTCCGCCAAGCTCTCGGTGTCGACGGCGTTCGTCAAGCGCCAGGTCCGGGCGTGAGGTCAAGGTCATGAAGGCGAAAGATCTGCAGGGCAAGGCGCCCGAGGCGCTCGGCGAGGAGCTTCTCAAGCTGCGCCGCGAGCAATTCAATCTGCGCATGGCCCGCGCCACGGGGCAAGCGGCCAAGCCGGATCAGTTTGCGAAAGTGCGCAAGAACATCGCGCGCGTGAAGACGGTGCTCGCGCAGGTGCGGGCCCGCGGAGGTAAGGTGTGATGACGACGACGACGGAAACCACGGCCGAAGGCGGCGGCGCGGCGCAGGGCGGGGCCCCGGGCGCGGGTCAGCGCCTGCTCACCGGCAAGGTCGTGAGCAACAAGATGGACAAGACCATCGCCGTGTCGGTCGAGCGGCTGGTGAAGCACCCGACCTACGGCAAGTACATCCGCCGCACCACGAAGCTCCTGGCCCATGACGCCAACAACGAGTGCCGCGAGGGCGACACGGTGTCCATCAAGCCGTGCCGGCCGCTGTCGCGGCGCAAGTCGTGGATGCTGGTGCGCGTGGTCGAGCGCGCCCGGGCCGAATAAAGGACTGCCATGATTCAGCTTCGAACCATGCTCAACGTGGCGGACAACTCGGGCGCGAAGCGCCTGATGTGCATCAAGGTGCTCGGCGGCTCGAAGCGCCGCTACGCCGCGGTGGGCGATGTGATCAAGGTGAGCATCAAGGACGCGATTCCGCGCGGCAAGGTCAAGAAGGGCGAGGTCTACGACGCGGTGGTGGTGCGCACCAGGAGCGGCGTGCGCCGCGCGGACGGCTCCCTGATCCGCTTCGACACCAACGCGGCGGTGCTGCTCACCAACAAGCTCGAGCCCATCGGCACGCGCATCTTCGGGCCCGTGACGCGCGAGCTGCGCAACGTGCAATTCATGAAGATCATATCGCTGGCTCCGGAAGTGCTCTGATGAAGAAGATACGCAAAGGCGACACGGTGATCCTCATCAGCGGGCGGGACAAGGGGCGCCGCGGCGCCGTCATCGCCGTGGACGGCGATCGGGTGCGCGTCGAGGGCCTCAACATGTCCAAGAAGCACGAGAAGCCGAACCCGAACCAGAACCGGCCGGGCGGCATCATCGAGCGGGAGGCGCCCCTGCACGTCTCGAACGTCGCGATCTTCAATCCGGCCACGCAAAAAGCCGACCGGGTGGGGTTCAAGGCGCTGCAGGACGGCCGCAAGGTGCGCGTGTTCAAGTCGAACAAAGAGATGATCGACGCCAAGTAGGCGCGGGTCGAGGCAAGAGCGAGCGAGGCTCGAGGCGAGCAATACGACATGGCAAGACTGCAGCAACTTTACCGCGAGAAGATCGTGCCCCAGCTCAAGCAGAGCCTGGGCCTCCACAACACGATGCAGGTCCCGCGCATCCTCAAGATCACGGTGAACATGGGCGTGGGCGAGGCCGTGGCCGACAAGAAGGTGATGGACGCGGCCACCGCGGATCTGGCGAAGATCACCGGCCAGAAACCCGCGGTGACCAAGGCGAAGAAGTCGGTGGCGACCTTCAAGGTGCGCGACGGCCAGGCGATCGGCTGCAAGGTCACCCTGCGCGGCGCCCGCATGTACGAGTTCCTCGACCGCCTCGTCAACATCGCCATTCCGCGCATCCGCGATTTTCGCGGCATCAGCGCGCGCTCCTTCGACGGGCGCGGCAACTACAGCCTCGGCGTGAAGGAGCAGATCATCTTCCCGGAGATCCAGTACGATCAGATCGACCAGATTCGCGGGATGGACATCACCATCTCCACGTCGGCCGCGGACGACAAGCACGGACGCGCGCTGCTCGAGGCCTTCAACTTTCCGTTTCGCAAATAAGGTAGCCCATGGCAAAGACCAACATGCTCATGCGCGAGAAGCACCGCCGCCAGACAGCCAAGAAATTCGCGGCCCGGCGCGCCGAGCTCAAGGAGCTGATCCGCGATCCCAAGACGGGAGCGGAGGAGCGCGCCGCGGCGCAAGCCGAGCTGCAGCGCCAGCCGCGCGACGCCAGCGCGAGCCGCCAGCGCAACCGCTGCTCGATCACCGGGCGCTCGCGCGGGGTGTACCGCAAGTTCGGTCTGGCGCGCACCAAGCTGCGCGAGGCCGCGAGCCGCGGCGAGATCCCCGGCCTGTCCAAGGCGAGCTGGTGAGGCGCGCACCATGAGCATGACCGATCCGATCGCAGATCTCCTGACCCGTATCCGCAATGCGCAGTCGGCGCGCAAGGCCACCGTGGGCGTGGCCGCCTCGAAGCTCAAGCTCGCCATCCTCAAGGTGTTGAAGGAGGAGGGCTACATCGCCGGCTACGGCCTCGACCCCGCGAGCGCCAACCGGAGCCTGTCGATCGAGCTCAAGTACCACGAGGGCCGGCCGGTCATCGACCGCATCGAGCGCATCAGCCGGCCGGGGCTGCGCATCTACCGCGGCAAGGACGAGCTGCCGAAGGTGCTCGGCGGCCTCGGCGTCGCCGTGGTGTCGACCCCACAGGGGATCATGTCCGACCGCCAGGCACGCGCCGCGGGCACGGGCGGCGAAGTGCTGTTCGTGGTCCAGTAGCGGCCGCACATCAATCGACAGGAGTGCCAGGATCTCATCATGTCCCGAGTAGCGAAAATGCCGGTAGATCTGCCGCAAGGCGTGAGCGCCACGATCGGCGCCGACAGCGTGACCGTGAAGGGCGCCAAGGGCTCGCTCACGCTCGCCCTGAAGAGCGGCATCAAGGTGGTGCAGCAGGACAAGCATCTCGAGGTGCAGGCAAGCTCCGCCGCCGAAGGGCTCGATGCGGTGGCGGGAGCGATCCGCGCCCACCTGGCGAACATGGTGCTCGGCGTGACCAAGGGCTACGAGAAGAAGCTCGAGCTGGTCGGCGTCGGCTACCGTGCCGCAGTGCAGGCAAAGAGCCTGACGCTGACGCTCGGCTACTCGCATCTGATCAATTACGCGATTCCCGAGGGCGTCACCATCGAGACGCCGAGCCAGACCGAGATCGTGGTGAAGGGGATCGATCGCCAGCGGGTCGGCCAGACGGCGGCCGAGATCCGCGGCTTCAGGCCGCCGGAGCCCTACAAGGGCAAGGGCGTGAAGTACTCCGACGAGAAGATTTCGCTGAAAGAGGCGAAAAAGAAGTAGCACATGAAGCTGGATAAACGAGGTACGCGATTGCGCCGGGCGCTGCGCAGCCGCGTGAAGATCAAGGAGCTCGCTGCGTTGCGCCTGTCGGTGCACCGCACGCCGCGGCACATCTATGCGCAGATTCTCGCCGCCGAGGGCGACAGGGTGCTGGTGGCCGCCTCGACCGTGCAGAAAGAGGTGCGCGGCGAGCTCAAGATCACGGGCAACATCGAGGCCGCCCGGGCCGTGGGCCGCGCCATCGCGGAGCGCGCCAAGGCGAAGGGGATCGAGAAGGTCGCGTTCGACCGCTCGGGGTTCATGTATCACGGGCGCGTGAAGGCGCTGGCGGATGCGGCCCGTGAGGCGGGTCTCGAGTTCTAACGGAGGTCGTTGAGACATATGGCGAGAGTGGAAAAACCGATGTCCGGGGACGACCTGCTGGAGAAGCTGGTCGCGGTGAACCGGGTGGCGAAGGTGGTGAAGGGCGGCAAGCAGTTCGGCTTCACCGCGCTCACCGTCGTGGGCGATGGCGCCGGCCGGGTCGGATTCGGCTACGGCAAGGCGCGCGAGGTGCCGGTGGCGATCTCCAAGGCGATGATGCAGGCGCGCAAGAGCCTGGTGAGCGTCTCCTTGAAGAACGATACGCTGTTCTACGCTGTCAAAGGACGGCATGGAACCACGCGCGTGTACATGCAGCCGGCGGCCGACGGCACCGGCGTGATCGCCGGCGGCGGCATGCGTGCGGTGTTCGAGTGCGCCGGCGTGCGCAACGTGCTCGCCAAGAGCTACGGCTCGCGCAATCCGATCAACGTGGTGCGCGCCACCATGGATGCGCTCGGCAAGCTGCGCTCCCCGGAGGACATCGCGGCAAAGCGCGGCAAGAGCGTCGAGGAAATCGCGGGCTCAAGCCCATGACCGAGAAGTCCATCAAGGTAACCTTGATCAAGAGCATGGCGGGGCAGCTCGCCAGCATCCGCGCTTCGGCCCGCGGGCTCGGCTTGCGCCGCATCGGACACAGCGTGGTGGTGGCGGATACGCCCTCCAATCGCGGCATGATGAGCGCCGCGAGCCACATGCTGAAGATCGAGCCGGCCGAGAGCGCGGGCTGAGAGAGTCACTATGCGCCTAAATACCATCAAGCCGGCCGCCGGCTCCAAGCGGGAGCATCTGCGCGTCGGACGCGGCGCCTCGGCCGGGCAGGGCAAGACCTGCGGCCGCGGCGTCAAGGGCCAGCGCGCGCGCAAGGGCGGCTATCACAAGGTCGGGTTCGAGGGCGGCCAGATGCCGCTGCAGCGGCGCCTGCCGAAGACCGGATTCCGCTCGGCCCTCAAGGCATCGCGCGCCGAGCTCACGCTCGACGATCTGATGCGGCTGCCGGCGAGCGACGTGACGCTCGCCGCGCTCATCGAGGCGAACCTCGTGCCGGAGTACACCGAGCGGGTGAAGATCATCCTGTCGGGCGCCGTGAGCAAGCCCTTCGTCGTCAAGGACAAGGCGGTCAGCGCCAGCAAGGGCGCGAAGAGCGCGGTCGAATCGGCCGGCGGCCGCTTCGAGGGCTGAGGGGATCTCCATGGCCACCTCCAGCGCGAGCGCCGCCACCGCATTGGGAGACATGACGCGCTTCCAGGAGATGCGCAAACGTCTGTGGTTTCTCCTCGGCGCGCTCGTGGTCTATCGCATCGGCACCTTCATCCCGGTTCCCGGCATCGATGCGGCCAAGTTCGCCGCGTTCTTCTCCGGCCAGCAGGGCACGCTCCTCGGCATGTTCAACATGTTCTCGGGCGGCGCGCTGCAGCGCTTCAGCATCTTCGCGCTGAACGTGATGCCGTACATCACCGCCTCGATCATCGTGCAGATGGCCTCGATGGTGTACGCGCCGTGGAACCAGATCCGCAAGGACGGAGAGTCCGGGCGGCGCAAGCTCATGCAGTACACGCGCGTCGGCACGGTGGGTCTTGCCGCGTTCCAGGGCTTCGGGGCGGCCCTCGCCATCCAGAACGCCGGCAACAATCTGGTGCCGAACCCGGGGCCGCAGTTTCTGTTCATCGCGACGATCTCGATCACCACGGGCACCATCTTCGTCATGTGGCTGGGCGAGCAGGTGACCGAGCGCGGCATCGGCAACGGCATCACCATGATCATCGTCGCGGGCATCGTCGCGGGTCTGCCGCGCGCGGTGGGCAATACGCTCGAGATGGTGCGCTCGGGCGAGATGAATCCGATCATCGTGTTCCTGATCCTGGTGGTGGTGGTGCTGGTCACGCTGTTCTGCGTGTTCGTGGAGACCGCGCAGCGCAAGATCCAGGTGAATTACGCGAAGCGCCAGGTGGGCCGGCGCATGATGCAGGGCCAGAGCACGCACCTGCCGTTCAAGCTCAACATGGCGGGCGTGATCCCGCCGATCTTCGCCTCGAGCCTGCTCGTCTTCCCGGCGACCATCGCGCAATTTTTTGGCAACAGCCCCAATCCAAACGCGCTGCAGCGCACGCTGCAGAAGATAGCCGCGGTCCTCAATTACGGCCAGCCGCTGCACGTGCTGCTGTTCGCCTTCCTGATCATCGGGTTCGCCTTCTTCTACGTCGCGCTGGTGTACGACGCGCGCGACACCGCGGAGAATCTCAAGAAGGCGGGTGCCTTCATCCCCGGCATCCGGCCCGGGCAACAGACCGGGGACTACCTCGACAAGGTGCTCACCCGGCTCACGCTCTGGGGCGGCCTGTACATCATGGCCGTTTGCCTGCTGCCCGAGATCATCCGCATGATGAATCCGAGCATCCCCTTTCAGTTCGGCGGGACCTCCCTGCTGATCATCGTGGTGGGCGTCATGGATTTCGTCGCGCAGGCGAGATCGCACATCATGTCGCATCAGTACGAAGGGCTGATGAAGAAATCCAATCTGCGAGGCATCGGGAGCAAGAAATGAAGGTTCGTCCGTCGGTCAAGAAGATCTGCAAGAACTGCAAAATCGTGCGGCGGCGCGGCATCGTGTACGTGATCTGCTCATCGGATGCGCGCCACAAGCAGCGGCAAGGCTGAGCAGCTCGCATGGCCCCGCAATTGATCTATACAGGTGCCCGGTCTATACTAGCGGGCTCGTTCGCATGCGCTAGTTGCCCAAAGCGGATAGGGGAATCTTAAGATGGCGCGTATTGCCGGCATCAATATACCGATGAACAAGCACGTCGTCATCGGCCTGACTCACATCTACGGCATCGGCAAGAGCCGGGCGGCGCGGATTTGCGACGCCGCGGGCGTCAAGTACGGGGTCAAGGTGAAGGATCTGACCGATCCCGAGGTGGCCTCCCTGCGCTCGCAGGTGGCGAAGTTCGCCGTCGAGGGCGACCTGCGCCGTGAGGTATCCATGAATATCAAGCGCTTGATGGACCTCGGCTGCTACCGCGGCATCCGCCACCGCAAGGGCCTGCCCCTGCGCGGCCAGCGCACGCGCACCAATGCCCGCACCCGCAAGGGACCACGCAAGCAGGCCGTCAAGATGAACGCGCCTCCGGGCAAGGTCTGATCAAGGCGCTGCGCGCCGCACTCACGGGGTCGCAAGCGATCCCGTCCTCGAAGCAACCGGAAACCAAATCACATGGCCGATCAAAAGCAGAACGCAGCGTCGCAGGGGCAGGCCGCCGCCGCCCAGGGCGCGAAGCCCGCTCGCAAGAAGGCGCGCAAGAACGTGCTCGATGCCATCGCGCACGTGCATGCCTCCTTCAACAACACCATCATCACGATCACCGACCGCCAGGGAAATACCCTGTCATGGGCCACCTCGGGCGGCTGCGGCTTTCGCGGGTCGCGCAAGTCGACACCTTTCGCCGCCCAGGTGGCGGCGGAGCGCGCCGGTACTGCGGCGCAGGAGCACGGCGTGAAGAACGTGGAGGTGCGCGTGATGGGCCCGGGGCCGGGGCGCGAATCCGCGGTGCGCGCCCTCAATGGCTGCGGTCTGAAGATCACCAACATTGAAGATGTGACACCCATCCCCCATAACGGCTGCCGCCCGCCGAAGAAGCGACGCGTCTGATCCGCGTCCGATCCGTACAGAGGTTGTAATGGCAAAGTACCTAGGTCCCAAGTGCAAGCTCGCGCGGCGCGAGGGAACCGACCTGTTCCTGAAGAGCGGCTCGAAGCCGCTCGAGTCGAAGTGCAAGCTCGAGGTTCCGCCCGGCGGCATGAAGAGCGAGCGCAAGCAGCGCCTGTCGGAGTATGGGCTGCAGCTTCGCGAGAAGCAGAAGCTGCGCCGCATGTATGGGGTGCTCGAGCGGCAGTTTCGCAATTACTACCAGAAGGCCGCCGGCCGGCCCGGCGCGACCGGCGAGACGCTGCTGCAGTTTCTGGAGGCGCGGCTCGACAACGTGGTCTATCGCATGGGGTTCGCCGCCACGCGGGCGGAGGCGCGGCAGCTGGTGAGCCACAAGGGCATCGCCGTGAACGACAAGCTGGTCAACATCGCCTCCTATCAGTGCAAAGCGGGCGATGTCATCAATTTGCGCGACAGGGCCAAGAAGCAGACCCGAGTCCAGGCGGCGCTGGCGATCGCCACCCAGGTCGGCTTCCCGGATTGGGTCGAAGTGGACGACAAGAAGTTCTCGGGGGTCCTCAAGTCGGTTCCGGAGCGGCAGGAGATTCTCCCCGACATCAACGAGAGCCTGGTCGTCGAGCTGTATTCGAAGTAGTCGCATCTGGCGCCGCCTTTGCGAGGCGGCATCGCGGCGCACGGCGCCGCGCAGTGTCCGAAGTCTTTAGCGAGGGTATTCCATGCAGGGATCGATCAATGAGTTTTTGAAGCCCCGGGTCGTGAAGGTGCAGCCCGTGTCGATGCGCCATGCGCGCATCGTGATCGAACCGTTCGAGCGCGGATTCGGCCACACGCTGGGCAACGCCTTGCGCCGGGTGCTGCTGTCTTCGTTGCCCGGCGCGGCGATCACCGAGATCGAGATCGAGGGTGTGCTGCACGAGTACACGGCGATCGAGGGCGTGCAGGAAGACGTGGTCGACATACTGCTCAACCTGAAGGCCGTGGCGATCCGGATGCACACGCGCGACGTCGCGGAGGTGCGCCTGCACAAGAAGGGTCCGGGACCGGTCACCGCCGGCGACATCGCGGGCGACCACGACATCGAGATCCTCAATCCGGAGCTGGTGATCGCGAATCTCACCAAGGCCGGCGAGCTGTCGATGTCGCTCAAGGTGGAGCGCGGCCGGGGTTATCGGCCCGCCGCCCAGCGCATGGCCTTCGAGGAGCAGACCCGGGCCATCGGCCGCCTGCAGCTCGACGCCTCCTTCAGCCCGGTGCGCAAGGTGACCTACAACGTCGAGAGCGCGCGCGTCGAGCAGCGCACCGACCTGGACAAGCTGATCCTGGACATCGAGACCAACGGCACGATCGATCCCGAGGAGGCGATCCGCCGCGCCGGCGGCATCCTCAAGGACCAGCTGTCGGTGTTCGTCGACCTGCAGGGTCAGGACGAGGCGACCACGAAGGCGACCGAGACGCAGTTCGATCCGATCCTGCTGCGGCCGGTCGACGAGCTCGAGCTCACCGTGCGCAGCGCGAACTGCCTCAAGGCCGAGAACATTCACTACATCGGCGATCTGGTGCAGCGGACCGAGGTCGAGCTGCTGCGCACGCCGAATCTCGGCAAGAAGTCGCTCACCGAGATCAAGGAAGTGCTCGAGAGCCACGGCCTGACGCTGGGCATGCGCATCGACAACTGGCCGCCGCCGGGGTTGAAGCGCGACGACGAGCGCGACAGTCTCTAGGGCTTTTCACAAATGCGTCATAGAAACAGCGGGCGGCAGCTCTCGCGCAATTCCTCACACCGCCATGCGCTCCTGCGCAACATGGCGACCTCGCTCCTGCGTCACGAGACCATCCGCACCACCGTGCCGAAAGCCAAGGAGCTGCGCCGCGTGGTCGAGCCCCTGATCACGCTCGCCAAGGTCGATTCGGCGGCCAAGCGGCGCGTGGCGTTTGCGCGGCTGCGCGATGAGGCGGTGGTGGAGAAGCTGTTCGAGGACCTCGGGCCGCGCTTCAAGGCACGGGCGGGTGGATATACCCGGATTCTCAAGATGGAGCCGCGGCCGGGCGACTCGGCGGATATGGCGCTCATGCAGCTGGTCGAGGAAGCGGCCAAGGCCGCCAAGAGCGAGGACGAAGGCAAGGGCCGGCGCTCCAAGAGGGCCAAGAAAGCCGCCCCTGCCGCGCAGGAGGCAGCTCCCAAGCGGCGCAAGGCCAAGGCCGCTTGACGATTCCCTGATTGCGCGGAACCCTGCGGCGGCTGCGCGGACCGTGCCCATAACTGCGCGATCGCGCGAGATTGCGCTCTTGACCGCCCGGTCCCGGGTGCGGGATATATAGCTATACCGGAAACTGCTCCCCATCCCAGGGGGTACGGCATCGGCAGATCGCCCGATGTGGCACCGTTCAGGCGGCGAGCCGGGCAAACGCGTTGCGAGTCAGATTCTCGGGCGCCCCCGCCGTGGTGAGGACGTTGTCCTCGATGCGGATTCCCCCGCAGGGCCGCAGCTCCTCGACCACGTCCCAGTCGATGTGAGCGCCGCGCTCATCGCGCCGCGCGGCGGCGAGCAGCGAGTCGATGAAATAGATTCCGGGCTCGACCGTCACCACCACGCCCGGCTCGAGCATGCGCGTGAGCCGCAGGTACGGATGGCCCGCAGGGCGCTCGCGCTCGCCGCCGTTCGAATCCCCCATGACACCGCCGACGTCGTGAACCTGCAGGCCGAGCAGATGGCCGATGCCATGCGGGAAGAACACCTGGGTGATGCCTGCCTCGAGCGCCGCCTGGCCCGGGAGCCGGGTCAAACCCACGTCCTCGAGCACATCGCCCAGCAGGCGATGCGCGGTCAGGTGCACCTCGCGATAGTCGCGCCCGGGCACGATCTCGTCGCACAGTCGAAGCTGTGCGGCGTTCAGGGCGTCGATGAGATCGGCGAACAGGCCGGGCTGCGCCGCGTAGGTACGGGTGATGTCCGAGGCGTACCCGCGGAACTGCGCCCCCGCATCGATCAGGAACGAGCGCATCACGGCGGGGGGCTCGCGCTCGAGATGCTGGTAGTGCAGGACCGCCGCATTCTCGTTATAGGCGATGATGTTGTTGTAAGGCAGCTCTTCCTCGCGCAGGGCGCAAGCCTCCAGATAGCGCATGTGCGCTTCATATTCCGAGGCGCCGGCGCGAAAAGCGGCGAGCGCGGCGCGGTGTCCGCGCGCGCCCAGCGCGCTCGCCCGGCGCATGCACTCGAGCTCGTAGGCGGTCTTGACCGCCCGGTCATAATGCAGCCGCGCCAGCAGATCCGGGTCGTTCGATCCCTGCGCCCCAGCGCCGGAAGAGGCATCGGCCGGGCCGATGAATGCGACTCTCCCCAAGCTCTCCCAGTGCATCGCAGCCCTGTCCGGGTCCGGCATGGGGGTCATCTCGAGCATCTGTGCCCAGCGCTGCCGGGGCAGGCTCGCCGGCTTGTGCCAATAGTCGTCAGGACGGTGGAAAAGCACTCGCGGAGGCTTTCCCGGCGAATAGATCAAGATACAGCGCGGATTGTCGATGATCGGCACCCAGGCCTTGAAGTGCGGGTTGACCTTGTATGGATAGGTCTGGTCGTCCAGGAACAGGGTGGGCGGCACGCCGGCGTGAATGACGAGCGCGTCGTAGCCGGTCGCGCCCAGCGCGCTGTCGGCGCGCCTCATCAAGCACTGCAAGTGCTCGCCATAAAGCTGGTCCAGACTCGCCTCGTGCACGCTCACTCCTTCGATGCTCGCGACGTCGAAGCGCCGACTCTCGCCCTGCTGCGCCGAGCCCCGGGGTCCCGGCGCTGCTGCTCACCGGCTCCCGGACGGCGTTTTCCTACGTGGAAGCGAGGTTAAAGGCGCTCCATGATCGCGAAAATGATATGAAATTGAGCCGAAACACTCTAAAATCGGCCCGGACATTTGGGTGGAAGCCCAAGACAACACGCTTGCCTAAAACGTTATCATTAAATTCCTGGGGTATCGATAGATGAAGACCAAACTTGCTTTAAGCGCCTTTGTCGCTGCACTCGTGCTGGGTGCCTGCGGTAGCAAGACCGAGGCTCCTGCACCGACGTCCGAAGCCACTCCCCCGCCCGCTGCCTCTGCTCCTGAATCGGCCGCTTCCTCCGCCGCTGACTCGGCTGCCGCCGCGAGCGCCGCTGCTGACGCAGCGTCGGCCGCCGCGTCCGCCGCATCGGCTCCGAAGTAGTCCTCGCTTCGATAGCTGATCCCATGCCCGGGCGGACGGCCGAGGTGGCGCGTTCGCCCGGGCAGTGTCTTTATAGGGCACAGGAAAACGGCTTCGTTGCTCGTCAGCATCCGCGACTGTAGACATTCGAAGAAGGATCGCCAGTGGATCCAGGATGTCTATCCCGAATATCTCGACGCTCTGTCGGATCTCAACACCGGGCATTTCTCGGTTCTGGGCACCGGCAACCCTCATCAGGATGAGATCTTCGCCAACTGGTTCGCGAACGACCACTCGCATCCCTTGATCATCGCGAAAGGCCCGGAAGCGGTCGGCTTCGCGCTCGTCACCCGCCCGCGCGTCCCGGCGGCCGGCGAGACCCGGGTCAACTATCACATGTCCGAGTTCTTCATCCGCAAGCCGCATCGGCGCGTGGGCATCGGCCGCGACGCCGCCAAGCTCATCTTCGATCGCTTCGCCGGCGACTGGGAGATCGTCGAATACCAGCGCAATCCGCATGCCGTCACCTTCTGGCGGCGGGTCCTGACCGAGTATTGCAAGGGCCGTTTCACGGAGCGCTCGAAGAACGGCGAGGTGCAGCAGCGGTTCACCAGCCGCCCCGCGGCCGCTCGCTAGCGCACGCCGCCGCTCCCCAGGGCGCGCCGCCCTCCCCCAGCGCGCGCCGCCGCTCCCCCAGCGCGCAACGCCGCGCCAAATGTGACGCGCTTCTCACTTCGAGCATCCCCCGGCGCGCCGACCGCCGCTCCGCCGCGGCGAACAGCGCGACCGGCCCCGCCCGCGCCGCGGCAGCACGCCGGCGGCCGGCGGCATGTCTCAAGATTCCGCGGCGGCGGCCGATTTCAAAAGGGACCGCCTCGCAGGCAGAGGATTGCCACGTTTTTTGAGAGTGCGAATTGACGACCCTTTCAGTGCAGACATTCTCGCCGCAAACGCCGTCTCACGACGCGTTCGCATTCATCCGCTCACTGGCCGGCGAGCTGTCCGGCGGCAAGGTGGAGCTGCCGTCCTTCCCGGAGATCGCCGTGCGCGTGCGGCGCATCCTGTCCGACCCGAAGTCCTCCGTGGATCAGGTGGTGCGCGTGGTGGGATCGGAGCCCGCCCTGACCGCGCGGCTCCTGCGCATCGCGAATTCCGCCTCGCTCAACCGCAGCGGCAAGACGGTGACCGACCTGCGCACGGCGATCAACCGGATCGGCTACAACATGGTGCGCAGCGCGTCGATCTCGTTCGCCATGGCGCAGATCCGCAACAGCAACAAGCTCGCCGGCCTCGAGGACCAGCTGCAGACGCTGTGGAAAAGCAGCACGGTCGTGGCGGCGTTCGCGTTCGTGCTGGCGCGCACCTGCACGCGCGTCAATCCCGACGAAGCCATGCTCACCGGCATGATGCACGGCATCGGCAAGCTCTACGTGCTGACGCGCGCCACCGCTCATCCGGAGTTCTTCACCAGCGACGGCATGCTCGATCAGATCATCAACGAGTGGCATCCCTCGATCGGCAAGGCGATCCTCGAGAACTGGGAGTTCCCCGAGGACATGGCGCAAGCGGTCGGCGACCAGCAGGAGCTCGGCAGGACCGAGCCGGAGCGCCCGGATCTGAGCGACGTCATCGCCGTCGCCGTGTTGATGGAGCGGCACTACGACGATGCCGCTGGTCTCGAAGCGGCGCTCGACGGCTTGCCAGCCTCGGCACGGCTGGGGCTGAACGAGGCGCGCACCATGAGCGTGATGCGCGATTCCGCCGTGGAGGTGAAGGCGCTGAGCGAGGCGCTCGGCGCCTGAAGCGGCGCCGCGCATCGGCACTGCGCCGAGCAGCGGCGGCGCGCCGCGCCCGTCGACGCTGCGCCGTGCCCCTCAGCGCTGCGCCGCGATCGCTGCGGCCACATAGGCCGCGTTGTGCGGCATGATGCCGGCGAGGTTCATGCGGCTGTCGGAAGTCATGTAGATGTGGTGCCGGGTGCGCAGCGCATCCACGGTCTCACTCGAGACCCCCAGGAGGGAGAACATGCCGCGCTGGGCCTCGATGAAATCGAAGGCGGCGCCCCCGGTGATCTGCCGCAGATGGGAAGCCAGAAGCGCGCGCATCTCCCGGATCCTGTCGCGCATCGCAGCGAGCTCGCAGATCCACTGCGCCCGCAGGGAAGCATCCGCAAAGAGACACGCGGCGATCGCCGCTCCGTGATCGGGCGGCATCGAGTAGATGCTGCGGGCGATCTGCAGGACATGGCTCTGCACCGCGTCGGCGCGCGATTCGCTCTCGCTGATGGTGATGATCGCTCCGGTGCGCTCGCGGTACAGCCCGAGATTCTTGGAATGGGATACCGCGATCAGGGCCTCGGGGAGCGCCTCGGTCATGAGCCGAAGGCCCTGCACGTCCTCCATCAGGTCCACCCCGAAGCCCTGGTAGGCGAGGTCGAGAAACGGAACGAGGTTCCTGCGCCCGAGCAGCTCGGTCAGCGTGCGCCATTGATCGGGCGAGAGATCCGCGCCCGACGGGTTATGGCAGGAGGCGTGAATCAGCACGACATCACCGGCAGGGGCCCGCTCCAGGTGATCGAGCATCGCCGCGAAGCGCAGCTGATGCGCGCCGGCGTCATAGTAGGGATAGCGCTCGAGCTTGAGACCGGAGTTGCCGAGGAGCGGCGGATGATTGCCCCAGGTGGGATCGCTCACGTGCACCGTGGTGCCCGGTGCGGCGGCACGGATGAGCTCGGCGCCGACGCGCAGTGCCCCGCATCCGCCGGGCGTTTGCGCGGTGCGCGTACGGCCGGCGCTGCGCGCCGGATGCGCCTCGCCGAGGACGAGCATCTCGACCGCGGCGTTGTATTCCTCGCGGCCCGCCGCCGCCACGTAGGACTTGGTGGTCTGCCCGGCGAGCACGGCTCGCTCGGCGCGGCGCACGCTCTCGAGCACCGGCGTGTGGCCGCTCAGGTCGCGGTACACCCCGACTCCGAGATCGACCTTCTGTGGAGATGGATCGGCGCGAAACTGTGCCATCAGCCCCAGGATCGGGTCCGGCCGCAAGCGGTCGACATTCTGAAACAAGTGCGCGCCCCTTCTTTGCCGCCATTATAGTCCAGCGGGCCCAGGGTCCGGCACGCGGTCGCGCGCGCATGGCGGTGGGACCGGCGCGCATGGCGGTGGGACCGGCGCATGGCGGTGGGACCGGCGCATGGCGGTGAGACTCGAGCTTAAGGGAGGCCCCGAACTTCGGGCGGGTGCCTGCCGTCTCCATTCAAAGACACTGGTCCGGTAACATTGTAAAGCGTTAGCGTGTAGGCTTGAGTTCCTCTTATGCGGGAGATTTCGTTATGGCACTTTGGAATGAAAAACCCACGTCCACGCCTGCGCCGACGGCCCGCAAGGAGCCGCTGACGCCCGTACCCGCGGGCGCCGCGCCTTCAGCCGCGCCGCCGGCCATGGAGCGACAGCCCATCGACCGGATTGCGAGCGACGCACCGCTCGCCGCGCCGCCGCGCCGTCCCGCTCCCGCCCCCGCCGCACGCAGCGAGGGGGGCGAGTCGGTGATCGCCGCGAACCTGACCATCGAGGGCAAGATCGAGGGGTCGGGCAACGTGCGCATGGCGGGACGCTTCAAGGGTGACGTGCGCATCGACGGCAACTTCAACATCGATCCGGGCGCGCACTTGACCGGTCAGGTGCTCGCCGCGGTGGTGGTGGTGGGTGGAGAGCTGCAAGGCAACATCGAGTCGGCCAAGCGCGTCGACGTTCTCGAGGGCGGCGTGATCGTCGGCGATGTCAAAGCCGGCTCGATCACGGTGGCCGCCGGCTCGCGCATGCGCGGGCACGTCGAGTTTGGTTGGGACGACGAGAAGAAGCTGAAGCTCCCGGGCACCGCCGCCGGAAGCTGATGAGCGTCGTTCGTCACGGCGCCCTGGGCGCGACGCGAACATGTCCGCATTGCAAGGCGACTGTTCTGCAGAGCGCCAATATCTGCCCCGGGTGCCAGCACCACCTGCGCTTCAATGTCGCGAATGCCGAGCCGCAAGCGGAAGGGCACGCGGCGATGCGGCTCGAAGGATCGATTCATCATCCGGGCCGCACCGAATGCGAGTATTGCGTGGTGGTCTCGATCACCAACGAGCAGGGCGAGAAATTAGCCCGCCATGTGGTCGGCGTCGGCGCGCTCGCGCCCGGCGAGCGCCACCGCTACAGCTTCACGGTGGAAGTGATCCCGCCGCGCGGGGCGGCAAAGCGCTCCTGATTTCCGAGCGATGCGGTTCCGGGCGATGCGGTCCGGCGCGCACTGCGCGGTGCGCGCAGTCCCCTCTCAGCGCAGCCTGCTGCCCTCGATGTCGATGAAGCGCAGGAATTCGGCGCGCGTGCTGGCGTCGACGCGGAACGTGCCGACCATTCTGCTCGTGATCATGGATACCCCGCGCTTGTGCACGCCGCGTGTGGTCATGCACTGGTGGACGGCGTCGACGACGACCCCCACTCCGCGCGGCTTGAGCACGTCATGGATGCAGGAAGCGATCTGGGCGGTGAGCTTTTCCTGAACCTGAAAGCGGCGCGCGAAGCCGTCTACCACGCGGGCGAGCTTGCTGATGCCGACCACACGCTGGGTCGGCAGATAGCCCACGTGCGCGCGTCCGATGATGGGCGCCATATGGTGCTCGCAGAACGATTCGAACGCGATGTCGCGAAGCACGACCATCTCGTCGTAGCCCTCGACCTCCTCGAAGGTGCGGCGCAGATACTCGCGCGGATCGCTCGCGTAACCGGAGAACCAGTCCCGGTATGCATTCACGACCCGCTTCGGCGTCTCGCGCAAACCCTCGCGGCGCGGGTCCTCACCCGCCCAGCGCAGCAGCGTTCTCACGGCGCTCTCCGCGGCGGCGCGGCTCGCGCCGCGCTGACCCGACTTGGCCATCCCGACTCCCTCGATGTCGATCCTCGATTCTATCGCATGGGTCCCGGGACGCGCGGGCCGAGCCGCCACCGGCGGCCTGCGCTTGCGGCGCGCCGGGCTACTCACTCGGATCGCGCCACAGCTCGGGGAACAGAGGGTGCTGCATCGGGGCTCCGGCGGGCAGCTCCCGCTCGAGACCGGGGAACTCCGGCGAGGTCTTCCAGCGGCGCGGCGCGTGCACGATGTCATCGCCCAGGAAGCGCACCGAGAAGACGCGCCGCCGCCGATTGCCCTCCACGCCGCGCGAGGCATGGAGCGTGAGCATGTGAAAGCACACCGCATCCCCCGGCTCGAGCTCCCAGCCGAGGATGGGAAAGTCGCTGCGCCGCCGCTCGATGTCCGGCAGGTCGGCGAGCGAGCCCTCCGGAAACCACTTCGCCTGCGAATCCATGAACGAGCGCGGCATGAGCCAGGGACCGCGATGCGAGCCCGCCACGAACTCCAGGGTGGCAGCGCGGCTCACCGGATCGACCGGAATCCAGAAGCTCACGTTCTGCCTGCCGTCGATGTTGTAGTAGGGCTGATCCTGGTGCCAGGGAGTGGGCTGGCGGGTGGCGGCCTCCTTGGTGAGCATGTGATCGTGGTACAGCCGCGCACTGCGGCTGCGCATCAGCCGCCCGGCGGCCGGCGCCAGCGGCCCATCGAAGATGAAGCGGCGGTAGCGCTCATTGTCCTGCCAGTTGCAGAAATCCTCGACGAAGAGCCCGGGGTCGGCAGGCCCGCTCGCGATCTTCGCACGCGGGCTCGGGCGGGCGAGGTTCTCCTCGATCCCCTGGCGCAGCAATTCGATCTCTTGCGCGCCGAACATCTGCGGCAGGCGCACCGCCCCGTCGCGCTGGAACCGATCGATGAGCTCTTCAGTGACCGTGAAGGGCATTCAATATCTCCTCGAGAAGGCAAGGCCCGCGGTAGGCGAAGCCGGTGTAGAGCTGCAACAGATCGGCGCCCGCGTCCAGGGTGGCGAGCGCGCTCTTCGCATCCATGATGCCGCCCACGCCGATGATCGGGAATCCGGCGCCGAGCTCGGCGCGCAATTGCCCGATCACGTCGACCGAGCGGGCATGCAACGGCTCGCCGGACAGCCCGCCGCGCCGGCTCGCCGGCCACGCCTCGCCCAGGGCGGACAGATCGGTCGTGGTGTTGGTGGCGATCACGCCGTCGGTCCCGCTGGCGCGCAGGCTGCCCGCCAGCACGCGCAGCTCAGGCGCTTCGAGATCGGGCGCTATCTTGACGAGCAGGGGCACGCGCCGGCCGTGCCGGGACTCGAGTCGCGCACGCGCCTCGAGGAGCGAGTCCACGATCGGTTCCAGGCTGTCCGGGGACTGCAGCTCGCGCAGCCGCGCCGTGTTGGGCGAGGAGACGTTGACGGCGACGTAGTCCGCGCTCTCGTAGATGCGCTCGAGGCAGGACACGTAGTCCTCGGCCGCACGCTCGATCGGCGTATCGGCATTCTTGCCGATGCTCACGCCGCGGATTCCCGCGAAGCGCGCGCGACGCAGGCGCCCGGCGAGATGATCCACGCCTTTGTTGTTGAAGCCCATGCGGTTCACCAGAGCGCTCGCCGCACGCACCCGGAACATGCGCGGCCTGGGGTTGCCCGGCTGCGGGCGGGGGGTCACGGTGCCGAGCTCGATGTGGCTGAATCCGAGCGCGCCGAGCGCATCGAGATAGTCGCCGTTCTTGTCGAACCCGGCGGCGAGCCCGAGCGGGTGCGCGAACTCGAGCCCGAGGCGGCGCAGCGCCGCACCCGCCCTCTGCCGGGGCTTCGGCCAGAAAGGCCCCAGGCAGGCGAGGCCGGCCAGGCCCCAATCATGCGCCCTCTCGGGATCCAGTCGGGACAGCGCCGGCAGCGAGGCGCGCGCGATGAGTTGCGCGAGGCTGGTCACGTGCGAGCCCGCAGCTACCCGGCCCGCGCCGTCCTGGCGAGGGCCTGCGCCCGCTTGCGCTGCGGCGCGCGCGAGGATTGCTCAGGGGTCGGCTGCAGAGCCGCCTCGAGGTAGCGCCCCGTGTAGGAGGAGCCGTGCGCGGCAATCTGCTCCGGCGTGCCGACCGCGACGATGCTGCCGCCGGCATCGCCGCCTTCCGGGCCCAGATCCACGATCCAATCGGCCGTCTTGATCACGTCCAGATTGTGCTCGATCACGAGCACCGTATTGCCCTCGTCGCGCAGCCGATGCAGCACCTCGAGGAGCTGCGCGATGTCCGCGAAATGCAGTCCCGTGGTGGGCTCGTCGAGGATGTAGAGCGTGCGCCCGGTGGCGCGCTTCGACAGCTCCTTCGCGAGCTTCACGCGCTGCGCTTCGCCGCCGGACAGCGTGGTGGCGCTCTGACCGAGGCGTACGTAGGAGAGCCCCACGTCGAGCAGGGTCTTGAGCTTCGGCTGCACGGTGGGCACCGCGGAGAAGAACGGCAGGGCGTCCTCCACGGTCATGTCGAGCACTTCCTGGATGTTCTTTCCCTTGAAGCGCACCTCGAGGGTTTCCCGGTTGTAGCGCTTGCCCTTGCAGACATCGCAGGGTACGTACACGTCGGCAAGGAAGTGCATCTCCACCTTGATGACCCCGTCCCCCTCGCATGCCTCGCAGCGTCCGCCCTTGACGTTGAAGGAGAAGCGCCCCGCCTCGTAGCCGCGGGCGCGCGATTCGGGAACGGCGGCAAAGATCTCGCGGATGGGCGCGAACAGCCCGGTGTACGTGGCCGGATTGGAGCGCGGCGTGCGGCCGATCGGACTCTGATCGATCTCGATCACCCGATCGATGTGCTCGAGCCCCTCGAGGCGCTCGAAATGTGCGCTGCCCGCGGCGGCGTGATTGAGCTGGGTCGCCACGGCTCGAAACAGCGTGTCGTTCACCAGCGTCGACTTGCCGGAGCCGGACACCCCGGTGACGCAGGTCATCAGTCCGAGCGGGAACTCGACGGTCAGGTTCTTCAGGTTGTTGGCCGTTGCGCCGACCAGGCGCAGCAGGCGCTTCGGGTCGGGCGCGCGGCGCGCCGGAATCTCGATGCGCCGGCGGCCGCTCAGATACTGGCCCGTGATGGAGTCCGGATGCGCGGCGATCTGCGCGGCCGTTCCCTGTGCGACGACCGCGCCGCCGTGCACGCCCGCGCCGGGACCGAGATCCACCACATGGTCGGCCTGGCGGATCGCGTCCTCGTCGTGCTCGACGACGATCACGGTGTTGCCGAGATCCCGCAGATTCACCAGCGTGTCGAGCAGGCGCTGGTTGTCGCGCTGGTGCAGACCGATGGACGGCTCATCGAGGATGTACATGACGCCGACCAGCCCCGATCCGATCTGGCTGGCGAGCCGGATGCGCTGTGCCTCGCCGCCCGACAGGGTGTCGGCGCTGCGGTCGAGCGTGAGATAGCCGAGGCCGACGTTGGCGAGGAAGCCGAGGCGATCGGAGATCTCCTTGACGATCTTGATCGCAATCTCGCCGCGCCAGCCGCCGAGCCTGAGCTGCGCGAAGAACTCGACGGCGCGGTCCACGCTGAGAGCCGAGATCTGCGGCGCATTCCTGCCGTCGATGAACACGTTGCGCGCGGCGCGATTGAGCCGCGTTCCCTGGCATTCGGGACAGGCGCGCGCCGAGCGGAACTTCGAGAGCTCCTCGCGCACCGTGACCGACTCGGTTTCCCGGTAGCGGCGCTCCAGATTCTTGACGATGCCCTCGAAGGAGTGCCGGCGCTTGATGGTGCCGCCCTTGCCGTCGAGATACTTGAATTCGATCTGCTCCTCATCGCTCCCGAACAGCACCAGGTGCTGGATGCGAGCCGGCAGGCTCTCGTAGGGCGCCTCGATGTCGAACTTGGCGTGACGCGCGAGCGACTGGATGAGCTGGAAGTAGTACGCGTTGCGCCGATCCCAGCCGCGCACCGCGCCGCCCGCGAGCGACAGGTGCGGGTTGGCCACGATCTTCTCGGGGTCGAAGAATTCCTGTGTCCCGAGACCGTCGCAGCTCGGACACGCCCCGATCGGACTGTTGAAGGAGAACAGCCGCGGCTCGAGCTCGGACAGCGAGTAGTTGCAGATGGGGCAGGCGAAGCGGTCGGAGAACACCAGCTCGGCGCGCGCCGGATCATCCATGTAGGCGACGCGCGCCACGCCCGATCCAAGGCGCAGCGCCGTCTCGAAGGACTCGGCCAGCCGCTGGCCGAGATCGGGCCGCACGCGGAATCGGTCGACGATCACCTCGACGGTGTGCTTGCGCCGCAGATCGAGCTTCGGCGCGCGGTCGAGCTCCACCACCTCCCCGTCGATCCGCGCCCGCACGAAGCCGCCCGCCTGCAGCTCCTCGATGAGCTCGGCGTGCTCGCCCTTGCGCTCGGAGATCGCGGGCGCGAGCAGCATGAGTGCCGTGCCTTGCGGCTGCTCGAGCACCGCGTCGACCATCTGGCTCACGGTCTGGGCGGCGAGATCGATCTGGTGGTCCGGACAGCGCGGGGTGCCGACACGCGCATACAGCAGCCGCAGATAGTCGTACACCTCGGTCACCGTGCCCACGGTGGAGCGCGGATTGTGGGAAGTCGACTTCTGCTCGATGGAGATCGCCGGAGAAAGTCCCTCGATGGCGTCCACATCGGGCTTCTCCATCATGGACAGGAACTGGCGGGCGTAGGTGGAGAGCGATTCGACGTAGCGGCGCTGCCCCTCGGCGTAGATGGTGTCGAATGCCAGGGAGGACTTGCCCGAGCCCGACAGCCCGGTGAACACGATCAGTCGATCGCGCGGCAGATCGAGGTCGATGTTCTTCAGGTTGTGGGTGCGGGCGCCCCGAATACGGATATTTTGCATGCAACCAATCACTATACGCCCGGCCTCGAGGACGGGCCACGCAACCGCGGGGGAGCGGTCTCGAAACGTGCGCGCAGCGGCTTCGCCGTGCCCCGGCGGCTTGCCGGGATGCACGAATTTCTCCACGAGCGCGGCACCCTGGACCGATATGGGGGCGGTGCGGCCGTGTACAATGTACGGCATCGAATAGCGAGGGGAAGCTCATGGCGCGCGGAGTCAACAAGGTCATACTGGTGGGCAATCTGGGCGCAGATCCCGAGACGCGCTCGATGCCGAGTGGCATGGCGGTCACCAACATCCGCATCGCCACCAGCGAGTCGTGGAAGGACAAGGCCTCCGGCGCCCAGCAGGAGCGCACCGAGTGGCACAGCGTGGCGCTGTTCGGGCGTCTGGGCGAGATCGCGGCGGAGTACCTGCGCAAGGGCTCACAGGTCTTCATCGAGGGCAAGCTGCGCACCCGCAAGTGGCAGGACAAGCAGGGTAACGATCGCTTCACCACCGAGATCATCGCCGACAACATGCAGATGCTCGGCGGCCGCGCGGGCGGGGCGACGGGGGGCGCAGGCGGCGCCGAGCGCGGCAGCGCGCCGCCGCGCGAGGAATACGATCAATCTCCCGCCCCGGCGGGCGGCAAGGAAGACTTCGACGACGACATCCCCTTCTAGCGATCACCTCCGGACCGCCCGGCGCCCCCTGCGGACCGCCCTGGCGCCGCCTCCGCAGCGCCCGGCCTCAATCGGCCGCGCTCAATCGTCGGCGAGGTTCTGGCCGGGAAACAGCGTCTCGGTGAAGCCGAACTGGGTCAGATCGCGGATCCTGCGCGGGTACAAGATTCCATCGAGATGGTCCACCTCGTGCTGCACCACGCGAGCGTGAAAATCGCTTGCCTCGCGGTCGATGCGGTCCCCGCGCTCATCGACGCCCGTGTAGCGCAGCCGGCGGTAGCGCGGCACCAGGCCGCGCAGGCCGGGGACGGACAGGCACCCTTCCCAGCCATCCTCCATCTCCGCACCCAGGGGCTCGAGCCGCGGATTGATCAGCACGGTGAAGGGCACCGCCTGCGCCTCGGGGTAGCGCGGATTGGCTTCGACCCCGAATATGACCACGCGCAGGCCGACCCCGATTTGCGGCGCCGCAAGGCCGGCCCCATTGAGATGGCGCATGGTGTCCCGCATATCGGCCAGCAGGGTCTCGAGCTCGGGCGTGCCGAATGCAGACACCGGCTCGCAGACCGCCAGCAGGCGCGGGTCGCCCATCTTGAGAACTTCACGTACAGCCATGGTTGCTAGTATCTTAGCGGCCTTTCACAGCTCAGCCCAGACGCGATGGCGGGATTAGTTTACATAAAGACCTTCGGTTGTCAGATGAACGAGTACGACTCGGGCAGGATGCGCGACGTGCTCGAGGCGGCGCAGGGCATGAGCTGCACCGAGGATCCCGCCGAGGCGGACGTGCTGCTGGTCAATACCTGCTCGGTGCGCGAGAAAGCGCAGGAGAAGGTGTTCTCGCTGCTCGGCGAATGGCGCCGCTACAAGGAGCAGCGGCCGCACGTGGTGATCGGCGTCGGCGGCTGCGTGGCCAGTCAGGAGGGGGAGGGTATCGCCGCGCGCGCGCCCTACGTCGATCTGGTGTTCGGGCCGCAGACCTTGCATCGATTGCCGCAGATGCTCGACGGATTGAGGCGAACGGGGCGCCGCCAGGTCGACGTGAGCTTCCCGGAGATCGAGAAGTTCGATCGTCTGCCCGAAGCGCGCGCGCAGGGCGCCACCGCGTTCGTCTCGGTCATGGAAGGCTGCAGCAAGTACTGCACCTTCTGCGTGGTTCCCTATACGCGCGGAGAGGAAGTGAGCCGGCCGCTCGGGCAGGTGCTCGATGAGGTGCGTGACCTCGCGCGGCAGGGCGTACGCGAGGTCACGCTGCTCGGACAGAACGTGAACGCCTATGCGGGCGAAACGCCGGGCGGCCCGCCGGCCGATCTTGCGACGTTGATCCATTTCGTCGCGGCGATTGCCGGCATCGAGCGCATCCGCTTCACCACCTCGCATCCGCTCGAGTTCAACGACAGCCTGGTCGAGGCTTACGCGAACGTCGCCAAGCTCAACGATCTGCTGCACCTGCCGGTGCAGAGCGGATCGGATCGGATCCTGTCGGCGATGAAGCGCGGCCACACGGTGCTCGAGTACAAGCAGAAGCTGCGCAAGCTGCGCGCGGTGAGGCCCGATATCTCGATCTCGACCGACATCATCGTGGGATTTCCCGGCGAGACGGACCAGGATTTCGCGGCCACCATGCAGCTCATCGCCGAGGCGCAATTCGATCAGTCCTTCAGCTTCATCTACAGTCCGCGCCCCGGTACGCCCGCCGCCGCGCTTCCCGGCGAAGTGCCGCACGAGGTCAAGCAGCGCCGCCTCGCCCTGGTGCAGCAGCGCCTGAGCGAGCACGCTCGAGCCATTTCCGAGCGCATGGTGGGCAGCCGCCAGCGCGTCCTGGTGGAGCGGCCCGCCAAGCGCAACGAGCAGGAGCTCGCCGGGCGCACGGACAACAATCGCTGGGTGAATTTCGAAGGTCCGGCGCGCCTGATCAATCGATTCGCGGACGTCCTCATCACCGAGGCGAGGCCCAATTCGCTGCGCGGACGTCTCGTGGCAGGCGAGTGAGCTCCGTTTCCGTGACACGGGATCTGCTGCTGGCTCCGGCCGACAACGTCAGGCTGGTGGAGCTGTGCGGCCCGCTGGACGCGCATCTGCATCAGATCGAGACGAGGCTCGGCGTCGAGGTGCGGCGCCGGGGCAACCGTTTTCAGATCATCGGGCTGGCGGCGGCCACGCAACGCGCGGAGACGGTGCTGCGAGACCTGTACGCGCGCGCGCAGCGCGAGCCGGTCGATCCGGAGCGCGTGCACATCGCGCTGCAGGAGCTGGATATGGACGCCAACGGCGGCGAGGCGAACCCTGATCCCGATGAGCTCAAGGTGCGCACCGCACGCGGCGCGGTGCGCGCACGCGGCGCGAATCAGACGGAATATCTCGCCAACATCCGCACGCACGATCTGACTTTCGGCATAGGGCCGGCGGGCACGGGCAAGACCTATCTCGCGGTCGCGTGCGCGGTCGAGGCGCTGCAATCGGAGCGGGTGCGCCGCATCGTGCTGGTGCGACCGGCGGTGGAGGCGGGTGAGCGGCTGGGATTTCTGCCGGGGGATCTGACCCAGAAGGTCGATCCGTACCTCAGGCCCATGTACGACGCGCTCTACGAGATGATGGGCTTCGAGCGCGTCGCGAAGTCGATCGAGCGCAACGTGATCGAGATCGCTCCGCTCGCCTTCATGCGCGGGCGCTCGTTGAATGACTCGTTCGTCATTCTCGACGAGGCGCAGAACACCACCAACGAGCAGATGAAGATGTTCCTGACGCGCATCGGCTTCGGATCCAAGGCCGTGGTGACCGGGGACATCACCCAGGTCGATCTGCCCAACTCCAAGCAGTCGGGCCTGCGCACGGTGATCGACGTCCTGCACGGCGTGCGCGGCATCGCCTTCACGATGTTCAGCTCCCGCGACGTGGTGCGCCATCCGCTGGTGCAGCGAATCGTCCAGGCTTACGAAGCGAAACACCCCGACGACGGCGCATCCCCGTAGCGTGCGTCCGGCGCTCGAGCTCGACGTCACCTATGCCGCGCGGCGTCCCTGGGCGCCGCGGCGCGCGCAGTTCTCGCGCTGGGTGAGCGCGGCACTCGGCCACGCAGCCGGCGCGCAGCGCCGCGCTCTGCGCAGCGCCATGGGCGTGGCGCTGTCCGTGCGCGTCGTCGGCAGCGCACGCAGCCGCCGGCTGAACGCGCTCTACCGCCGCAAGGACCGTGCGACCAATGTGCTTTCCTTCGACGGCGCGGGCGCGATGCCCGACGGGCGCCATTTCCTGGGCGAGCTGCTGATCTGCGCGCCGGTCGTGGCGCAGGAGGCGCGCGCGCAGGGCAAGAGCGCCGAGGCACACTGGGCGCACATGACGGTGCATGGTGTGCTGCACCTGCTCGGCTTCGACCACCAGGGCGACCGCGAGGCACGCAAGATGGCCGCGGTGGAGATTCAAATCCTTGATCGGCTTGGCTTTTCGAACCCGTATGTGTGATCGAGTATGCTTAGCGCCACATGCCCGAACAGTCTACTGGCAACACCGGCCGCTGGTTCAAGCGGATCACGCAGTCGATGTCCGGCGAGCCTCGCGATTTGCCGGAGCTCATCGAGGACCTGCGCGAGGCGAGCGAGCGCGGCCTGTTCAACAGCGATGCGCTGGCGATGCTCGAAGGGGTGCTCGCCGTCGCCGACATGCAGGTGCGCGACATCATGGTGCCGCGCGCGCAGATGGTGTTCGTCGAGCGTGACGCGCTGCCCGACCAGCTGGTCGAGCTGATGGTCGAGTCCGGTCATTCGCGCTTTCCCGTGATCGGCGAGGATCGCGATCAGATCCTCGGCATCCTGCTCGCCAAGGATTTGCTGCGGCTGCAGATCGAGGGCGGCGAATCCTTCGAGATCCGCGAGTATCTGCGCCCGGTCATGTTCGTACCGGAAAGCAAGCGGCTCAACGTGCTGCTCAAGGAGTTTCGCCAGAGCCACAATCATCTCGCCATGGTCGTCGATGAGTACGGGGGCGTGTGCGGCCTCGTCACCATCGAGGACGTCATCGAGCAGATCATCGGCGAGATCGACGATGAGCACGACGTCGAGGACGATCAGACCATCCGGCGCGAAAGCGAGCGCGAATTCACGGTGCGGGCGCTCACTCCCATCGTCGACTTCAACTACTACTTCGGCACGGCCTTCTCGGACGATGAGTACGACACCATCGGCGGGCTGCTCATGCAGGAGTTCGGCCGGCTGCCGCGGCGCGGCGAGACCATCCAGGTCGGCGAGCTGGAATTTCGCATCCTGCGCTCCGATCGGCGCCGCATCGACCTGCTGCGCGTGATCACCCCGCGCGCCGTGGAGCCGCCGCCCGAGGATCCGCAGGATCGCTGAGGCACGGCGCGGCGGCCGGCGCGAACGCCGTCACGGATGCCGGGCGAGGATCGCCTGCCAGTTCAGGATCGCATTCCACAGCATGCGCTGATCGCCGCGATTCAAGTCGCGATGCAGGGGGTTGAAGTTGAACGCCACCACCCGCCCCTTGCCCACCGGCATGTCGAAGATGGCCGGATGTCCGATCAAGTTCTCCCCGCCCCAGACCTGCCCGCTGATGAGGAGCGGTGCGCCGTCGCTGTCGCCCCAGGTCATGACCACGCCGCTCGGGTCGAAGGGCCCGTCGAGACAGGTGGTGCAGTAGGCCATGCGCAGCCAGCGACGCGGGACCGCGTAGAGCGCGTAATTCTGGCGAAACACATGCGTATGCGCCGGATAACCGTAGGCGATGGGATGGTCGGGCTGCGCGAACGTCACGCGCAGATGCGATCCGGGGGTTCTGGTCTCGCTGAACTGCGAGGCGGCGGCGGCGGCGGCACCGCCGCCCTGCGAGCTGCGGGGCACGCCGCCGGATTCGCGGCGAATGCCGCGCACCAGACCTCCCTCGAGCGGCAGCATCGAGCCGTTGCCGAGCGTGATGAGCAGACCGCCCTCATCGAGGAAGCGCTGGATCTCGCCGAGGCCCTGATAGCCGATGCCGCCGGTGATGTCGTCCGACTCGGCCGGGGTGCCGAGACTCGGCGTCGCGGCCGTCTTCTTGAAGGGCATCGGCCCCCAGGCCTTGGGAATACCCTCGATCTGCGCGGGGAGCTCGAGATCGACGTTGCCGTAGAGCAGCACGTCGTACTTGCCGCGCAGATTGCCGCGCCGGATATCCTCGTCGCGCACGTAGACATAGGGAATGTGGCGCTGATCGAGCGAGTAGCGCGCCCAGCCGATCGTGTCCGTGTCCGCCCACGGCACCCACAGGCCGAGCCTCGGGACGGGCGCGGCGTGTGCGGCCACCTGCGGCGCGGCCGCCAGGCGTCGAAAGTCGAGCCCGAGGCGCGCGGCGGTGTCCGCGAGCGCGGCCTCGAGACCCGGCTGTGGCCGGAAGATCCAGGAGCCGCGCGGATACTCCACGCCCTCGGCGCCGAACGGCTGCTCGGCGATCTCGAGCTTGAAGCGCGCGAGCCGAAAGCGCGCCTCGAGCAGACCCTCCTGCCCCGTGTCCTCGAGCACGTACACCGAGCCCGCGCCGCTGATCCGTCCGGCCGGATGCGGCGGCCCGGTCACGGGCTCGAGGGGAGCATCGCGGATTGCCGCATCGGCGGTGGGGATGACGCGCAGATGATAATTCGCGGGCAGCTCCCACGAGACGTCGTCGTAGGGTTCGGTCGCGTCCTTCGGATAGAACTTCGGCGTGAGCAGATCGACCGCGTAGTTTCGATACGGCTGGTCGAGCCGTACCACGTAGGTGCCCGCCGGATACTTGCCGTCCTCGAGCGCAAGATCGGCCGTCGCGCGATGCACCTCGATTCCCTGCGCGAGCAGCAGCGAGACCAGCTGCGCGACCCGGGTCGGATCGCCCTGACCGCTCGGGATGATGAAGGCGAACGGCGCCTGGTCGCGTCCCTTGCGCCAGGAGTCCACGCCCTTCTGGTAGAAATCGCGCAGCAGCGATTTGGACTGCTGCGCGGTCGAGTCGAGCGCCGCGAGCGCCGCGGTCTCCATGTAGTTCACGTTGTCGCGCGCCGACCAGCGGAATGGCTTGGCCGGAGGCGGCTCCGGACGGTACCACTCCTGGCTGGTCTCGTCCTCGGGGGACGTTTGCACCAGCGTCTCGGCGGTGCCGTTGCCGAAGGTCTCGTAGCCGCGCCCCATGGAGTTGTGATTGAGGCCGATCGAATCGAGGAACAGGTGCGCGAAGTCGTCGCCGAAGTTCCAGGTCCACACCCCCGGCATGCCGAAGCCGGTGAGCGCCGTCACTTCGTGAAAGCTCATCTCGAGCCGCTCGTCGTAGCTCACCGGATCGATGTCGTCGTTGATCGGGCCGGTGCCGTTCCAGGTGATGAGCAGCGCCACGCTCTCGTGCAGGTCGTGCACGACGGTCGGGTGCCAATCGAAGAACATGCGCTGCACCGCTTTGGTGGTCTGGTGCACCAGCTGGATGGCGTCACGGTTGATGTCGACGAAGGCGTACTTGGACCAGTAGGGCGGGGCCTGGCGCGGCAAGGTCGCCAGATCCGTCTTGCCCTTCAAGAAGCGGTAGAACCACTCGACCTGCTTGTCGCGTCCATCCGGGTTCGACACCGGATTGATGAGCACCACCACGTTCTCGCGAATGCGCCGGATCATCGGCTGCTCGGAGACGGCCAGCCGGTACGCGAGCTCGAGCATCGTCTCGGTCGAGCCCGTCTCGTCGGAGTGCAAGGCGGCGTTGAAGTAATAGATGGGGCGCGCTGCGGCGATGATGCGCTCGGCGGCGGCCGGGTCGGTCTTGCGCGGATCGGCGAGCGCGGCGGTGTCGGCCTTCAGCCGATCGAGGCTCTGAATGCCCTGCTCGTCGGCTATGGCGATGAGGATGATGTCGCGGCCTTCCTCCGAGCGGCCGATCGTGAACACGCGCACGCGCGGCGAGGCGGCGGCGAGCGCGCGGCTGTACGCATAGGCCGTCGCGGAGTTGACCAGCTCTCCCGGGGCCCCCGCAATGCGATGCAGAAAGGCGCGCGGCGAGGGGACCGTGGAGGAGGCGGGCAGGTAAGACACCCAGGGCGATGAGAACCGCGGCTCGGTGGTGGCGGCGGCAATCTCGCGCGTCGCCACCGGGTCGGGCGTGTCCGGGGCGGCGATGGCGGCGGGCACGTCCGCCGACTGGGCGGGGAGCACGGCGGGCGCCGCGCCGGCGGGCGCCGCGCCGGCGAGGGCTGCGCCAGCGAGGGCTGCGCCGGCGAAGGTTGCGCCGGCGAGCAAGGACCCCGCGGCGATGCAGACGGCGGCGGTGAGTCTTATCGGCATGAGCATCTCCCCGAGGTCGCGGCCGTGGGCGCGGCCGGTGATGGGCAAATATACCCCAACGGCCCGCGCCTTATTGAACAGACGAAAAGCTAATGGCGAGGCGGCGACCATGCGCCGTGCGCCGGCGAGCGCCGCGCGAGCACCGCCGATGCGGCGCGAGCGGCGCTTGCGGTATGCTGTCGGCCGGATGCGGATTACCGGGAGCGCGTGAATGGCGAGCAATCCTCCGGCCTCCTGCCCGAACTGCCGGCAGCCGATGCAGTCCCAGGATCTGGAGCGCCATGATCGGGGCGTCGTGCAAGTGGACCTGTGCTTCACGTGCGCCGGAATCTGGTTCGATCATCTCGCGAGCGTGGAGCTCGCGCCGGGCGCGGTGGTCGACCTGTTCAAGGAGATCTACGGCCACCGGGACGACCCGCGCCGCGCGGTCGCGACGGAGCTGCGCTGTCCGCGCTGCCCCGACACCCTCACCCTCAGCTACGATCTGAGCAAAGCCGGACGCTTCACCTATTTCCGCTGCCCGCAAGGCGACGGGCGCTTCACGCCCTTCTATCAGTTCCTGCGGGAGAAGCAATTCGTCCGCAGCCTCACCCCGGCGGAGATCGAGCGAGTCCGGTCGCAGGTGCGCCAGATCAAATGCTCGCAGTGCGGAGCGCCGATCGATCTGGAGCACGACAGTGAATGCAAGTACTGTCGTGCGCCGGTGTCGTTTCTCGATCCCGAGGCCGTGCAGAAGGCCGTGCAGATGTGGTCCGCGGCGGAGAATCAACTGCATGCGGGGCCCACGCCCGAGGCGCTCGGCAAGGCGTTGATGCAGGCACAGCTGCATAGTCCCGCGCCCGGCGGCACTCATCTCGGCGATGGCTTGCTCCTCGGCGGCGTGGCGATGGGCGATGGGACATCGCTCGGCATCGACCTCGTCGACTGGGGCATTCACGCGATCGGGAACCTGCTCGCGCGCCATGGCTAAAGGAGGCGCGGCGCTGCGGCCCCCGCGCTCGATGCCAGTTCCCGAATCATGTCGCCGTAGTCGGCCATGCTGCGCGTGCGCAGCGCCGCCACCTTGCCCTGATCGTCACAGCGCCGCACGAGCACGGCCTCCCGGTAGAAGCGCTCGGTCTCGAACCGGGCGGCCTCCTCGGGCGACATCGGGCCGCCCTGCAGTTTCAGCGTCACGATCGAGGCGGCGCTCAATTTCGCGAAGTAGTCGGGATCGGCGGCGAGCAGGTAGCGCTTGGCCGGAACGTGCAGGCGCACGGGCTCAAAGACCTGCGGCGGAAATCTCGCCGCGAGCCAGCGCCCCCCGACGCGCTCGTGGCCGGCGTCTTCGGTCCAATCCTCGATGTCCGGCGCGACGTTCTCGATCAGGTGCCCGACATCATGCAACAACGCCGCAATGACCAGGGCGGGCGCGGCACCAGCCGCCTCGGCGAAGTGTGCGGCCTGCAGCCCATGCTCCCGCACGGACACGCACTCGCCGAAATAGGCCTCGGAGCCGCGCTGCGCGTACAAGGCGAGAATCTCATCGACCGCGTTCATCGCCATCCTCCCGATCGAGCTCACGGCAAAGAACCCCCGCGGCACTGTGCACGCTGTCGCGCGAGAGGTAGCAGCCGCGCAGATGCCGCGGATGCCTGGCGGAGGAGAAAGGCGTGCGGCCGTGCAAGATGCGCCGATTGTCGAACAGCACGAGCTCGCCGTCCAGAAGCTTGAATTTGAGCTGATGGTGCGGCTCGCGCAGCAGCCCCGCAAGGCGGCGATAGGCCGCGTAGAACGGCACCGCCTCGGCCGCGGCCAGACGGAGCGGCGCGATCGAGCGACTGTTGTAGCTGATCGCCGCGACCTCGCCGCGGCCGGTCAGCTCGATCATCGGGCGCTCCGCACGCAGCTCCGCGCTCTGCGAGCGGTAGTGAAACGGCACCGGCGTGCGGCTGAGCAGCGCAAAGGAGCCCGGATCGCAGGTACGCAGCTGCTCGGCGAGCGCGAATCCGTCGGCGAACAGGCTGTCGCCACCGTCCGGGGAGCAGATCAGTGTGTGCAGCGCCTGAAATCCCGGCACCGGCTCCCGATAGGGATTGTCGGTATGCAGGCCGAGCCCCAGGTCCGAGTAAGCCAGGTTCTCCGGCTGCGGCACCGAGCACACCTCGAAGGTCAAGCCGTAATTGGTCTCGCTCACCTGGCCGATGAGCCGCATGGCATCGAGCAGCGCGTCGCGCGTCGCGGGCACGGCGCGCAGGAACGCGACGCCGTCGCGAATGAGCCGCGCGAGCCAGCCCGAGCGCGCCTGCGCGGCGCGCAGCTCGCGCAGGTCCAGCCAGGCGAAGTCGCGCGCGGCATCGAGCGATGCGCCGTCGAGCCAGGGATGGACGGCGGGCTGGTCGCGGCGATGAGCCGTGCCCGCCCCGTGCGCGGCGAGCCATTGCAGGTCAAACGATGCCGGCGCGATGGAGTCCTGCCACTCGATGTGCACCCGCCCCTCGCGCAGGACCGCCGAGCGGATGCGCGGGGCTTCAGGCAGGTCGGCGACGTCGATGAGCCGCTGGCCGCTGTGCGGATCGCGGTGCGCGGGCGCGTTGTCGCACAGCCAGATGCTCGCGTATTCATCGGCGGATCCTTCGCTCCATTGCAGCGTGAGCGCCTCGGGGCGCGCCAGGAGGCGGCGCGCGATGTGCTGCGTGCTCATGGGAGGTGCCTGCCCTGCCTCGCTGCGCTCGAGCTCAGATGGCACAGGTAGGCCGCACCGAGCGCGGCGAGCGCGCTCACGGCCGCAAGGACGACGAAGACGCCCCGCCAGCCGAGGTGCACGGACAAGCGCGCGACGCTGTCGCCCGCCGCAACGGCACCCATGTAGCCGACGCCGTCGATGATGCCGGACGACGCCGCGGCGGCCTGCTTGCCGCCGAAGTCCACCGCGAAGGCGCCGCCGAGATAGGAATAGGGCCCGAGCAGGCAGAAGGCGATGATGCCGATGGCCACGACCGGCAGCGGGCCGGCGGAGCCCGGGCGCATGGAGGTGAGCAGCAGCAGCGCCGCCGCGGTGGCTCCCAGTCCGGCGAGCAGGATGACCGAGCGGCCATTCGCTCCGAGCCGATCGCTCAGCCAGCCGCTGGCGAGCACCGAGACGGCGCCGACCCCCGGGAATACCGAGCTCATACGGGCCGCCTCGCTCGCCGGGTAGCCGAGATACTCGTGCAGATAATGCGGGGTCCAGAAATTGAACGTCTCGCGGATGATGGTGCAGCCGAGCGAGAGCAGGCAGACGATGCGAAAGGAGCGGCTGCGAAGCAGCGGCAGCAGCAGGGCACGGACTCCGCGCGGCCGCGTCTCGGTGCCGGCAAAGAGGTTGAGCGGGTTCGGCCGGGCCTCGGCGTAACCCTCGGCGACGCGCGACTCGCGCAGCAGTAACCCGTTTGCAACAAAGCAGACGCCGGCGACGGCCGCGGCATAATGAAACAGCGCCTGCCAGCCGGCGCCGTGCTCGAGCAGCGCTCCCATCGATTGGCGCGCCAGCGCATCGCCCACCAGATAGCTGATGCTCAGGATGCCGATGACCGAGCCATAGGAGGAATAATCGAACCACTTCGAGGAGACCTTGATGAGGCCGGCCCAGGCGATCGATTGAACCAGTCGATTGCCCAGCCAGGCCGCGGCGAACAGCGGCGTCGAGCGTCCCAGCGCGAACAGCAGCGTGAACACCGTGGCGCCGGCGAGTCCGATGAGGAAGCTGATTCGCCCGCCCCAGAAGTCGCCGAGCCCCGTCAGGAACAGCTTGCCGAGGGCGTACGCCAGCACACCGAGCGATGCGATGTCCCCGATGCGCTGCACGGCCTGATCGTGATCGAGCCCGTGGCGTCTCAGCTGATCGACGATGAGCGGCTCTCCGACCGACAGATCCGCGCGGCAGAAATACAGTGCCGCGTAGCCGGCGAAGAGCAGCGCGACGAGCTTGAATTGGTCCACACGCAGCGAACGCATGCGTGCATCATCCCACAGACTCGGCCTTGGCACGGAAGGTGCAATTAAGCGGATGGGCCCGCGGCATGCGCCGCGAGCGTGGAGGCCGGCCGGCGGGCCGGCGCGGGAAATCGATGCTGAATGATGCAGATCCGATGGCACGGGAGCGCGGCCGGTTGCCGGCAGCGGCAAGGCGCGGCCGTGCAGGCGGCAAATCGTTGCCGCCCGGGCCACCACGCGGGTCTTGCCCCGGGAAACGATAGCGAGGAACCGACATGAGCCTGAACACGATGATCGCATCCACATCCGCCATACTGTCGAGCGCGAACCTGCACGCCCACGGACGCCGCAAGGGCGCGCGTGCGGATGGCAGCAGCGCCACGAGCGGCGCCAGCGGCATCGGGCAGCTGCCCGTAGGCGCGTCCAATGCCCTGTTCAGCAGTCTGGTGCAATCGTTCCAGCAGACTCTCGGCACGCAGTCGCCCGCCGGGGCGGCAGCGACCAGCGCGCTGAGCACGGCCGGCGCCGGCGGCAGCACGAGCGCCGCCGGTGCGGCGAGTCCGAGCTCGACCAGCACGCCGACGAGCAGCGCGGTGAGCGCAGTGGAGACGGCCGCGACGCCGGCGCAGCGCCAGGAAATGCAGGCGTTCCAGCATTCCCTGATTCAGGCCCTGAAGCAGGATGGCATGAGCGCGAACGGTCCGGGCACCCTGGCCTCATCGCTGCAGAGCCTGATCCAGCAGGTCTCGCCGGGCGGCAAGGCAACCGCCGCGACCTCGACGCTCGCCTCCACGTATCAGAATCTCACGAACGGCTTGAGCGGAGTCGCCGCGGCGTCGGCGTCCGGCAACACCGGGTCGCAATCCTCGAACTCGTCGCTGCAAAATTTTCTGAGCAATCTGCTGCAGAATCTGCAGAGCGGCGGCGTGCACTCGCTCGCCAGCACCGGCGGCAACGTGAATACGCACGTCTGAGCATCGCGGCCCAGCGCCGCGCAGCGCGATTGACGTACCCAATCGGCCCGGCTAGGCTGAAGCGCCGCTGGACTCTCGACTCGTGGGCGCCATCAAAAGACTACCGACTCTCTACATCCCGCACGGAGGCGGACCGTGCTTCTTCATCGATCCGCCCGCGGAACACCCGCACATGTGGGACGGCCTCGCCGCCTATCTGCGGGGCATCGATGCGAGTCTCGGCGCGCGACCGAAGGCGGTTGTGGTGGTCTCCGGGCACTGGGAGATGCCGCAGCCGACGGCGAACATCGCCGAGCGGCCGAAGCTGCTGTTCGACTACTACGGCTTTCCGGAGCACACCTATCGCTTGAAGTATCCGGTGTCCGGCGCGCCGGAGCTCGAGCCGCGCGTGCGCTCGCTGCTCGCGGACGCCGGGTTCGATCTCGATGTCGATGCCAAGCGCGGCCTGGATCACGGCGTGTTCGTGCCGTTTCTCCTCATCTACCCGAATGCGGACGTACCGATCATGCAGCTTTCGCTGCAGCAGAGTCTCGATCCGGCGATGCATCTGGCGATCGGGCGCGCCCTCGCGCCGCTGCGCGAGCGGGGGATTCTCATCGTCGGCAGCGGCATGAGCTATCACAATCTGGCGGCGATGTTCTCCGGGCGCGGCGCGCCGGCCGCGTCGGCATTCGACGCCTGGCTTGGCGAGGCGATTCGCGATCCGCGGACGCGCGATGGGAAGCTGGCGGCGTGGCGCGAGGCGCCGGGCGGCCGCGAGTCGCATCCGCGCCCCGAGCATCTGCTGCCGCTCATGGTCGCGGCGGGCGCGGCGGACGGCGATCCGGGCATGCGCAGCTTCGCAGAGTCGATCGCGGGCAACGCCATTTCGGGATTTCAATTCGGCTGAGGAGGCGAAGCGCCCGCCCGCGCCCGTGCGCCTCGTTTCGATGTCCTACAGCTGAACTGCGCGCCTACCGATAGGCACTCACGAGCCGCCCCGCGAGAATCGGCGCGAGTCTGCGATGTCGCAGCGCTGCAGCAGTCCGGGGGATCCTTGGGCAAATCGAGTCGAGCGGCGATCTCATCGGCGGCGCGCCACGGGGATGTCGGGGAAGAATCCGGCTGGACGCAGCTGCTCGCGCACTGTCCAGCCTGGTCGCCCGAGGAGGGCGACCTGCTGGTGGTCGCGCCGCATCCCGACGATGAGGTGCTCGGCGCGGGCGGCCTGATCCGCACCTGGGCGGCGCGCGGCGCCAAGGTGAGCGTGCTGAGCGTGTCGGACGGGGAGGCCGCGAATCCCGCCAGGGAGGCGCTCGCGAGCGTGCGCCGCGAGGAGCTCAACGAGGCGCTGCGCAGGCTGTGCCCCACGCACGTCTCGGTCACCCGGCTCGGACTGCCCGACGGCAAGGTCGGGCAGCACTCGAACCGGGTGCGAAATGCGCTGCTGTCGCTCGCGAGCGGCAGGCTCACGCTCATCGCACCCTACGAGCACGATGCTCATCCGGACCATGAAGCCGTGGGCGGTGTGTGCCACGAGTTTGCGCGCGCGCGGCAGATTCCGCTGGCGCGATACGCCATCCACGCATGGCGCCACGCCGCGCCGCAGGCATTTCGCGACGCGCGCTGGGGCAAGTTCGTGCTGCGCGAGGATGCGCGACGGGCCAAGGCGCGCGCACTGCAATGCTTCCGCTCGCAGGCCGCGCCTCGCCGGGGAGCTCCCGCCGACGGGCCCGGCCGCTTCGACCGGCCGTACGAGGCCTTTCTGCTGTGAGCAGGCGGCGCCGGCCGGCGGCTCGCCTATAATGAGCGCCGCCGGCGTCGATCCGGAGGCGAGCGAACATGGCAAAGAAGGCGCTCTCCGCCTACCTCAAGAAGCGCGATTTCTCGAAGACCGCCGAGCCGAGCGGCGCGCGCGCGGTCGCCCCGTCGGGCCGCTTGCGCTTCGTGGTGCAGAAACACGACGCACGCCGCCTGCACTACGACCTGCGGCTCGAGCTCGACGGGGTGTTCAAGTCGTGGGCCGTGACGCGCGGGCCTTCCGACGATCCGGCGGACAAGCGGCTGGCGGTCGAGGTGGAAGATCATCCGCTCGATTACGGCGACTTCGAGGGCACGATCCCCGCGGGCGAGTATGGGGGCGGCACGGTACAGCTGTGGGATCGCGGCTACTGGACGCCGGAGGGCGCGAGATCGCCCGAGGAGGCGCTGCGCGCGGGCGAGCTGAAGTTCACGCTCGAAGGCGAGCGCCTGCACGGCAGCTGGGTGCTGGTGCGGATCAAGCACGACCGCAGCGGCGGCAAGCGCACCAGCTGGCTGCTCATCAAGCATCGCGATGCGAGCGCCCGCGCCGACGGCGGTGCCGCGCTGCTGGCGGCGGACCGCTCGGTCGCTTCGGGCCGATCGATGCAGCAGATCGCCGCAGGCAAGGGCCGGGCCCCATCGGCCTTCATGCTCGCCGCGGCGAACGGCGCGCGGCCGGACGCCGTCTGGCACTCGAAGGAGACTGTGCGCGCCGATCCGCCCGCCGCACCCGCCGCGCTCGCCGCACCCGCCGCGCCCGCCGCACGGCAAGGCGTGAGGGCCCGCGTGACCAAAGCGCGCCGCGGCAGCACGGTCCGGCGCATCCCTGAATTCGTCGAGCCGCAGCTGAGCCGCCTGGCAGAGGAGCCGCCCACCGGCCGCGGCTGGGGGCACGAGGTGAAGTTCGACGGCTATCGACTGCAATTGCGGGTCGTGAAAGGCAGGTGCACGCTGCTCACGCGCAACGCTCTCGACTGGACGTCGAAGTTCTCCTCCATCGCGGCGCAGGCCCGAGATCTTCCCGACTGTCTGATCGACGGCGAGGTCGTGGCGCTCGATGAGCGCCGCGTGCCGAGCTTCTCTGCGCTGCAGGCCGCCCTGTCCGCGAATCAGTCGCAGAGCCTCGTGTTCTTCGCTTTCGACCTGCTGTTCGAGAACAATGAGGATCTGCGCGCGCTGCCGCTGCGGGACCGCAAAGCCCGGCTCGAGCGGCTGCTCGAGGCGCTTCGCGCAGAGCACATCCGCTACGTACGCCACCTCGAATCGCCCGGCGACAGCGTGCTCGAATCGGCTTGCAAGATGGGCCTCGAGGGCATCATCTCCAAGCGTCTCGATGCCCCGTACGCATCCGGCAGAGGCGAGGCGTGGCGAAAGGCCAAATGCCGGGCGGGCCAGGAGGTCGTGCTCGGCGGCTGGACGAGCGAGTCGGGGACGCTGCGCTCGCTGCTCGCAGGCGTCAATCGAGACGGACATCTGGTCTATGTCGGACGCATCGGCACCGGCTACACGCGCAGGACCATCCAGGAGCTGCTGCCGCGGCTGAAGGCGCTGACGACCGGCCAGAGTCCCTTCGGCGGGGAGAATGCTCCGCGCCAGGAGCGCAATGTGCGCTGGCTCGAGCCCGAGCTCGTGGCCGAGATCGGGTTCGCGGGATGGACCGGGTCGGGCATGATCCGCCAGGCGGCATTCAAAGGATTGCGCCTGGACAAATCCGCGCGCGAGGTGGTGGCCGAGGTGCCGTCGCCGACCGGTGCCGCGGACAGCCGGTCCAACGAGAAGGTGAAGACGGCGGCGAAGCGCATCGCTCGCGCGGAGAAGGCGGCGGGCGGCGGCGCCGTCATGGGCGTCGCGATTTCCAAGCCCGACAAGCCCCTCTGGCCGGACGCCGGGGACGGACGTGCCGTGACCAAGCTCGATCTGGCGCGCTACTTCGAGAGCGTCGGCGCCTGGATGCTGCCGCACCTCGAGGGCAGGCCCTGCTCGCTGGTGCGGGCTCCCGACGGGTTGCAGGGGCAGCAGTTCTTTCAGCGCCACGCGATGGCAGGCATGTCGCCGTTATTCACGCTGGTGAAGGTGAAGGGCGACCGCGCGCCGTACGTACAGATCGACCGGCTCGAGGCGCTCGCCGCCGTCGCGCAGATCGGCGCGCTCGAGCTGCATCCGTGGAACTGTGCGCCGTACCAGCCCGAGCTCGCCGGCCGTCTGATATTCGATCTCGATCCGGCGCCGGACGTGAAATTCGATGCCGTGATCGAGGCCGCGATCGAGATGCGCAAGCGCCTGAAGGCGGTGGGGCTCGAATCGTTCTGCAAGACCACCGGCGGCAAGGGGCTGCACGTGGTGACGCCGCTGCTGGGCGGACCCGCGCACGCGGTCATGTGGCCGGCTGCGAAGAATTTCGCGCACGTCGTCTGTGCTCAGATGATGCAGGACAGCCCGAGCAAGTATCTCGATACCATGTCGAAAAGCCAGCGCGCGGGCCGCATCTTCCTCGACTATCTGCGCAACGATCGCACCGCGACCGCCGTTGCGCCGCTGTCGCCGCGCGCCCGTGCGGGCGCGCCGGTCTCCATGCCCATCGACTGGCCGCAGGTGAAGAGCGGCCTCGACCCGCAGAGGTTCACCGTGCGCACGGGTCCGGGCTTGCTGCAGAGGAGCTCGGCCTGGAAGGGCTATGACGAGGCGGCGCGCTCGTTGAGCGAGGCGATCCGCAAGATCACCGCCCGCCCCGCCACCGCCGGCCGCCGCCCTCGCCGATGAGCGGGCGCGCGCGCCCTCGATCCTGAGGCGCCTGGACGCGGTACACTACGCCGCCTCTTCCGGCCGCCGGGTGTTCATGAGCTCAAGGTCCAGCCCGCCCAAGCATCCCGACCCCTCACTGGTCGCCGCCGACGTCATTGCTCCCGATTCGCGCACCGAACGCTTGAATACCAAAGCGGCGGGTGTCATCGGCGCCGCAGTCATGTGCAGCCGCCTGCTCGGATTGGCCCGAGAGCTGGTCTGCGCGGCGCTGTTCGGCGGCGGCGGCGCGATGGACGCCTTCACGGCGGCGTTCCGGATTCCGAACCTGCTGCGCGACCTGTTCGCCGAAGGCGCCCTGTCGACCGCCTTCGTCACGACGTTCTCGAAGACCATCGCACGCGAGGGCGATCACGCCGCATGGCGGCTCGCGAACAAGGTGGCGACGCTCACCGTGGTGGTGCTCGGCGGGCTGTGCGCGCTCGGCATGATCTTCTCCTCGCAGCTGGTCGCGGTTCTCGCGCCGGGGTTCGACCCGCGCAAGGCGGCGCTCACCGCCTCGCTCACCCGCACCATGTTTCCCTTCATCCTGCTCGTCTCCGCCGCAGCGCTGGTGATGGGCATGCTGAACGCGAAGAGCATCTTCGGCAGGCCGGCGATGGCCTCGAGTTTCTTCAACATCGGATCGATCGTGGGCGGCGTCGCGCTGGGGGCGATGATCGATCCGCAATTCGGGCCGCGCGCCCTGATCGGGCTCGCCTTCGGCACGCTCATCGGCGGCGGCCTGCAGCTCGCCGTTCAGCTGCCGGCCCTGCACGGCCTGGGCTACCGCTTCCGGCCCGACATGCAGTGGCGCGATCCGGGCGTCATGGCCATTCTCGCGTTGATGGGACCCGCCGTGATCGCGGCGAGCACGACCCAGATCAATGTGCTGATCAATTCGATGTTCGCCTCCACGCTCGGCAACGGCGCGATATTCTGGCTCGCCATCGCCTTCAGGCTGATGCAGCTGCCGCTCGGCCTGTTCGGCGTCGCGCTCGGCACGGTGACGCTGCCGCTCCTGTCGCGGCTGGTCATCGCCGGCGACATGGGCACGTTTCGCGCCGAGCTCGCCCGCGCCATGCGGCTCATGTTCTTGCTGACCATCCCATCGACCATCGGCCTGATGATGCTCGCCGAGCCGATCATCTCGGTGATCTACCAGCATGGGCGCTTCGATGCGCGCGAGGCGGCGCAGGCGGCCGGGGCGCTGCGCTTCTATGCCATCGGGCTTTCGGGCTACGCCGCCCTCAAGGTGCTGGTGAACGCCTTCTATGCCCTCGATCGGCGCAAGACGCCGATGATCGTGAGCTTCCTCGCCGTGGGCCTGAATCTCATCTTCAACTGGATATTCACCTTCCGTCTCGGCTGGGGACACCGTGGGCTCGCGTTCTCCACGGGCCTGGTCGCGACCTGCAACTTCTCGATGCTGTATGTGCTCATGCACCGCCAGCTCGGGAGTCTCGAGTCGCGGCGCCTGCTGGCGACGCTCGGCAAGATCGCGGTGGCGGGGGCAGCGCTCGGCGGGGTCTGCGCACTGTCGAACCGCTGGTTGCTGGCCAACTGGGCGACACAGGCTCTGTGGAGCAAAGGGCTGGCCCTGATCGGCACGATTGCGGTCGCGGGCGGGGTGTTTCTGGTGTGCGCTGCGGTACTCAAGGTCGAGGAGCTCGTCGTCGTCCTGAAAGCGCTCGCACGCAGGCTGCGGCGCTCGGCCCGGCGGCGCTTTGCATAACTTTACTTCATGAATCCACAACTTTGCCCCCGGGCTGTTGCATTGCCCGCGCCCTCCACGGATCATGCGTGCCGGCGCCAGCCAAAGGGAGTCTCATGCGGAAGTTCGCCTCATTGCTCGTCAGCACCGCGGTGTGCGTCGGGACGGCCTGCGCGGCCGCCGCCAGCATCGCTCCCGGCGACGCGCGACCCGAGACGCTCGTCATCCGTGGCAGCCACGAGGCGACGGTCACGATTCCGGTGGGCGCCGTATCGGCATTCTCCGCGGACAACGCCGTTGCGCTCCCCAGCTATGCGAACGGCGAGGTGGAGGCGATGCGGCTGAGCGGCGATGTGCGCATCCGCGTCATGGGCACTGCGGCGCCGATTCAGATCCGCGCGGACCAGCTGGTGCTCGAGCTCACGGCCGACGCGGCTCCGGCGCGCATGGATGAGGCCGGGCCCGGGGCGCGCAAAAGGAATCGAGTGCAGTCGGCTCGCGTGATCGTCGACGACGAGCAGACCCAGACGTTCCTGGGCGACGTCGTGTTCACCGTGCAAACGGCGGCGGGCGCCCTGCGGATCAAGGCGGACCGTCTGGAACGGCTCACGGGGGCGGCCGGCTAGCTGCATGCTGCGCGTGCATCGCTGCGAGGATCGCGACTTCGATGATTGAAGGCGGCTGCCTGTGCGGAGCCGTGCGTTATCGCCTGAGCGGGGTGCCCTCATCCTCGGTCGTGTGCCACTGCGAGAGCTGCCGGCGCGCGAGCGGCGCGGCCGCCATGGCATGGATCACCGTCGGCTTGGCGCAGTTCCAGGTGCTGTCCGGGGAGCCGGCGATCTATCACTCCTCGCCTCACGTGACGCGGCAATTCTGCGGCCGCTGCGGCACGGGACTTAGCTACGCGACCAGCCACAGTCCAGACACGATCGACATCACCACGGCCTCGCTCGATGATCCGAGCATCTTCCCGCCGGCGGCGGAGGTGTGGCTTGCGGACAAGGTGGCATGGCAGCCGACCAGCGCCGAGACCAGCAAGTTTCCCGGATCGTCCTCGGGCTGAGAAGCCGCGGCCGCCGCGCCCTCAAGGCGCGCCGCGCGCCCTGCGTTTCACGGCCCATCCGGCCATGACCGCAATGCCCGCAAGGCACAGGCAGGGGAACCAGTAGCCATAGCGGACGTAGAGCGTATCGCCGCCCTGCATGCGCGGCGCCGTCACCAGCACGCCGTCGGCGGGACGCGGATGGCGGTACGGATCGTCCGCATAAGTCTTGACGACCACGCGTCCGTTCGGATCGATGAGCGTCGACACCCCGGAATTCACGGCGCGCACCATGGCGACGCGCAGCTCCACCGTGGCGAAGACCGCGAGCGCGAGGTGCTCCCAGGGCTCAGAGCCCGCACCGAACCAGGAATCGCTGGTCAAATTCACGAGCAGGTTGGGATGCAGCGCGCCCACGCGGCGCAGATAGCCCGGCAGGATGTCCTCGTAGCAGATCACCGGGCCGAGCGCCCACGGCACCCCGCCCGGCCCGTGCAGCTCGAGCAGGACAGGTCCCGCGCCGGGCGTGTAGCTGCCCGCGCCCGCCGGCAGCAGCTTCGCCAGCCATGGGAAATACTCGATGCCGGGAATGTATTCGCCGAAGGCCAGCAGGCGCACCTTGTCGTAGCGGCCCGCGAAGTTGCCGTTGGTCTCGATGAGGATCGCCGAGTTGTACGCCTTGTCGCGCTTGGCGTCGTAGGTGCTCGTGCCGATCACCAGGGGCTTGGTGATGCCGCGCCGGATCATGCCCACGTAATCCTCGGTGAAATCGGCGGTGAGGTCGCGCGGCAGCGTCACCGGATAGCTGCCTTCGCTCCAGACCACGAGATCGGCGCCGAGCTTCACGAGCCGGCGGCTCTGCTCCTGCAGCGCGGTCAGCTGCCGCAGCGCCTCCTCGGCGGAGATCTCCCCGTCCGCCGTGTAGGCGATGTTCGGCTGGACCAATCCAATCTTCAGCCAGGTGGTGCGCGCCAGGGCATCGTCCACCTCGCGCATGCGCACCGCGCCGAAGAGCAGCGCCGCCGCGAGCGCCGAGGCGGCGCCGATCAGCGGCCAGCGCGCGGCGCGCGGCGCGTCGATGAGATCGTAAAGCGCGCCGTTCACCACCATGAGCAAGGCGGTGACGCCCAGCGGCCCGGTGATCTCGGCGATCTGGATGACCAGCGGCTGCCACGCCTGCGAGATCCACTGGCCGCAGGGAAACACCTGCGGGACCACGAGCTCGCAGACCGCCATCACCGGCGGCGCGAGCAGCGCAAGCGGGATCTTCGCCCGGCGCCGGATGCCGACGACCGCGGCGGTGAACAGCAGGAAGATGAGTCCGCGCGCGGCGCAGAATACGAAGAACACCAGAGCCGCGCCGATCCAGGGGAAGTCGGCGAACCGGCGCATGGTCTCGATGAGCCAGTAAAACCCGCCTGCCGTCTCCACCACCCCGGCCCACCATCCCAGAAAGAGCGCCTGCCGAAACGTCGGCGCGCGGTCCACTGCGGCGAGCATGGGCACGGCGGCCACCCAGGCGAGCGCCGACAGGTCGAACGGGGTGCAGGCCAGAAACCACAGGCAGCCGCTGAAGGTGACCAGCCCGAGGCCGGCGTAGAAATTGGGGGCTCTCACTTTTGGCGATTCTTACAGTTCGCGGCGACTGCGCATCTTAAGGTATTCTGGCGCACGACCATGCAAGAAAGATACGAGCCCTCCCGGATCGAGGCGGAGGCACAGCGCTACTGGAACGAGAATCGCAGCTTCGAGGTCACCGAGGACCCGGCGCGCGAGAAATATTATTGCCTGTCGATGTTTCCCTACCCGAGCGGGCGGCTGCACATGGGGCACGTGCGCAATTACACCATCGGCGACGTGCTCACCCGCTTCATGCGCATGAACGGCAGGAACGTGCTGCAGCCGATGGGCTGGGATGCGTTCGGCCTGCCGGCGGAGAACGCAGCCATCGACAACGGCGTGCCGCCGGCGAAGTGGACCTACGACAACATCGCCCACATGAAGGCGCAGCTCAAGTCGCTCGGCTTCGCGCTCGACTGGAGCCGCGAGCTCGCCACCTGCCGCCCCGACTATTACCGCTGGAATCAGTGGCTGTTCCTGCGCATGCTCGAGCGGGGCATCGCCTATCAGAAGACCGGCGTGGTCAACTGGGACCCGGTCGATCGGACCGTGCTCGCCAACGAGCAGGTCATCGACGGACGCGGCTGGCGCACCGGCGCGCTCATCGAGCGGCGCGAGATTCCGATGTATTACCTCAAGATCACGGCATACGCCGACGATCTGCTCGAGACGCTGCGGGGCATGCAGGGCTGGCCCGACCGCGTGCGCGCCATGCAGGCGAACTGGATCGGCAAGAGCGAGGGCGTACGCATCGGCTTTCCCTACGAGGCGCGCGCCGAAGCGCCGGGCGGGCGCGCGGGCGCGGTGCACGCCACGGGCGTGCTGCATGCGTTCACCACGCGCGCGGATACCGTCATGGGCGTGACCTTCTGCGCCGTGGCGGCGGAGCATCCGCTCGCCGTGCTCGCGGCGGCGGGCAACCCGCGACTCGAGTCCTTCATCGAGGAGTGCAAGCGCGGTCCGGCCGTCGAGGCGCAGATCGCGACGCAGGAGAAAAAAGGCATGGACACGGGCCTCGCCGTGCGCCATCCGCTGACCGACGAGCCGGTCCCTGTGTGGGTGGGCAACTACGTGCTCATGAGCTACGGCGAGGGCGCCGTGATGGGAGTGCCCGCGCACGATGAGCGCGACTTCGAGTTCGCGAAAAAGTATGGGTTGCCGATCAAGCCGGTGATCGCGGTCGAGGGGCGCGAGTACTCCACCGCGGCGTGGCAGCCGTGGTACAGCGAGCACGGCCGGTGCATCCATTCGGGCAAGTACGACGGACTGGACTTTCAGGGCGCGACCGCCGCGGTGGCCGCGGATCTCGAGCGGCTCGGGCTCGGCGGGAAGCAGGTGACCTGGCGGCTGCGCGATTGGGGCATCTCGCGCCAGCGCTACTGGGGCTGTCCCATCCCCATGATCCATTGCTCCGCGTGCGGCACCGTGCCCGTGCCGGATGAGGATCTGCCGGTGCTCCTGCCCGAGCATCTGGTGCCCGACGGAAGCGGCAACCCGCTGCTCAAGGACGAGGCCTTCCTCGCATGCGCCTGTCCCCGCTGCGGCGGTCCGGCGCGGCGCGAGACCGACACCATGGACACCTTCGTCGATTCATCGTGGTACTTCCTGCGCTTCGCCTGCAGCGACAACGAGCGCGCCATGCTCGATGCGCGCGTGCATTACTGGGCCCCCGTGGACCAGTACATCGGCGGTATCGAGCACGCGATCCTGCATTTGCTGTACGCCCGGTTCTGGACCCGGGTGCTGCGCGAGCTCGGGGCCGTCGCCTTCAAGGAGCCGTTCACGAATCTGTTCACGCAGGGCATGGTGCTCAACGAGGCCTTCTTCTGGAAGTCCTCCTCGGGACGGATCGAGTACTTCAGCCCCTCCGAGGTCGAGGTGCAGATCGATCTCAGCGGACGCCGCGCGGTGCTGCGGGAGGACGGCCGCGAGGTCGAGTCGGGCGGCATCGTCACGATGTCGAAATCGAAGAAGAACGGCGTCGACCCTCAGGCGCTGGTCGATGAATTCGGTGCGGACACCGCGCGGCTGTTCACCATGTTCGCCGCGCCGCCTGAGCAGACGCTCGAATGGTCCGACGAGGGCGTGCAGGGCGCCTATCGATTCATCAAGCGGCTGTGGAGGGCCGTGCACGAGCATGTGTCGGCGGGCGCCGCGCCGGCCCTCGAGAAGGCCGCGGCGACCGAGTCGCAGCGCGCCGTCCGGCGTCAGGCGCACCACACCCTCGCCAAGGTCACCGACGACATCGGGCGCCGCCGCACCTTCAACACCGCGATCGCGGCGGTGATGGAGCTGCTGAACTCGCTCGCGAAGTTCCCGCAGGCCGCGCCCTCGGACCGCGCCGTCATGCACGAGGCGCTCGAGATCGCCGTGCTGTGCCTGTCGCCCATCATCCCGCACGCCACCCACGCGATGTGGCACGCTCTCGGACACTCCACCGCGCTGATCGATGAGCGCTGGCCGGCGGTGGATGCGACCGCGCTCGAGCAGGAGAGCGTGCAGATCGTCGTGCAGGTGAACGGCAAGCTGCGCGCGCACATCAGCGTTCCCGCGGGGGCGGAGGATGAGGCGGTGCGCGCGGCGGCGCTCGCCGATCCGCACGTGCAGAAGTTCGTGGGCGGCGCGCCGGTGCGCAAGGTGATCGTGGTGCGCGGCAAGCTCGTGAACGTGGTCGTGTAGGATGGCGCGGCGCGGCGCGGCGGCGGTGACGGGCGCGGCGGCGGTGACGGGTGCGGCGCTGCTCGCCCTCGGCGGCTGCGGTTTCCGGCTCGCCGGCAGCGAGCCCCTGCCGCCGGTGCTGGCCAAGCCCTACCTCTCGGTGAAGGACCCCTATACGGATTTCGCGCGCGAGTTCGAGCGCGAGCTGAAGAGCTCGGGCGCGCAACTGCAGGTCGGCCGCCAGGATGCCACCGCGACCATCGAGGTGACCAAGGACTTCCTCGAGCAGCGCACCCTGGCGGTCTCGGCGCGCAACATCCCGACGGATTACGAGATCCGCTACACCGTGACCTTCGACGTCAAGGGCCCGGACACCGAGATCCTCGCGCCGCAGACCATCACCTTGTCCCGGGATTACAGCTTCGAGGAGAACGTGCTGCTCGCCAAGGAGCACGAGGCCGACATGCTGCGCGCGCAGATGGCGCGCGACCTCGCGTCGCTGGCCATGCATCGTCTGACGCATCTGAAGAAGTAGCAGCCCCCGGGAGCATCGTGTGCTGCTGGTCAACGCAATCGATCGGCTGGCGCTGTGCATGTTGCTCGACCGCTTCGGCCTGGAGCTCGTGCTGGCGGCGCCCGGGCAAGTCATTCCCGGATCCTACTGGGGCGAGCGCGAGGCGGGATTGATCGGCTCGAGGATCCACGCCCGCCTCGACACCCCGCTGCACTCGGTGCTGCACGAAAGCGCGCACTTCATCTGCATGACTCCCGAGCGGCGGGCCGGGCTCGATACGGATGCGGGCGGCGACGATGCCGAGGAAAGCGCGGTGTGCTACCTGCAGATCCTGCTGGCGCGGGAGCTGCCGCACGTCGGCGCGCAGCGCATCTGCCGCGACATGGACGACTGGGGCTACAGCTTTCGCCTGGGCAGCGCCTCGCGCTGGTTTGCCGAGGACGCCGAGGATGCTCGCGAATGGCTGCTGCGGCGGCGCCTGATCGACTCGCAGGGAGGCGTGGCGTACCGCGTGAGGGATTCGAGCGGCGATGCCGCCGAATAGCGGGCGCGCGCCTCAAAATGGCTCGGGCGCTCAGGCTGCATTCGACGCGGCCAGCGCCGGCAGCGCATAGGCGCGTCCGAATCGATTGGCGAGGAACGCCTCGAGAGCGATCTCCTCCTGCTTGATGAGTCCGGACTGCGGCAGATATCCCTCTCTCAACAGGTCGAGCACCGCGCAGATTCCGGCTGCGGTGGTTATCTGGATGGCGCTGCGGACGCGGCCGCCGATCGGCGCGGCATAGACCTTGTTGGCGTAGGTCTCCTGCACCAGTTGGCCCGCGCGCTTGCCGCTCACCGTGACGAAGATGATGACCACGTCCTGGAGCGTGATGGGCACCGCGTTCTCGAGGATGTCCTTGAGCAGCTCGCGCCGGTCGCGCAGCCGCAGATCGTTGAGCAGCGCCTTCATGATGGCCGCATGGCCCGGATAGCGGATGGTGCGGTAGTTGAGGTTGCGAGCCTTGCCCTGCAGGGTCTCGCACAGCGTACCGAGCCCCCCGGAGGTATTGAAGGCTTCATAGAGCACGCCGTCGAGCGAAAACTCCTCGAGCTCCTCGAGTGCCTGAGTCTCGCGCCGCTGTCCGTTCACGATGGCCTCGCACGGCTCGCAGTACTCGTTGATGACCCCGTCCGTGCTCCAGGTGAGATTGTAGTTGAGGGCGTTCGACGGGAATTTCGGCAGCGCCCCCACCCGCATGCGAACGTCTTGCAGCTCCTCGAAGTGCGAAGCCAGATCGCTCGCGACGATGGTGATGAAGCCGGGGGCGAGCCCGCACTGCGGGATGAAGGCGGTGCGAGCTCCCGCGGCCAGCTGCTTGACGGCGCGCGTGCTCGCGACGTCCTCCGTCAGATCGAGATAGTGCGCGCCGGCATCCTTCGCCGCCTCCGCGATGAGGCGCGTGGCGTGATAAGGGGCAGCGCTCAAGACCGCATATTTACCCTCGAGGACCCGGCGCAAGGCGTCGCCCTGAGTGATGTCCGCCGCCACCTTGACGACCGGCGCCGCGGTCTCGAGGCGGTCGAGAGCCGCCTGCGACCGGTCGATGACCGTCACGGCATAGTCGCGCGAGCCCATCAAGAGCTCCGCGATCATCGAGCCGATCTTCCCCGCCCCCACCACTGCGATGCGCTGCTGCATACCCAAGCCTCCCGCATACCCAAGCCTCGAGGCAATGCCGCCTCGATCGGGCATTGTTGCCGACCACCCTGTCGAATATAAGGTCCAAATACGTTATTTTTAAGGTACAATTAGGCAAAAAGAAGGCAAAAAAAGGCGAAATGTATGGATGCCATCGACCAGGAGCTGCTGCTCGCCTTGCGCGAGAACGGGCGAGCCCCCACCGCAGAGCTCGCCCGGCGAGTGGGTCGCTCGCGTACCAGCGTCCAGAGCCGCATCGAGCGGCTGGAGAAGCAAGGGGTGATCGTCGGCTACTGCGTGCGCCTCGCGCCCGAGTTCGACCTGGGCGCGGTACGGGCCCACGTGATGATCAAGGTAGGGCCGAAAGAGTCGCGTGCCGTCAGCGCAGCGCTCAAGGCCATTGCGCAGGTGCGTGTCCTGCATTCGGTCAGCGGCGACGCCGACCTGATCGCCGTCGCCGCGACCGCCTCCGTCGCCGAAATGGACGCGGTCATCGACCGCATCGGCGCGCTGGACGGCGTCGAGCGCACCACCTCCTCGATCATCCTGTCGACCAAGTTCGAGCGCTAGGCTAGCTCGTCGAGCTTCGCGGATTCGAGGCTGCTCCGACGCCACGTGACGACGTTTCCGCGAAACGTGCGCACGGGCGATGATCAAGGCCGGGCGGCGATGATCCCGATCTCGATCTTGTAGTCGCTCCCCGCGAGCTCGGGGGACAGGACGGTGGCCCGTGCCGGCGCGGCGCCCGGCGCAACCCATTGCTCCCATTCTCGATTCATCTCCGGGAAGCTCGCCATGTCGGTGAGCCAGATCGTCGCCGACAGGAGCCGGGTCTTGTCGGTCTGCGCCTCGCGCAGCAGCGCATCGATGGTCGCGAGGATCTCCCGTGTCTGCTCGGCGACACTCTTGCCGTGTGCGTCGGACGATACCTGCCCCGCCAGATAGACCGTCTTGTCATGGATCACCACTTGGGACATTCGCGGTCCGACGTGCAGTCTCTCTATCGACATGGCTTCTCCGATGGGTGCCACCGAGATTAGGGGCGGCCAATGGCTGGGGCGTGCAGCGCGGAAATAAAAAACGGCGTGGTCCTTTTCAGGGCCACGCCGCCGGATTATCGCACCGACGGGGGAGTTGGCTGGCTTGCCGGCGCGAGATTCTCCTAAACCATTTGGCCTGCGCGGCGTCGCCGCGAGGCACGATTCCAGTCTGCCAAAACGCGCGCGAAACGCGACGTACACTTTATGAGCCCCGATTCAATTTATTTCACTTGACTTCAGGGTGAGCCGCAGCTTGCGCGGCGACCTTGGGGGCATGCTCCTCCGAATCCGGCTCGCGCGGAAATGATGAATCGTCAGCAGCTTATTCGCCGCGGTTCTTTGCACCCCAGGGGCCGGGAATGCGGCCAGGGGAGGCCGCGGTCAGGGGAGGCCGCGGTCAGGGGAGGCCGCGGTGCCGCCCGCGCTCCAGAGGGACGTCCGGATCTTGCACGGCTCGCCGCGCGCCTGCAGCTCATGGGCGGGGCATCTCTTGAATCTCGATGGTCACGTGCGACAGGGAGGTGAAGCGCGCCATTTTCGCCCGATAATAATCCGCGCCGCGGCGCTCTCTCGGACACACCGACACGATGGCTGCCAGGTGCCCCGGTCCGAGCCGCCAGAGATGCAGATCGGCGAGGGTGCTGCCGTCGCTCTCGATCGTCCGCCGCAAATCCCTGGCCAAGCGGCTGTCGGGAATCCGGTCGAGCAGGATGGCGGCCGTGTCGCGAATCAGTCCGTAGGACCAGCTGGCGATCACGCAGGCGCCGATGATGCCGGCGAGCGGATCCATCCACAGCCACCCGAACGTGCGCGCCAGCAGCAGGCCGACGATGACGAGCACCGATACGGCCGCGTCGGCCATCACGTGGATGACGGCCGCGCGCATGTTGTTGTCGCGCCCCGCCGCGCCGCGGCCGCGGGGCGGCCCGGCCTCCTCGCAAGCCTCGAAGATCAGCTCGCCGGAGGGGGTGGGGTGATCGTGGGGGTGATCGTGGGGGTGATCGTCGGGGTGATCGTGGCCGTGCGCGTGGCCATGGCCGTGAGCGTGGTCGCCGCCGCTCAGCAGCCACGCGCTCGCGATGTTGACGGCGAGGCCGACGCCGGCAATCGGGATCGCCTCGGCGAAATGGATCGTGACCGGCGCCAGAAAGCGCAGCACCGATTCCCAGCCGATCAGGATCGCGATCATGGCCAGGACGATGGCGCTGGTGAAGCCGGCGAGATCGCCGAGCTTGCCGGTGCCAAACGTGAAGTCGCTGTCCTCGGCGTGCCGGCGAGCGTAGCGGTACGCAAGGGCGGCGAGCAGCAGCGCGCCCGCGTGGGTGCTCATATGCAGACCGTCCGCGACCAGCGCGATCGATCCGAACAGCAGTCCGCCGACGATCTCGGCGCACATCATCGCGCCGCAAAGCCAGATCACCGTCCAGGACTTGCGCTCGCTGCGCTCGTGGCCGGCACCGAGAAAGACGTGCCCATGGAGCAATGGCGCGGTGGTCGTCACATCGATCGTCATGGCCGAGCCCACTCCCGACGGGTGCGGATGACCGCGAGCCGCCGCCCGGCCACCGCGCTCCGTATGCCCGCGATGAGATGCAAGATCGATGAGCCTAACATGGGCGTCCGCCTCATTGAAGCGGGCCGCCGGACGCGAAATGCGGCGTCTCTACAGGGCCGGGGAGGTGGCATCGCGCGGCTGACGCGCGCGCTTGACGATCCAGTACGCGACCACGGCGACGATCAGCGTGAGCAGGCTCGCCTTGAAATCCTGCTGCATGGCGGGCGTGAAAGCCATGGCGATGAGCACGGCGCCCATGGCGGCGATCGCGGCATAGCTGAGCCAGGGGAACAGCCACATCTGAACGGCGGGCAGCGGCTCGCCGGCGCGATCGCGCCGCCTGCGCAGCGCGATCTGCGCGACGCAGATGGTCATGTACACGTAGACGATGAGCGCCCCGGAGGAGCTCACCAGAAAATCGAATACCGCCTGCGGCGCTTCGGTGGCCGCGATGATTCCGAGGAATCCGGCCACGGCGCCCATGAGCACGGAGCCCACCGGCACGCGCCGCTGGTTGAGCCGCACCAGCAGTTGCGGGGCGTCGCCGCGGTCGGCGAGGATGAACAGCACCCTCGAGCTCACATAGAAGGCCGAGTTCAAGCAGGAAAGCACCGCGGTGAGGATGATCACCGTCATGATGTCGCCCGCCCAGGGTACGTGCATGGTGTCGAGCGCGAGGGTGAAGGGCGACTCTCCGGAGCGAACGCTGTTCCAGGGCGTCACCGATACGATCAGGAACACGGAGAGGACATAGAACATCAGGATGCGCCAGATGACCGCGCTGCCCATGCGCGCGACCGCACGGCCCGGCTGTGCCGACTCGGCGGCCGCGATGGTGGTGATCTCGGCGCCGGTCATGGCGAAGAACACGGTGGGTACGGCGGCCAGCACCGCGACCCAGCCGTTGGGCGTGAACCCGCCGTAGGCGGAGAGGTTGCCGAACGTCGCGCCATGCGGGGAGGTCCAGCCAAAGGCGAACGAGGCGGCGATGGCGATGAAGACGATGATGGCAGCCACCTTGATCGAGGCGAACCAGAACTCGAACTCGGCATAGGAGCGGGCGGACATCAGGTTGACGCCGGTCATGATGGCCATGAGCCCGAGCCCGATCTGCAGCGGCGTGAGCACGGGCAGCCAGTGCGCGAGGATCTTGGCTCCGGCGATCGCCTCGACGGGGACCACCAGCACCCAGAAGTACCAGTAGAGCCAGCCGATCACGAAGCCCGCGCCCTCGCCCAAACCCGCGCGCGCGAACTCGGTGAAGGAGCGTACGTGGGGAAGCGCGGTCGCCATCTCTCCCAGCATGCGCATCACCAGGAGAATCAGCAGGCCGCAAATGGCGTAGCTGATGAAGCTCGCCGGTCCGCCGCGCAGGATGGACGTGCTGCTGCTCACGAACAGCCCGGCACCGATGATGCCGCCGATGGAGATCATCGTGAGATGGCGGCCCTTGAGGGAACGGCTGAGCTCGTTCTTGCCGGAAATCGCCGTCGTCGGGTTCGTCTGAACCATCACTTGCACCTTCGGACTCGAGGTTCTGGGCCGAGCTCGATCACTCCGCTTCCACGTTCGGGCGCGAATCGCCCAGCCTGGGAATGGTATCGCCTCCCCACAGCTGCCGTTCACGTATCCACGGTAGCGGATAGGCGGGATGAGGGCCATCAAATTCGCGCGCCAGGCGATGCGCGTCCCACATCGCCTGGTTCAGCTGGACCGGAGCCTTGCAGTCGCCGACGCGAAAAATGGCCTGAATGTCGTTCGCGGCCCATTCGGCCTTGCGTGCCTTGAGCTCGCGCCACAGGCGATCCTCCGAATGGCGCGAAGTGACGAGGATGACGGCATCGACCGGCAGATCGAATTCCCCGCCGTTGTCCCGGCGCGGCACCGAGCCCGAGCGCGGAGCGGTGAGATCGGGCCCGAATTTGTACAGGTAGGTGAGACGCACGCGATCGGGCTCGATGCGCTCGATCCAGTGGTTGCAATAGGTCTTCACGCCCTTCTCGAACAGCAGGCGCTTGTTGTTGCCCGCTTCCATGGTGAAGGTGCCGTACTCGGCCACGTCGGAGGCATCGCACACGTAGGTGACTTCCTTGCCGAGATTGGCGAGCAATTCGGCGAGCGCGATTCCCATGAAATGCCCATCGCCATCGAGAACCAGCGCGCGATTGCCGGGCACGCTCTTGCCCTGCATGAGCTGGGTGGGGGTGAGCACGTGCGGCAAGGAAGCGTCGGCGCCCGGAATCGGTCCGTAGTTCGCACCCCGGCCGTCGCTCGACCAGTGATAGCCCGTGGCGATGACCACCCGGTCGGCGCCGTAGCGCAGCACCTCGTCGCCGCTCATCCGGCCGACGCCGGTATGCACCTCGACGTTCTTCTTGAGCTTGCGCAGCTGGGTCTCCCGATAGCTGATGACGCGTCCCCACTCCGCCAGCCGGGGCAGCGTCACGATCGATCTCCAGTGGCCGCCGAGCTCGCGCTCGGCCTCGCGCAGATGGACGGTGTAGCCGCGCTCGCCCAGCACCCGAGCGCACTCCATCCCCGCCGGGCCTGCGCCGACGACCAGCACGCTGCAGGGGCTCTTGGTCTGCGGAAACTTCTCCGGATGCCAGCCGCGCCGGTACTCCTCGCCGATGGTCATGTTCTGGGTGCACATGATCTGGCCGCCCTGCTGGAACTTCGAGACGCAGATGTTGCAGCCGATGCACTCGCGGATATCCTCCAGGCGACCCTCGGAGATCTTGGTCGGCAAGAACGGGTCGGCAATCGAGGGGCGGGCCGCGCCGATGATGTCGAGCGCGCCGCCGCGGATCAGCGCGACCATGTCATCGGGGTTGGTGAGCCGCCCATTGCCCACCACCGGTATGTGCGGCCCGAGAACGGATTTGCCCTGCTTGATGAAGGGCGTCATCCAGCCGGACTTGCGGTAGCGCGACACTCCGGCATCCTCCCCCCATTCGGCGTAGTCGCCGATCTTCAGGGCCACGGCGTCGACCACCCCCTCGCGCCGCAGGAGCTCGAGCAGGCGCACGCCGTCCTCGTGGGCCTCGACGCCCTCGGGACCGTGCAGCGTGTCCATCTCGAAGCGGGTGGTGATGCCGCAGCGGTCGCCGAGATGGCGCTTCAGTGCCTGCAGCAGCTCGACGAAGAACCGCGAGCGGTTGGCGAAGCTGCCGCCGTAGCCGTCGGTGCGCCGGTTGAAGCGCGGCTCCAGGAACTGAATGGGCAACGTGTCGTCGCCGGCGGAGACCTCGAGCAGATCGAAGCCCGCGGCCTCGGCCCGCTTGCCCGCCTCGACGTACATGTTGATGACCGTCTTGATGTCGAGCTCGTCCATCTCGTAGCCGTACACCGAGCGCGTGGAGAACAAGGGCGACAGCCACTGGCTCGGGCTGCGGCCGACCTCCCGCGATTCCAGGCCGGGCGCATTGCCGCCGCTGTACCACAGCTGGATGCCGGCGAGGCTCTTGTGGCGGTGGGCGATCTCGCACATGTAGCCGAGGTTGCGCACGTCGCCCTCATCCCAGATGCGGGCGGAGGTGAAGGGATACTCGTCGGACTCGGGATGGATGGAGCAAAACTCCGTGAATACCACGCCCCAGCCGCCCTCGGCCTTCATGCCGCGCAGATGCGCTTGAGCGCCGGGCCGCTCGGCGCCCGGGCCCGCGCAGTGGGAGGTCTGCCAGAACCGGTTGCGCGTCTGCTTCGGGCCGAGTCTCACCGCCTCGAACAGGACATCGTGCTTGGGATCTCGAGCCATGTCTTCCCCCTTCCGTGCCGGCATGCATCCGGTGCGCGCCGGCTGTGACTATACTCAGCGCCTTCGGACCCGCCCGTGCGTGGTGTTCAATCTCGTGACCAGGAGCAAGCCGCCGTGAGCTTTGCCGCAAAAGTGGTGCTGGTGACCGGCTCGACCAGCGGGATCGGCGAGGCCTGCGCGCGGGTGTTCGCCCAGTCGGGCGCCGCCGTCATGGTGAGCGGGCGCGACGCCGCCCGCGGCCGGCAAGTCGTCGATGCGATCGGCATGGCGGGCGGCAACGCCCGGTTCATCGCCGCCGATCTGCGGGCGGATGGGGCGTGCGCGCGGCTGATCGAGGACACCGTCGATCGTCTCGGCGCACTCGATGTGCTGGTGAACAACGCCGGCATCCTCTACACCGCGAATGCGCTCGACACCACCGATGCGCAGTGGCTCGACACCATGGCCGTCAACGTCAATGCGCTGTTCTATCTGAGCCGCGCGGCAGTCAAGCACATGAAGGCGCGGGGCGGGGGCGTCATCGTCAACGTCGCCTCGGAGTGGGGCCTGAACGGCGAGCGCAACCACGTCGCCTACTGCGCGAGCAAGGGCGCCGTGGTTCAGATCACCCGCTGCATGGCCCTCGATCATGCGGCCGACAACATCCGCGTCAACTCGGTATGCCCCGGCGAGATCCACACGCGCATGGTCGATGAGATCCTGGCGAGCCGCGGCGGCGACGGCGCCGCGAATCTGCGCGAGCTGGCCGCAGGCATTCCGATGCGCCGTCTGGCACAACCCATCGAAGTGGCGCGTTGCGTGCATTTCCTGGCGTCGGATGCGGCGAGCTACGTCACCGGCGCCAACCTAAGCGTCGATGGGGGCAACGACGCCACCGCCGGTCCCTACCCCTAGCCGGTGCGCATCGCCGGCCGGGGCGTGCCCGCGCTCGTAGGGCTTGGCGAGCACCATGTAGATCGCCCCGAGGAGGACGACGCCGAGCGTGGTCGCCAGCATGCCGTACACCGTGTACCAGGGATCGGCGTCGGTCTGCGGACGCGGCCACAGGATGTTGACGATCGCGCCGACGCCGTAGATGAGGGCCAGCACGTTCACCAGCACGCCCCACGCTCCCAGGGTGAACGGGCCGGCGGGGCGCCAGCCCTTGGCGCGGGCAATGAGCGCGGCGAGCACGATCATCTGGAATGCGATGTAGATGCCGACGGCCGCGAAGCTGATGATGGTCTGGATGGCATCCTGCAGCCACAGGGCCGAGAGCGCGATCAGCCCGGGAATCACGCCCATGGCGATGAGCGCATTGGAGGGCACGTGGTGGCCGGGGGACATGCGGCTCAGGATCTTGCTGCCGAAAATCATCTGATCGCGCGCATAGGCGAAGGTGAGCCGGCTGGCGGCCGCCTGCAGGCTCAACACGCAGGAGACGAACGATACCAGCACGACCAGGATGACCGCCCGAAAGCCGGTGACGCCCATGGCGGACTTGAGCAGGGTCACGATCGGGTCGGTGTCCCTGCCCGAGATCACCGCGCCGATATCGGGAATCGCGAGCACGAACGCGAGGCACACCCAGATCGCCGCGGCTCCGCCGATGTAGATGGTCATGCGCATCGCCTTGGGGATCATGCGGCTCGGGTCGGGGGTCTCCTCGGCGACGTCGCCGCAGGCCTCGAAGCCGTAGTAGCAGAACATCGCCGCGAGCGCGGAGGCGAGGAACGCCGGCCAGTAGCTGCCATGGGTGTGAACGAAGGTGGTGTTGACGAGCACGCTCAGCGGCTGATGGCGCGCAAACAGCAACAGGTAGCCGCCCACCACGATCGCGCCCACCAGCTCACAGATGAAGCCGAACATCGCCACACGCGCCAGGAGCCGGGTACCCGACAGGTTCAGCAGCGTACTCACGCCGATGAGCGAGAGCGCAATGATGGTGGTCGCGAGGGGGGTAGCCTGCATGCCGAACAGCTGGGCGAGAAACGGCGCGATTCCGGTGGCCGCACCGGCCGCCGTGCAGCACAGCGCCCAGCCGTATACCCAGCCGGCCATCCATGCCCAGCGCTTGCCCATCAAACGGCGTGCCCAGGGGTAGAGGCCGCCGGATATCGGAAATTGCGAGACGATCTCGCCGAAGATCAGGCACACCAGGAGCTGTCCCAACCCCACGCCGATGTAGGTCCACCACATGGGGGGGCCGCCGGTGACGAAGGCGGTGGCGAAGATCGTATATACGCCGACCACCGGCGAGAGGTAGGTGAAGCCGAGGGAGAAGTTCTCCCATTTCGACATGGTGCGATCGAAGTGCGACACATAGCCGAGCGCGCGCAGCTGCTCGGCATCCTGATCAGTTTCGCGCGCCGACGTCATGAGCCCTCATCCCCGCCGTGAAAGGAGGGCTTCATGGTACGCAATTCGGCGGCTGCGTGTCGCCGGATTTGCCGCTGCCGCGAGCTAATACTTGTACTGGAAATCCACACCGATGGTGCGCGGCTGATTGGTCGAGACGCGCGTGATGGCGTAGGTGGTCCAGGCAAAGTTGGTGTTGTTGATGCTCTCCTCCACGACCCTGTTGGTGAGGTTGGTACCGAACAGGTAAGCGGCCCAATGGCCGCCGCTGATGCCGGCGCGCGCATCGGTGAGCGTGTACGGCGGGAGAATTTGCGGATAACCGGATTGGTCCCTCTCCGAGCCTACCGTGGTGACGGTGAGGTTCAGAGCGCCGCTCAACTGGTCGGTGATCGGCACGTGATAGTTCACCGCCGCGTTGCCCGTGTACCGCGGCACGTTGAGAACGCGCGTTCCGGGCAGGATTCCCGATTCGATGGCGGCGGCCGTCGGGTCGTTGATGATCGCCGTGTTGTAGACACCGGATAGATCCAGCGTCAGTCCCGGAGTCAGCAGGGCCGACACTTCGACCTCGGGCCCATAGGATTTCGCGTTGCCGGCGTTGGTATCGTAGGGATAGACGCAGGTGAGGTCGAGCACCTGCTGGATATGGACCCACTTGATGTAGTAGAAGTCCGAATTGACGGTGATGCGCCGATCGTCGAATCTCGCCTTCTCGCCGATCTCATAGCTATACACCGAGTCAGGCGAGTAGCTCGGCTGCGAGCTCACGCTGACCGGGCCGGCGGCGCAGTTGATGGCGCTCGGATTGATCGCGAGCACCGCCGCGCTCGGCAGCGGCAGGGGCAGATTGACGCCACCGGGCCGCGAGCCCTTGGCGATCGTGCCGTATACCGTGAGATCCTGGGTCGGCTCGTAGGAAAGATTCACCTTCGGCAGCGTCGCATTGTTGTTGAAGCTCTGCGTGATCAGCTGCGCGTCCTGGTTGCCCGAGGCCGTTCCGAAGCCGGCCTGCTGGGCATGATAATTGACCTGGAAGTAGTAGGCGCGGATTCCGCCCGTCAGCTTGAGAGAATCCGTGATCTTGTACGTCGCCTCGCCGAAAATGGCGGCCTGCTTGAGGATCTCATCATTCACATCGTCGAATACCACGCCGTTCGGATTGGCCGCCTGGGCGTTGGGATAAGGGGGCAATGCCGGATTGGGATAGCGCAGCAGGCTGGTGGCGGAATACACGTCGGAGGCAGGACAGGAGCCGGAGACGGGACCGGCCGCGGCCGCCAGGCCGCACGACAGCACGCCCACCCATCCGGGCTCCTGGTTGTGCGTGATGTAGCCGGAGTCGAGCTTGGAGTAATACAGGCCGCCCACCCACTGCCAGGGTCCTGAATCCTTCGAGGTCAGGCGCACTTCCTGGGCGAACTGCGAGGTTGGATCGTCCTCGACATAGAGGCTCTGGATGTAATCCGCAACGTAAACGCCGTTGACCAGGTGCGTGGTGTTGAAGACGTTCTGCAGAGCCTCGGTGGCATCCTCCGACTGCATGACGTAGCGCGCCGTGTAGCTCGTGGCCGATGTGAGCGTGGCGAAGCCGAAGTTGTACTCGAGTTTCAGGCTCGCCAGCTTGAAGGAGTCGTAGTACGGCTCCGGCTGGTCATAGGGCTGATAGATCGCCAGCGTGCCGGGCTGCTGCTGATAGGCGTCATAGCCGTCGGCGTCGATGCGCTGATACAAGAGCTCTGTCGTGACCGACAGATCGTCGGTGGGTTTCACGAGCAGCGCCGCCCGCGCCGACGCGAAGCGCTCCAGGTTGACACCGCGCACGACCGTCTGCACGGGCATGTCGGCGACATCGCCGCGTGTGCAGTAAATGCTGCCGCACAAGGGCGGCGCCGTGGCAGTGCCGCCCGGATTGGTCGGCGGCGGAAACTCACCGGGCGGGGCAACGATACGATCGATCCAGCCGCTGATGTACTTTGCGGTGGTGACCGTGCGCAGCGCCGCGATATCGCCGATCGGTATGTTCAGCATCAGGCTGCCGCTGCCGTTGGTGCTGCCTTGACCGGATGTCTGGGACAGGGTCGAGTCGGTCGCCAGGTCGAACGTGTCGAGCTTGGGTTGATTGGTGACCAGCTTGATCGTGCCGCCCATCGAGCCCGAGCCGTACAAGGTGCCCTGCGGGCCGCGCAGCACTTCCACATTGTTCACATCGAAAAGGTCGGCATCGATGACGGTGCGGCCGTTGAGCGCAATGGCCGAGGCCGATATCGGCGTCTCGTCGAGGTAAAAGCCGACGGTGGCCGCGGCGCCGCCGCCCGCCGAGAGGCCGCGCGCCTCGTACTCCGTCTGACCCGGACCCGAGGTGCGCAGCGAAATGCCGGGCACCTTGCCGACCAGATCCTCCGGCGTCTGGATGTTCTGCTGGGACAGATCGGTGGCGCTGAGCGCCGACAGGCTGATCGCCGTGGCCTGCACGGTCGACTCGCGCTTCTCGGCGGTGACCACGATCTCCTCGAGCTCGCTGCCGCTCTTGGCGGGAGCCGCGGCCGGGGCGGCCGGCCCGGCGGCCGGGTCGGGGTCGGCCGTCGCCGGACCGCACAGCAGTGCGGCACCGAGCAGGGTCGCGCCCAGGAAGGCGAAAAAAGCCGGAGGCGAGAGTGCCGACGCTTGCGCGGCGCACGAGGTTTTTACCATTGTCGAAGTTCTCCCTGAAAGAAACTCGAAACCGCGCGATGCGCCTGATGCAAATCCCGCGCCGCCAGCATCCCCGCGTTCCACGTCCGCACCCGATACCCATCCACTTGTGGTACCGAGAGCCAATTCGTAACATAGGCTTAACTGCCACGCAAGTTTATTGCGCGTGAAGTACCGAAGCGATACTCGATGACCAGGCCGCAGATGCTTTCGACCCCGATGCACGATTCGAGCGCACGCGTGAGTTGCACGATCGCGGGGCGCGCGCGCGCTCTCGTGCACGGGAAGCGGGCGCTTGAAGGATGAGCGGCGACGTCTGACGCTGCTCGCCGTGCTGTCGAGCAGCCTGGGCGTCGGATTGACGTTCGGCTTTCAGCCGCCGCTGATCGCGCTGGTGCTCGAGCGGGGCGGCAGCTCGAGTTTCGCGATCGGCGCCGTCACCTCCGCCAGTCTCATTGCCGTCATAGCTCTCGGCCCCGTGTATCCCTTGGTCATCGCGCGGCTCGGCCTGCGGCGCAGCGTCATGCTGGGCATCGCGTGCGGCGCGCTGATCCTGTCGTTGATGCCGCTCATGGCGAGCGTGCCGTTCTGGTTCTGTCTGCGGTTTCTCACGGGCTGCACCCTCGGCCTGAGCTGGATCGCGAGCGAGATCTGGTTGAACACGGTGAGCGGCGCCGACGCCCGCGGCACGGTGATGGGCGTGTACGGCACGGTCTTCTCGCTCGGCACGGTGGCGGGCCCCTCGCTGCTCGAATTCACCGGCACGCACGGCTGGCTGCCCTTCGCCGTCGGCGCCGTCGCACTGATCGTCACCCTGGCGCCGCTGGCGGCGCTCGAGAACACGGCGAGCGTGCCGCAGGGCTTCACGCCGCCGCGCGAGCTCATGGGCGTGGTCCGCGCCGCCCCGCTGGTGATGCTGGCGGCGCTGGTGGCCGGATTGGTGGAATCGGCGGATCTTACGCTCTTGCCGCTGTTCGGATTGCGCAGCGGCTTCGCCGAGCGCACCGCGCTTTTGCTGCTGGCGGTGTTCATGGCGGGCAACGTGGTGCTGCAGGCGCCGATCGGGCTGCTGGCCGATCGATTCGGCCGCCGCCTGCTGCTCGGGGCGTGTGCGCTCGCCAGCGCCCTCGGGCCGCTGCTGCTGCAGCCGTTCTTCGCGACGCCCGCGCTGCTCTGGCCGCTCTTGTTCGTGTGGGGCGGGACGCTGTACGCCTTTTACAGCCAGGGGGTTGCGCTGCTCGGCGCCGAATTTCCGAGCGCCTCGCTTGCGACCGCGAACACGGTGTTCGTGATGGTGTACTGTCTGGGCGGGGTCATCGGGCCGAGCGCCGGCGGCTTGGTGCTGGATCGGTGGCCGGCCCACGGGCTGCCGGTGCTGCTGAGCGCTGCGGCGCTGCTGCTGCTCGCGGGCGTGGTGATGCCGGTGCGAGGCGTGGAGGGGAGAGAGGTGGCATGATGGTCGAATCCTGCGAGCCCGCGATTGCCGGCCGATTGCATGCGCTCATCGCCCGGCGCCGCCCCGGCCATGCGCTCGCGCGCGAGTTCTACACGGACCCGGCGATCTTCGAGCATGACCTCGAGCGCATGCTGTTCAAGCACTGGTTCTGCGCGGGGCACGCGAGCGGCATTCCCAGGAGCGGGGATTACCGCGTGGTCGGCCTCGGGGCGGAGTCCGTCATCCTCGTGCGCGGCGCGGACGGGGCCGTGCGGGCGCTTCTCAACGTCTGCCGGCACCGCGGCTCGCGGCTCTGTGCGGACGAGTCCGGGCGGGCCGCCGCGGGGCGGCTCACCTGCCCCTACCATGCGTGGACCTACGACCTCGAGGGGAATCTGCTCAGCGACCGGCAGATGGGCGAATCGTTTCGCCGCGAGGACTTCGGGCTGAAAGCGCTGCCGGTGCGCGTGGTCGAGGGATTGATCTTCACGACCTTCGCCGCGCAGCCGCTCGACTTCGCGCGCGCCGAGGAGGCCTTGAGACGCTCGGCCGGGGTGTATGGATGGAGCCGCGCCAAGGTCGCGCATCGCGAGCTCTATGCCATCGATGCCAACTGGAAACTCGCCGTCGAGAATTACATGGAATGCTATCACTGTCAGCCGGCGCATCCGGAGTTCTCCAAGCGGCACGTGTATGCGCGCCCCGCTGAGTCGAACGAGCAAGCCGAGCGCGCCGGGCGGCGCCGCGCGGAGCAGCTCGGGGTGGTGGTGGACGAAATCGATCGCTACGGATGCGCGGCCGCGCCCGGCGAGGAATCGAGCGCCGTGATGCGCAGCGCGCTCGCGGAGGGGGTGATGAGCGCCACGGCCGACGGCCGTCCGGCCAGCCGCCTCATGGGAGCATTCCCGGCGTACGACGGCAACTCCACCTACTTCGACATCGGTCCGCTGAGCGATTTCCTCGCCTACCCCGACCACGGGATCGTCTACCGGTTCATTCCCCGGGCGGTCGAGCACACTGAAATGGAGGTGCTCTGGCTGGTCGATGAGGCCGCGGTGGAAGGCGTGGACTACGAGGTCGAGCGCCTGACGTGGCTGTGGCGCACCACCAGTCTCGAGGACAAGAGGATCGTCGAGATGAACCAGGCCGGCGTCAACTCGCGCTTCTTCGAGCCGGGACCTTACTCGATGCAGGAGGTCTGGACCGAGCGGTTCGTCAGCTGGTATCTCGGCGATCTATCGAAGGCCGCCGCCGAGCGCTGAGTTCGATAGCGCGCCCGGCAAGCGGGCCCGGCAAGCGGGCCCGGCAAGCGGGCCGAACATGGTCGCGCCGAACCATGGGCGAGCCGAACCATGGGCGAGCCGAAGAGGTCGAGGACTTGCCGGGCTTGACCCTCGCTCAATTCGTCCAGACGGCGCCTGCGGGCCATCAAGGCGCCAAACTCGCCGCCCTCAGCGGGCAGCGCGTTCCTCGCGCACCAGCCGCGCGGCCGGCGTAGCGCCGCGGCGCAAATCCTTGCGGAATTCGGCGAGCGACGGCAACTGTTGCAGGGTCCTCGGCGCCGCGATGAGCTTCGCCACCGGCTTTCCCTGGCGAGTGCCGTCAATGCGCAGCACCTCAGAGCTTGACCATCACGTGCCGCGGCACGCTGTAATCCTCGAGCGCATACACGGACAGATCCTTGCCGTAGCCGGAGCGCTTGAAGCCGCCGTGCGGCATCTCGCTCACCAGCATGAAATGCGTGTTGATCCAGGTGCAGCCGTACTGCAGGCGCGCGGCGACGCTCATGGCCTTGCCGACATCGGCCGTCCACACCGAGGAGGCGAGGCCGTACTCCGAATCGTTGGCCCATGCGACCGCCTCGTCGGCCGCGGAGAAGCGCGTCACCGATACCACGGGCCCGAACACCTCGCGCTGCACGATCTCATCGGACTGGCGCGCGCCGGCGATCACGGTGGGCTCGTAGAAAAATCCGCTGCCGGCGCGGGTCTTGCCGCCGGCGGCAATCTCGATGTGGCGGCACGCCGCGGCGCGCTCGACGAATCCCGCGACGCGCGTGCGCTGCTCGGCGGAAATCAGCGGGCCCATCTCCACGCCGCTGTCGCTCTGCGCGCCCACCTTGAGCGAGCGGGCCGCAGCACCCAGATCCGCGACCAGCCGGTCATAGATCTTCGCGCCGGCGTACAGGCGGCAGGCCGCGGTGCAGTCCTGGCCGGCATTGTAGAAGCCGAAGGTGCGCACGCCCGCCACCACGGAGTCCAGATCGGCATCGTCGAACACGATGACCGGCGCCTTGCCGCCGAGCTCGAGGTGCGTGCGCTTGAGGTTTCCCTGCGCGGCGCCGAGGATCTTCTGTCCGGTCGCGACGTCCCCGGTGAGCGAGACCATGCGCACCCGGGGATGGGAGGCGAGCGGCGCGCCCACGGTCTCGCCGCGGCCGCAGACGACGTTCACGACCCCTTTGGGCAAGAGCTCGGCGAGCATCTCGCCGAGCTTGAGCGCGGTGAGCGGGGTCTGCTCCGAGGGCTTGAGCACCACCGTGTTGCCGGCGGCGAGCGCCGGACCGAGCTTCCATGCAGCCATCATCAATGGATAGTTCCACGGCGCGATCGAGGCGATGACGCCGATGGGATCGCGCCGGATCATGCTGGTGAAGCCCGGCGCATACTCGCCGGCGAGCGCTCCGTGGGCGGTGCGGGCGGCGCCGGCGAAGAAGCGAAACACATCGGCGATCGCCGGGATCTCATCGTTCAGCGCCGCAGCGAGCGGCTTGCCGGTGTTGTCGGACTCGAGCTTGGCGAAGGCCTCGCCGTCGGCCTCGATGCGATCGGCCAGGCGCAAGAGCAGCGCCGCCCGGTCCTTGGGCACGGTCTTCGCCCACAGGGCGCCGGCCGCCTCGGCGGCCGCGACGGCGGCATCGACCTGCGCGGCGCTCGCCTCGGGGACCTCGGCGATGCACTCGCCGGTGGCCGGATCGAGCACGCGCTCGGCCGGGCCTTGACCGGCAGTCAAGGTACCGTTGATCAGGAGCTTGGTTTGCATGGGGACCTCCGATGGATGCCTCGACCCGCGCCGGCGCGGATCAGGTCTAACCGACCGCTGTGCGCTTCCTCTTCTCCGGGTCATCGAACGGCAGGGTATGCGCCATGGCCGCACCCTCGAGGTTCTTGCCGCGGATCTCGAGCTTCGTTCCGTGCACCGCGACCGGCAGGTCGAGACGCGCGATCGCCATCGATTTGCCGGTCAAGCTCGACACCATGGCGCAGGTGACCACGCCCACCTTCTTGCCGCCGGCGAAGACCGGATCGCCCATGTCGGCGGCGACCTTGCCTTCCACCAGCAAGCCGAAGATCTTGAAGCGCTCCTTGCCCTTGAGGCGCGCGTGCGCGTCGGCACCGCGAAAGTCGGTCTTTCCCGGGCTCACCGTGAAATCGAGCCCGAGCTCCCACAGGCTGTCGCCGGGCGGGTCGTGCTCGAAGGGATACATCTGGGACATGTCGTAGGGATAGAACAGCAGGTAGCTCTCGACCCTGAGCCAGTCGAGCGTGGTGAAGCAGGTCGGAATGATCCCGAGCGGCTTGCCCTCGCTCAGGATGGTGTCCCAGATGTGGCCGGCATCCTCCGCCTTGCAGAAGATCTCGTAGCCGCGCTCGCCGGTATAGCCGGTGCGCGACAGGGTGACGGGCCGGCCGAACAGCGTCGCCGGCATGTGATGGAAATAATTGAGGCTGCGCAGGCCCGGCACGTGCTTCGACAAGAAGTCGACGGCGAGCGGTCCTTGCAGCGACAGATCATGCAGATCATCATCGACGATCATGGCGACGTTGCGTCCGGGCACGTAGGCGGCGAGAGTCTCGTGGCCGGCGCCGCTGCCGTGCACGACCATCCAGGAGTTCGCTCCGGTGCGGTACAGCACACAGTCCTCGATGAAGTATCCGGCATCATTCAGCATGCAGGCATAGCGGCATTGCCCCGGGTTGATCTTGGTGACGTCGCGCGTGGTCGCGTAGCTCAGGACGGCCCCGGCATGCGGTCCCACGAGGTGCAGCTTCTTCAGGCCCGATACGTCCATCAATCCGGCCTTGGTGCGGATCGCCACATGATCCTGAGCGATGTCCTTGGCGTACGTCCACGCCGTGCCCATGCCGTTCCAATCCTCGAGCTTCGAGCCGAGGGCGCGGTGCCGGTCCGCCAACGTCGAGTGACGCCAACTGAGTGCCATGAGATGTCTCCAGTGTTATCGAAAGTGATTGCTCATCCCGAGCGCGCAGGCGACCCGGGCGTCCGCCGTCAATCCGGTCCGCCGCCGGCCGTGGTCGGCGAACCGTCGTCCAGGGGCGCGAGCCAGGCGACCACCGAGTCGCGGTAGCGGCTCAGGCCCTTGTAATCGACCAGCGCCGGATGCAGGGTCCCAAGCACGCGGTGCACCCGGCGCGCCCACTTCGGAATGGTCGCGAGCTCGCGCAGGCTGATGAGGTAGCAGCGAATGCCGAACAGGATGGCGTTGCTTCGCGGCAGACGCCACAGTCCCTGCAGCTCGACGCGCAGGTGAACCAGGTCGCCCGCGTTCTGCGGCGTGACGGTGGCGCGGTCCGCTCCCCACTTCGGGTAGTTCTCCGGGGAGGTGTCGAGCCGCGGATGCACCGTCATGGTCCAGTTGAGGCGCCGCACCGGCTGGCCGAGGCGCAGATTGAGAAGGTACTTGAGCGCGCGGTCGAATACGCCGAGCTCGTGCGCCAGCGGAACCGGCCCATGCCACTCCTTGAAGGTCATGCCGACGTCGAAGTCCAGCGACCAGTCGGCCTGTGTGGTCACCATGCCCGCCTCGGCCCACAGGTCGCCCTCGCGCTGGTCCATGACCACGAAGTCGCCCTGCGCCTGGCGCGTGATGAAATCGAGCGGCTCGCGCGGCAGGGTGGCCGCGTCCCCGAAGATGAACGACTGATCGATGCCCAGGGGCCGATTGATCCAGCGCCAGCGATTGCCCTGCCTGGCGAGGGAGAAGTGCTGCGGATAGTCGCGCGCCAGCGAATCCATGATGAGCTCCAGGCAGTCCCACTGCGAGCTCATCATGTGCGCCAGCGCCTGATAGCGCAGCGGCTCGGCGGCGAGCACCAGCGCCCGCTCGCGGCACTCCGCCACGTAATGCTCGTCGACGTCGAATGCGAACTCGACCACCGAGCCGCGCGGGCCGGGCGCGTGCGGCTCGATGTTCACCGAGTACATGTACTCGTCCTCGGCGAAGGGCAGCGGGAAGCGCCGAATCGCCTGCGGGCTGTTGTGGAAGGTGAAATCGTCCCGGAACGTCTCGTCGGGCTTGAAGACAGCGCTCATGGTCTCTTCCTCATGTTCTCGGCCCCGCTACAAGTCGAGCACCAGGCTCTTGCAGCGCGCCCGCGACACGCACGGCATGATGAACTTGCCCCGGTCCGCCTCCGCGAGATAGTGATCGTTGTGCAGGATCTCGCCGTCGAGCTCGAGCACGCGCGTCTGGCAGAATCCGCACACCCCGCCGCGGCACAGGTAGGGCACCTCGACGCCCGCCGCCTCGATGCTCTCCATGAGACTGCGATCCGGCGGTACGTGCACGGCGACCTTGGAGCGCGCGAGGAACACCTCGAAGGCGTCGCCGACGGGCGGCGCGCTGAATTGTTCCCAGTGAATGTGGCTGTCGGGCCAGCCCCAGCTCTGCGCCGTCGCGGTCACGCGATTGATCAATCCGGCCGGCCCGCACACATACACATGGGTGCCGAGCGGCTGATTCGACAGCAGCCCATCGAAGTCGATCCCCTGGCTCTCGCTGTCGTAGTACATGTGCAGGCGCTCGCCCTCGTGCTCGCGCAAGCGCGGCAGGAACGCCGCGTGCTCCGGGGAGCGCACGCCATAGTGCAGCTCGTAGGGCACGCCGGCATGATGCAGATCCTCGAGCTGCGCCATGAAGGGGGTGATGCCGATGCCGCCGGCGATCAGGACGTGCTTGCGCGCGATCTTGTCGAGCGGGAACAGGTTCACCGGATGGGCGATCTCGAGCCGCGTGCCCACCGCCACCTGATCGTGCATGAAATGCGAGCCGCCGCGCGACTCCTCCATGCGCCGCACTCCGATCTGGTAGGTGCCGAGCTCGAGCGGCGAGCTCAGCAGCGAGTAGGGATTGCGGTGCACCCGGGCGCCGCCGCGCATGACCACGACGATGTGCGAGCCGCCCGAGAAGGCCGGCATGGCGCCGCCGCCGACCGGCGCGAGGGTGAAGTGCTTGATCAGAGGGGTCAGCTGCTCGATGGCGCTCACCTCGACGTCGAGAGTCTGCTCACCGCTCACGGCCGTGCCTCTGCGGGTCGAGAGGAGAGGCTCATACGAACACCTCCCGGACGGGAGGCAGCTCGCCGGGCGCCTCGGCATCCACCATGACGCCCATGTAGGCGGCGAGCCGGCGCGAATAATGATCGCGCACCAGCAGCCAGCGATCGCAGCCCGCGCAGCGGACGATGTTCGTGCGCACGTTCTCGGCCGTGGTGCGGCAGTGAATGCAGTACACCCGGCGCGCGAGGGTGCCGAGCTGCTCCGCGCGGATCTCGTCCTTGTTCAAGTTGAACTCGAGCGCGATTCTCATCGCGAGCCCGATGAAGCTTTCGGGCCCGGCCACGTAGAGCCTCGTTCCCATGAGCGAGTCCGCGAGCACGGACCTGAATTCGGCGAGCAGGGAGGGGACGTCGGGGAAGGATCGGACCTCGAGCAGCGGCATGCGCTCGATCTCGCCGCGCGCCTGATGCGCGGCCCACGCCTCGTCCTGCGCCGCGCCGGCGTCGGTGGCGGCAGCGGCGGCGTCGGTGGCATCGGGCGCATCGGTGGCAGCGGGCGCATCGGGCGCAGCGCCGCCAGGGATCAGTAGCACCCGGGTACGGGCGAGTCCCTCGGCCGCCGCGTCCTGCATCTCCTGCAGCACCCGCAGCAGCGCCACCTCGCCGCTGCCGAGACCGAGCATCAGATGGTAGCGGCCGCGCGCATCGGCGCGCAAAGGCGCATAGACGGGCTTGCTCTTGATGCCGGTGACGAGCATCTTTAGTACACCGCCAGATGATGGGTGAGCGCGACCACGGCGATGCCGAGGGCGAGCACGACGTACGGCCACAGGCCGGCGCGCTTCACCAGCCGCTCGCTGCCGACCATGTCCAGATCCTCGGCCATCTGCGAGGGAAACACACCCTTGTCCTGGATGTAATGACGGTAGAGGAACACCGGAACGATCAGTGCGGCGAAGACGAGGCCGGTCTTGAGCGTTCCGGCGCCGTAGACATCGGCTCCGAATCCCATGAAGGCCAGATTGACGAAGGACAGCACGGCGCCGGCCGCGAGGATCCAGGTCGGCGCGCGCCAGGGCCGCTCCTGCCGCGGGCGATCCATGCGGTGCATCCATCCCGCATTCAAGGTCAAGAACCCATAGATGAGATAGCCGATATTCGCCGCCCCGATGACGAACACGGTGTCCGAGAGCAGCAGCAGCAGCAGATTGAACCCGAGATTGGTGAGCATGGCATTGGTCGGCGCGCCGCGCGCATTCACCTTGGCGAGATACCTGGGCAGCCAGCCGTCGATCGATGCCTGGTAGAGCGTGCGCGAAGAGCCGGCCATGGACGTCATGAGGGAGAGCACCAGCGCGAGGATCAGCATGATCACGACGATCGCGCCGATGAGCTGGCCGGCGTGCACCATGCGCGCCATCACGGCAGCGACGCCGGTGCCGTCGTAGATCTGCGGCGCGAGCATGCCGCCGTACACGGCCGGCTTGCTCACCTGGCCGGCGGCGTCGAGCACCGCCGGATGCACCAGGTTCCCGAGTCCCAAGAATCCCTGGAATGCGAAAGGCACCAGGGTGTAGACCACCACGCACAGCAATCCGGAATAGAAGATCGCCTTGAAGGTGTCGGTCTTGGGATTCTTGAACTCGCCCGTATAGCACACCGCCGTCTCGAACCCGTAGGTGGACCAGGCGGCGAGGAACATGCCGGCCGCGAACAAGGTGATGCCCGCCATGTTCCAGGTACCCGCCGTCACCAGGCCCGCGGCGTCGTGGGCGAGCGGCGCGAGCGGGAAGAGGTTCGCCTTGACGATGTCGCCCGTGAGGATGGGGACGATGCCGATCAACAGCAGCGGGATCATGGCGGAGATCCCCAGGATCTTGGTGGTGTTCGCCGAGCGCAGGATCCCCCCGTCCTGGATGAACTTCACCGCCAGCAGGATCACGGCACCGAGGATGAAGGTCCCGTTGATGCGCAGCGACAGACCGGTCTTGAGCACGCCCAGATCGAGCAGCGTCACATGCCAGGTATTGACCACCGAGTCGGGCCCGAACAGGCCCATCAGGATGTAGCCGGCCGCCAGCGCCGAGCCGGTGGCCTGCACCGGCGACCAGGCGAACCAGTTGCACCAGACCGAGATCGGCGCGACCAGCTTGCCGTAGCGTACCCAGGCGATGGCACCGTAGATCGACGTGCCCCCCGCCTTGTCGGGGAACAGCCCCGCGATCTCGGCGTAGGTGAAGGACTGGACGAAGCCCATGGCGATCGAGGCGATCCAGATGAGCCAGGAGAGCTTGCCGACGGTCGCGGCAACCCCGCCGATGCCGAAGAGCACGAGAGGCGGCACGCCGCTCGCGACCCAGAATGCGCCGGTCCAGTCGATGCCCCGCTCGAGACCCGCGCTCTTGGGAAGGGCGTCGGCCGCCGCGGCCTGTGCCGCCGTCGAGCTCATGGGCCACCCCCGGGTCGGCGCCGGCGCAGCCGATCGGGCGAGGCTCCCCCGCCGGGCAGCGCGCTCGGCACGCTAGAAATTCCGTCGCAGCTCTTCGGCGATTTCAAAGATGTCTCCCACGATTCCATACTTGGCGACCCCGAAAATCGATGCCCCGGCATCGCTGTTGACGGCGACGATGGTGGCGATGTGCTTCATGCCGGCGAGGTGCTGGATGGCGCCGGAGACGCCCATGGCGATGTACAGCTTGCAGGCGCTCGCGGTCTTGCCGGACTGGCCCACCTGACGGCTCTTCGGAAGCCAGCCGGCATCGGCGATCGGCCGCGAGCAGCCGAGCGTTGCACCCAGCGCGTCCGCCAGCTCCCTGAACTGCGCGACCCTCGATTCCTCGCCGATGCCGCGGCCGATGGTCAAGATGAATTCGGCCTGCGTCATGTCGACGTCGTCGCCGGCCGCGAGCTCGATGAAGCCGCGGCCGACCGAGCGGCTCGATACGGGCGCAGCGGCCAGCTCGACCACACGCGGCGCGCCGGCTTGCTCGGGCGGCTTGAACACGTTCGCGCGCAGCGCGAGCAGCACGCTGTCGCGGCCGGGAAAGTCGACCTCCACGTTGACCTTCTGGCCGTAACCGCCGCGCGTCGCGATGAGCGCGCCGTCGATGCGCTCGGCCTTGAAGACGTCCGAGGCGAACCCGAGCCCGAGCCTCGCGGCGAGCGCGGGGGCGTAGCCGAACGAGTCGACGCTGTGCGCCACGAGCACGACGTCGGGGCGGCGCTCGGCGATGAGCGCCGCGACGACCGTCTCGAAGGTGTCGGGATCGAATTCCTCGCTCACGGTCTTGACGGCGAGGATCTCGTCGACGCCTGCGAGCTGCAGCGGCTGGACGAACCGGCTCGGCGCCGCCGCCATGATCGCCACCGCCACGGTGTCCTGCGCGCGCTTGAGCGTCTGGGCGGCGCCGATGAGCTCGAGCGAGACGGGGCGCAGCTCGCCGCGCCGCTGCTCGGCAATGACCAGAAGGCCGCTCATGGCGCGCCTCCCTTGAACTCGCGAATGATCTCGGCGAGACGGCGCGCCTGCGCCGGCGCATCGCCCTCGATGAGCTGTGCGCGCCCCTTGTCGGGGATCAGCATGCGCCGAACGCGCGAGGCCGACCCGGCCTCACCCACATCGGCGGCGCCCAGCCCGACATCGCTCAGCGACTTGACCTCGATCGGCTTGGCGGCCGCTTGCTTGATGCTGCGCAGCGATGCATAGCGCGGGGTGTTGATGCCGAGCTGAATGCTGAGCACGGCGGGGCACTGAATCTCGATCTCTTGCAGCAAGCCGCCCTCGAGCTCGCGGCGCAACACGGCGCGCGCCGCGCCGGGCGCGTAAGCGAGCGAGCTCACCACCGCGGCATGCGGCCAGCCGAGAAATGCCGCGGCCGCGATCCCGGTGGTGGCGAAGGCTTGATCGGAGGATTGCACGCCGGCGAACAGCATCGCGGGCGACTCCTGGCGTGCGGCGGCGGCGAGAATGCGTGCGATCGCGATCGGATCGGATCCGGCGACGGCCTCGTCCCAGATGCGAATCGCGCGGTCCGCCCCCTTCGCCAGGCACTTGCGCAACGACTCGTCCGCCCGATCGGGCGCGACCGTGACCACGACCACCTCGACGGGCTGCGCGGCGGCCTCGGCGGGCTGCGCAGCCGCCTCCTTGATCTTCACCGCCTCCTCGAGCGAATAGTCGTCCCACTCGTTCAGGTCGTGCAGCAGATAATCCTCATCGACGTCGCGGCCGTCCGCGCGGATGGTGAAATCCTCGTCGAGGGCGGCGACTTGCTTGACGGCGACCAGGATCTTCATGCCAATGCAGCCTCCGACTGCGCGGCGGGAACGGCCTCGCGGATCAGCTCGATCAGTTCTTTCACGACGAATTTCCCCTCATTGCCCGTGGTCTTGAGCGCATCCTCGAACATGGTGAGGTCCTTCGGACAGCTCACCACGTACACATCGAGCCCCGCAATGGCGGCCGCCTCGCGGATGCGATTCTGGGCCGGCTTCTCCGCGCCCACCGGATCGGGAATCCAGATTCTGCCGCCGCCTGCGCCGCAACAGAAAGAATTATCGCGGCAGCGGCCCATCTCCACCAGCTCGCAGCCGAGCAGCTTGAGCAGCTCGCGCGGGGCCTCGTAGCCCTTGTTGAAGCGGCCCAGATGACACGGGTCGTGGAAGGTGGCGCGCAGCGGCAGGGGCCGGGCGACCTGCAGCCTGCCCGCGGCGAACAGCTGGCGCAGGAAGCTGGTGTAGTGCTGGATCTCGTACCGGCCGCCGAAGTCCGGATACTCGTTGCGGATGGTGTTGTACGAATGCGGGTCGGTGGTGACGATGGTGTCGAAGGAGGCGCCTTCGAGCGCGGCGATGTTGGCGCCCGCGAGCACCTCGTACAGGCCCTCCTCCCCCACCCGGCGCACGTCGTTCCCGGCGTTCGATTCGCCATCGTAGAGGATGCCGAAATCGACACCGGCCTGGTGCAGGAGCGTCGCGAAGGTCTGGGTGACCTTCTGGTTGCGCGGGTCGAACGAGGCATAGTCGCCGACGAACCACAGCACCTGAACGGGCTCCTTGCGCGCATCCTTGATCTTGAACGGGAGCGACTTGCTCCAGGAGCCGCGCTTGCGCTTCGACTCGCCGAAGGAGTTGCCGGTCTTGTGGATGGTCTGCAGCGTCTTGGCGAGCAGCGGATCCATGGCGCCGTCCTCGACCAGCTTGCGGCGCATCTGCACGATGATGGGCACGTGCTCCACGGCGACGGGGCAGATCTCGACGCACGCCATGCAGGTGCGGCACGACCAGAGGGTCTCCTGGGCGATCTGCCCGGGCGACTTGCCGTGCACGTCGAGCTCGGCCGCCTGCGGCACGGCGCCCGACTCCAGTGTGGTGCGCGCGAACTCGCGCAGGCTCAGGATCACATCGCGCGGCGACAGGGGGGCGCCGACCGCGCGCGCCGGGCAGGCCTCGTGACAGCGGCCGCACTTGGTGCAGGCGTCGAGATTGAGCAGCTGCTTCCAGTTGAGGTCGGTGATCTTGGCGATGCCGGGCGCCGCCGCGCTCTCGGGCACGCGCGCCAATCGCTGCGCCGCGCGCGGGTCGCGCACCAGCAGGGAGGCCGCGGCGGTGAAGATGTGCTTGACCTTGGAGTAGGGGATGAGCGCGATGAAGGCGAGCGCGAGCAGGCCGTGAAACCACCACAGTCCGAGGCGCAGCACGCCACCGCCGTGCATGCCGAGGCCGCCCGCCTCGAGCAGCGCGGCGATCGCTGCGCCGACGGGCGACCACCAGCGCGTGTCCCACACCTCCTGCCGATCGTGCAGCCACACCAGACGGGCGGCCTCGAGCAGGTATCCGGTGAAGCCGATGACGAGCAAGACCCAGAGAAACGCCCAGTCCTCGCGCCGGTACTGCGGCCGCTCGAAATCCGCATCGCCGGGCGAGCGGTCGGGCCGCGCGTAATCGAGCTTCGGCGGCTTGAGCCAGCCGCGCCGATACATCATGTAGAGGAGCCCGCCGAGAAGCGCGACACCGGCGATGTCGAGCACCAGGGAGAAGAGCAGATAGAACCACCCCTGCCAGAACCGGATCCCGAACAGCGGCTCGAGGATGTCGTATTGCAGCGTGATGGTCGCGGTGCCGAGAAACAGCAGCAAGAAGCCATAGAAGATCAGCCGGTGCGCGCCGCCCGCGGCCGGGTCGCGGCGCTGCACGGTGCGGTGGCTCAGCACCTTGGCGGTCATGTCGGCGACGCGCCCGCCGAGCCCGCCCTCGAGGCGGAGCGGCGCCCCGCGGCGGTACTTGCGCACTTGCACGTACACGCCCCACAGAAACACCGCGATCGCCGCGTACGCGATCCCATAGAAAAGCCGCACTTCGGCAGTCGGAAACGCCTCGAAGAGGATGCGGGTGACGGCGTCAGCGCGGCTCACGGTTCAGGTGCGGCTCGCCTTCAACGCTGATACTCGATCTCGAAGCGGCCGCCGGGCATGTGCGGTGTGCCCCACACCGCGACCTCGCGCCGATAGGGGAGGGGGAGCTGCGCATTCGGCTCCTCGATCTCGCGCGCCAGCCGGTGTCCCGAGAAAGTCGCATCCGCGATGAGCCGCGGCGCTTCGGCATCGCCGACGACGTACACGCTCTTGACCCCGGCTTGGCCCCACTGCGCCTGCCGAGCTTTAAGGTCGCGATACAGCTGATCGTTCGAATGCCGGCCCGTCACCAGCACCAGGGAGTCGAAATCCAGCCAGCGGTGGGTCTTGTTCGGCTCGCGCGGAACGTGCCCCGCGCCGCGGTAGGTGCGCTTCGATCCGTCGCCCCAGATGTCATACACCTGCAGCCTGCCTTTCTCGATCTTGCTGGCGAAGGCGTTGTGCAGCTCCTCGATATGCAGCTCGTGCAGGCGGCGCATCATGTTGGGGTACTCGAGCGTGAAGTGCATGTAGTTGGCGAGATGCACGCCGGTGACGATGGTGACCTCGTGGCCCGCGACCTTGAGCTTCTCCGCGAGGCTCGGCGCCATGAAATAGGTGTCCGCATTCAGGATCACCACGCGCTTGCCGATCGGCTTCTTGCCCTCGAGCACTTGCTCGGGCGTGAGCTGGTCGGGCTGGGAAGCGTCCGCGCCGGGAATGGGGTCGTGGGTCAGGCAATTGGTGCCGTCGGCATTCCACGAGGAGCCGGTGGCGATGACGATCTTCTCGGCGCCGTAGGCGAGCGCGGCGTCGGCCGTCATCGGCTTCTGACCGAGCGCCACCTGGCTCTGCTTGTTCTTCTTGACCAGCTTGCCGATCTGCAGCTCGCGATAGTCGCGGTGATAGCCCCACTCGCCGAGGCCGGGCAGGCCGGCCACCGCATTGAGGTGGCCGCCGATCTTCGCCGCGCTGTCGTAGAGATGGACGGTGTAGCCGCGCTCGAGCAGCACGCGCGCGCATTCGGCGCCGGAGGGCCCCGCGCCGACCACCAGCACGGAGTCGTCCGAGCCGCGCTTCGGGAAGTGCTCCGGATGCCAGCCGCGGCGGTATTCCTCTCCGGCCGTGGCGTTCTGCGTGCAGATCATCGGCGGTCCGCCGATCTCCCAGCGCGAAATGCACACGTTGCAGCCGATGCACACGCGGATGTCGTCGTAGCGGCCTTCCTCGATCTTCTTCGGCAGCCAGGGATCGGAGATGGAGGGACGCGCCGCGCCGATGATGTCCGCGATGCCCTTGGTGACGATCTCGGTCATCTTTTCCGGATCGGTGAAGCGGCCGACGCCGAGCACCGGCTTCTTGGCGACCTGCTTGACGAAGCGAGTCCAGGGGACCTGATGGCCTTGCTGGTAGAACCGCGACGGTCCCGCATCCTCGCCCCATTCGGCGATGTCGCCCACGTCCACGTCCCACAGGTCGACCAGCGGATCGGCGAGCGCGATGAATTTCATGCCGTCGCGCTCGATCTCGACGCCGGAATCTCCGTAGAGCGTGTCCACCGCGAAGCGCGTCGCGATCGAGCAATCCCGGCCGACCGCGCGGCGCACCTGCTCCAGGGTCTCGAGCCAGAAGCGCGCCCGGTTCTCGAGCGTGCCGCCGTACTTGTCCTTGCGCTTGTTGTAGTAGGGCGAGAGAAATTGCACCGGCAGGTACGAGTGCGCGCCATAGACATAGACGATGTCGAAGCCGGCGTCGCGCGATCTCAAGGCCGCATCGACGTAGTACTGCTGCACGGTCGCGATGTCGTCGAAGTCCATCTCCTTGCAGTACGTGAGCGTCTCGAACTCCGAGGCGTACTGGCTCGGTCCGCGCGGCGTGGCGCGCGATTCCATGCACGGCGCATGCGAGGCGCCATACCAGAGCTCGACGCCCGCGAGCGCGCCGAACTTGTGGATGTGATCGGTCATGGCGCGCAGGTTGCGCACGTCGCCCTCGTCCCAGATGCGGGCCGACAGGCGATGCGTGTCGTCCGACTCGGGATGGATGGAGCAATATTCGGTGTTGATGCCGGCCCAGCCGCCCTCGGCCTTGAGCGATCGATGCGCCGCCTGAAATCCGGGCCGGTCGGAGCCCGCCCCGATGCAGTGCGGCACCTGATAGAACCGGTTGCGCAGCGTCTTCGGTCCGATCTTGATGGGCTGGAACAAGACATCGTGCTTTGGATCGCGCGCCATGGTGTCAATCCTCCGGGCGGTATTCGTAGTCAACTATTTTGTCGCGCGGGGGGTCCCCGCCGCGGGCGTCGAAACGTATCATAGTTCGGCGCCCGCGGTCCCGCCGAGCCGGATCGCCCCGCGATCGAAGGATCCGCGCGATGAGGACGGCTCGGGGAGCAGCCATCCGGAATTTAATAGCACGCGAGGTTACTGTTATGCAAATTAATTGCGTGCTGTGTAACTCGCGCCTGCGGGCCCGACCGGCGAGCGGAGCGGCTGGGAGTCACGCTTGGCGCGCTGCGTGCGCTTGACCGGGGCGGCACTGCTCGATCGAGACGCGCCCGCGGCGCGGCCCGGTGGGCGGGCTGCGGCGGGCGAGGGTGCGGCGGGCGAGGCTGTGGCGGGCGAGGCTGCGGCGGGCGAGGCTGCGGCTGCGGCGGGCGAGGCTGAGGCTGCGGCGGGTGCGGCTGAGCCGGGTGCGGCCGCGGCGGGTGCGGCTGAGCCGGGCGAGGCTTTCAGGCGCTACGCCCGCGCGCGCAGGCTCGCGCCGCTCCTGCTCGAAGGCGATGCGCGCCAGGTGCTGCGGCAGCTCCCCTGCGCTTGCGTGGACTGCGCCATGACCTCGCCTCCGTACTGGCGCAAGCGCGAGTATGCGCAAGGAGGCCTGGGCCTCGAGCCCGACCCGCGCGCCTACATCGGCGAGCTGGCCGCGATCCTCGATGAGGTCAAGCGGGTGCTGAAGCCGCAGGGCTCGCTCTGGCTCAACCTCGGCGACAGCTACCTCGGCAAGTCCCTTCTCGGCATTCCCTGGAGGGTCGCGCTGGAGCTCACCGATCGGCGCGGCTGGCTGCTGCGCAACGACGTCATCTGGCACAAGATCAAGAGCGGCATGGACAACAGCACGGACCGGCTCGGCAACGTGCACGAGCACGTATTTCACCTGGTGAAGCAGCCCAGGCACTATTACTACGACGCCGATGCGGTCAGGTCCCAGCCGCGCGATGCCAGGATCATCAACGGCGCCGTGATATCCGCAACGGGGGTATCCGGCGTGCGCTACCGCCGCCAGATCGAGCTCTCCACGGGACTTAAGGAGCATGAGAAGCGCAGCGCCCTGCGTGCGCTCGAGCAGGCGCTCGCGGACCTCGCCGCGGCGCGCTTGTCGGATTTTCGAATGATCCTGCGCGGCCAGCAGCGCGCGACCCATTCGGCCAGCGAGCGGGTCTCGGGGCGGGCCCGCGAGCTGCGCGAGAAAGGGTTCTACATCCTCAAGTACCATCCGAAGGGCAGCAAGCCCAGGGACGTGTGGGACATCATGCCGGAGGACACGCAGAATCGCGCGGCGCACTTCGCGCCCTATCCGCTCGATCTGTGCCGCATCCCGATCCTCGCCACCTGCCCCCCCGGCGGCATCGTGCTCGACCCCTTCTGCGGAACCGGCACGACCCTCGCGGCCGCGGCCGAGATGGGGCGCCGCTCCGTCGGCGTCGATCGATCGAGGGAGTATCTGGCGCTGGCCGCGGATCGATGCGCGGCGATCCATCCGCGCCCGACCTCGAGCGGCTAGGCGGGCCCGCCCACCGGCGGAAATCTCGCCATCGACTCCAGATCGCCGAGCTCCTGATCGTTGCGCACGTACAGCCGGCTCGCGTCGCGCCGCGGCTGGAAGTCCCAGGGCGTATAGCGCCCGGCGCGCAGGGCGCGATACACCAAATGCCGCCGGCGCTGACTCTCGAGAACGGCGCCATGCAGGGCCTCGAGGTCCCAGCGCCGCGCCACCTCGGCGCGAAACTCGCGCAGCCGCGACTGGTTCTCGGGCAGCTGCCGGGCCGCGCCCTGCGCGAGGTTGTCGAGCTCGTCGGGGTCGGCGGCGAGGTCATAGAGCTGATCCGGATCCACCGGACTGTGCACGAACTTGTAGCGGCCTCGCTTGATCATCACCAGCGGGGCGATCGCGCCCTCCGCGAGGTACTCGCCGATGACCTCGTCCTTGCCCGCGGCGCCCTCGAGCTGCGCCGCCAGGCTCGAGCCGTCGATGGGTGTCGCGCAGTCGGCGAGCCGAGCGCCGGCGAGCTCGATGAGCGTCGGCAGGATGTCGACCAGGGAGGCGGATTGCATCACGCGGCGCGGCGCGAAGCGGCGCGGCGCATGCACGATCAGGGGAATGCGGCAGGCGGGCTCGAAGAAGCTCATCTTGTACCACAGGCCGCGCTCGCCCAGCATGTCGCCGTGATCGGCGAGCACCAGCACGATGGTGTCGGCGGCGAAGCCCGAGTCCGACAGCGCCCCGAGCAGCGAGCCGATCTGCTCATCGACATAGGACACGGCGCCGTAATAGGCGCGCCGCGCGGCGTGCACCTGCGCCTCGGAGAGCGGCAGAAGATCGAGGCCGCACACGTGCCGCAGGCGCCGCGAGTGAGGATCCAGCGCATCGGGCGACATCTGCACGCGCGGCGCATCGATGGCGACGCCCTCGTAGCGCTGCCAGTAAGGCATCGCAATGGCGTAGGGGTCGTGCGGATGCGTCATCGAGGCGACGAGGCAGAAGGGGCGCCGGTCGCGGCTGCGCGCCAGGTCGAAGATCTTCTGGCGCGCCTGGAAGACGACCTCATCGTCGAAGTCGATCTGATTGGTGCGCGTGCAGGGACCGGCCTGGGTGACCGAATCCATGGTGTGATACCAGCTCGGCCGCTCCTCGAACCGGCTCCAGTCGGGGGTCCAGCCGAAGTCCGCGGGATAGATGTCGGTGGTCAGCCGCTCCTCGAAGCCATGCAGCTGATCGGCGCCGCAGAAGTGCATCTTGCCGCTCAGCACCGTGTGGTAGCCGGCGGCGCGCAGGTAATGCGCGAAGGTCGGCACCTGCGCGGGGAACTCCGCCGCATTGTCGTAGGCGCCGATGGCCGAGACCTGGCGGCCCGACAGCCATGAGAAGCGCGAAGGGGCGCACAGCGGGCTGTTGCAGTAGAAGGAGTCGAAGACCACGCCCTGCGACGCCAGGGCATCGAGATGCGGCGTCTTCGCGATGCGATTGCCGTAGGCGGGCAGCGCCCGCGCCGTGAGCTGATCCGCCATGAGAATCAGAAAATTGGGTTTGTTCACGATGGATTCTCCTCAGCGACCGATCATCGCGCGCGCCTTGCGGCGCAGCGCCGCGAGCGCCGCCTTGTCGGCGAAGGCGCGCTTCGGGATGGCATGGATGGCCTCGCTCCTCTGCCGAAAGAGCACGATGCGCTCGTTCTCCTTGAATGCCGTGAGCGCCGTCCAGGGGATGCGCTCGGCGGGCGCGCCGAGCGGCTGGATGGTGACCCCCTCCTCGTCCCAGCTGGCGACGGTCGCCTGGCGCAGGGTCTCGTTGCGCTTGAACGCCGCGAGCGCCGCCTGCCGCACCTTGCTGATCTGCGTGAGGCGAAAGGCCGCCAGACAAGCGGTCAGTCCGATCAGCAGGGGAAGCGAAGCGAAGTCCCAGGCCGACACCGACAGCGAGATGAGCGCGATCAGCACCACCGCGAACAAGGTGAACTCAACTCTCGGCCGCACGCCGAGGGCGAGCAGGCGGGCGGAGGCCACGTCCTCCGCCTGCAATGTGTACTCGACCGGCACCTTCGCATCTCACGGGCGCTTGGCCGCTTGCTGCGCCCGGTACGCGATCCACGCCTGATCGATGAGGTAGGCGTGAATGTGCTCGACGTCCTGCTCGCTCAACAGGTCGTCGAAGCGCTCCATCCCGGCCGCACCGAGGATTCCGTGCAGCACGATGTCGTTGAACTGCGCGTTCAGTCCCGCATCCAGCCGGCGCAGGTCCGGCGTGACGTTGATGCCGAGCGCGTGGCAACGCGAGCATTCTTCGACGAACTTGACCTCGCCGGCCTCGATGGCGGCCTTGCTCGCGCTCTGCTCGGGCGGTCTTGCGAACGGCTCGGGCCGGCGCGCGGGCGGCGTCGGTACCGCGCCGCCGCCGAGCTTCAGCGCAATGATGCGATTGGTGTTCTCGAACTTCACCGTGGCGCTCGAGGGGGGCACGGGACCCTCGGCGATGCCGGTTCCGCCGTAGCCCACCTGCACCGCAACGTACTGCTCACCCCTCACCGCATAGGTGGTGGGGGCCGCCATGATGTGGCTGCCGGTGTTGATGACGTCGAGCACCTTGCCCGTGTCGGCGGCGTACACCCACAGTCCGCCGCTGCCGCGTCCCTGGAAGACGAGGTTGCCGGCGGTGGACATGACCCCTCCGTCGTAGCCGCGCATGCCGCTCGAGGTCTCGTGCTCCCAGACGATCCTGCGCGCGACGGGGTCCCATGCGCGGATCAGCTCGCGCACGAGCTTCACCTTGCGCTCGGCCTGCAGCGCCGGGAGCGCGGGCAGCGGCCCATACAGGCGCTCGAGGTCCGCCGCATCGTAGGAATCATCGGGGAAGATGCCGTTGGTGCTGAAGAATCCGTCCAGGAACTTGAGCGCGCCGCCGTTGTGCGCGAGGTCGACCCAGACGCTCGGGGTATCGATCACGGGAATGTACACCAGGTGCGTCTGCGCGCTCAGAGACATGGGATTCCAGGTATGCGCGCCGGACCAGGAGGGATACACGTCCTTGGGCGAGGTGAACCAGTCCGATTGCGCCGTGGGCACGGGGCGGCCGGTGGCCCGGTCCACTCCGGAGGCCCAGTTGATGTAGGTGAAGGGCGTCGCCGACAGCAGCTCGCCGCTCGCGCGGTCGAGCACGTAGAAGAAGCCGTTCTTGCACGCCTGCATGATCACGCGGCGATCGGCGCCGCCGATCTTGAGGGTGGCCAGGATCAATTTCTGAACCGAGTCGAAATCCCAGTGATCGTTGGGCGTCGTCTGGTAATACCAGGCAAGACGTCCGCTGTCGGCATGCAGCGCAATGATCGAGGCCGTGTACAAGCCGTCGAGGTTCGGGTTGCCGAGGAGGCGCAGGTCGTAAGGGGCCGCATTGGCGGTGCCGAAATACACCAGCCGCAGCGCCGGATCGTAGGCAAAGCCGTCCCACGCCGTTCCCCCGCCCTTGTATTGCGGGTCGCGCCGCGGGTCCCAGGTCTTGGCGGCGGCGGCGAGCTCGGGGTTCTCGAGGCGCTGCCCCGGAGCGGGCGGCACCGTATAGAAGCGCCAGCGGAACACGCCGCTCGACAGATCGTAGGCGGACACATAGCCGCGCACGCCGCCCTTCCCCATGTCCGACCCGCCGTTCCCGATCACCACCACGTCCCCGGCGATCTGCGGGGCGCCCGTGCTCGAGTAGGGCAGCTTGTGGTCGACGATGGTGTCGACCACCCAGACGGGCTTGCCGGTGGCGGCGTCGAGCGCATGCAGCCGGCCGTCACCCGAGGCGACGTACACCTTTCCCTTCCACACCGCGACGCCCCGGTTGACCAGGTCGCAGCAGGGATTTCTCGCGGCGAACCAGTCGCCCCGCGGATCGTAGCGCCACAGCTCCTTGCCGCTCGCGGCATCGAGCGCATAGACATAGCCCCAGGTCCCCGAGCTGTACATCACGCCGTCGACCACGATGGGCGTTGCCTCCTGGCCGCGCTGCGGGCCGCCGAGATCGTAGGCCCAGGCGAATCCCAGCCGCTTCACGTTGCCGGCGTCGATGTGCGCAAGCGGGGAGTAATAGGTGCCGTCCTGATCGCGGCCCGCGGTGAACCAGTTCTGCGGCTCGGAATTCGCCCCCTCGAGGCGCGCCTGGTCCACCCAGGCGGGTCCCGGGGCGGCCGGGGCAGCCGGGGCAGCCGGGGCGGCGGTGGCAAGCGTTGCGAGCGACAGGCAACAAGCCAGGCCGGCGCGCGCCGCGGCAGCGCAGATCGTGGTGGGCAAAGGTATATCTCCCAGAAAACGAGGCAAAAGAGCTTAGCCGACATCCCGGGCGGGCGGAATCACAGCACATCCTCGGGCGTGTTGTAGATGATGATCGAGAGCATCTTGATCGGCACCTTCTCCAGCCGCTCCGGCCCATGCGCCACATCGCCGTTGAAGGTGAGCGTATCGCCGGGGCGCATCACGTAGGTATGCCGTCCATGGCGATAGTGCAGCACGCCGGTGAGCAGGTGGATGAACTCGGTTCCGGGGTGCTGAAAGCCCGGGAACACCTCGCTGCGATCATTGAGCGTGACCAGAAAAGGCTCGAACACCTTGCGCGGGCCGCGCTGCGCCGCCAGCAGGTGGTAGGTATGGCCGCGGCGCGTGCCGCTGCGCACCGTCTCGAGGCCCTCGCCCGCGCGGATGAGCTGAGCCCCGCCATTGTCGGTGCCGACGCGCTGCATCAGGACCGAGGGGGTGACGCCGAGCGACTGGGCGAGCGCGACGATGGTCTCCAGGCTCGGCGAGACCCGTCCGGTCTCCAGACGGCTCAACATCGCGCTCGAGATGTCGGCCCGCCGGGCCACGTCCGCGAGCGTGAGGTTCTGGCTCTCGCGCAGGCGCCGCGCGGTGCGGCCCAGATCCATGGCCGGATTGTCGCCCGGGCGCCGCTCCCCGGGGCGGCGCTCCGCCGATCGGGCCGGCACGGCCTCGCGCTCGATGCCGTCGGGCGCCGGGCGCTCGCCGCCCCGCTCCGACGGGGCGCTGCGGCGCGCCGTGCGCTTCAGCGGCCGGCGGCTCATGCGGTGCCTTGCGCATTACGCAAATTCAGTTGCTCCACAGTTAAAAGTCGTGCTTATATTCGCACATAGAACCCGGCCCCCACACGAGATTCTCCGCTCCAGCCCCGCATGCCCCATCGTCTAATCCGTTTCGGTTTGTCGCGCAAGCACCCGGAACCGCGGATGTTCACGCGCCACGAGTCGCTGAAGCCGGCCTACGACGTGGTGATCATCGGCGCCGGCGGCCACGGCTTGGCGGCAGCGTACTACTTGGCCCGCGATCATGGTATTCGCAACGTCGCCGTGATCGAGAAAGGATACCTCGGCGGGGGCAACACGGGACGCAATACCACGATCATCCGCTCGAACTACCTCACCCCCGAGGGCGTGCAGTTCTACGACGAGAGCGTGCGCCTCTGGCAGGATCTGGCGGAGGACTTCGACCTCAATCTGTTCTACTCGACGCGCGGCCACTACACCCTCGCGCACACCGATTCCGCCATGCGCACCATGCGCTGGCGCGCGGAGGTGAACAAGCACTACGGGGTGCGCTCCGAGGCGGTCGATGCGGCGTTCGTGAAGCGCGGCATTCCGATGATCGACATGAGCTGCGCAGGGCATGCGCCCATCCTCGGCGCGCTGTTTCACGAGCCCGGGGCGATCGCGCGCCACGATGCGGTGGCCTGGGGCTACGGGCGCGGCGCCGACCGGCGCGGCGTTGAGATCCACCAGCAGACCGAGGTCACCGCGATCCGCATCGCCGGCGGCCGGGTGGTCGGCCTCGAGACCACGCGCGGCGCGATCGCGACGCCGCGGATCCTGTGCGCCGTGGCCGGATTCACGCCGCGCATCCTCGACAAGGTGGGCCTGCGCTCGCCGATCTACGTGCATCCGCTGCAAGCGATGGTGTCCGAGCCGCTCAAGCCCTGGCTCGATCCCATCATCGTCTCGGGCTCGCTGCATGTGTACGTGTCGCAGACGGCGCGCGGCGAGCTGGTCATGGGCGCCTCCCTCGACCCCTACGAGCTGCACGAGACGCGCTCCACGCTCGATTTCGCGGAAGCCCTGAGCGCGCACATGCTCGAGATGTTCCCCTTCCTGTCGGAGGTCAAGGTGAATCGGCAATGGGCCGGGCTTGCCGACATGACCCCGGACTTCGCGCCCATCATGGGGGTGACGCCGATCGAGGGCTTTTACCTGGATGCCGGCTGGGGAACCTGGGGGTTCAAGGCGACGCCGGTTTGCGGCAAGACCATGAGCCACACGGTGGCGACGGGCCGCAATCATCCCCTCATCGAGGGGTTCGGATTCGAGCGGTTCGCCCGCTACCAGCTCACCGGCGAGAAGGGCGCCGCCGCGGTGGGCCACTGATGAAGATCATGATCTGTCCGCTCAACGGACCGCGTCCGGTGTCGGAGTTCATCTACGGCGGCGAGGTGCGCCATGCGCCCGATCCGGACAGCTGCAGCGATGCGCAGTGGAGCGACTACGTCTTCAACCGGTCCGGCTCGCCGGGCATCAAGTACGAGTGGTGGTGCCATGTCGCCTCCGGGTTCTGGTTCATCGCGCTGCGCGATACCGCGCGTGACGTGGTGATCGCGACCTACCCGGCCGAGAGGGCGCGCCAGCCCGCGGCCCTGGAGCCGCCGCCTTGATGTACCGGCTCGAGCCCCAGGCGCGCGAGTGGATCGATCGCTCGAAGGTGCTGCACTTTGAGTTCGAAGGCGCGAGCTGCGAGGGCTACGCCGGCGACACGCTGAGCGCCGCGCTCGGCGCCGCACGGCCTTACTTCGCGCGCAGCTTCAAGTATCACCGGCCGCGCAGCGTGCTGTCGTGCGCGAATCACGACAGCAATGCGCTGTTCCAGGTCGACGGTGTGCCGAACGTGCGCGGCGATACGACGCTGCTGCGCGAGGGCATGCAGGTCCTTGCGGTGAACACCTTCGGCGGCCTGGCGCGCGACCGGGCGCGCATCCTGGATCGTTTCGCGCGCTTTCTGCCGGTGGGCTTTTACTACAAGGCGTTTCACTCGAAGCGCTGGTTCCCGCGCTGGGAGCGCATGTTTCGCACGATCACCGGACTCGGGGCGGTGACCCTGAGCGCGCAGCGCCTCATCACCCCGAAGCGCTATGGATTTTGCGATGTGCTGGTGATCGGCGGCGGACCGAGCGGCCTTGCCGCCGCGCTCGCGGCGGCCGAGGCGGGCGCGCGCGTCACCCTCGTCGAGGAGGCGCATCGGCTCGGCGGCGCCTCGGCGCTGAGCGAGGCGGAGCGCGCCTCGCTCGAGACGCTCGTTCGAGCGGTGCAGGGCTCGCAGCGCATCACCGTGCTGTGCGCCACGGCCGCGGTCGGCTGCTACGCGGACCGGTGGGTGGCGCTGGCCGAGCCGCAGCGCCTCACCAAGATGCGCGCGCAGGCCATCGTGTTCGCGACCGGCGTCATCGAGCAGCCGGCGGTGTTTCGCAACAACGACTTGCCGGGCGTGCTGCTCGCCTCGGGCGCCTGGCGGCTCGCCGAGCGCTACGCGGTCGCTCCCGGCCGCAACCTCGTCATGGTGGCCGCAAATCTCGAGGCGTACTCGGTTTGCCGGGACCTCGCCGCGCGCGGCGTGCGCATCGCCGCCATCGTGGATCTGCGCGGCGGGAGCGAGACCGCCGGGGCGGACGCGGGCGCGGGCGCGGCGGGCGCGGGCGGGGACGAGGCCGGCGCAGGCGCGGACGAGGCCGGCGCGGGCGCGGCGGCGTGCGCGGCGCTCGGCATCCCGATCCTTCAGGGCTGCGCACCCCACGAAGCGTTCGCCGGCGCCGACGGCAGAGTGTGCGCGCTCGCGGTCGGCCCGCTCGATGGCGCGGCGGGGCGCGGCGCGGCGGCGGGGCGCCGCACCCGAATCGAGTGCGACGCCGTGCTGATGAGCGTGGGCTTCGCCCCCGCCGCGCAGCTGCTGCTGCAGGCAGGGGCCCGCATGGAGTTCTCGGAGCCGCTGCAGCAGTTCGTTCCCAGCGAGTTGCCCGCGGGGCTGTTCGCGGCCGGACGCGTGAACGGCGTGTACGAGCTCGCGGCGCGGCTCGCCGACGGCCGGCGCGCGGGTGCGCAAGCCGCCGCGCATGCGGGGTGCGGCACGGGCCCGGCGGTGCGCATCGAGCGCAGCATCCGCCGACCGTCTCATCCCTATCCGATCTTCGATCATCCGGCGGGCAAGAACTTCGTCGACTTCGACGAGGACCTGCAGGTCAAGGACCTAACGAACGCGGCGCAGGAGGGCTTCGACTCGAGCGAGCTCCTGAAGCGCTACAGCACGGTGGGAATGGGTCCGTCCCAGGGCAAGCATTCGCACATGAATGCGCTCAGGATTCTCGCGCGCGTGCGCGGGGTCGGGGTCGAGCAGCTCGGCCTGACGACGTTCCGGCCCATGTATCAGCCGGTTGCGCTCAAGCTGCTCGCGGGCCGCGGCTTCGCCATCGAGCGGCGCACGCCGCTCGATGCGCGGCATCGGGCGCTCGCGGCCGTGTGGATGCCGGCCGGCAACTGGCGCCGTCCCGAGTATTACGCGGTCGCCGGCGAGAGCCGTGAGCAGAGCATCGAGGCCGAGATCGCGGCGGTGCGCAACCGCGTCGGACTCATCGATGTGAGCACGCTCGGCAAGATCGAGATCTACGGTCCGCAGGCCGGCGCGTTTCTCGACCGGGCGTATACCGGCAGCTATGCGAATCTGAGCGTGGGCATGACGCGCTATGGCCTCATGCTCGATGAGTCGGGCGTGATCGTCGACGACGGAGTGATCGCGCGGCTGGGGGCCGAGCGATTCTACTTCACCACCACCACCGCAGGCTCCGCGACCGTCTTTCGCGAGCTGTTGCGGCTCAATGCGCTGTGGGGGCTCGACTGCGCGCTGGTCAACGTGACCGGCCATCGCGCCGCCTTCAATTTTGCCGGCCCGTCGAGCCGCGACATCCTGCAGAGCCTCACCGACTTCGACCTCGGTGAGGCCTCCTTCCCGTATCTGGCGGCACGCGAGGGGTCGATCGCGGGCGTGCGGGCGCGGCTGCTGCGCGTGGGGTTCGTGGGCGAGCTCGGCTACGAGATCCACGTGCCCGCCTCCGGCGCCGCGCACGTCTGGCAGGCGCTCCACGAGGCGGGACGGCCGCACGGCCTGCGACCCTTCGGCGTCGAGGCGCAGCGGGTGCTGCGCCTGGAGAAAGGGCATCTGATCGTGGGCCAGGACACCGACGGGCTCACCGATCCGTTCGAGGCGAGCGCGCGCTGGGCGGTGAGCATGAAAAAGCCCTTCTTCGTGGGGCAGCGGAGCCTGAAGATTCTCGAGGCGCGCGGGCCGCGGCAGAGGCTCGCCGGGATCGAGGTGCTCGATGCCGGGCGCGCACCCAGGGAATGCCATCTGGTGATCGATCGCGGCGCCGTTGCCGGCCGCCTCACGAGCGTGGCTCGCTCGCGTGCGCTCGGCAAGACCATCGGGCTCGCCATGCTCGCCCCGCCGCTCGCCGCCCCGGGGAGCGAGATCCGCATCCGCGCCGATGGCGGGGAGATGCTCGCGGCGCGCGTCGTGGCCGTGCCGTTCTATGATCCGGGCAATCTGCGCCAGCGCGCCGGACGAGCCGCGTGAGCGCGCCGTGCCTCAGCGTCGCCGACAGCGCCGCGCGCCTCGGCCTCAAGGGGCCGCGCGCGGCCGGATGGCTGGCGGCGCAGGGCCTGACGGTCCCCGCGGGGGCGAATACCTGGAGCGGCTCGCCCGCCGGCGCCGCGCCGCTCTTGATCGCGCGGCTCGGCCAGAGCGAGTTCTTTCTCGAGGCGCAAGAGGAGCAGCCGCTCGCGACGCTGGCGGCGCAGCTGGCGGCGCAGCCGGACGGCGTCTATCCCGTGCTGCGGGAGGATTTTGCCTTCCGGTTGAGCGGCGGCGGGGTGCATGATGTGCTCGCCCAGGTGTGCAACGTGGATTTTGCGGCGCTCGATCTCGAGGCGCGGCCGGTGATCATGACGCTCATGATCGGCGTTGCGGTGCTCGCCGTTGCCGACGGGAGCGACCAGGCACGGCAATATCGATTCTGGTGCGATCCGACCTTCGGGCCGTCGCTGAGCGAGACGCTCGGCGCGATCATCGTCGAATGCGGGGGAACCATCACAGGAGTATCGGAATGAATCGGGACCAAGCTCAGAAGTTCTTCGCGGACCACGACATCCGCTACGTGCTGGCGCAATTCGTCGACATTCACGGGTCCGCCAAGGCGAAGGCGGTGCCGGTCGAGCATCTCGACATGGTGCTGACCGATGGCGCGGGGTTCGCCGGATTCGCGCTGTGGGGCTTCGGCATGGGTCCCGAGGGACCGGACTACATGGCGGTCGGCGATCTGTCGACGCTGTCGCCCATTCCCTGGATGCCGGGCTACGCCCGCGTCATCTGCAACGGCGTCGTCAACCGCAAGCCCTATCCGTACTGCTCGCGCGTCGCCCTGCAGGCGCAGATCGGACGGCTGAAGGAGCGCGGTCTCACCCTGTTCACGGGCATCGAGCCCGAGTTCATGCTGCTCGCACGCCGTGCCGACGGATCCTTGGGTCCGGCCGATCCCAGCGACGACCTCGACAAGCCCTGCTACGACTACAAGGGCCTGTATCGCACACGCGAAGCGCTCGATGAGATGGTGGCGGGACTGCGCGCCGTCGGGATCGACGTGTATCAGATCGATCATGAGGACGGCAACGGCCAGTTCGAGATCAATTTCACCTATACCGATGCGCTCAAGACGGCGGACAACTTCACCTTCGTGAAGATGGCGGCGAGCGAGATCGCGCACAAGCACGGCATGATCGCCACCTTCATGCCGAAGCCCTTCTCGAACCGCACGGGGAGCGGAGCGCATTTTCACGTCTCGCTCGGCTCGGCGCAGCAGAAGAACGCCTTCCACGATCCGAACGACAAGTCGGGAATGGGACTGTCCGCGCTCGCCTATCAGTTCCTCGGCGGGCTGCTCGCGCATGCGCGCGCGCTGTGCGCCATCGCCGCGCCGACCGTGAACTCCTACAAGCGCCTGGTCGTGGGCCGCTCCCTGTCGGGGGCCACCTGGGCGCCCGCGTACATCGCCTACGGCGACAACAACCGCACGGCCTGCGTGCGCGTCCCGTACGGGCGCCTCGAAGTGAGACTGCCCGATTCGGGATGCAACCCCTACCTGGTCTCGGCGGCGCTCATCGCGGCGGGGCTCGACGGCATCGATCGAAAGCTCGATCCCGGCGCGCCGCAGAACCTCAACCTGTACGAGCTCAGCGCGCGCGAGCTCGCCGACAAGGGCATCAAGCTGCTGCCGCAATCCCTGCATGAGGCGCTCGATGCGCTCGAGGCGGACGAGGTCGTCACGCAAGGCCTGGGCGCGGATCTGGCGCGCGAGTTCGTGCGCCTGAAGCGCATGGAGTGGACGGAGTACTCGCGCCACGTCTCGGAGTGGGAGACGCGCCGCTACCTGGAATTCTTCTGACACGGAGGGTCTCGCATGTGCGGAATCGTGGGTCTTTTGGTGAAGAAAGCGCCGCTGCGCGAGCAGCTCGGGGCCATGATGGTGCCGATGCTCGTCGGCATGACGGAGCGCGGCCCCGATTCGGCGGGGCTCGCGGTGTACACGGCGCCGGTCGCGCAGCGGCAGTGCAAGCTGAGCCTGTACAGCGGCGAGCATGCGGTCGATTTTCGGCGCTTGCTCGAGGATCTGCGCGCGCAGCTCGGCGGCACGCACGAGCTCGCCGTGCAGGGGAACCATGCGGTGCTGGTGACCGAATCGGACCCCGAGCAGCTCACCGATTGGATCCTGCAGCACGCGCCGCAGGTGGCCGTGCTGTCGGCAGGCCGCTCGATCGATCTGTACAAGGACGTGGGCGCGCCGGCCGACATCGCGCGCCGCTATCGATTCGACACCCTGCAGGGCACGCATCTGGTCGCGCACACGCGCATGGCCACCGAGTCGGCGGTGACGCCGGCGCATGCGCACCCGTTCACGGCCGGCAGGGATTTCTGCCTGGTGCACAACGGCTCGCTGTCCAACCCGCACCTGGTGCGCAAGCACCTCGAGCCGCTCGGCATCGAGTTCGAGACCGACAACGACACCGAAGCGGCCTGCCGCTTCTTCGAGTGGCGGCTGCGCGAGGGCGATGATCTCGAGACGGCGGTCGAGCGCGGCTTCAGCGTGCTCGACGGCTTCTACACGTTCCTGATGGGCACCGATCAGGAGCTGCTGATCGTGCGCGACGCATTCGCCTGCAAGCCGGCGGTGGTGGCCGAGAGCGACGAGTACGTGGCCATCGCCTCGGAGTTCCGCTCGCTCGCGCACCTGCCGCACATCGCGCACGCCTCGCTGTTCGAGCCCAAGCCGGAGGAGATCTACACGTGGCGAATCTGAAGCCGCTGCCCGCGACGCGCGAGTTCGACCTCGCCCGCGAATCGCTGCGCGAGCTGAATCTGTTCCTGCACCGGCAGGCGGCCGCGGAGGGCGTGTCGCAGGTGCGCGTGCGCAATCCGGACGGCGCGCACTCGATCGCCTGCGGCCTGGATGCGGAGCTGGACGTGCAGATTCACGGGCACGTCGGCTACTACGTGGCGGGCATGAACAAGCACGCCGCGGTCACGGTGCACGGCAACGCGGGCCCCGGCGCGGCGGAGAACATGATGTCGGGCCGGGTTCACGTGAAGGGGTTCGCCTCCATGGCCGCCGGCGCCTCGGCGCACGGCGGACTTCTGATCATCGACGGCGACGCATCCCTGCGCTGCGGAATCTCGCTGAAGGGCGCCGACATCGTCGTGGGCGGCAGCGTCGGCAGCTTCTCCGCGTTCATGGCGCAGGCGGGCCGCATGGTCATCTGCGGCGATGCCGGCGACGCGCTCGGCGACTCGCTCTACGAGGCGGTGATCTACGTGCGCGGCAAGGTGCGCTCGCTCGGCGCCGATGCGCGGTTCGAGCCGATGGGCGAGCTCGACCGCGCCGCCTTGCGCAGCCTGCTCGCCGCGGCGGGCCAATCCCACGACCCGAACGACTTCAAGCGTGTCGCCTCCGCCAAGAGCCTGTATCACTGGCATGCGGACGCCGATCAGGAGTACTGAGGATGAGCGGCATCGAGCAAGAGCAATCGGCGGGCTTCGACCGCCCGACCATCGACTACATCCAGCGCGCGGCGGCGAGCGGTCTTTACGAGATTCGCGGGCTGGGCGCCAAGCGCCGGGTGCCGTGCTTCGATGACCTGCTGTTCCTGGCCGCTTCGCTGTCGCGCTACCCGCTCGAGGGCTACCGCGAGCGCTGCGCGACCAAGACCTTGCTCGGCACGCGCTTCGCCTCGCGGCCGATCGAGCTCGCCACCCCGGTCACCGTCGCCGGCATGAGCTTCGGGGCGCTGTCGGCGCGCGTCAAGGAGGCGCTCGGGCGCGCGGCGACCGAGGTGGGAACCTCGACCACGACCGGCGATGGGGGCATGACGCAGGAGGAGCGGGTCTCCTCGAAGACCCTCATCTACCAGTGCCTGCCCTCGCGCTACGGCTTCAATCCGGACGATGTGCGGCGCGCCGACGCCATCGAGATCGTCATCGGCCAGGGCGCGAAGCCCGGCGGCGGCGGCATGCTGCTCGGGCAGAAGGTGAATCCGCGCGTCGCGCGCATGCGCACGCTCCCCGAGGGGGTGGATCAGCGCTCCGCCTCGCGTCACCCCGACTGGACCGGACCGGACGACCTGGTGATCAAGATCGCCGAGCTGCGCGAGATCACCGACTGGGAGAAGCCGATCTACGTCAAGGTGGGCGCCACGCGCGTGTTCAACGACGTGAAGCTCGCCGTGCACGCGGGCGCGGACGTGATCGTGGTCGACGGCATGCAAGGCGGCACGGCGGCGACGCAGACCGTGTTCATCGAGCACGTCGGCATTCCCACCCTGGCGGCGCTGCGCCAGGCGGTCGAGGCGCTCGACGACCTCAACATGCGCGGCACCGTGCAGCTGGTGATCTCGGGCGGCATCCGCAGCGGCGCGGACGTCGCCAAGGCGCTGGCGATGGGGGCCGATGCGGTGGCGATCGGGCAGGGCGTGCTGTTCGCGCTCGGCTGCAACAGCGAGACCTACGTCGCGGGGGGCGAGCACCTCTCGGCGCTCGAGGGCTACGCGCACTTGGGCACGGCGCCCGGATTCTGTCATCATTGCCACACCGGCAGGTGTCCGGTCGGCATCACCACGCAGGACGCCGAGCTGGAGATGCGGCTCGAGCCGGCCGTGGGCGCGAAACGGCTGAAGAATTATTTGAAGACCTTGACCATGGAGCTCACCACGATCGCCCGCGCCTGCGGCAAGCAGGACGTGCACCACCTCGAGAAGGAGGACCTGGTGGCGCTCACCGTGGAGGCGGCCGCCATGGCCGGCGTGCCGCTGGCCGGAACCTCGTGGATTCCGGGCACGGCAGCGCAGCCGCCCTAGCCCCAAGCGCATGATCCTGAGCATCGAAGATCTGCGCGCGCTCGCCCGGCGGCGCATTCCGCGCGCCATCTTCGATTATGCGGACGGCGGCTCCTACCAGGAGAGAACCCTGCATGCGAACGCCGCGGACCTCGATGCGCTGCGCTTTCGCCCGCGGGTGATGATCGACGTATCCGCGGTGCAGCTCTCGACCACGCTCCTGGGAAGCTCGATATCGATGCCCCTCGCCATCGCGCCCACCGGCCTGTGCGGCCTGTATCATGCCGACGGGGAGATCCTCGGCGCGCGCGCGGCGGCGGCGTTCGGCATCCCGTTCTGCCTCTCCACGATGTCGATCTGCTCGATCGAGGACGTGCGCGCCGCGACCGAGCGGCCGTTCTGGTTCCAGCAGTACCTGATGCGCGATCGCGGCTTCAACCAGGCGCTCATCGAGCGCGCCATCGCCGCCAAGTGCTCGGCCCTGATGCTGACGCTCGACCTGCAGATCCTCGCCGAGCGGCGCCGCGATGCGCGCAACGGACTGTCGATCCCGCCGCGGCTCACGCTGCGCAACGCCTGGGAGGTGGCGAGCAAGCCCGCATGGGCCCTCAAGGTGCTGTTCGGCAAGCGGCGCACGTTCGGCAATCTGGTCGGACACATCGGCGGTGCGGACGGGGCGGTGACGCTGGCGCAGTGGACCCACTCGCAGTTCGACGCCACGGCGAACTGGCGCGACGTCGAGTGGGTGCGCAGCCGCTGGCCCGGCCGGCTGATCCTCAAGGGGGTGATGGACGCCGAGGACGCGCGCTTCGCGCTCTCGGCGGGCGCCGATGCGGTGGTGGTCTCGAACCACGGAGGGCGGCAGCTCGACGGCGCGCCCTCCTCGATTTCCGTCCTGCCCGAGGTCGTTGCCGCCATCGACGGGCGCTGCGAGGTGATGTTCGATGGCGGCATCCGCTCGGGGCAGGACCTGGCCAAGGCGCTCGCCCTCGGCGCCCGCGCCGGATTGATCGGCAAGTCGTTCCTGTTCGCGCTGGCGGCGGCGGGCCAGGCCGGCGTCACGCGCGCGCTTCAGATCATTCGCGACGAGCTGCGCGTGACGCTCGCCCTCACCGGCACCACCGATGTCGCCGCGGCGGGCGCGCAGATGCTGCGGTTGGGCTGAGCGGCGGGCCCGCAGCGCGCAGGCGAAGGCGCGCGCGTCAGCGGGAAGATCGAGCGGTGGCGCGCCGCGGCGCCGGCCGCCCGCGGGTGCAGAGGAGGGATCGGGCGATGGGTGCCGGGATCATCGGCCGCGCCGCCCGGACTTTCAGATCCGCTTGACTCATCTTGCGCTCCGCTGCGCGAATGCTCGCCGCCTTCTCGGCGCGCTTGATGCGCTCGCCCGGTGTCGCTCGCGAGATCAGCGTCGTCGGCCCCGCCTGGGCCGTCGGCCCCGCTGTGCTGGCCAGGCGCTTGCTCGTCATTGCCGGACTGCTCTGCGAAGTGGAAGGCACGCCGACAGGCTCACCTGCGCCGGACGCTCGGCCGCGTAGACCACCCGGCCTCCGAGCGCGGACATGCGGTGGCGAATCGCAGCCAGCTCGTAGGAGTCGGACTCGCTCGCGGCGGGCGATGCCGGCTCCTGCCCGCGACCGATGATCGACAAGGTGACCTCCCGATCCGTGCTGCCCAGGGTGAGGGTGAGCGAGCCCACCCACTTCGATTCCATGATGACGCCCATGCCCTCTTGCGCGACACGAAAGAGAGTGATGGAGGCCTGCGGGTCGAAATGCGGCTCGATCTCGGGCGCGCGCATCTCGATGGCGAGGCCGGTGCGCGCGCTGGTGTTGTGCACCAGCCAGCGCAGCGCAGCGAGCAGTCCGACGTTGTCGAGCAAGGTCGGACGCAGCTCCTCGATGATCTTGCGTTTGATGTCGACTGCGGCCGCGAGCGCCTCCTTCAGCCGGTCGAGTCTGCGGCGCAGCTCCCGATCCCCGGGCGGCAGCGTGGGCAGCTGGTGATCGAGCCAGGAGAGATCCATCGAGGCCGCGACCAGCAGGCCGCCGAGCTCATCGTGCAGCTCGCGGGCGAGCACTGCCTTTTCCTTCTCTGCCGCGGTCTGAATGAAGCTGATCAGGCCGGGGACGGAGGGACCGGCATCCTCTCGTCGGCTCATCGGGTGCATGTTCAATGCCCGCTCTTGGCCCGCGCCGCCTCGGCGCGCAGGTCGCGCGCGAGGCACCGCTGAAACACCCCGTAGACTTGCCCCACCGTGAAGCCGAGGAGCGCCAGATTCAAATAGAACCTGATCCTGCGCCGCATATGTACTCCTCGATGCGAAGTCCCCGGCGATGGACCGTGCGCCGGGGGCCTGCGACCGCAAATTGCATCGGCCGCGGCGCATGGTGAGGATCCTCCTCCGGGCGGCGCACACGCACAACTCTCGGTCCTCCGCTGAGCGCGTCAGACGGGGCCGATAAGCGCATGGGGGGCGTTGGACCCGCGGGTACGTCGGACCCGCGGTACGTCAGATCATGGGCAGGGAGCGGGGCTTGCCCCTCGGGAAGGCGGCTTCGATGCGCGCCAGGTCATCCTCGCCGAGCCGCAGCGCGGCTGCGCCGGCGTTCTCCTCGACGTGCTCGATCTGCGATGCCTTGGGGATCACGAAGGTGTTCGGGTCGCGCAAGAGAAAGGCGAGGGCAATCTGGCGAGGCGTGGCCGCGTGTGCGCGAGCGATCTCGTGCAGCACCCGGCCCGGACTCGTGGCGGCAGCGAACGCGGCGGGCGACTCCCCGAAGGGCGTGTAGGCGACGACGGCAGTGCCGTGCTGCCGGCACCAGGGCAGCACCGCGTGCTCGATGGCGCGTTGCTGCAGGTGATAGAGCACCTGGTTGCAGGCCGGATGGCCGGGTCCCGCCAGGGAGGCGAGCTCCGCGAGATCGGCGACGTCGAAGTTGCTAACGCCCCAGGAGCGGATCTTGCCGCTCGTGGTCAGGGCATCGAAGGCCTGCAGAGTCTCCTCGAGCGGATGCGCGCCGCGCCAGTGCAGCAGGTAGCAGTCCAGGCGATCGGTTTTGAGGCGTGCCAGCGATTTCTCGCACGCCGCCACGGTCCCGCGCCGGGAGGCGTGCGAGGGCAGCACCTTCGATACCAGAAACACTTGGTCGCGCCGGCCCGCGATCGCAGTGCCGATCAGGCGCTCCGCGGCGCCGTCGCCGTACATCTCCGCCGAGTCGATGTGCGTCAACCCCAGATCGAGGCCGCGCCGCAGGGCCGCGGCAGCGGCGCTCGGCGAGTGCTCCGAGCGCCACGAGCCCTGACCGATCACGGCCACGAGGGGACCGCCGGGACCGAACGCTCTGCGGGGGAAGCTCATGGCAAGCGCCGCGTCATGCGCAGCGCCGCCTCGCGATCCTGGTAATAGCGCGGCACGACGTTCAGGGACTCGAATCCGATGCTCTGATAGAACGCGCGCGCCGCGGCGTTGTCCGCGCGCAGCTCCAGGTTGATCCGAAACACCCCCGCCTCGACGGCGCTGGCCGACAGCCACTGGATGAGCTGACGCCCGAGTCCCTGCCGCCGATGCGCCGCAGCCACGGCGAGCAGATTCAGATGAGCCGTCTCCTCGCCGAAGTGCATGATGGCGAAGGCGGCGATCCTGCGCTCGCGCCGCGCGATCAGCACGCAGCAGTCGCGGCCGGCGATGGCGCGCCGCACACGCGCCGGGGTCCATGACCAGGCAAGGCCCTGCTCGATGAGGTCGCGGGACATCTCCGCGATCTCGCACGCGTCCGAGGCCTGCGCCAGGCTCAACATCGCCAGCTCGGACATCAGCGCACCTCCGCCTCGACTGGCGCCGCCGGGCTGGTCAACGGCTTCGATACCGGTCGGTCGCGCAGACGAGCTCGTGGATGTTGCCGGCCTCGAATGCCGAGTGCCCCGCGTCGGGGACGATGCGCAGGTCCGCCTCGGGCCACGCGCGGTGCAGGTCCCAGGCGCTGGTGGCGGGACACACGACGTCATAGCGGCCCTGCACGATGGTCGCCGGGATGCGCCGGATGCGCGGCACGTCGTCGAGCAGCTGGGTCTCGCTGCGCAGAAAGCCGCGGTTGACGAAATAATGACTCTCGATGCGCGCCACGGCGAGCGCGAACTGATCCTCGCCCCATTTGCGGATGTTCTCGAGGTTGCTGTGCAGGAAGCTGGTGGAGGCCTCCCACACCGACCAGGCGCGGGCCGCCTCGAGCGCCGCACGCTGATCGTTGCCGGTGAGACGCTGATGATAGGCGCGCAGGTAGTCATCGCGCTCGTCCACCGGGATCACGTCGCGGTAAGCCTCCCAGCAGTCGGGAAAGATCTCCGAGGCGCCGTGCTGGTACAGCCAGCGAATCTCCGAGTAGCGCAGCAGGAAGATGCCGCGAAGCACCAGCTCGGTGACGCGTTCCGGATGCGCCTCGGCGTAAGCGAGCGCGAGCGTCGATCCCCACGACCCGCCGAACACGAGCCAGCGCTCCAGCCCCAAATGGCGGCGCAGCCGCTCGATGTCGGACACCAGGTGCCAGGTGGTGTTTTCGACCAGGCTCGCGCTCGGGCGGCTGCGGCCGCAGCCGCGCTGATCGAACACCACGATCCGGTAGTGGTGCGGATCGAAGAACTGCCGCGCGCGCTTGTCCGAGCCCGCCCCCGGACCGCCGTGCAGGAACACCGCCGGCTTGCCTGCGGGATTGCCGCATTCCTCGTAGTAGATCTCATGCACGTCGGAGACGCGCAAATACCCGTGATTGAAAGGCTCGATAGGCGCGTAGAGCTCGCGCCGCGCCGCGGCGGGCGCGGCCTTGGAGGCGGGCGCGGCCTTCGAGGCGGAGCGCGAGACCCCTGCGGCGCGCGTCGCGACACGCGCGGCGCTCACCGAGGTGCGTGTTTTGGGGGAGGGCTTCCTCGCCGCGCCCGGCTTGGCGAGAGCGTGCGTTCGCTTGGCCGGGGTGCGCAGTACTCGGGCTTGAGCACGCGTCGCCTTGGGCTGCGAAACCTTCTCTTTTTTCATCGTCGTGGTTCCTCGGGGTATTTCGAGAGGGGTTCCTCGGGGTATCAGGGTGCGCGCTGCACCAGCGGTCCGAGAGGCCGGCCGCCGAGCAGATGCAGATGCAGGTGATAGACCTCCTGGCCGCTGTCCGGATTGCAGTTCATGATCAGGCGGTAGCCGCTCTTGGCAATGCCGTGCTGGCGTGCAAGATCGCGCGCGACCAGGATCATGTGCCCGAGGAGCGACTCGTCCTCATCGGCGACGTCATCGGTGGTCGGGATGGGCTTGTTCGGCACGATCAGGATATGTACCGGCGCAGCCGGCCGGATGTCCAGAAAGGCGATCACCCTCGAATCCCGGAACACGATGTGGGCGGGTATCTCGCCCGCGATGATTTTCTCGAACAGCGTAGGCATCTCGCAAGCCCATGAAGCCGGCAACCTCCAAGATTAGCAGGAGCCGGCGGGATGCGCCGCCGTGACGCGTCGCAGCATGCGGCGGCGGGCGGCGGTGGCGGCGGGCGGGCGGCCCGCGCCGGGCTGGCGGGCGCGGCTCCCGGCCCGAGCGCAACCCGAATAGTAATAGGAACGATTCTCATATACACTTAGCGCATGAAGCTCGATCCCGCCGCAGAGCACGCGGACATGAAGCTCGCAGATCTCGCCATGGGGACCCTCGCGCGCGTGGTGTCGGTGTCGACCGGCGAGGACGAGGATGGCGGCGCGCTCGGGGTTGGGCGGCGCCTGGCCGAGCTCGGCTTCCTGCCCGGTGAGGCGGTGCGGGTGGTGGCCCGCGGATTCCTGGCACGCGAGCCCATCGCAGTGCGCGTGGGTACCGGTACGTTTGCGCTGCGTCTGTTCGAGGCCGCTTGCGTGCGCGTTTGCCCGGAGCAACCGCTGGCCGGATAGGCCATGGATGCCCTGTCGCGCCCCCACGAGATCCCCCTGGTCGCCCTGGTGGGCAACCCTAACTGCGGCAAGACGGCGCTTTTCAATATCCTGACCGGCAGCCGCCAGAAGGTTGCCAATTACGCCGGTGTGACGGTGGAGCGCAAGGAGGGGGCGCTGGTCACGCCGTCCGGGCGCCGCGTGCGCATCCTCGACCTTCCCGGCGCCTACAGCCTCGATCCGCTCACGCCGGATGAGCGGGTCACGGCCGACGTGCTGCTCGGCCGGCGCGCCGGCGAGAGCGCGCCGGACTTCGTGGTGTGCGTCACCGACGCGACCAATCTGCGCCAGAATCTGCGGCTGCTGCTGAGCCTGAAGCGCCTCGGCCTGCCGCTGGTGGTGGCGCTCAACATGGCGGATATCGCCCGGCGCAAGGGCATCCTGATCGATGCGCAACGGCTCGCGCGCGAGCTCGGTGTGCCCGTGGTGGAGACGGTGGGCGTCAAGGCCTCCGGCGCCAAGGCGCTGGTGGCACTGCTCGATACGGTGGTCATTCCGGCGGCACTCGCGCCGCGCTTGGCGTGGCGCACGCCGGCCGCGGCCGATATCGAGCAGGATCAAGCCGAGGTGCGCAGGATCTTGGGCGTCGTGGGCGCCGATCGGATCGAGGGCGTCACCTTCAGCGATCGAGTCGATGCCGTGGTGCTGCATCCGGTGGCCGGCCCGCTCATCCTGGCATCGATCCTGTTCCTGGTGTTTCAGGCGGTCTTCGCCTGGGCGCAACTGCCGATGGATGCGATCAAGACCGGTGTCGGCGCATTCGCCCAGTGGATCGGCACCGTCATGCCCGCGAGCCTGCTCAAGGGGCTGCTGGTGGATGGCGTGCTCGCGGGGGTCGGCAGCGTGCTGGTGTTCCTGCCCCAGATCATCATCCTGTTCTTCTTCATCCTGGTGCTCGAGGATTCGGGATATCTGCCGCGTGCCGCGTTCCTGCTCGATCGGCTCATGGGCAGCGTGGGCCTGTCGGGGCGTGCATTCATTCCGCTGCTGTCGAGCTTCGCCTGCGCCATTCCCGGCATCATGGCGACGCGCACCATCCAGAATCCGCGCGATCGGCTGGCGACGATCATGATTGCGCCGCTCATGACCTGCTCGGCTCGCTTGCCGGTGTATGCGCTCATCATCGGCGCGTTCATTCCGCGCCGCATCGTGTGGGGCGGCCTCGAGCTGCAAGGCCTGGTGCTGTTCGCGCTGTACATCGCCGGGGTGCTCGGCGCCATGGGTGTGGCGCTCGTGCTGAAGCGCCTGGGCGCGGGGCCGCGGCTGCACTCGCTCATGCTCGAGCTGCCTGCGTATCACTGGCCGAATCTGCGCAATCTCGGCATCGGCTTGTGGCAACGGGTGGAGATCTTCCTGAGCCGCGTCGGCACCATCATCCTCACCCTGATGGTCATCCTGTGGGCATTGAGCTCCTTCCCTCAGCCTCCCCCGGGCGCTGCCGGGCCGCCCATCCAGTACAGCGTGGCCGGGCATCTGGGCGCCTGGCTCGCCGTCGTGTTCGCGCCGATCGGCTTCAACTGGCAGATCTCGATCGCGCTGGTGCCCGGGCTGGCGGCGCGCGAGGTCGCGGTCGGTGCGCTCGGCACCGTGTACGCCCTGTCGGCGAGCGGCGCGAACGTGAGCGAGGCGCTCACGCCGCTGATCGCGCACTCCTGGAGCCTCGCAACGGCGCTCTCGCTGCTCGCGTGGTACGTGTTCGCGCCGCAGTGCCTGTCGACTCTCGCCACGGTCAGGCGCGAGACGAATTCCTGGCGCTACCCGCTCATCATGGCGGCCTACCTGTTTGCGCTCGCCTACGCCGCCTCGTTCATCACCTATCGAGCGGCGCTGGCCTTGTCGGCCTGAGTCTGCGACAGACCCCCGTGGCGCGCCGCCGTGAATAGAATGCTCGACGACACGCTGGTGGCGATCGCACTGGCGGCGAGCGCGGCTTACGCGCTCTGGGCGCTCGGGCCGAAGAGCCTGCGCAGGCGGCTCGGCAGCGCGCTCGCGGCGCTTGCGGCGCGCGCTCCCGCGGGCCTGCATCTGGAAGCCGTGGCGCGGCGCCTGCGCGAGACCTCCGCTCATGGCGGCGGGGCGTGCGGAGGGTGCGAGAGCTGCGCGCCGCAGGCCGACGCGCCGCTCGCGAGTGCGCCGGCGGAGGTACGCGTGCCGCTCGCCAACATCGGCAAGCGCGAGGGCACGGGGCGCGCTGCGGCGGATGAGGCGACGCCTCGGGGGTGAGCCGCCCGGGAGTGTGCCGCACGCCGCAGTCCGTCATAATGGCGGCACGTCGTCGGTCGAGCCTCACCATGCCCTTACCTGCCCTTCTCGAGAGTCGCCTCAGGCTGCCCGTCATCGGCGCGCCCATGTTCCTCGTGTCGACGCCCGCGCTGGTGATCGCTCAGTGCAAGGCAGGCATCGTCGGCTCGTTTCCGGCGCTGAACGCGCGGCCCGCCGCGCAGCTCGAGGACTGGCTGAGCGAGATCACCGAGACGCTGGCGGGATTGCGCCGGGCAAACCCGGGCGCGAGGATCGCGCCCTTCGCCGTCAACCAGATCGTGCACTCGAGCAACGACCGCCTGGAGCACGACGTGGCCGCGTGCGTGAAGCACCGCGTGCCCATCATCATCACCAGCCTGCGCCCGCCTGCCGAAGTGGTGAGCGCGGTTCACGCCTACGGCGGCATCGTGTTCCACGACGTGATCAATCGGCGCCACGCCGAGAAGGCGGCGGCGCAGGGCGTCGATGGAATCATCGCGGTGTGCGCCGGCGCCGGCGGTCATGCAGGCCTGCTCAGCCCGTTCGCGCTGGTGAAGGAGATCCGCGAGCTCTACGCGGGCACGATCATTCTCGCCGGCGCCATGAGCACCGGCGCGGATGTGCTCGCCGCGCAAGCGCTCGGCGCGGACCTCGCCTACCTCGGCACGCGCTTCATCGCCACCGAGGAGGCGAACGCCAGCCGGGACTACAAGCAGATGCTGGTCGACAGCGCGGCCGAGGACATCGTCTACACCTCGCTGTTCAGCGGCATCTCCGGCAACTACGTGCGCGGCAGCATCGAGCGCACCGGCCTCGACCCGGACAACCTGCCCGCGGCGGACAAGAGCAAGATGAACTTCGGCTCGGGGGGCAACACCGCGCTCAAGGCATGGCGCGACATCTGGAGCGCCGGACAGAGCGTGAGCGGGGTGCGCGGGATCTCCCCGGTCGCCGCGCTGGTGGATCGAATGGCCGCCGAGTACGAGGCGGCGCGTTCGCGCCTCGGCGGCACGCGCGCCTAGAGGTCGAGGCCGGCGTTGCGCCTCTCGCCCGATCAGCTCCATGGCGCGCTCGCGCGCGGACTGGCGCCCGTGTATCTCGTCTCGGGCGACGAGCCGCTCCTGGTCGGGGAGTGCGCGGACGCGGTGCGGGCCGCCGCGCATCAAGCGGGCTACGCGGAGCGGAGCCTGTTCAGCATCGAGCGCGGCTTCGCCTGGGATGAGCTGCGCCACGCCGCGCAGGCGCTGTCGCTGTTCGCCACGCGCCGCCTGTTCGAGCTGCGCATGCCGAGCGGCAAGCCCGACAAGGGCGCGGCGCTGCTGATCGACATTGCCGGCGCGCCGCCGCCCGACGTCGTGTGCCTCATCATCACCGGCAGGCTGGATGCCAGGGCGAGCGATGCTCCCTGGGTGCGCGCCGTCGAGCGCAGCGGCGTCTGGGTGCCGGTGTGGCCGGTGAAGGCGGAGGCGCTGCCGGGCTGGCTCGAGAGCCGCGCGCGCAGGCTCGACCTGCGCCTCGCTCCGGGAGTCGCCGAGTTGATCGCCGATCGAGTCGAAGGAAATCTGCTCGCCGCCAAGCAGGAGCTCGACGTGCTCGCGCTGCTCGCGAGCGGCGCGCCGATCGACAAGCAGCTCGCGATGGAGGTGATCGGCAACAGCGCGCGCTACGATGTATTCCAGCTCGGCGAGGCCGCGGCCGCCGGCGATGCCGCCCGGGCGCTGCGCATCCTGACGGGGCTGCGCAACGAGGGAGTCGAGCCGACGCTCATCCTGTGGGCGCTGGTGCGCGAGCTGCGCGGGCTGTATCAGGCGCGCGAGGCGCAGCGCCTGCGCGCACGCGGGGCGAACGCGGCCTGGAATCTCGCGGCCAAGCCCTCGCCCGCGGCCCTGAATCGGCTGCGCGCCCTGCCGCTCGCGCGGCTCATGCGCCAGGCGGCCCGCACCGACAGGATCATCAAGGGTATCGCGCGCGGCGACGCCTGGTCGGCGGTCACGGCCCTTACCGCGGAGCTCGCCGGCGCTTTGCAAGCTCCGGCAGATTCAGGCAGGGTAGCCGTATGAATCCGATGGGCATCTTCGGCGGCACGTTCGACCCGATCCACTATGCGCACTTGCGCACGGCGTTCGAGCTGCAGCAGGCGCTGCGCTTGAAGGAGATTCGATTCTTGCCCGCCGGCAACCCGCCGCATCGCGATCGGCCGGTCGCCGATGCGCAGCTGCGGCTCAAGATGGTCCAGCTCGCCACCGCGGAGCAACCGGGATTCGTGGTCGACGATCGCGAGGTGCGCAAGGAAGGTCCCTCCTATTCCGTGGAGACGCTCGGCGAGCTGCGGCACGAGTATCCGGACCGCAGCCTGTGTCTCATCGTCGGCATGGACGCCTTCCTCAGTCTGCCCAAATGGCATCAGTGGCGCGAGCTTCTGCAGCTCGCTCATCTGGTAGTCGCGCACCGTCCCGGATGGCGCGCACCGGGCATGGGGCCCCTGGGAGAGCTGCTGGTCGACCGCGGCACCGGCCGCATCGGCGATCTGCACGAGCAGCGCGCCGGCTGCATCTACATCCACGCCGTGACGCAGCTCGAGATCTCCTCCACCGAGGTTCGCCAGCTCATCGCCATGGGACGAGACCCGCGCTTCCTCATGCCGGATTCAGTGCGTAAACTGATCCTCGACACCCACTGCTACGCCAAGTCACGGACTTCCTAGTGCCAGCCGAGAAAAAGACTCGCCAGACCAGCCCCAAGCGAAAAAAGATCGAGGACGGCGCGCAGAGCGCCACCCCAGGCCCGAGCGGCGCCGCGGCAGCCGAGCGCAAGCGCGCAGCCAGCGCCGCAAAGCTCCCCGGCAGCGCGCGCAGGCGCGCCGCGGCGGGCGCGGCGCCCAGGCCGAGCGCGGCGCCCAAGCCGGGCGCGGCGCCCAGGCCGCTGTCCCCGAGCGCCGCGCGAGCGGCGCTCAAGTCGGTGATCCTCGGGGCGCTCGAGGACATGAAGGCGCTCGAGATCAAGGTGCTGGACGTGCGCGGCTTGACCGACATCGCCGATTTCATGGTGATCGCGAGCGGCACCTCCGACCGGCACGTGCGCTCGGTGGCGCAGCGCGTGGTCGAGAAGACCAAGCAGGCGGGCTATCGGCCGCACGGCGTCGAGGGTCAGCAGGACGGCGATTGGGTGCTCATCGATCTGCACGAGATGATCGTGCACATCATGCTGCCCCGGGTGCGCGAGTTCTACGGACTCGAGAAATTGTGGGACATGACCTCGAAGCGCGCCGCGCACGGCTAGGCACGGCGCGCGCCGGATTCGCGGCCGAGGCGCGCCTGCCATGAAGTGCCGGCTCATCGCCGCCGGCACGCGCCTGCCCGATTGGGTGAACGCGGGATTTCGAGAATATCAAAGGCGCCTGCGCGCGCCGCTGGTGCTCGAGCTCGAGGAGATCGCGATCGCCACGCGCCGGGCGGGAGAGAGCCCCGATCGCGCGGTGGCGCGCGAGGGCGAGAAAATGCTCGCTGCCCTGGGCCCGAAGGAGCACGTGGTCGCGCTCGACGTCGCGGGCGCCTCCATGAGCACGGCCGCCTTGAGCGGCTGGCTCGCACACCGGCTGCGGGAGGCAAAGCCGCTGGTGATGTTGATCGGTGGGCCCGATGGGCTCGCAGCCGCTTGCCTGGCGCGCGCGGATGAGCGCTGGTCGCTGTCCGAGCTCACCCTGCCGCACGCCCTGGTGCGGATCGTGGTGGCCGAGCAGATCTATCGCGCCATGAGCCTGCTCGCCGGTCATCCCTATCATCGTGCCTGAGCGGCGGCCAACCCGGGCGCAGCGCCGCCAGGTATTCTTCCGCGCATGAGCGCCGATTTCGTCTACCTCGCTTCCGCCTCGCCCCGCCGCCGCCAGCTCCTCGCCCAGATTGGCGTTCCCTTTCAGACGCTTAGCGTGAATGTGGACGAGTCCATCGCGCCCGCCGAGGGGCCGCTCGGCTACGTGTCGAGGCTGGCGGCGGCGAAGGCCCGGGCGGGCTTCGCGCAGGCGCGCGCCGCGCGCCGGCACCCGGTGCTGGGCGCCGATACGGCGGTGGTGGTCGACGGGGCGATCCTGGGAAAACCCGCCGACGGCGCGGATGCGCAGCGCATGCTGGGGCTATTATCGGCGCGAACGCACGAGGTTCTGACCGCCGTTGCGCTCGCGACCGCCGAGGGGGTCATTGACCGAGTCAGCCGCAGCGCAGTGAGGTTCCGCGAGATCCCGCCGATGGAAGCGCGCGAATACTGGAGCACCGGGGAGGGCCGGGACAAGGCGGGCGCCTACGCGATTCAGGGCTATGGAGCGGTGTTCGTTGCCGAGCTGCGCGGCAGCTACTCGGGCGTGATGGGACTGCCCTTGTTCGAAACGGCCGAGCTGCTGCGCTCGGCCGGCGTGCCGCGCTGGCGCGCGGGCGCCGCCGAGCCATGAGCGCCGAGGTCCTGATCAATGCGAGCACGCATGAGGCGCGAGCCGCCATGGTCGAGAACGGCGTGCTGCAGGAGGTGTTCATCGAGCGCTCCAGCCGCCGCGGGCTCATCAGCAACATCTACAAGGGCCGCGTCTCGCGGGTCCTGCCGGGCATGCAGGCCGCCTTCATCGACATCGGCATGGAGCGCACCGCCTTCCTGCATGCCTCGGACATCCTGGCCCCCCGACACGCGCAGCTCGGGCTCGAAGCGCCGCGCAACGACAACATCCGCGCCCTGGTCGCCGAGGGCAACGAGATCCTGGTGCAGGTGGTCAAGGATCCGCTCGGCACCAAGGGCGCGCGCCTCACGACCTACATCACGCTGCCGTCGCGCTTTCTGGTCTACATGCCGCAGGGCCGCGGCGTGGGCGTGTCGGCGCGCATCGAGAACGAGGCCGAGCGCGAGCGGTTGCGAAGCGCCGTGCTCGAGGGCCTCGAGGCGGAGGAGGGCGCGGGGTTCATCGTGCGCACCGCGGCCGAGGATGCGCCCCCCGAGGCGCTGCGGGCCGACATGCTGTATCTGCGCAAGCTCTGGGACTTCGTGCGCCAGAAGGGCATCCGCACCGCGCCCGGTCAGCTGGTGCACGCCGATCTGCCGCTGCACCTGCGCATCCTGCGCGATCTGCTGCGTCCGGACGTCGAGCGCGTGCTCATCGACCAGCCGAGCGCGCATCGCGAGATGCGCGAGTTCGCGGCGACCTTCATTCCCGATGCGCTGCCGCGCATCGAGCTCTACGAGGAGCGCCGGCCGATCTTCGAGCTGCACCACATCGAGGAGGAGATCCAGAAGGCGCTGGAGCGCAAGGTGTCCTTGAAATCGGGCGGGCACCTGATCATCGATCAGACCGAGGCGATGACCACGATCGACGTCAACACCGGGGCCTTCGTCGGTCACCGCAATCTCGAAGAGACCATATTCCGCACCAATCTCGAGGCGGCGGTCACCATCGCGCGGCAGCTGCGCCTGCGCAATCTCGGCGGCATCATCATCATCGACTTCATCGACATGGAGGAGCCGGAGCACCGCCGGCAGGTGATCCAGGCCCTGGAGAAGGCGCTCTGCGACGATCACGTCAAGACCAACATCTCCTCGGTGTCGCCTCTGGGGCTGGTGGAGATGACCCGCAAGCGCACGCGCGAGAGCCTGGAACATCTGCTGTGCCAGCCTTGTCCCACCTGCGAGGGTCGCGGCTTCGTCAAGACCGCCGAGACCGTTTGCTACGAGGTTTTCCGTGAAATCGTGCGTCAGGCGCGCCAGTTCGAGTGTCGACAGCTGATGGTCCTCGCGCACCAGGATGTGATCGAGCGGCTGCTCGATGAGGAGTCCTCGGCCCTCGGGGAGCTGGAGCTGGTGACCGGTATCCCGATTCGCCTGCAAACCGAAGCCCTGTACGGCGTCGATCAGTACGACGTCGTTCTGATGTAGGTCAGCGTGCGCCGGGCCTTGAAGATGCTGCTCGCCGCAGCGGCCGGATGCGCCGCGCTGCTGCTCTTGCTCATGCTCGGGCTGAAGATCGCGCTCGATCGCGCGCCGCACTATCAGGCGCAGATCAAGGATTGGGTCTACCAGCGCACCGGCTATCGGATCGGATTCGCCCACGTATGGCCGGCGCTGCGCTGGTATGGGCCGGAGCTGTACTTCGAGCGGCTCGAGCTGCGCTCCGCGGATGGCAGCCTGCTCGCTCGAGCGGACGGCGGGCGCATCGCAGCGGACCTCTGGCAATTGCTGCAGAATGGCAAGCTCTTCGCGCTGCGCGTCGAGCTCGATGCGCCCACCTTCGCGCTCGCCCGGCGCGGCAACACGCAATTTGCGCTCGCCTCCGAGATCGGGCTCGGCGGCGAGCGCGCCGATTACTCGAGGCTCGCGCTCAACGACCTGCCCGCCGGCACCCTGGTGATCCGGCACGGCGTGCTGGTGGTCCAGGACTGGAACGCCGCGCTGCCGCGGCTCGAGGTAGGCGATGTGAACCTGGAGGTGACGCGGCTGTCGGGCCTTTTCTCGCTGAGCCTGTCGGCCCGGCTTCCCTCACGGCTCGGTGGCCGGCTGAGCCTCTCGGGAACTGCTGTCGGCTCGAGGCGCATCACGGACCTTAAGTGGCACGCCCAGGCCGCCGCCAGCGGCATGTCGTTCCCCGGCTGGCGCGAGCTGCTCCCGCAGTATCTGACCCGGCTCGACGCGGGCACCGGCGCCTTCCAGGCGCTGGTGAGCGGCACGGGGGCCTCGATCGAGCGGGTGGACCTCGAGTTCAACGCCCGAGGGGTCGTCGCACGGCTCACCGAGGGCCCGAACGCGATGCTCGAGGAGGTGGGCGGCTCTCTGTCCCTCACCCACTACGCGGATCGCTGGACCCTGCGCGGCAGGCGCTTGCGGGCCGCCCGCGCCGGACGCTCCGACCCGGACAGCGAGCTCGATGCCAGCTGGCGCGAGAACGATTCGGGGATGCTGGCGCTGCGTGCTCAGGCGAACTATCTGCGGGCCGAGGCATTGCTCCCGCTGGTCGGCCTGATGCCGCAAAAGGACATCCGCGAGCGGCTGCGCGATCTCGCGCCGACGGGCGAGTGGTCGGACATGCGCCTCACGCTGGCGCGCCGCGCGCTCGGCGAGCCCTGGCAGTTCGAGGCGCACGCCAGGTTTCGCGACGTGGGATTCGCGCCGGTCGGACGCGCGCCGGGCCTGCGCGGCTTGAGCGGCTCGCTGGCCGGGAACGAGATCGCGGGCCACGTGACCCTCGACGCGCAATCGGCAGTCTACGACTGGCCGGATCAGCTCCCCGAGCCGATCGCGCTGCCGCTGCTGAAGGCGAACCTGTACTGGCGGCGCACCCCGCAGGAGCTGCTGATGGCCACCTCGGATCTGAAGCTGCGCACCCGCGATGCGGACGTGCGCGCAAAGCTCGCCTGGGCCCAGCCGAGCGACGGCAGCTCGCCCGTCTTCACCCTGGCCGCAAGCGTCGACAACGGCAACGCGGGCGATGCACGGCTGTACTTTCCCCATCAGCTGCTGCAGGCGGGCGCGCTGCAATGGCTCGACCGCGCGTTCGTGTCGGGCCACCTTTCGCATGGCGATGCCGTTTTCATGGGGCCGGTGCGGCGCTTTCCGTTCCGCGACGGAGGCGGGCTGTTCCTGATCCGATTCAAGGTCGATCACCTCACCCTGGACTATCGGGAGAACTGGCCGCGCATCGAGAATCTGACCGCGCGGGCCGAGTTTCGCAATCAGGGTATGAGCGTCGAGGTGACGAGCGCGCTCACCGCGGGCCTGAAGATCGATGGCGCCGAGGCGCGCTTCGCCGACTTCAAGACCGGCGAGATGCAGTTGCACGCCGCCGCGCACGGCGATGCCGCGGCCGCCCTCGAGTATCTGGCGGCGACTCCGCTGGATGCCATGGCGGGGCGGGGGTTCTCGAGCGTCGAGGCCTCGGGGGCGCTCAGATGCAGCGTGGACCTGTTCTTCCCGTTCCGGGAATTCGAGCAGCGCCGCGTGCTGGTGCACGTCGATCTGGACGGGGCGACCGTGAAGCGGCGCGGCTCGAGCCTCGCGGCCACCGAGCTCAGCGGCGGCGCGGACATCGACGGCGCTCAAGTGGTGCACGCCGATGTGCGCGGGCGGCTGCTCGGGGGCGCCTTCCAGATGACCGCGCGCGCGCCGCGCTCACGCCCCGCCACGCGCACGCAACTGGATTTGCGCGGCACCTTGAGCGCCGAGGCGCTGCGCTCGGCGTTCTCGCTTCCCGCGAAGGTCGCGATCAGCGGGCAAACCGATTGGCGCGCCGTGCTGCGCATGGCGCCTGAGCCTGCGCGTGAGCGCTCGCTGCGCCTGAGCTCGACGCTGGCCGGACTCGAGCTCGGGCTTCCCGAGCCGCTGCGCAAGCCGGCGGGCGCCTCGATGCCGCTGTCGCTCGACATCCAGTGGCCGGCGAGCAACGTGACGCAGCTGCGCATCGCGCTGGCCTCGCTGCTGCGGAGCGATGTCACCTTGAACTGGGATTCGGGCAGTCCGAAGCTGGCGCGCGCGGCGGTGAGCTTCGGCGGGGGCGAGCCCGCCTACAGCGACATGCAGGCGCTCAACGTGAGCGGAGACATCGGCGAGCTCGATCTCGGCGGCTGGCTGAAGCTCACCTCCGGCGCCAATGCTCCCATGGCGAGCTATCTGCGCACGGCGAGCTTCACGGTGGACCGCATCGACTATCTCGGCTTGTCCTTTCTCGACGTCGGGCTCTCGCTGGCTGCGGACCACGGCGGCTGGAGCATCGCGCTCGACGGGCCGAATGTCGTCGGACACGTGGCGCTCCCCGGCCCGCAGGACCCGTCCGCGCCCTGGGACCTGGACTTCGAGCGGCTCAAGTTCGCCGACGCGCCCGAGACCGACGCCCCGCCCGCGGGTGAGGGCGGTGCGGATCGCAACAGCGCCTTCGATCCGCGCACGCTGCCGGCGATCAGGTTCCACGCGGGCGAATTGACCTGGGGCGACCGCCAGTTCGGCGAGGTGCAAGCGACGATCGTCAAGGTGGACAACGGCGTGAGCCTCACGGCGTTGACGGCGAGCAGCCCGAGCTACGGGGCGCACCTCACCGGCGAGTGGCGCGGCAGCTCGAGCGACGTCAAGGGCACGATCACGAGCTCCGACGTCGGGGAGACGCTCAAGCAGCTCGGCTTCGATGCGGTGCTCGAGGCGAAGAGCGGACGCGTCGATTTCGACCTGGCCTGGCCCGGCGCGCCGACCGCGGACGATCTGGCGGACGCCGCGGGCCACGTCCACGTGAGCCTCGACAAGGGTCAGATCCGGGGCGTGAAGCCGGGCGCCGGCCGGGTGCTGGGGCTGGCGAGCTTCTCGGAGCTGCCGCGGCGCCTCGCGCTCGATTTCAGCGACGTCACCGACAAGGGGTTCGCCTTCGACACCGTGCGGGGCGATTTCGATCTGCGCGACGGCAGCGCCTACACCGACGACGTGCTGGTCAAGGGGCCGGCGGCCGAAATCGGCCTCATCGGGCGGGTCGGCTTGAAAAACAAGGATTACGACCAAACAGCGGTGGTGACGGGCAACGTCAGCAGTACCCTGGCACTGCCGGCGTTTGCCGCCGGCCCGATCGTGGGCGGTGCGGTGCTGCTGTTCACCCAGGTGTTCAAACAGCCGCTGAAGGGCCTGGTGCGGGGGTATTATCGGATCACCGGTAGCTGGGATAATCCCACGGTGGAGCGGATCAAGAGCGCGGATGCCGGCACGGCGGCCGCGGAGGCGCCCAAATTATGAGCACAGTCGCAGCAATTCAGATGACCTCGGGACATCTCGTGGAGGAGAACCTGGCCGCAGCCGGCAAGCTGCTGCGCGCAGCCAAGGAGGCCGGCGCGCAGCTGGCATGCCTGCCGGAGAACTTCTCCTTCATCGGTCTGCGCGACGCGGACAAGCTCGAGGTGGCCGAGGCCGACGGCGCCGGGCCGGTGCAGCAATTCCTGAGCGATACCGCCCGCTCGCTCGGGCTGTGGATCCTCGGCGGCAGCACGCTCATCAAGGGCGATGCGCCGCGGCGCGTCTGGAACGCATCGCTCCTCATCGATTCGAACGGCAAGCGTGTCGCGCGCTACGACAAGATCCATCTTTTCGACGTCACCATTCCGGGCCGCAACGAGCAATACCGCGAATCGAACCACGTCGCTCCCGGCCGCAGGGTGGTGGTCGCCGACACCCCGGTGGGCAAGCTCGGGCTGTCGGTGTGCTATGACATGCGCTTTCCGGAGCTGTATCGGGAGCTGGTCGCGCGCGGCGCCGAATGGCTGTCGATGCCGGCCGCGTTCACGGTGCCCACGGGCCGCGCCCACTGGGAGCCGCTGCTGCGCGCCCGCGCGATCGAGAATCTGTGCCATGTGGTGGCGCCCGCGCAGTGGGGCACCCACAGCAGCGGCCGCGAGACGTACGGCGACACCCTGATCATCGACTACTGGGGGCAAGTGCTCGCGCGCCTGCCGCAAGGGAGCGGCGTGATCACGGCGACAATCGACCTCGACAAGCAGGCGGAGGCGCGCGTGCGCTTTCCCGCGCTGCAGAACCGGCGGCTCGGCGTGCCGGCCGACGAAGCGGTGCCGGCGTGAGCGCCGCGGCCGCGCCGTCGGGCGGGTTGCTCGAGGTGGCGCAGAGGATGATTCTCGCGCCCTCCGGGCTCGATGAGAATCGCCTCTCCACGGTGCTCGGCACGGTGATGAGCCGCGGCGTGGATTATGCCGACCTGTATTTTCAGCTGTCGCGCGAGGAGTCCTGGTCGCTCGAGGACGGCATCGTCAAGGACGGCTCGCACAGCATCGAGCAAGGCGTCGGCGTGCGCGCCATCAGCGGCGAGAAGACGGGGTTTGCGTACACCGACGAGGTGCTGTTGCCGGCCCTGGTGGAGGCCTCGGAGGCGGCGCGCGCCATCGCCCGGAGCGGTGCGGACAACGCGGTGCGCGCATGGCAGCGCTCCGACGCGCACCGCCTGTATTTGCCGGTCGATCCGCTCGAGGCGGTGCGCGATGAGGACAAGGTCGACTGGCTGATGCGGATCGATCGCGAGACGCGGCGCATCGATCCGCGCGTGAAGCAGGTCATGGCGTCGCTTGCGGCGGTGCATGAGGTGGTGCTGATCGCCTCGAGCGACGGCACGCTGAGCGCCGATGTTCGGCCGCTGGTGCGGATCAACGTGTCCGTCATCGTCGAGCAGAACGGGCGCCGCGAGCAGGGCTACAGCGGCGGCGGCGGGCGCTTCGGGCTGGACGAGCTGCTCAGGGGAGAGGCGCCGTTCGTGCACGCGCGCGAGGCGGTGCGCCAGGCGCTGGTGAATCTGGAGGCGGTCGCTGCGCCGGCAGGCTCCATGACGGTGGTGCTGGGGGCGGGCTGGCCGGGAATCCTGCTGCACGAGGCCATCGGGCACGGACTGGAGGGCGACTTCAACCGCAAGGGCACCTCGGCCTTCTCGAACCGCATCGGCGACAAGGTCGCCGCCGATGAGATCACGGTGGTCGATGACGGCACGCTCGACCGGCGCCGCGGCTCCCTGAACGTGGATGACGAGGGGACGCCCACCCAGTGCACCGTGCTCATCGAGAACGGCGTGCTCAAGGGCTACATCCAGGACAAGCTGAATGCGCGCCTGATGAACATGGCGCCCACCGGCAACGGCCGGCGCGAGTCCTTCGCGCACATGACCTTGCCGCGCATGACCAATACCTACATGCGCGCCGGAACGCGTGCGCCCGAAGAGATCATCGCCTCGGTCGACAAGGGGCTGTATGCGGTGAACTTCGGCGGCGGCCAGGTGGATATCACCTCGGGCAAGTTCGTGTTCTCGGCGAGCGAGGCCTATCTGATCGAGAACGGCAGGATCGGGCCCGCGGTGAAGGGAGCCACGCTGATCGGCAACGGCCCCGATGTGCTCACGCGCGTGAGCATGGTCGGCAACGACATGAAGCTCGATGCCGGCGTGGGCACCTGCGGCAAGGAAGGCCAGTCGGTGCCGGTGGGCGTCGGCCAGCCGACCCTGCGCGTGGACGCGCTGACGGTGGGCGGCACGGGATAGTCGCGGCTCAGCGCGGCGGCGTGCGCCGGTCGCGGCGCAGGTTGGAGGCGGCCTCAACCTGCGGTATCGTCTCGGGCCTCAATCTCCCTGGAGCGCGTTGAATGAGACTTCTGCGATGTGTCGTGGTCGCCGCGTGGATATCTGCCGGATGGGTGGCGGGCTCGTGGGCGGCCTCCGATCCGGCCGCCGAGCTCGGGTTTGCGCTGCAGGTGGGGGCGGCGATGCAGGGGATCAGCCCGCAGCGCATCGGCGCGCACGTTCGGTTCCTGGCGGACGACCTGCTCGAGGGACGCGGCACCGGCACGCGCGGCGGCGACATCGCCGCCCACTACATCGCCACGCAATTCGCGCTCGACGGGCTCGAGCCCGCCGGCGACGACGGCAGCTACCTGCAGCGCGTCGATTTCACCGGCGTGCAGACGCTCGATGGAACCAACGCCGCGCTCGTGCCCGAGCGCGGCGCGACCCTGGAGCTCACCCGCGGCGCCGACTATGTGGTCGCCAACCAGACCCAGAGCGAAGCCGTGGACATCGATGCGCCCATCGTGTTCGTGGGCTACGGCATCGAGGCGCCGGAATATCGCTGGAACGATTTCAAGGGCGTCGACGTCAAGGGCAAGGTGATCCTGGTCATCGTGAACGAGCCTCCCTCGAACGACCCGAAGTTCTTTGCGGCCGAGGCGATGACCTATTACGGGCGCTGGACGTACAAATTCGAGGAGGCGGCGCGCAAGGGCGCGGTCGGCGCGCTCATCATCCACCGCACCGACCTTGCCAGCTACGGCTGGAACGTGGTGCGCAGCTCCTGGAGCAACGAGCAGGTGTACCTGGCGAACGACCGGGATCCGAAGCTCGAAGCCGCGGCGTGGATCCAGCTGGACGTGGCGCGGCGCATATTCGCCGACTCGGGGCTGAAGCTCGAGGACATGATCGCGCTCGCCGGGACGCGCGAGTTCAGGGCGCGCGCGCTGCCCCTGCGCTTCAAGGCGCACATCGAGAGCCACGTGCGCAAGTTCGTCTCCTACAACGTGCTCGGCCTGCTGCCGGGCACGGACGGCGGCGCGCCCACGCAGGCGCTCATGTACAGCGCGCACTACGATCATCTCGGCATCAATCCGGCGCTGCCCGGCGACAAGATCTACAACGGCGCCGTCGACAACGGCACCGGCTGCGGCATGCTGCTCGAGCTGGCGCACGCCTTCGGCACCTCGGGCCTGCGGCCGCCGCATCCGGTGCTGTTCGCCTCGGTGACGGCGGAGGAGAAGGGTCTGCTCGGCTCGAGCTACCTGGGCAAGCATCTGCCGATTCCGGCCTCGCACATGGCGCTCGACCTGAACTACGACGCCGTGGAGCCGATCGGCATTCCGGAGTCGGTGAACGTCACGGGAGCGGAGCGCACCACGTTCTATCCGGTCGTCGAGAAGACCGCCCGGGCCTTCGGCTACGAGATCCAACCGGATCCGGAGCCCGGTGCCGGACACTACTACCGCTCGGATCATTTCAGTCTGGCGCGGGTCGGCGTGCCCGCCTTCTCCATCAACACGGCGCTGAAGTTTCGCGGACACCCGCCCGAGTGGGGCAAGGCGCAGCGCGAGGACTACACGGCGCACCGCTACCATCAGCCGAGCGACGAGTACCGGCCGGACATGGACTTCTCCACCGATTCGGAGCTGGCGAAGTTCGGGTTCGCGCTCGGCTGGCAGGCGCTGACGGCGCCGCACACCATCGACTGGGTCCCGGGAGATGAGTTCGCCGCAAAAAGGGACGCGCGCTAACGCATGCAATTCGCGCAGTGGATCGAGCAAGCCTACGCTCTCGGCGCCAGCGATCTGCACCTCGAGGCGGACACGCCCATCGTCGCTCGAATTCACGGCGAGCTGCAGAGCGTCGGCGGCATGGTCGGCGGCGCCACCCTCATGCAGGTGGCCCGCGAACTGCTCGGAGCCGGGCGCTGGACGGACTTCGTGGAGCGCGGCTCGGCGGATCTGTCGGAATCCGTGGGCGGGCTGCGGCTGCGGGTCAATTTCTACCAGACGGTGCGCGGAGTGGCCCTCGCGATCCGCCTGCTCGCGCCGAGCGTGAAGGATCTGCGGGTCTGCAATCTGCACCGGGACCTGCGCAGGTTCGTCGAGGCGAGCAGCGGCCTGGTGATCGTCTCCGGACCCACCGGCTCGGGCAAGTCGACGACGCTGGCGGCGCTGATCGAGGAGATCAATGCGACGCGCGCGCGGCACATCGTGACGCTGGAGAGCCCGATCGAGTATCTGTTCGGCAACCGCCAATCCTTCATCCGCCAGCGCGAGATTCCGACGCACTCGCCGAGCTTCGAGCAAGGCATCGTCGATGCGCTGCGCGAGAATCCCGACGTGCTGGTGATCGGCGAGATGCGCACGCCCGAGGTGATGCGGCTCACGCTCAACGCCGCGGAGACCGGACATCTGGTGCTCGTCACCATGCATTCGGCCAACTGCGCCGAGGCGCTCTCGCGCCTGTGCATGTCGTTTCCCTCCGATATCCAGCCGAGCGTTCGGTCGCAGCTCGCCGATTGCCTGGTGGCGGTGTGCAGCCAGCGCCTGGAGTTTTTGGGCGCCCATCGCCTGCACGTGCCGCGATGCGAGATCCTGCTGCCGACCTCGGGCGCGCGCGGCATCATCCGCGGCGGCAATTTCAGTCAAATCGCGACCGTGCTGCAGTCGGGCGGCGAGGAAGGCATGTGGACCTTCGAGCGCTATCAGCGATGGATGGATCAGGTCAGCGACTGGGTGCGCCCGCCCGCCCCGGCGGCGCTGCATGCGCAGGGTGAGCCACGCGCTCCCCGATCGGCGCCGCCGCTGCGCAGGCAGGCTGCGCCTGCGCCGCGGCCGCTCCCCGGCGCAGCGCCGCCCGCGGCCCCCCCGGCGGCGCCCGCGCGTCCCGCGGCCGGGACCGGGGCGGCGAGGCCCTCGGCAGGCGGCGCCGCGTCGGGCGAGGAGATCATCGAGGTGCCGGCCGAGGAGATGGATCTCGCCGCGCTCGCCGAGCTCGCCAAGAAAGTGGTGGAGAAGAAACCCTAGCGCGCGCGGGGCGCAGGGCGAGGCGCGCGACCGTGGGGCGGGGGGCGCGCGGGGCGCGGGGCGGGGCGCGCGACCGTGAGGCGGGGCGCGCGAGCGGGGCGGGGGCGGGGCGGCGCGCGCGCGGCGGCAAAATATACAGGATATTTATATCCCGGCCTCTAGCATCTGCGGCCGGAACCGAAAGCCGCATCCGCGGGAGCTTCGATGACCGATATCCTGTATCTGCTCATTCTGGCCGGCCTGTACGCGATCACGCACGGCCTGGTGTGGGCGCTCGGTCGACTGTGCCAGCCGCCATGAGCATCATGCACTGGCTGGCCGGGATCCTCGCGCTTTTCCTGTTCGCGTATCTGCTGTACGCGCTGCTCAAGGCGGAGCGATTCTGATGAGCGCCGCAGGACCCTGCCGGTGAGCGCCGGCACCGCATTCGGCGTGCTGCTCGCGATATTTCTCGGAATACTCGTGCTGTGCGCCAAGCCGCTCGGCAGCTACATCGCCGACGTCATGGAGGGGCGGGCGAATTTCGCACGGCGCCTCGGCGCCCGCTTCGAGGGATCGATCTACCGGCTTTGCGGGATCGATCCGGGCGAGGAGATGAGCTGGGCCCGTTACGCCGTCTCGCTGCTGGTGTTCAACGTGCTCGGCGCCGCCATCGTGTATGCGCTGCAGCGTCTGCAGCCGTACTTGCCCCTCAATCCGCAGAAGCTCGCCGGCGTGAGCCCCGACTCGGCGTTCAATACCGCCGTGAGCTTCGTCACCAACACCGACTGGCAGGGCTATTCCGGCGAGTCGACCCTGAGCTATCTGACGCAGATGGCCGGACTCGCCGTGCAGAATTTCCTGTCCGCGGCCACCGGCATCGCGGTCGCGATCGCGCTGATCCGCGGCTTCGCGCGCCACAGCGTCCGCACCATCGGCAACTTCTGGGTGGACCTCACCCGGGCGACCCTGTACTTGCTGCTGCCGCTGTCCGCCGTTCTCGCCGTGGTGCTGGCGAGCCAGGGCGTGGTCCAGAACTTCGACGCCTACAAGGACGCGACGACCGTCGAGAGGCTCAGCTACCAGAATCCGCAGACCGATGCGGCCGGCAACCCGCTCAAGGATGCGGCCGGCAACCCCGTGACGCAGAGCGCAGTCACGCAAACCCAGACGCTGCCCATGGGCCCGGTCGCCTCGCAGGAGGCGATCAAGGAGCTCGGCACCAACGGCGGCGGCTTCTTCAACGCGAACTCCGCTCATCCCTACGAGAACCCGACCCTGGTGACGGATTTCCTGGAGACGCTCGCGATGTTCCTCATCGCCTTCGCGCTCACCTACACGTTCGGCAAGATGGTCGGGGACACCCGCCAGGGCTGGGTGGTGCTGGTGGCCATGCTGATCCTGTGGGTGCCGCTGGTGCTGCTCGCATTTCACGTCGAGCAGCAGGGCAATCCGCTCATCGCCAAGCTCGGCGTGGACGATGCGCCGAGCGCCTTGCAGGCGGGCGGCAACATGGAGGGCAAGGAGAGCCGCTTCGGCATCGCCGCCTCGGCGCTGTGGGTCGCGGTCGCGACCGGCACGTCCACGGGCGCGGTCAACACGGCACACGATTCGCTCATGCCGCTGGGCGGCTTCGTGCCGATGTTCCTCATGCAGCTCGGCGAGGTTGCGCCCGGCGGCGTCGGCACCGGGCTCTATTCGATCCTCATGTTCGCCATCCTGGGGGTGTTCATCGCGGGCCTGATGATCGGACGGACGCCCGAGTACCTCGGCAAGAAGATCGAGTCGCTCGAGATGAAGCTCGCCTCGGTGTTCATCCTCACCACGCCGTTCGCCGTGCTCATCGGAACGGCGGTGGCGGTGATGACGGCCGCCGGCAAGGCCGGGGTGTTCAATCCCGGAGCGCACGGCTTCAGCGAGATCCTGTACGCGTTCACCTCCGCCGCCAACAACAACGGCAGCGCCTTCGCGGGCATCTCGGCGAACACGCCCTTCTACAACGTCGCCATCGGACTGGCGATATTCGTCGGCCGCTTCTGGCCGATCATGGCGGCGCTCGCGATCGCCGGCTCGCTCGCGGCGAAGAAGCGGGTTCCGGTGACCGAGGGCACCATGCCGACGCACGGCCCGCTGTTCGTGGCGCTGCTGCTCGGCTCGATTCTGCTGATCGGGGTGCTCACCTACGTGCCGGCGCTGGCCCTCGGTCCCGTCGCCGAGCACTTCACGCTCGCCGCCGCCAAGTAGCCCGCCCATGTCGAGACAACAGATACCGCTATTCGACGGCCAGCTCCTGGTCCCCGCGCTGATCGAGTCGCTCAAGAAGCTCGATCCGCGCATGCAGGCGCGCAACCCGGTGATGTTCGTGGTGTACATCGGCACCCTCGTGACCGCGGCGCTGTACGTGCAGGCGCTCGCCGGCCACGGCGAGGCGCCGGCAGGCTTCATCCTGTCCATCGCCGTGTGGCTGCTGTTCACGGTGCTGTTCGCCAACTTCGCCGAGGCTCTCGCCGAGGGCCGCAGCCGCGCGCAGGCCTCGGCGCTGCGCAGCATGCGCCAGACCGTCATGGCCAAGCGCGTGGTCGGAAACGGCGCGAGCGGGCGCCAGACCGCGCCCATCAAGGCCGAGGATCTGCGCAAGGGCGATGTGGTGCTGGTGGAGTGCCATGACACGATTCCCGCCGACGGCGAGGTGATCGAGGGCGTGGCCTCGGTCGATGAGAGCGCCATCACCGGCGAGTCGGCGCCGGTGATACGGGAGTCGGGAGGCGATTTCTCCTCGGTCACCGGCGGCACCCGGGTGCTGTCGGACTGGATCGTCGTGCGGGTGTCGGTGAATCCGGGCGAGACCTTCCTCGATCGCATGATCTCCATGGTCGAGGCCGCCAAGCGCCAGAAGACGCCGAACGAGATCGCGCTCACCATCCTGCTCGTTGCGCTGACGCTGGTGTTCCTGATCGTGATCGTGACCTTGCTCCCCTTCTCGATGTTCGCGGTCGAGGTGAGCAAGGCGGGCACGCCGGTGACGCTGACGGCGCTCATCGCGCTGCTGGTGTGCCTGATACCGACGACCATCGGCGGCCTGCTGTCGGCGATCGGCGTGGCCGGCATGAGCCGCATGATGCAGGCGAACGTGATCGCCACCTCCGGCCGCGCAGTCGAGGCGGCCGGCGACGTGGACGTGCTGCTGCTCGACAAGACGGGCACCATCACCCTCGGCAACCGGCAGGCCGCGGTGTTCCTGCCGGCGCCCGGCGTGACCGAGCAGCAGCTCGCCGACGCGGCGCAACTGGCCTCGCTCGCCGACGAGACCCCCGAGGGGCGCAGCATCGTGGTGCTCGCCAAGCAGCGCTTCAACATGCGCGAGCGCGACCTGGGCGCGCTCGGCGCAACCTTCGTGCCGTTCTCGGCGGTGACGCGCATGAGCGGCGTCGACATCGGCGAGCGGCGCATTCGCAAGGGCGCGCCGAGCGCCATCGCCAAGTACATCGAGTCGCTCGGGAAGCAGTGCCCGCTGTCGGTGGAGGAGGCGGTGCAGCGCGTCGCGCGTCAGGGCTCGACGCCGCTGGTGGTGGCCGACGGCGAGCGCGTGCTCGGCGTCATCGAGCTCAAGGACATCGTCAAGGGCGGCATCAAGGAGCGCTTCGCCGACCTGCGGCACATGGGCATCAAGACCATCATGATCACCGGCGATAATCGCTTGACGGCGGCGGCCATCGCCGCCGAGGCCGGCGTCGATGATTTCCTGGCCGAGGCGACCCCCGAGGCCAAGCTCAAGCTCATCCGCGAGCACCAGTCGCAGGGCCGGCTGGTCGCCATGACCGGCGACGGGACCAACGATGCCCCCGCGCTCGCCCAGTCGGATGTGGCGGTCGCGATGAATACCGGGACCCAGGCCGCCAAGGAAGCCGGCAACATGGTCGATCTCGATTCCAATCCGACCAAGCTCATCGAGATCGTCGAGACCGGCAAGCAGATGCTGATGACGCGCGGCGCATTGACGACGTTCTCGATCGCGAACGACGTCGCCAAGTACTTCGCCATCATTCCGGCCGCATTCGCCAGCACCTACCCGCAGCTCGGCGCGCTCAACATCATGCACCTGGGGACCTCCTCCGCGATCCTCTCGGCCGTGATCTTCAACGCGCTCATCATCGTGGTGCTGATCCCGCTGGCCATCAAGGGGGTGAAGTACCGTCCCCTGGGCGCGGGTCCGCTGCTGCGCCGGAACCTGCTGATCTACGGGCTGGGCGGCATCATCGTGCCGTTTCCCTGCATCAAGGTGATCGACATGATCCTGTCGGCGGCCGGCTGGACCTGAAGGGGGCGCGATGCGGCTGCTACGACCGGCAATCTCCCTCCTGCTCGTGATGACGGCGCTCCTCGGCATCGCCTATCCGCTCATCATCACCGGACTCGCCAGGGCCGGCTTTCCGCGACAGGCCGCGGGAAGCCTGGTGTTCGACGGCGGCAAGCTGATCGGCTCCTCGCTCATCGGCCAGAGCTTCTCCGATCCGAAGTACTTCTGGGGGCGCCCCTCGGCCACCGCGCCGCAGCCTTACAATGCACTGGCCTCGTCGGGGTCGAATTTCGGACCCCTCAATCCGGCGCTGATCGAGCAGGCCAAGGCGAGCGTGAAGGCCTTGCACGATGCATCCGCCGGCGATCAGGAGCCGATTCCCGTGGACCTGGTGACCGCATCGGCGAGCGGGCTCGATCCGGACATCAGCCTCGCCGCCGCCCGCTATCAGGCCGGGCGCATCGCGCGCGCACGCCACATGCCCACCGACCAGGTGCTGAAGCTGATCGATGACGAGCAGCAGGGGCTGCTGCTCGGGATCCTCGGTGAGCGGCGCGTGAACGTGCTCGCGCTGAATCTGGCACTCGATCGAGAGCGCTGATCGCGCGGCGCAGATCGGCCGCGATGCGTTGACGCAGCCCCGCGCTTCGTGCTCCCATGACGCGCGCGCGCGTCGCGCGCCGAAGCCATGGAAGTTGCCGAGCAGCAATGGCCGAGATCGAGCGCCGAGACCCCGATCGACTGCTGGCTGACGTGCAGCGCGAGGAAGCGCGTTCCCACCGCGGACGCCTGCGCATCTTCTTCGGCGCCTCGGCGGGGGTCGGCAAGACCTATTCGATGCTCGAGGCGGCGCGCGGGGCCCAGGCGGGCGGAGCGGACGTGGTCGTCGGCTACGTCGAGCCGCATGGCCGCGCGGAAACCGAGCGGCTGCTCGAGGGGATGCCGCAGCTGCCCTTCCTGCCGGTGCGCTATCGGGGGATCGTGCGCCGCGAGTTCGATCTGGACGCCGCGCTCAAGCGCGCCCCCGCCATCATCCTGGTCGATGAGCTCGCGCATTCCAACGTGACCGAAGGCGAGCCGGTGCCGCGCCATGCCAAGCGCTGGCAGGACGTCGAGGAGCTGCTCGATGCGGGCATCGACGTCTGGACGACGCTCAACGTGCAGCATCTGGAGAGCCTGAACGACGTGGTGGCGGGCATCACCGGCGTGCGCCAGCAGGAGACGCTTCCGGACCGCATCTTCGATGAGGCCGATGAGGTCGAGCTCATCGATCTGCCTCCGGAGGACCTGCTGGCGCGGCTCAAGGCGGGCAAGGTCTACGCACCGGCCCAGGCGAGCCGGGCGACCGAGAGCTTTTTTCGCAAGCCGAACCTGCTGGCCTTGCGCGAGCTGGCGCTGCGGCGCACGGCCGACCGCGTGGATGCCGCCGCGCTCGAGTTCGCGGCCCAGGCCCCCACCTCCAGGCCCTGGCTGGCGCGCGACCGGTTCATGATCGCCATCACGCCGGACGGACAGGCCGAGCAGCTGGTGCGCATCGGCAAGCGCTTCGCCGATGCCCTCGACGCCGAATGGCTGGTGGTGTCGGTCGAGACGCCGCAGCTGCTGAAGCTGTCCGACGCCCAGCGCAACCGCCGCATCGACGTGCTGCGCCTCGCCGAATCGCTCGGTGCCGAGACCGTGACGATCGACGGCGCATCGGCCGCCGACGCGCTGCTCGAGTACGCGCGCCTGCGCAACGTCACGCGTATCGTGATCGGCGAGGCGAAACGCACCGGCTGGCGCTCGTGGCTGCGCCGTTCGACCACCACCGAGCTGGTGCGCCGCGGCCGCGGCTTCGATATCTCGGTGATTGCGCGCCGCGACGTGCGCGAGCCGGGCGGGCGGGCGGACGGGGGGGCGCTGCGGCGCAGCGCGCCGCGCGAGATCAAATGGCAGCGCTACTGGGCGGCGCTCGCGGTCACCGCCTGCTGCACGGCCGCCGCCGCGATCATGTACCCGTATTTCGCCCTGACCAACCTGGTGATGGTGTATCTGCTCGGCGCGACGGTGGCGGCGCTGCGGCTCGGACGCGGACCCGCGAGCTTCACCGCCGTCGCGAACGTGATCGCGCTCGATTTCTGCTTCGTGCCGCCGCGCTTCACGTTCGCCATCAGCAACCTGGAATATCTGCTCACCTTCGCCGTGATGCTGGTGCTCGCGCTGGTCATCGCGAATCTGGTGGCCAACGTGCGCGCGCAGACGCGCGTCGCCGGGGCGCGCGAGCGCCGCACCTCCTTGCTGTACGCGATGAGCCGCGAGCTCGCCGCGACCCGCAGCTTCGACAATCTGGCGCGCGTCGCGGTCAAGCACGTCGCCGAGACCTTCTCGGGGCGCGCCGCGGTGCTGCTGCCGGATGCGCACGAGCGGCTGCAGCCCATCAAGGGCGCCGATCTCGCGCTGACGCTCGAGGACCCGGACCTGTCCGTGGCGCAGTGGGTATTCGATCACGGCCGGCCGGCGGGGCTCGCCACCGACACGCTGCCCGCCGCCCGGGCTCAGTACCTGCCGCTCACGGGCACGCAAGCCACGCTGGGGGTGCTGGCGGTGCAGCCCACCCAGCGGCGCAGGCTCCTCCTGCCGGAACAGAGCCACCTGCTGGAGACGTTCGCCGGACAGATCGCGCTCGCCATCGAGCGCGCACAGCGCGCCGACGAGGCGGAGGCCGCGCGGGTCGCGGTGGAGACGGAGAGCCTGCGCAATTCGCTGCTCGCCTCCATCTCGCATGATCTGAGAACACCGCTCGCGGCGATCATGGCGGCGAGCCACGCGCTCGGGGACCCGAAGATGCAGCCCGACGCAGAGACGCGCGCGCGGCTGGCGCGCACCATCGAGACGACGGCGCAGGCGATCTCCGAGCTCATCTCCAACGTGCTCGATCTGATGAGCTTTCAGTTCGGCGAGGTGCACCTGCATCGCGACTGGCATTCGGTCGAGTCGCTGGTCGAGGCGGCGCTTGCACGCCTGGAGGGACGGCTGGCGCGGCATCCGGTCGAGGTGATGCTGCCGGCCGATCTGCCGGCGGTCAACGTGGACGCAGCGCTGATCACCCGGGCGCTGGTGAATCTGCTGGAGAACGCCGTCAAGCATACGCCCGGGGGCACGCACATCAGGGTATCGGCGGGCATCGAGGGCGAGGCGGTACGGATCGTCGTCGACGACGATGGACCCGGGCTGCCACCCGGGCCGCCCGAGCAGCTGTTCGCGAAGTTCGAGCGCGGCAACAGCGATGCGGATGTGGGCGGCGCGGGCCTGGGGCTCGCGATCTGCAAGGCCATCGTCGATGCGCACGGCGGGCGCATCTCGGCGGGACCGCGGCCGGGCGGCGGAGCGCGCTTCACCTTGACGCTGCCGACCGTGGCCGCGCACGCTCCCGCGCCGGCTGCGGCTCGAGGTGCGCCTTGATGAGCGGGCGCCGGCCGCGCAGCGCAGAGCAGCCTATTGCGCCGAGGCGGGCGCTCCGTACTTGTAGGCGGGATCACCGTCCCAGCGGGAGCGGATGAAAGTGATTATCTTCCACAGCTCGTCCGAGTTCTTGATGATCGGGCCCATGGAGGGCATCGGACCCACCGCCGGGGTGATGGTCTGGCGGCTGTAGCCCTCTTTCTGCAGCTGATCGCTCCCCAGGGTGACCAGCCGGAACAAGGTGTCGTCGTCTCCGCCATAGATCCAGCTGTTCGTCACCGGCGGGCACATGCCGCCGCCGCCGTCCCCGCCGTGGCAGCCGCTGCAGGGGTAGCTGCGAAACAGCGTCTGCCCTTGGGCGACGATGTTCTTCTGCGTGTCCTTGTAGGGATTGTGCAGCTTGCCCTTGGGGGTCTGCTTGACCAGATCGATGGCGGAGATCTTGCTGTAGTCGACGGCCTTGGAGTCCGCCCACACCTGTCCGAGCAGTGTGCCGGCCAAGAGCACGGCGCTGATGCTGATGGCGGCAAGGGCTTTCACGGGAGCTCCACTGAGGTTCGTTAGTCGTGCGAGGATGCCCGGGCGCACGGCGCGACGCCCTAGTACTGCGCCGACATCGCAAGTCAGACCATGCCTACGCGGCGCCGCTCATGCTCGGCCCATCAATCGACGCCGATCATGACGTTCGATGCCTTGATGATCGCGTAGGCCTTGGCGCCGGAGCGCAGGGCGAGCTTCTCGGCGGAGGACTTGGTGATGATGGCGACCACCTCGATCCCGGGCGCGAGCTCGACGATCACCTCGCTGTCGACTGCGCCGGGCGTGACGGACTTGACGGTGGCGGGAAGCACGTTGCGTGCGCTCAATTTCATGGCGTGGCCCTCCTCGAACGGCAGATGGGTGCATCTTAAGCCAACGCGTGCGATCGCGGCGCGCCCGCGCGACTCCCCCGCGAGGAGATGGGCGGCCACCGCGGCGAACACGATCGTGCCGCCGATGAGCGTGCTCGGTCCCGGCGTCTCATCGAGCGCGAGCCAGACCCACAGCGGAGCGAGCGGCGCCTCGAGCGAGCCGAGCAGGGCGGTCTCGATCGCGGGCAGGCGCTTCGCGCCGGCGGCGAACAGCGGCACGCCGATGGCGAAGTTCACGATGCCGAACACCGCGAGCAGCGCCAGATCATGGCCCGCGGCCGGGAGCGGCGAGCGCCAGGGCCAGCCGACGAGCGCGCTCGCGAGCGAGGCGAGGCAGGCCGTCATCAGGACCGGCAGAGTCTTGAAGTGCCGGGCGACGACGGTGGCGACCGCCATGGAGAGCGTCATGCCGAGCGCGTACAGATCACCGACCCATCCGCCGTCCCCGCCGAAGCCCACCATGATCGCCACACCGACGAGCGCCGCCGCGCTCGCCAGGACGGATCCGAGCGCCGGCCGCTCGCGCAGCGCCAGCCAGCTCAAGGCCGCGGCGAGAAACGGAGCGGTCGCGTAGATCACCGCGACGCTCGCGACGGTCGTGTGGCGCAGCGCCGCGAGATAGAAGATCATGCCCGCCGCCGACTGGGCGACGAACATCCAGCCGAGCCAGCCGAGCTCCCTGACGCCGCGCCAGCCGCCGCGCGTCTGCAGCACCAGCATCGCGACGGCGAGTCCCGCGGCGCCAAACAGGCCGCGCCAGGCGATCATCGTCCAGCTGTCGGCGCGGATCAGCCGCGACAGCAGTCCTCCGAGGCTCCAGGCGCCGGCGGCGCCGCTGACCAGCAGCAGGCCCAGTCGATGATCGGATCCTCGCATCGAAATCTGCGCTCTCTCTCTATTTTTTCGGGGTTGTCATGCGGCCGCAGGATTATGGCAAAGATCGGCGCGTCGCTCGACGGCGACGAGTTTCGCGCGCACCGGCGATGACGTTCAATAGCGAGCAGCGCGTCGCATCTCGCCGCGCGTTGCAGTCGATACGCTGATCGTCAGTTTCACGCTCGCCGGAGTTGTTCATGGTCGACAAATCGATGACGGGTACTTTTCAGATCAACTTGCCGAAGGATCTTCTCAACGAATCGAAGAGACAGCCGAAGCCCAAGAACGAGCAGCTCAAGGTCGAGGGCTGGCGCACCTCGTGGCTGTCGCGGTTCTCGGAGATGCTGATCGGCAAGGACTGAGACGATGCAGGCCGCGGGGGCGGCATGGCGCCCCCGCGGGCTCAAGCCAAGCGGCCGCCCCGGGCCGCGGCGGGCTGCTGCGCCGGATTGTGCGACGATAAGTCAAATCCCCCGGGCATCGGCCGCGCGACGGGCTTAAAATTCTGTGACGGGCTTAACAGTCCGCCCGGAGAGCCAGGTCCATGCGATTGTCCAAGCCCGTCTACGAAAGCCTGCCCGTGGTCTACGTCCTGATCGGCGCGGCCGCGATCGTCATCGCTTATTTCGAGCCGGGGCGCATGCGCTCGGTCATCGCCTTCGTCATCGGCCTGGTCGCGGCCATCGCGGCGCTCACGGTGTTCCTGCATCGCCAGGACTACCGCGAGCTGAGCCGCGAGTATACGGGCGAGACCATCGATTATTCCTCCAAGCTCAAGGGCTGAGGGCCGTCTCGGGCGCATGGCGCATGCGCGGTGCGCGCTCGTCGAGGTACATGATCTCGTGCTGGCCCACGATGACCACGTCGCCGTCGTTGAGGTTGTGCCGGCGGACGCGCTTGGATTTGACGTAGATGCCGTTGGTGCTGTTGAGATCCTCGATCACGCACGAGTCGAGCTGCGTCACGATCTGACAGTGATGGCGGCTGATGAACTTGCTGTCGATCTGCAGGTCGTTGTCCGGGGTGCGCCCGATGACCAGCCTGCCCGGCCGCAGCTCGCGCTCGAGGATGGTCGCGCCGCCGCTCGCGAGCAGGATGCGGCCCACGGTCTGGCCGCTGTCCGCAGCCGGCGGCGCGCTGCCGTCGGTGAGCTGCAGGGACAGCATGCGGTTGGTGCGGGCGTTGAACTCCACCCACTGCAGCTCGGCGATGGCGGAGTCCAGATCCTCGGTGGCGACGATGTCGCTCTCGCGCCCGAACGCCGCCATCATGCAGGTATCGCAGAGCGTGTTGATGAGGCGCGGCACGCCTCCGGTGTAGCGATAGATCTGCGGATAGGTGTCCTCGGCGAAGATGCGCCGGCCCTGCGAGCCGGCCACCTCGAGCCGATGGTCGATGTACGAGGCGGTCTCGGCGCTGGAGAGCGCCGACAAGTGAAAGCGCAGCCGCACGCGCTGCGCCAGCTGCACCAGATCCTTGGAATTGAGCTTGTCGTTGAGCTCGGGCTGTCCTGCGAGGATGATGCGCAGAACCTTCTCCTTGGTGGTCTCGATGCCCGAGAGCATGCGGATCTCCTCGAGCACCCGGTAGCTTAAGTTCTGCGCCTCATCGATGATCAGCACGACCTTTCTGCCGGCGACGTGCTGCTCGGCGAGAAACTGGTTGAGGGTCGTGAGGACCTCGGGCTTCTTCATGTCGAACGGCGTGAAGCCGAACTGGACCAGCACCGTCTGCAGGAAGGCGGTCGGCGAGAGCTGCGTCTGATTGATCTGCGCGACCACCACGTCCGGCTGCAGCTCGCGCAGAAAGGTCTCGATCAGCGTGGTCTTGCCCGCTCCGATCTCTCCGGTGATCACCACGAATCCATCGGTGAACCAGATGGTCGACTCCATGTACGCCTTGGCGCGCGCATGCTGCTTGCTGAGATAGAGAAACTGCGGGTCCGGGCTCAGGCGGAAAGGCAGCTCATGCAGTTTGAAGAGTTCTAGATACATCTCGGACGGCATTCTAAGGGAATGCTCGCTGATGGATGAAATCGCCGCTTCAGGACCACTCGATCAATCTTAGGGCATGCGCGAGGGCGCGGTCGCGCTCGCCGGGCCGCGCCTTGAGGATGGTGCAATGGCCCAATTTTCGACCGGGCCGCGGTTCCTTGCCATAATCGTGGTAGGCGAGCCCCTCGATCCGCAGCAGCCGCTCGCGGCTCGGCATCGTGCCCAGGAAATTGATCATGGCCGCATGTCCCAGCGGGCGCGTGCTGCCGAGCGGCAGCTCGCAGATGGCGCGCAGATGGTTCTCGAACTGGCTGGTGAGGCAGCCCTCGATGGTCCAGTGCCCGGAATTGTGCACGCGCGGCGCCATCTCGTTGGCGATCAGCCGCCCCTTGACCACGAAGAACTCGAGCGCAAGCACGCCGACATAGTCGAGCGCCGTCATGACGCGCCTGGCGTACGCTCTGGCCGCACGCTCGAGCGCCGGGCTCGCGTAGGGCGCGACGCCGTAGCGCAAAATTCCGCCCGTGTGGGAATTCGCTGACAGCGGATAGTAAACGATGTCTCCGCGGCTCGAGCGTGCGCCGACGATCGACACCTCCCTCGAGAAGCGCTGCAGCTTCTCGTAGATCAGGCCGGTCGCGCCCATGAGCGACCAGGCGCGATCGACATCGCCGGCGGCGTCGATGCGGCACTGTCCCTTGCCGTCGTATCCGAGGCGGCGGGTCTTCAATATGCCGGGCATGCCGAGCGTGCGCGAGGCGCGCACGAGCTGCTCGCGCGTGTCGACGGGCGCGTGCTCGGCGACGGGAATTCTCAGCCGCTCGAACAGCGCCTTCTCCTGCAGCCGATCCTGGGAGAGCTCGAGCGCCGCACGCGGCGGACGCACCTTGGTGAGTCTCTCGAGCGGCGCGAGCGCGCTGCCGGAGATGTTCTCCCAGTCGAAGGTGAGCACCTCGCTGCGCGCGGCAAGCTGCTCGAGCAGCACAGGATCCTCGAGATCCCCGGTCAGGGTGGGAGCGACCTGAGCGCCCGGCGTGTCGGCGCTGCGGTCCAGGAACGAGCAGCGCACCCCGAGCGGGTAGCCGGCAAGGGCCAGCATGCGTCCGAGCTGGCCCGCCCCCACGATGCCGACGTGTAAGAATTTCAAGTTTGGCGAGGATCGGGTTTGTTGAGCACGGCCGCAGTCTGCGCGGCGCGAAAGGCGTCGAGGGCGAGGCGCACCTCCGCGCTCTCGTTGGCGATGATGGCGGCGGCGAACAGGGCGGCGTTTCGAGCCCCCGCGGCGCCGATGGCGAAGGTGGCGACGGGGATGCCGCTCGGCATCTGCGCGATCGAGAGCAGCGAATCGATGCCGCCGAGCGTCTTGGTCTGCACCGGCACGCCCAGCACCGGGACCGAGGTCTTGGCGGCGGTCATGCCCGGCAAATGGGCGGCGCCGCCGGCCCCGGCGATGATCGCCTTGAGCCCCCGCTCGCGCGCGGAAGCGGCATACTCGAACAGCAGATCCGGCGTGCGGTGGGCCGAGATGACCCGTACCTCGTGCGCAATCGACATCGACTCCAGGGTGTCGGCCGCCACCTGCATCGTCTCCCAGTCGGACGACGACCCCATGATGATGCCGACGCGGGCTTTCATGAGGCCTAGTCTACAAGCCTAATCGAGCAACTGCCGCAGAAACGCGAACAGCTCGCGCGCCCCCGCCGGCGGGCGCTGCTCGCGGCGCTCCTTGCCGGCCTTCTCAACCAGCCTCACCAGCGTCTCGCGATCCGTGCGCGGATGCTCCTCGAGCAGCAGCGCAACCGCCTCTTCGGGCTCGGACAGCAGCCGGTCGCGCCAGCGCTCGATCTCGCGGAAGCGCCCGATGCGGGCGTCGTGATCCTGCTTGCGCGCCGCGAGCCGGACGAGCACCGGCTCGGGATCGATGTCGCGCATCAATCGGCCGATGTACTGCCGCTGGCGCACCTGCGCGCCGTGGGAGGGCAGGCGCCGCAGATCACGCAGCGCCACAATCAGCTTCTCGGGCAGCTCGAGCGCGGCCAGCTCCGGCTCCGGGAGCGCCGAGAGCTGCACGCCCAGCTCCTGGAGCGACGCGGCGTGGCGCTTGCGCGCGCTCTTGCTCTGGCGCTCCGCCTCGCTCTCGCCGCTGTCCTCGGGTCGGCTCTCCGTGCGCATGGGGCCATGCTACACCCTCTCGGGGCGCCCGATTACAGGTAGAATTCCCTAAACCTCCAGCGGAGACCACGATGGCCATCGCGCCCGCACCTGCCTTGCGCCTGACCCTGGGCGATCTCGAATCGATCATCGAGCGCGCCCTCGAGGAGGCACGCACGCGCGGCGCCACGCAGGCCGAGGCGGCGGTGAGCCAGGACAGCGGCCTGTCGGTCGGGGTGCGCCTGGGCGAGGTCGAGACGCTCGAGCATCAGCGCGACCGGAGCATGGGCATCAGCGTGTACTTCGGCCAGCGCAAGGGGTCGGCGAGCACCGCCGACCTGTCGCTGCAGGCGGTGCGGGACACGGTCGCGAAAGCCTGCAGCATCGCGCGCTTCACCGCGCAGGACGCGTGCTCCGGATTGGCGGATGCCGCGCTGATGGCGCGCTCGCAGCCCGATCTCGATCTCGATCATCCCTGGAACCTGAGCGCGGAGCGCGCCATCGACATCGCGCGCAGCGCCGAGGCGGCGGCGCTCGCGTTCGATGCGCGCATCAACAACTCCGAGGGCGCCTCGGTCGCCACGCATCGGGGCCTGCACGTCTACGGCAACACCCACGGGTTCATCGGCGGGTATCCGACGACGTCGCACACGCTGAGCTGCGTCGTGCTCGCCGGTACCGGCGAGAGCATGCAGCGCGACTACTGGTACTCGACCTCGCGGGATTGGCACGAGCTCGAGGACGCCGAGGCGGTCGGCCGCGAGAGCGCGCGGCGCACGGTATTGCGGCTCGGCCCGCGCAAGCTCAGCACGCGCCGCGCGCCGGTGCTGTTCGCGCCCGAGATGGCCCGCGGCCTGATCGGCCATTTCACCGCGGCGATCCGCGGCAGCAGCCAGTACCGCCAGTCCTCCTTCCTGTTGAACGCAGCCGGTGAGCAGGTGTTCCCGGCCGGCTTCTCGATCGCGGAGCGCCCGCACATCCCGAAGGCGATGGGCAGCGCGCCGTTCGACGAGGAGGGCGTCACCACGCGCGAGCGCGAGCTCATCGCGGACGGCGTGCTCACCGGCTATATCCTGTCGAGCTACTCGGCGCGCAAGCTCGGGCTGACCACCACCGGCAATGCGGGCGGCGCGCACAATCTGGTGGTCGCGCCCACCGCCGCCGGCGGTCGCGAGGCGATGCTCGCGCGGCTCGGCACGGGGCTGCTGGTCACCGAGCTCATGGGCCAGGGTGTGAACGCGGTGACGGGCGACTACTCGCGCGGCGCGGCCGGCTTCTGGGTCGAGAACGGCGCGGTGCAATATCCGGTGGCCGAGATCACCATCGCCGGGAACCTGCGCGACATGCTCAAGCGCATCGTGGCCGCGGGCGACGATGTGGACGTGAGGGGCGGCATTCGCGTCGGATCGGTGCTGCTCGAGGAGATGACCATCGCGGGCGAGTGAGCGCCCGCGGTCCCGCGCCGCCGTTCAGTCGGCGCCGATCAAGTCGTCGAGCGTGTGGCCGCCCAGGTCGCGGCGCAGCGCGGTGTCGATCTGCGCGACCAGCGCGCAGGCGGGATCGAGCGGGCGGCCGGTGAGGGTCGATCGCCCGGGCGGCGGGGCGCGCAGCGCCTCGATGATGGCGCAGATCAGGATGGCGTGCGGATCGCGGCCGGGCAGGAAGCTCTCCTTCTCGGTCGCGACCAGCATGCCGGTTTGCTCCAGGATGGCGAGCACGGGCGAGAGCGCGACGCCGGGAACGTCGAGCTCGGCGGCGAGCCGCGCGGCATTCCAGCGGATCGATCCGCGGCGGTAGTCGCGCGCGACCAGATACATGACCGACAGGCCGATGCGCTCGCGCGCGCGGCCATCGAGCGTCAGCGTCTCGCGCCCGTGCGGCAGGTACTGCGGAAACTGCACGTAAAACGCCAGCTCGGCGCCGAGCAGCAGGATGAGCCAGCTCAAGTACACCCAGATGAGCGTGGCGAGCACGATGGCGATGCCGGTGTAGACCACCATCATGCGCGAGGAGTAGAGCAGGACGGCGGTGAAGATCTGCCCGACCAGCGCCCAGACGACGCCCGCCGTCACCCCGCCGATGAGCGCCGCGCGCAGCTCCACCCGGGTGTTGGGCACGAACACGTACATGAACGTGAACACCACCGTGACGATGACGTAGGGCAGCAGCCGCGCGAGCGCGGTGATCACCCAGGCGAGCGGCGTGATGGAATCCAGCCAGCGGGCCGCGGGGCTGTGCAGCGCCGAGCCGAGCAGCCCGAGCGCCAACGCGAGCAGAATGGGCCCGATGATCATCACGCTCAGGTATTCGGTGAAGCGCCGCGTGAGAGTGCGCTGCCGATGCACGCGCCACACGAAGTTGAAGCCCGCTTCCACCTTCTGGACGGTGCTGATCACCGTGTAGGTGAGGAATACCAGCCCGATCGAGCCGAGCACGCCGCCGCGCATGTTGTTGACGAAGGTGAGCACCGTCTGCGTCACCTGCTCGGAGGCGCTGCCGAGCGGGCGGAAGAACTCCTGCAGGATGAAATGCAGGTCGGTGCGCGCACCGATCCCTTTGAGAATCGCGAAGCTGAACACCATCAAGGGCACGAGCGAGAGCAGGGTGGTGTAGGCGAGGCTCATCGCGCGCACGCTGATCTCGCCCTCGAGCCACTCGCGCGCGATCGCGGCCGGATAGCGCAGGATCCGCAGCACCGGCCCCCAGGGCCGCGGCATGGAGCGCGACTTGTGGAACAGCTCTTCCTGGAGACGTTCCAGCGTGCTCATGCGGCGCGCTCAAGCCGTCAGCAGCTTCAGCGCCTTGCGATAATTGTCGCTGGTGCGCGCGATGATATCGGCGGGCAGATGCGGCGCCGGCGGCTTCTTGTTCCAGTGCAGGGATTCCAGATAATCGCGCACGAACTGCTTGTCGAAGCTCGGCGGGCTGATGCCGGGCTTGTAGGAGGCCACCGGCCAGAAGCGCGAGGAGTCGGGCGTGAGCACCTCGTCGATCAGCAGCAGATCGCCCGCGGCATCGACGCCGAATTCGAACTTGGTGTCCGCGATGATGATGTCGCGCGCGCGCGCGTGCTCGGCGGCGAGCTCATACACGGCGAGCGCGATGCGGCGGATGGCGGTGGCGTGCTCGCGTCCCACCAGGCCGACGATGGCCTCGAAATCGATGTTCTCGTCGTGATGGCCGGCGGGCGCCTTGGAGGCCGGGGTGAAGATCGGCGCTGGAAGCGCATCGGCCATCTTCAGGCCGGCGGGCAAGGCGATCCCGCACACCGCGCCGTGCTGCTTGTAGTCCTTGTAGCCCGAGCCGATCAGATAACCGCGCACCACCGCCTCGATGGGGAGCGCGCGCAGCTTGCGCACCACCATCGAGCGGCCCGCGAGCTGCGCGCGCTCCTCGCGGTCCTGGATGATGTCCTCGACCTTCAGGGTGGTGAGATGGTTCGGCACCAGATGGCGCGTCTTGCCGAACCAGAACTCGGAGATGCGCGTGAGCACCCCGCCCTTGAAGGGAATGGGATCGGGCAGCACCACGTCGAAGGCCGACAATCGATCGGTGGTCACGATGAGCAGATGCGCCGCGTCGACGTCATAGATGTCGCGCACCTTTCCCTGGTGGACCTTCTTGAGACTGTGGATGCGCGTCTCGAATAACGGCGGGGTTTGCGACGGGTGTTCCATGCGTGCGCGGTTGCGGCTGCTACCATTGTGGGTGGGAAGGTCGGCGATTGTGGCGGGGCGCGGCGGATAGGTCAACGAATGGCTTGGAAAGGAACGTTTTTCGGGGCATTGGTCGGCCTGCTGATCACGCGCAGCGCACTCGGCGCCCTCATCGGCGCCTTCATCGGGCTGCTGCTCGATCAGAGCATCGGCCAGGGCCGCGGCGCCTTCGGCGGGGGCCACGGCGCATCCATCTCGCAGGTGTTCTTCCGCACCACCTTCGAGCTCATGGGTCACGTGGCAAAATCCGACGGCCGCGTGTCGGAGGCGGAGATTGATGCGGCGCGTCGGCTGATGCAGGAGCTGCGTCTCGGCCCCGATGAAGTGGCCGCGGCGATCAACTGCTTTCGCGCCGGCAAATCGCCCTCCTACGATGCCGCCTTCGGCGTCGAGCAACTGCGCGAGGCATGCGGACTGCGCCACGACCTGCTCGCCGCGTTCATCGAGTTGCAGCTGCGCGCCGCGCTCGCCGGCAACGGCATCTCCGCGCCCGCGCGCCAGATCCTGATGCGCGCCGCGGAGCGGCTCGGCATGTCGAGGCTGGAATTCGCGCGCATGGAGGCCGCGGTGCGCGCGCGCCACGCGGGCCAGAGCCGCTTCGCAGCCGGCCAGGCGCCGCAGCGGCCGCTGGCGGAGTGCTACGCCGATCTCGAGGTGAGCGCGCAGGCGAGCGATGCGGAAGTGATCAAGGCGTATCGGCGGCAGATGAGCCGCCATCACCCCGACAAGCTGGTGGCCAACGGATTGCCCGAGTCGATGGCGCAATGGGCCAAGGAGAAGACCCAGCGCATCCAGGAATCCTACGAGGCAATACGTGCGGCGCGCGGCATGCATTGATACAGTATCGGCATGCCCGGCATCATCGCTGCCTCGATTCTCTCGGCCGATTTCTCCCGCCTCGGCGAGGAGGTGCGCGCGGTGCTCGCCGCGGGCGCCGACTGGATTCATTTCGACGTGATGGACAATCACTACGTGCCGAATCTCACCGTGGGGCCCATGGTGTGCGAGGCGCTGCGCAAGGCGGGCATCGAGGCGACCATCGACGTGCACTTGATGGTCACGCCGGTCGATGAGCTGGCCGCCGAATTCGCCCGGGCGGGCGCCTCACGCATCAGCTTTCATCCCGAGGCCACGCAGCACGTGGATCGCACCATCGAGCACATTCGTGACCAGGGCTGCGCGCCGGGCCTGGTGTTCAATCCGGCGACCTCGCTCGACTGGCTGGATTACGTGATGGACAAGATCGACACCATCCTGGTGATGTCGGTCAATCCGGGGTTCGGTGGACAGAAGTTCATCCCGAGCGCGCTCGGCAAGCTCGCCGAGGCGCGCAAGCGCATCGAGGCGAGCGGGCGCGACATACGGCTGGAGATCGACGGCGGCGTGAAGGCCGAGAATGCGGCGGACATCGCCCGCGCGGGCGCGGATACGTTCGTCGCGGGCTCGGCGATATTCGGCAGTGCCGACTATGCGGCGACGATCCGGGCCATGCGCGCGGGGATCGAGGCCGCGCAGCGCCGCCGGTAGCCGCGCAGCGCCGCCCTAGAGGAGCGCCGGGTGCAGGCTACTCGTCGTCGTCCTCGTCATCATCATCATCGTCGTCGTGCTGCTCGGAGCGCTGGGTCTTGGCGGCGGGAGCGCCGGCGCCGGCCTTCACCGGAACGATGAGCGGGCGCGTCTTGACCTTGGGTCGGGCGTTGAAGACCACGATGGTCTTGCCGGTGGCGCGCAGCAGCCCCTGTTCCTCGAGAACCTTGAGAACGCGGCCGGCCATCTCGCGCGAGCAGCCGACCAGGCGCGACAGCTCCTGGCGGCTGACCTTGATCTGCATGCCCTCCGGATGCGTCATGGCATCGGGCTCTCCGCACAGGTCCATGATGGCGTGCGCCACGCGGCCGGTGACGTCGACGAAGGCAAGGTCCCCGAGCTTGCGGTTGGTGCGGTCGAGCCGGGTCGCGAGCTGGGTGGCCAGCTCGAAAATCAGGCCCGGGCTCTCGGCGGCGATCTGCCGGAAGCGCGGATAGGTCATTTCGGCGAGCTCGGATTGCTGGCGAGTGCGCACCCAGGCGCTGCGGGTGGGCTGCTCGTAGAACAGGCCCATCTCCCCGAAGAACTGCCCCTTGTTGAGGTAGGCGAGCACCATCTCGTTGCCGTCCTCGTCCTCGATCATGACCTCGACCGAGCCCGAGATGATGTAGTACAGGATGTCGGGCAAGTCGCCCGCGTGAATGATGACGGTCTTGGAAGGGACTGTCCGGATACGGCAGTAGCTCAAGAAACGATTGATCGCAGGGATATCGCTTAAGGCTTTTGCCACTTCTTCCATGGTCTCTCCCGAATCTCGAGGTCGCGAAAACGCCCGTTCTGGCGCACCTTTTATTACATAAGTACTGGAATCGCAAGCACTAAGGTCACAGCGGGCTCACAGCCAGTAGGATCCGCGCGTCATCAGCCGCGAGGTGAGGCGCATCGCTATCTTGAGCCAGGCGGGGAGTTGGGAGGCGCCGAGTGCCTCGGCGCTCGAACCGTGGCGCATCTCGTCGTGAGTCATCTGCTCGAGAATGGCGCGGCTGCGCTGATCGGCGGCGGGCAGCCGATCGAGGTGCTCGCGCAGGTGCGATTCGACCTGCCGCTCCGTCTCGCTCAGAAAGCCCAAGCTGGCGCGGTCGCCGACGGCACCGGCGACGGCGCCGATCAGGAACGACCCCGCATACCACAGCGGATTCAAGACACTGGTGCGGCCCTCGAGCTCGCCGATGCGCTGCTCGCACCAGGCGAGGTGATCGAGCTCCTCGGCGGCCGCCTGCTGCAATGCAGCGGCAGCACTCGCATCGCGGGCGGTGAGCGCCTGGCCGCGGTACAGCGCCTGGGCCGCCACCTCACCCGAATGATTGACGCGCATCAGCCGTGCCGACTCGAGGCGATCGGCGGCTTGCGCGACGAGCTCGCCGCCCGGCGCGGCCGGCAACGGTCTGGCGGCCTCCGCGGGAGCGGATAAGACATTGATTGCCTTGCCAATCTCGCCGAGCAGGCGATCCATCAGGCCGTAGCTGCGGGTGCTCACGGACACATTATATTATGGTGGGCTGGTCATGGCGCCGCGGGTTCTGTAGACTCTCGCGCCTTTCGTCCAGGGTCGATTCGAGACTGTCCATGCAGACCGTATTCTCAAAGCCCGCGGAGACCCGCGGCGACTGGTATCTCGTCGATGCGGCGGGCAAGACGCTCGGCCGGCTGGCATCTCAGATCGCGCATCGTTTGAAGGGCAAGCACAAGCCCAATTATGCGCCGCATCAGGATCTCGGCGACCACATCGTCGTCATCAACGCGGGCACCGTGCGCGTCACGGGCGCGAAGCTCACCGACAAGTGGTATCACCAGCACACCGGCTACGTCGGGAACCTGAAGAGCATCTCGCTCGACAAGCTGCTCGAGGAGCATCCGGAGCGGGCCGTCGAGATCGCGGTGAAGGGCATGCTGCCCAAGGGGCCGCTGGGCCGGCGCATGTACCGAAAGCTGCATGTCTTCGGCGGCAACAGCCACCCCCATCAGGCGCAGCAGCCGAAGTCTCTCGAGCTTTAAGAAGGAAGCGAAGCAATGGCATTGAGCAGCGCCAAGAACTCTTTTTACGGCACCGGCCGGCGCAAGACCTCGAGCGCGCGGGTCTACCTGAGCAAGGGCACGGGCAAGGTGTCGATCAATGGACGCTCGCTCGAGGAGTTCTTCGGACGCGAGACCGGACGCATGATCGTGCAGCAGCCGTTCGGCGCGGTGCAGCTGGCGGGCAATTTCGACGTGGATGCGCACGTCCAGGGCGGCGGCATCACCGGGCAAGCGGGCGCGATCCGCCACGGCATCACGCGGGCGTTGATGGCCTATGACGAGACGCTGCGCTCCCCGTTGCGCAAGGCGGGCTTCGTCACGCGCGATGCGCGCGAGGTGGAGCGCAAGAAAGTAGGGCGCCGCAAGGCGCGCCGCGGAACCCAGTTCTCCAAGCGCTGACCGGTTGCGGCGGTAGTGGGGGATCGTCTAGCGGTAGGACAACGGTCTCTGACACCGTTTACCTAGGTTCGAATCCTAGTCCCCCAGCCAAACCAGGGCCCACCCCCACCGGGTGGGCCCTTTTCGTTCATGCGGCGGCGGATCGCTGCGGCGGTGGCGGATCGGTCACGCGGCGGCGGATCGCTGCGGCGGCGGCGGATCGGTCACGCGGCGGTGGGCGTCAAGGTTCTCACCCCGGCATCGGTGCCGATCAGCAGCACGTCCGCGCGTCGATGCGCGAACAGGCCGACCGTCACCACCCCCGCGATGCCGTTGATGGCATCCTCCATGGCGGGGGGGTCGCCGAGCTCGAGATGATGCACGTCCAGGATCACGTTGCCGTTGTCCGTCACCACGCCCTCGCGCCAGACGGGCTGTCCGCCGAGCCCGACCAGGCGGCGCGCGACGTAGGAGCGCGCCATGGGTATCACCTCGACCGGCAAAGGAAAGGCGCCGAGGCGCTCGACGAGCTTGCTGTCGTCGAGGATGCACACGAATTTTCTGGAGCAGGCGGCGACGATCTTCTCGCGCGTGAGCGCTCCGCCGCCGCCCTTGATCAGCATGCCGCGGTCGGTGGCCTCGTCGGCGCCGTCGATGTACAGGTCGAGCTCGCCCTCGGCATTGAGATCGGTCTCCAGGATCCCGGCGGCCTTGAGCGACGCGGATGTCTGGCGCGAGCTCGACACCGCCGCCTGCAACTTGATCTTGCGCACCTTGAGCAGATCGATGAGCTCGGCGACGGTCGAGCCCGTGCCGATGCCGAGAACCGAATCCGGATCGATGTACGGGAGCGCAGCCTGCGCCGCGCGCCGCTTCTTGTCAGTGGATGCCGGCATTTTCGTACCCTCAGAAACAACTGTGCCCGCTTTCGCGGGCACAGTTGATTAAACGAAGGCTTCTACTTTTTCTTGGCGGCCTTTTTCTTAGCCGCCTTTTTCTTCGCCTTCTTTGCTTTCGCTGCCATGTTAAAACTCCGTAGTCGGGTTAGTCCGGGGACCGAGTATATACACGATAAATTAATTTACAAGCAATACATCACCCTACGGTCCCGGAAATGTGGTAGCGATGTGAGCGAGCTCACTCGAGCGCGAGCACGAACTGCCAATCGGCGCTCGACACCGGAGTCACCGACAGACGATTCCCTCGGCGCAAGACCACGAACTCCGAGAGCTCCTTGCGCGCGTGCGCGCGCAGCTCCTCGAGCGTGATGAGGCGCTTGAGCTTGCGCACCAGCTGCACATCCACCGTGTACCAGCGAGGGTCGCTCTTGCTGCTCTCGGCATCGTAATGCGCGTCCTTGGGATCGAAGGCGGTGCGGTCGGGATAGCCCTCCTTCACGATGCGCACGATGCCGGCGATTCCCGGGATCTCGCAGCTGGAGTGATAGAAGAACGCCGTGTCTCCCTTCTTCAGGGAGTCGCGCAGCATGTTGCGCGCCTGGTAGTTGCGCACGCCGTCCCAGGAGGTGCTCTGCCTGGGCAGAGCGGCGAGGTCGTCGATGCTGAAGGTGCCGGGCTCGGACTTGAGCAGCCAATGATTCATGTCGGGTCTCCCGTGAACAGTTGCAGGCCGGTCTCCGTCGCCAGCGCATCGAGGCGCACGTCGTGGGATTGCGGGAACACCGAGTCGGCGCGCTGACATTGAAAGGCGAGGCCCACCAGCCACGGTCCGCGCCAGCCGCGCCGATTGCGCCTGAAGGCGAGCGCGCGATCGTAGAAGCCGCCGCCCATCCCCAAGCGGTATCCGCCGGCGTCGACGCCGACGAGCGGAACGACGATGAGGTCGAACCAGCGCGGGGCGACCGCCCGGCGGCGGGCGGCACCGTGCGGAACGGAGATGCCGAACACGCCGCGGCGCGTCTTGCCGCAGAGGGGATAGAAGCGCAGCCGCCGGTAGCGCTTGCTGTCGATCACCGGGACGTAGATGCGCACCCGCCGGCGCCGTGCGGCCACCAGCAGCGCCGCCGTGTTCGTCTCCCGATCGAAGGGCAGATAGACGGCCACCCGCGCGGCGGGCTTGAAGGCGGCGAGCCGGGTGATGGCCGAGGCGGCGAGGTTCGAGCGCAGGGCATGGTCGGCGCAGCTCATCTGCCGGCGCCTCGAGCGCAGCTCCTTGCGCAGCCGCGCCTTCAGCAGTTGGGACTCAAGCACCTGGGCCTCGGGCATGTTCGGGGATGGCGCCACCCGCCTGTGCCGTTTTGGACCGTTGCTCCCGACCTGAGCAACAGGTGGGGCTAACTGCCGACACTTAAGGCTTTCCGCTCGCGGCGGACTTGCACAATGCTGCCAGCAAGCAATGGCCCCTGGGGTTTACAAATTAGGGTCAGGAGGTAACCCGATCCGCATCGAACACCGCAGGCAGCGCCAAACTTTGAAACCGACCGGGACGACCTTCAGAGCTCGAGCTGTCGACCCTTCTCCAAGGCCGACTCTACGCGCTCGCGCAAGATACGCAAGCGGCCGCCGACGTCCGAATCGAGATGGTTGTCGCGATTCCGGAAGCGGATGAGCTCGTTCGCCATGTTGAGCGCGGCGATGACCGCGATGCGATCGAGGCCCACGACCTTGCCCGAGTCGCGAATCTCGCGCATCTTGGAGTTCAAGAACTCGGCCGAGTCGAGCAGATCCGACCGCTCCTCCATCGGACAGGTGATGTGGTACTCCTTCTCGAGTATGCGCACGCTGACTCTCGCCTGGTTCTCGCTCATGCCTGCTCCATCGATTTCAGTCGTCCGATCATGGCTTCCACACGCGCGCGCACCTGCTCGTTCTTCTGCAGCAGGCTGGCACGCTCGACGGTGAGCGTCTCCTGCCGCTGGCGCAGCGCCCGGTTCTCTTCCTTGATCTGATTGACCGTCACGATGAGGTCTTCGAGGCGCTTCTCGAGACGCTTCAGCTCGAGCTCCACGGCGGACTTGGGTGTGGCTTCGTTCATAGACGCCCAATATAGAGCGCTCGTTTCCGCAATGCAAAGGGGCCATGGCAGCACCCAGCGTGCGCCCGAAGCGGTATGATTTGCCGCAGGATGATGGCGGATATCCGATTCAAGGACTTCGAGGACGTGCTGGCGGCGGCAGGCAGCCTTGCGGATGCCGCCGAGGCGCACGGCTCGTTGTGCGGCGCGCTTTGCTCCATGTCGCCGTACAAGATGCAGGATTGGGTGAACGAGATACTGCCCGACGGCGCCGCGCTGTCCGATGAGTCGGCGGCCATGATCGAGCGCGTGTTCACCGCCACCGCCGCATCGTTCGGGGAGCAGGGCATGGAGTTCGAGCCGCTGCTGCCCGATGACCAGCAGCCGCTCAACGGGCGCGCCAATGCGCTCGCCCTGTGGTGCACGGGCTTTCTGTACGGGCTGGGCACGGGTCAGATCTCGGACCTCGAAGCCCTGAACGGCGATGTCGGGGAGATCGTGCGCGACTTCACCGAGATTTCCCGCGCCTCGGGCGAGGAGGCGGAGGCGGACGAGTCGAACGAGCAAGCCTACGCCGAGCTGGTGGAGTTCATCCGGGTGGCCGCTCAAGTGGTGTTCGAAGAGCTTCTGCCGCTGCGCCAGCAGGCCTACCCGACGACACCGCAGCGGCTGCACTAGGCGGGAGCCCGTACGCGCGGACGCATGGATCGAGAGGAGTTCGCGCGCCGCCGCCGCCAGTTCATGCGCATGATCGGCAAGGATGCCATCGCAGTGCTGCCGGCCGCGCCGGTGCGCCACCGCAACGGCGACATCGAATATGCCTACCGCCAGGACAGCCAGTTCTATTACCTGAGCGGATTTCCCGAGCCCGATGCGGTGGCCGTGCTCGTGCCCGGGCGCGCCCAGGCGGAGTATCTGCTGTTCGTGCGCGAGCACGACGCGCTGCGCGAGTCCTGGGACGGCGCCTGGGCGGGCACCGATGGGGCGGTGGAGCGCTACGGCGCCGATGATGCGTTCCCGATCGCCGACATCGACGAGATCCTGCCCGGCCTCATGGAGCAGCGCTCGCGCATCTTCTACTCGATGGGTACGCATCTGGACTTCGACCCGCGCATGCTCGCCTGGGTGAACGGCATGCGGGTGCACGCGCGCCAAGGCGCCGGGGCGCCGCAGGAGTTCGTCGCCCTCGGCCACGTGCTCGATGACATGCGGCTCTACAAGAGCCGCGCCGAGCAGAGCAAGCTCAAGCGCGCCGCGCAGATCGCGATGGGCGCACATCGGCGCGCGATGCGCTTCGCCCGGCCCGGGCGCATGGAGTACGAGGTGATGGCGGAGCTGCTGCACGAGTTTCGCTCCCACAACGCGGACCTCTCCTACCACCCCATCGTCGCGGGCGGCGCCAATAGCTGCGTCATGCACTATCGGGACAACGATCGCAAACTGTGCGACGGGGATCTGCTGCTGCTCGATGCCGGCTGCGAGCACGACTACTACGCCTCCGACATCACCCGCACGTTCCCGGTCAACGGCCGCTTCACAGCCGCGCAGCGCGCGGTCTACGAGGTGGTGCTCGAGGCGCAGCTCGCGGCCATCGACAAGGTGCGGCCGGGGAACCACTGGAACGAACCGCACGAGGCGGCGGTTCGAGCAATCACCCAGGGACTGGTGAGAATCGGGCTGCTCAAGGGGAAGCTGCCGCGGCTGCTGAAGGAGCAGGCCTACCTGCCGTACTTCGGTCATCGTACCGGACACTGGCTGGGCCTCGACGTGCACGACGTCGGCGACTACAAGGTGGGCGGGGAATGGCGCGTGCTCGAGGCCGGCATGACGCTCACGGTGGAGCCGGGCCTGTACATCCGCCCGGCGGCGCGCGTGCCGAAGGAGCTCTGGAACGTCGGCGTGCGCATCGAGGATGACGTGCTGGTGACCCACGGCGCCGCCGAGGTATTGACGGCGCAGCTCGAGAAGACGCCCGAGGCGATCGAGTCCCTGGTGCAATCGGGGGGAGCGGCGTGATGGAGTCGTTCGACGTCGCGATCGTGGGCGGGGGCATGGTGGGGGCGAGCCTCGCGGTTGCGCTCGAGGGTCTGCGCCTGCGCATCGCGCTGATCGAGGCCGTGCCGCACGATGCGGCCGCGCAGCCGAGCTTCGATGAGCGCACCACCGCGCTGTCGAACGGCAGCCGGCGCATTCTCGAGACCCTCGGCGTGTGGGGGCTGGTCGGTGCCGCCGCCACGCCGATCGCCCGGATCCACGTCTCGGACCAGGGCCGCTTCGGGTTCGCGCGCATCGATGCGGCCGAGCAGGGCCTCAAGGCGCTCGGCCACGTGGTCCCGAATCGCGCGCTCGGGGCGGCCCTGTGGGCGCGGCTCGCCGGCCGATGCGATGTGCGCGTGTTCTGTCCGGCCGTGCTCTCGAGCATCGTGCCCGGCGAGCAGCGCATCGAGATCAAGACGGCGGACGGGATGCCGGCAACGCTGCGCGCGAGCCTGGTGGTGGCGGCCGACGGCATCGAGTCGCGCGTGCGCACGGCGTTCGGCGTCGCCGCCGAGGTGCGCGACTATGCCCAGACCGCCATCATCACGACGGTGCTGCCCCGCAAGTTTCATGAGCACGTGGCCTACGAGCGCTTCACGGCGACAGGGCCGCTGGCGCTGTTGCCGCTGGCGGACGGCCGCTGCACGCTGGTGCTCACCCTCGAGCCTGCGCTCGCGCAGCGTGCGATGACGTGGTCCGACGAGCAGTTCCTGGCGCAGCTGCAGGCGCGCTTCGGGTTCCGTCTCGGCCGCTTTCTCAAGGTGGGGCGCCGCAGCGCCTACCCGCTGTCGTTGAGCCGCGCCGAGCGCGTGAGCGCCGGACGCTGCATCATCGTGGGCAATGCGGCGCAGGGACTGCATCCGGTGGCCGGCATGGGGTTCAATCTGGGGCTGCGCGATGTCGCGAGCCTCGCCGAGCTGTTGAGCGAGCCGCACGGCGGGCTCGACACGCTCGCCGCGCGCTACGATGCCTGGCGCGCCGCCGATCGGCGCGCGCTCATCGCCTTCACCGACGGACTGGTGCGCCTGTTCGCGACGCCCTGGGGGCCGCTCAAGCAGCTGCGAGATCTGGGGCTGCTGGCGTTCGATCTGTTGCCGCCCGCCAAGGCCGCGCTGTCCGCCCTGTCCACCGGCGCGGCCGGCCGCGTGCCGAAGCTCGCGCGCGGGGTGCCGCTCGCACCCCCGGCGCCGCTCGCGCCGATGAGCCGATGAGCCGCGACTTCGACGTCCTCATCGTCGGCGCCGGCGCGATCGGCACCACCATGGCGGCGCTCCTGCTCGCGCGCGGGCAGACGGGCGCGGGGCGAGTCGCGCTCATCGCCGAGCGCATGCCGGGCGGGGCGGCGTCGATGGCCGCGGCGTCGGCCGGCGCGGCGTCGCCGAGCGCGGCGTCGGCGGGCGTCGTGCCGGCGGGCGCGGACTGGGACCTGCGCGTGTTCGCGCTGAGCCGCGCCTCGCAGCGGCTCCTGCGTCTTGCCGGGGCGTGGCCGCTATTGCCGGCGCAGCGCATGTTTGCCTATGAGCGCATGTGTGTGTGGGATGCGGGCGGTGCGCCGGGCGGCGCCGGATCGCTGAGCTTCGACTGCGCGCAGCTCGGCGAGCCCAATCTCGGCCACATCGTCGATGGGCGCGCGCTCGGGCAGGCGTGTCTCAAGGCGGCGCTCGGCGCGGGCGCGGTGCTGATCGAGGGCTCGGTGCAGGCGCTGCGCGTGGATGAGTCCGAGGCGCGCATCCGGCTCGCCGACGGACGCGATCTCGGGGCGCGGCTGCTGATCGGCGCGGACGGCGGCGACTCGAAGACCCGCGAGCTGCTCGGAATCGAGACGGCCGGCCATACCTACCACCAGGATGCGCTGGTGGCCCACGTGCGTACCGCGAAGGCGCACGAGAGCACGGCCTGGCAGAGGTTCCTGCCGGGCGGCCCGCTCGCGCTCCTGCCGCTCGCCGACGGCCGCTCGTCCATCGTCTGGAGCGTGGCGCACGCCGAGGCGCAGCGCCTGCGCGCGCTCGATGCGCCGGCCTTCGGCGCCGCGCTCGAAGCGGCGAGCGATGCGGTGCTGGGCGAGATCGAGCTCAGCACCGAGGTGGCGAGCTTCGCGCTGCACCTCAAGTACGCGCTCGACTACGTGCGGCCGCGCGCGGTGCTGCTCGGCGATGCCGCGCATGCCGTGCACCCGCTGGCGGGGCAGGGCTTGAATCTGGGGCTGCTCGATTGCGCCTCGCTCGCCCAGGTGCTGGAAGCGGCGCGCGGGGATCCGGCGCTGCTCGGCGAGCCGCGGCTGCTGCGCCGCTACGAGCGCTGGCGCAAGAGCGAGAACCTCGCCGCCGCCGCGGCGCTCGACGGCCTGGAGCGGTTGTTCTCGAGCAGCCAGCCGCTGCTGCGACGGCTGCGCAGCGCGGGACTCGGTGCCGTGGGGCGCCTGCCCCTGCTCAAGCGCGAGCTGGCGCTGCGCGCGCTCGGGCTGGCGGGCGACGTGCCGGCCTTGCTCAAGTACGAGGATGCCGCGAGCTGAGGCGCCGCGGGCGCGCGCGGGTTCGCGGCCGCGGCGGGCGGCGCGCGAGCGAGGCGCCGGCGGGCGGCGCGCGAGGCGCGGGCGGGCGGCGCGCGAGGCGCGATCGGTCAGAGGCGGTCGATCTTCGCGGCGCAGATGAAGTCGTTCTGCGACAGGCCGCCTATCGAGTGCGTCGTATAGACGATGCGGCAGTAGTTGTAGCCGACTTCCAGGTCCGGGTGGTGGTCCTCGACGTTCGCGATGTGCGCGAGCGCGTTCACGAAGCTCATGGTGCGGTAGAAGTCCTTGAACTTGAGCGCGCGCTGCAAGCTCTTGGCGCCGGCGCCGAGCGCCCAGTCCGGATGCAGCTGCGCCCGCAAGGCGCTCGCCTCCCGCTCGGTGAGCGGCGCCACGCCGCCCTCGCACGGGGCGCATTTGCGCAAGGCGAGATCGGCAGGCAGATCGCTCACGGCGCGATCCGCGCGTAGGTGCGCTCGATGTAGCGCTCGACCAGCTCCTGGAACTCCTCGGCGATGCGCTCGCCCTTCAACGTGACCGTCTTCTCGCCGTCCTCGTACACCGGCGCCACCGGATGTTCCCCGGTGCCCGGCAAGCTGATGCCGATATTGGCATGCTTGCTCTCGCCCGGCCCGTTGACCACGCAGCCCATCACGGCGACCGTCATGTCCTCGACACCCGCATGGTGCTTGCGCCACTCGGGCATGCGGTGGCGGATATGACCCTGGATCTTCTGGGCGAGCTCCTGGAAATAAGTGCTGGTGGTGCGGCCGCAGCCGGGGCAGGCGACGACCATGGGGGTGAACGAGCGCAGGCCCATGGTCTGGAGGATCTCCTGCGCGACGATCACCTCCTGCGTGCGATCGCCGTTCGGCTCGGGCGTCAGGGACACGCGGATGGTGTCGCCGATTCCCTCTTGCAGCAGCACGCCCATGGCGGCGGTGGAGGCCACGATGCCCTTGCTTCCCATGCCGGCCTCGGTGAGCCCGAGATGCAGCGGGTAGCGGCAGCGCGCAGCGAGATTGCGGTACACCGAGATCAAGTCCTGGACGCTGCTCACCTTGGCGCTGATCACGATCCGCTCGGGCGCAAGGCCCAGGCTCTCGGCGCGCTTGGCGCTGTCGAGCGCCGACACCACGATGGCCTCGCGCATCACCTCGATCGCGGGCCGCGGCTGCGCCTGCTTCGAGTTCTCATCCATCATGCGGGTGAGCAGGTCCTGATCGAGGCTCCCCCAGTTCACGCCGATGCGCACCGGCTTGGCATAGGTGCAGGCGGTCTCGATCATCTCGGCGAACTGCGGGTCGCGCTTGGAGCCGCGGCCGACGTTGCCGGGATTGATGCGCAGCTTCGCGAGCGACTGTGCGCACGCCGGATGCGCCCGCAAGAGCTTGTGGCCGTTGAAGTGAAAGTCGCCGACCAGGGGCGTCGCAATGCCCTGGGCGTCGAGGCGCTCGCGGATGTGCGGGACGGCGGCGGCGGACTCCTCGTTGTTCACGGTGACGCGCACCAGCTCCGATCCGGCCCGCGCCAGCGCCTTGACCTGGGCGACGGTCGCCTCGATGTCCGCGGTGTCGGTGTTGGTCATCGACTGCACCACGATGGGAGCCGCGCCGCCCACCGTGACGCCGCCGATCTTCACTGCCAGGGATTTTCTGCGTAACGAGCTCATGAGGGCATTCTACCGCGACCGCCGGCCGAGCGCCCGGCCCGGCCGCGCTGCCGCGGCCCCGCAGGCGGCATAATAGCCCGGTGAGCGACCGCATCGTCTATTCGACCGGCGCGGGGAGCCTGTGCCCCAATTGCCGGCGTCCCGCGCCTGCATGCGTGTGCCCGAAGGGCACGCCGGGCGCGGCGCGCCCGGCGGCGCGTGCCGCCGCGGTGCGCGTGGCACGCGAGAGCAAGGGCCGCGCCGGCAAGGGCGTCACCGTGATCACCGGCTTGCCGCTGCCGCCGGCGCAGCTCGAGGCGCTCGCGACGCGGCTGAAGAAGCGCTGCGGCTCGGGCGGCACGGTGCGCGAGGGCGTCATCGAGATCCAGGGCGAGCATCGCGATGCCGTGGTTGCGGCGCTGCTCGAGCTCGGCTGGCCGGCGAAGAAGGCGGGCGGCTGAGGCGGGCGGATCCGGAGCGCGGGATCCGGATGGTGTATGATGCGAGGATCGCGACAAGAGCCGTCGGAGAGCGTCCCCGCACGCGGGGACCGCCGAAGGCGCAACCGGTCCGGAAACGCTCAGGCCCATGTACGGCAGGCTCTTGCGATCTCTGGAGAGCGATCGCGCCTCGCCGGCGCAGATCCACCGAAGGGGAGCAGCGCTCGCTCGAGCGCTCGATCTCTCAGGTCTTAAGGACAGAGGGACCCGGCTGGCGCCTCACCGCGCCGCGCCGGTGGTCCGTCTTCATTGCAGCGAGGTTGCGATGGGCCTTAGGACGCCGCTTTACCAAGTCCATGTCGCGTCGCACGCGAAGATCATCGACTTCGGCGGCTGGGACATGCCCTTGAGCTATGGATCGCAGCTCGAGGAGCACCACGCCGTGCGGCGCGATGCCGGCCTGTTCGACGTCTCCCACATGTGCGTCATCGACCTCGGCGGCCCGCGGGTGCGCGAGATGCTGCGCCGTCTGCTGGCGAACGATGTGGGGCGCCTCACCGTCCCGGGCGGGGCGCTGTACTCGTGCATGCTGTTGCCCACCGGCGGCGTGATCGACGATCTGATCGCCTACTTCGTCAGCGAGAGCTGGTTCCGGCTGGTGGTGAACGCCGGCACGCGGCACAAGGATCTCGCGTGGATCAGCGAGCAGGCGAGAGCCTTCGGGGTGGCGGTGCGCGAGCGCCCGGAGCTTGCGATGCTCGCCGTGCAGGGACCCGCGGCGCGCGCCAAGACCGCCTCGCTCCTGCCGGCGGCGCAGCGCGCGGCGGCGCTCGAGATCGCGCGCTTCTCGGCGGCGACGCTCGATTCGTGGTTCCTGGCGCGCACCGGCTACACCGGCGAGGACGGCTTCGAGATCATGCTGCCGGGCGAGCAGGCGCAGGCGCTGTGGCGCGCGCTCCTCGCCCAGGGCATCAAGCCCGCCGGGCTCGGCGCGCGCGACACGCTGCGCCTGGAGGCGGGCATGAACCTGTACGGCAACGACATGGACGAGTCCCGCCACCCGCTCGAGTCGGGGCTCGCCTGGACGGTGGCGTTCGAGCCCATGGAGCGCGACTTCATCGGGCGCGATGCGCTGCTGCGCGCTCGTGCGCAGGGCGGCGATCGGCTGGTCGGGCTGCTGCTCGAGGGGCGCGGGGTGCTGCGCAATCATCAGACGGTGAGCGCGGCCGACGGGGCGCGGCTCGGCGAGATCACCAGCGGCACGTTCTCTCCGACCTTGAACCGCGCCATCGCGCTGGCACGCATCGCCCCGCACGCAGGCGCGCGGGTGATGGTGGACATTCGCGGCCAGCCGCACGCGGCGCGCGTGGTGAGGCCGCCGTTCGTGCGCAACGGACAGGTATTGATCAAGAGCGAGCCAGGAGATGTGCAGTGAGCGATGCGAAGATACCGGGCGATCTGAAGTACAGTAAAAGTCATGAGTGGATACGGTCGTTGCCGAACGGGCGGGTCGAGGTCGGCATCACCGACCACGCCCAGGCGGCCCTGGGCGATCTGGTGTTCGTCGAGGTGCCGCAGCTCGATCGCAAGCTCGCGGCGGGCGAGGCGTGCGCGGTGGTCGAATCCGTCAAGGCGGCCTCGGATGTCTACAGTCCGGTGTCCGGCCGGGTCGTGGCGCGCAACGAGGATCTCGCGCAGAAACCCGAGCTGTTGAACAGTGATCCATACGGGGCGGGGTGGATGATGCGCATCGAGCTCGATCCCAAGGCCGGCGCCGGCGCGCTGCTCGAGCCGGCCGAGTATGCGCAGTTCCTCCAGGAATCCGGGGAATAGGACGCCGCCATGCCGTACATCCCGCACACGCCCGAGGACATCGAGCGCATGCTGGCGGTCATCGGCGCGCCCTCGATCGATGCGCTGTTCGACGAGATCCCCGCCGCGCTCAAGGCCGGCCCGCTCGAGGGGGTACCCGCCGCGCTCTGCGAGATGGAGGTGGCGCGATTGATGAGCGAGCGCGCCGCGGCGGACGGACGGCTGCTCAATTTCATCGGCGCCGGAGCCTACGAGCACCACATCCCCGCGCCCGTGTGGGCGATCGCGACGCGCGGCGAATTCTATTCGGCCTACACGCCATACCAGGCCGAGGCGAGCCAGGGCACCTTGCAGCTCATCTATGAATTTCAGTCGATGATCTGCGCCTTGACCGGCATGGAGGTCGCGAACGCCTCGCTTTACGACGGCGCATCGGCGCTGGCCGAGGCGTGTTTGATGGCGGTGCGCGCCAATCGCGGCGCCGATGCGCGGCGCATCCTGTTGCCGCGCAACGTGAATCCCACCTACCGCAAGGTGGCGCAGGCGATCACGCATCACCAGGGCCTGGAATTCGAGACCGTGGATTTCGAGCGCCGCTCGGGCAGGATGTGCCTCGAGGCGCTGCAGGCGCGCGGCGGCGAGGGCTGCGCCGCGCTCATCGTGCAGCAGCCGAATTTCTTCGGCACCGTGGAGGAGGTCGATGCGCTCACCGACTGGGCGCATGCCCAGCGCCTGCTGCTCATCGCGGTGGTGAACCCGACCTCGCTCGCCTGCCTCAAGGCGCCCGGCGAATGGGGCGGGGATCCGGACAAGCGCGGAGCCGATATCGTCTGCGGCGAGGGTCAACCGCTCGGCGTGCCGCTCGCCTCGGGGGGGCCGTACTTCGGCTTCATGGCGACGCGCATGCAGCACGTGCGGCAGATGCCCGGCCGCATCGTGGGACGCACGCTCGATGCGCAGGGGCGTCCGGGCTTTGCCTTGACCTTGCAGGCGCGCGAGCAGCACATCCGCCGCAGCAAGGCCACCTCGAACATCTGCACGAACCAGGGCCTGATGGTGACGGCGGCGACGATCTACATGTCGCTGCTCGGCGCCGCAGGTCTTGCGGGCGTGGCCGGCGCCTGCGCGCAGCGCACCGCCGAGCTGGTGCGCGCGCTCAGCCGCATCGACGGGGTACGCGAGGCGTTCGAGAGCCCGCGCTTTCACGAAGCGGTGCTGAGCCTCGATCGGCCGGCAGGCCCGGTGCTCGCGGCGCTGGCCGAGCGCGGCATTGCGGGCGGCCTCGATCTGGCGCCGAGCCACCCGGAGCTCGGACACGCGATCCTCGTCTGCGCCACCGAGACCAAGACCGATGCCGACGTCGAGGCCTATGCGCGCGCGCTCGGCGCGCTGCTCGGCGCCGCCTGATTGCGCCCAAGCGAAGCGAGATCCTCATGGCCGAACTGAAACTGCGCGAGCCTCTCATATTCGAGCTGAGCCGGCCCGGCCGGCGCGCCCCGAGCCAGATTCCCCCGCCGCACGACGCGGCAGCGCGCGCCAGCGCGCAGATCCCGCCGCATCTGCGCCGCTCAAGGCCGCCCGCCCTGCCGGAGGTGTCGGAGCTGCAGGTGGTGCGGCATTTCACGCGTCTGTCGCAGATGAATTTCTCCATCGACTCGCATTTCTACCCCTTGGGCTCGTGCACCATGAAATACAACCCCAAGGCCTGCAACAGCTACGCGATGCTGCCCGAGTTCCTGGCGCGCCATCCGCTCGCGCCCGAGCCGCAAGGGTTCCTCGCCTGCATGTACGAGCTGCAGGAGATGCTCAAGGAGATCACCGGCATGCAGGGCGTGAGCTTGACGCCGATGGCCGGGGCACAAGGGGAGTTCGCCGGGGTCGCGATGATCCGCGCCTACCATCAGGGGCGCGGCGACGGCGCGCGCACCGAGATCATCGTGCCGCAAGCCGCGCATGGCACGAATCCGGCCACCGCGGCGATGTGCGGCTGCAGCGTCAAGGAGGTCGCGTGCGACAAGAACGGCGACATCGATCTGGAGGCGCTGCGCGCCGCCGCGGGTCCGGCCACGGCCGGCATCATGCTCACCAATCCATCGACGCTCGGCGTGTTCGAGCACAGGATCATGGAGGTGGCGCGCATCGTGCACGATGCGGGGGGCTTGCTCTATTACGACGGCGCCAACCTCAACGCGATCCTCGGCAAGGTGCGCCCCGGCGACATGGGGTTCGACGTCATCCACATGAACCTGCACAAGACCTTCTCCACCCCGCACGGGGGCGGCGGCCCCGGATCCGGCGCGGTCGGCGTCGGGCCGCGCCTGCTGCCCTTTCTGCCGATTCCGCTCGCCGGCCGCCAGGACGGACGCCATCGCTGGCTCGGCGAGGCGGATCTGCCGCAGTCCATCGGGCGATTGTCCGGATTCATGGGCAACGCGGGCGTGAACTTGCGCGCCTACATCTACATGCGCATGCTCGGCCGCGAGGGGATGGTGCGCGTGGCGCAGTTCGCCACACTCAACGCGAACTATCTCATGAGCCGCCTGATTCAGGCCGGGTACGAGGCCGCCTACCCGCAACGGCGCGCGAGCCACGAGTTCATCGTGACCTTGAGGCAGGAAAGCCGCACTTATCAGGTGACCGCCATGGACGTGGCGAAGCGCCTGCTCGACCATGGCTTCCACGCCCCGACCACCTACTTTCCGCTGCTCGTGCCCGAATGCCTGCTGATCGAGCCCACCGAGACCGAAACCAAGGAAGAGCTCGATCATTTTTGCGATGCGATGATCGCCATTCGGCGGGAAATGGAGCAGGACCCCGAGAAACTGCGAACTGCCCCGCATACAATGCCGGTTCGACGGCTGGACGATGTGCGGGCGGCTAAACAGCTCGACCTGGCCTTCAAGCCCGCCGGAATGAATGCTTGACCGGGACAAACCCAAGTTTTGCCTTGCTCGGAACCGTCTGGCTGCTCATCTTGTCCGATCACCGACATTGATGCTCATCTGAGGAGCGGCATGCTGCGTAGTACCTTGTTCCTGTCGACGCTTTTCCTCGCCACACGCCTGTGGGGCGCAACCGCCGAGGATCCCGCGCTCCCGCAAACTGCGCCGGCGGTATCCGTCCCGGATGCCCTGCCCGGCGCCGCTCCCAGCGCCGTGGGCACCGGGAGCTGGGCGCAGACGCTCGAGCGCATCGCCTCGGGTGTGGTGACCATCCAGATCGACAGCACGCGCGCCTTCGATACGGAGTGGAATACGACCGCCCAGGCGACTGGATTCGTGATCGACGCGAAGCGCGGGCTCATCCTCACCAATCGTCACGTCGTGACGCCCGGCCCGGTCACCGCGCAGGCCATCTTCCAGAACCGCGAGGAGGTGCAGCTGTTCCCGGTCTACCGGGACCCGGTGCATGATTTCGGCATCTATCGGTATGACCCGTCGAAGCTGCGCTTCATCCGCCCGGCGGAGCTGCCGCTGTACCCGGCGGGTGCGGTGATCGGCCGGGACATTCGCGTCGTCGGCAACGATGCAGGCGAGCAGCTTTCGATCCTCTCGGGCACGCTCGCGCGCCTCGATCGCGAGGCGCCCGAATACGGCTACGGCAAGTACAACGACTTCAACACCTTCTATTACCAGGCCGCCTCGGGCACCTCGGGCGGCTCGTCGGGCTCGCCGGTGATCGACATCGAAGGACGGGTGGTCGCGCTCAACGCGGGCGGCGCCACCGGCGCCGCATCGAGCTTCTATCTGCCGCTGCCGGCGGTGACGCGCGCGCTCAAGTACATCGACGCGGGCAAGCCCGTGCCGCGCGGCACGGTGGAGACGGTGTTCAAGTACACCCCGTACGACGAGCTGCGCCGCCTGGGACTCAGTGCGCAGACCGAGGCGCGCATGCGCGCCGCCTTCCCGAAGCTCACCGGCATGCTGGTGGTCGATGAGGTGCAGCCCGGCTCGGCGGCGGACGGGGTGCTCTCGCCCGGCGACATCCTGGTGTCGATCAACGGCAAGCCCGTGCCCGAGTTCTTCGCGCTCGAGGACGTGCTCGACAACCACGTGGGACAGGAGATCAAGGTGGAGGTGCAGCGCGGCAACCAGAACCTGCTGCACGCCCTGCAAGTGGAGTCCTTGAGCTCCATCACGCCCGACGAGTACATCGAGTTCGGCGAGGCGGTGGTGCACACGCTTTCCTATCAGCAGGCGCGGCACTACAACCTGCCGATCAAGGGCATCTACGTCGCCAATCCCGGCTATGTGTTCGGCGCCGCCGGCATCCCGCACGGCGCGCTGATCAGCTCCTTCAACGGCAAGCAGGTCGATACGCTCGCCGATTTCCAGGCGGCGCTCGCCGAGCTCGCCGACGGGGCGCGCGCGCCGGTGCGCTACGTCACGCTCGAGGATCCGCGCACGCCCGAGCTCAGGGTGATTCGCATGGATCGGCGCTGGTTCCCGGCGCGCAAGTGCAGGCGCGACGACTCGCTCGGGGTGTGGCCCTGCGTCGCGCTCGCGCCCGGCCCGCCGGCCCCGCCGCTCAAGCCCGCCTCGACCCAGTATGCGAAGACCGGCGATCCGCGCGTCGACCGGCTCGCTCCTTCCCTGGTGATGATCACCTTCGACATGCCGTATTCGGTGTCGGGCGTGACGGAGAAGAACTATCACGGCACCGGGGTGATCGTGGACACCAAGCGCGGTCTGGTGGTGATCGACCGCAATACCGTGCCGCTCGCGATGGGGGACGTGCGCATCACCTTCAACGGCACGGTCGAGGTGCCGGGCAAGGTCGTGTTCATCCATCCGCTGCACAATCTGGCGGTCGTCTCCTACGATCCGCGCTTGATCGGCGATACGCCGGTGCGCGCGGCCACCTTCGTCACCAAGGCCCTCGCGCCCGGCGAGGATGTCTGGGTGGTGGGCCAGCGCAGCGACTCGACGGTGATGTCGCAGCGCACCCAGGTGGCCAGCGTCGATCCGGTGTCGTTTCCGCTGTCGCGCACGTTGAGATTCCGCGACAGCAATCTCGAGGTGGTCAATCTGGTCAACGCGCCGAACGATCTGGACGGGGTGATCGCCAACGAGAAAGGCGAGGTGCTCGCGCTCTGGTCGAGCTTCGCGTTCGAGACGCAGCGCGACCTCGAGCAGGTCAATCGCGGCATCCCCGCCGATCTGGTGACGGAGATGATCGACGTGGTCGACAAGGAGCGCCAGCTGTACTCCTTCGAGGCCGAATTCAACGTCCAATCGCTCGCGAGCGCGCGCAAGCTCGGCCTGACCGACGATTGGGTGAAGCGCTTCGAGGCGCATGACGGTGAGCGCCGCCAGGTGCTCGGCATCGACCGCCTGGTCGCCGGTGCGCCGGCGGCCTCGCTCCTCGAGCCGGGCGATCTGTTGCTCGCCATCGACGGCAAGGTGGTCAATCGCTTCCGCGAGGTGGAGCGCGCCGTGCAAAAGCCGGACGTGGAAGTGACCGTGTGGCGCGATGGCGCCGCGAAGAGCCTGAACCTGCACACCGTCGCGCTCAACGGGCGCGACATCGACCGCGTCGTGATCTGGGCGGGTGCGACGCTGCAGGCTCCGCACCGCGCGATGGCGGCGCAGCGCGGCATCGCGCCCTACGGTGTGTTCGTGTCGTTCTTCTTCTACGGATCGCCGGCCACGCATTACGGACTGTACGCCGGCCGGCGCATCACCGAGGTCGACGGCCAGCCCACCCCCGATCTCGATGCCTTCCTCAAGGTGGTGCAGGGCAAGCCGGACCGTGCCTCGCTGCGCCTGAAGACGGTGAGCTGGAACGGCATGACCGATGTCATCACGCTCAAGCTCGACAAGCACTACTGGCCGGCCTACGAGCTCGACCGCGAGAGCGACGGCACCTGGAAGCGCATCGATCTGGATCCCCCGGACATGGCCGTGGCGCGCGTCCCTTGAGCGCCCGGCGCGCAGGCCCCGCAGCCCTCGCCGGCGCCCGCGGGACCGGCGCGTGAGCCGCCCTTTCCAGGTCGCGGCGGCGGTGCCCGCCCAGCTGCCCGAGATCCGCGACATCTACAACGAGGTGATCCGCAACTCCACCGCGGTGTTCTCCGACATCGAGGTGACGCTCGAGAACCGCAAGGAGTGGTTCGACGCCAAGACCGCCGCGGGCTTCCCGGTGCTGGTGGCGGCAGGCCCCGGCGGCGTCGTGGGGTTCGGCACCTTCGGCGAATTCCGCTCCTGGCCGGGGTACCGCTTCAGCGTCGAGCACAGCGTGCACGTACGCGCCGATTGCCGCGGCCGCGGCGTGGGCCGGGCGCTGGTCGCGGCGCTGCTCGAGGAGGCCGCCCGCATGCACAAGCACACCATGATCGGCGGAATCGATGCGCAAAATGTGACGTCCATCTCGCTTCACGAGAAGCTCGGGTTCAAGCCGGCGGGCGAGCTGCGCGAGGTGGCCTTCAAGTTCGGCCGCTGGCTCGACCTGAAGTTCATGCAACGGCTCATTTGATATCATGGGCGCGTGGTAAGAGCTACACAGACCGAGATCGAAAAGGCCGTCGAAACGCTGCGCGCTGGCGACCTGGTGGTGTTTCCGACCGAGACGGTCTACGGGGTGGGCGCCAACGCCTCGAACCCGGCCGCGGTGCGCAAGATCTTCGAGGTCAAGGGCCGCCCGGCCGATCATCCCGTGATCGTGCACCTGGACAATCAGCGCTATTTGCACCGCTGGGTGTCGCAGGTGCCGCCTCAGGCGGAGCGCCTCGCCGCGATGTTCTGGCCCGGTCCGCTGACGCTCATCCTGCCGAAGGGCGAGCACGTCAACGACATCGTCACCGGCGGGCAGAACAGCATCGGCATCCGCATCCCCTCCCATCCGATGGCGCAGCAGTTGCTCACCGCCTTCGGCGGCGGCATCGCCGCGCCCTCGGCCAATCGCTACGGACGCCTCAGCCCGACCAAGCCCGAGCACGTGCGCGACGAGCTGGGAGACGCCGTGCACGTGATTCTCGACGGCGGCGACTCGCCCATCGGGCTGGAATCGACCATCGTGTCGTGCCTCAACAACGAGGTGCGTCTGCTGCGCCCGGGCTTCATCACGCGCTCGCAGATCCAGCAGGTCGTGGGCGAGCTGACGGTGACGGGCGAGGCGCCGCGCGCGCCCGGCGACCGGATCCAGCATTACGCGCCCTCCACACCGCTCGAGATCGTGCCCTGGGACGATCTGGAGCGGCGCGCCGGGGAGATCCTGGAGCGCGAGGAGAAGGTCGCGGTGCTCGCCATGCGGCCCCCGCTCCACACCCGCCGCTTCATGACGTGGATCAACGCCGGGAAAAAGCCCGAAGCTTATGCGCATCATCTGTACAACAATCTGCGCACCCTGGATCGGGCCCAATGCGTGAGGATTCTCGTGCAGGAGCTGCCGCATGACGAGCGCTGGGCGGCGATCCTCGATCGCCTGCAGCGCGCCAGCGGGTCCGTGGGCGAGGACCCCCTCGAGCTGTCGGCAGGCTAGTTTTTCGACTTCCGAAAGGTGTGGCGAGTGACCAAGGCGTCCCGAATCCGACGATTGCCGAGCGAGCGCGAGCAGGAGCTCCCCGCCGATCAGGATCCGTTCGCGCGCGAGTCGATCGAGCATCTGGTGAGCCGCTATGGCTCGCCGCTGTTCCTCATCGACGCCGAGCGCGTGCGCGCCCAGTACCGGCGGCTCGCCGCGGCGCTGCCCGGCGTCGAGCTGTACTACGCGATCAAGTCCCTGCCGCATGCCTCGGTGGTCGCGGTGCTGCGCGATGCCGGCGCGCACTTCGATCTCGCCACCAACGGCGAGGTGGAGCTGGTGCGGCGCCTCGGCGTCGCTCCCGGGCGCTGCATCCACACGCATCCCATCAAGCGCGACAGCGACATCCGCACGGCGCTCGCCTACGGGGTCACGCACTTCGTGGTCGACAACGAGGATGAGCTGCGCAAGTTCGTGAAGTACCGAACCCGCGCGCAGCTGCTGATCCGCCTGGCGTTTCGCAGCGACGCGGTGGTCGACCTGTCGCGCAAGTTCGGCTGCGATCCCGATGCCGTGGCGCCGCTCCTCGCGCTCGCGGCGCAGCTGCGCATCCCGGTGGCGGGCCTGTCCTTTCATGCCGGCTCGCAGGCCGCCGCACCGCAGATGCACGTGCAGGCGGTCGAGGTCTGCGCCGAGCTCATGCGGGGCGAGGGCGGGCGGGCGCTCACCCTGCTCGATATCGGCGGGGGGTTCCCGATCGACTACCTGCAGGGCGCGCCGCCGGCCGCGATCGGGGAGTTCTGCGCGCCGATCCGCGCCGCCCTGGGCGCGCTCGATGCGCGCGTGCGCGTGATCGCCGAGCCGGGCCGCTACATCTCGGCGCCCTCGGCGATCGCGGTGTCCTCGGTGATGGGGCGCGCGCAGCGCGGCGGCCGCTGGTGGTACTACCTCGACGACGGGCTGTACGGCAGCTACAGCGGGCAGATGTACGATCATGCCCGCTATCCGCTCGAGGCGCTCGCGGCCGATGGTCCCCGATATCCATCGGTGCTCGCGGGACCCACCTGCGACAGCATCGATGTGATCTGCGAGCACATCGAGCTGCCGCTGCTCGAGCAGGGAGACCTGGTGGTCGGGCGCGTGATGGGCGCCTACACCTGGGCATCCGCCTCGGAATTCAATTTCTTTCCACGCGCGACCGTGCTGGCGCTCGATCGGGGGCGGCTGGTGCGAGAAGGAGAAGTCACATGCTGAGCCGCCGACGGCTGATCACGGCCGCAAGCGCCTGGGCGGGCGTGTCCGCCGCCACGGCCTGGGTCCCGCGCGCACTCGCCGCGAGCGCCGAGGCCGCCCCCGTGCTCAAGCGCGTGAAGCTGAACAATCTGCACACGCCCGAATCGCTGGACATCGTGTTCCGGCGGGGCAACGACTACATCCCGGAGGCGCTCGAGCGCATCCAGGTATTGCTGCGCGATTACCGCACCGGCGATCAGCACCCGATCGATCCGCGGCTGCTCGATTACCTGCACGAGGCCGCGCGACGCGCCGGGGTCGACCCGGAGTTCGGCGTGATCTCGGGATATCGATCGGCGCGCACCAATGCCATGCTGCATGCGCGCTCGAGCGAAGTGGCGACTCACAGCCTGCACATGGAGGGCCGCGCGATCGACGTGCGCCTGGCGGGCGTCGACTGCGCGGACCTCGCCGCCGCCGCCCTGGAGCTGAGCCGCGGCGGCGTGGGCTACTACCGGCACTCCGACTTCGTGCATCTGGACACGGGGCGATTTCGCACCTGGCGCGGCTGAGGCCGCGGTCACTCGCCGAGGAACGCCCGCATGCGCCCGAGCTCGAGCTCCAGGGCGGATCGATAGGCGGCGCTGCGCGGTGAGCCGCCGTCGACGTAGCCGAAGGCGCTCGCGAGCGAGCCGCCCGACATGCCGAGGTTGCCCCAGCCGATGACGCGCTCGCCCCATAGGAGCGGCAGCGCGTAGTAGCCGAGCTTGCGCCGCGGAGCCGGCGTGTAGGCCTCGAAGCGGTACTGCCATCCCCAGAAAAGCTGGAAGCGGCGCCGGTCCCAGACCACCGGATCGAAGGGTGTGAGCAGCCGCACGCGCTCCTCGCTCCGCCAGCGGCGCGAGCCGGGGCTCTCGGCGGCGGGCCAGTACCATTCGACGCCCTCGATCCGCCCGCGGCCCAGGCGGCGCGCCGCACGCTCGAGGGCCGCGGCGCGGTGCTGCGACCACTGCGGCACGCCGCCGCTCAGGTAGTACAGCAGCTGGCTCAGGCTGCGCGCCGGGAGCGGCGCGTAGGTCTGCACCATGAGATCGACCAGCGCATCGACGCGCGCGCTCACCGTCGCCGCATCGAGCGGCGCGGCGCTCGGCGCCTGGCGCGGCGCATACACGCGCGTCCCCGCATCACGCCGCGCGACCCGCAGCAGCCCGCGATAGTGCATCTCATCGAGCAGGCGGGTGGTCGCGTTGGTCGAGCCGCCGAACCAGTTGGTGATCTTGCCGTGAGCGAAGTGCTGATCCACCGCCCGCGGATGGGCGGTGCCGCGCTCGACGACGAACGCCAGCAAGGCCTGTGCGCGAGCCTGGCGCGAGCTGCTCCACGCCGAGCGCGGCGTACGCGGGTGCATCAGGTGATGATGCTCGCGCAGCAGATAGCCGTAGTTGACGAAATAGTCCTCCTCGAGGGGCAGACGCGGATAGCGCCGCTCCAGGTCGCCGGCGCGGTAATCGAGGACTCGATGCCGCAAGGTCAGGTCCTGCGCGCGCGCGGGGGCGCGGATCGGGTCGGCCTGCACGAAGCCGAGCTTGCGAATGGCACGGCCGAGCGTCGTCGGCGTGAACAGCGAGCGGGCGATGGCGTAGCGGCGCAGCTGCTCGAGCGTGACCCGGGCGGCGCGGCGCATGCTATCGCGTCCTCGCGACGCTCCTGCGGGAACGAGGCGCTTCATTCACCCCGCAGGAATCGCAGCACCGCCGCATTGAACTCCCGTGGATTCTGCAGCATCGCGAAGTGGCTCACGTTCGGCAGGATGACCAGGTGCGCACCCGGTATGGAGTCCGCCATGTAGCGGTCGTGGCTCTGCTTGATCGCCTCGTCGTATTCCCCGTCGGCAATCGTGGTGGGCACGGTGATCGAGGCGAGCTGGGCGCGGCTGTACGCGGGCAGCGTGTCCCACATCTTGTTGACGGCCGCACTGAACGCGTCCCATTGATCCGGCGTGGGGGAGAGCGCGCGGTACTCCTGCGCCGTGCGCTGCAGATAGGCGCCGAACGCCGGGGTCTTGTCGGCGCCGTCCTTGAGTCCCGATACGTCGGCATTGGCGCCGAAGGCAAACAGTCCCGCCAGCCGATCGGGATGATTCATGGCGAGATCCAATCCGATGATGCCGCCGTCGCTCCAGCCGACGAGGTACACCCGCGCAACCTTCAAGCGATCGAGCAGACCGACGACGTCCTGGGCCATGAGGCGGTAGGTGAGGGGCGCGGCGCTGCGGGTGCTGCGGCCGTGGCCGCGGCTGTCCATGGCGATCACGCGGTAGCCGTGCTCGACGAGCACCGGGATCAGATGGCCGAAGTAGTTCGAGTTGCCGAATCCGCCGTGCAGCAGAAGCACCGGGCTGCGGGCGGATTTGCGGCCCCACTCGGCATACCAGATGCGCGCGCCCTGGATGTCGGCATGGCGGCCGACCGTGCCGGCGGGCAATGCGGGGAGCGGCGGCAGCGTCTGCCACACCGGAGCGCCGTATGCCGCGATCGCACCGAAGCCCAGGGCGAGAGCCAGGGACAGCGTGAGGCGCGAGGCGAGGCGCGAGGCGGGCCGCCGGGCGGGCCGCGAGGCGGGCTGTTCGGGGGTCATGAGATCCTCGCTGTCGTTGGCATCTGGCTCATCGGCATGCTCTCATCGGCGCCGTCTCAGCGGCGCCGGGGTGTCATGACGGTACCGCCGAGCCGGGCGCCTTTCCTCGCATCGTACCTCGCGGGGCCGCCGAGCACGCCGGCGGCACTCTTGCCGCGGCTCGACCCCGGGGGCGCCGGGGCGCGCAGCGCAGTGCCGCTCGGAGAGTATATCGGCCGTGCATGCGCGGTGGAGGGGGGGATCTTGGAGCTCGCGCGGGCCGCCGGGCGGGGGGGCGGTGAGGGTGTGTGCGCACTCATCGATGCGGTCGGCGCGCGCAAGCGCACAGGCGGCGGCGGGCCGTGCGCCTTCGGCGGGGCGCCGCGGGTGACCGGCGCGGCGCACAGGGCGGCGCCGAGCAGCGCTGCGCGCAGGGGGCGCGGCACGATGGGGCCACGGCGGGGCATCAGAGCTCCCCCGGCTCGGGCGAAGGCTCCAGCTCCTGGTTGCTCTGGCGCAGGAACACCAGCTGCAGCGCAGGCACGACCACGAGCAGCATGATCGGTCCGAGCAGCATGCCGCCGACCACCACGGTGGCGAGCGGCCGCTGCACCTGGCTGCCGATGCCGTGGGAGACCGCCGCGGGCAGGAGCCCAATGCAGGCGGACAGGGCCGTCATGAGCATCGGACGCATGCGCTTCTCGGCCGCCCGGTCCATCGCGTCGAGCGGCGCCATGCCCTGCACGCGCAGCTCATTGAAGTAGGTGAGCACCAGGATGCCGTTCATGACCGACACGCCGAGAAGGGAGATGAAGCCGATGGCGGCCGAGATGCTGAAGGGCAGACCGGTGATGAGCAAGGCGAGCACCCCGCCCGCCACGGCGAACGGAATGCCGGCGAGCGCCAGGAGGCTGTCGCGCGCGGAGTTGAACAGGCTGTAGAGCAAGACCAGGATCATGGCGAGGCTCATGGGCACGAATACGGCCAGCCGCTGCTTGGCCTTCTGCAGATCCTCGAACTCGCCCGCCCAGATGATGCGATAGCCGTGCGGCAGGTGAACGTTGTGCGCGATGCGCTGCTGCGCCTCGGCCACGGTGCTGCCGAGATCGCGGCCGCGCACGCTGAACTTGATCGGAATGTAGCGCTGCGTCGCCTCGTGATAGATGAACGATGCGCCCGAGTCGACGCTGATGTCGGCGAGCTCGCGCAGCGGGACGTAGGCGGTGGTCCCGGCCGCGGTCTGGTAGGCCACCGGAACGTTGCCGACGGCCTCGACGCTGTCGCGATACTTGGGCGCGAGGCGCACCGTGAGATTGAACTGCCGGTCGCTCTCGAGCACGGTGCTCGCGACCGCGCCGGCCATGGCCGCCTGGATCACGGCGTTCACATCGCCGGTGTTGAGCCCGTAGCGCGCCGCCTTGACCCGGTTCACGCGGATGTTGAGATTGGGCTGCCCGACGATGTGAAAGATGCCGACGTCCTCCATGCCGCGGACGCCCTCCATTTCCTTGAGGATGCGCGCCGCGTATTCCTCCAGAACCCGCAGATTGGGGCCGATTATCTTGACGGAGTTGGCCCCCTTGACGCCCGACAGCGCCTCCTCGACGTTGTCCTGGATGTACTGCGAGAAATTGAACACCACCCCCGGCAGCGCCGCATCGAACTGCGCCTGCAGCTGCTGGGTCAGCTTGTCCTTGGTCATCCCGGCGGGCCATTGGTCGTAGGGCTTCAAGGGCGCGAACAGCTCCACGTTCGAGAAGGGCGAGGCGTCGCTGCCGTTGTCCGGACGCCCGTGCTGCGAGACCACCGTGATGATCTCGGGATGGCGCAGCAGAATCTCGCGCATCTTGCGCGTGGCCTCGGTGCCCGCGTCCAGGGACATCGACTGGGGCATCGAGGCGCGGATCCAGTAGTTCCCTTCCTCCAGCGCCGGCAGGAACTCGCTGCCCAGGAAGGGCACCACGGCGCCCACCAGCACCAGGAAGGCCACTCCGATCCCGACCACGAGCCGGCGGCGCGCCAGGGCGAACTCGAGCGCCGGCCGGTACGCGCGGTGCAGCCAGCGCACCACCAGCGTCTCGGACTCGCTGAACCTCTCGGGCAGCAGGAACGAGGACATCACCGGCGTGACGGTGAAAGTGGCGATGAGCGCGCCGGCGAGCGCGTAGCCGTAGGTGCGCGCCATGGGCCCGAAGATCTGCCCCTCCACCCCCTGCATGGCGAACAGCGGGCCGAACGCGGCGATGGTGATCGCGGTGGAAAAGAGGATGGCCTTGTCGACCTGCAGGGCCGACACGTAGATCATCTGCAGCCGCGTCGTCCAGGCCGGACCCGTGCCCGAGCCGGTCGGATCACGGCCGTAGGTACCCTGGCGCAGGGCCTCGACCATCTGCTGCTGCACGCTCGGCATCGATTGCAGATTGCGGAATATGTTCTCGACCAGGATCACCGCCGAGTCGATGATGATGCCGAAGTCGACCGCGCCGATGGACAGCAGATTCGCGTCCTGGCCCTGCAGCACCATGAGGATGATGGAGAAGAACAGCGCGAACGGAATGTTGATGCCGACGATCACGGCGCTGCGCAGATCGCCGAGGAAGACCCACTGGATCAGGAACACGAGCAGACAGCCGAAGATGAGGTTGTGCACCACCGTGTGCGTGGTCACCTTCACCAGGGTCGTGCGGTCGTAGTACGGCACGAGCTTCACGCCCGGGGGGAGCGAGCCGTCGCTGTTCATCTCGGCCACCGCCGCCTTGATGCGCGGCACGACGTCGTTGGTGTGCTGGGTGCGCCCCATGACGACGATCGAGGCGACCACATCGTCGTCGTGATCGCGTCCGGCGATGCCGAGCCGCGGCACGTAGCCGACGAACACCCGCGCCACGTCCTTGACCAGCACCGGGACGCCGTTGAACTGGCCGAGCACGATGTTCTGGATGTCGTCGACGCGATAGCCCTGGGTGAGATCGTCGTCGCCGCCGTCGTTGATGAGTCCGACGCCGCGGATGTTCACGGACTGCTGGCCGACGGTGATCTCGCGGCCGCCGACGTTGATGTTCGAGTTGCCGAGGGTCGAGAGAAGCTGCGGCACGGTGATGCCGTATGCCTGCAGCTTGCCGAGGTCCGCCTCGACCTCGAATTCCTTGGTGGTGCCGCCCCAGCTGTTGACGGCGACGACGCCGGGCACGGTGGACAGCCGCCGCAGCGCGATCCAGTCCTGCACGGTGCGCAGGTTGGTGAGCCCGAAATGCTTCGGCCCCACCACCTGATAGCGATAGACCTCGCCGACGAGGCTCGACTGCTGGATCTGCGGCACCTGATTGCCGGGCAGCGTCACGTTCTGCTGCAGCATCAGCGCCGCCTGGGTGTAGGCGAAGTAGTAATCGATGCCGTACTTGAACGTCACGCGCACGAACGACAGGCCGTAGAAGGAGGTCGAGCGGATGTTGGCCACGCCGGGCGTCGGGTAGAGCCCGATCTCCATGGGCGTCGTGTAGTACTTCTCCATCTCCTCCGCCGACAGGCCGGCGGCCTGCGCGGTGATCTCGAGAATCACGGGCGCCGGATTCGGATACGCCTCGATGTTGAGCTTGGCGTAGGCGGCAAGCCCGGCTGCGATGAAGACCAGCAGGCCCAGCAGGATGATCGCCCGGCGACTCAGCGCAAACCCGATGACGGCTCTGAACAACGAATCTCTCCGCCTGGTGCCGGGATCTCTAGGTCGCGCCGCCGAACAGGATGTTGCTCAAGAAGATCGCGCCGCTCACCGCGACCCGATCGCCCGCCGCGAGGCCCTCGAGGATCTGGTCGTAGCCGTCTTGCTGCAGTCCGATCTTGACGCTGTGGCGCGTGAACACGTGCGGGTCGCTCCCCACGACCCACACCGACAGGGTGCCGTCGCCCTCGCGCACCACCCCGTCGAGCGGCACCGCCGGCGCGAGAACGGGCTCGCCGGTGCGAATGGTGAAGGTGGCGAACATGTTCGAGCGCAGCTCGTGCTTCGGATCCTTGATCTCGGTGCGCACCATGAGGCGCCGCGAGCTGGGGTCGATGGTCGAGCCGAGCGCCGACACCCGGCCGAGGAACACCCGTCCCGGCAGCGCCAGGACGGAGGCCGTGACCGGCTCCCCGACGCGGATGTCGGCGCTGTCCTCCTCCGGGACGTTGGCGATCATCCACAGGGTCGATAGGTCCGCGACCGAATAGGGAGCCGGCGCCGCGCCCGGCTGCACGAGCATTCCCGGGGCGGCATTGCGGGCCGTGATGCGTCCGGCGATGGGACTCTTGACTATGAGCGCGGGATCGACCTTGCGGGCGGCGACGATGCGGTCGATCTGCGCCGGGGTGCGCCCGAACACCGCCAGCGCGCGGCGGGCGGCCTCAAGCGCGCCGTCGGCGCTGTGCTGATTGGCGAGGGCGCTCTCGTAGTCGTTCTGATCGATGGCCTTGTCGGCGTAGAGCTTGCTGGCGCGCTCGAGCGCGCTGCTGGTCTGATCGAGCGTGGCGGCGGCGGATATCAGGGTCGACTGGGCGGCGATGAAATCGGGACTCTCGACGGTGAACAGCACCTGGTCCCTGCGCACCTCATCGCCCAGGCGCGGGAATGCGCGGATGATCCGCCCCTGATAGGGGGAGAACACCGCAACGCTCAGATCCTCATCGAAATCGATGTTGCCGACGGCCTGCCGCCGAACGACGAAGGCCCGATCCGCGATCGGGGCGACGGTGATCGCCTGCAGCTGCGAATCGGACAGCGTGACCGTCTCGCCGCCCGGTCGGGGCGGCGCGCCGGCCGCTGCCGCGCCGGCCGCGGCCAGCAGGCTCAGGGCGAGCAGGGCGAATGTGCCGCCGGATCTCGGGTAGCCACGCACTGAAACGGCCTCGTGCAGCAAACGCAGGATCATGGCGACATCGCCCGCGGGCGGCTACTGGAACGATTCGCTGTGAACATTCACAGTTCCGCCGCGCGGCCAACGGCGCGACAATGGGTGGATATCGGTCAAAACAGCCATGCGTGTCGCCGGGCCGAGTGCGCGTGGGGACCTCCCATGACACCTTGTTCACACCGAAGCGCCGTTCTGTCCTGCCTCGCCCTGACGGCCTGCGCCGTGGGGCCGAGCTTCCATCGTCCGCACGCCCCGGCAGATGCGGGCTACAGCGTGGCACCGCTTGCGGACAAGACCGCGGCGGCCGCGGGCCCGTCGGGCGATGCGCAGCGGTTCGTGATGGGTCAGGACGTGAGCTACCAGTGGTGGCAGGCGTTCGGCTCGCCGGGGATCGATGCGCTGGTGCAGAGGGCGTTTCGCGCCAACCCCACGGTGCGCGCGGCGCAAGCGGCCCTGCGCCAGGCGCAGGAGATGGTCTATGCCCAGGAAGGCTACTTCTTTCCGAGCGTCGGGGCGGACTACAACTTCGAGCGCCAGAAGGTGGCGGGCAACCTCGCCAACAGCGTCGCGCCGGGCGTCCAGGGGAACGGTCAGGCGATCGAGCCCTATCAGAATTCCTCGCCGGGGACGAGCATCCACAATCAGCCTCTGTACTACAACTTCCACACCGCCACATTGACCGTGGGGTTCGTGCCGGATGTGTTCGGCGCGAATCGCCGCAAGGTGGAGTCGCTCGACGCCCAGGCGCAGATGCAGCGCTTCGAGCTCGAGGCGACCTACATCAGCCTCGCCTCGAACGTGGTCGCCGCCGCCATCCAGGAGGCCTCGACGCGCGCGCAGCTGAAGGCCACCCGCGACATCATCGCGCACAACGAGAAGTCGGTGGCCCTGATGCGCGACAAGCTCGAGCACGGCTATGCGACCGCCGTCGACCTCGCCTCCCAGGAGCTCGAGCTGGCGCAGGCGCGGGCGCTGCTGCCGCCGCTCGAGAAGCAGTTCGAGCAGAATCGCGACCTGATCCGCGAGCTGGTCGGGAACCTGCCCGATCAGGACGTGTCCGAGACGTTCGAGCTCGAGTCCTTGACCCTGCCCGCGCAGCTGCCGTTGAGTCTGCCGTCGAACATCATCCGGCAGCGTCCGGACGTGCGCGCCGCCGAGGAGAACATGCGCTGCGCCAATGCCAACGTCGGTGCCGCCATCGCGGCCATGCTGCCGCAGTTCAACATCACCGGCACGGCGGGCGGGACCGCGACGCAGTTCGGGCAGATGTTCGCCTCCGGCGGCCCGTTCTGGACCCTGATCGGCGATGTCTCGCAGCCCATCTTCCAGGGCGGCACCTTGTGGCATACCAAGCGCGCCGCCGATGAGGCCCTCAAGCAGGCGGCGGCGCAGTACCGGAGCACGGTGCTGCAGGCCTATCAGAACGTCGCGGACACGCTGCATGCGATCCTGAGCGATGCCGACACCCTGGCGGCGGCGGCGCAGGCCGAGCGGGCGGCACAGGCGACCTTGAGCCTCGCGCGCAAGCGCATGGACTCGGGCTACGGCGACTATCTGTCGGAGCTCGCCGCCGCGGTGGTGTATCAGCAGGCCGTGCTCACCGAGGTGCAGGCGCGCGCCGCGCGGCTCGGGGACACGGCGGCGCTCTACCAGGCGCTCGGCGGCGGCTGGTGGAATCGCAATGCCGCCGCGCCGACGGCGAGCGCGGCCTTCCCGGGCGCCGCGGGCGCCGCGGGCGCGGCCGGAGGGCGCTGATGGGCGCGCCGGCCAAGCGCATCCTGTGCATCGAGGACGATGCCGAGACCGCGGAGCTGATCGCCGAGGATCTGCAGGAACGAGGCTACATCGTCACGATCGCCGGCGATGGCCACAGCGGGCTGTCCGCGATCCTCAAAACCGATCCGGACCTCGTGCTGTGCGACATCAACATGCCCGGGATGAGCGGCTTCGAGCTGATGGAGCAGCTGGTCGCGCTCGCGCCCTCGCGCGAGGCGGTGCCGTTCGTGTTCCTCACCGCGCGCACCGACCGCGACAGCGAGCTCAAGGGCCGGCGGCTCGGCGCCGATGACTACGTGACCAAGCCCGTCGATTTCGAGATCCTGGCATCGATCATCGATGCGCGGCTGGGAAAGTCGGCGCGCAACGAGGTGTTCTCGCGGCACGTCGCGCTCAACGAGCGCGAGCGCGAGTGTCTCACCTGGTCGGCGCGCGGCAAGACCTCGCCCGAGATCGCACAGATCGTCAGCTTGAGCAAGCGCACCGTCAATTTCCACATCGAGAACGCGTGCCGCAAGCTGAACGTGTCGACGCGCACCGAGGCGGTGGTGAAGGCGACCTCGGGGCGCCTCATCGATCCATGATGGACGCGGCCATTCCCGAGCCGGCCCGTGCGCCCGCCGCCGCGCAGCTCGGTCCGTGGTGGCGCCGCTCGCGGCAGTGGCTGCGGTCGCACTCGATCCGGGTGGGCCTGTATTCGGTCATCGTGCTCTTGTTCGCGCTGATCGTGGGGCTCGGCGCGTTCGGCTCGGCGCACCTGAGCGAGGTCAATCTCGCCTCCGAGGTGATCCGCAACCACTGGCTGCGCGACACCGGCATCCTGGGCGACTTGACCAACTACATGTCCGACTATCGGGCCGCCGAGGCCAATCGGCTGCTCGCCTCCACGCCCCTCGAGGATGCCGCCGGCGACAAGGACATCGCGGCGCTGCGCGAGACCGTCGCCGCGAGTGAGCGCGCCTACGAGCAGATCTCCCAGGAGCCGGCCGAGGCGCTGCTGTATGCGCGCTTCGCAAGGCAGTGGGCGGCGTACCAGGCGATCGCGGAGCGCGTGCTCGCGCTCGCGCGCGCGGGCGAGGAGGCGCAGGCGGTCGCGCTGTACAAGACCCGCTCGCGCCAGGCCTTCGACCTGTCGAGCGATACGCTGAGCCGCCTGACGGAGCAGACTCTGGTCAAGGCGCGCCGCGACAGCGACCGCGCCGCCTCGACCTATGCGCATGCCCGCACCATGCTCGTCACCGCGGCATTGCTCGCAGCCTTTCTGCTGGTCGGGGTCATCGCCTACGTGGTGCGCGGCATTCTCGCACCGCTGGTGAAGCTCGGCGCGTGCATGCACCGGCTCGCCGATCACGACACCGGCATCGCGATCCCGAGCGTGCTCCGGGTCGACGAGATCGGCGACATGGCGCGCGCCGTGGCGGTGTTTCGCGACAACGCCGTGGCGCTGGCGACGAGCCAGCGGCGCCTGCTCGAGCAGGCGGCCGTCCTCGAGGAGGGACTCGAGAACGAGCGGCGCTTGACGGCGCAGCAGCGCGACTTCGTGTCCATGACCTCGCACGAGTTCCGCACCCCGCTCACCGTCATCGACGGCCACGCGCAGCGCCTGATCAAGATGGGCGACCGGCTCGATGGCGCGGACGCCGCCGAGCGCGGCGCGCGCATCCGCAGCGCCGTGCAGCGGATCACGAACATCATGGACAGCCTGCTGAGCGCCTCGCGCGTGCTCGACGGCGGCGCGGCGTTTCATCCCTGCGCGCTCGACCCGAGCGCGCTGCTGCGCGATGCCTGCCAGACGCATCGCGACGCGAATCGCGGCGCCATCATCGTCGAGGACTTCGCCGCATTGCCGGCGAGCATTCACGGAGATCCGAAGCTGCTGTTCCACGCCTTCAGCAATCTCATCTCCAACGCCATCAAGTACTCCGCCGCCGACAGCCCGACCGAGGTGAAGGCGCGCGAGGAAGCGGGGTGGCTGGTGGTCGAGGTGCGCGATCACGGCATCGGTATTCCGGCGCGGGATCGAGTGCGGCTGTTCGAGCGATATTTTCGCGGCAGCAATGCCACGCGCATCGCGGGAACGGGGGTCGGCCTGCATCTGGTGTCCATGGTGGTGTCGATGCATGCGGGCGAGGTGTTCGTCGAGAGTCTCGAGGGCGTGGGCTCGAGATTCGTCGTGCGCCTCCCCATCCTCACTCCGCCCGGCAAGGCGCCGGCGATCGGCTCGCTCGATGCGGCCTGAGCCCCTGCGCGCCGCGGCGCTCTGCGCGCTCGGCGCCGCACTCGCGGCCTGCGGCTCGGCCTCATCGCCCGGCACGGCGGCTTCGCCCGGCGCGTCCGCGCCCGCCACGACGGCCGCCGCGCCTGCGTCCGCCGCGGCTCCGGCAGCGCTCGGCGCGAAGCTCTACGATGGAAACTGCGTCGCCTGTCATCAGCACGATGCCCGCGGCATCCCGGGCGTGTATCCGAGCCTCGCCGGCTCCGCGCTGGTACTGGGCGATCCGCGGGCATTCGCCCGCTGGGTGGTCGAGGGTGAGCGTCCGGCCTCCCTGCCGGCGGGCCGCTATGCGACGGTGATGCCCAAGTTCGGCTGGATGAAGGATTCGGACGTGGCGGCGCTGCTGACCTATCTGCGCTCGAACTTCGGCAATGCGGCGCCCGCCGTCGATGCCGCGACGATCGGCCAGGCGCTGGGAGATTGAGCATGGAGCCCGGGAGATCGAGCGGGGATCCCGCGCCCGCCCCGGCCACGGCGATTCACCGCCTGGTCGAGCGCTGCCGCGCGCAGGATCACCCCGGGAAGGTTGCGCGCCTGCTGTCCGGCTGGGTGGTGATGGGCGATCCTCAGCCCTTCCCGGGATACTGCCTGCTGCTGCCGGATCCCGTGGTGGCGCATCTGAACGCGCTCGCGGGAGCGGCGCGCGCCCAGTTCCTCGCCGACATGGCGCTCACCGGCGACGCCGTGCTCGCCTGCACCGGCGCCGTGCGGGTGAACTACGCGCTGTTCGGCAACGTCGAGCCCGCCCTGCACGCGCATGTGATTCCGCGCCAGGCGGACGAGCCCGCGGCGCAGCGCAGCGCGCACCCCTGGGCAATCGACTGGAGCGCCGCACCCGCGTATGGAGCGGCGCTGCACGAGGGCTTGAGGGCGCGCATCGCGGCCTACCTTGAGGCACATGGCGGCGCGGCGCTCGGCGCGGGTGCAGAGCGCAGCGGGGGTGCAGAGCTCAAAGGGCGGCCGTGAGCTCCTCGAGGCTGGCGATGGGCGCGGAGCAGGTCGTGCCGCGACAGAGATAGGCGATGGCATCCCCGGCGGCGCGCTTGGCGGCGAGCGCGGGCGGCAAATCCTGCGCCTCGGCGGGCAGGGCCAGCACCATCCGCCCCGGTGCATGACGAGAGCCGAGCGCCCTCGACCAGCGCGGGGCGAGGCTGCCGCGGATGATCACGATCTCGAGCGGCGCGAGATAATCCTGAAGCGCGCCGAGCAGGCTCAGATGCGACTCGGGATAGTCGTGCAGCAGCGCGAAGCCCGCACGCAGGGTGCCCGCGGCGGCCTCGAGGTAGCGCGGCTCGCCGAGCAAGAATCCCAGCCGGCAGAGCACCGAGGCGGCGACGCCGTTGCCGGCGGGGAGCGACTCGTCGCCGAAGCTCTTGGTGCGGTGGATGAGCGGCTCGTGGTCGGAGGCGGTGAAATAGAACCCGCCCGCGCGGGTGTCCGCGAAACGATCGAGCATGCAATCGATGAGCGCCTGCGCGAACTCGAGGTCGCTCCCGCGCCAGCGCGACTCGAGGAGCGCGAGCAGCGCATCGGCCAGAAAGGCGTAGTCGTCCAGATAGGCGCCGAGGTGCGCGCGGCCGTCCTTGTAGGTCGCGAGCAAGCGCCCATCGCGCCACAGGGTGCGGTGGATGAAATCCACCGCATGGGTCGCGGCGTCGGCGAGGTCGGGCCGGTGCAGCACGCGCGAGGCGATGGCGAGCCCCTTGATGGTCAGCGCATTCCAGGCGGTGAGGATCTTCTCGTCGCGTCCCGGCCAGACCCTCAAATTGCGCGCAGCGAGGAGCTTGGCGCGCGCCGACTCGATGAGCGCAGCGGCGCCCGGCGCAGCGGACTGCGGCTGTGCGGCGCCCGGCGCGGCGGACTGCGGCTCGAGCGGCGCGCGAACGCGCAAATGCCAGCGTCCCTCGAAGTTCGGCGGCTGATCGAGGCCGAATCGATGCGCGAACACCGGGTACTCGGCGGGGCTCAGGAGGCCTTGCACCTCGGCCGGGGTCCAGGCGTAGAACCTGCCTTCGTGGCCCTCGGAATCGGCATCGAGGCTCGAGTAGAAGCCGCCCTGGGGCGATCGCATGTCGCGCAGCAGCCAGTCCGCCGTCTCGCCGGCGATGCGTGCGAAGAGCTTCTCGCCGGTCGCGGCGGCGGCGGCCGCGTAGGTGGCGAGGAGCTGGCCGTTGTCGTAGAGCATCTTCTCGAAATGCGGGATGGTCCATGATTCGTCGACCGAATAGCGCGCGAAGCCCCCGCCCAGCTGGTCATAGATGCCGCCTTCGGCCATGCGTGTGAGCGTGAGCATGGCCATCGAGCGCGATTCCTCGGTGGCATCGCGCAGGCAGCGCTCGATGGCTCCGGGATGCGGGAACTTGGGCGCCGCGCCGAAGCCGCCGAAGCGCCGATCGAAGGATTGCCCGAGCGCGGCGCGCGCGCGCGCGAGCGGTGCGGCGTCGAGCTCCAAGCCGGCCGCGGGGCTCTCGGGGGATAGCTGCTCGAAGGCCGCGGTGAGGCGGCGGCCCTGCTCGCGGATCTCGGCGGCATGATCGCGGTAGTAGTCCGCGACGCGCGCGAGCAGATCCTTGAAGGCGGGCAGCCCGAAGCGCGCCTCGCCCGGAAAATAGGTGCCGCCGAAGAACGGCCGCTGGTCCCCGGGCGTCAAGAACATGGTCAAGGGCCAACCGCCCGCGCGCTGGGTGAGGAGCTGCTGCGCCGTCTGGTAGATCTTGTCCAGATCGGGCCGCTCCTCGCGATCGACCTTGATGTTGACGAACAGCCGATTCATGAGGTCCGCGGTGGCGGGATCCTCGAACGACTCGTGCGCCATGACGTGACACCAGTGACAGGCCGAATAGCCCACCGACAGAAGAATGGGCTTGTCCTCGCGCCGCGCGCGCGCCAGCGCCTCCTCGCCCCAGGGATACCAGTCGACGGGGTTGTCGGCATGCTGCTGCAGGTAGGGGCTCGTCTCCTGTGCGAGGCGATTGGGCCGGCGCGGCTGGTCGTGATGAATCGGCCCATCGGTCTGCATAGGGAAGGGTCCGCGTCGGTTAGAATGCCGGCACATCTTAAACCCAAGCTCCATCCATGTCCGATCCTGACAGGGCCGCGCAGCTGCCGGCGCTGCGGCTGAAGCGCCACGAAGACCGCCGCCTGCATGCGGGACACCTGTGGGTGTTCAGCAACGAGGTGGACACGCAGCAGACGCCGCTCGGCAAATTCGAGCCGGGACAGCTGGTGCGTGTGCTCGCGCACAATGACCGCGCGCTCGGACTCGCCTACGTCAATCCGCAATCCCTGATCTCGGCGCGCCTGCTCGAGACCTGGTCGATCCCCGATGCCGCCTGGTTCGAGACGCGCCTGCGCTCGGCCATGGCGCTGCGCGAGCGGCTGTACCGCGAGCCCTACTATCGGGCCGTGAACGGCGAGGCCGACGGATTGCCCGGGCTGGTGATCGACCGCTACGGCGAGCGCTGCGTGGTGCAGATCGGCACCGCCGGGATGGAGCGCCTGAAGCAGCCGATCCAGGAGGCTGCCGGGCGCGTACTGCAATGCCAGACGCTGATCTTCAAGAATGACGGCTCGGCGCGCGAGCTCGAGGGCCTGCCGGCCTACATCGAGGCGGCGCGGGGCCGGCTCGATGAGCCGGCCTCGGTCATCGAGGGGGGCTTGCGGTTTCGCGTGTCGCTCGCGCAGGGGCAGAAGACGGGCTGGTTCTTCGATCAGTCCGCCAACCGCCAGGCGCTCACCAAGTACGTGCGCCGGGGCGCCCGCGTGCTCGATGTGTTCAGCTACGCCGGCGGCTGGGGGTTGCGCGCGGCCCGGGACGGCGCCGGGCAGGTGCTGTGCGTCGACAGCTCCGCCGCGGCGCTCGAGCTCGCGGCCGCCAGCGCGCGCGATAATGCGCTCGCCGTCGACACGCGCAAGGGCGATGCCTTCGAGGTGCTGGAGGCGCTGGCGCGCGAGCGGCGCCTGTTCGACGTCGTGGTGGTCGACCCGCCGGCCTTCGCCAAGCGCAAGAAGGACCTGCCGAAGGCGCTCGGCGCCTACAAGCGGCTCAATCAGCTTGCGCTCGGGCTGACCGCGGATGAGGGCATCCTGGTGTCCTGCTCGTGCTCCCATCACGTGAGCGCCGAGGCGCTGCAGGATGCCATCGTCAAGGCGGCGCGCGGCGCCGGCAAGCACCTGCAGCTGCTCGAGCTGGGCGGGCAGGCGCCCGATCATCCGGTGCATCCGGCGATCCCGGAAACGCGCTACCTGAAGTCCTATTTCTGCCGCGTCAACGAGAGTTTAAAGTAGCCCCATGCTGACCTATCCGCACATCAATCCCGTCGCCGTGTCCATCGGCCCGCTGAAAATACACTGGTACGGCATCATGTACCTCATCGGGTTCGTCGCGGCCTGGCTGCTGGCGCGCTACCGTGCGCGCCGCCCCGGCTCGACCTGGACGGCGCTCGACATCGACGACCTGATCTTCTATTGCGCCGTGGGGGTGATTCTCGGCGGACGCATCGGCTGGTGCATCTTCTACGGGCACGACGTCATCGCGCAGAGCTGGCTGAACGTGTTTCGCATCTGGGACGGCGGCATGTCGTTCCATGGCGGCATGCTCGGCGTGATGGTGGCGACGCTGCTGTTCGCGCGGCTCAAGCGCAAGAGCTTCGCCGACGTGCTCGATTTCGTGGTGCCGCTCCCCGGCATCGGTCTGATGGCGGGGCGCATCGGAAACTTCATCAACGGCGAGCTGTGGGGCAAGCCGACGCATCTGCCCTGGGGGTTCGCCGTCCCCAATCCCGACGGCACGTTCACGGTGCGCCATCCCTCGCAGCTCTACGAGGCGACGCTCGAGGGCCTGGTGCTGTTCCTGATCCTGTGGTGGTTCACCATCAAACCCCGGCCGCGCCTGGCGCCCACCGGCCTGTTTCTCGTCGTCTACGGCTGCGCGCGGTTCGCGGTGGAGTGGGTGCGGCTGCCCGATGCCGACATCGGCTACCTGGCGGGCGACTGGCTGACGATGGGGATGCTGCTGACGATGCCGATGATTCTCGCCGGCGTGATCGTGATGGTCTATGCCTACCGGCGCGATCAGCCGAGCGGCAATCTGACCGCGGTGAAGGCGGCGGCCGAGGCTTGAAAGCACAGCGATGGACCGGGCATACCTCGATCTTCTGCAGGACATCTTGGCGAACGGCGCGAGGAAGAGCGATCGCACCGGAACCGGCACGCTGTCGGTCTTCGGGCGCATGCTGCGTCACGACCTTCGGGACGGCCTTCCGCTGCTGACGACCAAGCGGCTGCACGTGAAGTCGATCCTGTACGAGCTGCTGTGGTTTCTCAGGGGGGACACGAACATCGGATTCCTCCACGACCACGGCGTCACCATCTGGGACGAATGGGCAACGCCGCAGGGCGATCTGGGCCCGGTTTACGGCTCGCAGTGGCGAGCGTGGCAGGGCCCCTCGGGAGAGACCTTCGACCAGGTGGCGAGGCTGATCGAGAGCATTCGCAACAAGCCCGACAGCCGCCGCCACATCATCAGCGCATGGAACGTCGCGTACCTGCCGGAGGAGTCGAAGCCCCCCCAGGTCAACGCCGCCGAGGGCAAGATGGCGTTGGCTCCGTGCCACGTCATGTACCAGTTCTACGTGCGGGATGGACGCCTCAGCTGCATGCTCACCCAGCGCAGCTGCGATGTATTCCTGGGCCTGCCCTACAACGCCGCGAGCACCGCATTGCTCACTTGCATGGTCGCGCAGCAGTGCGATCTCGAGCCAGGAGAGGTCGTCTATTCCCTGGGCGATGCCCATCTGTACTCGAACCACCTCGAGCAGGCCCGCTTGCAGCTCAGTCGCGAGCCGCGCCGCCTGCCGACGCTCTCGTTGCGTCGCAGGCCGCCGACGATCTTCGACTACGAGTTCGAGGACTTCGAGATCGCCGGTTACGAGCCGCATCCGGCGATTTCCGCTCCCATCGCCCGATAGGGCATTGCCTCAATGATGAGTCTCGGGCCGAAGCAGCGCTGCCACGGCACGAATGTGATGGTCGTCTCAGTCCGCGGAAAGTGCGGAAGGTACGTATACCCATCCTCCGCCCCTTCGCTTTAGATGGGCGCGCGGGCCACCTCGCTCGGGGAGGTGATCGCATATCGCTTCGGTGTGAGGGTGGTGCATGGATTATCCGGCGGTGGATCGATGAAAAACGCATTCCGAGGACGGCGCACTCCATCGCTCAGCTATCCCGTGGCCGCGCCGAGCATCCACGTACAGACCTCGGTCGCCGCCCGCCACTCGGCAGGCGAGGCGGGCCTCGCGGCCCTGCAGTTTCTGCAGGGCCTGTCGGCGGAGCTGTCCAAGGGCACGGTCGACCTGCCGTGCTTTCCGAATGTGGTTCTCAAGATCCGCGAGGCGCTCGCCGATCCGCAGATGTCGACCGACGCGGTGGCGCGAATGATCGGCGCGGAGCCTCGCCTGGCGGCGCGACTGCTGCAGATGGCCAACTCGGCGGCCGTCAATGCGGCGGGGAAGCGCGTGACCGATCTCAAGACGGCGATCACGCGCCTCGGCCACCAGATGGTTCAAGGCGCGGCCATGGCCTACGCCGTTCACCAGCTCAAGCAGGCGCCGTCGCTGGCGCCGATCGCCGAGCCTCTCACCGCGCTCTGGAAGCACAGCATCACGACCGCGTCGATCTGTCAGGTGGTGGCGCGGCGGACCCACGTGCCACCCGAGGAGGCCTTTCTCACGGGACTCCTGCACGGCATCGGGCAGCTCTACATCATGGTGCGCGCCGTCGGCTACACCACCAAGTCCGTCGATTCGGATGCGCTGGCCGGCCTCATCGCCGATTGGCACCCGGTCATCGGGCAAATGGTTCTCGAGAACTGGGACATGGACCGCTGCATCGCGCAGGCCGTCAAGGATCAGTATGCAACGTCATTGCCGGCGCGTGCGCAGCCGATCCTTTCCGATATTCTCATCGTCGCCATGATGCTTGCCGACGTGCTCATCAGCGGAGCGAAGCGAGGCGAGGAGATCGAGCGAAGCCCCTCGTTCCAGTTGATCGGGCTGAAGGCCGAGGATTGCGGGCTCATCATGACGCATGCCTCCTACCAGCTCGACTCCCTGCTGGAGGCGCTCGGCTGCTGAAGCCGGGTCCGCGGCGCCGTTCGCCCGCGCCGCGCCGGCGAAACCGAATAGCGTCTTCCCGTCGCCGGAGGGATAGGTACAATCCCTGTCCCATGGACGGGCCGCGCTCGCCGCGCCGCCATCGAGGCGCCGATCCCCGGCTGACAGGTTCTCTAAAGACCCATGAACACACGCGACCGCCGCAGGCCGATGATCGAAGTCCGTCACTCTCCCATCCATGGATACGGGGTGTTCGCGCTGCGCCGCATCCGCAAGGGCACGACCGTGATCGAGTACCTGGGCGACCGGCTCAGTCACGAGGAGGCGGACGAGCGCTACGCGGACAAGTCGGAGTCGGACAATCACACCTTCCTGTTCACGGTGGACTCGAAGACCGTGATCGATGCCGGATGCAACGGCAACGAGGCGCGCTTCATCAATCACGGCTGCAACCCGAACTGCGAGAGCGCCGTGAGCGCGAAGCGCGTGTTCATCGAGGCGATCCGCACCATACAGCCGGGCGAGGAGCTCGCCTACGATTATTCGATCGGCCGTGATCCGGACGATCCGGACGACGTCGATGAGGTGTTCGCATGCCGATGCGGCGCGGCGGGCTGCCGCGGCAGCATGCTCGAGCCGCGCAAGCAGGCGCGTACGGGGAAGAAGGCGCGTACGGGGAAGAAGGCGCGCGCGGACAAGCAGGTGCGCGCGGACCAGGCGAGGCGCGCCGGCCGCAAGCGATCGCGCCGCCGTGGGCGCTGAGGCGGTGGGCGCTGAGGCGCCTGGGGGCTGAGGCGCTGGGCGGGCTCGAGACGATCGCGCTCGAGAGCATCGCGGCGGAGCTTTGCGCGCAGGGCATGGCGGTGCGCGATGCGTTTCTGTCGCCGCGCGAGGTGCGGGCGCTCGCCGGTTGCGCGCGCGCGCGGCGCGGGCGCGGCGAGTTCGCCGAGGGGCGCATCGGCGCGGGGCCGCGCATCGCGCAGCGCACCGATGTGCGCGGCGACTCGATCTGCTGGCTGACGCAGCCGCAAGGCGCCGCCGAGGCACGGATCCTCGGGCGTCTCGAGGCGCTGCGCCAGCGCCTCAATCGCGAGGCCTTCCTGGGGCTGTTCGATCTGGAGCTGCACTACGCCTGGTATCCGCCGGGCGCGGGCTACGCACGGCACGTCGATCAGCCGCTCGGGCGCGCGCAGCGGCGCGTGTCGCTGGTGCTCTATCTGAACGAGGACTGGTCGACGGGCGACGGCGGGGCGCTGCGCATGCACGGGGAACAGGGGGCGCAGCGCGACATCGAGCCGCTGGGCGGGCGGCTGGTCGCGTTTTTGACAGAATCACGGCAGCACGAGGTGCTGCCGGCGCGCCGCGCCCGGCTGAGTCTCACGGGGTGGCTGCGCGCGCGCGAGTAGGCGGCCGCCTCACGGCCGCAAGCAGCCGCGTCCGCGGCGCTGCGCCACGTTTGTGCAGCAATCGAGCGCCATGCTCGGGAAGGCAGCACCGGCGCGGCGCATCGGCGAGCGGGCCGACACCGAAGCGGCAACGAGAGGCGCAGTGCCTGGCACGATAGTTGCTAAGATCTACTCATGCGGTTGCCTTCGCTCAAATTCTTGAAGACCTTTCAGGTCGCGGCCAGGCTCAAGAGCTTCAAGGCGGCCGCCGAGGAGCTGTACCTCACGCCGTCCGCGGTCAGCCATCAGATCAAGGCGCTCGAGGAGCAGCTCGGCGTGGCGCTGTTCGAGCGCGGCGTGCGCACGCTGACGCTGACGGACGCGGGCGCGCACTACCTCGAGCACATCAGCGACATCTTCTCCAAGCTCGAATCGGTCACCGAGCAGCTGAAGATGCGCTATGGCCGCAGCATCCTGCGCCTGAACGTGCCGCCGTTCTTCGCGCGCGCATTGCTGCTGCCGCGGCTCGCCTCGTTCACGCAGGCGCGCGAGGAGACCGACATCCGCATCGAGACCACCTCATCGGCCCCTAAGAGCCACCCGCCCGAGGCGGACCTGTCGGTGGTGGTCGGCGCGGGCCCGTGGGAGGGACTCACGGTCCACGAGCTGTTCGCGCAGAGCTTCATCGCCGCGTGCTCGCCGGGCTTTCTGCTGGAGAATCCGATCGAGACCTACGAGGATCTCAACGGCAAGAATCTGCTGCTGCACGAGGAGCGGCGCGACGCATGGGAGCGCTGGGCGCTGGGCCTCAAGATCGCGCCGATCAAGCCCAATCGTCTGGTGCGGCTCAATACCATGTCCGCCGTGGTGCTCGCCGCCGAGCAGGGCATCGGCGTCGCGCTCGTGCCCTCGCGCCTGAGCGCGGACCGCTTCGCCGCGGGCGGCCTGGTGAAGCTGTTCAGCGAGGAGCTGAGCACGAACGAGAGCTATGTGCTGCTGCACCGGCCCGAGGACGGCAAGCGCGAGGATCTGCAGGAGCTCACGCAATGGATCCTGAGCGAGTGCCGGGTGGCCTGAAGTGTGAGGCGGCTCACACGCATGAGAGAATTCGAACGCAGGTAGAACATTTCTCGTTTGCCGCGCGACGCACGCGGCGCCTATCGTGATCCTGGGGCGTTGGTATCTTTGACCATCAAGGAATACCACCATGAACATTCGTACCGCCGGACTCACGATCGCCGCCTTGTCCGCACTCGCTCCCGCCGTCGCCGGCGCCTGGCCCGGCAAGAGCTCGCTCGATGCCTGCGTGAATGCGTTCGAGAAGACGCTCGCGCCGGCCGGCGAGAGCGCCCGCGCCTTCAAGGTCGTCTATCAGGGGGACCGCTTCTCGAGCTCCGTGGCGCAGTACTTTCCGAGTGAATACACCTTCGAGCTGCAGGCCAACGATCCGAAGACGGGCGAGGTGATCGCGCGCGTGCGCTGTCTCGCGAACACCCACGGCGCCGTCGCCTCGATGCAGCCGCTGCCGGCTCACGCGGCCCCGGTCGAGGCGCGCAGCGTGCGGACCAGCGCGACGCAGGTGGCGCGCAACTGAGGCGCAACCGAGCAGGGCAGGGGCGCCGACGGGCAGGGGCGCCGACGGGAAGCTTTCACCGCGCCCCTCGTATAAGCTGCCGGCATGGAGCTGGTGGTTGCGGTCGCGGAGAATGACGTCATCGGCCGGGGCAATCATCTGCCCTGGCGGCTGTCGGCGGATCTGCGCCGCTTCAAGGCGCTCACCTGGGGCAAGCCCATCCTCATGGGACGCAGGACCTACGAGTCGATTGGCCATGCGTTGCCCGGGCGGCAGAATCTGGTGCTGAGCCGCTCGAGCGAGCTGAGTCTGCCCGATTGCATCGTCGTGCCGAGCATTGCGGCCGCGTACGCGGCGGCGCTCGCCGCGCCGCTCATGGTCATCGGCGGAGCCGAGGTCTACCGCCTGTGCCTGCCGTTCATCGCGCGCATCCACTTGACGCTGGTGCACACGCCCGTGGAAGGCGGCGATGCGTTCTTCGAGGGCTGGCGCGGCCCGCAGTGGCGCGAGGCGTCGCGCGAGCGTCACGAGGCCGACGATGGGAACTCCTCGCCCTACAGCTTCGTGACGCTCGAGCGGTGCGGGAGCGGGGCGAGCCCCGCCTCGATGAGCCGCGCCGCACGCGCATAGTCCACCTGCTCGAGGGTGTCCGCGCCCGCGGTGAGCTCGGCCAGTATCTGCGCCTGGACCGCCCCGCGCTCCAGTGCGGTCCGGTAGGGGATCTCGTGATGGAACATGACCATGGAATAGCGCGGAATGAAGCGCTGCGGATGGCGCCGCTCGAGCTCGTGCGCCAGCGCCTGCTGCAGGCGGAAGGCGGGATCGACCACGCGCTCGCGCATCTCGCGATAATTCTCCAGGGCCATCTCGGCGATGGCGTCGGTGTTCGGCTTGCGCAGGGCGTAGAACTCCTCGAACACGGATTCCCAGGCGGGTTGCCGCTCGAGGCAGGCATCGAGCTGCAGACAATCCTCGAAGCAGCAATTCATCCCCTGACCGTGAAACGGCACGATGGCGTGGGCGGCATCGCCCACGAGCGCGGCGCTGCCGCTCACGTGCCAGCCGCGGGCATGCACGGTGCCGAGAGATCCGGTCGGATTGCGCGCGAACTCGGCGACGCAATCGGGCATGAGCGCGCGCGCGTCGGGAAAGCTCGCGGACAGAAACTCATCGATGGCGCGCGGCGAATCGAGGCCGGCGAAGCTCGCCGAGCCGCGCATCGGCAGGAACAGCGTGGCGGTGAAGCTGCCGTCGAGATTCGGCAGCGCGATGAGCATGTAGCCGCCGCGCGGCCAGATGTGCAGCGCCTCGCGCTCGAGCCGCCCGCCGGCGCTCGGGCCGGCGGGGATGGTGAGCTCCTTGTAGCCGTGCTCGAGATCGGACTCCTCGGCCGCGATGAGCCCCTGCGCCGCCATGCTCCGGCGCAGCACCGAGCCGGCGCCGTCCGCGGCGAGCAGCGGCCGCATGGGAATCTCGAGGCTGCGCCGGGCGTGCTGGTCGCGAAAGCGGGCGAGCCGGGCGGTGAAATCCGCGCTCTCGAGGCGGCACTGGAAGCGCACCTCGATGCCCGCCCTCGCCGCGGCGTCGATGAGCGCGCCGTTGAGCCGGCGGCGCGAGATGGAATGGATCACCTCGCCCGGCCGCCGGCCGTAGGGCTGCAGGCCGCCCGGCGCATCCGCCGGGTGGACGAAGCGGCCGCGCATGGGGACCAGCAGCGGCCTGATCTCCTCGAGCAACCCGGCGCGCTCGAGCGCATGCATGCCCCGGTCGGCGAGCGCGAGATTGATCGAGCGCCCGAGATCGCCGCTCGCGCCGCGCGGATCGCGGCGGCGCTCGTACAGCGTCACGCGCAGTCCGCGGCGCGCGAGCAGAATCGCGAGCAGCGCGCCGGTGGGGCCGGCGCCGGCAATGGCGACCGGCTGGTGCGCGAACCTCACGCGCCGACCGCGTGCGCGAGCGCATCGACGGCGGCGGCCACGTCGCCGAAGGAGTTGTACAGGGGAACCGGCGCGAGGCGCAAGGTGGCGGGCTCGCGCCAGTCCGCGATGACGCCCTGCGCCGTCAGGCGCTCATGGCAGCGCCGCGCCGCCGGCGCCGGGAGCGCAAGACGCAGGCTCAGCTGCGAGCCGCGCTCCTCGGGGCGGCGCGGCGTGATGATCTCGACCGTTGCGGCGAGGCGCCGCTCGATCGCCTCCTCGAGGAACCCGGTGAGAGCGATGGACTTCTCGCGCAGGCGGCTCATGCCGGCACGGCGAAAGATGTCGAGCGAGGCGAGGAGCGGCGCGGCGGAGAGCACGGGCGGATTGCTCAGCTGCCATCCTTCGGCGCCGGCGATGGGCTGAAATTGCGGCTCCATCTCGAAGCGGCGCGCCTTGTCATGCCCCCACCAGCCGGCAAAGCGCGGCAGATCGAACGCCGCGGCGTGCCGCTCGTGCACGAAGCATCCGCCGATCGCGCCCGGTCCGGAGTTCAGGTACTTGTAGCTGCACCACACCGCGAAGTCCGCGTTCCAGTCGTGCAGGCGCAGCGGCACGTTGCCGATGGCGTGCGCCAGATCGAGCCCGACCGCAGCGCCGGCGGCGCGCGCCGCGGCGCAGATGGCGCCGAGATCAAACAACTGCCCGGTGAGGTATTGCACGCCCGGCCAGAGCACGAGCGCGAGGCGCGGCGCCTCGCGCTCGAGGCAGGCGAGGATATCCTCGGTGCGCAGCGACTGCTCGTGCGGGCGCGGCTCGAGCTCGATCAGATGCTCCGCCGGATCGAGCCCGTGAAAGGCGAGCTGCGAGGCGACGGCGTAGCGGTCCGAGGGGAACGCCGACTTCTCGATCAGCAGGCGATTGCGCCGCCCGCGCGGCCTGAAGAAGCTCACCATCATGAGATGCAGATTCACGGTGAGCGAGTTCATGGCGACGACCTCGCGCTCGCCGGCGCCGGCGAGCGCGGCGAGGGCCGCGGCGGCGTGCTCGTGATAGCCGATCCAGGGACGGGCCGCCGCATGGTGTCCGAGAACGCCCAGCCGCTGCCAGTCGGCGAGCTCCTGCGCGACGTAGGATTGCGCGGCTTTCGGCTGCAAGCCGAGCGAATGGCCGCACAGGTACACCGCCTTGCGCCCGTCGGCGGCGGCGGGCCGATGAAATTCGGCCGCAAACGGCGCGAGCGGATCGCGCGCGTCGAGACTCGCAGCGCGCGCGGCGTGCGCTTCGCGCGGCCCGCTCAGGCTGCGCTCGAGCGGCTCGTCTCGCCCGGCGCCGCCGCGACTGCGCCGCACACCGAGCAGGTGCGCCGCTCGATGCTCGAGAAAAAGCGCTGAAAGATGCCGGGCAGCTGGCTCTCTATGTCGTGCACGTGAGTGCGCTCCAGGTACAGGCAATGCCCGCAGTTCTCGCAGTACCAGGAGAAGCCGTCGAGCTCTTCGGCGGCGCGGCGCCGCTCCACCACGATGCCGACGGTGCCGGCGCGCCGCTGGGGAGAGTGCGGCACTTCCGGGGGCAGCAGAAACACCTCTCCCTCACGGATCGGCACATCGAGCCTGCGGCCGGATTGAATGGTCCGCAGCACCATGTCGCCCTCGAGCTGGTAGAAGAACTCGGCGCCCGGATCGTGGTGAAAGTCGCTGCGCGAATTGGGGCCGCCGACCGCCATGACGATGAGCTCGCCGTTCTCGAACAGCAGCTTGTTGCCGACCGGGGGCTTGAGCAGCGCACGGTGCTCATCGACCCAGGCGCGCAGATTGAAGGGAGGGGCCAGGCGCATGCGCCGATTATAGCGCGCCGGCGCAGCGAAACTTTCGACGCGCCGCGCGGGTCGAAACCCGAGTACGGAGGATCTCGTGCGGTGCGCTACGGCTTTTCCGGCCCTGGCGGCGTGCGCGTGCCTGATGAGCGCCCATGCCGCGGCCCTGAATGATCCGGGCGGGGCGCTCGGCGACCCGGGCGGGGCGCTGCCCCTCGCGGGGCCGCCCCGCGCGGCCATCTGGAAGAAACATCAGGTCGAGTTCCATTACCTCGGCCGCACATCGCTCTATTCCTGCAACGGCCTGCGCGAGCGGGTGCGCGCCATGCTGCTCGATCTCGGCGTGCGGCCGGATCTGCGCATCGCGGTGCGCGGCTGCGCCGCCTACGACCGCGACTCGGCGGGCGCCGAGCAGTCGAGCCGGGCGGACGGCCTGCGACTCGCCATCGACTTCTTCGCCGCGGCGCCGGCCGACGCCGCGGCGCTGCGCGAGGCGGCCGGCGATCTGCCGTCGGGCCGCTTCGAGCGCTTCACCATCACCAGCGATGCCTTTCGCAACATCGGCATCGGCGACTGCGAGCTGGTGCGGGAGTTCGCGCGGCAGATCCTGCCCGCGCTCACGGTGCGCGATGTGCGGCAGAAGATCGACTGCGTGCCCTATCGGCCGGGCTCGAGCCGATTCTTCGTCCAGGGCGAGGTCCTGCGCGCCGTGCCGCGCAGCGGGGCCGGCTCGGCCTAGCCGCGAGCCGAGGACGCGCAGGGAATCTGCACCGGCACGGCGTCGCCGCCATCGAGGCGCAGCGCGCTGAGACTTCCGCCCCACACGCAACCCGTGTCGAGCCCGATGACGTCGGCATTTTGCAGGAAGCCGAGGGTCGACCAGTGGCCGAAGACGACGCGGGTGCCGCGCCAGCGCGCCTGCGGCGCCTCGAACCAGGGCATGAGGGCGGCGCGCGTCGCCTTGCTCGGCGCGCCCTTGGCGTGCAGCTCAAGGCGGCCCTGCGCGTCCAGGTAGCGCAGCCGTGTGAAGCAGTTGACGATGTAGCGCAGCCGCTCGGCGCCCTCGAGGCTCGCGTCCCAGCGGTCGGGCTTGTCCCCGTACATGTGCCGGAACAGCCGCTGCGGGTGGGACTTGAGCGCCTGCTCGAGCTCGCGCGCGCAGCCGCGCGCGGTCGGCAGGTCCCACTGCGGCGAGAGCCCGGCGTGCACCAGGCACAGGTTCAGGGCGCGATCCTCGGCGAGCAGCGGGCGCGCGGCGAGCCACTCGAGCAACTCGTCGCGATCGCTCGCGGCGAGAATCGCATCGAGGGTGTCGCCGCTGCGCAGGCGCGCACCGCCGAGCGCGACCGCCAGCAGGTGCAGGTCGTGATTGCCGAGCGTGACCGTCGCGGCCTCGCCGAGCGCGCGCACGCGGCGCAGGACCGCAAGCGAAGCGGGTCCGCGATTCACCAGATCGCCGACGAACCACAGGCGATCCCGATCCGGCGAGAACCGCAGGGTCTTGAGCAGGCGCTCGAGCTCGGCGTCGCATCCCTGCACGTCGCCGATGGCATAGAGGGGCATACGGCCCTAGTGCAGAACTCCCGGTATGGCGAGCCGGAAGGGCGCGATCGGGGCATCGAACTGCAGCCCGTTGTCGGCCATCATCTGGTAGCTTCCCTGCATGGTGCCTACCGGAGTCTCGATGACGGCGCCGCTCGAGTAGCGAAAGCCCTGCCCCGGCTTGAGGTAGGGCTGCTCGCCCACCACCCCGTCGCCGCGGGTTTCCTTCACGTTGCCGTTGGCATCCGTGATGATCCAGTGCCGCGTGAGCAAGCGCGCCGGAACCCGCCCCTCGTTGCGAATGGTGATGGTGTAGGAGAACACGAAGCGCTTGTCGCGCGGATCGGATTGCTCCTCGACATAGGCGGTCTCGACCTCGACGCGGATGCGGGGTCTTTCGGAGTCGGATGTCATGGCGAGGGCGTCAGCTCAGGCGCACCGCGAGCACATCGCAGTGGGCGGCGTGCAGGACGGTGTCCTCGGTGAAATTGACCAGGATGGCGAGCCCGTGCCGCTCGCGGCTGCCGAGGACGATGAGATCGGCGTGCTCCTCTTCGGCGACGCGCAGGCTCTCCGCCTTGGTATTGCCGACCTCCACCCGGGCCGTGGCGCCGGCGGGCCCGTAGCGGCTGACGAACTCAGCGAGCAGCTCGCGCGAGCGCTCGGTGAGGCTCGTCTCGATCTGCATGCTGGGCATGATGGACTCTCCCATGGGCTCGACCGGTATGTATTCCACCACGTGCAACGCGACGATCGCGGCGTTCGAATGCGCGGCGATGTCGCGGCCGGCCAGGTAAACCTTCTCACTGCCTGCGGCGAGGTCCAACAACACCAACACCTTGCGGTATGCGGCCATCGCTTCTTAGTATAGCGGAGTGCGCCAACGTTCAACGAGTGGCCTGCGCGGACGCGCCGCCGCCGTGTTCCGCTGCGCCAGCCCCGAGTTGACAGAAGCGGGCCGCGAGCCGGCCGAACTGCGCGGGCGCCAGCGTTTGCGGCCGCGCCTGCGGGTCGATGCCGCACGCTTCGATGTCCTGCGCGCCGAGCAGCCCCTTCAGGCCGTTGCGCAAGGTCTTGCGCCGCTGCGAGAACGCGGCGCTCACCAGGCACTTGAGCGCCGCATCGCTGCCGATGGCGAAGCGCGGCTCGAGCTGCGGGCGCAGGCGCACGATCGCCGACCACACCCGGGGCTGCGGGTGGAAGGCGCCGGGACCGACGTCGAACAGCGCCTCGACCTGCGCGTAGGCCGCCAGCATCACCGTGAGCCGCCCGTACTGCTTGCCGCCGGGCGCGGCCGACATGCGGTCGACCACTTCCTTTTGCAGCATGAAGTGCATGTCCGCGACGGCGGCGCGCTGGCTCAGCAAGCGAAACAGCATGGGCGTCGAGATGTTGTAGGGCAGGTTGCCGACGATCCTGAACCCGGGTCCCTCGCCCTTGAGGCGCACGAGGTCCGTATCGAGCATGCTCTCGACGTGAACCCGCAGGCGCCCCCGGCCGCGCGGATCGGCCTCGAGCGCGCGCGCGAGATCGCGATCGATCTCGACCGCCTCCAGGCGCTTGGCGCGCTCGAGCAAGCTCCAGGTGATCGCTCCGCGCCCGGGACCGAGCTCCAGCAGGCGCTCGCCGTCCTGCGGCGCGACGGCGTCGATGATGCGGCGAATGACCGCGGGATCGTGCAGGAAATGCTGGCCGAAGCGCTTACGGACCACCATGGCTCGCGCCCGACAGCTCGATCGCGAGGCTCACCGCGGCCTGCAGGCTCCCCGTGTCCGCCTTGCCGGTTCGCGCGAGCGACAGCGCGGTGCCGTGATCCACGCTGGTGCGCACGATCGGCAGCCCGAGCGTCACGTTCACCGTATGGCCGAAGCCCTGCAGCTTGACGGCGGGCAAGCCCTGGTCGTGATACATCGCGACCACCACGTCGACGCCGCTCGCCAGGAACTGCGGGGTGAATGCGGTATCGGCGGGAACGGGGCCGCGCACATCGAGCCCCTCCCCGCGCAGCTGCGCGAGCACCGGCTCGATCACCTCGATCTCCTCTCGCCCGAGGTGCCCCGACTCGCCGGCGTGCGGGTTCAAGCCGAGCACGGCGATGCGCGGCGCGGGAACCCTGAACCGACGGCGCAGGTCCGCATGCACGATGCGCAGGGTGGCGCGCAGCCGCTGCGCGGTGATGGCCCGGGGCACCTCGGCGAGCGCGAGGTGTGTGGTCACGAGCGCGACGCGCAGCGTGGCGCTCTGCAACATCATCACCGGCAAGGCGGCGCGCGTGCGTGCCGCCAGGTATTCGGTATGTCCCATGAACGCAAAGCCCGCCTCCATGAGCGTGCTCTTCTGCACGGGTGCCGTGACCATGGCGGCGAACTCCCCGCTCGAGCAGCCGTCGCAGGCCCGATCGAGCATCTCGATGACGTAGGGGGCGTTGCGCACATCGAGGGTGCCGGCGCGCACCGGATGCGCGAGCGCCAGCGGCAACAGCGTCAGCGTGCGTGCGCGGCTCGGGGCCGGGGCGGCGGCGGGCCGGTAGTGCTCGATGCGCGCTGCGGCGCCGAGCGCCGCCGCCGTGCGCTCGAGCAGGGCCGGGTCGCAGGCGATGATGACCTCGGCCTCCCAGTCACGCTCGGCGAGCGCGACGCAGGCGTCCGGTCCGATGCCGGCCGGCTCTCCCGAGGTGACGACGATCCGGGGGACTGGCACTACATCTTTATTTCGACGAATGCCTCATCGCGGAGGCGGCGAAGCCACAGCTCCGTCTCCTCGTCCGCCTTGCTCTCGCGGATGGCGGCATAGGCCTTCTGCCGGCGTACATCGTCGGTGCTGTCGTAGGTCCGCGTGCCGAGCATCTGCACGATGTGCCAGCCGTAGCGGGTCTTGAACGGCATGCTGATCTGGTTGGGCTTCAAGTCCGCGATCGCCTTGTCGAACTCCGGCACGAAGGTGCCGGGGCCGGTCCAGCCGAGATCGCCGCCGTCCGGCGCCGACCCCGGATCCTCGGAGGTCGCCGAGGCGATGCCGGCAAAGTCCTCGCCGTTCAAGATGCGCTGGCGGATCTTCATGAGCTTCTCTCTCACGGTCGCATCGTCGTCGAGCTCGTTGGTCTTCATCAGGATGTGGCGCACGTGGATCTGGTTGACGATCACGGGGGTCTCGCCGCTGCGCCGGTCGTTGAGCTTGACGATGTTGTAGCCGCTCGGCGTGCGCACCGGCGCGCTCACCTCGCCCGGCTTCATCTTGGTGACCAGATCGAGAATGAACTGCGGCAGCTGCGAGCCCTTGCGCCAGCCGAGCTGGCCGCCGTCGAGGGCCGTCTGGGCGTTGGAATTGGCGATCGCGAGCTGGCCGAAGTCCTCGCCCTTGGCGGCCCGCGCGGCGATGTCGTTCGCCTTCTTGGTGATCTCCTCGAACTGCTGCGGCGTCGCCGCCTGGGGCAGGGACAAGAGAATGTGCGAGATGTTGAACTCATCGTTCGCCGCCGCGGACTGCTCGCGCGCCAGGTACTGCTCGAGCTCGTGCGGGGAGACGTTGATGTGGGCGATCACGTCGCGCTGCCTGAGGGTGCTGAGCGTGAGCTCCTTGCGCATGCTCTCGCGGTATTGCTTGTAGTCGACCCCCTGCGCGGCGAGCGCCGTGGGCAGCTGGTCGAAGGGAATCTTGTTGCGCTGGGCGATCTCCTGCAATGCACCGTTCAGCTGCTCGTCCGAGATGCTCAGGCCGACGTGCTTGGCGCGCTGGGTCTCGATCTCCTGCAGGATCAGCCGCTCGAGCACCTGCTGGCGCAGGACGCTTTCGGGGGGCAGCTCGACCTTCTGTTCCTGAAGACGCTTGGTCACCGCCGCCATCTGATCGTCGAGCTCGCTCTTGAGCACGATGCCGTCGTTGACGATGGCCGCGATGCGGTCGAGAAGCTCGCCGTGCGCGCCGATTTCCTGGGTCTGGGCATGGGCGTCGAAGCCGGCCAGGGCCGCCGCAAGGAGGAGCCCGCAAAGGACCGCTGGGTTTCGCATAGATCGCTTCCTGTTGGAATTGGGCGGGGTCACTGCTGCTGGTCTTGGTCGCTGGTCGTGTAGCCGCTGATCTCTCTGGACAAGAACGCGTCCGACCGCTTTCCGACCGAGCTCAGGCCGGTCAGTTCCAATTGTAAAGCAACCGAGGTGTCCAGTCCCCCGGTTCGATTGGTCAAGTAGCGCCGCTGCAACACCTGGATCTTCCAGCAGCAGCTCTTGTACTCGACGCCCACCAGCTGCTCGATCATCTGGCGGTCCTGAATGGAGTACACGTAGCGCCCGACGGTGTTCCAGTGGCCGGCGATCGGCCAGGCGAAGGACACGTCGTATTGCTTGAGGATGTCCTGCTGGAAGCGGTAGCCGACGTTGACCACCTTGTTGGGATCGGGGTGATACTGCAGCAGCACCTCCGATTTATCGGTCTGCGAGGTGTACGGATTCCACTGGTAATCGAGGTTCACGGTCCAGTTCTTGTAGGCCTGCAGCGAGACCTCGCCGACCAGATCCGAGGCGTGATAGGCCTGCGCCGTCTCGCCGGGCGCCGTGGAGAGGGTCTGCCCGGGCAGGGTGGGGAGGTTCTGCCCCGGCAGGATGATCTGGCCCTGCTGTCCGGGCAGGGTGGTGAGCGTCTGGCCGGGGAGCGTCTGCGTGATCTCATCGGGCAAGAGCACCCGCGGGAGCGAGAAGTAGTGGATCTGTCCGAGCGTCGCGGTCAGGTACTGGGCCCCGCTCGTCTGGCTGAAAAGCCGGGTGGTCAGTCCATAAGCGAGCTGATTGGCATCACCGATCCGGTCATCGCCCACGTAGCGGTTGGTGCGGAACAGCTCGACGAGGTTCAGGTCGGGCAGTCCCGAGTCGAACAGCGGCAGCTCGTTCTGGTTGCGGTAGGGGATGTAGGTGTACATGAGCCGCGGCTCGAGCGTCTCGGTGCGCTGGCCCTGCGCGCCGGCATCGCGCTCGAAGACGAGGCCGGTATCGACGCTGCCATACGGGAGCGTGCGGGTGGGCGTGCTCGGATCCCCGGCCGCGGCGTTCTGCAGATCGTACTGGGTGAAGTGATAGCCGACGGCGGGCTCGAAGAAGTAGCCGGGCGTGCGCAGATCCCAGCGCAGCTCCGGCGACAGATCGGCGCGCAAACCGGTCGGCCCCACCTCGCGCAGGAAGTTGGTGACCTCGCTCGACAGGGCGAGCTCGAATCCGGCGACCAGCGGAATGAGGCCGTAGGCTTCCACCCGCGGCACGCGCGAGTAGGGCCGATCGCCCGCATCGATGGAGGTGTCGATGGTCTGAAAGTTCTGCGCCTGGGCGCGCACGCGCCAGATGTCGTCGTAGTACAAAAACTCGGCGCGGCGCTCGAGGAAGGTGACGCTGGTCTGATCAGAGCCCACGGCGAAGTCCGAGAAGTAGTTGCTGTCGCTCACCCCGGCGAGGTCGGTATCGAAGCGCAGGCCCGGCGCCAGATTGGTGACGTCGGTGAAATGCACGAAGTAGCGGTCGCTGTTCTCGATGTTGTCGTAGGGCAGGAAATTCTCCTCGAGCTGGCCGTGCGACTCGACGGTGAGAAAGCGAAACTCCCCGCCGAGCTGCAGGCCGCGCTTGGACAGATAGCCCGGCGTCAGGGTCGCGTCGTAGTTGGGGGCGAGGTCGAAGTAATAGGGCACCTCCAGCTGGTAGCCGTTGTTGCCCGAATGCCCGAAGCCCGGAAACAGCAGTCCGCTCTGGCGGTCATCGCCCACCGGGAAGCGGATGTAGGGGGTGTAGAAGATCGGCACGTCCTTGAAGCGCATGATCACATCGCGCCCCACGCCCTGCTCGGCGTCGGTATCGATGTCGATGCTCTTGCCCTGGAGCATCCAATCCTGATTGCCCACCGGACAGCTCGTGTAGCGCACCCGCTCGAGGTGCACCAGCCCCTCGGGGGTGACCGACATGTCGCGCGCGAAGCCGCGCCCGTTGCGATCGTAGATCTGGAAATTCGCATGGTCGAAGGAGGCGCCGCCGAGGGCGTCGTAGGCGCCCGAATCGCTCTTGATCGCGAGGCGCGGGTCCTCGAAGTCCACGGAGCCCGCGACCGTGACCTTGCCGGTCTTCTCGTCGTAGGTGACGCGGTCGGCGGAGATGGTGCGAAAGTCCTGATGCACCCGCACGTGGCCGGTGAGCACGGAGAAGCCGGTCGCAATGTCGAGCGATGCCCCGTCGCTCTCGATGCGGATGCGATGATCGCCGCTCGCGACGCTCGCCGAGGGGCGCTGCGGCTTGTGCTTGGGCGGCGCGGGGCACATGTCGGCGGCATGGGCGGCGGCGGCGGCCAGGAGGCAACAGGCAGCGGCCGATGCGGCCCGAACGTGAAATCCCATGGGCAAAGTCGATCGCCTTAGTCGGTATACTTAGTACCGCCGCGTTTGCGGTGTCCGAATGGTCAAGCATGGGTGTAACGGATGCAAGCGATTCCCGCCTGGCGCTGCTCACGCAGTGGGTCACGGAAGATCTGGGATTCGCGGGCGCACGCATCGAGCCGGCCTCGGCGGACGCGAGCTTTCGCCGCTACTTTCGCCTCACCCGCGGCGCTCATTCGTACATCGTCATGGATGCTCCGCCCGAGAAGGAGGCGCTCGAGCCGTTCATCGCCGTCGCGCGTGCGCTCATCGGCTGCGGCCTCAACGTCCCCGTGGTCCTCGCCCGCGATGTCGAGCGCGGGCTTCTGCTGCTGTCGGACCTGGGCACGCGGCAGTACCTGCCCGATCTCGCCGCGGGGCGCGACGTCGAGCGGCTGTATGGCGATGCGCTCGATGCGCTGGTGCGCCTGCAGACGCAAGGCGCCGAGGCCGCGCGCGCGCTGCCGCCGTACGACCGCGCCGCGCTGCTGCGCGAGATGGAGCTGCTGCCCGAATGGTTCCTCGGCCGCCACCTCGGCGCGCCGCCCGCGCCCGGCGAGCGGGCGCTGCTCGATCGGACGTTCGAGTTCCTCGCGCAGAGCGCGCTCGGGCAGCCCGCCGCCTTCGTGCACCGCGACTATCACTCGCGCAATCTGCTGATCACCGAGCAGAACAATCCGGGCATCATCGATTTTCAGGACGCGGTGCGCGGCGCGGTCACCTACGACGTGGTGTCCCTCCTCAAGGACTGCTACATCGCCTGGCCGCGCGAGCGCGTCATCGGCTGGCTGCTCGAGTACCGCGAACGGCTGCTGCGCGCCGGGTTCGCGCTCGGCGCCGATCGCGACACGCTCATCCGCTGGTTCGATCTCATGGGACTGCAGCGGCACATCAAGGTGCTCGGCATCTTCGCGCGGCTCTTCCATCGCGACGGCAAGCCCGGCTATCTCGGCGATCTGCCGCGGGTGCTCGCCTACGCCCGGGAGGCGGCCGCGCTGTATCCGCAGACCGCCGAGCTCGCGCGCTTTCTCGCCGAGCGGGTCCAGCCGAGGTTCGATGCGGCGCAGCCGGTCGCGACGGCGCGGGCGCCCGAGCGCCGATGAGAAGCGCGCCCGAGCGCCCGCGGATCGCCATGATCCTCGCCGCCGGGCGCGGCGAGCGCATGCGCCCCTTGACCGATCAGGTGCCGAAGCCGCTGCTCGAGGTGCACGGCAAACCGCTCATCGAATACCATCTGGAGCGCCTCGCGCATGCGGGCTTCGCGCAGGTGGTCATCAATCTCGCCTGGCTCGGCGCGCTGATCCGCGACAGGCTCGGGGATGGCGCGCGCTTCGGATTGCGCATCCGCTACAGCGAGGAATCGCCGCAGGCGCTCGAGACGGCGGGCGGCATCTTCCGCGCGCTGCCGCTGCTCGGGCCGGACGCCTTCCTGGTGCTGAACGGCGACATCTTCACCGACTATCCGCTGTCGCACGCCGCATTGCCGCCCGAGCGCGATGCGCATCTGGTGCTCGCGCCGAATCCGCCCCAGCATGCGGACGGCGACTTCGGCCTTAAGCACGGGCTGGTGCTGCCGAGCGCGCCGATCCAGTACACCTTCACCGGGATCGCGGTGTATCGACCGCAGTTCTTCGCGGGCTGCGTCGACGGGGCATTTCCCTTGAAACCCCTGCTGCTGCGCTCGATGGGCGCGCGGCGCTGCTCGGGGGAGATCCACACGGGCATCTGGGAGGACGTGGGGAGCCCGGAGCGCCTCGCGGCGCTCAATGCCCGGCTCGGGTAGAATGGCGCCATGGCGCAGTTCAAGGGCATTGCCGTGGTGAGCTCGCACGAGCCGCCGCAAAGCGGTGAGAAATACGTGACCGCTCAGGGCTTTACCGCGATCAAGGACGGCATCAAGGCGGGCGCGGCGGCGCTCCCTGCGGCGCGCAAGCCGGGCTGGCTGCGCGCACCGATGGCGAGCGGCGCGGGGTTCGCGGCGGTGCGCGCCATCGTGCGCGAGCAGCGCCTGAGCACGGTGTGCGAGGAGGCCAAGTGTCCGAACATCGGCGAGTGCTGGAATGCGGGCACGGCGACCATCATGCTGATGGGCGCGGTGTGCACGCGCGCCTGCCGCTTTTGCGCCGTGGACACGGGCAATCCGCATGGCTGGCTCGATGCGCAGGAGCCGGAGAATGCGGCGCGCTCGGTGCAGCTGATGCGGCTGCGCTACGTGGTGCTCACCTCGGTCGACCGCGACGACCTGCCGGACGGGGGCGCTCGGCATTACGCGGCGGCGATCCGCGCCATCAAGGCGCGCAATCCGCAGACGGCGGTCGAGGCGCTCACGCCCGATTTCGCGGGCGTGCTCGCGGACGTGTACACGGTGGTGGATGCGGGCCTCGATGTGTTCGCGCAGAACGTCGAGACGGTGGAGCGCCTCACGCATCCGGTGCGCGATGCGCGCGCCGGCTACCGCCGCACGCTCGATGTGCTCGCGGCGGCCAAGGCCCATCGCCCCGAGGTGCTCACCAAGACTAGCCTGATGCTCGGCCTCGGGGAGAGCGAGGAGGAGCTGCGCAGCACCTTCAAGGATCTGCGCGCCGCCGGGGTCGACATCCTGACGCTCGGACAGTACCTGCGGCCGACGCCGAACCACCTCGCGGTCGAGCGCTTCGTCACGCCGGAGCAGTTCGGCGAGTACCGCGCCTGGGCGCTGGAGCTCGGGTTCCTGGAATGCGTCTCGGGCCCGCTGGTGCGCTCGAGCTATCGCGCGGAGCAAGCGCTCGCGCGCAACAACGCCGGCCTCGTGCAGGGCCAGGCGCCGCGCCCCTCGGCCGCGGACGGCGCGTGAGCGGGGCGCCGCTCATCCGCCATCTCGGGCTCGTGCCGTACGAGCCCACCTGGCGCGCCATGCAGCGCTTCACCGAGGAGCGCTGCGCCGGCACGCCGGATGAGATCTGGTTTCTCGAGCATCCGCCGATATTCACCCTGGGGCTCAATGCGCGGCGCGAGCACCTCAAGGCGCCGGGCGACATCCCGGTGCTGCAGATCGATCGCGGCGGCCAGGTCACCTATCACGGACCGGGACAGCTCGTGGTCTATCCGCTCATCGATCTGAAGCGCCGCGCGCTCGGGGTGCGGCAGCTGGTGGTGGCGCTCGAGAACGCCGTCATCGCCTACGCCGCCGCGCTCGGGGTGACGGCGAGCGGATCGCGCGCGGCGCCCGGCGTGTACGTCGGCGGGGCGAAGCTCGCGAGCGTCGGCCTGCGCGTGCGGCGCGGCGCGAGCTACCACGGACTCGCGCTGAACGTGACGCTCGATCTGGAGCCGTTTCGCCGCATCGACGTGTGCGGCTATCCGGGGCTCGCGGTGACGCGGCTGGCGGATCACGCGGCGTGCGGCGAGGTGAGCGCGGCCGCGCACGGGCTCGCGCCCCATCTGCTCGATGAGCTGGGATTCGCCGGCGACGGCGCGGGCGCGGCGCAGGCGGCGCCGCTTCACAGCGCCATCAGCACGTCCTTGCAGGCGGTGAGCTCGCGATAGATGGCATCGAGCTGCTCGCGGCTGGTGGCGGTGACCAGGTAGGTGAGGGCGAGGAAATTGCCGTCACCGCTGGTGCGCATGCGCACGCTCAGATCCCCGAGCGGGCCCACGTGGCGCTCGACGATCTCGCGGGTGAGCGCGCGCAACTCGCTGTCGCGCCGGCCCATGACCTTGATGGGGAATTCCACCGGGAATTCGAGCGTCTTGCTCACAGCGCCGGCGTCCCGGCGAGCGCGCGAACGTAGTCGAGGAACGCCTGATGCACCCGCTTGAACAGCGGCCCGGGCCGCCCCGCGCCCACCGCGGCGCCGTCGAGGCGGGTCACGGGCAGCAGCCCGCGGGTGGCGAAGGAGAGCCAGATCTCGTCGGCGGCGCGCAGCTCATCCTCTGCGACCGCGCGGCTCTCGCTGGCGATGCCGAGGCGCGCGGCGAGCTCGCCCACGACATCGCGGGTGGTGCCCGGCAGGATGTGATGGCCGTTCGGCGGGGTGTGAATGGCGCCTGCGCGGATGACGTGCACGGCGGTCGATGAGCCCTCGGTGAGCTCGCCGCGCTCGATGAGGATGGTCTCGAACGCGCCCGCATCGACCGCGAGCTTCTTCAGGAGCGCATTCGCGAGCAGGGCGGTCGACTTGATGTCGCGGCGCGCCCAGCGCGTATCCTCGGCGGTGATGGCCGCGACGCCCTGCTCGAGCAGGGGCGCGGCCACGGGCTCGAGCGCGTTGGTGTAGGCGAACAAGGTGGGCGAAAGGCCCGGCGGCCAGGCGTGGTTGCGGCCGAATTCGGCGCCGCGCGTCACCTGCAGGTACAGGTACTGATCACCCCCGCCGTTGCGCTCGATGAGCGTTGCCAGAATCCCGGCCCAGTCGCGATGCGAGCGGGGCGGCTCCATGCGGATGCCCGCGAGGCTGCGATCGAGACGCTCAAGATGCTCGCGCAGGCGAAACGGCCGCCCGCCGTACACCGGCACGACCTCGTACACCGCATCGGCGAACAGGAAGGCGCGATCGAGCGGCGAGACGCGCGCCGCCTCGAGCGCGAGATACTCCCCGTTCAGGTAGCAGATGGGGAGCGGCATCAGTTGAACCAGAGCCGCACGGTATCGACCATCCGGCGCCACAAACCGCCCTCATCGACCGCGGCGAGCGGGTGGACCGGCAGAGTGGCGATGGACTGACTGCCCGCCGTCACGTGCAGCTGTCCGACGTCGGCGGTGCGCGCCAGCGGGGCGATCAGGCGCGGCGTGAGCTCGACGCTGGTCTTGAGGTCATCCGACTGGCTGCGCGGCAGCGTGACGTACAAGTCCTTGGTGATCCCCACATCGACCGCGGGGTCGGCCCCCTTCCAGACGGGCGCGGAGGCGAGCTTCGCGCCGCCTTTGACCACGAGCTTGGTCTCGTAGAAGGTGAAGGCATAGTTGAGGAGCGCGGCGCTCGCGTCCTCGCGGGCCTTCATGCTGTTCGAGCCGAGCACCACCGAGATCAGGCGCATCCCGTTGCGCAGCGATGAGGTGACCAGGCAATAGCCGGCCTCGTCGGTGTGCCCGGTCTTCAGCCCATCGACGGTGGGGTCCTTCTCGAGCAGGCCGTTGCGATTTTGCTGCTTGATGCCGTTGTACTCGAACTCGCGCACCGAGTAGTACTTGTAGTACTGGGGAAAATCGCGGATCAGCGCGGCGGCGAGCAAGGACAGGTCGCGCGCCGTGGTGTAGTGGTTGGGCGAGGGCAGGCCCGTGCTGTTCTCGAAATGCGTTCCCGTCATTCCCAGCCGCTTGGCGTTGGAGTTCATGAGCTGCGCGAACGTCTCCTCCGTGCCCGCGACGCGCTCGGCGAGGGCGATGGTGGCGTCGTTCCCCGACTGAACGATCATGCCGAGGATCAGGAGCTCGACCGACACCGGCTTGCCGAGCTCGATGAAGGTGCGCGAGCCCTCGGAGCGCCAGGCGTGCTCGCTCACCACCACCGGCTCATCGAGCTTGAGCTTGCCGGCCGCGAGCTCCTGGAAAACGATGTAGGCGGTCATGAGCTTGGTGAGGCTCGCGGGCTCCATGCGGGCATCGGGCTGCAGCGCCGCCAGCGTCTTGCCGGTGTGGTAGTCGACGACGATGTAGGAGCGCGCGTCGACCGTCGGCGGCGTGGGGATGGGCGTGTCGGCGCCGAAGCAGAGCGGAGCGAGCGCGGTGAGGAGCGCCAGGCCGGGAAACAGTTTGAGCACAGGACGAAGCATCGCGAAGGACCCTCGGAGAAAAGGTGGATGAGTGTAGTCGGGTGCGCGCCAAGATGAAATGCGCCCGGGCACGCTTCCTAGTCGAGCGCCAGATGCGCATCACGCACGCCCACTTGCTCGAGCGCGGTGACGATGCGGTCGAACTCCGGAACGCCGGGTACGGGGCCGATGCGCACGCGATACAGCCTGCGGCCGGCAACGACGTCATCGCGCACGAACACGTGGCCGTAGCCGCCGCCGCGCAGCTTCTGCACCAGCCGCTCGGCATTCGCGGGGTCGGCGAACGCGCCCGCCTGCACGTACAGGCCGCGCACCGGCGCGGAGGTCACGGGCGCCGGTGCGATGGCGAGCGCGCCTGGGGCGGCGGCGGGCGGCGCGGGGCTCGCGAGCGGCGCACCGGCGAGCAGGGCGCTGCCGGCGGCGGGCGCCGATGGCGATGCAGGCGCGGGCGCGGGCGCGGGCGCGGCGGCGGGGCCGCCGGGGGGAACGGCACCGAGCGCCGCCAGCGTGAGGCGATGGGTATCGCCGGCCGGATCGATGGGCTGCAGCGCCCGCACCTCCACCATCGCGGTGCCATCGCGCAACATGTCGAGCTTGGCCGCGGCCGTGTAGGACAGGTCGATGATGCGGTTGCCGACGAATGGTCCGCGATCATTGACGCGCACCACGACGCTGCGGCCGTTCTCGAGGTTGGTGACCCGCACATAGGCCGGCAGCGGCAGGGTCTTGTGGGCGGCGGTCATGCCGTACATGTCGTAGGGCTCGCCCATGGAGGTGCGCTCCTTGTGAAATCCGGGCCCATACCAGGAGGCGACGCCGCGCTCGACGTAGTTCACGCTCGAGGCCATGACGTAGTAGCGCTTGCCGAAGACGTCATAGAACGGCGGATTGCCGAGAATCGAGCGCGGCTCGAAGCGCGGCACGGCGTCCGGCACGTTGAGGAGCGAGGTGGGGGGCGGGGGCGGGCGCGCCGGCGGCGGAGCGACCCGCGGCGGCGCGCTGAAACATCCGGCGAGGATCGCCGCCACCGCCGCCGCCAGGAGGGATCGGCTGCGGCGCAGGCTCACGGCTGCTTGCCGGGCGGCGCGGCGGCGGCCGTCTCGACGGCGTGCTGCGCATCGCGCGCGAGGACTTGCTGCCGGACCGCATTCGCGAGCTCGTACACCGCCATGGCATAGAGCGCGCTGTGGTTGTAGCGGGTGATGGCGTAGAAGTTGCTGTAGCCCACGCGCCAGTGCACACCGTCGGGCTCATCGGCCGCGATCAGGATGGCGGGCGCGTCGGGCGGGAGCGAGGTGTCGAACGTGACGCCCTTCGCCTTGAGCGAGCCCACGGTCTCGTCGAGGGCGAGCGTGCGGCCGTCGAGCTGCGCGGCCTTGTCGGGCTCCACCGTGGCCTCGCTCAGCACCGGCCCGCCCTCGTTCCAGCCGTGCTCCTTGAGATAGTTGCCGACGCTCGCGCACACGTCCGACCAGTTGCTCCACAGGTCGATGCGCCCGTCCGCGTCCGCATCCACGGCGAAGCGGCGATAGTTCGAGGGCATGAATTGCGGAGCGCCCATGGCGCCGGCATAGGACCCCTTGAGCAGGCGCGGGTCGATATGCAGGTCGCGGGTCAGGAGGAAGTACTGCGCGAGCTCGTCGCGGAAGAAGGGCGCGCGCGGCGGATAATCGAACGCCAGGGTGGCGAGGGCGTCGAGCACCCGATAGTTGCCGGTGAGGCGTCCGTAGTAGGTCTCCACGCCGAGGATGGCGGCCAGGTACTCGGGCGGCACGCCCGAGCGGATGCTGGCGCGGTCGAGCTCCTGACGATGCGCGATCCAGAAATCCGTGCCTTCCTGGATGCGCTGCGCGGTGAGGAAGATGGGGCGGTACTCGTACCAGGGCTTCGCCTTCTCGGCGGGCCGCTCCATGGCCTCGAGGATGGCCGGCTGGCTCTGCGCGGCGGAGAGCCACTTGCGCAGCTGGCGCTTCTTGAAGCCGTACTGGCCGGCCATCTGCGCGACGAACGCCTTGACGTCGGCGCGATGCGTGCTCATCGCGCAGGCCGGCCCCGCGCCCACCAGGGCCGCGCAGAGGACGAGAATCGAGCCGAGCGCGCGCCGCTTCATGAGCCGATGAGTTTCCTGTGGGAATGAAGCGACATCAAGATGCCGAAGCCCGCGAGCAGCGTGACCATGGAGGTGCCCCCGTAGCTGATCAAGGGCAACGGGACCCCGACCACGGGCAAGATGCCGCTGACCATGCCGGAGTTGACGAACACGTAGACGAAGAAGCTCAAGGCGATGGAGCCGCCGGTGAGGCGCGCGAAGGTGTCCTGACCCTGCATGGCGAGGTACAGCGCCCGGCCGATGACCGCGCCGTACAGCGCCAGGATGAGGAGCTGCCCGAGAAAGCCGAACTCCTCCCCGATGACGGCGAATATGAAATCCGTGGATCTCTCGGGCAGGAACTCGAGCTGCGCCTGCATGCCTCGCATGTATCCCTTGCCGAATACCCCGCCCGAGCCGATGGCGATCTGGGACTGGATGATGTGATACCCCGCGCCCAGCGGGTCGGTCTCGGGATTGAGGAACGTCAGGATGCGCTGGCGCTGGTAGTCGTGGATGAAGTGCCAGGCGCCGAAGCCCGCGCAGGCGATGAGCGGGATCGAGACCAGGATGATGCGAAAGTCCATGCCGGCGAGCAGCATCACGATCAGGCCCGAGGCGGCGATGAGCAGTGCGGTGCCCAGGTCGGGCTGGACCACGATCAGCGCGGTCGGGATCATGATGAGGACGCCCATCACGATCAGATCCCAGAAGGTCGGCGGCAGCGGACGCTCGTGCATGTACCAGGCGCACATCATCGGCACGGCGAGCTTCATGATCTCCGAGGGCTGAAAGCGCACGAAGCCGATGTCCAGCCAGCGCTGCGCGCCCTTGCCCACGTGTCCGGTCGCGGCGACCACGACCAGCAGCAGGATGCCGATGACGTAGGCGACCGGAGAGAACAGGCGCAGATACTGCGGGGTCGAGAACTTGGCGAGCACCAGCAGGGCGGCGACGGCGATGGCGATGTTGCCGAGGTGGTGCTCCACCATCTTCACGTTCTCGCCCGATGCGCTGTACACCACCATGACGCCGATGGACACGATGAGGGCGAGCACACCCGTGAGCGGGCCGTCGAGCCCGAAGGCGCGCAGCGCGCGCGCCCCGGCGGTCAGGGTGCGGCGCGTGCGGGACTGCGACAGCTCATCGAAGATCATGGCGTGCCCTCATGGTAGCTAGCGCTCGCGGAAGCGGCTCAAGATGCCCGACACGAGCGGCCAGATGGCGCCGCCCACCACGGGTGCGAGCCAGCGGCCGAAGTTCACGACCGGATTGCCCGTCGCGCCATCCACCCAGAACAGAATGAACTGATACAGCGTGAGCAGCATGAAGATGGTCAGGGACTGCGACAGGATCGAGAACACGCGCAAGCGCAGCCGCAGGTGGATGGCCCAGGCGGTGATGAGCGTGAGCGCGAGCGCATGCTGGCCGAGCACCACGCCGTTGATCACGTCGAGCGCGAGCCCCGAGAAGAACGCCAGCGCCAGGCCGCCGGCGCGCGGCGATTCGATCGACCAGTAAAAGACCACCAGCACGAGAAAATCCGGGCGCAGCGCATCGAGCAGCGCGGGCAGCGGGATCACCGCGAGCGCCAGCGCCACGAGCGCGGACACCACCACCGGCAGGCGCTGGATGCGCTCCTCGCGCATCATGGGCCGCTCGCCTTGTGCGCGGGGGGCGCCGCGCCCGGCGCCCGCGCGTGCAGCGCGGATGCGGAGGGGCCGGAGGCGCGCGCCTCGGCCTTGGCCGGAGCCTTGGCCGATGAAGGCGCGGATCTTGCCGTTGCGGCGGGAGGCCTGGCCGGCGCGGGCGCGGGGTTTGGCGGCGCCGCAGGGGAGGCCGCGGCGCTCGCCGTCAGGGTCGCGCTCGGCTTCAGCCACACGAACATGAGCTCGCGCGAGCGGTCGAGCGCGGCGGCGGGACGCACGTCGACGTCGGCCAAGGACTGCGCGGGATCGCGCTTCACCGAGCTCACGGTGCCGACCGGATAGCCCGGCGGAAAGCCGCCGCCGAGACCGGAGGTGACCAGCAGGTCTCCCACCACGACATCGGCGCTGGTGGGCAGGTACGGCAGCTTCAGGCGGCCGGTGTCGCCGGTCCCCACCGCCACGGTGCGCAAGCCCGTGCGGTTGATCTGCACGGGAATCGCGTGCGCCGGGTCGCTCAAGAGAATGACCTCGCTGGTGTACTGCTCGACGCGGGCCACCTGGCCGAAGACGCCGCCCGCATCGAGCACCGCCTGGCCGACGAACACCCCCTGACTCGCGCCCTTGTCGACCAGCACGCGCTCGCGGAAGGCGTCGAGATCGACGTCCATGATGTCGCCGATGATGAAGCGGTCGGTGACCCCGACGGTGGCATCGCGCAGCGCCCGCAAGCGCTGACTCTCGGCCTCGAGCGCCTCGTAGCGCTGCAGCCGGAACTGCGCCACGCGCAGCTGCGCCTCGAGCCGCTCGTTGTCCGCGCGCAGCGTGTCGCGCGTCGTGACGCTCTCGCGAAACCAGTGCCAGCCCTCGAAGGGGCTCGCGACCGCCACCTGCACGGGGTAGGCGACGAAGGAGAGCCAGCGGCGGATCTTGCCGAGGTGATCGTAGCGCTTGTCGACGATGATGAGGCCGAGCGCGAGGAGCGAGTACAGCACGCAGCGAAGCAGCAGCCCCGAGGTACGCCCCGAGCTATCGGTGCTACGAAATGCGACCATGGGCGGGGAGTTGCCTATACTCCCGGCGGGCATTACTCCAGTCCGAAGATGCCCGGTCCATGTTCCTCAGTGAGCTCCAGGATCCGGCCGCCGCCGCGGGCGACACAGGTGAGCGGATCGTCGGCAACCACCACCGGCAATCCGGTCTCCTCCATGAGCAGCTTGTCCACATCGCGCAACAGCGCGCCGCCGCCGGTGAGCACGATGCCGCGCTCGGCGACGTCGGCGCCGAGCTCGGGCGGGGTCTGCTCGAGCGCCTGCTTGACGGCGCCGACGATCCCTTGCAGCGGCTCCTGCAGCGCCTCGAGAATCTCGTTCGAGTTCAAGGTGAAGCTGCGCGGCACGCCCTCCGAGAGGTTGCGGCCCTTGACCGAGATCTCGCGCACCTGCTGTCCGGGATAGGCCGAGCCGATCTCGAGCTTGATGCGCTCGGCGGTCGCCTCGCCGATCAAGATGCCGTAGTTGCGCCGCACATAATTGGTGATCGCCTCGTCGAACTTGTCCCCGCCGATGCGCACGCTCGCGGCATAGACGATGCCGTTCAAGGAGATGACCGCCACCTCCGAGGTGCCTCCGCCGATGTCGAGCACCATGGAGCCGCGCGCCTCCTGCACCGGCAGGCCCGCGCCGACCGCCGCCGCCATGGGCTCGGGAACGATGTCGACGCTGCGCGCACCGGCCCCTTCGGCCGACTCCTTGATGGCGCGGCGCTCGACTTGCGTGGATCCGAACGGCACGCACACGAGCACGCGCGGGCTCGGACTCAAGAAGCGGTTGCCGTGCACCTTCTTGATGAAATACTGGAGCATTTTCTCGGTGTAGGTGAAATCCGCAATGACGCCGTCCTTCATCGGGCGCACGGCGGTGATGTGCCCCGGAGTCCGGCCCAGCATGTTCTTCGCCTCGACGCCCACCGCCACTATGATTTTGCCGCCGCGCGTAGGTTCATCCTGCACTGCGACCACGGAGGGCTCGTTGAGCACGATGCCGCGCTCGCGCACGTAGATCAGCGTATTGGCGGTTCCAAGATCGATGGAGAGGTCATTCGAGAAATAACCTCTGAGGCGTTTGAACATGGGGTTTTCTAGTGCGAAAGGGGGTGAAAAAAGTTGCGCTAATGTAACAACCGACAGGACATTCAGCAAGGCAACGTGTATCATGGAATGTGCCTTTTTTTGCGCACTCGCGCGCATTTTGAACAACTCATATGAGCCTGACCCGACGAGACGTCGAAAAGATCGCGCACCTCGCGCGCCTCAAGATCACCGAGCAAGAGATGCCGGTGTACGTGCGCAGCCTGTCGAGCATCGTCGAGTTCGTGAACGAGCTCGCGCGCGTCGACACCGAGAGCGTCGAGCCGATGGCGCACCCGCTCATCGGCCAGCACCAGCGCTTGCGGCCCGACGTGGTCACGCAGGGTGACCAGCACGAGAAGTATCAGCGCAACGCGCCGCAGGTGCAGGCGGGGCTGTACGTCGTCCCGCGGGTCATCGAGTAAGTCCGCCGTTGAGCCGAGCGACGATGTTGCACGATCTCTCCATCGGCGAGCTGGCGGAGCGTCTGGCCGGCAGGAAGGTGTCGAGCCTCGAGCTCACGCGCCACTTCCTCGATCGGATCGAGCGCCTGAACCCCGCCCTGAACGCCCTGGTCACGGTGACGGCCGATGCGGCGCTCGCCAGCGCGCGCGAGGCGGACCGGCGCCTCGCTGCCGGCGAGCGCGGCCGGCTGCTCGGCATCCCCCTCATTCATAAAGATATTTTTTGCACCGACGGGGTCCGCACCAGCTGCGGCTCGCGCATGCTCGAGGGCTTCATCGCCCCCTACGATGCCACCATCGTGGCCAGGCTCAAGGCGGCGGGCGCGGTCATGCTGGGCAAGGCCAACATGGACGAGTTCGCCATGGGCTCCTCGAACGAGACCAGCTTTTACGGTCCGGTGCGAAATCCCTGGGATCCGGCCAAGGTGCCGGGCGGCTCATCGGGGGGCTCGGCGGCGGCCTCCGCCGCGCGTCTCGCCCCGTACACCACCGGCACCGATACCGGGGGATCGATCCGCCAGCCCGCGGCCCTGACCGGCGTCACGGGGGTCAAGCCCACCTACGGCCGGGTATCGCGCTACGGGATGATCGCCTTCGCCTCGAGCCTGGATCAGGCCGGGGTCCTCGCCCAGAGCGCGGCGGACGCCGCGGCGGTGCTCGAGGTGATGGCCGGGTTCGATCCCAAGGACTCGACCAGCGTGGATGTGCCGGTGCCGGACTATCCGGCACTGCTCGAGGCGCCGCTCGAGGGGCTGAAGATCGGCCTGCTGCGCGAGTTCTTCGATGGGCTGGAAGCGCGCAACGCCCGGCTCATCCGCGACGCGCTCGAGGTGCTCACCTCGCTCGGAGCCAAGACGCTGGAGGTGAGCCTGCCGCACCTGCCGATGTCGGTGCCCACCTATTACGTGGTCGCGCCCGCCGAATGCTCCTCGAACCTGTCGCGCTTCGACGGGGTGCGCTACGGCTACCGCTGCAAGGAGCCGGTGGATCTCACCGATCTGTACGAGCGCTCGCGCGGCGAGGGGTTCGGCGCCGAGGTCAAGCGGCGCATCATGACGGGCACCTACGTCTTGTCGGCGGGCTACTTCGATGCGTACTATTTGAAGGCGCAGAAGGTGCGCCGCCTGATCACCGACGATTTTCGCGCGGCCTTCGAGCAAGTCGACCTGCTGGCCGGCCCGACAACGCCGACACCGGCGTTCGCCATCGGCGCCAAGGTCGACGACCCGGTCACCATGTACTTGAACGACATCTATACCATCGGCGCGAATCTCGCGGGGCTGCCCGGCGTGTCGGCGCCGTGCGGCTTCGTGGACGGCCTGCCGGTGGGACTGCAGCTCATCGGACCGCATTTCTCGGAGGCGAAGCTGCTGTGCGCGGCGCACCGCTTTCAGCGCGCCACGGACTGGCACACCCGCCGGCCGCCCGGGTACGAGTGATGGCGACGGAGGTGCAGCTCGACTGGGAGGTGGTCGTGGGTCTCGAGATCCACGCGCAGCTCGCCACGCGCTCGAAGATCTTCTCGGGCTCCTCGACCGCCTACGGCTCGGCGCCCAACACCCAGGCGGATCTGGTCGACCTCGCCTACCCCGGTGTGCTGCCCGTGCTCAACGCCGAAGCGCTGCGCATGGCGGTGAAGTTCGGCCTCGCCATCGACGCGCAGATCGCGCGCCGCTCGGTGTTCGCGCGCAAGAACTACTTCTATCCCGACCTGCCCAAGGGCTATCAGATCAGCCAGTACGAGCAGCCGGTGGTGGGCAAGGGCGCGATCCGCATCGTGCTCGACGACGGGGCGGTCAAGACCGTCGGCGTGACGCGCGCGCACCTGGAGGAGGATGCGGGCAAATCGCTCCACGAGGGTCTCGCGAACGCGAGCGGCATCGATCTGAACCGCGCCGGTACCCCGCTCCTGGAGATCGTGTCCGAGCCCGACATGCGCTCGGCCAAGGAAGCGGTGGCGTACATGAAGAAGATACACACGCTGGTGCGCTACCTCGAGATCTGCGACGGCAACATGCAGGAGGGGTCGTTTCGCTGCGACGCGAACGTCTCGGTGCGCCGGCGCGGGGCGGCGGCGTTCGGCACGCGCGCCGAGATCAAGAACCTCAATTCGTTCCGCTTCGTCGAGAAGGCCATCCAGTACGAGGTCGCGCGCCAGATCGATGTGATCGAGGGCGGCGGCAAGGTGGTGCAGGAGACGCGCCTGTACGACTCCGACAAGAACGAGACGCGCCCGATGCGCTCGAAAGAGGAAGCGAACGACTACCGCTACTTCCCGGACCCCGACCTTCTGCCGGTCGAGATCGACGAGGCGCTGATCGCCTCGGTGCGCGCAACGCTCCCCGAGCTGCCCGATGAGAAGGCGGCGCGCTTCGCGCGCGACTTCGGCCTGTCGGCCTACGATGCGGGGGTGCTGAGCGCGAGCCGCGAGACCGGCGCCTACTTCGAGGCGGCGGTGGCGGCGCTCGGGCAGGCGCACGCCAAGCTCGCGGCCAACTGGGTGATGGGCGATCTGTCCGGCCTGTTGAATCGCGACGGCCTGGAGATCGGCGCCTCGCGGGTGTCGCCCGGGGCGCTCGCCGGGCTGCTGGCGCGCATCGTCGATGCGACCATCTCCGGCAAGATCGCGAAGGAGGTGTTCGAATCGATGTGGAGCGAGGGCAAATCGGCCGACGCGCTCATCGAGGAGAAGGGACTGAAGCAGATCACCGACTCGAGCGCCATCGAGGGGGTGATCGATGCGGTCATCGCGGCGAACCCCAAGCAGCTCGCCGAGTATCGCAGCGGCAAGGACAAGCTGTTCGGGTTCTTCGTCGGGCAGGTCCAGAAGGCGGCCTCAGGCAAGGTCAATCCCGCGCAGCTCAACGAGCTGCTCAAGGCCAAGCTGGCGGCTCGAGCTGCCGATGCATGACCGAGACTGCCTGCACCGCTTCGTGTTCGAGCAGTATCCGATCCGCGGTCACCTGGTCCATCTCGATGCGGCCTGGCGCGCGCTGATCGAGGATCGCGAATACCCGCGCAACATCGAGAGCACGCTCGGCGAGGCCGTGGCGGCCTCGCTCCTGCTGGCGGCCACCATCAAGTTCGACGGCGTGCTGTCGCTGCAGCTGCGCGGCGATGGATTCGTGCACCTGATGCTCGCTCAGTGCACCAGCGGCCTCGGGGTGCGCGGGCTCGCGCGCTATCAGCACGGCGCCGAGCGCCGCGGCTGCGGCGCGCAGGGGCTCGCCGGGATCGGCGAGCTGATCGGCGCCGGCAACCTCACGGTGACGCTCGAGACCGATGACGGCGCGCAGCGCTATCAGGGCATCGTGCCGATCAGCGGCGAGCGGCTCGCGGATTCGCTGCAGGGCTATTTCGAGAACTCCGAGCAGCTGCCGACACGCCTGTGGCTGTACGCGGATGCGCAGGGCGCCTCGGGCATGCTGCTGCAGCGGCTGCCCGGCGAGGCGGTGGCGGGCACGCGCGCGAGCGTCGCGGAGGTCGACGATGCGTGGCGGCGCATCCAGCTGATCGGCGACACGCTGACGCGCGAGGAGCTGCACGGGCTCACCGATGCGCAGATCCTGCACCGGCTGTTCAACGAGGATGACCTGCGGCTGTTCGAGCCGGCGCCGGTGTATTTTCGCTGCCGCTGCTCGCGCGAGCGCGTGGGCGGCATGCTGCAGGCGCTCGGCGAGGCGGAGGCGCGCGCCATCCTCGAGGAGCGCGGCGAAGTCGAAGTGCGCTGCGATTTCTGCAATCGCGCCTACCTGTTCGATGCGGTGGACGTGGCGCGGCTGTTCAATGCCGGGGCCTCGAGCGACGGCGGCGGCCGGGTCCACTAGCCGCCTTGGGCGGTGGATCGGCGCGGGGGTGCTGATCGCGCTCATGGCGGGGAGCGCCCGCGATGCGCACGCGGCGGCGGGTGCTGGCGGGAGCGCCGCCGGCGCGGCGGCGAGCGGGCCGCCGTTCTATGCGAGCTTTCTAAAGAAGCCACCGACGGCGGCGGCGCTGACGGCGCTCGGCCGCGAGCTGTTCCTCGATCCGGCGCTGTCGGCCTCGGGGAGACTGGCGTGCGCGAGCTGCCACGATCCGGCGCACGCCTTCGGCCCGGCGAATGCCCGGGCGGTGCAGCGCGGCGGTGCCGATGGGCGGCAGCCCGGCCTGCGTGCGGTGCCCTCGCTCATGTACCAGCAGAACCTGCCGCCCTTCACGGAGCATTCCTTCGACGACGAGGGCGACGACGGCACGGATCAGGGGCCCGCCGGCGGGCGCATGTGGGACGGGCGCGCGCAGTCGGCCCACGATCAGGCGCGCGCGCCGCTCCTGTCGGTGTTCGAGATGGCGAATGCGAGCGAAGGCGCCGTGGTCGCGAAGGTCGAGCGCGCCGCGTACGCGGCGCAATTTCGCTCCACGTTCGGCGCGCGCATCTTCGAGGAGCGGGCGCTTGCCTTCAAGGCGGTGCTGCTCGCGCTCGAGAGCTTCGAGCAATCCGCGCCGGACTTCTATCCTTACTCGAGCAAGTACGATGCCTACCTGAGGCACGAGGCGACGCTCAGCGAGGCGGAGCGGCGCGGGCTCGAGGCGTTCAACGATCCGGCCCGGGGCAACTGCGCGCGCTGCCATCCGAGCGCGATGCGCGAGGGCGCCTTTCCGCAGTTCACCGACTTCGGCTTCGCCGCGCTCGGGGTGCCGCGCAATGCGGCGATTCCCGCCAACGCCGATGCGCGCCATCACGACCTCGGGCTGTGCGGGCCGCTGCGCATGGACCTTCGCGCCCGCACCGAGTACTGCGGCATGTTCCGCGCGCCCACCCTGCGCAACGCCGCGCGCAAGCGCGCCTTCTTTCACAACGGGGTGCTGCACCGGCTCGAGGACGTGGTGCGCTTCTATGCCGAGCGCGATACGGCGCCGCAAAAATGGTATCCGCGCGCACCGGACGGCGCGATCGAGAAGTTCGACGACCTGCCCGCCGCCTACCGGGGCAATGTCGATGAGCTGCCGCCGTTCGGGCGCCGGGCGGGCGAGGCGCCGGCGCTCAGCGAGGCCGACATCCGCGACATCGTCGCGTTCCTGAACACGCTCACGGACGGCTACCGGGTGCCGGCTGCGCGCGCGGCCGGCGACGCTGCGGCCGGTGGCGCGCATCGCCGAGTCCGCGCTCAGGAGCCCTTGAGGAATCTCAAATAGAAGGCCGCGAACACCAGGACGATGCCGACGTTCACCAGCAGCCGCTCCCAGAATCGATTCCTGAAGAAAAGAACATCCAAGCCAACGATCACGGCGATCAGCGCCATGATGTAAAGGGCCTGCAACATGCTCTTGGTCATGGCAATCACCCGTCAAGATAAATGAGGAGCACGCAGGCCGAGGGTGGCCACGATCAGCAGCGATTTGACGTGACCTTGGATTTCATTATGATATCACTTTAATATCGTGTCAAGAGGCCGCCGCAATGCCCGATCATTCACCGCCCCCGGCCGCGCTCGAGCGAGTCAGGAATGTCTGGAATGGATGGCTGATATTGCTGTTGAACGTCGCCGTGCTGGTCGTCGCCTGGTGGCTGATCAAATCCCCGGACAGCGCCGGCGGGGCAGCCATGCTGCTGGGTCGAGCGATGGCAGCGCTCGGCGTGGTCATGCTCTTCGGCTACTTCACGCTGCAACCGAACGAGGCGCGGGTGCTGATTTTGTTCGGAGCCTACCAGGGCACGGTGCGCCGCAGCGGCTTTCACTGGGCCAATCCGCTCTACGCGCGCACGCGCGGCAAGGCGCCCGGCAATGCGGGATCGCCGAGCGACGGGACCGCGGGTAGCAGACGCTGAAGGTCAACGACAAGCGGGGCAATCCCATCGAGATTGCCGCCGTGGTGGTCTGGCGCGTCGAGAACACGGCTCAAGCCGTGTTCGATGTCGAGAACTACGGCAGCTACGTCGAGGTGCAGAGCGAAGCGGCGCTGCGCAGCATCGCGAGCCGCTACGCCTACGATCAGGGAGAAGAGCACGAGGTGACCTTGCGCAGCGGCGCGGACGAGGTGGCTTTCGCCTTGAGGGAGGAGCTGCAGGCGCGCCTCGCGAAGGCGGGCGTCGCGGTGGAAGAGGCGCGCCTCACCCACCTCGCCTATGCGCCGGAGATCGCCCCGGCGATGCTGCGCCGACAGCAGGCGGAGGCGATCATCGCGGCACGGCGCATCATCGTGCAAAGCGCCGTCAGCATCGTTCACATGGCGCTCAAGGAGCTGGATGAAAAGGAAGTGGTGAAGCTCGACGAGGAGCGCAAAGCCGCGATGGTGAGCAACCTGCTGGTCGTGCTGTGTGGAAACGCCGAGGCCTCCCCCGTGATCAATACCGGCACGCTCTATACCTGACCGTGCCGTCGGATCAACGCAAGGCATTCTTGCTGCGAATCCCGCCGGACCTGTGGAAGGATCTGGAAAAATGGGCCGCGGACGACCTGCGCAGCGTCAACGCGCAGATCGAGTTTCTGCTGCGTCAGGCCATCGTGAGACGCAAGGGGTCGCTGGACAAGAAATGAATCCGGCGGGAATGCCTCACAGCGCCGAGACGCCGGCGAGCTCGGTGAGGCTGCGCTCGCGCGTCAAGGCGATGAACTCGCGGATGTATGCAGCCTGCGCGCCGGCGTGCGTGGTCGCGGCATACAGCTCGCAGCACAGGCCCGAGGGTCCGATGGGCCGCGACACCACATAGCCGCGCTCGATGTAATTGCCCACGGTCCAGGCGGGCAAGGCGGCGATGCCGCGCCCGCTCGCCACCAGCTGCAGGATGGCGACGGTGAGCTCGGCGGTGCGCCGCTTGGGGCTCACGCCGGCGGGAATGAGACAGTGCTTCATCACGTCCAGCATCTCGTCGGGAACCGGATAGGTGATGAGGGTCTCGCGGGCGAAGTCCGCGGCCTCGAGCCAGCTCTTCCCCGCAAGCGCATGGCGCGGGCTCATGAGCGCCACGCTCTGATAGCGAAACAGCGGACTGAAGGCGATGTGAGCGTGCGGCGGCTGCCGGTCATGGATCACGGCGAGCTCGGCCTCGCCGCGCTCGAGGAGCGGCAAGGGATCGACGACGAAGCCCGAGATGATGTCGAGCTCGACCTCGGGCCAGAGCGATCGGTACGCATCCATCGCCGGCATGAGCCAGTCGAAGCAATTGTGGCATTGCACTGCAATACGCAACGGCCCGGCATGCCCTTGCGCGAGGCGCGCCACGTCGCGGCCCGCCTCCGCCACCAGCGGCAGCACCGCCTGTGCCAGGGTGAGGAGCCGCTGGCCGATGGCGGTGAAGCGCAGGGGCCGGAAATTCTTCTCGACGACGGCGGCGCCATAGTGGCTTTCGAGCGCCTTGAGCTGGTGGGAGAGCGCGGACTGGGTCAGGCACAGCCGCTCGGCCGCTTTGGAAAGGCTCCCGCACTCCGCGAGCGCCACCAGGGTCTCCATGTGCCTGAATTCCAAGGCCGTGGTAACCATGAGAGCGATTCATTCCCGGCATGAAGATAATGAGATTGAGTCATAGCTTAGGCGCTTGCATGCTTGGGGTCGAGACGGGGCCTTAAGGAGTGAGCGACCATGTCGAGTCCGGTGGCGGTGTCGTTCGAGTTCTTTCCGCCGAGCGATGAGGCGGCGGGGAAATCCTTGTGGGCGGCGGTCGAGCGGCTCGCGCCGCTCGCTCCGCGATTCGTGTCCGTGACCTACGGCGCGGACGGCTCGACACGCGAACGGACGCACGCCTGCGTGCTGCGGATCCTGCGCGAGACGAGCCTGCTGGTCGCGCCGCATCTCACCTGCATCGGCGCCCCGCGCGAGGAGGTGCTGGCGATTGCCCAGGATTACTGGCGCCACGGCGTGCGCCACATGGTGGCGCTGCGCGGGGATGCGCCCGGAGAGGGCGCCGCCGGGGCCGCGGGCACACCGCACCCTCGGCCGCATCCCGGCGGGTTCGCCTTTGCCGCGGATCTGGTGAGGGGATTGAAGAGCACGGCGCCCTTCGAGATCTCGGTCGCCGCCTATCCGGAAGGGCATCCGGAATCGGGCACGGTCGAGGCGGACCTCGAAAATCTCAAGCGCAAGATCGACGCGGGCGCCAATCGCGCCATCACGCAGTTCTTCTTCGATACGGACCTGTTCCTGCGCTATCGGGACCGCTGTGCGGCGGCGGGCATCCGCGCGAGCATCGTGCCGGGCATCTTGCCGATCACGCGCTTTCCGCAGCTCGAGCGCTTCGCGCAGCGATGCGGCGCCTCGATACCCGACTGGCTGCAGCGCCGCTTCGAGGGCCTGGAGGATGATGCCGACACGCGCCGGCTGATCGCAGCGAACGTCGCCATCGAGCAGGTGCAGCGATTGCGCCGGCACGGGGTCGAGGAGTTTCACTTCTACACGCTGAACCGCGCCGAGCTCACCTATGCCATCTGCCACGCGCTCGGCCTGCGGCCGCAGGCGCTCGAGCGGGCGCGGGTGGCGTGAATGAGCGGGTGGCGTGAATGAGCGGGTGGCGAGCATGAGCCTCGAGCGCTCCGACCTCGAGCGGCAAGTGGAGCGCGGCCGGGCGCTGCGCGCGCTTCTCGGGCGGCGCATCGTCATTCTCGACGGCGCGATGGGCACCATGATCCAGCGCCATGCCCTCGAGGAGGCGCAGTTTCGCGGCCGCCGCTTCGCGGACTGGCCGTGCGACCTCAAGGGCAACAATGACCTCTTGACGCTGACGCAGCCCGAGATCATCGCCGCCATCCATCGAGATTACCTGGACGCCGGCGCGGACGTGATCACGACCAACACGTTCAACGCAAGCCCCGCCTCGCAGGCCGATTACCGCATGGCGGGGCTCATCGGCGAGCTCAATCTCGCCGCGGCGCGCCTGGCGCGGCGCGCGGCGGACGAGGCGGCGGCGCGCACGGGACGGCCGCGCTTCGTCGCCGGCGCGCTCGGACCCACGAGCCGCACGGCCTCGCTGTCGCCCGACGTCAACGATCCGGCGTTTCGCAACGTCGACTTCGATGAGCTCGCCCGCGGCTATGCCGAGGCGGCGCGCGCGCTGATCGCGGGCGGCGCCGATGTGCTGCTGATCGAGACCATATTCGACACCCTGAACGCGAAGGCGGCGCTGTACGCCGTGCGCCAGACGCTCGATGAGCTCGGCGCCGATCTGCCGATCGCGGTGTCGGGCACCATCACCGACGCCTCGGGGCGAACTCTCTCCGGCCAGACCACCGAGGCGTTCTGGAATTCCATCCGCCACGCCAGGCCCGCGATCGTCGGGCTGAACTGCGCGCTCGGCGGCAAGCAGCTGCGCCCGTACATCGAGGAGCTGTCGAGCCTCGCCGACACCTACGTGTGCGCCTATCCCAATGCCGGCCTGCCGAACGCCTTCGGCGAGTACGACGAGTCGGCGTGCGAGACCTCGGAGGTGCTGCGCGAGTTCGCGGCGAGCGGCTTCGTCAACATGGTGGGCGGATGCTGCGGCACGACGCCCGAGCACATCCGCGCGGTGGCGCGCGCGGTCGAGGGATTGGCGCCGCGCGCGGTGCCCGCGGCGGCACCGGCCTGCCGCTTGAGCGGGCTCGAGCCGCTGCGCATCGATGCCGCGAGCCTGTTCGTGAACGTCGGGGAGCGCACCAACGTCACCGGCTCGGCGAAGTTTCGCAAGCTGATCGAGGCGGGCGATTACGCCGCGGCGGTGGACATCGCGCGCCAGCAAGTGGCGAACGGCGCGCAGATCATCGACGTCAACATGGATGAGGGCATGCTCGACTCGCAGGCGGCCATGGCGCGCTTCCTGCGCCTCATCGCGGGCGAGCCCGACGTCGCGCGCGTGCCGGTGATGATCGACTCCTCGAAGTGGTCGGTGATCGAGGCGGGCTTGAAGTGCGTGCAGGGCAAGGCCATCGTCAACTCCATCAGCCTGAAGGAGGGCGAGGCGCCGTTCCTCGCGCATGCGCGCGAGATCCTGCGCCACGGCGCCGCCGTGGTGGTGATGGCGTTCGATGAGCGGGGGCAGGCGGACACGGTCGAGCGCAAGGTGGCGATCTGCGAGCGCGCCTTCGCGCTGCTCACCGAGCAGGCGGGATTTGCGCCCGAGGACATCATCTTCGACCCCAACATATTCGCGGTCGCGACCGGCATCGAGGAGCACAACCGCTACAGCCTGGATTTCATCGAAGCCACCGCCGCGATCAAGGCGCGCCTCCCGGGGGTGCACGTGAGCGGCGGGGTGAGCAACGTGTCGTTCTCCTTCCGCGGCAACGACCGCGTGCGCGAAGCGATGCACTCGGTGTTCCTGTATCACGCCATCCGCGCAGGGCTCAGCATGGGCATCGTGAACGCGGGTCAGCTCGCGATCTACGGGGAGATCGATCCCGAGCTGCGCGAGCGCGTCGAGGATGTGATACTCGCGCGCCGCGCGGACGCCACCGAGCGGCTGCTCGAGATCGCCGAGCGCTTCAAGAGCGGCGGCGGGGTGCGGCGCGCCGACGATCTGCAGTGGCGCAAGCTCCCGGTCGGGGAGCGCCTGCAGCACGCGCTCATCAAGGGCATCGATCAGTTCGTGATCGAGGACACCGAGGAGGCGAGGCTCGCGGCGGCGCGGCCGCTCGATGTCATCGAAGGGCCGCTCATGGACGGCATGAACGTGGTCGGCGACCTGTTCGGTTCGGGCAAGATGTTCCTGCCGCAGGTGGTGAAGTCGGCGCGCGTCATGAAGAAGGCGGTGTCGGTGCTGGTGCCGTACATCGAGCGGGAGAAGTCGGGCGCCGCGCGCTCGAACGGCAAGGTGGTGATGGCGACGGTCAAGGGCGACGTGCACGACATCGGCAAGAACATCGTGGGCGTGGTCCTGCAATGCAACAACTTCGAGGTGATCGACCTCGGGGTGATGGTGTCGTGCGAGAAGATCCTCGAGACCGCGGCGCGCGAGGGCGCGACCCTCATCGGGCTGTCGGGGCTGATCACGCCCTCGCTCGATGAGATGGTGCACGTCGCCAAGGAGATGCAGCGCCTGGGCTATCGCCAGCCGCTGCTGATCGGCGGGGCGACCACCTCGCCGGCGCACACCGCGGTGAAGATCGATCCGCAATACGCAGGGCCGGTGGTGTACGTGAAGGATGCCTCGCGCTCGGTGGGCGTGTGCCAGCAGCTCGTGACGCCCGCAACCCGCGATGCCTTCGTCGCTCGGGTGAAGGCCGAGCACGAGCGGCGCCGCGAGCAGCATCGCCACAAGGGCGCCAAGGCGCCGCAGCTCTCGCTCGCCCAGGCGCGCGCGCGCAAGCTCAAGCTCGACTGGACGGCGTACACCCCGCCCGTGCCGCGCACGCTCGGCGTGCGCGTGTTCGAGGACTATCCCCTGGCGGAGCTGGTGCCGTACATCGATTGGATGCCGTTCTTCAATGCCTGGGAATTCACCGGCAAGTATCCCGACATCCTGAGCGATCCCAAAGTGGGCGAGGCGGCACGCAGCCTGCACGCGGACGCGCTGCGCATGCTCGAGACCTTGATCGAGGAGCGCTGGCTCGAGGCGCGCGCGGTGGCCGGCCTGTTTCCGGCCCAGTCGGTGGGCGAGGATGACATCCAGCTGTATGCGGACGAGACGCGCGCCACCCCGCTCGCGCGGCTGCATCAGCTGCGCCAGCAAAAGGCCAAGCCCGCGGATCAGGCGCAGCTGTGCCTCGCCGACTTCGTGGCGCCCGCCGCGAGCGGGCGCGCCGACTATCTGGGCGCCTTCGCGGTCACGGCCGGCATCGGCATCGAGGCGCACGTGGCGCGCTTTGAGGCCGCACACGATGATTACTCCAGCATACTGCTCAAGGCGCTCGCCGACCGCCTGGCCGAGGCGCTGGCCGAGCGCCTGCACCAGCGCGTGCGGCGCGAGCTGTGGGGCTATGCCAGCGACGAGGCGCTCGACGGCGCGGCGCTGATTCGCGAGGAATACCGGGGAATCCGCCCTGCGCCGGGCTACCCCGCGTGCCCCGATCACACCGAGAAGGCGGCTCTATGGAGAGTGCTCGATGCCGAACGCAGCGCGGGCATCGCGCTCACCGAATCCTTCGCCATGCTGCCGACCGCCGCGGTGAGCGGCTGGTATTTCTCGCACCCGCAATCGCATTACTTCGCCGTGGGGCAGATCGATCGCGATCAGACGGCGAGCTACGCGCAGCGCAAGGGGATGCGACTGGAGGAGGTCGAGCGCTGGCTCGCGCCGAGCTTGGGGTACGAGCCGGGAGCATGGCCGGTCAGTCGAGCCGCACGTACTCGAAGTTCATCGGCTGCTTGTTGATGGTGCGCGCCGGCGGGGCGATCCAGCCGGCGAATGCGCCGGGCGTGCGCACGGGCTTCATCAAAGAAGCCACGAAGGCCCGATCCGCATCGGTCGCGAGCCAGGCGTCGCGCTGGGCGAGCCACTGCGTATCGTCGAGGATGCGCCCATCGGGCGCGACCTTGAGCTGCGCCAGCGGTCCAATCCTTCGATTGAACGCCTTGTGCGGCACCTCCAGGCGGCAGGAGATGCCGGCCTTCTCGATGATGCGATTCCAGCGGCCGACGCCCGCGACGGTATCCTTGATGTACTCGTCGCGCAGCGTCTCGTTGAGGGCGTTGAGCGCGGGCGCTTCGGCGGCAATGAGCCGCCCATCGGCGATCTGCAGCACGGGATAGGTGGCATCACGCAGCAGGTGGTCATCGTATTTCATCTCCTCGTAGCGCCCCTTCAAGCCGCTCGAATAGAACGTGGCGGCGTTCGAGGAGACGTCCGCGCCGAATAAGTCGATGGTCACGCTGAAATGAAAATTGAGGTAGCGCTGCAGGGTCGGCAGATCGATGACGCCGAGCGCGCGCAGTCGAGCGGGGTCATCGGTCTCGTGCTGTCTCATGACCTCGCAGGTGCGCTGGATGATGCGCGCAACCCCCGCCTCGCCCACGTACATGTGGTGCGCCTCCTCCATCAGCATGAAGCGGGTGGTGCGCGCCAGCGGGTCGAAGCCCGATTCGGCGAGCGCGAGCAGCTGGAACTTGCCGTCGCGGTCCGTGAAATAAGTGAACATGAAAAAGGCCAGCCAGTCCGGGGTCTTCTCGTTGAACGCCCCCAGGATGCGCGGATTGTTCTGATCGCCCGAGCGGCGCTGCAGCAGCGCTTGCGCCTCCTCGCGGCCGTCGCGGCCGAAATAACGATGCAGCAGATACACCATGGCCCACAGATGGCGCCCTTCCTCGACGTTGACCTGGAAGAGGTTGCGCAGGTCATAGAGCGATGGGCAGGTGAGTCCGAGATGGCGCTGCTGCTCGACCGAAGCGGGCTCGGTGTCGCCCTGCGTGACGATGATGCGGCGCAGGTTCGCCCGGTGCTCGCCGGGCACTTCCTGCCATGCGGGCTCTCCCCGGTGGTCGCCGAAGTGGATCTTGCGATCCGTCTCCCCGGGACTCAAGAAGATGCCCCAGCGATAGTCGGGCATCTTGACGTAGTCAAAATGCGCCCAGCCGCTCGGGTGCACGCTCACCGCGGTGCGCAGGTACACATCGGCGGAGCGCGAGCTCTCGGGACCCATGTCGGCCCACCAGCTCAGGAACTCGGGCTGCCAGTGCTCGAGCGCCCGCTGCAGTCCCTTGTCGCCGGCGAGATCGACATTGTTCGGAATCTTGTCGGCGTAGGTGATGCTCATTCGGTCTCTCTTCAGATGCGATCGCGGTTGAATTTGGCCTTGCGACCGGTGCCGAACACCTTCAAGGCGCCCGCATCGCCCACGGCGTTCGGTCGGATGAAAATCCAGTTCTGCCAGGCCGACAAGCGCCCGAAGATGCGAGTCGCGAGCGTCTCGCCCGGACCGAAGCGCAAGTTCGCCTCCATGCCGGTGAGGGCGTCGGGCGAGAGGGCGGCGCGCTCCTCGAGCGCGATGCGCAGCTCCTCGTCCCAGTCGAGCTCGTCGGGCGCCAAGGTGACGAGGCCCAGGGATTGCGCGGCGGGGCAATCGAGCGGGGTGCCGATGGCCGCACGCGCCCGGGCGAGGCTTTGCTCCTCGCCGTAGCAGCGTGCCTCGAGGCGCGAGCGGCCGTGCACCGCGGGCAGCAGCCCGAAGTTGACGCTCGACAGCATGAGGAGGGGACCGCCTTCCCGGGCCGGCTGGTTCAGCATGTAAGTGCGATCGGCGGCGAGCGCGAGCTCGAGCAGCGAGCCGGCGAAGCAGCTGCCGGGCTCGATGACCGCAAAGAGCGAGCGCGAGGAGACGTCGAGACGCGCGAAGGTGCGCCGCAGCTGTCCGATCACTTCGCGAACGAACCAATGGGTGCGGTGCTCGAGCAGGAACTCGTCCAGCGCGAGCACGGCGGCCTGCGAGCCGCGGGACTTGAGCACCCAGATTCCGTAGTCCAGATGGTTGGTGCGCAGCCTCAGGAGGGCGTCGTCGAGCTCGCGGGCCATCTGCAGCGGCCAGAAATGCGCGCCGGCGGCGAGCGCGGACTCGATCGAATCGGCAGGCGCCTGATCGGGCGCGCTGACCGTCAGCTCGACGCGCCGGGTCGAGGCGTCGAGCCGCACTTCGATGAAGCGATAGCGAAATCCGTCCGGCTCGAGGATGCGCTCGAGCGGCGTCAGCTTGACGCCGTCCGCGGACGGCGGGCGATCGCTCGCCGCGGCCAGCGCCCGGGCGCGCTCCTCGACGTGGGCGTGGAAATGCTCGGGCTTGACGATGGCATCGACCAGCCCCCAGTCGCGGGCGCGCTCACCGCGCACGCCCTCCACCGTCGTGCAGAACACATCGGCCAAGTCGCGGCGCACGCGGCGCTTGTCGGTGAGGCGCGTGAGGCCTCCGGTGCCGGGCAGCACGCCGAGCAGCGGCACCTCGGGCAAGCTCACCGCGGAGGAGCGGTCGTCGATGAGCACGATCTCATCGCAGGCGAGCGCCAGCTCGTAGCCGCCCCCGGCGGTGGTGCCATTGCAGGCGGCGATGAACTTCAGGCCCGAATGGCGGCTCGAGTCCTCGATGCCGTTGCGCGTCTCGTTGGTGAACTTGCAGAAATTCACCTTCCACGCGTGGCTCGAGAGGCCGAGCATGAAGATGTTGGCCCCGGAGCAGAAGACCCGCTCCCTGGCGCTCGAGAGGATGACAGAGCGCACCTGCGGGTGCTCGAAGCGAATTCTCTGCAGCGCGTCCTGCAGCTCGATGTCGACCCCGAGATCATAAGAGTTGAGCTTGAGACGATAGCCGGGACGTATGCCGGCCTCTTCGTCGACGTCCATGAGGAGCGTGGCCACGCAACCCGAAAGCGACAGCCGCCAGTGCCGGTAGCGCGAGGGATCGGTCTCGAAGCTCACAGTGTCCGAGGAGGGCTCACGCATCGCGGGATCTGCCACCGGTCCACCCTCCACGTCGATGCACTATAGTGCATGCTATTTGAGGACCGCCGCCGAGTCAAGGCGGATTTCCCTGCACGCAGCGATGCATTATAGTGCTCATGGGGCGCAGCACGCGGCGGGAGGCCGAGGGTGACGGAGTCCGATAGGTGCCAACGCGGCACCGGCAGCAGCACCGGCCAGGGCGCCGCGAGCGGCGCTCGCAGGGGCGGCGGCGAGCGGTGAGCGCCGCCGGCGCCTGCATGGAGCTCGCACAGGTCGATGCCCTGAGCACGCCGCCGCGGCTGCGCGTGCCGGAGCGATTCAACGCGGCGTACGATCTCGTGGAGCGCAACCTGCGGGCGGGGCGCGCGGCCAAGCTCGCCTACATCGACGATTCGGGCCGCTACACGTACGCGGAGCTCGCCGCACGCATCCATCGCTGCGCCTCGGCCTTGCAGCGCCTCGGGCTGCACATGGAGCAGCGAGTGATGCTGTGCCTCAAGGATGGCATCGACTTTCCCACCGCGTTCCTGGGCGCCATCCACGCCGGCATCGTTCCGATCCCGGTCAACACGCTGCTGAGCCCGGCCGACTACGCCTACATGCTGCACGACAGCCGTGCGCACACGCTCATCGTCTCCGGGGAGCTGGTGCCGCAGCTGCAGCCGATTCTCGGCCAATCGCCGTTTCTCAAGCATGTGCTGGTCGCGGGCGCCCAGCCGCCCTCGGGCATGCTGGCGCTGCGCGAGGCGCTCGCGGCCGCCGAAACCGAGATCGCGCCCGCGCCCACGATGCGCGATGAGCCGTGCTTCTGGCTGTACTCATCCGGCTCCACCGGCGCGCCGAAGGGCACGGTGCACGTGCACTCGAGCCTGATCGAGACGGCCGCGCTCTACGCCCAGGCGACGCTCGGCTTGACCGAGAGCGACGTGGTGCTGTCGGCGGCGAAGCTGTTCTTCGCCTACGGCCTCGGCAATGCGCTCACCTTTCCGCTCGCGGTCGGCGCCACGGCGGTACTGATGGCCGAACGGCCGACGCCGGCCTCGATCGGCGCGCGCTTGCGCACTCACCGTCCGACGGTGTTCTCCGGCGTGCCCACGCTGTTCGCGGCGCTGCTCGCGAGCAACGAGCTGCCGGCGGCCCAGGAGTCCTCGTTGCGCTTGTGCAATTGCGCGGGCGAAGCGCTGCCGGAGGACATCGCGCGGCGCTGGCGCGAGCGCATGGGGATCGATATCGTCGATGGCATCGGATCGACCGAGATGCTGCACATCTTCATATCCAACCGCCCCGGCCGGATCCGCCACGGCACGCTCGGAATCCCGGTGCCCGGCTTCGAGGCGAAGATCGTCGATGAGGACGGCGCGCCGGTGGTGCCCGGCGAGGTGGGGGATCTGTGGGTGCGCGGCTCGACCAGCGCCAAGTTCTACTGGAACAACCGCGAGCGCAGCCGCTCGACCTTTCTCGGTCACTGGACCCGTACCGGCGATCGCTGCCGCACCGATGCCAACGGCGACTATGTGTTCGCGGGCCGCGCCGACGACATGCTCAAGGTGGGCGGCATCTATGTCTCGCCCATCGAAGTCGAGTCGGCGCTCATCGCCCACCCGGCGGTGCACGAGGCGGCGGTGGTGGGACGCGAGGATGCCGATCATCTGGTGAAGCCGGCGGCCTACGTCGTGCTGGCGGGCGGGTTCGCCGCCTCCGAGGAGCTGGCCGCGGAGCTGAAAGCGTTCGTCAAGTCGCGGCTCGCTCCTTATAAGTATCCCCGCTGGATCGAGTTCCTCGGGGAGCTGCCCAAGACCGCCACGGGCAAGATCCAGCGCTTCAAGCTGCGGGCCGCATGCCATCCGACACGCTGAGCATCGAGGGCCGCGAGATCGAGTACCGGTTCGCCCTGCCGCCCCGACCGTCGGGACGCGACATCGTGATGCTGCACGAGGGACTGGGATCGGTGGCGATGTGGCGCGACTTCCCCGATCGGCTGGCCGCGGCCACGGGCGCCCGAACTCTGCTCTATTCCCGCTACGGCTACGGCCGCTCGGCCGCGCTCAGAGCGCCGCGCGGACTCGACTACATGCACGAGGAAGCGAGCGCCTGGCTGCCCGCGATTCTGAAGCGGCTGGCGATCCGGCGTCCCGTGCTGTTCGGCCACAGCGACGGCGCTTCCATCGCGTTGATCTACGCGGCCGCCGCCCACAGCGAGGCCTCGGGGGTGGTGGCGCTCGCCCCGCACGTGAAGGTGGAAGAGATCACCGTCCGCAGCATCGCCCAGGCGAAGGCCGCCTACCTCGATACCGATCTGCGCGAGCGCCTGCGCCGTCATCATGACGATGTCGATTCGGCATTCTGGGGCTGGAACCGGATCTGGCTCGACCCGCGGTTTCGGTCATGGAACATCGAAGCGCTGCTCCCGCAAATCCGCTGTCCCGTGCTCGCCATTCAGGGCGAGCAGGATGAATACGGCACGATGGAGCAAATCGCAAGCATCGGCCGCGCGGTGCGCGACTCACGGCTCCTCGCCTTGCGCGCGTGCCGGCACTCGCCGCATCGCGATCAGCCTGAGGCGGTGCTCGAGGCCGCCCGGCAATTCATCGCGGCCAAGACCCGTGAATCGTGATGCTCCGAAAAGCCATCGCATGCCACGAGCCGGCAAGTCAGCGGCGAAACTGAGGCGTCCCACGCCCGAGGACGAGGCATACCTGCGTGCGCTCGCGGATCGGATTCGCGCCGCCCGCGCGCAGCGCGGCATGACCCGCAGCGCGCTCGCCGCCGATTCGGGCGTGTCGCTGCGCTTCCTGGCGCAGCTCGAGAGCGGACAAGGCAACCCTTCGGTGCGGGTGCTGCGGCGAATCGCGTCCGCCATGGGATTCTCGCCCGATGCGCTGCTCAGCGAGGAACCCATGCGCTCGGTCGAACAGAAGCTGCTCACGCAACTCTTGAAGAGGCTCTCCGAGGAGGACTTGCACAAGGCCCGGCAGCTTCTCGGCCGGCATTTCGGGGGCGATCATTTCGCCGGCCCGGGATTCGATCAGGCGCAGAAGTCCTATGTCACGCTGGTCGGGCTGCGCGGCGCGGGCAAGAGCACGCTCGGACGGCGCCTCGCCAAGCACCGCGGGGTACCGTTCTTCGAGCTCGATCGCGAGATCGAGCGTGAATACGGAGCGACGCTGGGCGAGATCCTGCAGCTGCACGGCCAGCCTGGCTATCGGCGCTTCGAGAGAGAGACTCTCGAGCGGGTGATATCGAAGAATCGCGCCGCAGTGATCGAAGCCGGGGGCGGCCTCGCGGCGGACCCCGAGACGCTCGCGATGCTGCTCGAGCGATCGCTCGCCGTGTGGGTACGCGCCTCGCCCGAGGAGCACATGCAGCGGGTGATCGACCAGGGCGACCTGCGCCCCATGGCACGCAGCCGCGAGGCCATGCGGGAACTCAAGGATATCCTGCGCGCGCGCGAGCCCTACTACCGGCAAGCGCATCTGCACCTGAACACCTCGGGCAGAAGCGCCGATGAGAGCTTTCAAGCGCTGATCGAGATGCTCGAGCGGCAAGTCGGGTAGCTCGACCGGAGTTTGCGCAGGCGCGGGCGCGCAGAGCGCTTCACTATTTTACGACAGGGGGGTTATCCTTCCCCTCCCGCCCGCGCCAGAACAACAGGACATGGCCGCGCCCAAGTACCGCGCCTTCATCAGCTACAGCCATCGCGACTCGCGCTGGGCGTCCTGGCTGCACGCCACGCTCGAGAGCTACCGTCCGCCCAAGCCGCTCCTCGGCACGATCACCGAGCGCGGCCCGGTGCCGAAGCGCCTGACGCCGATCTTCAGGGATCGGGACGAGTTGCCGAGCGCCGTGGATCTCGGTGCGCTGGTGAATGCGGCGCTCGAGGATTCGGCCTGTCAGATCGTGATCTGCTCGCCGAACTCCGCGAAATCGCGCTGGGTCAACGAGGAGATCCTCGCCTTCAAGCGCCTGGGCCGGGAGGATCGGATCTTCTCCCTGATCGTGGCCGGCGAGCCCAATGCCACCGACATGCCCGGGCGCGAGCTGGAGGAGTGCTTCCCGCCGGCGCTGCGCTTCAAGCTCGGGGCCGACGGCGGCATCGGCGAGCTGCGCACCGAGCCGATCGCCGCCGATGCGCGCCCCGGCAAGGACGGCAAGTACCGGGCAGCGCTCAAGCTGGTCGCGGGTCTGCTCGGCGTGGGCTTCGATACGCTCAGACAGCGCGAGCAGCAACGCCGCAACCGCCGGCTGGTCGCCTTCTCCTGTGTGGCCATGGCCGGCATGGTGATCACCAGCGGCCTCGCCGCCTTTGCGGTGGTACAGCGCGACCGGGCGCAGCGGGAGACGGTCATCGCCAAGACCGAGGCGCGAACGGCGCAGGAGACCACGCGCTTCCTGGTCGATCTATTCAAGGTCTCGGACCCGAGCGAGGCGCGCGGCAACACGGTGACGGCGCGGGAGATGCTCGACAAGGGCGCGGCGCGCGTGCAGGGCGAGCTGGCGAGAGAGCCCGTGATTCAAGCGCGCCTCATGGACACGCTCGGCACGGTGTACATGGGGTTGGGTCTTTACCCCCAGGCCCGGCCGCTGCTCGATCAGGCGGTGGCGACGCGCCGGCGCCTGCCGGGCGTGGACTCCCTGGAGCTATCGGACTCGCTCAGCCATCAAGGCAGCGTGATGTGGCGGCAGGCCGACTACGCCGCCGGGGAGAAAGCCTATCGGGAAGCGATCCGCCTGGATGCCGCCCGGCCGACGGAGCGCCAGGCGCAAATCGAGCTCGCCACCTCGCTCTATGGTCTCGGTACGCTGCTCGCCTCGGAAGGACGCTATGCGCAGGCGCAGAAGAATCTGCGAGCCGCACTGAGGCTGCAACAGGACGTGTTCGGCAGCTCGGATCCGGCGATTGCGCGCACGATGAAGGATCTCGCCCGGGCGGTGGCCGACGGCGGCGATCTGAACGGCGCGATCCCGCTGATGCGACGCGCGGTGGCCATGCAGCGCGCGCTGTATCACGACCAACCGCACCCCGATCTCGCCGAAGTGCTCAACGACATGGGACTGCTGCTCGATGAGCGCGGCGATCTGGATGAGTCGGAAAAGTTCTACCGCGAATCGCTCGCCATGTACCGGCGGCTGCTCGGCGACAAGCACCCCTATGTGGCCACGGCGATCGAGAACGTGGCGCTCATCTTGCAGGACAAAGGCGATCTCGCCGGGGCCGAGGCGCTCTTCATGCAGTCGCTGCAGATGCGCGGCGAGCTGGTCGGCAAGAGCCACCCCGACTACGCGCTCACGCTGTTCAATGTCGCCTTGCTGCAGTATGACCGCGGGGAGACCGAGCAGGCATTCGCCAACATCCGGCAAGTGCTCGCCATCTACCGCAAGGCGTATTCCGCCGACCAGCCCGAGACGGCGCGCGTGCTCAACACCCTCGGCTTCTGGTCGACGATGGCGGGCGATACCGGCGAGGCCGACCGGTATCTCGAGGAGGCCCTCGCGATGCGCCGCCGGCTGTTCGATGCGCACCACCCCGACGTCGCCTCGAGCCTCATGATGCTCGCGATTCTCAGAGTCTCGGAACAGAGATACCCCGAGGCGCTGCAGCTCGCGCAGAACGCGAAGAGCATCTATAGCGCGGCGCTCTCGCCCGACCATTGGCGCACGGCCATCGCGGAGAGCGCGGAGGGGGCGGCGCTCACCGGCCTCGGCCGCTACGCCGAGGCGCAGACCGATCTTACGCATAGCTACTCCATCTTGAGCAAGGACGGCGAGGCACCGCTCGTGTATCGAACCCTGGCGCAGCATTACCTCGAGAGCCTGCACCGGCGCGAGCGTCATGGGGGCGAGGAGCTCTCGCGCAGCGCCGCCGCGGCCGCGGCGCCCGCGAAGATCGCGGTGGCCTCGGCGCAAGAAAAAGGCGGCGCCATCAAGCCGATGAGGTAGCACTCCTTGCGGTCCTTGTGCTAGCGTCGTTCCGCCGTGCGATAAGACCGCCGATCGCCCGGAGGCGCTCAGTGAATTCCCCGGTAACCGCTGACTCCCCGCAAAGACTTCCGGGGCGGGGATGCGAGCGCGCGGGTTTTACATAACTTCATCGAAGCGCTCGAGCGCCTCGAGTCGAGAGAACGAACAACAATTTCTGGGCGGCGTGCGCGCCGCCCGCCATGTCGGGAGCTGCGATGGGATGCAAGTTATTGACCGGGCTTTCAGCCGCCGGACTCGGCGTCGCTCGATGTGCCGCCGGGGCCATGGCGCTCCTCAGCGTCGTTTCGGCCGCGGCGGCGCCGATCACCTCGCAGCCGCTCACGGTGGCCGCCGCGAACGCCCTCGGCAATTCCATCTACGATCTCACGCTCACCAGCAACGGCAGCACGGCGCTCCTCAGCGGGTCGAGCAGCCTCAATTCGGACGGCGCCCGGCACGGCATCTTCGATGCCCTCGTCTGGGTTCCGAACGCGAAGAGCAACACGCTCGACCTGGTGGCGGCGGACCTGCTGAACGGACAGCTGGTGCGATATGCGGGTCCCGACTACGGCACCTCGACCGTGATCAGCAGCTGGAGCCGAAATGCCGGCAGCCCGCAGCCGACGACCCCCGTCGGGCTCGCGGTCGATGCGGCCGGCGACCTGTTCGTGATCTCCCCGGTCGGGCCGTCGGTTGCGAAGCCCGGCCTGTGGGTGCTGCCCTTCAACAAGAGCACCGGCGCCTATGGCGCGCCGCTCCTCATCGACGACACCTTCGGCGGAACGCACACGCTGGCGCTTGCGGAGCTGCTGGTCGCGGGCAGCAGCGCGACGCCGGACGGTGCCGCAGCGGCCGCGTGGAACGCGGGCGATCTGGTGGTACTGGTGGGCGACACGAGCCAGGCGCGCGTGATCGTGTATGCGCAGGCGGCGGTCGCGAGCGTGATCGCGGGGGGCGGTGCGCTCGGCGGCCCGACATCCACCGCGGTGGCTCAATCGATGTTCCAGGGCGTCGATGCGGTGCCGACGGGCATGGACAGCTGGCCGAGCGATGCGACCCACGGGGTGAGTTTGCTGTTCACCACGGTCGACGGGCGCATCCTGCGCTTCGACTCGAGCCGCGGCGAATTCGTCGGCAACTTCGCGAGCGGCCTGGGTCTCGGCCTGGAGAAAATCAAGGTCGGCACGTACGCGAGCACGCCCTATGCTTTCGTCACGCAGCTCTCGCTGCTGGGCGGGGCGATACTGCAATTCGGCGCACCGCCCGCGAGCGGGTCCAATGCACCGCTCGCCACCTTCCGCCACGGCGTGCTCGAGCCGGTGGGCCTCGCCATCACGAGCTCGGGGTCGGCGCCGGCGAGCAGCTGCATCGGACCACCCGGCTGCAGCCCCGTGGGCAATCAGACCAATCAGCAGTTCAGCGGGCCCGGCACGAGCAACATTCCCGCGGGCGCGAGCGTGCTGCAGCAGATCTGCGTGGTGCCGGCCGATCCGCGCGTCGCGATCACCAACGGCACATGGAGCTGTCTCGGACCTCAGATCAACGTGTGCCCTCCCGGGCAGACGACCAACTGCGTGCCCCCGACGCTCGACGTGTCGCAGTTCTGTCCGGGATTTCCCACCACCGTGCTGCCGCCCTATCTGTGCGGACATTCCGGGCCCACCGGCACCGGACTTGCGGTCATGGAGGAAACGGCGATCGCGGTCGATGAGAACGCCAACAACATCTTCATCCAGACCGGGCTCAACGCCGATGCAACGGTGCCGGGACCCTACAACCTCAGCTGTGCGCAGGTTCCGCTGACGGCCTGGGCGCCGCGCTCGGACTTGCCGACGGTGGAGGGCGTGATCCCCGAGGATCAGAGCCTCGCCAACACGTTCATCGATCTGACGGCCTACTGCGAGGACCCGGGCAGTCACTCCCACTCGGCCTCGATGTATGCCTACGGCATTGCGCTCAACAGCGCCGCGAGCGGGCTGGGGAGCGGGCCGAGCGGAGGCCTGTTCGGTTTCGTCACCAACAAATTCACGTACCTCTCGACGACGCTCGACAATGCGATCAACGAATCGCAAGTGAACCCCACCGTCGCCTCCACCCTGCAGGGCTACGTCAGCCAGAGCCAGGCCTACTTCAACAGCGGTTATCAGAACGATGCCCCGGGCGGCTACAGCTGCGCGCTCAATTCGCTGGCATCGACCGAGAGCTACCTGCAGGCGAATGCGAACGCCAGCAACTTCTTCTACGTGCAGCCGCCCGCCGGCAATCCGAACGTCGCGGGCGACCTCGATGGGCGGCTCGGCAACCTGTTCCTCACCATCAACTCGGATTTCCTCGACCAAGTGCCCAACACGAGCTGGCCGACGACCAACGTGCCGCCCTGCATCACGCTCGCCGCCTCGCCCGCCACCGTGGTCGCGGGCAATGCGGCAACGCTGAGCTGGGGCGCGGCCGCTCCCACCTATCCCTTGTCGTTCCCGCCGGCTCAATGCTCGCTCTCGGCGAGCGACGGCACCTTCCAGCTGCCGAGCCCGGAGGGCCCGACCGGCACCGCCGTGTCGACCGGCACGCTGACGATCGTCGGCACCTACACCGCATCGCTCGAGTGCACCGGCAGCTCGGCCGACACCTTGCCGGGACTCGCGACCACGGTGGTGACCGTGCTGCCCGCGCTCACCGGCATCACCGTTTCGCCCGCCACCGCATCCGCCACCGTCGGGGCGACGGCGCAGTTCGCCGATACCGGCAGCTTCGCGAACGGCACGACGGGCCCCATCACGGCGAGCTACCCACCGGTGGTGTGGAGCTCGAACAGCGCCTTCGCCTCGGTCACGGCGACCGGGCTCGCCACTTGTACGGGGCCCGGCACGGCGCTGATCAGCGCGACCAGCGGCACCATCGCGGGGTCGGCCACGCTCGCCTGTAATGCGGCGGCGCCGGTGATCATCTCGGTGACGCCGGCGGCGCCGGCGATCGGCGATTTCCTCAATGAGCAATTCACGGCGACCGGGATCTATGCCTCCGGACCCACGCAGAACATCACCAGCGCCGTCACCTGGAGTGCCGTGCCGGGCAACATCGCGACCATCTCGGCGAGCGGCCTCGCGTTCTGCGAGGCGACCGGCTCGGCGACCATCACGGCCACCAGCGGCAGCGTGAGCGGATCGACGACCCTCACCTGCCAGCCGGTGGTGAGCAGCTTGAGCACGTTCACGGCGGGCGGCGTCACGCAGATTGCGGTGGGCGGCACGGTGCAGATCACGGCGCGCGCCGCCTACACCGACGGATCCGTGGCCGACGTCAACAACACCGCCACCTGGCTGTCGAGCAATCCGAGCGCCGCCGTGGTATCGAACGGCCTGGTCACCGGCGTCAGCGCGGGAACGAGCAACATCTCGGCATCGCTCGGCGGGTCGTCCTCGGGAATGACCACGATCACCGTCACCGGTCCGACGCTGCAGATAATCAGCGTGACGCCCAACACGAGCCAGTCGCTCGGGGCGGGAGGCACGGTGCAGCTCACGCTGACGGGCGGCTACTCGGACAGCTCCACGCTCAATCTCACGAGCGTCGCCACCTGGACCTCCTCGAACACGGCCGTGGCCACGGTCTCCGGCGGCCTGGTGACGGCGGTGGGCCCGGGATTCACGCAAATCTATGGAAGCGTCAGCGGCGTCTCACCGGTCAATGTGCTGGTGGTCGTGACGGCGCCCGCGGCGGCGACGCTCAATGGCCCGAACGATCTCAAGCTCGCGCCGAACGGCGATCTGTACGTGGCGAACTACGGCGCCGGGCAAGTGCTGGTCTATGCGCCGAACGCATCCGGCCAGTACACCTCGCCGCCGTCCGCGCTCACCACCAATCTGGTGAACCCGGTGCGGCTCGCGTTCGGCCCGAGCGGAACGAACGTCGCGGGCGAGCTGTTCGTGGCCGACGTCGGCAGCAACTCGGTCGAGGTGTTCAACAGCGCGGGCGATCTCGTGACGAACGCCGTGATCAGCGGCCTCACGCGCCCGCTCGGCGTCACGGTCGACGGCAACGGCTATGTCTACGTCGCGGAGAACCAGGGCAGCATCAACGACATCAAGGTGTTCGCCTATAACTCAGGGCCCGGCAACGCAGCCACGCTCCTCACCACGCAGACGCAGGATGCGAGCACGCCGACGCCGCTCCCGTTCACGTCGGTGGGCGCGCTCGCCTACAACGGATTCGACATCCTGGTGGGCATCGGCAGCCCGAGCGCCATCGGCTTCTACACCCCCGCGCAGATGGCCGGCTCCACTCCGCCCGTGCCCGCGCAGGCGCCGATCACCAGCGGTCTCAACGGGCCGGTGGGCCTCGCGTTCGATGCGAGCTTGAACCTGTACGTGTCCAACTACTACGCGAATACCGTCACCCAATACGCCGCACAATCGGGGGCGACGCCGACGTACTCGACCACGCCGACCGCCTTCAGCCTCACGCTGCCATCCGGCATGACGCCGGCGCTGCAGACCCCGCAGGGCGTCGCGGTCGATGCATCAGGCAACGTCTACGTCGACAACACGCCGAACAATTTCATCTACGTGTACAACGCCGCGGGCGCATATCAGTACACGGTGGGCGTGACGGCGTCGCTGTCCGCGACCAATCCGGTGCCGCCCGATGGCGCCGCGACGCTCACCTGGAGCGTCACCGGACTGCCCGCGGGCACGATGTGCTCGATGACCTCGAGCGATGGGACCTATCAGGGACAGTCGGTGGGCGTTTCGGGCACGGAGAACACCAACGCAGTGACCACGCCCGGCTATTACCAGGCGACGCTCAGCTGCCCGGGCAGCGGGCCGACGGTGGCGACGTTCCTGGTGCAATGAGGGCGGGCGGCAGCGGATCGCCGAGCCGGAAAGCCCCAGGGGATGCGAGCGCTTTCAAGCGCGCGAATCCGAGCGCGGCCGACTGCGGCGCGCGGTGCGAGGGTTCGATGTTGCCTTGATCGCATCGAGCTTCGCCTGCAAAGCGGCACGGCGGCGGTGGGCCGATGCGGCGTCGGCCTGCGCCTTGCGCAGGAGCACGGTCAGGGAGCGCACCCGGGCCTCGAGCTCGGCGCAGCTCTTGTCGCGATGGCGCAGCCGCTCCTCGAGCTCGGCCTCGCGAAGAGCGAGCAGCGAGCGCTCCTCGAGATCGCCCTTTTCTCGTCCGGCTTGCTGCGCGGAGGTCAGCTCCTCTCGCGCTCGCGCTCGCGCCTCGGAGAGAGCTTGTAACCAAAGAGCCTCGGCGACGTGCGCGAGGGCCCCCGGGATTCGATCGAAGGCGGCCGGCTTTCCGGCGAAGCGCTTGCTGAGCGAGCGCCACCAGGCATCGAGCAACGGTGCGACCGTGCTGTTCGATCCGCCGGTGCGCTCGCGCACCGCGGCGACCGTGGGCCGCTTGCCCTCGCGCAGCAGCGTCTCGGCCGCGCGCACGACGTCGATTTCCGCAAGGCCCGGGCGGCCGGGCCGGAGGGCGTAGGGTTTTGAGGTGGGGGGCATTGGGGGTGAGTTGCGGGAGTGGTTTGGTAATGGGATTGTATGATACGTAATGTTGTTAAAACGGCTATTAATAGCATGTGATAATTGCAGTTATCGCATCTCTCCGGCGATGCGTGTTACGATTAAGATATGGAATTGACCTACCAGGCCTCTGAATTCGATGCGCGGCCGATCGCGCCGAAACCGCTCCTCGAAGGGCCGCTCGCGGCGCTGCTCGAATGGCAGGCGATGGCCGAGGGCGCGTATTCGGCAAATACGCTCCGTGCCCAGAAGGCGGATGGGGCGATCTTCCAGGCGTTTTGCGAATCGCGGAGCGAGCCGCATCTACCGGCGGATCCCAATACCATCCGGGCATTCATCGACGATCGGGTGAAGGCGGGGAAGAAGCCGGCGACGGTGAAGCGCTATGTGGCAACCATCGCGCGGGTGCATGTCGCGGCGGGTTTATTGAATCCTTGCTCGAGTGAAGCGGTGCGACTGGGACTTAGGAAAATGGGGAGGGAGACCTCCGCTCGTCAGGACCAGGCCCACCCCTTGGGTTGGAAGGAGATCAAAGAGTTCATCGACGGCGCCGGTGAGAGCCTGCGCGCGGACCGTGAAAGGGCCATGCTGTGCGTAGCCTATGAAACCCTCGCGCGACGGGGCGAGCTCGTGGCGCTCGAAGTAAGGGATATTGATTTCCATCCGAATGGCACGGGGCAGGCGCTCATTCGGCGCGGCAAGACGGATGCGGAGGGCCAGGGGAGGGTGGCGTACATATCGCGGGAGACCGTGAAATGGCTGAAGGTTTGGCTGGAGCACTCGGGGGTCACCGACGGGGCGGTATTTCGTCGGCTGATCGGACGGGACGAAGTGGGTGGCTCGCTGAATCCCGGTAGCATTGCGCCGATTTTCAAGCGGGTGGCGCAGTGGATTGGAATGCCAGAGCGTATGGTTGACCGGGTGAGTGGCCATTCGACCCGAGTGGGTGCGACTCAGGATCTGGCGGCGTTGGACATTGATCTGGCGGCGATTACGCAGGCGGGAGGGTGGAAATCGACGCGGATGCCCCTGCAGTATGCGGAGAAGATCAATGCAATGCGATCCGGGATGGCGAGGGCGGCGGAGAAGTCGGGAAGGGATTCGATTGCCGAATGAGTGGCCAGGGTTCAAAGCAAGGGTACGCTGCTGACCCGTGCAGACAACATATTCCTGCACGGCCCGCTCGAAGTTCCCGTCATTTGCCGCGTGAATTCACATGTTCGGGCGAGCATGTCAGGGGTCTAACACGGATCGGTAAACGGAACCGATGCCTTCTACAATCGGCACGCTCGTTTCCAGGCGACGTGATAACGATGAAGGATGCGCATGCGAAGAATACTTGTGTCGATAGTGGCGTTACTCGTGCCTGCTCTCGCGGGAGCGGCGGTTCACGAGTACAAGTTCCTGTCCATGTCTCCCGATGGGAGCCGCATCGCTGCGGTCGAGACGGTCACGCAACCGGATAGCGAGAAGGAGCCGCGTGGCCCGGTGGTGATCCGTGCCGTTAAGGACGGCCAGGTGCAAGGTCAGATCGATCCCTGCTCGAGCTGCTCATACTCGTCGCTGGCGTGGTCGCCGGACGGATCGGAGCTGGCGTTCCTGGCTGTGGATTCAGACGCGGTATCGGTGCAGATCGATTTGGCGCCGGTGGCCCAGGACGGGAGCGTGAGCGCGGCGCCTGCGGGTGCAACAACCTTGACGACGTTCAACGGGACTGCGGGGTCGTTGTCGTGGTCGCCAAAGGGGAAGGTGCTGGCGCTCCTCGCTACGCTGGAGGCTAAGAAGCTCGCGGGTGCGCTGGAGGCGAGCGCGCCGCAAGTGGGCGAGATCGGTGAGGACACACAGGAACAGCGGATCGCAGTGATTTCGCGAAATGGCGGCAGTATGCGTCTGGTCTCGCCTGCGGATCACTATGTCTACGAGTACGACTGGATGCCGGATGGACGCGGCTTCGTGGCGACGACGGCGAAGGGGAACGGCGACAACAACTGGTGGATCGCCGAGCTCGCGAGTGTGGATGGCGCCACAGGCCGGCTACGGTCGTTGGCGAAGCCGCCATATCAGATCTCGATGCCACGTGTTTCGCCCGACGGTAAGCGCGTGTGGTTAATCGGAGGGTTGATGAGCGACTTCGGCACAGTGGGCGGGGACGTGTACGAGGTGGCCATCGAAGGCGGGGCGCCAGCTAAGCGCACGCCGGGCTTCCGGGGGTCGTTTGGATCACTGATGTGGAAGGGCGGGCGGCTCTACGGGGGAGCGTTGGTGGTGGATCTCGCCTCGATCATCGAATTCGATCCGGCGGGGACGATGGCGTCGCGATGGTCGGCCCCGGTCCTCGCAAGCACGGGTGATGACGGATCGGGTGATGTCGATCCCATCTTTACGATGAGCGCCGACGGCAAGACGGCAGCGACGGTGGTGGAGGACTTCTCGCACCCGCCGGCGATCGTGGCTGGCCCGATGGGCGATATGAAGGCCATCACCACGGACAACGTTGACCTCGCTGCGCCGCTGATGGTGAAGAGCGTCAACTGGATCAACGAGGGGTACAACGTTCAGGGGTGGCTGGTCGGGCCCGCTCACGCCCAGGCAGGCAAACGCTATCCATTACTGGTGCGCGTACACGGCGGTCCGGGTTGGGCACTGCCGCCGCATTTCGGGCGTGACGATGACTTTCAGGCCTCGCCGCGCGAGTGGGTCGAACGTGGGTACTACGTGTTCTTGCCCAATCCGCGTGGCAGCTTTGGTCAGGGTGATTCGTTCACCCGTGCCAATGTGCGCGATTTCGGCGGCGGCGATTTTCGCGACATTCTCACCGGGGTGGATGCGGTGCTTAAAACCGCGCCCATCGACGAATCGCGAATGGGCATCTACGGCCACAGCTACGGCGGTTTCATGACGATGTGGGCGGTGACTCACTCGCAGCGCTTCAAAACCGCGATCGCAGGCGCAGGCATCGCGGACTGGATCAGCTATTACGGGGAGAACGGGATCGATAGCTGGATGATGCCGTTTTTCGGCAAGTCGGCGTATGACGATCCTGCGGTGTACCGTGCGGCGTCGCCGCTGGAGTCGATTAAGCAAGCGAAAACACCGACCTTAATGTACGTCGGCGAACTTGATGTCGAGTGTCCGGCCCCGCAGTCATTCGAGTTCTGGCACGCGTTACATGCGCTGGGGGTGCCGACGCAGCTCGTGGTCTACGCGGGAGCTGGGCATAGGATTCGTAAGCCGGAGCAGGTGCGGGATGTGCGCAAGCGGGAAGCGGAGTGGTTCGCGAAGTATCTGACGCCGTGACGCGTATGGCGCTGGCTGCCGTACGGGCAACAGGGGGTTGATTCCCGTCGGTGCAGAAAATGGCTCGACATGGTGCGCCGCGCGACTCAGACCGCTACTTTTTGCCGAATTTGATTACGAAGGCTGCGGGCTGGAAGTCGGCGCGCATGCCGCTTCAGTATGCGGAGAGGATCAATGCGGCAAGATCGGGCATGGCGAGAGCGACGGAGAAGTCGGGAAGGGAGGGATTTTGCATGACTGACAAGATTGCGTACAAGGTACTCACGGCTGATGAATGGGCCGCACTCAACGCCGGCTCTTTCGAAGGGGCCCCGATCGACAAGGCCGATGGGTTCATCCACCTCTCGACGGCCTCGCAGCTCACGGAAACGGTCGACCGACACTTCTCTGGCCAGAAAGGCCTCGTCATCGCCGCCATCGATCTCGCGTCACTCGGCGAAGGGGTTCGTTGGGAACCCTCCCGGAACGGGCAGCTATTTCCGCATGTATACGGGCACCTCACGCCTCAATCTGTCATCGCCTGGTGCCCACTTGAGCGGCAGCCAAACTGCACGGTGCGACTGCCAACAATCGAACGGTCCGTCGCTTTCCTGTAAGGGAGGCTGTACGGCGTCAAGTTCTTAAATGGCTACAGAGATTCACAATCTGCGCGCAGGCTCTCGCTGGCGCCGTCGATGAGCACCTAGATTTCTTCCAGACAGAAGTGAGTGGCTGCGACTCAGGATATGGCCGCATTGGACATTGACCTGGCGGCGATTACCCCAAGCCGGGGGATGGAAGTCCACCCGCATGCCCCTGCAGTACGCGGAGAAGATCAATGCGGCGAGATCGGGAATGGCGAGGGCGGCGGCCGCCAGCGGGCGCGACGAGCTGGTCTCTGAATTGGTGGCGCTAATCCCAGCGCGACATTCGCGGTAGTGATCATTTTCTGACACGATGAGAGACGCGTAACTTCCAGAATGCGATCACGAGCTTACGCGCATTTCGGGGACATTGAACGCTTTGTCCCCATGTTGATGGTTTGGCCAAGAACTGGTGATGTCGACAGCCGCACTGCTTCAGGCCAAGCTCCTCAAGAATGGCACGCTCAAGGTCTATCCGGGATACCCGCACGGGATGTGCACTACAAATGCAGACGTGATCAACCAAGATCTCTTGAATCTCGTCCTCAGTTAGTTCCTGCCTCGCCGTTCGCCGCTGGCGGCGAACGGCGAGGGTGAGCGCGCGGGCACCCCTTGGGGATCGTGCCACGCACACCTACGCTCCCCTCCTCATGCTCGCGGAAGTGCATAGAATGCGTGGGGACAAGTGGGCAGACATATACAAGCATTATCAGGCGCATAGGTAGATTCTATTTCACGTGTCGAATTAGAAGGTTTACGTTTGCAGCACCCACTCCAGCATATTAGAGGAAGAAAATATGACTGAATCGAGAAACCCCACCACGACCGACGCCGGGGCCCCAGTCGCGAGCGACGAACATTCACTTACCATCGGCGCGGATGGCCCCATCGTCCTGAACGATCATTATCTGATCGAGCAGATGGCGAACTTCAATCGCTAACGCATCCCGGAGCGGCAACCGCATGCCAAAGGAGGCGGCGCCTTCGGACATTTCCGAGTCACCCAGGATGTCAGCCGCTATACGCGCGCCGCGGTCTTTCAGCCGGGAACGAAAACGGAGGCCTTGATCCGCTTTTCGACGGTGGCCGGCGAGCAGGGCAGCCCCGACACATGGCGTGATCCGCGAGGCTTCTCGTTGAAGCTGTACACGAGCGAGGGGATCTACGACATGGTGGGGAACAACACCCCCGTGTTTTTCATCCGCGATCCTCTGAAGTTCCAGCATTTCATCCGCTCGCAGAAACGCCGGGCGGACAACGGCCTGCGCGACCACGACATGCAATGGGACTTCTGGACGTTATCGCCCGAGTCGGCGCACCAGGTAACCTGGCTGATGGGCGATCGCGGTATCCCGAAAACCTGGCGTCACATGGACGGCTTTTCCAGCCACACCTATATGTGGGTCAACCGCCAGGGTGCCAAATTCTGGGTGAAATACCACTTCAAGACCGACCAGGGAATCGATTTTCTGACGCAGGCCGAGGCGGACCGTCTGGCCGGGGTCGACGGCGATTATCATCGCCGTGATCTGTTCAACTCGATCAAGAAAGGCGACTTCCCGCGCTGGACGCTCAAGATGCAGATCATGCCGTTCGAGCAGGCCAAGACTTATCGCTTCAACCCGTTCGACCTTACCAAGGTCTGGCCGCACAAAGATTATCCGCTGATCGAGGTTGGCAAGCTGACGCTCGATCGCAACGTCAGTGATTTCCACACCGAAATCGAGCAGGCTGCTTTCGAGCCCAACAATCTGGTTCCCGGGATCGGCCTGAGTCCGGACAAGATGCTGCTGGCGCGCGGCTTCTCCTACGCGGACGCGCACCGCGCCCGTCTTGGCGTCAATTACAAGCAAATTCCGGTGAATCGGCCCAAATCGTCTGTGCATAGCTATAGCAAGGACGGCGCCATGCGCGTGCAGAACGTAGCTGACCCGGTTTATGCGCCGAACTCGTACGGCGGCCCCAAGGCCGACCTCGAACGTACCGACGCAGCGGGTCTCTGGTACGCAGACGGCGACATGGTACGCCAGGCTTACACGTTGCGCGCCGAGGACGATGACTTCGGTCAGGCCGGCACGCTGGTGCGTCGCGTACTCGATGACGCGGCGCGCGCACGCCTCGTGGGAAATATTGTCGGACATCTCAACGACGGGGTTTCACCAGCAGTGCTCGAAAGGGCCATCGACTATTGGCGCAATGTGGATAAAAATCTCGGGGACCGCATCGCGGCGGGGTTGAAAGAGAGGTAAGGCCTTCGGCGATGTCACGTCAGTGCTGGAGGTCGGACCGCGGCCGTTCACGTTGCTGGCTATCAAGGCATAAAGTCTTGTAAGACTGGCGGACGGTTTTCGGCCGTATAACCTTCTTAGTCGTCGGGAATGTTTGTCCTGAACAAAGGTTCGAAGCGGGGCATGGAGCGATATGTGGCGCCGCCGCGAAACTGCGCATAACGCAGAGCATTTTTAGAGTCCCCCGTTGGGGATCAGTAAACCCCTCGCCTTTAGGCGACGGGCAGGTCGGCCGAATGTAGCATTGGAGGTATGAAAGCCTATAAGAGTAGCAGCCATTCGGTTTGGGACTGCAAATACCATTTGGTATGGA
>DATJSL010000002.1:0-36603 GCA_035504115.1 Steroidobacteraceae bacterium | reverse complement strand
TGGCGGGCGTAATCGTTTTGGGTTCGAATCCCACCGCCCGCTCCACTCCCACCATCGCTGGCCAACGACAGCGAACTAGACCTTGACAATTTTGACGATGCGCTTCAGCGCCGCAAGGTCGGCGGGATTTCTGGTGTAGAGCGGCAATCCATTGGCTGCAGCCGTTGAAGCGACCAGCAGGTCCGCGAGACGCGCCCCGCCGGATTGTCCGGCTGTCGTAGCAAGGTACGATTTCGAGGCGCGCATGCATCCGGCGGCTCGCGGCCGATTTCTGCCGGTCACCCTGCTAAACTGGCTGCTCGATACCCGACGTTGGTTGCCATACTTGATGGCAGCAGCGGTGCTTGGCGGGACGCTTGGCGAGGGAGAACTCGTCGCTTCCGGATTGAGGCGAGGGGGGATGAGGACATGTCTGAGGATCTATTCGATCGATATTTCTACTTCATCATGTCCCTGGTCATCGCCGGAGTTGTGATCTACGGCTTCAGTCACACGATCAATGAAAATCTCATCCACCCAGCATATCCGCGTCCTCTCGTCTTGTATTTCCACGCGGCGATTTTTACGGGGTGGGTTGCCCTGTTGATCACCCAGTCCGCGCTCATCAGGGCGCGCAATATCAAACTGCACAGAAAGGTCGGTCTGTGCGCGCTAGCGCTCGCCATTGCGCTGCCGATAATTGGAATTGCAACCGGCGTTGCGATGGCACGCTTCAACACCCAACACGGCAGCACAGATGCCACAGAGTTTCTCATCGTGCCGTTCTTTGATATGGTCGCGTTCACAATTATTGTCGGCCTCGCAATCATTTGGCGGAGGAAACCGGAATATCACCGTCGGCTAATGTTTCTCGCCGCTTGCGCACTTACGATAGCCGCATTCAACCGATTTCCGGCGAGTATTGTGCCCGAGAATTGGGGCTACGCCGGCGTGGATGTGCTTATTCTTCTAGGCGTCGGACGGGACTTGTTCGTGACCAAACACGTCCACCCGGTCTATCGCTACGGTCTACCCTTGATGATCTTTGGTCAGGCACTGACCATGTACATTTATCTGACCAGGGAGCCCGAATGGATGAGGATCGGACATCGAATCATTGGTTAGTCCACTCCCGGCCATCGCTGGCCAAGGCCAGCCAACGCAGCGTGAAGACGCTTGGCGCGCGGTACGTTCGCAGAGGTTGGCTACCATTGGCCCCGGTTTCACACGCAGTCCGGTTCCGAACGAGTTGGGCCGCCAAAGATGCATCATGACCATGGCGTGATCAGGGACACGGTCGGGAAATGGGTGCGGTAGCGGCCCACGTCGCGCGTCAGCACGGGCCATTGCATGACAGCCGCGTGCGCGCCGATGTAGAAATCTGGTAATACGCCGCGTTTGGTTCCACGGCTGCGTCGATATCGGAGAAACGCTTTGCCTGCGAGGAACAGGGCTTCCCGAGGTATGTTCTCGACGGTCAGTGACGCATCCTTGATGACCGCTTCCAACTCTTCAATACGAGCGAAGCTGATGGAGAGCTCGGAATAGATTACGGGATTGATCGCTAGGGTGTCGATGGCGCTGGCTGAATCCAATCGATCCTGGGACCAGTCGGACCACTCCGCGTCGTCCTCAAAAACATCAAGCAGCACATTCGTATCGACCAGAATCACTAGTCGGCCCGAGTCAACGCGAGAATGTCCTCAGTTTTCATGCGCACGGTCGCTCGCCCCCGCAACTTGGCGAACTTGCTGGCACGCGGCTTCGCACTGACCTTGGCGGCACGGATGGCAATTTCACCGTTGTCTAGTCTTTGAAAGGTCACGGGCGCTCCGGCTTTTAGGCCGAGATAGTCGCGAACCTTTTTGGGAACGGTGACTTGCCCTTTCGTAGTGAGGTTAGCCATTAAGTGTTACCTGCGGAATATGGGTATTACTTTAACGGATGCACCGCCAAGAGTCACGTTTGACCTACCGCCCTGAGATTTTTGGCACAGTGCGAACATCACCGCTTTGGCTGCCGTTGGCCGTCATGGCAACGCTTTTCACCCAAAAATCGCATGCAGCTCCCACCGCGCTCACAACTTCATGATTCCAAAAAGGCGAGTGCTGGCAACCCCCGCCGCGGTATAACTGCAGTTATACTATTGAGCGTGAAAACGGCAATCTCGATCCCGGATGAAATCTTTGAGCAGGCGGAGCGCCTCGCCAAAACGCGAGGTTGGTCGCGCAGCGAGCTGTATGCCAATGCGGTGTCTGCCTTCGTCAATAGCGAAAGATTTTATGGTGTTCGCGAGAAGCTCGATGCGGTATATGAAGCGGATGATTCGGCCGTCGGTCCGCTGCTTGCTGACGCGCAGGCACGCTCCATAATCAAAAAGAAGTGGTAGTGCGCCGGGGAGAGATTTGGTGGGCATCCCTCGGTTTCCCGCAAAGCTCCGGGCCCGGATATCGAAGGCCGGTACTCGTAGTCCAGTCCAACGAGTTCAACGAAAGCGCAATACGCACCTCGATCTGCGCGGTGATTAGGTCGAACATGCGTCTGGCAGCCGCTCCCGGTAATGTTCGAGTTACCCGGCGTGCCAGCGGCCTGCCCCGCGACTCGGTCGTCAATGTGTCGCAGCTCATTACGTTAGACAAGAGCGTCCTGAGGGAGAAGGTCAGCCGATTGCCCGCGGAATCACTGCGCGAAGTCGAGGTGGGTATCAAACTGGTGTTAGCTGTAGTCAAATGCGCGCCCGCGGCGAGGCTGAACGCTTACGGTCTAGCGAGCAAGCGACGGGCAAAAAGACGACAGGCAGACTCTCTTGTCCCGTCAAGCTCCTAATGGATGTCAGACCTCGATCTGCGTCACGTGCGTCAACCAGCGAATGGGGAGCGCGCTTGACGTGAAGGCACGATCGGGCAAATTCAGACCAAGGCGACGGTAAACCCGCGCGCACTGGCGCCAGGCGCAAACCAGGTGCGGCAAGTGCTTCTTGCAGGGTCAGCCAAGCATTCACTTCGCCGGCATCCTACACTCCGCCGGATTTGCGCACATTCCGAGTAGACTGATTCGCGCCCTCTTGGTGTGGACCTGCTTTCTGATCCATGGCCAACAATGGCGAATGGCTGCCGTGCCGTGCTGTGCCGCGCGCCTGTGTGCTGACCCAAGCGGCAGTTTCACGGCGGGCAAATGCGGACGGCGAGCGTCCTAAATTTATCGTGCGACAACCGAGACATCTCGCGCAAGCAGGCGGCGGCTTCCTCCACTGCCGCCGGGCGTCACCGCGAGGTAGCTGAGCCTTCGGCCTCGCGACGCGACACGCCCTTGTCGCGTAGTAATCGGAATATCTGCATCAGGAGCCTTCGCGTCTTGTCCGGCAAGTCACCGAAGAAATATTGCTCGTGTTCCAGGTGCAACTTGGCGATCTTGCGGTGCCGCTCTACTCCTTTTGCGGTCAGATGCAGCGAGTGCGAGCGCCCGTCCGCCGGCGCGCGTTCCAGCAAACCGCTGGTCATCAAGTCAGCGACGACGGGCACTAGATTGGTTCGCTTGACACCCAGTGCACGCCCGATTTCAGCCTGCGTGCAGCCGGGGTTGGCCTGTACGAGGCGGATAATCGCGGCTTCCGTAAGATTCATCCCGACGGCGGAGTACGAATCGAGCAGGGCCGACATGGTCACGAAAGCCGCTCGGCGTAGTTGATAGCCAAGAAAATCCTCAAGGGGATCAACAAGCGAGGTGCTTTTGTTGCGGGCATTCATCATTCGAGTGTATCCGTAACCGGCCGCCAGTGTGCCGCAGCCGTCTGTCGGCCGCTAGACACGGGATGGAGTAAATGTTATGACGCATAACGATTACTGGGTGTCCCGACGCACCGAGCTCACGCATCGCCTTGTTCGGGAACTGCGGAGGCGCCCGAAAACGATCCAACGATAATTTACGAGAGGGGGGGTCGGCATGTTCATTGCTCAGAGGTTTTGGTCGCCCATCACGCGACCGTTGCGCCGAGCTTTGCTCGTCTGTGTTGGCCTGGTAGCTACCTCACTGGCAGCGAACGCGGGCGCTCCGCTAGTTCCTACCCCAATGGTTTCGTTGCCGCCGGCCGCGGGTCGCGGAATTGCGTTCGACACGACCGCGGTCGACCTGGCAAGCGCCGGCTACACAGAGCAGGAATTTTTCATATCCGGCAATGCCCGGGCGTACGTCAATTCTGGCGCATTGGGTGATGACGGCGTTTGGAACGTTTCACCTGAGGCAAGCGCGCCTTACGTGACCCGTATGCTGGTCAGGACACCTACCGATCCCGAAAAGTTCAATGGCACGGTAGTGGTCGAATGGCTCAACGTCAGCGGCGGAGTCGATGCTGCACCGGAGTGGGACTACGCCCATGTGGAGCTGCTGCGCGAGGGTTACGCCTGGGTTGGCGTCACCGCTCAGTTTGCCGGGGCGGCGTTCCTTCCCATCTATGACAGCGTGCGCTATGCATCGATCTTCCATCCTGGCGACTCATGGTCGTACGACATCTATTCCCAGGCGGGCATGGCCATTCTGCACGGCAAGCCGCAGCCGCTCGGAGCGCTGACCCGGCGCATTCAATCGCTGGTGGCTGAAGGCGAATCGCAGTCTGCATCGCGCATGTTTACCTACTACAACGCCATTCAACCGGTGGCGCAGGTCTACCAGGGCTTTCTCATCCACAGCGCCGGATCCGGAGCGCAACTATCTCAATCGCTGGCCGGCGTCGGTGTCCTGGGCGGTGCCTCCGCACCGCCGCCTCCCGGCATTCCCGCGACGACCGATATTGCCGTTCCCGCGACGGCGTTCATCCGCGATGACCTGCGTCAACCCGTGTTGTTCTTCAATACCGAGACGGACGTGCAAGTTCTCGGAGCGGGCTTCAGCGTCCACAACCAACCCGATTCGAACACTTTCCGAATGTGGGAAGTCGCCGGGACCACGCATGCCGATGCCTATTTGCTCAAATGGGCGGCTGCCGATGCGGCGCAATCCGGCCTGGCAACCCCACCCTTCAACTGCGGCAATCCGCCCATCAATAACGGGCCGGAGACTTTCGGCATCCGCGCAGCGACTCGGGCACTGGCACTCTGGACCCGGGATCTTCAGATCCGGCCGGCAACCGCGCCTCGCCTGTCGGTGCAGTTTGTAATCTCACCACAGCCCGCGGCGGTGATCGAAAGAGATCCGGCCACCGGTAACGCGATCGGCGGCATCCGGCTTCCTCCCATTGCCGCACCGATCGAGACGCTGAGCGGCATTCGACCGCCCGCCGCAGTGGCAGCCAACGAGACCTGCATACTATTCGGTGCCGCCAGCCCGTGGGATGGAGGTGCAGACCCCTGGGACGGCGTGGCCGGTATCGACCCCGCGCCTACGCCGCCGCCCTCGCTCAAGACTCTCTACGGGACAAAGCTCAATTACGTCATCCAATACGAGGTGGCGACATTGGATTCCGTCCTTAGGCGATTCCTGCTGCCGGATGATGCGCGCGAGATCATCGAACTCGCTCAAGCCGCGGACGTGCCCCAAGGCGCTGCCAGCAACGCCAGTATCATTCCCGACCCCTGATGTGATTCTCTCCCCACCGGCCGCGACCGTTGTCGCGCCGCGAGCGGCGAGACGCGGACAGGATCGGCGGCGCGCATAGGCAGGTCGCGCCCCACGGCTGCCGGACGCCACTGCCCGCTTTAGAGCTGTCAAAGCCCGCAGCTCCCGCACGCATTGCCCAAACTCTCACTCGATCAAGGAGTCGGCAGTGGGAATTCTGTCCAAACGCCGAAGTGTTGGAAACGCGCGGTCCCAAAGAGCCGCCGCAAGCAGCACGCCGATACCACCTGCAACCACGCAGGGAACTGTTCCGATTATCGACGCGAGGAGACCCGATTCGAATGCGCCAAGCTCGCTGGAGGTGCCTACGAACAGCATATTGACTGCCGATACACGACCCCGGAACGCATCAGGAGTCGCTGACTGCACGAGCGAGGAGCGAATATTTACACTCACCATGTCGGCGGCACCGATGACAAACAATGCCGATAAGGAAAGCGCCAGCGAAGTGGAGAGCCCGAAGACAATCGTCCCGGTACCGAAAGCTACGACGGCCACGAAGAGTTGGAAACCGACACGGCAATCCGGCGGATAGCGCGCCTGATAGAGGGCGACCAAGCAAGCGCCGATTGCCGTCGCGCTGCGCAGCAATCCTAATCCCGCTGGTCCCGAGTTCAGAATGTCCCGGGCATAGATGGGCAACAGGGCCGTGGCGCCACCCAGCAACACAGACACCAGATCGAGCGAGATAGCCCCCATCAAAGGCCGACGCGAACGAATGAAACGGACGCCTTCCCATATGCGAGTAAGCCGGTTCTCGGATGTGGCCAACTTCGGGGTCGCAGAGCATTGCCGACCACCCGCCATCGCGACGGCGAGTAAGGCAGTGAGGTAACAGGCGCCGCAGAAAGCAAAGGCCTCACCAGCGCCAACCGAATAGGCGATACCGCCCAGGGCCGGACCCGCTATCACGGCGGCTTGCCAGACGGACGAACTCCACGCGACGGCGGATGATAGACGTTCGGCGGGCACCAGGAACGGCAGGACCGCCTGGCTAGCCGGCTCCGCGAATGCACGACCAACCCCGGACAGCACCAGAATCAGGTAGTAAGGCCAGAGCCGCGCGCCCGAAATCCAAGTCAAGGCGAGGAAGCCACCGGCACAGAGCACCTGCAAGGCGAGTCCGAGAGAGAGCATACGCCGCGGGTCGCGCCGATCGCAGAGCTCTCCTGCGGGAAGCATTAGGAGTGCCATCGGGGCGAACTCGGCCAAACCCACGAACCCGAGCGCGAGCGCTGAACTCGATAACTGGTAGATCGTCCAGCCGATCGCCACGGCCTGGGTCATGGCCGCGAGCTCAGAGCACAAACGGACCGCGAGATAGATCCACAGATCTCTCCGGAGATACGTTCCTTCTGCACGTCGCGGCTTCATGCTGCAGCCCAATTTGCGGTCAGCGAGGGAAGCGACTGTCGTTGACCGAGGAACATGAGCATAATGCTCATATTCCTATGGAGCGTCCCGATTGGCTACTCGCATTCGTTCACGTTCGAGCATGATGCGGAAGCAGCCGCAGCAGGCGCGGTCCCGGGCGACCATCGACGCGGTTCTCGAGGCCGCAGCTCATATTTTGGGCCAACGCCGATGGCGCGGGCTCACAACCAATGCGGTGGCACAGGCCGCCGGAGTGAGTATCGGATCGCTTTATCAGTACTTTCCCAACAAGCTCGCATTAGTGGAGGCCGTGCGACAGCGGCACTTCGACGAAGTCTTGGCGGTCCTAGGCACCGCTGCTGATCAAAATTTGGCCCGCCCACGTCGAGTCGCGGCGCTTGTTGAAGGCATGATCGGCGTCCACGGTCGATACCCTGCGGCGCATCGGGTTTTGCTAGAGGAGGTCCCGCGAGGCGACGATGCCCGACCGAGGCATGACCGATTTGCGAGGATTCTTCAACAGCGCTATGAAGCCATCGTTGCCGGCCATGCCGGGCCCATATCGGAGGAGCGTCGTCGAGTCGTCGCTCATGTGCTTTCATCGGCTCTGGCCGGCGTGGTCCACGATGCGGCTGGTCGCGGTACGCTGCATTCCGACAGCCTTAGGCGAGAACTGATGGCACTGGTGGATTCGTACTTGTCAGCGAAATGAATCCAACAGCCGATTGGGCCGGGCTACGGAGCCGGAGCTCGCGGCGTGTTAGTGGCGGCGAAGCGAGGCTGACGCAGCAGGGCAAGAATTATCCACAGGGCCGTGACCCCGGTGGCCATGTCTCCGAGGCCGGCTGTTGCACGGCAAGCAAACCTACGGCGAGCTCGCGCTTTCGCCAGAGCGCATTCCGACCAACATGCTTGCCGATCGCCTCAAGCGCTTGGAGAGCACCGGCATCGTCACCAGCACCCCCTATCAGGAGCGCCCCGTGCGGTACTCCTACACGCTCACCCCGAAGGGCCGCGCTCTGGGCGAGGTGTTGCTCGCGTTCGTGCGTTGGGACAAACAGCACATACCGGGTACGGTCACATTGAAACACGGTCCAACGGGCGGCGAGGTCGCCGCGTCGGCGACGAACTTACGCCGCAGGCGCACAAACCGCGCTGAATGAGGCGGCGCAGGCGGCGAACGTCTGTCATCTACCTAGATCGACCCCCGAGCTTCCACCAGGAGCGCCTCGGTCTCCGGGTGCCGACGAAGACGTCGCCGCGCGTCCGCTCGAACGATAGTCAGACATCTGCTTCGTCGGTTACGGTGATCTGTAGACCACCGACCCACTTCGCCGCGGTGTTGTAAATCCAGCAGGCCAATGGAACAAAAATAAGGCCGCCCAGTGCATACAGAAACGGAAGAAAGACAAGAAATATGGGGCTCATGGGAGGCTTGCCATTTGAGGGCGGCGGGGCGTAGTGGATCGCGACGGCCATGGGAATCACAAAAATCAAGCTCAACACAAAATAGATGACCGCAAAAAGCTTGCCTGCCTGCCACGGCGCTATTCTCGAGATTCGTTTTGCCATGAGTTCCCCCTGATCAGTGAACACTGTCTAAAACTGGATAGCGGCCAGCCACATGACGGAAGCGGCTAGCGCGGGATAAGTCTTCTATTGCTGAGCCGGAGAGACACGGGACGAAAACTTGCCGTCGCGTGCCGTTTCCGGTCGCCGACCAGCGCCTTGCTCCGTGCTTCGACGGAGGTTGCAAGGTCTCCCATGCCGGTCTCTCCTTGGCGGCAAATGGTCAGGTCACTCTACGAGTCACGCTCGGCAGCATAAACATAATCTCTCGACTATCACGCCGGCAAGTCCTCCGAGATCGTCGGCTTTTTGGGAAGGCGCGCGTCGTCAATCCCGATCCTCGAGTCGTTAGCCCAAGATAAGCCGCGAGAGTCCGCTCGTTGGCAGCCAACTGCGGTCGGCCAGCGGCGAAGGGTTGCCGGCTGGAGCCGCGGGTGCACGCAATCGCCGGCCGCCGACTCATCGCGGACCCGCTGCCGAGGGCCGCAACGGCCAGCTCTCAGGCAATGAGATTAAAGCGGGTCAGGCATCACGGCGTGTTTGAAGCGCGCCACGTGTTTAATTACACTCCCCGTTCATGCTCGCTGGGCTTTCAGCCGGCGCCCAACCCGTGCCATCGGAACCATCCGAGGCAACCCCGGCCATTCTTCCGCCGCCGGCAGAAGCTCGAAGGGGGAGCCGATATGAACGATAAGCACCACGAGTTTGAAAAGTACGATTTCTTTCGCAGCGACCGGTTCGTGAACGATCCGTACTCCTATTTTGATTATCTGCGAGAGCAGTCTCCGGTAGTGCGGGAGCCGCATCAGGGCATCGTCATGGTAACGGGCTACGACGAAGCCCTCGAGGTCTACAACGATCCCGATCGCTTTTCCTCCTGCATGTCGACCACCGGACCGTTTGCGGGGTGCCCCATTCCCCTGGCGGGACACGAGAACGAGGACATTTCGGGGCTGATTGAAGCCTACCGCGACAAGACGCCATTCAGCGATCAGCTCCCGACCCTGGATCCGCCGAAGCACACCGCCCACCGGGGGTTGCTGATGGCTGTGATCACCCCGAAGCGCCTCAAGGAAAATGAGGACTTCATGTGGAAGTTGGCCGATCAGCAGATCGACAGCTTCATCTCCCGTGGCGAGTGCGAGTTCATGGACGACTACGCCCAGCCTTTCGCCGTGCTCGTCGTCTCCGATCTGTTGGGCGTGCCGCCCGAAGATCGGGTGCAGTTCCGGAAAAAACTCATACGCCAGGAACAGGAGCGTGGCGGAGCCGGGGTAGGCGGCGTGAAAGAGGGCAAGGTCGAGCACTCGCCGCTGGCCTGGCTTTACGATACCTTCTCGATGTATATCGAGGACCGTCGGCGCAACCCGAAAGCGGATATTCTCACAAAGCTCGCGGCAGCCACCTTTCCCGATGGCTTGACGCCGGAGCCTCTCGATGTCGCCCGGGTTGCCGCCAACCTGTTCGCCGCCGGGCAGGAAACCACGGTGCGACTGCTCAGCTACGCTTTCCAAGTGGTCGGCGAGCGCCCCGACCTCCAGCAGCGCCTTCGCAAGGATCGCAGTCTCATCCCCAATTTTGTCGAGGAATGCCTGCGGATAGAGGGCCCTGTCAAGGGCGACTTCCGATTGGCGAAAAGGCCGACCAAGGTCGGCGGGGTCGATATTCCGGCCGGCACTTTCCTGTATATCGCCAACAGCGCCGCCAACCGGGATTCTCGCAAGTTCGAAAACCCCGGAGAGTTCCAGATAGACAGGGCGAACGCCCGGTTACATGTGGCATTCGGCCGCGGCCGCCATGCTTGTCCCGGCGCCCCCCTGGCGCGGGCCGAGACGGTCGTCAGCCTCAACCGGATGTTTGACCGAACCAGCGACATTCGCATCTCCGAGAAAGTCCACGGGCCGCCCGGCGCACGACGCTACAGTTATCTGCCAACCTTCATATTGCGCGGATTGACTCACATCAACTTGGAATTTGACCCGGTGCGGGGCGGTTCAGAATGAAAGTCCATGTCGACGCGAACGTATGCGCCGGTTTCGGGGTCTGCCTGGGGCTCTGCCCCGAGGTGTTCGAATTGCACGAGGACGGCTACGCCATCGTCGTGGTCAGCGAGGTGCCACCGGAACTCGAGGATACGGTACGCCGCGCCGTCGCCCAGTGCCCCGCGAGGGCGATTTCCCTCAGTGAAGACTCTCGCTAGTCCGGCGGCCAGCCCCCTCGGCCCGTCAACGATGCGTGAAGCCTTCCGTGAGCAGTCCGGACGGGCTCATGTTGGCGGTATATCGCCCCGCGCCACCCGAGGCCCATGAGACAGCCATCGCCCATTGGTTATCGCGCGGCTCGAGATCCGAGCTTTCGGCATCAGTCCCACTGATTCGCGTTTTTCGGCCAATTCGTTCGCTGTACGCGAACTATGCAGAAACGCTGCCCCGTCGGCGCACGCATGATCACCCATCGCTCCTTGCGTTCCGCCACCTCGGCACCCAGTTTCTCGAGCCTTGCGACCTCGGCCGGAATGTCATCGGTCTCGATATCGATGTGCACGCGGCTCTCGTGGTCCACGCGTTGAATCTGCACGCTGAGCTCGTCGGGAGGCGTTGCCAGCATGCGGTAATTGCCCCGCGTTCCCGGATGTTTCATATCGACCGGGCGACCCAGGGCCGCCGCCCAAAATTGCGCCGCGGCGTCGATGTCGTCGGTCTTGCAATCGATCAGCAAACCATTGATGCGCGAGCGATGCATGCGGTCCCCTTCGCGTGTTCGGTTGGCTGCCGTTTATTGTTCGGTTGGCCGCCGTTTATTTTAGTGTTGCAGCGGACACTTCATCAACCATGGCGATGATGTCCGACAGCACTGCGCCCCCCACCCTGAGATAGCAGCCCTCGATCTGCTGCCGGTCGAACGATCTTCCCGCGGCTCTGCCTTTCGCGTTGATCTCGAGCGCCATCCCGTCCGGGGCTTCACCCGGGCCTCTGGGTGTGGTGGTAACCGTTCCAAACAGACCGTGTTCCACCAGGCGGCTCTTTATTTCATGCCCGATATTCCTCAACCCGGTATCGAACTTCTCCTGCAACTGCTCGTTTTCCATCATGTGCATCGGGCAGGCCGCCAAACGGCAGCCGCCGCGGGCTCAAACGCGCGCGGTGCCCAATTGCGCCCCGATGAGTTGCATGCGTCGGTACTGCTCGTGTAAACCATCCTCGAGAGCCTTGAGCTTGGACGGCAGATTCGATTTCTCCCACCGATCGACCAGCGCGCGCTTCGCATCCGCAATCGATTGCTCGCGCAACGCGGTCCAGGCCGCGACCGATTTGCTGAAGCTTTCATACTCCTCCGCCACGCGCCGGCGCAACTCGTCAAACCGAGGGGAACCGTCCTGCCGGGCGAGTTCTTGTTTTGCCCGCAGAAACTGCGTCTCGAGCATGGCGCGGCGAATCTTGAACCAGGGCACCCGCTTCAGGTTCCTGGCGAACCCCGCCCAATGCAGTGCGTTGATCAGCCACTTGGAGGGGTCCCATTGCCACCAGCGCACGCCGTTCCGGTAGTCGTGCGCGAATTGGTGATGAAAATTGTGATATCCCTCGCCGAAGGTGAGCAACGCGACCACCGCATTGTCGCGCGCCGTGTTGCTCGTCGAGTAGGGGCGGGTGCCGACGATGTGCGCCAGGGAATTGATGCAAAATGTCAGGTGGTGGCTGATGACGAGCCGCAGAACCCCAGCGAGCAATACCATGCCGATGATGTTGCCGAACGCCAACCCCAGCAGCAGCGGCAGGCCGACATTCATGCCGACCGCGAGCGCCAGATAATGCCGGTGTTGAAATGCCACGAGCGGGTCGCTCTGCAGATCGCGAACGTACTTGAAATCGGGGTCGCCGCTCGGGTAGTTGCGCAGCATCCAGCCGATGTGCGAAAACCAGAAGCCACGCCGCGCGCAGTATGGATCCCGTTCGGGATCGTCGATGAACCGATGATGCACGCGATGGCCGGCGCTCCAGATCAATGCACTATTCTGCAGAGCCAAGGCGCCGAACAAGAGAAAAGCGGCCTTCAAAACGGGATGTGCCTGATAAGCGCCGTGTGAGAACAAGCGGTGATACCCGCAGGTGATCGACAGTTCCGTGATGCTCAGGAGCACGGCGAACGCAACCCAGTTGGCGAGGGCATAACCGTGGAGGGTCCCATACAGGGGAACCAGCGTAAGAGCTATTCCCAAGGTAATTGCAAACATCAACAGGGCCGGCCAGTTACGAGGCGGCAGGCCAACGGTCGGGTCACTCATTCATTATCTCCGGGAACCACGGCGCGATCACGCAGGATCAGGCCTCTTCTTCCAAAAATGGGGGCGGTTGACAACTTTACCATCTGCGAACGCGCCATTATTGTGATCCAGGGCACCCCTCGCCACTGCGAGCCGGCTCGGGCCAAAAAGTTCGGCAAATCACGCCTGGCAGGACTGATCGGGCCGGGCTCTACTTCGCAACCAGGCACTCCCACGAATCCTGCTCTGCGCAGGCGCGTTCGAGGCAGGTTTGTATCACACACCGGTGACACGCGGTCATGCATCATCACGATAACTTGCTAGTTCGCAAGGCAAATCTGGTGCAGGTGGCTGGGGATCGATTCCCCCGGCCCCTGCACCTCCGTTTCGCGAGCGTTGCTCCTGCGGAACTGAAGCTATCTTGCACTGCCCTCCGAGCGCACCGGTGGGTCACCTTCCGAAAGGTCGCAACGGGCAGCGCGACCATTGCGGGGCTCACTTTGGGGCTATGTGCCTCGTTCGCACAAATGTCGGTCGCGCGCGCAGGCGCTTCGCCGGATTGTGACATCGGCAGCTACCGGCTCACCGATGGGAATTTGGTCGATATTGCGCACTCCGAGGGCGATACGCTTCGCTGGCGTCGATTCGATGGTGCGACTGGTGCGTTGCACAAGGCCGCCCGGGGGATCTGGAAGAGCACCTACGGTTGGTCCGGCCGTCCTGACGGGTTGACGGTGGCGTTCTCGCCTTGCAACAAGGGTCAGATTCGGTTCGGCGATGTCACCGGTCAGCGGATCACACTCGATGTGAAGGAGGCGACGTTCAAGAGTCACGATACCGTGCTCCTTGGGCGGCTCATCATGCCGCCCGGCGAGGACCAGGTCCCCATCGTCGTTCTCATCCACGGCTCGGAGCACGACTCCGCGCTGGCTGACAACTTCCTGCAGCGCATGCTGCCGGCGCAAGGCGTGGGCGCATTCGTTTACGACAAGCGGGGCACTGGCAGCTCCGGCGGCCACTACACCCAGGATTACGGCCTTCTGGCCGATGATGCCGTGGCGGCGCTGCATACGGCGCGGCAGCTGGCGGGCGCACGCCTGAGCCGCATCGGCTATCAGGGGGGAAGCCAGGGCGGATGGGTGGCTCCGCTTGCGGCGAACCGCACAGCCGCCGATTTCGTCATCGTCTGCTTTGGTCTGGCCGTCAATGTCATCGATGAGGATCAGGAAGCGGTCGAACTGCAGATGCGCGAGAAGGGCTATTCACCCGATGTGATCGCCAAGGCACTGGAAGTGGCGAGTGCTGCCGAGGCCGTCTTCGAGAGTGATTTCGCGAGTGGATTCGCCAAATTGGATGAGTTGAGGGCCAAGTATGCCAACGCACCTTGGTACAAGGACGTGCACGGCGATTACGCGTTCTTCGTGCTGCAGCATCGTTCGGATGCGGAGCTTCGTTCGCTGGCACCCGAATTCGATTGGCATACGCCCTTTCACTACGATCCCATGCTGGTGCTGCGCGCCGACAAGGTGCCACAGCTCTGGATCCTCGGCGGCGAGGACTATGAAGCGCCGAGCGCAGAGACGAGGCGTCGCATCGCCTCGCTCATGGACGATGGCCTGCCGTTCACGCTCGCGTACTATCGCAATGCGGAGCACGGCATGACGCTGTTCGAGAGTGCAGCAGACGGCTCGCGAATCTCGACGCGCTACGCGTCGGGCTACTTCAAGATGATCCTCGATTTCGCACGCGACGGACGGCTTCACGGCAGCTACGGTGACGCCGAAGTGACGAGCCGAAGGTGTGTTGCCGCTCGGGGTGCGCGCTCAGTGCTCTTCCGGCGTTGAGTCGCGCACCTCCGTCAGGAAGCTCGAAACCGCGTTCGCCCAAACCGAAGGGTCCGCATGGCCAAGCGTCTTATGTCCGTCGCCATCGAAGGGTGGCAGTTCTATGAACCGAACCGCGGGCTTTGAGCCAGCCTGGTAGGCAGCGAACATCAGTCGTGCGACCTTGGGTGGGAAGAAGTGGTCGTTGGTGGCGTATAGCCAGAGCTGTGGCACTTGGTTTGCCTGTCCGAATGCCCCAGCAGCCTGCGCCAGATGCTGTGCACCGCTGCAAACGTGTTCACGATCATCGCCTCCTCGACCGCCGGCAAAGCTGATGATCCCGAGCACCCCCGGCGGCGGCGCGTCGCCAAGCGCTATCGCGCCGAAGCCGCCGGCTGATTGGCCCACTACAATGATCCTCTTCGGATCGACGCCAGGCAGTTGCGCCGCAGTCTGTATGATTGCCGACTCGACCACCGCCGTCTCGCGTCCTTCGCGCACATAGTCGCGGTTGGAGCATGGTCCTGACGAAGACTCCAGGTAGGGTCCATCCGACTCGCCAAATCCAGGCCTCAGCGCGACCACTACGATGTAGCCCTGCCCGGCAAACCAAGCCGAAGCGGCGGTGAATCCCAACTTCTCGTGTCGAGCGTCAGCAATGCTGACGGGGATGCCGTGATTGATCACGACCAGCGGGAAAGGCCCCGCCCCAAATGGACGAAACACGTGCAGAGCCAGCCTGAACTGCCGGCCGTGAATCGGGACCTTGAGCCACCCCGTTTGAGAGGTGATCTCTGTGCCGGCCGCCGTGGCCGTGGCCACCCATTGCGCCATGAGCGCGAGCACGAACGCGATCCCAAAGCGCAGCGACCTCCGCTTCCTCATACCCGACCTCGTCTCGCCCGCCGCCATGCTGGGCTCTACATTCGCCCCACTTCCCTTGCCCAACCCAACAGCGCGCGTCTCGGCTACGCCCACAGCCGCCGAATGTTGATGCAGCGGTATTCTCGTGCTTGCGCCGGTCTGAATACTCCAAAGCCCTATGATTGTCCATCCCGCCTGCCTCGACGTTGGCGCTCGCGCCAGCAGCGCCATGAACCCCAGAATCGGCTGGCATCACGATGCGTCCGCAGCGATTCGAGCGGCTCGGCATTTCTTCACATCATCCATGTGAATTGTGCACAGACGATGGCGTCGGCAGCGTGGATGATCACCTCAACGCTGTCGGATTCCCCCCTTCGGCGTATCGCTCCCCGGGGGGCGGCGCAGGCCGCCCCCAAGGGGAGTTCACGCAGGCGTTCCCGTCGGCCGGCCTTCGCCCGTGACACTGGCGCCCTCGCACACCCTCCCTAGGACTCGTCCCACGAAGAGTGCGCTCCTGTTGGCGACAGGAATCCGTTGGCCGCACCCATACTCTTCATACTGCTTCGACGGAGAGCCCATGACTGACGCACCGCGCAAATCCGATAAGCCAAGCAATCCGCCCGTTAGCGGCGGCGAAGATGTTTGAGGAGGCAGGGTACGCCAACATTTTTGCAAGCGCCTCTCAAGTCGAGTGCGCTATGGGTTGCGATGGCGGTCTCGGGATTGTGGACGGGTGATGCACAGGGTCAGCCGGCCTCCAGCGCACCCCGGGCTCTCCCCCAGGAGCAATTCATCTGTCGCCTTCCGGGGGCGACGGATCGCCGCATCGGCATCTATCGACCGGGAGGCCCGCGAAGTCCGCGGCGCTGTCGCGTCGACTACACCCGAAATGGTAGAACCCGCTCCTTATGGAGCTCCGGGCATGGCTATGAATTTTGCATCCGCAAGGCCCTCGAGATCGTCGCGTTACTGCAGAGCGTGAATTTCGAGTGCATTCCGCAGACGACGCAAGCGAGCGGGTCGGCGCCGGTTCCCTGAGCGGCGCTCGCCGGGTGCGACCTCACCGGAGGTCCTCGTTTATTGCCATCCTCCGCTGCGCAGCTTCACCGCGGGCCGGCAATCAGCTGCGAAGCGACGTAGAACGCCAGCCCCACCGCAAATATCGGGCCAAATCGGCGCCGACGCGCGGCAAAATCGAATTTGCCATCACCCGACTCCGGGGCGAGAAACCGAACGAGCCCGATCGACATCGTCGACAGTCCGGCAAAGCATAGCCAGGCGAGAGCTCCGTGCAGATGCACGCCGGCGCTGCCGGATTTCGACAAGGACACTTTCAGGTCGTCGCGCGACACGCCGATGAGGCCGTACACGACCAGGTAACCGGCTGCGATGATCCCGAGAACGCGCATCCACGCCGACGGGGTCCGGCCATCGGGCTCATCAGTCATTTGCACCCCAAACGGCGCGAGGCGACGCAAGCTCGCCAACCGGCCAAACCTGGGTGCCCATTCTTCGGACTCTTGACATGCCGGGGGGCGCGCCGCGCCGCTCAGGCGGCGGCCTTACTGCGAGCTGGCCTCAGCGTCCTGTCGGCGCTGCGCGTCGAGCGCTGCCGCCGCGTCGAGCTGTTGCTTGACGCGAGCCTCGGTTTTCAGGGCCGCCTTGGCTTGCTCGGCTTCCGTCGCGCCGCCGGCGGCAGCCGATACCGCGGTCTCACCGAGCCCGCAGGAGGCGAGCGTCAGACACGCCAGGAACCCTAGAATCATGCGTTTCATTGGTGACTCCATCGACAGACTCGGGGCCATCTTTACCACCTGTCCCGCTTCTGGAAAGGGCGCAGCGCTCAATTTGGGCATGGGCGAGGTATCCGCGGGACCCAAACCCGCCTACGCGCCGGCTCGGGCCTTGCTTCGGCGTGCAAGCTCTGCCGGGAGCGATCACCGCGGCGTCGGCAGGCGGCCTTTCCACGAAAGGACATGACTCTGCTACTCTCGCCCGCGAGAGCGCTTTTCCGAAGCACCGATGCAAGTGGCGAGTAATCTCACGACAACCAGCCCGCGCACCTTGGCCGGCAAATGCCTGTGCGGCGCGGTTCGCTATGCGGTAGAGGATGGGTTCCGCTATTCGCTCAATTGCCACTGCTCGAATTGTCGCCGTGCGACAGGGGCGGCGTTCAAGCCATTTGCAGGAATCGAGCGCAGCAAGCTGCGACTGACGCATGGTGCTGAGCGGTTGCTGGTATACGGCACCGAGTCCGCGCACGATGCCCACTGTGGTGTATGCGGCTCGCTTCTTTACTCGCTCGTGCGCAACGCGCAGTTCGTGCACGTGACGCTGGGCACCTTGGTCGATTCGCCGTCCATTCGCCCCAGCGCCCACATCTTCGTGGGCTCGAAGGCCCCCTGGTACACGATCACGGATGATTTGCCGCAGCATGACGAGTTCGGGTGAGGTCTTGGCGGTTCCGCGGGCGCATGCGGCGAGGCCCGCCAATCACGGCACTTCGTGCAGCGTGGTATTGAACAGAAACGGGCCGCCGAACTCCGTACGGTCGCCGGCCTTCTTTCCCGCGATCGGCTGCAGCCTCGCCGACAAGGGCTTGTTCCATTTCCACGCCAGTGATGCGACATCGCCCAGGATGCGCGCCAGCTGATCGACGCCGATATCGCCCGGATAGGGAATCGTATCCAGGCCCGTGCCGCAAACCGCGGAATAGGCGAGCAATGCGTCCGTGGTGATGGTGCCCTCGGCCCAGCGCTGCGCCAGGAGCTTGTCCTCGAGAACCGGAACCATGAGGCCGGAGTAGCCGACCTGCTTCACCGCAACGGCCTTGACCGCCGTGGTGATGACGAGCGCCGCCGTCATGGTCCCGCTCGAGCCGAATTTCGCCCCGGTGTAGGTCTCGATGGCCGCAGCGATCGATACGTCGCCGAGCGGAGCCGGCGTCGGATCGACTCCCATGAAGGTCCATCCCGTTGAGCTTGCCACCCGATCAGCGACCGCCTCGGCTGCTTTGGCGTGAATCGTCAGTTGCTGGGTGAGTTCGGCGACGGATGCGTCGAAGTTTCCATGGGTGCGCGCGAACACCTCGCGGACGACGTTCGCGCTCTCGAAACCGACCGAGAACTGCCTGCCGGCGCCGGTATGATAGGTGCCCGGATAGAAAGGGCCGTAAGGTTTCACCATCGCGGTCGCCGTGAAGTTGAAATTGCCGTGGTCGGCCGGAGCATGGTCCGCGAGGTGACGTATCAGTGCGGCACTTTCACGGATGACCCGCCAATGAATTCCGTCACCCGCCGCGATGATGCTGTTCGCTTGAATGTTGGGAAGCGTCGCCAGCGCCTTTTCGAGCACATGCATCGCGCGCGCATCGTCCGAATCGCGCATCATCGCAGGCCCGACACTGGGGATGAACCCTTCCTTGGCCGAGAGGTCATCGATGGATTTCAGCAGCTTGAGCGCGGCCTCATCCGATTGCCCGCTGATCAGTTCTGCGAGCGGCTGGGTCACGATGCGAATGGTCTCGGTCTCGTATCCTCGCTGGGCGAAGGCGTTCTGCGCCGCGTGCAGGACGGCCAGGGCAGCGGCGATCTGCCGGTCCAGAGTCGCGGCGTCGAGACGAACGAATGCAGTGATCGCACGGACCTTGGGCTTGGTATAGGTTTGCGCGTGGCCGCAGAGCGCCGTGAAGATCAGCAGCAACGTCCCGGCGATGCTCAATCGATGATTGCCCACCATCCTCTCCACGATCTGCAAGCTCCGCGATCTACCAGACCAACCCGAGCAGACGACGTGCTCTTCGCACCGTCACATCTATAGCAGATCGTCGAAGCGAGTATCGGACATCTGGCCGCGGGCCCAGGGCGCGCTACGGAACGCGACAGGCTGCGGTGCGGTGGCCGCGGGGTCCTTGCAGGCGATTTGATTCGTTGTCGGCGGAAGGCTAAGCCGAAACCGCGCGATGCCGCCGGCCGCGCCAGAGCAGGCCGAGGCCGCTGAGCGCAAGCCACAGCGAGCTTGGCAGGGGAACGACCTGAGCGGTCACGTCGAGCCCGAGGTTGGCATCATAGGTATTGCCCCCCGAGTCCGTCATCTCGAATCCTGTCGGCCCGAGGAAAAATCCGCATACGCTCACCGTGCCCAGGGTGCAGCTCAGGCTGCTGATCTGCGGCGCATTCTCCGACGCCGTCAGCGTGCTGAACGTGATGGCGCTGTTCGTGCCGTAGACCGGACTCCCGGTCTGCGACCAGATGCTGCCGCTCAGTGAGATCGGGATGGATACCGGCGCCGTGAAAGTTCCCGCCGTCAGCTGCTCGCCGGTCCCGCCGCCGAACTGGACCGCCGAGGTCAACTGCAGATCGAACGTGGCGGTGCCCGTGGTGCCGCTGGTCGCGAGGGTGATCGTTCCCGATACATTCCCGCCCGATTGATAGGTGTAGGCGGTGGTGCTTCCGCAATTGTCGGCCGCGACGCAGGTGTTGATCGTTCCGTCATCGATCCCGCCGCCCGTGATATCGAGCACCGTGGAAGCGGACGCGCCCCGTGCGAGCAGTCCCGCGAGAGCGCCGGCGAGGATCCAGAGCCCCCGATTCACGGGTGAGACGCCGCGGTCAAGTCCGGCCTGCCGGCTCGCGACGGCGTTCGCGCTGACGCGCGGCGCCGCAAAGACACCATTCCCAGGCCGAGCAACGCCGGGGCGAGCAGCGCGATGGCGGGCGGCAAGGGGACCGGCGAGCCGTAAAAGGTGACGTCGGCCTTGAGCACGTCGCTCTGCCCGGCAATCGTGACCTCGCCCAGGGCGATGCCGTCGAGCGTGATCGAGCTGTCGCCATTGATCGTCAGAGCGCCCGTGAGCGGGCCGGCGGTGCTGCCGCTGCTCGCGCCGCCCGATGACGCCAACGTCGTACCCTGGTAAAACGCCCAGCTGCTCACCGACCCGTCGAGCGCGCCCAGGGAATAGTTATAGTTCGGGCTCGAGCCCGTCAGGCTCGAGCTGTACGGACTCCCCGGTGTCACGGCCGCGTTCGTCAACTGGATGCTGTCGCCGCTGAACGCCCCCGATAACGTGACCGTGGTCGTGCCCATGTCCTCGAACAGGAATGCGGGGATCTGCATGCCCGAGTAGTCGACCGTCATCTCGGAGGGAGCGGTGAGGGGGATCGAATTCGCGCCGCTCATGAGCAGCGTGCCGCTCGACGAATACACCTGCAGCGTGATGTAGCTGCTGCTGCCGGGGATGACGTCGTACACCGTCGAGGCATGCGCGCCCGCGGCCAATACCGCGAGCCCCAATCCGAGGAAAGATACCCCATGCCCCCTGGGAGTCATGCTGTCGCGTCCAGATTATGTTAGATGCGTCGTCCGTGTTGAGGTGAGTTTGGTCGGCGCGCGCAACAGCGGGGTGATGGCGATATGAATTTTTGGTAACACCACCCGGCTCGCGGCTGGATGCGGCCGGATCGTGGCCGCCCGGCGCCTTCGCGCCGATGCAGGCAGGTGCTAAGGCGGCGCCCAGGTCGAATCGCTCAAATGCTCGTCCATGGCTTTGCCGGGCGCGCATTGGTCCGAATAATAGGCGCTCTGCATGCCGCCTATCTTCCCGCGCAGCTGGTAGGTGACATCGTAGTACTCGAGCGCGTTTCTCTTGGCAATCTCGTCGGGAACGCCGAGCAGCTTGGCGGCGCGATAGTTTCGCTGCACGGCCTCGCATTCGGTTCGCGCTTCGTTCCTCTCGCCCCGTACGTGCATGCTCTCGTGAGTGAATATGTCCAGGCTCTCGATCTCCAGCTCGCTTGCCCGGTCGGGATGAGCCAGATAGGACATCAAGGTGCCGCACCAGGGCTTCTGGATGCCGATCTCACCGGTTTGCGGATTGGCGTGACCGGCGGCCAGCATCTCGGGATCGAGCATCGTGTCGAACAGGGTGTTGCAATGCACTTTGGCGCGATGGTTGTCGGCCAGTTCGGTGGCTTTCTCGGACAAGAACCGCTCGAAATGCCACCGATGTACCGTCGGCCAGGCGAACAGCGCGGCGAGCGCCAGCACCAGAGTGAGATAGGGCTTCGATACCGGCGTGGGAAAATCGAAGCCGGCTCGAGCGACCAGGCTGCCGCGAATCTCGCGGAAGGCGCACCAGAGGAAAAAGAGCGAGGCCAGAATCCACAGCATGATGGAGCCGTCAGCGATTTACCTCTGACCCGGGTACGACGGTACTGCCTTGTTCTCGAAGCGTTGAATGGCCCTGCCGGTGCGCACTCTCGCACCGCAAACGGTCAAAGTCCGTGAACTGGGTAACGCCTGCATCGTGGACTCTTTGGCCGGCGCATCAGCGCGCACTGCTCGCCGCGATGGCCGCTTCATACCACGCCCAGGATCGCCTCGCCCGCGCGTTCTCGACCAGATACACCCGTCGTGAGAACGTGGGCGCCCCTTCCACGCGATGCAGCCGACCTGCAGCGAGCATGGGGGTGACGAGGCGTAAGGGCAGGTAGCCCTTGGAATCGGTTCGCAGCACATACTCGAGCGCCCAGTCCGATGCGGCGATCGTCACCGGCGAGGGTCGCGCATTGGGGAATGCCTCGGCATGCTGGCGCCGGAACTCATCGCCGTGGTCGACGTAGATGTAGGCCGAATCCAGTGCGGCCGATTGCCCGCTGCGCGCCGCGACCAGGAGCAGCTCATCCTCGAACAGCAGGCGGCTCGTGTATTCCTCGCCCACGTGCGGCACGTAGCAAAACGCGATATCGATCAATCCCATGCCCAGCCAGCGCTGCAGCTGGCGCTGCTCGCCGGGCCATACGGCGGTCGCGATGCCGGGCGCGTGGGCGCGCACATGATCGAGGAAGCGGCTGCCCACGGGGTGCCAGAGATCGAATTCGAGTCCGGCGTTGCAGACGCCCTCCACCCCGGGGGGCAGGGCGATCTCGTAGCGCGCCTGACGCCACACCTGGGTCATGAGTTCGGCATAGCGCTGGAACTTGAAGCCCGCCGAGGTCAGCGCGGCGCCGGATTTTCGGCGATGCAGCAGCTTCTGGCCAAGCTTGTTCTCGAGTGCGCTGATGCGAGCGGTGACCGTCGAGGGGGTGACGTGCAGATGGCGAGCCGCCGCGACCAGACTTTGGGTTCTGATCACTTCGAGGAAGGTGTGGAGTTCGTCGAAGCCCATGATTCGATAATACCGAATTAAATAGCCAAAATATTTTGCTTTTCGAGATTCAGGGATTCTGGCACCGTTTCCCTGTGGGTTTCGGAGGGCAGGCCCGATGCAGTTCAACAATTTCCTGGCGGCTTACTATCCCGACACGACCCGGGGGGGCGACCGGCTTTACGCCGACATGCTCGCCCAGGCCAGGCTGGTGGATCGGCTGGGGTTTCGGGGCATCACCATCCCCGAGCACCATCTGGTCAACATCCTGCTGATTCCCGATCCCTTGCAATTTGCCGTCAAGGTCGCCTCGATGACCGAGCGTCTCGAGATCGTCACCTCGGTGTGCCAGCTGCCGCTGCACGACATGCGCATCTTCGCCGGACAGGTCATCCAGGCGGACATCCTGTGCGACGGGCGGCTCGTGCTCGGCGTCGGCCGCGGCGCATTCGCCTACGAGCTTGCGCGGATGGGCAAGCCGATCGAGCAGTCCCGGGCGCGCTTCGATGAGTCGCTCGATGTGCTGATGGCGCTCCTTGCGCGCGAGGAGGTCTCCTGGGAGGGCACGTATTACCGGTTTGCGCCGCTCACGGTGATGCCGCGACCGCGCGCGGCGGGTGCGCCGCCGATCATGATCGCTGCGCTCTCCGTCGAGGCCATCGAGGCCTCGGCACGGCGCGGATTTCACATTCAGACGACGCCGCTCAATGCGAGCGTGGGCAAGATGCGCGAGCAGGTGGACGCGTTCAAGCGGGGCAAGGCCGCCTGCGGCGAGGCCGGCCGCGACCTGCGCCTCGCGGTGATGCGCGTTTGCTCGGTCGCGAAGGACGAGGCCGATGCGCGCCGAAAGCTCGATCTCGCCTACGAGTACTATGGGCGCTTTCAGAACATATTCACCGGACCCGGCATCGTCGAGCGCGGCGCAATCAAGGCGCTGCCGCTCGCGCAGTCCAAGGAGGCGCTGCGCGAGAGTCTGCTCATCGGTACCGCATCCGAGCTGATCGACCGGCTCAAGGCCTACGAGGAGCTCGGCGTGGACGAGCTGATCATGAACGGCAACATCGGACACGACAACCAGGAGTCCCTCGATGCGCTGGAGCGGTTCGCAGCGGACGTGATGCCGCATTTCTCGACGGCGAAGTCCCGCCCGGGCCTGCGGGCGATCCGCCGATGACTCGATCCGCTTACTCGGTGGAAGGCGACGGTCCGCCCCTCATCCTGATTCATGGCATCGGCGCCTCGCGCCACAGCTGGGACGGTCTGATCCGCCACCTCAAGTCCGAATATCGCTGCGTGAGCTATGACCTGCGCGGGCATGGACTCTCGCCGTCACCCCGGCCGCCCTACAGCCTCGATGATCTCATCGAGGACCTGGAGGCGCTGCGCCGGGAGCTGCACCTGGAGAAAGCCCATCTTGCCGGGCACTCGCTCGGCGGCATGATCGGCCCCGCGTATGCTCGGCGCTATCCTGAGCGCGTGCTGTCGCTCGGTTTGTTCAGCACCGCGGCGTTTCGCACCGCGGAGGACGGCGCGAAGGTCCGCGGCGTGGTCGCCGCCATGCGCACCCGGGGCATCCCGCCGGTGCTCGCGACGCTCAAGGAGCGATGGTTCACGCCCGAGTTCGCGGCGCGCTCTCCGGAGGTCATCGAGCGGCGCATGCAGCAGGTGATCGAGACGGACCAGGACGTCTTCCTGAGCGTCTTCGACATCTACGCCGAGACGGAGATGGCCCCGTGGCTGAGCGGGATTCGCCATCCGAGCCTGGTCTTGACGGGCGAGAACGATGGCGGCTGCCCGCCGCGCCTGAACGCGCAGATCGCCGCATCGATGCCCAATGCGGAGCTCGTCATCCTGCCGGGGCTGCGCCATGCGATTCTGCTCGAGGCACCGCAGCTCGTGGCCCCGCCGGTGCTCGACTTCCTGCGCCGTCGGGCCGACATTTGAGCGGCACCGCGGCGGCCGCACCTCTTCTCCTGTGGCTGACGCCGGCGCTGCTCGCGCTGCTGCTCTACGGCCTGGGCCAGGGCTTCGTGAAGATGTGGATCACGGAGGTGCCGCCGGCGCGCTTCTGTCTGTACTTCGCCTGCGCTCGCGCGGTGGTGATGCTCTGCTACTTCCTCGCCAGCCCGCGAACGGCCGTGTTCGCGCAAGCACAGCGCTCCGTGCTCGCCATCGGCGTGCTCGCATACCTGCTCGACGGCACCGGCTGGATCATGTATTTCCAGTCGATCATCGCAGGGCCGATTACCATCGTCGGCACCCTCTCGGCCGCCTATCCCGCGCTCACCATCGTCTTCGCGCACGGTTTCCTGGGCGAAACGCTCTCCCCGCTCCAGTACGGCGCGGTGGCGCTGGTGATCGGCGGCTGCATCGGACTCGCCTACCAGCCCGCTGACGCCGCGAACAAGGTGACCGGCCGGGCCTGGATCCTGCTCGCGTTCTGCGCCCTGGTGCTGTGGGGCGGCGCACAGACGGTGGTCAAGTACGACTACCGCTTGGGTGCCACGGATGCCAACATGGCCCTCTACAGCATGATCGGCGCGCTGCTCACGCTGGGCATCTACGGCTTGTGGAAAGGACGCGCCGGCCCGCACTCCGCCATCGAGTGGACGCGCTCCTCGCTCCCCATGGGGATGATGGCGGCCGGCGACCTCGGCGTGCTGATCGCGAGCCGCTACGGCAAGATCTCGATCGTGACGCCGCTGACCGGCGCCTACCCGCTGGTCACGCTCGCCTTCGCGGCGCTGGTGCTGCGCGAGCGGATCATGCTGCTGCAGTGGGTCTGCATCGCGGCGATCCTGCTCGGTATGTTCCTCTGCACTTCTTGATCACCGATGCTCCGACGCATCGCCGATGCTCGCCCCGGTCACCGCTGGCCCGGCTCGCCCTGAAGCACGCCGCGCAGCATCGCCACCTCGGCGAGAATCGCGGTGTGCAGCGCCGGGTCCACGTCGGGTGCGAACAGCGGTGAGTGGTTCGAGGGCAGGTGCGTGCCCGAGGCCCGCGCCAGGGCGAGCTTCTCGGGATCCGCACCCCCGAGGCTCAGATAGAAGCCGGGTATGCCCTGCTCGACGAAGGCCGAGAAATCCTCCGAGGCCGTGATCGGCTCGCCGCTGAGCACGTTGTCCCGGCCCAGGGCGCCCTCGAGGACGGCGCGCAGCCGCTGCGCGAGCTGCGGATCGTTGTACACCGCGTCGGTCCCCTCGTAGTGATCGATCGACGGAGGACGCGGCGCGGCGCCGGCCTCGGCCTCGGCCGTCGCGATGCGCGTGATCGCGGCCAGCACCTGCTTTCTCACCTCGGTCTTGTAGGTGCGCACCGTCAGTCCCAGCTCGGCCTCATCGGGGATGATGTTGTTCTTGGTTCCGGCATGAATGTAGCCCACCGTGATCACCGCGGCCTCCCCGGGCTTGACCTCGCGCGAGACGATGGTCTGCAGCGCGAGAATGGTTCTCGCCGCGATGACGATGGGATCGACCGTGGTCTGCGGCGAGGCCCCGTGCCCTCCCTTGCCGAAGATGGTGATGCGCACCGAATCCGCATTGGTGTCGAAGACGCCGGAGACGACCGCCACCTTTCCGGCCGCGAGCTCGTTGCCGACGTGCAGCGCCAGCACGGCGTCCGGGCGCGGGAAGCGCGTGAACAGTCCGTCCTTGATCATGCCCTGCGCGCCGCTGACGGTCTCCTCGGCCGGCTGGCCGATGAGCATGAGCGTGCCGTGCCAGCTGCCGCGCGTGTGGGCCATGATGTTGGCCGTGGCCACCAGTGCGCTCATGTGCAGGTCATGTCCGCACATGTGCCCGACGGACACATCGTGTCCCGCATCGTCCTTCGTGTGGACCTTGCTGGCGTAGGGGAGGCCGGTCTTCTCCTCCACCGGAAGCGCATCCAGCTCCGTGCGCAGCATGATGGTGCGCCCGCTGCCGTTGCGCAGGATGGCGACGATTCCGGTGCCGCCGACGTGCTCTGTCACCTGATAGCCGAGCGCGCGCAGCTCCGCGGCCAGCTTCGCCGCCGTTTGCACCTCATGGCCGGAAAGCTCCGGGTGCTGATGCAGCTCGACGTACAGAGCGTGCGCCGCGGGATACACCGCGTCGACCTCCGGCGAGGCCGCCGCCGGCAGGGCGATGACCACGGCACATGCCAACCCCGGCAACGACCAGCTTGATTTCACCATCCGCATCTCCCTGAGCAACGCCCCGCCATCCCCCGGGCATGGTCGCGGATGCTCCCCGCGTTGGCAACCCGCCGCCCGCCCCCGGCCCGCCGGCGCGCCCCCAAGGACGCGCCGCCCGCCCCCATGCCGATGCGGCCCAGGCCCGCGCCGCTCGCCCCCCATCCCGGCGCGGCCAAAAACAACATCTGTGATAATCACAACCGTTATGATATTCTGCCGCCCATGCTCGAGAGAAACCCGGTGGGAGCGCGGTTCGTGAAGGAATCGAGGCGTTTTGGCTTCTTGTTGAAGGATGTGACCCGCCTCTACGCCCAGCGCTTCGAGCTGCACGCCGCAGCGCTCGGCTTGACGCTCGCTCAGTGCAAGGCGCTCACGCGCCTCGCCGATTGCGAGGGAGTGAGTCAGGCCCGCTTGGCGGAGCTGACGGACCTCGAGCCCATGACCTTGGTGCGCATCCTCGATCGGATGGAGGCCGAGGGCTGGCTCGAGCGTCGCGGCGACCCGCACGATCGGCGGGTGCGGTGCCTGTATCTGACGAGCAAGACCAAGCCGTTGCTGGAGGACATTCGCCGCCTGATCGACCTCACCTGGGGTGAGGCGTTCGCGGGGATCTCCCGGCGGCAGAGCGAATTGCTGATGGAGCTGCTCGATGAGATCCGCGGCAACCTCATCGCGCTCGGTCCGGTGGCCGCGGACCCGGTGCCGCCCGCGGCGCGCCGGGCCGGCGGCCGGCGCCTGGAGAAGGTGTCGGCGAAGCCATGAGCGCGGAATCCTCCGATCCGAGCCGCGAAGAAGGATCTCTCGCGGAGCCCGAGCGCAGGACGCTGCTGCAGCGCATGCGCTGGCCCCTGATGCTGCTCGCGCCGCTGGCCATCGTCGTGGCGGGCTATCTGTATCTCGTGAGCGGCCGCTATCAGAGCACCGACGATGCCTACACGCAGGCGGCGACCGTGTCCATCAGCTCCAACGTGCCCGGGCGGGTGCTCGCGATCTACGTTCACGACAACGAGATCGTGAAGCGAGGCCAGCCGCTGTATCGGCTGGACGATGCGCCTTTTCTCATTGCGGTGAGCGATGCCGAGGCCAAGCTGGCGAGTGCGCGGCTGCAGATCGCATCGCTCAAGTCGACCTACCGGCAGAAACAGGTGGAGCTGCGCGCGGCGCGCGACTCGCTTGCCTACGCCCAGCGGCAATTCGATCGCAACGCGCGCCTGCTGGCCTCGGGAATCGCCTCGCAGGCGCAGTACGATCAGGCGTCCAATGCCCTCGATCTGGCGCGCCAGCAGGTCGCGAACGCCGAGCAGCAGATCGCCGTCGCGCTCGCCAATCTCGACGGCAATCCGGACATCGCACCCGAGCACCATCCGCTGGTCGAGCAGGCACAAGCCGCTCTGGATCGCGCGCGTCTCGATCTCTCCTACACCCGGGTCGAGGCTCCGGCGGACGGGATCGTCACCAAGGTCGAGCAGCTGCAGGTGGGCGACTACATCGCCGCGTCGGCGCCGGTATTCGCGCTGGTCTCGACGCACGATGTCTGGATCGAGGCGAACTTCAAGGAAGTGCAGCTCGCGCACATGCGCCCCGGGCAGAGCGCCACCGTCGAGATCGACCGCTTCCCGGAAAAGCGCTTCTCCGCCCGGGTGGCGAGCCTCAGTCCCGGCACGGGCTCGCAGTTCTCGATGCTGCCGGCCGAGAACGCCACCGGCAACTGGGTCAAGGTCGTCCAGCGGGTGCCGGTGCGGCTGCAGCTGAGCGACGTGGAGCCCGGACTTCTGCTGCAGAGCGGTTTGAGCGCGAGCGTCACGGTCGACACGAAGTCCGAGACGGACCAGCGCTCCGCCGGCGCCAAGCGCTACGCCGAGTCCGAGCGCACCGTGGCAGCGCAGACGCCGCCTCCGTGAGCGATGTCCACAGTCCGCTGGCGGGCATCGATGGGGCGCGCCGGTCTCTCATCACCGTTTCCATCATGATGGCCTCGATCATGCAGGTGCTCGACACCACCATCGCCAACGTCGCGCTGCCTCATATTCAAGGCTCGCTTTCGGCCACGCAGGACCAGATCGCCTGGGTGCTGACCTCCTACATCGTGGCGGCCGCCATCATGACGCCGCTTTCCGGCTGGCTCGCCGGCCAGGTCGGCCGCAAGCGCGTGCTGCTGGTCTCGATCGCCGGATTCACCCTGGCCTCGATGCTCTGCGGACTCGCCACATCCTTGCCGCAGATGGTGCTCGCGCGCTTGCTCCAGGGGCTCTGCGGCGCCGCGCTCGTGCCGATGTCGCAGGCGATACTGCTCGACATCAATCCGCCGGAGCGCCACGGCAGGGCGATGAGCATCTGGGTGATGGGCATCACCATCGGTCCCATCATCGGGCCGGCGCTCGGCGGCTGGCTCACCGACAATTACAACTGGCGCTGGGTGTTCTACATCAACGTGCCCTTCGGCATCCTCGCGTTTCTCGGCACGCTCAGCACGCTGCCGCGCAGCGACACCCGGCGCTCGGCGTTCGATTTCTTCGGCTTCGCGACGCTCAGTCTCGCGGTCGGCGCGCTGCAGATCACCCTGGATCGCGGGCAGCTCAAGGACTGGTTCAACTCGCCGGAGATCTGCATCGAGGCCGCGGTCGCCGCCGCGGCTTTCTATCTGTTCGCCGTGCACATGATCACCGCGCGCAGCACGCGCTTTCTGAATCCGGCGCTGTTCAAGGACCGCAATTTCATGGCGGGGTGCATCTTCATCTTCACGGTCGGCGTGGTCATGTTCGCAACGCTCGCGCTGCTGCCGCCGCTCCTGCAGGATCTGCTCAACTATCCGGTCGTCACCACCGGCATCGTGACGGCGCCGCGCGGATTCGGCACGCTCCTGGCGATGCTCATTTTCGGGCGTCTCTCGCGGCAGATCGACGTGCGTCTGGTGGTCGGGTTCGGCTTCGCGATGACCGCCTTCTCGGCCTGGCAGATGACCCAGTTCGATCTGCAGATGGGCATGTCCGCTGTGGTGTGGTCCGGCATCACCCAGGGCATCGGAACGGGGCTGGTGTACGTGCCGCTGGCGACGGCCACGTTCGCCACCCTGCGCAGCTCGCTGCGCAACGAGGCCGCCTCCCTGTTCAGCCTGTCGCGCAACCTCGGCAGCAGCATCGGCATCTCGATCGTGGAGACGCTGCTCACGCGCAATACCCAGATCGTGCACGCTTCCCTGGCGGAGCACCTGACGCCCTTCAGCCCGATCGTCCGCGCCCAGATCCCGGGTGCGCTGGCGGGCCACGGACTGCCCGCTCTCAATGCGTCGGTCACCGTGCAGGCCGCCATGGTCGCCTACGACGACAACTTCAAGTTGATGATGTGGCTCGCGCTCGCCGCTCTGCCGCTGGTGCTGCTGCTGCGCACCGGCCGATCGCGCATCGCCGCCGGGGCGCTGGCGGCGTCGGCTGCCGTCGAGTGATCCGACCGTGCTGCCGAGATCCCTAGGCCCGCCCCTGCGCATCGCGCGCCGCGCCGCGCTCGTGCTGGTCGCGGCGCTCGCCGCCTGCCGCGTGGGGCCGAACTTCACCCCGCCGCAGCCGCCCGCCGCTGCCCGCTATACCTCGGATACGCTGCCGATCGAGCATCCCGCGGCGCGCGGCGGCACGCAGCACATCGCGCTCGGGGAACAGATCGAGGGCGACTGGTGGGCGCTGTTCGGCTCGCAAGCGATCGATGGCATCGTCAAGGAGGCGCTCACGCACAACCGCACCCTCGAGGCGTCCGCGGCCACGCTCGCGCAGGCGCAGGAGCTGGCACTCGCGCAGGCGGGCTTGCGCTATCCGCAGGTCGCGCTCACGGCCGGTGTCGGCCGCCAGAAGTACGGCGCCGAATTCTTGGGCGGGAACTTCAGCGTGCCGCCGTTCACCTACTTCGCCGTGGGGCCGACCGTCAGCTACACGCTCGATTACACCGGCGGCATCGCGCGCTCCATCGAGCAGCAATTCGCCCAGGCCGAAGTCGCGCGCCAGCAGCTGAATGCGGCGTACCTCACGGTCAGCGGCCAGGCGGTCCTGCAAACCCTCACCATCGCCTCCACGCGGGCGCAAATCGCGACCGTCGAATCCATCCTCGCGCAAGATCGCGACAACCTCAGGCTGGTGAACACCGCCTTCGAGAATGGCTCGGTCGCGCGCACCGACGTGGTCGGTGCCGAGAGCCAGATCGCGAGCGATTCGGCGCTTCTGCCTCCGCTGCGTCAGGATCTGGCGCGCGCCCACCATGCCCTGTCGCTGATACTCGGGCGCCTGCCGGAGAAGGCGCTTCCCGCGGATCTGGATTTCGCGCAGATCCCGCTGCCGCTCGAGGTGCCGGTGAGCCTGCCGTCCGAGCTCGCCCATCGCCGCCCCGACATCCTCGCGGCGGAAGCTCGCCTGCATGCCGCCACCAGCGCCGTCGGGATCGCCGAGTCGAATCTCTATCCGAAGATCCAGCTCACCGCCACCATCGGACAGCAGGCTCCCACCCCCGGCCGGCTCCTCGACGGCTCGGCGACCGCCTGGAGCGCACTCTCCGGGCTCACCATGCCGCTCTTCGATGGCGGAACCTTGCGCGCGCAGAAGCGCGCCGCGGTCGATGCGATGCGCGCGAGCGCCGCGAGCTATCAGCAGACCGTGCTCGAGGCATTCGGCCAGGTGGCCGATCTGCTGGAAGCGCTGTCGCACGACGCCGAGCAGCTCGATGCGCAGGATCAGGCGCAGAAGGCCGCCGAGGCCAACCTCACTCTGACCCGCGCGGCCTATCGGGAGGGCAATGTGGGCATCCTGCGGGTCCTCGATGCCGAGCGCTCCTACCAGCAAGCGCGGCTCGGCTACGTCAGGGCCATCGCGCAGCGCTATCTGGATACCGTGCAGTTGTTCCTCGCCCTGGGCGGCGCGCCGCCGCACGCGCGCGCCTGATCGAGCCGCACGAGACGCCTCATCCGGGCCCTGAGTGCGCGAGCCCGCCGGCGTGTCCGAGCCCCGCGGCATGCGCGACCAGCAGCAACCCCGCCGCGAGGATCACCGCGCCGACGGCGCGCGCGGCGCGCTCGCCGGCCGGCGCGAGACGCTCGACGCTGATGGCTGCCGTCACCAGCGCCATCGCGCGCAGATCCATGACGCCGATGACGAGCAAGATCGCCGTCTGCGGCGCACAGCAGCCGCAGCAGCGAAGGCCAAGGCCCACACCATGGCGCCACGCCGTGCCGGCATCGGCCCGGCGGCCGCGGCACGGTGCCGCGCGGCAGCACGCCAGCAGGCGCGCCTTCCACGGGGTGAACTGCAGCGCGCCCGCGATCAGCACGATGAGGCCGGTGGCGAGCGGAACGGCGCGGGCGAGCGCCGGGCGCTGCATCTCGATCGCCGCAAGCGCGGCTCCGAGCGCAAAGGCGGCCGCGCCGCAGGCGCTCCACACCGCGAAATACCCAAGACCGACGAGCGCGGTCAAGCGGCCCAGGTGAGCTCCGGGCGCTGCGGCGAGGGCCTCGCGATAGCGCCACAGCATGGGCACGAGCGCCGGCAGCATCATGGCCACCATCATCACCACCCACATGCCGAGAAACGAGGCTGCGGCGCCGAGCGGCGTGCGTCCCGGCATCGGCATCCACGCCATCGACATCGTCCAGCCTCCCGGCATGGGCATCTCGCCCATCGTCGACATGGACGCGCACCCGAGGATGGTGAGCGCCGCGCTCGCGGCGAACAGCAGCGCGGCGGCGCCGAGGAACGCCCGCCGGGGTGCTCGCTCCGCGCCGCAGCCTCGCCCGCGTGCCTGCAGCGCCCGTGCGCGGCCCGAGGCGATGACATCCATGATGTCGCTCATGGCCTGCGGGTGCTCGCTCATTGTCCCTCCGGTGTTGCGTTCGGTTTCGCCCGCGGCTCGGCGCGTGCATGCTCTTCGGGTCAGCGGTCGTGAGAGAGCGTAGTACGCCGCCGGCGGGCGGCGGGAGTGACAAGTATGGCGAGATTCGCGGGCGCCGATCGCGGGCCGCCCCGCGCGGCGCGGCGCGGCCGGGTGCGGGCGGGGCGCACGGCCTGCGCCGTTGCGCCATCGGCGCGGCGCGGTTCGGTACAATTCGCCCTCATGGTCGGCAGGTGAACTTGGCGAGCCCGGCGATGCGCATCGCGAGCGGGGTGGGATTGCGATGGACTCGCTGATCACCGCGGCGGCGCGGGCACTTGCCGCGGGCGATCCCCTCGGTGCCTTGAAGCGCATCGCCCTGCGCGAGGATGCGCCGGCGCTGGCGCTTCGAGGCATTGCAATGGCGCAGCTCGGCGACCTCGGCCGGGCGAAGGCGCTGCTGCGCGGCGCGGCGCGCGCCTTCGGATCGAAAGAGGCGGTGGCGCGCGCGAGGTGCGTCGTCGCGCAGGCCGAGATCGCGCTGGTCTCGCGCGAGTTGGTGTGGCCCGTCAAGGCGCTCGAGGCGGCGCAGGCGACGCTGGCGGCGCACGGCGATCGCGTCAATGCCGCCCATGCCCGCAATCTTCAGATCCGGCGCCTGCTCCTGATCGGCCGTCTCGACGAGGTCGAGCGGGCGCTCGCGGCGCTCGATCCTGCCTCCTACCCGCCGGCGCAGCGGGCGGCTCATGAGCTGCTGGTCGCGGGAATCGCGCTGCGGCGCCTGCGCACCGGGCCGGCACGCGCCGCGCTGCTGCGTGCCGCGCGCGCCGCGCGCCGCGCCGCCATCCCCGCGCTCGAGGCCGAGGTCGAGAGCGCCGCCCGCGCGCTCGGCTCACCGGCGGCGCGGCTGATTGCCTGCGGCGAGGAGAGGCTCCTGCGGCTCGAGGACGTCGAAGCGCTGCTCGCCTCGAAGGCGCTGATCGTGGATGCCTGCCGTCATGTCGTGCGCGAGAACGGCACGGTGGTCTCGCTCGCGCGTCGTCCGGTGCTGTTCACGCTCGCGCGCGCGCTCGGCGAGGCCTGGCCGGCGGACGTGCCGCGCGATGCGCTGATCGCGCGGGCATTCCGGGCGAAGCGCGCCGATGAGTCGCATCGCGCGCGTTTGCGGGTCGAATTGGGGCGGCTGCGCGCGCTGCTTCGCTCGCTCGTCGGCGTGAGCGCAACGCAGCGCGGCTTTGCGCTGGTGCCGCGCCGCGCTCGTGCCGTGCTGGTGCTGGCGCGGCCCCTGGAAGAGGAATACGCGGGGGTGCTCGCCTTGCTCGCGGACGGCGAGTCCTGGTCGAGCTCGGCGCTCGCGCTGGCGCTCGGTACCAGTCAGCGCACCGCGCAGCGCGCGCTCGATTCGCTCGCCGCCGCCGGCAAGGCGCAGTGGTTTGGCCGCGGGCGAGCGCGCCGCTGGATGACGGCGCCGGTGCCGGGATTCACGACAACCTTGTTACTCCCCGCGCCGCTCCCGAATGACTAGGATGCCGGCATGGTGCGACGAGCGGCTGAGATTGTTCGTGAATACGGGCCCTTTGCGGGTTTGGATCACGTCCATGGCGTCTCCTTCGACGGTGAGCGCGTCTGGTTTGCATCCGGAGGCAAGCTGAACGCGCTCGATCCCGCAAGCGGTGAGATTCTGCGCTCGATCGATGTCGCGGCGCATGCCGGCACGGCCTTCGACGGCGAGCACTTGTTTCAGATCGCCGAGGATCGCATCCACAAGATCGATCCGAAGACCGGCGCGCTGCTCGCCACCATTCCGGCGCCGGGCGGCGGGCGTGATTCCGGGCTCGCCTGGGCCGAGGGGACGCTCTGGGTGGGGCAGTATCGCGAGCGCAAGATTCATCAGATCGATCCCGAGTCCGGAGCGATTCTGCGCACCATCGAGTCGAGCCGCTTCGTCACCGGCGTCACCTGGATCGACGGCGAGCTCTGGCACGGCACCTGGGAAGGGGACGAGAGCGATCTGTCGCGGGTCGATCCTCGAACGGGCGAGGTGCTCGAGCGGCTCGACATGCCGCCGGGCGTCGGCGTCTCCGGCCTCGAGTCCGACGGCGCCGATCGGTTCTTCTGCGGCGGCGGAGGGAGCGGCAAGCTCAGAGCCGTGCGCCGGCCCCGGCGGGGCGGCGCGGCCGGCAAGTCATCTCATCGCTCCCCGAGATAGGTGTAAGGATCGGTCTGGGTCAGATCGACGATGACGCCGACGACGGCGTAGCCCTGCTGCATGAGCGGCGCCACTCGCCCCCTGAGTCGCGGCCGAATGGATCTCATCGACGAGCGTGCGCAAGGCCACGCGCGTCGCCTCGAGCGCCTGCGCGGCGATCTCTAAACTCTTTTGTTGCTGCTCGACAGTCTCGAGTAGCCCGTAGATTTTCCGCTCGGTGTCCATCTAGCGCTCCATGCCATGACCGCGACCTCTCTTCGGCGTGTGATCCGGATCATCGGGCGAGCGACCGTGCCGCCGGTCGTCGTCGAGACTGCGTCCGGGACCCCGGCCGGTGGCGCGCTCGCGCTCCTGCTCACGTGCGAGCTCGGCCGCCTTCTGCTGAGCATAGCGCTCGCGCCCCGCCTCGAGCGCCTGGGCGCGAGCGGCCTCGTCGGCCCGGTGGCGCTCATACTCCACCCGAAACTCCGCCTTCCCGGCCTGGATCTCCTCCCGCGTGAGCACCGGCCGAAAGCGCTCCTGCACCCACTCCTTGACCCGCTCAAACGCATTCGCCAAACGTTGCTGCAAGGCCCGCCCCTGCTCCACCAGGCGCGTGAAAAGCGGTAGCTGGCGGGGCGCTGCCGCCTCGAGCGCCGCCTCTCGCCGCTCCACCCGGCGCGCCGCCGCTTCGGTCATGCGCTCGAGCTGCGCGCGCCGGTCGGCCTCGACCGCTCGCTCGAGCTCTGCTCGGTCCTCGGCCGGCGCCTGGGTCGCCAACGGCGCAAGCTCGCGCCGCTCATCTCACTCTCCAGCTCAGCGGCAACAGCGCCGCGCCGGAAAGCTTCGCCGGGTTAGATCACGGAGGAAAGGACGGGGTTGCTGGAGTCCTTACGATACTTCTGCCAGAGAGCGGCCATTCAGACGTTCTGTCTTAGTCCTTCCAAAAGCCCCTAAACCGCTCGGGACTCAACTCCGTGTAGCGCACAGTGTGCGTGATGTTCTTGTGCCCAAGGTACTGCTGGATCGCGCGCGTGTCGTGCCCCTCGTTCGCGAGCTTGTAGCCGGCGGAGTGCCGCAGCATGTGCGGGTGGATGGGAAAGGGAAGGGCGGCGAGCTCGCCGGCGCGTGCGATCATCTTGCGCACCGTCGCCGGCGTCATGGGCCCGCCGCGCTCGGTCACGAACAAATACGGCGACTCCGGATACTCGCGCCGGAGATCTCGGAGCGCGCGGAGCTCGGGCCCGCGTATCGGGTGCGTCGAGGGGGTACCATTCTTCACGCGCGCGACGTGCACCAGGCCGGCTTTAAGGTCGATCTGTTCCCAGCGCATCGCGACGAGCTCGGAGACGCGAAGACCGTGTCGGTAAGCGAGGAGGATCAACGTGCGATCGCGCCGGCCGTGTCGCCCGACCTGGCCGGAGGCCTTGAGCACCTTCTCGACCTCCGCCGGCGTCAGATATTCGCGTGAGCGCTTCGAGGCGTTGGAGGTTCGGCGGGGGGGGGATGGCAGAGTAGGGGACCGTTCGAGATCTCGGCTCTGAGGGCTTCCTATTGCGTCGGCGAGAACCTACTTTCCCGTTTTCGAGTGTTGGGTCTGCTCGAGCCCCTGCAGCTTTTCCCGAGGCCTTTGCCATGGGCGCCGATTATACATTCCCGTTAAGGGTGGCGCGCTCAATGGGTCGTTGCAACATGATCTACTCTACTCGACATTTCGAAGGTGTTCATGATGGGACGACGAGGACCGGCGGGGCTAAGCGCTGTTGAACGGAC
>DATJSL010000001.1:0-10095 GCA_035504115.1 Steroidobacteraceae bacterium | reverse complement strand
AGGCCATGTCCCACTCCCTCGTCTGCTGGCGCTGCGGCGCTTCGCTCTCGGCTCTCAGCCTCCCCCTTCGCCGCCTCGATGTGTGCAAGGCCTGCAACGCCGAGCTCCACGTCTGCAAGATGTGCATCGAGTACGACACCTCCAAGGCCAAGCATTGCAAGGAGCCGACGGCCGAGGAGGTGCGCAACAAGGAGGAGGCGAACTTCTGCGATCACTTCAAGCCCCGCCCGGGAGCTTATGTGCCGAAGAACGTCGCCGAGATCGAGCGCGCCAAATCGGCCCTCGACGACCTGTTTCGCAAGTGAGCCAGATCGGCCCTCGACGACCTGTTTCGCAAGTTAAAAGAGAGCCGCTTTCGGCTGTAGCACATCCCCGATCCCCCGCTTACCGTCCTGCCGCTGTTCGGCCCGCGCGAGCTCCGGCCCTCGCCGTCCCCGATAAGGGTTTCCCTCATTATGACGGCGACCACCTTACGGTTCCTATTGCGATGCGTATAAAGTATACGCACAAGGAAAATTTCACCTTAATGGATTGAGGGGTAGGATGGCGAGATCTCCCGACTACCTGCGACTCGCCACCAGTGCGACGCGCACGCTGGCCGAGACGGCACTGGAGCGGGCACGCGACGCCGTGATGGTCGTCGATACCCGTCCCAAGCACCTACCGCTGGTTCTCGCGAACGAGGCGGCGCGCCGCTGCTTCTCGGCCGATCCCCGCAATGCCACCCTGGCGGAGTCGTCCCTGTACGCCCTGCTCGAGGTGGTATCCGCCTCGCTCATCGAGTCGAGCCTCGGCGCCTTGAGCGAAGCCGCCCCGGCGATGGTCCGCCACCTCGCCTGGCGCGGCGTGAGCGGTAGCCTCTCGGCGCCGACCGAGCTCAAGCTGCTCGATTCGGCGCCCGGCCAGCGGCTCGTCATGCTCACCTTCACGCCGCCGGCCGCCTCGGCACCGGACCTCACCGCCGCCTTCGATGAGCTGCCCTTGAGCGTTCTCGTCCTGGATCGGGAGCTCAAGGTCACGTATGCCAATCGCAGCGCCTCGAGCGGGATTGCCGGCAGCCTGCTCGGCCGCTCCGCCCTGATTCTCGAGCCGACCCGCGCCCTGCATCGGGAGATCTACGATCACGCCCTTCAGGGCTATCCCTACCGGCACCATGCGCTCGAGGTCTCGAGCGGCGGCAGGAACCGCTGCTTCAAGCTCGACCTGCAGCCTCTGCCGGGCGGCGCGGGGCTGGTCGCGTTCTATAGCGAGATTGCGCAGCCCTCGGCGCTCGAGACCAGCCACGGGGAGAGTGCCCGGCACTTCCAGTCGCTCATCGAGAACGCCCTGGATGTCGTCGCCGTCGCGAGCGCCGACGGCAGCATCCAGTATGTGAGCAGCGGCGCTCGCTATGCATTCGGCCAGGCGCGGCTCGAGCCCGGCGCGACCACCATTTTCGACCGTGTGCATCCCGATGACCTCGCGGAGCTGCGCGCCAAGTTCGCCGAGATGGTGGCCGGATCGACGCATGGGTTCGTCCTGCAGCATCGCCTGCGGCACGCCGACGGGAGTTTCCGCTGGTTCGAGTCGCACTACGTCGCGGCGCTCAACAATCCGCTCATCAAGGGCGTGCCCATCACCTCGCACGATATCGATGAGCGCAAGCGCACCGAGACGCAGCTCGCGCAGCGCGAGGAGGTCTTCCGGCTCGCGGCCGACGCCGTCGACGGCGTGATCTTCGAGTGGGACCTGGTGCGCGGGATCGTGCACCGCTCGCGCGGCTTGCGCGAGATCCTGGGGATCGAGCCCGAGGACCTGGCGCCGGTGGTCGATGCCTGGCGCGAGCGCATCCACCCGCGCGACGTCGATGCTGCGACGCGGCCGATCGGGCTTGCGCTGCTCGGCGGGTGCGGCTGGACCACGACCTATCGCATTCGCGACGGGCGCGGGCGCTACCGCTCGATGCTCGAGCGCGGCGTCGTTCAGCGCAGCGCCGACGGCGATCCGGTGCGCGCCATCGGCTGCTGCGTCGATGTGTCGGAGATCAAGCGCCTCACGGACCTGCTCGCCGAGGCGCAGCGCACCGCGCAGATGGGCGGCTGGGAGTTCAGCTTCTCGACCCTCGATCTGACCTGGACCGAGGAGATGTTTCGCATCTACGAGACCACGCCCGCGGATTTCGTCGTGTCGTGGGAGGCAGCGCTCGCGCAGAGCCCCCCCGATTCCCGGGAGCGCTTTCATGCGGCGTGGCAGCGCGCCGAGGCGGGCGACGGCCAGTTCGACCTCGAGCTCGAGGTGGTGACGCTCAAGGGCAACCGCATCTGGGTGCGCGCCATCGGCCACTTCGAGAAGCTCGACGGGCGCCCGATCCGCGCCTTCGGCTCGGTGCAGAACATCCAGGCGCACAAGCTCGCGCAGATGGCGCTCGAGAACAGCACGCGCTGGCTCAAGCTGTCCATGCACATGGCGCACATGCATGCCTGGCGCTGGGACAAGGAGCGCGATGAGTTCGAGTTCGCGATCGCCGATCGCCAGCGCACGCACCTGCCGAGCGCGCTGCCGAGCATGAAGGAGCTCATGGGCCGCATCCATCCGAAGGACCGCACGCCCTTGAGCCGCGCCATCGAGGCCTCCTTTCAGTCGCGCAGCGAGCTGCACGGCGAGTTTCGGCTGCGCCTCAAGGGCGAGACCTACCGCTCCTATGCCACCGTCGCGCGGCCGCTGTTCGATGCGGCCGGCGCGCCCTCGGGCTTCGTCGGCGTCACCCAGGATGTCACCGCGCGCCGCGAGTCGGAGGCGAAGCTGCGCCGCTCCGAGCAGCTGCTGCGCACCACCACCGCGAACACCGCCGACACGCTCATGCTGCTCGATATGGATCTGAAGGTGCGCTTCATCAACCGCGGCAGCCGCGGCCTGTCGATCGAGGAAATCGTCGGGCGCGAGATCGCCGAGCTCCTGCCGGACGGCGCGCGCGGCCCGGTCATCGCCAAGCTGCGCCACGTGCTCAACGGCGGGGAGCCGGTCACGTTCGAGTTCGAATTGCAGGAGCTCGGGGCCGAGCCCCGCTACTTCGAGAACCGCGCCGTGCTCGTGCAAGACGAGGGCATCGGCACCGGCATCTCGATCAGCGTCACCGACATCACCGAGCGCAAGCGTCTCGAGCAGGAGATTCTCGACGTGTCGAGCCGCGAGCGGCACACCATCGGCCGCGACCTGCACGACGGCCTCGGGCAGGAGCTCACCGGCATCGCCCTGATGCTGCGCAGTCTCGCGACGCGCTTCCAGCGTCAGTTCCCGGAAGGGGCGGCGAGCATCGATGAGATCGTGGCGCTCGTCAATCAGTCGATCGAGACCGCACGCTCGCTGGCGCGCGGCCTTCTGCCGGTGCGTACCGACTCGGGCGGATTGCCGTTCGCGCTGCGCGAGCTGGCGGCCCGGAGTCGAGATTTGTATGGGCTGGTGGTGAACTTTCGGGCGGAGATCTGGCCAGAGATTACGTTGAGTGAGACGAGCGCCAGCCATCTTTATCGCATAGCACAAGAGGCGCTCACGAACGCGGCGCGTCATGGGCGCGCCTCGAAAGTCGATATTTTGTTGATGGTCACCAGGAATACCTTCCTGTTGCGCATCACGGACGATGGCGTGGGAATCGGTGATTCTGTTAAACCGGTAACCGGCATGGGCTTGAAGATCATGCGCTATCGAGCCGGCATGATCGGCGCCAAGATCGAGATTGGCGCGAATGTTCCGCACGGCACCATCGTGCGGGTGTCGGGCGAGCAGCCCGCCCGTGCGGGTGGAGTACACTATGGGCACGCAGTTTATGGAGGAAGCGAATATGGGCGCTAGCAATACATGGATGCGTTCGACGGCGTCTCAACCGCAGGTGACGGGCAAGCGCAAGCCGAGGCGCGTGCTCATCGTCGATGATCACCCGATCGTGCGCCAGGGCCTGCGCCGGGTGATGGACAACGAGGATGACCTGATGGTGTGCGGCGAGGCGGAGACGGCGCGCGATGCGCGCGCGGCGATCAAGGAGCTCAATCCCGACGTCGTGATCGCCGATATCAGCTTGAAGCAGGGCGATGGCATCGAGCTCGTGCGCGATGTGCGCGCGCATCATCCGCAGCTGCCGATCCTGGTGCTGTCCATGCACGATGAGACCATCTATGCCGAGCGCATGCTCTCGGCCGGTGCCAACGGCTACATCATGAAGCAGGCGGCGAGCGAGCAGTTCCTGGTGGCGCTGCGGCGCGTGCTCGACGGCGGGATCTACGTCTCCGAGGCCGTCGGCAACAACATGATCCAGAAGTTCGCCGCCGGCGGCTCGTACATCTCGGCCAATCCGATCGACCGGCTGAGCAACCGCGAGCTGCAGATCCTGCACATGATCGGCAAGGGCATGAGCACGCGCGAGACCGCGCACTCGCTCAACCTGAGCATCAAGACGGTCGAGTCGCACCGCCAGCGCATCAAGCGCAAGCTCAACTTGACCACCGGCACGCAGCTCGTTCAGTACGCGGTCAACTGGTTCACCGGCCGCGAGAGCATATCGAGCCATGCGGCCGAGCCCGCGCCGGCCGGCCTCGAGTCGCGCGGCGCCTAATCGCTCCGCCGGTCCTCGAGCGTGACCGCGAGGTGGCGCGCGCCGTCGTGCTGAAAGGCGATGGCGCGCACGCGCAGTTGCCGCGTGCCGTAGCCCGTCTCCTGATCGAGCCAGAACTCGATCGCCGTCTGGCTGTTGGCGGCGCGCAGGCGCGCCAGCGCCTGCGCCGACGTGGCGGCGGGAAACTCTTGCCACAGACGGTTCGTCTCGAGCACCACCGCGTGCGCATCGAGCAGCGCTGCCGCCACCGGGAGAGAATCGAAGGCGCCGCGCAGGCATTTGAGGCCGCTCATCTCCGCCGGATGGGGCTCGCGGCTCACATCGCGCATGCTGCCCGCGAGATAGATGGGCTGGCCGGCGCCGTTGCGATGCGCGGCGCCGCGGATGCGCCAGCGCTCGCACTGCGCGGCGGAGAGATCGACCTCGATGTCGAGCTCGAGCGGCGCACCTTTCTCCAGGTGCTCGCGAAATTTCCCCATGAGCGCATCCCAGGCGGCCGGACGCACCGCCGGCTGCAGATCCGCGAGCCGCGTGCGCCGGGCCTCGCGCGACCAGGCGAGCTTCTCGTAGAACCAGTCGTTGAACCAGGCCGAGCCGTCGATCAGGTCGAACTCCCAGAAGCCGTCGCCGCAGGCCTCGAGTGCGCGCGCGCCCGGCTTGGCGCCTTTTCGAGGACGGGTTCGCGGCTCCTGCATCGGGAGGGTATCGGTCGCCGGGTTCTTCATCTTGAAGGATGTTAGACCCGCCGTAGGTGATTCCCCGATGGCGTGCAGCACAGTTTCCGTAAGTGATGCGCGCGTGCGCGCCGGGCCGGTAATCAAGTCGCGCTGCCGAGCGCCGATAACCCTTACAGTGCGGCGCCATGTCGCGGAGCTTTCATCTTGTCTGACGCGCAGTGTGTGACCGGCATCACAGGGGAGACCTCCACCGCGATCCTGCTCGCCGAGGACGACCCGGTGACCCGCATGCTCATGACGCGCTTTCTGAAGAAGGCGGGCTATCAGGTCGAGGCGGTCGCCGACGGCAGCGAGGCGCTCGATTGCATGAGCCGGCGCTACTACCCGTACCTGGTCACCGACTGGGAGATGCCCGAGATGGACGGGGTCGAGCTCTGCAAGGCGGTGCGCAACCTTCAGCTCGACGGCTATGTCTATGCGCTGCTCCTCACGGCACGCAATGCCAAGGAGCACATCATCGCGGGCCTCGAGGCGGGGGCGGATGACTATCTCATCAAGCCCGTGCACGAGCCCGAGCTCATCGCGCGCCTCAATACCGGGCGGCGCATCCTCGCGCTCGAGCACTCGCTGCGCGCCGCCAACGAGCGCAACCGCATTCTCTCGATCACCGATCCTTTGACCGGCGCCTTCAACCGCCGCTACATGATGGAGCAGCTGCCGCGCGAGCTCGAGCGCTGCCGGCGCTACGGCAATCCCCTCTCGGTGGTCATGTGCGACGTCGATCACTTCAAGCAGGTCAACGATGAGCGCGGGCACAGCGCCGGCGACGATGTGCTGCAGCAGTTCGTCGCCCGCATGCAGAAGTCGATCCGCGCGAACAGCGATTGGGTGGCGCGGCTCGGGGGCGAGGAATTCCTCATAGCGCTCCCCGAGACCGGCTACGAGGGGGCGGTGTTCGTCGCCGAGAAGATCCGCGCCATCATGACGGCGACGCCCTTCCTGACGCGCGCCGGCGATGTGGCCGCGACCGGCAGCTTCGGCGTCGCCTCCACCGAGGAGCAGGGGCCGGACCTGCTCATGAAGTCCGAGACCCTCATCCGCGCGGCCGATGAGTGCCTGTACACGAGCAAGCAGGCGGGCCGCAACCGCACCACCGGCGTTGAGATCCCCGCGGCCGTCTCGCTCTCGGCGCACGGCTGATCCCGCGAGCGCGCCGCGCCGCCGGGCGCGGCCAGGCGCCGGCCCTAACCCACCTTCTTGAGCTGCGCATTCACCGCGCGCAGGTTGTCCTTCACCTGGCGCACCAGGCCGTCGATGTCGCGCAGCGAGTTCGAGCGCGCCGCGCTTTCCAGGTGCGCGGCGGCCGCGGAGAGGCGGTGGGCATGAATGTTGGCGCTCGCGCCCTTCAGGGCGTGCGCGCGCTTGCCGATGGTCTCGTAGTCGCTCGCGCGCACCGCCTCGACGATGTCGGCGAGGCACTTGTCGCCGCTCGCGACGAAGGTCGCGATGAGCTCGCGCTCGAAGTCCGCATCCCCCCCGGTGATCTCCCTGAGGGCGATCAGGTCGACGTCGTGCAGGGTGTTCTGATCGCCGAGGTAGCGCGCCAGGCAATCGGCGAGCTGGCTCGGCACGATGGGCTTGCCGAGGTGTGCATCCATGCCGGCGGCGATGCAGCGCTCGCGGTCCTCGCTCATGACGTTCGCGGTGAGCGCGATGATGGGTACGCGCCCGCTGCCGTGCTGCGCCTCGGCCTCGCGGATGCGGGCAGCCGCGGTGAAGCCGTCCATCACCGGCATCTGGCAGTCCATGAGCACGGCATCGAAGCGCCCCTCGGCCATGCGCTCGAGGGCCTCCGCGCCATTGTTGGCGATCGTCACCTCGGCGTCGAGCTTCTGCAACAGGCGCTGCGCGACGCGCTGATTGACCGGGTTGTCCTCGACCAGCAGGATGCGCGAGCCGCGAAACGCCGAGGCGGGCCGCGCCGCGGCGTCGGCGGGCCGGGACTTCGCCGCGACGCCGCTCAGCGCTTGCTCCAGGAGCATCGCGAGCTTGAAGGCGCGGATGGGTTTTAAGCCGATGGCGTCGGGCCGATGCGCCCACTCGCCGACGGCCGCATGGTCGGCGCCGAACAGGGTCAAGAGCACGAAGGGGAGCTGCGCATGGCGCGCATCGGCGCGCAGCGCGCTCAGGAGCTCGCGCCCGCCCTTCATCGGCATGAGCTCATCGCACAGCACGACAGCGAAGCGCTCGCCCGACCCCAGCCGTGCGAGCGCCTCATCGACGCTCGCGACGGTGACCGGCTCGAAGCTGAACAGGCGCAGCTTGGTCGCGAGCCCGGCGCGGCACACCTCGAGATCATCGACCACGAGCACCTTCCTGCCGCGGCCGAGCGGGCTCGGTCCGTGCTGGTCGCGCGGGGTGGCGACGGGGAGCTCGATCCAGAAGCGCGAGCCGCGGCCCACCTCGCTCGCCACACCCACCTCGCCCCCCATGGCCTCGGCCAGGCGCTTGACGATGGACAGGCCCAGCCCCGTGCCGCCGTAGTGGCGGGTGGTCGAGGCATCGACCTGCGAGAAGGTCTTGAACAGCCGGTCGAGCCGATCGGCGGGAATGCCGATGCCGGTGTCCGAGACCTCGATGCACAGCCGCGTGCCGCCCGTCTCGTCCGTATGGCTCGAGACGTACAGCAGCACGTGGCCCTCGTGCGTGAATTTCACGGCGTTGCCGATGAGATTCATCATGATCTGGCGCAGCCGCACCGGATCCCCGCGCGACAGCACCGGCACGTCGGCATCGACGTTCACCACCAGCTCGAGGCCCTTGACCGCGGCCTGCAGCGCCGTGGCGGAGGCCGAGTCGTAGATCACATCGCGCAGGTCGAAGTCGACGTTCTCGAGCTCCAGGCGCTCGGCCTCGATCTTGGAGTGATCGAGCACGTCGTTGATCAGGGACAGGAGCGACTCGGCGCTGCCGCGGATGATGTCGACGTACTCGCGCTGCGTGTGGTCGAGCGGGGTCTCGGCGAGAATCTGCGCCATGCCGATCACCCCGTTCATGGGGGTGCGGATCTCGTGGCTTACGTTTGCGAGGAACTGGCTCTTGGCGCGGTTCGCGGCCTCGGCGGCGAGCTTGGCGTCGAGCGCCGCCTGCTCGGCGAGCTTGCGGTCGGTGACCAGCTGCATCGAGCCGGCGAACCAGATGGGCACGCCTTCCGCGTCGCACTCGACCTGCGCGCGCAAGCGCACCCATTCGTGGTGCCCCTGCTTGTGGCGGATGCGCACCTCGATGTCGCAGCTGGTGTCCTCGCGCAGCTGCTCGACGATGGCGAGCAGCGTCTTGCCGCGATCCTCCGGATGGATCAGCTCCTCGAAGCGCTCGCGCGAGTGGGCGAGCTCGCCGCTTTTGTAGCCGAGCAGGTCCTCGAAGCGCGGACCGAACCACAGCTTATCACCGTGCACGTCGTACTCCCACACCCCGTCGCGCGTGCCGAGCATGGTGCGCGCCAGGCGCCGCTCGGTCGAGGTCAGGGCGGCCTCGGTGCGCTTCAAGTCCGTGATGTCGATGAGCGCGCCGGTGATGCGCAGGATCTCCCCGTCCGCGCCGTGCGTGACGTTCGCCTTCTCCTCGATCCAGCGCTTGCTGCCGTCGGTGAGCGCCAGGCGGTAGGCGCAGCGGTAGGAGGGGTTGTCGCGCGTCGCCGCGAAGGGCGCGCGGCGGATGAGCTCCAGATCCTCGGGGTGCACGTTGCGCAGCCGCCCCTGCAGATCGTTGAGCTGGGTGGAGACGGGCAGACCCATGAGCTCGTGAAAGTTGTCCGAGCAGACCCAGCGGCGGCGCTGGAAGTCGAGGTCCATGGTGGCAACGCCCGCCACGGTCTGCGCGATGCTGAGCGACTCGGTGCGATGGCGCAGCGACTCCTCGAGCTGCTTGCGCCCGGTGACGTCGGTGACGGTGCCGATGAGGCGCGCGGGCTCGCCGGCCGCGTTGCGCGCCACCTCCCCGCGGGTCGCGAGCCAGCGCACGCTCCCGTCCGCGAGCAGCGTGCGGTACTCGGCATCGAAGTTGAGGCCGCTCTCGATGGCATCCCCGAGCGCATGCACCACCGTCTCGAAATCCTCCGGGTGGATGGTCGCGAGCCAGTCGTGGCGCGAGAAGGGGAGCCCATGCGAGGGCACGCCGACGATCTCGAAGAACAGCGGCGTCGCCTCGATCTGTGCGCTCGCAAGATCCAGATCGAAGATGCCGAAGCCCCCCGCATACTGCGCGAAGCGCAGGAACTCGGCCGAGCGGTGCAGCTCGCTCTCGCGCTCCTGGGCGTGGATCAGCGCCCGGCGCACACCCTCGCCGAGCCCCTCGATCTCATCGCCCCCCGCTTGCGGTGCCGCGGCGGGGTCGAACCAGGGGGCGAGCGAGTCGCGCAGCGCGCGCAGGCGCCGCTCCACATCGCCGATGAGCGCATAGGCGGCCATGGCGAGCGCGGTCAGCACGCCGAAGGCGCCCAGCACGACGCCGAGCCGATACTGCGGCAGCGCAATGACGAGCCACGGCAGGGCCCCCAAGACGACCGCGGCCGCCAGCGGTGTCGCGAGCAATTTCGTGCGAATCGGCCAGCTGCGCATTCAATATCCGAAGCGATGCCTCGAGCGGGCACCCGTGAGCCGAATTATCGGCCGAACGCAAGTCGCCTTGAGCTATGATCCGTCTCGGTTTGCGCAAGGTGTGAGCCGTGCAAGGCCCGGAAAATAGCGAAAAAATCAGGGCCTTTCCCCTCCGGCTGCTCGCCTGGTTCGACGCCCACGGGCGCAAGAGCCTCCCCTGGCAGCAAGACCCCAC